>CAWEEW010000017.1:0-30934 GCA_963808195.1 uncultured Acidobacteriaceae bacterium | reverse complement strand
ATACGTGTTGGAGTTTCGAATCTGGGTAGGACCGGGACGGCCATCGACGTCGACAATCTCATCGCCCGTAGTCAGCACGGCCACGCATGGTCGAACAAACACCTGCAGTTGCGACTTGCCCACCGAGGCGGCGAGCGCAATCGCGGCGTGATCCATGCGCTCTCCACAATCGAGCAGCAGGCTGCCGCGTCCGGCCTCGGCGGCTCGGGCGACGATGTTTTCGCCGGGATCAACCGCTTTTGTGATTTCGACGGAATCACTTCGCAAAGACAAAGAGGTGTATTCCACCATTACCACGGCGTCTGCGCCCTGCGGAACAGGCGCGCCCGTCATGATGGAATATGCCTGACCGGCACTCAATTCTGATGGGGTATGATCCGCCTGCGGCCCTGCCTTGATCTCTCCTACGACTCTGAGCCTCGTCGGAAGCTTCGCCAGATCGACCGATCGCACCGCGTAGCCGTCGCGTGTCGATCGCGGAAAGGGAGGAATGTCGCGATCGGCTGCGATGGGTTCGGCAAGAATTCGCCCAGAAGCGTGCAGCAGATCAACCACTTCGTTGCCGCCGGGAGTGATCCGCGAGGCATGCTCTTCGACTATGCTACGCGCATCCTCAAAACTTAGAACCAGGGCTTGGGCGGGTGGTGCTGCCATACAGACATGATAACCGCGATTGCCAGTTGCAAACTCCTGCCTGCCACAGCGACAATCGTTCCATGCCGAAAAACGCCGAGCGAATGGTGGAGGGTTCCACTCCGCAAACGCGGGTCTCGGACCCCTTCTCGCCCGGAGCCATGGTCATCGTGACCTTGGGCAATCCTCGCGACAAGTTCTGGGGCATGATCCTGGCGATCGCTCCGGAAGGCCTGAGCATGAGTGGCGCCGAGTTGGCCTCGTTTGAAGATTTGATTCTTATGGTGAAAGATGGCGAGTCGGTCAGCCCAGCGGTTGTCTTCTTCCCCATGCATCGGATTGAACGCATCGAACTCGATCTTCCCGATGGCAATTTACCATCGCTGTCGCAACGCTTCTCGGCAAAAACCGGGATCGAACCGGCTGCGCTGCTTGGATCTCCCGGAGCCAGGGAAAATGGAGCCGAAGGGAATATTAATCTCGACACGCGCTCGCGTTCTGCCGCTCGTCCGTCTGAGGACGGGGAATGAAATTCTCGCAAATCTTCACCGCTCCCAACCAACTCACCCTACTGCGGATGGTCTTTGTCCCCTTCACCGTGATTGAACTGGTCGAAGGCCGCTATTTCTGGGCTTTGGTTCTCTTCGTAGTTGCCGGCTTCAGCGACGGCCTGGATGGCCTGTTGGCGCGCAAGTTGCACCAGCAGACTTTGCTCGGCCAATATCTCGATCCCATCGCCGACAAGCTCCTGTTGAGCACGATGTTCCTGGTGCTTTCTATTCTGCACAAGATTCCGTGGAAGTTTACCGTTCTCGTTTTCAGCCGCGACATTTCAATTCTTGCGGCGAGTGCGGTGCTGTTTGCCATCGCCGGGCTGCGCGACTTCCGCCCCAGCATCTTCGGGAAGGCAAATACTTTTTCGCAGATCGCCGCGGTTTTCTTCGCCATGCTGTTTGCCATCCGGCAAACCCGCTGGATCTGGATTACACGCACCGTCTTTCTGCGTGCCACATTTGCGTTCACCATCATTTCTGCGTTGCACTATGTTTTTCTCGTACAACATCGATTGCGGCAGCACGCCCACGCCCTGCCTCCGCAGTCTTCCGCAAGCATTCCCGCGAGTTGACTTTCTGGCGTCCCCCCGAAATTGAGGGTTCGCCCTTGAGTGCATAATCACTTTATGGCTTTGCGCCTTTACAACACCATGTCGTCGCAGGTGGAAGAATTCCAAACGCTGCGCGACCGCGAGGTCCGCATGTACGCGTGCGGACCGACCGTCTACGATTACGGACACATCGGCAACTTCCGCACCTTCCTGGCGGTCGACATGCTGCAGAGATTCTTGCGGCAATCCGGCTACAACGTGCGCTACGTGATGAACATCACGGATGTGGACGACAAAATCATCCGCAACGCCGCGCGCGATGGAGTCAGCGTTCAGCGCTACACCGAGAAATACGTGAATGCATTTCTCGAAGACTCTGCGCTCATCGGCATTGAACGGCCCACGCTGGTGCGCGCCACGGAACATATTGAGGAGATGGCGGATTTCGTGGCGAAGTTGGTGGAGAAAGGAATTGCCTACCGCACCGAGGATGGCTCGTATTATTTTCGAATCGCCGGTTTTCCACAGTACGGCAAACTTTCTAAAAAAGATTTTGGCGGAATGCTCGACGGCGCACGTGTTGATGTCGACGAATATGACAAAGACAGCGCGCGCGACTTCGCCCTATGGAAAGCCCCGAAGCCCGACGAGGCCTCGTGGGATACATCGGTTGGGCCGGGCCGCCCCGGTTGGCACCTCGAGTGTTCCGTGATGTCAATGGAGAAACTGGGCGAGAGTTTCGATTTACACGCCGGCGGCGAAGACCTCGTTTTTCCTCATCACGAAAATGAAATTGCACAATCCGAGTCGCTCACCGGGAAGACGTTCGCCCGTTTCTGGTTTCACGTGCGCTTCCTCCTGGTTGAAGGCGAGAAGATGTCGAAGAGTCTAGGGAATTTCTATACGCTGCGCGACCTCGTGCTGAAAGGGCATAAGCCGTCGTCGATTCGATATCTCCTAATGTCGGTACCTTACAGAAATCAGCTCAACTTTACCTTCGACGGTCTCAAGCAGGCCGCGGTCTCGGTGGATCGGCTGCGCAATTTCCGTCAGCGTTTGATGACGGGGAGTTTTCCGGACGGATCGGCCCCGGAGATGCAGACCATCGCGCAAGAGACAGTCGATCGAATGCGAGCCGCGCTCGATGACGATCTCAACACCGCGCAGGCGCAGGCTGCGATCTTTGAAATGGTTCGCTGGGCAAACTCTGCGCTCGATTCAGGCCATATGAACAACGCGGATGTCGCGCCGCTACTTGCCGCACTTCAGAAATTCGATGAAATTTTCGCCGTACTCAACGACGACGATGGCCCCAAGATGAAACAGGTTTTCGATTGGGCCCCGACCGAAAGCCGCGAAAAAGATATCAGCACGGAGCTGCGAGAGGCGGTCCAATCCGCTCAACTGTCAGAAGCCGGTATTCAGCAGAAAATCGACGAGATGGAGGCAGCTCGCAAAGCCCGCAACTTCAAAGTATCCGACGCCCTCCGCGCAGAACTTACCGCAGCCGGGGTTGTGATCGAGAACACAAAAGATGGCGTCCGCTGGCGCAGAAAATAGTTCGTGCAAATGGTAAGCTGAAAACTGACGGCAATGGCCAATTGCTAACTGCCAATTGCTAATCGCTAACTGCCGACAGTTCGCATGAAATCCTTCGACGAATATCTTCTCGACGCTGAGAAAGCCCACGGACATCTCTGCGCAGGCCAAGTCCTGGGCGTGCGGCTCGCAATGCTGGGCCTGGTTAAACTCGGCATCGATGATCCGCACGGCAAGGACCGCAAGCGATTGGTAACTTTCGTCGAGATTGACCGCTGCGCCACCGATGCCGTGGCCGTGGTCACGGGTTGTCGGCTGGGCAAGCGCGCTTTGAAATTCCGCGACTGGGGAAAGGTTGCGGCCACATTCGTTGACGTAAACACTGGCAAAGCCATACGCATCGCCGCCAAAGAATCTTCGAAAGCTCTCGCGAAACAAATGCATCCGGAAATTGTCGAGAAAAATCAGCAGCAGATGCTGGCCTATCGCGAAATCACAGACGATGATCTCTTTACTTTTCAATGGGTGAAAGTGAACTTACCTACTGAAGAATTTCCTGGATACAAAGGCGAGCGGGTGGTCTGCGAAGCCTGTGGAGAAGGGATTAATTTTCGTAGGGAAGTGCGCACCGCAGAAAAAGTGCTGTGCCGTGCCTGTGCGGGAGAAAGCTACTACGAGATAATTTAATTGCTGGCGCAGGCCAGGATCTGATTAAGCCGCCTGCTCATAGGCGTGCGCCACGCGCAGGATCGAGGCCTCATCAAAGTGCTTGCCGAGAATCTGCAGGCCGATTGGCAAATTGTCTTTCGTCACGCCGCATGGAACGGAAATTCCAGGAATCCCTGCGAGATCGGCCGTGACGGTATAGATGTCGGCCAGATACATGGCGAGCGGATCATCCGATTTTTCGCCCAATCGAAACGCGGCTGTCGGACTCGTCGGAGTTACGATCGCATCCACTTTGTGGAAAGCTTCGTCGAAGTCGCGGGTGAGCAGCGTGCGCACTTTTTGTGCTTTCGAATAGTACGCATCGTAATAGCCGGCGCTCAGCGCGTAAGTGCCGAGCATGATTCGGCGCTTCACCTCTGCGCCAAAGCCTTCATCGCGGCTACGCCGGTACATTTCCGAGAGAGACTTCACTCCCGCCGCCCGGTAACTGTAGCGCACGCCATCGTAGCGGGCGAGGTTCGCAGAGGCCTCTGCCGTCGCGATCAAATAATATGTGGGGATCGCGTAACGCGTGTGCGGTAAAGAAACCGGTACTACTTCGCAGCCCAGGTTTTTCAGCTTATCGATTGCTGACTCAACTGCGTGGCGAACTTTATCGTCGAGGCCTTCTCCGAAATATTCTTTGGCTATGCCGAGCCGCAGCGATCGCACGGGCTTATCAAGTTCCACGACATAGTCAGGAACTGGAATGTCGGCCGAGGTCGAATCCATGGGATCGCGCCCGGCAATCGTGCGAAGCACAATTGCAGCGTCTTTCACAGTCTTTGCCAGAGGCCCAACATGATCCAGCGAAGACGCGAACGCAATCAGACCGTAGCGCGAGACCCGCCCGTAAGTCGGCATCAATCCAACTACACCACAAAACGAAGCGGGCTGCCGAATCGAACCTCCAGTATCTGAACCCAGCGCAACCACTGCCATGTCGGCAGCAACGGCTGCCGCGGAACCGCCGGAAGATCCTCCGGGAACGCGGCTCAAATCCCGCGGATTGTGCACCGGACGAAACGCCGAGTTCTCGTTTGAGGAGCCCATGGCAAACTCGTCACAGTTCGTCTTGCCCAGTATTACGGCGCCCGCAGTTTCCATGCGCGCGACGGCAGTGCAGTCATAGGGTGGAACGTACTTGCCGAGAATCTTCGATCCAGCAGTGGTGCGGACTCCGAGCGTCGACATTACATCTTTGATTGCGACCGGCACTCCGCCGAGTGGAGGCAACGGTTTGCCTTCGGCGGCCATGCGATCGATGCGATCTGCCTGTTCGAGAGCTCGTTCTTTGCAGAGAGTAAGAAACGCGCCGATTTTTCCGTCGTCTTTTTCTATGCGCGCGTAATACGATTCGGCGAGCGCCAGCGCAGTCGTCTTACGCTCCTGAATGGCAGAACGGGCGGCGTTAATAGTGAGACGGGGAACTTGGGTCATTGAGTCGATGAATCATTGAGTCATTTGATCGTTGTTCGATGGACGGTTACGAACCTGCCTGAATTGACTCAATGACACGATCTCTCAATGACTCAATCCACGGTTATCTTTCGATGACTTTCGGAACTCGGAAGAATGTTCCGTCTGCATCGGGAGCGTTCTCGAGCGCGACTTCCTGCGACAAAGACTTGCGCAAACCCTCAACCACATCCTCGCGATAGGTGTACGCAAATCTCTCGCTACCCTGTTTCGATTCGTCGACGCCGTAACGGTCGGAGACCTGTGCCATGGGATCGACATTCGAAGTATCCAATTCGTTCAGCATCTCGATGTAATCGAGAATCGAATTCAGATCGCGCACCATGCCAGCGCGCTCGCCTACAGAGAGTTCCAGATTCGCCAGTTCGGCGATGTAGGAGACATCTTTTTCCGTAACCTTCATAATTCTGTGGTTTGTCGTCTCGAAAGTACCTGCGGAAAATCCTAGGATTAGATCAACCCCGCTGAATCACGAATTCAATCCGCTCCACTTTTTGTCCGGCATAACGATTCAGTGTCGCGAGATAGCGCGAAGCCAAACTCTGCATTTCACGCTTCCATCCGGCATCGGGCACCTCAACGCGCAACACCTTACCGGCAAATTCCAGCGCGCGGGTGCGTCCGGCCACTGCCGATCCGCAAACCAGAGGCCATGCCAGCAGCGGCGCCTCGGCTGCCGGTACGTGCCGCAACGACCCGATTACAATTTTTTCCAGTCCCGCGCCCGCCTGCTCCATGCCGCTTCTCATTGAGAATTTCGATTTTAGCACTCTCGTAGCATGCCGACCGGTCCTCAATTCGCCGCCCGCGGTCAGTTGGGGAACTCGCGCTTCACGAACTCCATTGCCGCATCGCTGGAAAGCAAGCGCCCTTCCAGTTGCGCGTCTTCCACCGCCTCCAGAATCTCGCGGAACCTGGGCCCAGGTTCGTATCCGGCAGCAATCAAATCGTTGCCGGTAACCAGGCCCGCCGGCCTCATCTTCTCTGGCGGTATTTCGGTGAGTTTCTCCCGAATAAGCTCATAGGTGGCCAGATTGCCATGGCTCGCCAGGCTATCGGCGCGGTGCAGCGCGAGATGTTCGTCAAAGTGCGGCATGCGCAGGAATTTCTTCAGCGTCGATTCCTTCATGCGCGTGACATGCCCAAAGCGCATGTGATTGTCGACCAACGCGAGCACCTGCGCCGCATCCTGATTCGAAAATCGCAGGCGCTCACAGATTTCTTCTGCAATCTTGACGCCAACGTCTACATGATCGTCGAAGCGGATGCGGTCGGGAGCCCGGCGAAACGTGGCAGGCTTGCCCACGTCGTGCAACAGGGCTCCCCACGCTAGCGTAGGCGGGCAAGGATCTGGCAAATTGTCGAGCAGCAGCAGCGTGTGGGCAAACACATCGCCTTCTGGATGGAACTCTGGCGGCTGCTCGACGCCTTTCATGGCTGAAATTTCCGGCAAAACTTCTTTGAGCAGACCGGTCTCGTCTAGTAGAAGAAAGGCGCGCCGAGCGTGGCCTTCGATCAGCATTTTGGCGAGTTCATCACGGACCCGCTCGCGTGAAACAACGTGGATTTCGTGGGCCAGTCGTTGGATCGCAGCCTGAGTGCCGGCCTTGATGGCATAGCTAAAACGCGCGGCAAAGCGCACCGCCCGCAACATGCGCAACTTGTCTTCCGCAAAGCGCCACTCCGGATCGCCGATGGCCCGAACGATGCCGGCTTCAAGATCTTTACGCCCGCCCACGAAGTCGAGCACTTCTCCGCTCACGGGATCGAGCATCATGCCGTTGATAGTAAAGTCGCGGCGGGCAACGTCCTCGCGGGGATCCTGGCTGAAGCGGACTTCATCGGGATGGCGTCCGTCGGAGTATCCGAGATCGCTTCTGAAAGTTGCTACTTCGACCGTGAATGGCTTGCCACTGCTGGCTTCGGCGGAACTAAAGACAGGCGACACAGAGGAAGCCACAGGCAAAGGGACCAGGACCACGCCAAACTGCGCTCCTACCGCGTAAGTTTCCGGGAAGATCTCCATTACTTGCGTAGGAGTTGCGCTGGTCGCGACGTCGTAATCCGCAGGCTCACGCTTCAGAAGTAGATCGCGCACGCATCCGCCCGCTAGGTAGGCTTGGAAGCCGTGCCGGCGCAGGGTTTGGATGATTGAGGTGGCGAAATCCTTGAACATGGGAATTGATATTCGGCTATTTAGCGTTCAGCCCGCGTTTTCGATTAAGCTAGAAATTACATACTACGAAACCAGATTATGCCAGACGCTTACATCCTCGGCATCGAAAGCTCGTGCGATGAGACTGCCGCTGCGATTGTGCGCTCGGGCGAGCAGGTTGTCTCCAATGTAGTAGCTTCGCAGATTGCGACGCATCAGCCTTACGGTGGCGTGGTGCCGGAGTTGGCTTCACGCGAGCACCTGCGGGCGATTGTTCCCGTTGTGCGACAAGCTCTGGCTGATGCCACTCAGACTTACGAATCCGTCGATGCGATCGCAGTTACGCAGGGCCCCGGCCTCGCCGGAGCACTGCTGGTGGGCATCAGCTATGCCAAGGCTTTAGCGTTCGCACTCGACAAGCCGCTGATTGCCGTCAATCATCTTGAAGGTCACATTCATGCGGTTTTGCTGGAGGAGCGTCAGAAGGGCAATCGTGAGTTGCAGTTTCCCGTGCTGGCATTGGTGGTCTCGGGAGGTCACACTCATCTATATCTTGTGGTGCAGAAGGGTGAGAGTTGGACCTACGAAAACATCGGCCACACCCGTGACGACGCGGCTGGTGAAGCCTTCGACAAAGTTGCAAAACTGCTGGGCCTGGGCTATCCCGGCGGCCCGATTCTCGACCGCCTCGCTCCGCATGGTGATTCAACCGCAGTAGTGTTTCCTCCCGCTCAAATTAAGCACCGCGATCGTCGCGACCACCGCGAATCGAAAAGAGCCGCGCAAGATCAGGCTAGTGAATCCGATTCTCCACGCTTCGATTTTTCTTACAGCGGCATTAAGACGGCGGTCCTTCGTTACGTTGAGGTTCATCAGATGCACGAGAGCATCGAGAACCGGCGCCTGGTGTTGACGAATATCCCGCGGCCGAAGCTCGAGGACTATCTCGCCAACTGCGACCGCCGTACGCTCAACCTGGTCGCATCGTTTCAGCGTGCGATCGTAGAAGATCTAATCAGCAAGACTTTGTCCGCAGCGCGCGCCAACGATGTGGCAACGCTGTTCGTTACCGGCGGAGTGGCGGCGAATTATGAATTGCGAAGCACATTCGAGCGCAGGGGCGCCGAGGATGGCCTGCAAGTGTATTTTCCCTCGCGGCCTCTTTCCACCGACAATGCCGCGATGATCGCCGCCGCAGCCTACCCCAAATTCCTGACGAAGGATTTTTCGGCCATGGATTTTTCGGCCGAGGCGAATCTGCGTTTGCGCTAATCGGCTTTCAAGTGAGTCTCCCCGGTCAGAGACTTTTGCAACTAGGCTGGAAACTAGGTTCGCTACTTGCCCGCCCCGCGACCGTGGGTCTTCCCCAACACCGCATCGAGCGCCTTTTCGAGTTGGCTCTGGATGTCGATATCTTTGTAAATGGCGATGTTGGCACGTTTCTCGTTCTTATCGAAGCCGCTGGCACGGCCGGCAACAATAATGATGGGAATGTTTGCAGTGTCCGGGTTCTTCTTCAGGGCGGTAATCAACTCGCTGCCTGACATCTTCGGCATTTGCATGTCGGTAACAATCAAGTCAGGACGTACGCGCTCCAACACCTCCAACGCTTCCAGGCCATTGGTGGCCGACTCCACCGCGAAGCCACGCTCTTCGAGCGAGCGGCAGACGGTGTACCGGATCAGCATGGAATCATCGACAACCAATGCTACACGCATGAAACGCAATCGTGCAGACCGCACGCCCCTTGGGCAGCAGACTAGCAGAGCCTTTCTGTCAGGAACAAGCCGGAATCTAGACGAACTGGTTACCTTAGTGACACGCCAGTACTGGGTCAGGCGATATTGATAGGTTGTTCCTCGAGAGTGGGCGCCCCCACCCCGTTCTTTGCGGCAGGGTGGGTCCATTGACTTTCCGGGAGGCAGCCCCTTCAGTTCTGCTCTGGCACTAGGGCCTTGTTGAAGACCTCTAGTTTGTCACCCTGAGCGAAGTAAGTGCTGCGCGGAGCGTAGCACTTACGCAGTCGAAGGGTCCCTATTGCGCCTCGACTGCCAATCCTCAAGTGGGATGCTGGACCGAAAAACAGGGCCTCTGCCGCGCCGGGCTTAGACCCTAGAAAATCACTAGTTTTAGAAATGTATTGCCTTGGGGAAAAAGCATCGCTCTAGAAATCACTCGGGGGCGGCGTGTGAAAACCATAGGGAATATTTTGCGGCGTCATCCTGAAGGGAGCCGTTTTTTTCAGGCGGAGCGAAGTAAGCCAAATTGCACCACACCGACGCGCCAATCCAGTTAGGCCGGAAGTGCAAACTGCAGTTTCACGATTCGCTTACGAGTCCTGAGCGTCGCTTTCCGTGCTCTCTTCAATGCTCATGTCCTTGAGTTCACTGGATTCGAAGACTTCGCGGCATTCCAGGCACTCCACAAATTCAGCGTCTTCGTCGCGGCTTACGATTTGCACACGTGGGTGCTTGCACGGCTGCTTTTGCGCGTTCTGAGCATGAGAGGACGGCTTTGAACTCATAAATCCGAGAGCCTCGCCCCTGAAAAGACACTGCGGGACGGATTCGCTTGGGGGATTTCCCCGGTATTTTAGACCTGCCACTCCACTTGTCAAGTCCTAAGGTGTTTTTCTCATGTCGAAACTGTTACGAATCGCGAAATTCCGACCGAAACTGTCGGCGATTTGTAAGCCAATCAGCCCCCCGCAGTTACCATTCGCAGCCTTGTTTTGGCAGCTGTCTGCAAAGCCTTGCATAATCCCAGGCGATAGACGTAGAATGAAATACGACAGAAAAGGTCGTAGATATATCCGGCGATGTTGGTCGGGATTCGCAAGTCAGCCGGTGCCGGTTTCGCAGGTCGCAGCTCAAAGATGCTCAAGCTAACCAAAAAAGCGGACTACGCGCTGATGGCAATGAAACATCTGGCGGACCATGCGCACGAAGGAACACGCAGCGCCAGCGCCAAAGATGTTGCCGACTCCTTCGGCATTCCGCCGGAGGCGTTGGCCAAAATTTTGCAACGGCTCGTAAAGGCAGGGTTGCTGCAATCGCAGCACGGTACCAACGGAGGTTATCGGCTAGCGCGAGCGGCGCATACGATCTCGGCCTTTGAGGTGATTCAGGCGATCGACGGCCCTCTGTTTATTACGTCATGCGTTACAGTCCGCGGAGAGTGCGGCCAGAGCGATCGCTGCAACATCCGCGAGCCGTTGCGCAAGGTGAATGACAGCATCGAAGCGGTGCTGAAGCGCATCAAGATTTCGCATATGCGCGAAGAACCAGAAACAGCCGAGACCGCCGCGACAAAGCCGTCAGAATTGTTCACGATTATTTAGTCGTGGATCGCAATCGACGATCAGCAGTTGTCGCAGGGTTTTGGCAAGAATGAAGCATCTAACTAGGTAGGAACAGGAATCAAGGGTAGGAGAAGGAATCATGAGCACGGATGTAAAGGTCCCCCAGCAACTTTCAGTCACGCAGCACCCAACTCCCGAGGGAGTGAAGCTGCCTATTTATATGGACAACCACGCCACCACGCCCATGGATCCGCGGGTGCTCGAGGAGATGTTGCCTTACTTCATGGAAAAGTTCGGCAACTCGGCCAGCCGCAACCACTCCTTCGGATGGGCAGCTGAAGACGGCGTGGAAACCGCTCGCGAGCGCATTGCCAAGCTGATCGGCGCCACGACTAAAGAGATTATTTTCACCTCCGGCGCCACCGAAAGCGACAACCTCGCCATTAAGGGCGTGGCCGAGATGTACCGCGAGAAGGGCAATCACATTATCACTGCAGTCACCGAGCACAAGGCTGTGCTCGATACCTGCAAGCGCCTTGAGAAACACGGCTATCGTGTGACCTACCTCCCGGTTCAAAAAGATGGCCTGATCGATCTCGAGGACCTGAAGCGCGCCATGGATGACAAGACGATCCTGGTCACGATCATGTTCGCGAACAACGAAATCGGCGTTGTGCAGCCCGTCGCCGAAATTGGCAAACTTTGCCACGAGCGAGGTGTGATTTTCCACACCGATGCGACGCAAGCCATCGGCAAGATTCCGGTGGACGTGAACAAGCAGAACATCGACCTGATGTCGATCTCCGCACATAAGATGTACGGCCCCAAAGGTGTAGGAGCGTTGTATGTCCGGCGCAAGAATCCGCGAGTGCAGATTTCCGCCATCATCGACGGCGGTGGCCACGAGCGCGGCATGCGCTCCGGAACTTTGAACGTTGCCGGCATTGTCGGCCTGGGTAAGGCCTGTGCCTTGGCTTCGGAAGAAATGTCTCGCGAAGCCGTTCAACTCGCCAGCCTGCGTGACCGTCTGCGCGACCGCATCATGAACCGTCTCGATGAAACTTACATCAACGGCTCCACGGAGCATCGCCTCCCCGGCAATCTGAACATCAGTTTTGCCTACGTCGAGGGTGAGTCGTTGCTGATGGGCATCAACGACATCGCGGTTTCCAGTGGTTCGGCCTGCACCTCGGCGACGCTTGAGCCATCTTATGTGTTAAAAGCTCTCGGCACCGGCGACGACCTGGCGCACAGTTCGATTCGCTTCGGCATCGGCCGCTTCAACAATGCAGCCGAAGTCGATTACGTAGCCGACCGCGTGATTGAAACGGTAGAGCGTCTGCGCGAACTTTCTCCGCTCTACGAGATGGCGAAAGAAGGCATCAATCTTGCGGATGTGAAATGGGCCGGCGAAGCGCACTAAATTTTGGGTGGTGTCACGCGTGGGTTATCGCGCTGCGTCCCCAGAAATGTGGCAAGAAATTGGGAGGGATTTAGCAATGACTAATGGGCAGGTGACAGAACTTTACAGACGATATGACAGGGCAAGCACATGGCCCACCCAAAACCCACGGTTGTTTCACTTTCACCGCGACGGCGGGGAGGAGCGTACCGTTGATCTTTATGAAGACGATGGAAGAGCTCGCTATCTTCGAGTGCCAATCAGCGAAGTACGCGACCACGTTGAACGGACTGACGTGATTGACTCGAAGAACGTCTACTATCGGCTAAGAAGCTGAGACGGAAAGCAGGTCTGAAACAGCGCACTACCGGATTTTTGATTTGTTTTGCGCGGCTTCAGCTGCGGTGCAAGGCGGAAAATTAAAGATTTCAGGAGAAGAAAAATGTCATACAGCGATAAAGTAATCGATCACTACAACAATCCCCGCAACGTTGGCTCGATGGACAAGAGCAGCTCCGACGTTGGCACCGGCTTGGTTGGCGCTCCTGAGTGCGGCGACGTCATGAAGCTGCAGATCAAGGTCAACCGCGAGACGAACGTCATCGAAGAAGCCAAGTTCAAGACCTTCGGCTGCGGTTCGGCAATCGCGTCGTCTTCTCTCGCCACCGAATGGGTGAAGGGCAAGACGGTAGACGAAGCCCTTTCCATCAAGAACATGGACATCGTGAAGGAGCTGTCGCTTCCTCCGGTGAAAATCCATTGCTCTGTGCTTGCCGAGGACGCCATCCGCGCCGCGATCGGAGACTGGAAAAAGAAGCAGGCCACCGCGAAGCCGGTTGAGTCGACCGTCGCGCAGTAGCTCTCGCCTGAAAGGGCTAGAGAAGGGCACGCCTTCAGGCGTGCCTTTAGAAGGTTTGTATCAGGGCACGACTTTAGTCGTGCCGTCAGCGTCCTATTTCGATTGCGGCTTTAGCCGCTGAAGGGCGACGCCTAGGAAAGATGACAACGGCAACCGAACAAACCGTGCAACCGCCAACCGCCCCGGCTAAGGGTATTCAAGTCACCGACAAAGCCTTAGCCAAGGTCCGCAGCGCGATGGCGAAAGAAGGCATTTCGCCCGAGCAGGGCGGCCTCCGCCTCGGCGTGCAGGGCGGTGGTTGTTCCGGCCTCAGCTACAACGTTCGCTTCGACACGCAGCCGCGCGAACGCGATCGCATTTTTCAATTCAGCGACGTGCGCGTATTCGTCGATCCGAAGTCGTTCATCTACCTGCACGGCATGATCCTGGATTACCAGGAAACGTTGATGCAGCAGGGATTCGTCTTCGTGAATCCCCAGGCCACGAAGTCGTGCGGCTGCGGCACGTCCTTCTCCGCCTAGGCTCGTGTGGCACTGCCCGTGTGGCTCGGACACTCCTGTCCGAGAAAGCTCACCACGAAATCGCGGTGTCGCCCATTGCGGCTTTTGCTCGAATGCTTTCTCGTAAAGTGAAGTATGACGAACCTAACCACCATCACCGCAAAGCCCGCACCGCCGGAAACTCAATCCTGCTGGTCATGCGGAACCATGCGCGCCGTGCACTTCTGCGAGTCTTGCGGCAAAGTTCAGCCGCCCGCGCCGGCCGACTATTTCACCTTCTTCGGCCTGCCACGGAAATTGAACCTCGATGTCGCCGCATTGGAAAAAGATTTTTACGTGCTGAGCCGCAAGCTGCATCCCGATGTCAATGCCCGCACCGCAGGCCAGGAGCAGGAGTGGAGCCTGCAGCAAACCTCGCTTTTGAACGACGCTCACCGAACGTTGAAAGACCCGATCAAGCGCACGCAGTATCTTCTTCAGCTAGAAGGCGTAGAGCTTGAAGAGCAATCGAAGAGCGCCACGGAACAGGCGCGCTCCACGGGGCAGATAAAAAAGCAAATTGTCCCTCCCGATTTGCTGGAAGAAGTTTTTGAGTTGAACATGCAGCTCGAAGAGCTCCGCGCACAAAAAAAGATGGGCGAGGATGATCCTGCCCTGATCGAAGAGGTCGGCCGACAGAAGCTCGAACTGGACGAGAAACAGGAAGAGCTTCTGCGCGAGTTGGCCGATCTCTGGAAGGTATGGGATGGACTGATTCAGCGCGAGCACAACGGACAGCCCGTCTCCGAAGAGGAGCGCAGGCAGGAACGCGACAAAATGGTGGACTTGCTGAACCGCAGAAACTACATCCGCAATCTGGTGCGGGATGTGAATGAAGTGCTGGAAAGCAATTAGCAATTGGCAATTAGCAATTGTCTTTGGCTAACCGCTAATTGCTAATGCTGGTCATCAAATTTGAACTCAGCATCTATGGCTACTGATCGCATCGTCGGAATCGACCTGGGCACCACGAACTCTCTCGTGGCCTTCATGCAAGGGGAGAGCCCTGTCGTCATCCCGGGAGACGATGGATCGAATCTCGTCCCTTCAGTCGTAGCGCTCGACTCGAACAATCAGCCCGTGGTTGGCAATGCTGCGCGCAACTCTTTGATCGATGCGCCGGAGCGCGCCGTCTATTCCATCAAACGCCTCATGGGACGCGGCGTTGAAGACATTCAGGAAGAATTGAAATTCTTCCCCTTCCGCCTTGCCGAAGACCTGCAAGCCGGCGAAGTTCTCCGTATCAAACTCGGCGATAAAACTTTTACTCCGCCGGAAATCTCGGCGCTCATCCTTCGTCAACTCAAGCGCAACGCCGAACGTTTTTTTGGCGCGCAGGTTACAAAAGCCGTCATCACCGTTCCCGCATATTTCAACGACGCGCAGCGCCAGGCCACAAAAGACGCGGGCCGTATTGCCGGCCTCGAAGTTCTGCGCCTGGTCAACGAACCGACAGCGGCGTCGCTCGCCTACGGGCTCGACAAAAAGCAAAATGGAATTGTCGCAGTCTATGATCTGGGCGGCGGTACGTTCGACATCTCCATCCTCAAGCTTCACGACGGCATTTTCGAAGTGATCGCAACCAACGGCGACACCCACCTCGGCGGCGACGACATCGATAATCTGCTGATAACGATTGCGCTCGACGACCTGCTCGGCGACCTTGGTCTCGACCTTCGACGCAGCGGAGAAGCCGTTCAAGCCATTCGCAAAGCGGTAATCGAGGCTAAGATCGCGCTCTCGTCGGATTCTGCGGTAAAGCTGGATGTCGAATTACCGGGCGGCAAGAGCTACCAGCGCGAAATCACGCGCGCCCAGTTCGAACAACTGATCCAGCCCGTCATCGACCGCACCATCGGGCCCTGCAAACAAGCGCTGAAAGACGCCGGCCTCAAGCCCGAACAGATCGGCGAAGTGGTTCTCGTCGGCGGGTTCGACTCGTATTCCCAAGGTTCGCGCGCTGGTGAAAGAACTGTTTCATCGCGAACCGCATACCGACTTGAATCCCGACGAAGTGGTTGCGCTGGGCGCGGCTGTGCAGGCCAACATTCTCGGCGGCGGCTCCGAAGCCACTGAGAACATGTTGCTGCTCGACGTTACGCCGCTATCGCTCGGCATCGAAGTTGCAGGCGGAGTCACCGACAAAATCATTTTGCGCAACTCAACGATCCCGGCCTCCTCCACGCAGTTCTATACGACGCAAGTCGACGGGCAGGCCAACGTCGCGATTCATGTGCTGCAAGGCGAGCGCGAGTTGGCCAAGGATTGCCGTTCCCTGGCGCGATTCGACCTTAAGGGCATTCCGCCGATGGCGGCTGGAATGGCGCGTATCGAGGTGAAATTTCTCATCGACGCCAACGGCATTCTGAACGTCTCGGCGCGCGAGCAGCGCAGCGGCAAGGAAGCGGAGATTCAGGTGCAGCCCAGCTACGGGCTCACCGACGAGCAGGTCGAGGGCATGATCCTCGATTCTTTCGACAGCGCCGAAGAAGATTTCCGGCAGCGTCAGGTCATCGAAGCGCGCAACGAGGCTTCGACGATTCTGGCAGCTCTCGACAAAGGCAAGAAGAGTCCGGCCTGGGGACACCTTACTACTGACGAAAAGAAAAAGATCGCGAAGATGGAGAAAGCTTTGGTTGCGGTAAAAGCCGAAGAGGATTATCAGGTGATCCGCAAAGCCATTGATGCGTTGAATCAAGGTACGACGCGTCTAGCCGAATTGATGATGGACAGCGCCGTCTCGGTCGCACTAAAAGGCAAGACCATGGAAGAGGCCGATATGGGCGAAGGCCCAACCGCCCCGCATCCCATGGCCAAAGCCGAGTTTGAATAATCGTCACGCAAGTAATTGTCGTGCGAGTAATTGTCATGCAAGCAGTTGTCATTACAAGAAAATTGTCATCCTGAGCGGAGTAAGGCTTCGCCGAAGGCGAAGTCTTACGAAGTCGAAGGATCCCTGCCGCATAAAATTTCGCAGGGAAGGTAGTTGGCGAGCATAGAGATCCTTCGCGGTCGGGACGACAAGAGAAACAAGATTGAGGTAAACATGTCAGAAGAAAACAACAAGGGCGCCGGTACAGCCACTGAAGAAGCTCCCGGCGAAAACACCCTCGGCCCAAACACAGTGCAGATCACGTTTCTGCCCGAGGGCAAGACCGTGCAGTTCGAGCACGGCAAATTACCATACGAGGACCACGGCAAAGAAGAGTCGATTCTCGACATCGCGCTAAATTACAGAATCCCGCTGGATCACGCCTGCGGAGGCAATTGCGCCTGCACCACCTGCCACGTGTGGATCAAAGAAGGCGCCGAGAATCTTTCTCCCATGGATGACGACGAAGCCGACCGCCTCGACATGGCGGCCGATTTACAGTTAAACTCACGTCTCGGCTGCCAGGTGCAGGTTACGAAGCCGGGTAAAGTCGTGGTCGAGATCCCCGCTTGGAACCGCAACTACATTTCGGAAGAACATCACTAACGCAGGTTGCGACTCTTATAACATGCGGCGTCATCCTGAGCGTAGCCGTTCTTCAGGCGAAGCGAAGGATCTCCCGCTGAACAGGCCTGGAGCGAAAGCCAAGCCGAAGCCCAAGGAGCTTCACATGCCAAAATCTCTAACCTGGGACGACGCCGAAGATATTGGTATCTTGCTTTCAGAGGCGCATCCCGAAGTTGATCCGCTAACCGTCCGCTTCACGGACCTTCATCGCTACGTGACCGAACTGCCCGATTTCAAAGGTGATCCGAAGACCTCCAATGAAGGCAAACTGGAAGCCATCCAAATGGCTTGGCACGAAGAATTTCAGGACCGCACACAAGGTTAAGGCACCCTCTACTTCTGCCTCTGAGAGAAAATCACGACTAGGAAAAATCAAGACTGAAAGAATCGATGTCATTCCTCACCGGGCGCTACGCCCGGTGAGGAACCTGCTGTCCCTTCACTCATCACAGCGGCCTGCCCCTGAGGAGAAAATCAAGACTAGGGAAATCAAGACTAGGAAACCCGGGATCTCATGTCGCCTTTCCCTCGTGCTTGAAATCGAATCTTCTCTATCTATCCGGCGGTAGCCACAACCGGTTCTTCCACACTCGCTTCCCGCAGGAACTTCGCGGCTTCTTCCGGCGGTGTCGGATTAATATAAAATCCCGTTCCCCACTCGAATCCCGCTGTCTTGGTCAGCTTCGGCATGAATTCGATATGCCAGTGATAGTGATCGTTGGTAGGATCCTGTGCCGGCGAGGTATGCACCACAAGATTGTACGGCGGATTATCCAGCACTCGATCCGCCTTGCCCAGCAGCGTCTTCAACGCCTTCGCCAAATTCTCAAACATATGCGACGACGAGTTCTCAAACGCCGACTCATGCTGCTTCGGTAAAATCCACGTCTCAAACGGAAACCGCGGCGCATAAGGCGCGATAGTCAGAAAATTCTCGTTCTCCGCCACCACCCGGCTCCCATTCTCAATCTCCTGCCGAATAATATCGCAGAAGACGCAGCGTTCTTTGTACAGGAAATACTGTTTGGCGCCTTCCAGTTCCTGGGTGACGTTGATGGGCAAGATGGGCAGCGCGATCAGCTGCGAGTGCGCATGCTCCAGCGACGCTCCTGCGGCTTCGCCGTGATTCTTGAACAGAAGAATGTATTTGAACCGGCGGTCTTTTTTCAGATCGAGAATGCGGTCGCGAAAAGTCCACAGAACATCTTCAATCCGTTTCGGAGGCAGCGTCGCTAGGCTGGCAGTGTGGTCCGGAGTTTCGATAATTACTTCGTGAGCGCCGATGCCGTTCATCCGGTCGAACATGCCCTCGGCCTGCCGGTTCAGGGTGCCTTCAATCCCCAGCGCCGGGAACTTGTTCGGCACCACCCGAACTGTCCAACCCGGCGTGTCCCGCTGCGATACCGGCCCACCATTCGACCCCGGCCGGTACGCTTGAATCTCCGGTGGCGTCTTGCTCTCGTTCCCGTAACAAAAGGGACAGAAGCCTCCCTTAAGCTTCACGTTTTCCCGCGCGAAATCCGTGGGACGCTTCGCACGGTCTGTCGAAATAATTACCCAACGGCCAACAATCGGATCTTTTCTCAGCTCAGGCACTTACCAGACCTCATCGACCAGATATAGACGAATCTTGATTAGAGTCCCCAGATAGACAAATTTCTCATCCTAAGCCGACAGGGAGGAATTGCGAAACAGCTCAATCTGCGGCTGGCTGGCCTTTGAATGGTCATAGTATACGCTGACCACATCGAATCTCCACTGGCACGAAAGTGGAAAGCGCCGCAAATACTCGCGTACCACCGCGGCGATCTCGCGGCGCTTGTGACGGTCGACTGCAGCTTCGCCGGGCTTTACGTCGCGAGTGGTCCGCGTCTTAACCTCGACAAAGCAGAGCACATCCTTTTCCCAACCGATGAGGTCGATTTCTCCCCGGCAGCGTGGCGAACGAAAATTTCGCGCCACCATCGTGTAACCCAGCCTGCGGAGATGGAAGTACGCCGCTTCCTCCCCGCGCTGGCCGGTGCGCAGATGCGCCGGGCCGTCTTTTGCGGGCAGAGTATGTTCCGCCAGCCAATCGAGAAAGCGGAGCGCGGTCTGAGTCGGAACTCCGGAAAATGCGCGAAGAGAGAGCATTAGTATCTCACTTCACTGTAATGGGCAGAATCTGATGTTCGATGTGATGTGTGCACGATCATGGGGACAATGCGTGCCCTTTCTCCCAAAGCGGGAACGGAGTAGAAGTCTGTTGGCCATAGTAGCGATGCTGTTCGGTGCATCGTTCTGATTTTGTAACGCAAATTAAATTCAGACTGTGGGTGTTGCAGTCGGGCGTGGCCTCGCATATAATCCGCTCCGCAATTGACCTGTCGATAAACTCCGGGCCGCAAATAGCGGCGAGAGTACCCTGAGTAGGAGAAAATCCATGAGAGGCTGCGACTGGGTTGCGATTCGAAACCTGACTATTACGCTAGGCATCCTCACGGGCTTTGCCGCAAGTTCAGCCGTTTTTGCTATCAACTGGCACCGCTGGGCGCCGGGAGGGCCTTGGAACAACCTCGTCACAAAAATCAGCTTTAGTGCGGCTGCGACTTGGGCATTGTCTGCTTTAGTAATGGTGGGCGTCTTAATGGCGGTAGCGGGCTCGTTCTGTAGTTGCAGCGCGTCGATCCCTGCGTGTGCAACGGCTTGCGGCTTGCTCACCGCCAGTATGCGAACATTGTTAGGTGGCATGATTGGATTGTTTGCGATATGCACGGTGGCGGTAGCCGACGATGAGCTCTGGGATAACATCAACTTTGTGGCTGGTTTGTTTCTGGTGGCTGGGGTTTGCGTGGCCGCCATGGCGTCGGTGGCCATCGCCGCCGCGCTGATCTCCTCGTGCCAGTGATGATCTAGGACGTCGCGTGGGTGGATTCGCGAATGGCGGGTGGGACCAATCGGCTTCTGCTTGCGTCACCTCTGCACAGGTTTCGCGCGCGGCTTCCTTTAGCCCACCGTGAGCGGCTGAGCAAGGCGAAGTTGACGAACGGGCCGCCCAACCGCCTCAGCATGAGTGCGGATGTTCAGCTGCCCTCGCTGTCCTTCCGCTCCCGCCGCTGCTTAAAGTTGTCAATAGCCTAGTGGTACACAATCGGGCTTAAGTTGCTCACAATGTTGATCAAATATTTCGGGAAAGTATGTCACTTTTACCCCTGCAATGTGATATAATGGACTTATAGAGTAAAACTTTAGGAAAACTATTTCTAGAAAAGGCGCGGCCCATGGGCCGCGCCTTTTCTTTTGGGCGAAACGTTTCGCGAGGATGGGCTTCGTCCCGCCGGAATGAGATTTGGGCAGGAAAAAGATTCGCAAGCCGGGTATTTTCAGGACTTACAAGGAACGGGGCGAATGGGTCGAAGCCCAGTTCGTCGCCGAAGCCTTGCGCCATGGTTACAAGGTCCTCAAACCTTGGGGAGACTCCCAGCCCTTCGACGTCGCGCTTTGTTTCGGCAACCGCGTCGTCAGGGCTCAGGTAAAGTCCACCAGCTTCCGCGTCGGCACCGGATACCGCTGCCAGATCCATACCAACCCCAACGGCCGCCGCTACACGCCTAAGCTCCTCGATTTTTTCGCCGCCTATGTCATCCCCCAGCGCACCTGGTACCTCATCCCGGCGCGGGTTCTTTTCCAGGGCGGGAAACAACCCCGCGGCCCAATGCTCTTTCCCATGGAGCCTATCAAGAACGACTGCTTCCACTGCGAAGGCTACAAAGAGGCGTGGGCTTTACTGCGCCCGAAACCGGAGGGAAAAGAGCCCCGGAGGGGCGGCAGATAATAGCCCCGAGCCTGCCCTGAGCTCGTCGAAGGGACGCAAGTCCGGGGTAAGCCCGCAAGAAATGGAACCAAGTCCCGTAGGGACGGCCCTGAGCGGAGCCGAAGGGGACGGCACGCCGTTTCCTCAGCACGCTCCCACCCTCTGGCAAAGAGCGCGAAAGGATAAGCCACCAGCGACATTGTCATCCTGAGGAAGCGGAATCCGCGGCGAAGCCGAGGACTCCCGACGAAGGACCTATGCAACTTGTAGACAGAGCCCCAAAACCCGTACCCCAGCGCAAACTTCGCTGCTATACTCGCCCAGTTCACTTCCCCCTGGGCCCCCAACGTTCACCTGAGGAGTCACTTCCGCGATGGATCAGGTTCGCGTATTGCGTGTCGTCATCGCCTCGCCCGGCGACGTCAAAGCCGAGCGCGAAATCATTCCCCGCGTCATCGACGAAGTAAATCGCAACACCGCCCGGCCTCGCGGCTTGCACCTCGATGTCTACCGCTGGGAAACCGACTCCTATCCGGGATTCCACCCTGAAGGACCGCAGGGCCTTATCGACCCTATCTTGAAAATCGAGGAATGCGACATCCTGATCGGCATTTTCTGGAGACGCTTCGGCACACCCGTCAGCGACGCCAAGTCCGGCACCGAGCATGAATTCCGCCTCGCGTACGAAGCGTGGAAGAAAAACGGCAAGCCGCAGATCATGGTCTATTTCTCCCAGAGAAAATTCATGCCGAAATCGAAGGATGAAATCGACCAAGCCGGACTCGTGCTGCAATTCAAGAAGGACTTCCCACGCGAGGGCCTGTGGTGGGACTACAGGAATAATGCCGAATTCGAGCGGTTCACCAGAAACCACTTAATCCACCTCCTGAACAAGCAGTTCCCCGGCGACGAGCCAAAGTCCGGCAAGCCATCCCCCCAGCCCGCCACGCTGACGCCGCTCTTCCAGCTCCCGCCCCCGCCCGCCGACTTCACCGGACGCACCACCGAACTCGCCGAACTCCGCGCCGTCATCGAAAAAGGCGGCGTCCACATCTCCGGATTCCAGGGCCAGGGTGGAGTCGGCAAAACCGCCCTCGCCCTCAAACTCGCGGCCGAACTCGCCCCCAACTACCCCGACGCCCAAATCTACCTCGACCTCAAAGGCGTCAGCGAAAAGCCCCTCACCGCCGCCGAGGCCATGTCCCACGTCCTCCGCACCTTCCATCCCGAAGCCAAGCTCCCCGAAAAAGAAGAGGAACTCCGCGCCCTGTATCTGTCCGTGCTCCACAACAAGTGCGCCCTGCTGCTCATGGACAACGCCAAAGACGCGGCCCAGCTCAAATCGCTAGTCCCTCCCGATGGATGCATATTCCTGGTCACCTCCCGCAGCCATTTCAAGCTGCCCGGTCTCTATCAAAAAGATCTCAACACTTTCCCGCCTGCTGACGCGATAAAATTCCTGCTGGAAATCGAGCCTCGATCGGGCCGGAGGCGGAGGCCATCGCAAAGCTCTGCGGATACCTTGCCCTAGCTCTTCGTCTAGCCGCCACCGCGATCGCCGAGCACGCGGACCTCGATCCCACGGATTACCGCCGGAAATTAGCGCGACGAAAAGCAGCGGTTGAAACTGTTTGGTCGAGGGCGGCAAAGAAGAAGGGGAATGGAAGCGTCCATCTCTCTGAGCTACAGGCTACTTGCCGAGGAAAAGAAAGAGCAATGGCGTCTACTGTCCGTCTTCCCCGACACATTCGACGCCCCGGCCGCAGGGGCCGTCTGGGAGACGGAAGAAGCCGCGGCCAAACCAACCCTCGGCATCTCAAGCAACTCTCGATGCTCGAATGGGACGACTCCACCAAACGCTACCGCCTGCACGATCTCATGCGAGCCTTTGCTCGCGGAAAACTGAGTGAACAGGAGGGTGAAGCGGCCGCGTTGCGCCATGCCAGGTACTATCTCGAATTAATCCGCTTCGCACATAACCTTTATATGCACGGCGGGGAATCGATGATACGCGGGCTGGCCCTGTTTGACCTAGAGTGGGGCAATATTCAGGCGGGGCAATCTTGGGCTGCCTCTCACGTGGAATCGGATCGCGAGGCCGCCACCTTGTGCAATGAGTATCCCGCGTACGGCAGCGCACATTTTTAATCTGCGGCAACATCCTCGGGAGCGCATCGGGTGGCTCGAAGTGGCGCTGGCCGCGGCGCGCAAATTGAAGCACCGTGAAGCTGAGGCCGTCCATCTCGGCAACCTAGGCCTCGCATACGGGAGGCTGGGAGAGTACCGCCGCGCCATCGAATACTACGGGCAGCATCTGACCATCGCCCGAGAAAGAGCTGATCGAAGGGGTGAAGGACTGGACCTGGGCAACTTGGGCAACGCGTACAACAATCTAGGCGAGTACCGCCGTGCCATCGAATACCACGAACAAGCGCTGGCCATCGACCGAGAAATAGCTGATCGGAGGGGTGAAGGACAGGACCTAGGCAACTTGGGCAACGCGTACAACAATCTAGGCGAGCATCGCCGCGCCATCGAGTGCCATGAGCAAGACCTAGCCATCGCCCGCGAAGTCGGCGACCGAGAGGGCGAGGGCAACGCGCTGGGCAACCTAGGCCTCGCCTACAGGAGTCTGGGCGAACACCGCCGCGCCATCGAGTACTATGAGCAGCACCTAGCTATCGCCCGCGAAGTCGGCGACCGTCGGGGCCAGGGAAACGCGCTGGGTAATCTCGGGAACGCATACTCCGGATCGGCCAATTACCGTCGCGCCATCAAATACTACGAACAACATCTAGCCATCGCCCGCGAGATCGGCGACCGGCAGGGCGAGGCCACCGATCTGTGGAACATGAGTCTGACGCTCGACAAACTCGGCGAACGCAAGAAGGCCATCGAACATGCCGAGGCCGCGCTTATGATTAAAGAACAAATCGAAGACCCCAACGCAGCGAAGATCAGAAAGCAACTCGACATCTGGCGAAACGGCTGACCAGCAAGTCTCGCCGAAACTCCGATCGTCTTGTCATCTTGAGCGGAATGAGTCTCGCGCTTCGCGCGAGACTCATGGAGTCGAAAAGCCTGCCCTGAGCCTGCCGAAGGGATCCCTACCCTATCGAAGGCAGTTGAGGCTCATAACGGAGTTCTCACGATGCTGTCGGTCCTCTCCGAGGGGGGCTGGCCCATCCTTTCCGAATAAGATCTCAAGTCCAGCGGGTGCCTCATCCTTGTCCCTGCGTTCGTTGCAGGGGCAGAGCCTGCCCTGAGCCTGTCGAAGCGGCGGAACTTGACTTGGCCTCCGCAGAGGTCCCGCTAGCAGCGGATTGGCAAGCGACTAACTCAGCGATCAAAGTTGCGGCCCCCGAGGCTACTTGCAGGGATAAGTGGACTTCCCACAGGTCTTAACGTCGCCGTTTGCCGGATCATTGACCACGATATTCCCGGTATTCCCGCCGTGTTTAATCTCACAACTATTGGCGTCTACATCGTAGTGCTTGGCGGCAAACACGGAGCTCTGGATCATGATTCCGCCGTCGGTCGTCTTGCCGTTGGGGTAATGCAACTCAGCCGTCTGTCCGGCTGGTATGTTGCAGGTTCCGCTGTTCGAGGAACCAATCGAACACGTTCCACCGTTATCAAGTGTGGCCGTGAAAGTAACGGCGGAAGTGTTGTAGAAGTGGCGGGTTGGACAGTCACCGGCGAATGCGCTGCCAGGCGCGAATGCCAGAAGAAACGCCAGAAGAGAAAATGCGATAGCTAAGTTCAGCTTCATTCAGTAACTCCTTGTAGACGCGAGTTCACAAGATAACGAAATTATCTTCAGATTTACGCGTGGCGCGGATTGTAACATAGGCACTCTCGATCGAAGGTTTCGGTTATCGCCGGAAGCTATAAGTTGGCGAACTCTGGAAAGTAAGTGATGACGCAAACAACTAGGGGAAGCTTCGTGCAGGTCATCGCGCGGACTGTTAGCCTCAAATTTCCGAGTAGCCGCCAGAAAGTCAAAGGCCCCACCCTGCCGCAAGAGGCGCGGCAAGGATGGGGCACCCGCGAGACTAGTTTTCGAAAAGAAAACCGAAGCTGGCTACGCTTCTTTACCCACGATTCGGATGCACTTCTCCAGAACGTCGACGGCGACATCCGCTTCTTCTTTTGTCACCACCAGGGGTGGACATAGCCGGATCGAACTCGGGCCGCAGCCGAGGAACAGCACGCCGTGCTCGAATGCCAGCTCGATGATCTGATCGCGCTCGGCGGCGCCATACTCTTTCGTTTCTTTGTCTTTCACGATGTCGACCCCGATCATCAGCCCGCGGCCACGGACATCGCCCACCAGCTTCAGGTTTGCGGGCCATTTCTCCATGCGCTTCATGATGTGCGCGCCCACTTCCGTGGTGTGCTCGAGCAGATGTTCTTTCTCGATCACATCCAGAGTGGCCAGCGCAGCCGCGACGCAAACCGGATTGCCACCGAAGGTCGACGCGTGCGAACCCGGCACCCAGTCCATGATCTCAGACCGAGTCATGGTGATGCCCAGCGGCATGCCCGATGCGATGCCCTTCGCCATGCAAACCATGTCCGGTTCGACGCCGGTATGTTCGACGGCCCACCACTTGCCGGTGCGTCCCACGCCGCTCTGCACTTCATCAAGAACGAGCAGAATGCCGTGACGGTCGCAGATGCGCCGCAGCTCCTGCATGAAGATGGTGGGAGCGACCACGTATCCGCCTTCGCCCTGCACGGGCTCGACGAAGATCGCCGCGACTTCCTCGGGAGGCAGCGTGGTCTTGAAAAGTTTCTCTTCGATGAAGCGCGCACAGCCGAGCGCGAAGGCATCGGCATCCTGCTGGCCACCCGAGCATCCGCGATATACATCGGGATAGCGCACGTGCGTCACTCCCGACATGAGAGGAGCAAAGCGTCGGCGCTGCTGGGGTTTCGACGCAGTCAGCGACAGCGCACCCATGGTGCGTCCGTGAAATGCGCCAAAGAACGCAATGATGTTCTGCCTCTTCGTGTGGTATCTAGCCAGCTTGAGGGCGCACTCGATGGCCTCGGCACCGGAATTGCCGTAGTAGAACTTGTGCGGTCCGGGCATGGGAGCGATTTTGGAGAGTCGCTCGGCCAGTTCGACCATGTTCTCGTAATAGAAATCGGTGCCTGACATGTGAATGAGCTCGCCAGCTTGTTTTTGAATGGCGGCGACCACGTCGGGATGGCAGTGTCCGGTCGAGACTACAGCGATGCCGGCAGAAAAGTCATAGAACTCATTACCATCCACATCGGTGACGACGATGCCGCGGCCGCTCTTGGCCACCAGGGGATAGCTGCGTGTGTACGACGGCGAGATGTATTTTTCGTCGTTGGCCAAGGCGCGCTTCGCGTTGGGCCCGGGCAGGGCAGTCTTAATCTTTGGTCCGGTAGCAGCGGGTCGAGTGGCTCCGGAAGCGGTAGTCTTCTTTTCGGCGATCTTTTTTTCGGCGACAGCGGTCATGGTGTCGGTAGTCATGGAATCCTCCGTAAGGCAGCGGCCACTGGTTTGTGGCCAGTTGTCGGGCAACTCGGATCGCGCGGCTCTGATTCAGGCACGCGCAGAACTGAGGCAGTCAGAAGGAGAATTGTTAGTCGCTACCGAAGAGGCTGGGACGCAGTCGCGAAGGTAGATTTGCCCGATACCGCCGCGGGCACACTAATGAGTGCAGCCAGCAAGCGGGCAGATGCGAATTGGGAGCGTTGCGCAGCATCAGGGCACATCGTCTTCACACCTATTATACGCGGCAAAGTGAAATGGCGTAACCCCCATTCCGACGAGGGATTACGGGGGTAATTTTGTTCTGGGTATCGCTCCGAATGCGGGACAGTAGGACAGCAGGTTCCTCACCGGGCGTACCGCCCGATTCGGAATGACATCGATTTTTTGCTTTCAGCTCCGAGACGATTTTACGAAATGCTTTAAGGTCTCCCAATGTTTTGGGTTTTAGTTCTTGGTTTTCCTAGTCTTGGTTTTATTCTCGGAGACAGGGCGGCGGCGTGACGGGTGGGAAAGCAGGTTCCCTTCGGCAAGCTCAGGGCAGGCTCTCATCGGGCGTACCGCCCGATTCGGAATGACATCGGGTTTTGCTTTAGTCTTGGTTTCCTGGTTTGATTTTTCTAGTCTTGATTTTTTTCTCAGAGGCAGGGCGGCTGTGCTGGGACAGCATGTTCCTCACCGGGCGTATCGCCCGATTCGGAATGACATCGATTTTGCTTTTAGTCTTGGTTTTCCTAGTTTGATTTTTCTAGTCTTGATTTTAATGGGACGACGGTACGGGCGAACTTCGAAAGATTCACGTCTTGTCTTCCGGCGGTTTGCTTTTCTCAAGCTCTAACTTGGAAAAGTAACAGCTCTCGTGTACGGCGTGCCCGTTCTCATCAACGGTGCAATCTTCCAATGGGCAAGGCTGACCGCACAGCCAGCATTGCGGTAAGGAAGTGGAAGGCATCATCTTACAAACCTCCACGAACAAAAAAGCGCAAAACAAGCTACCACAGGCCCATTCAGAAGTTTGTCGGGTATCCTACCAAGTCTGGTCTTTCGCGAAAGCGAAACGCTTTAGGAAGATCGCGGAACCACCTGATGCCGAGCTACCGCATCTGCCTTCCGCTTGTAAGGAGTTTGCTCCATTGAGTGAGTTCATGTGATGTGGAAGCATCTGGTATGGTTTTCACACGCCGACTTGAGGATCGGATTCGGCTGCTCTTGTTCAGGGCGACGAACGCCGAAAATGGCGATGTGAAGCCTATCCTTTCCGCGCTTCGGTCCGCCTTACACGAACACAACTCCAGATTGAGAGCATTGGCATCGCGAAAACTTGTACCCACGAAGGCGGCCGGACTATGGAAGCGAAGAAACGAACCCTCAAGGTGACGAAGTGGCTGGGCACCGTGCCGGTTATCGCCGTTTGCAGCGCTTGCAGCTACGAGTTCAAAGTGCCGCTCACCGCTCTGAATCGCGTGGTTCAAGCGCAGGAAAACCTTCAGCTCCAATTCGCGGGACATAAATGTCCACGAGAAAAAACCTCCCCGCCGTAACCCACTGTTTCGCAGGTATTTTGCGTGTCGACACCCGTATTCGCTATGGTGCGCGAGGCAATTTGATGGTAACCTAGCGGACTGTAGTGGCCTCGGGCTGGTCCCCCTGCCCGGTTCGCTGGACCCAATTGCATGCCTTCTTTTCTGTCTGGGGAACGGGAGGCGGAGGTTCTCTCTTGACTCCTTTCTGCAGGAAATTTTGCCCCGCGCGCACCACCCTCTTCGCTCTGGCTTGCGCGGTCGGCTTCTGCGCTCCCTCGCAGGCGCAACTGGAAACGCGCATCACCACGGACCTGTTATTTGGCCCCGGAGGCAAACCCTCAGTTGCGGTTGGAGATTTCAATCAGGACGGGAAGCTGGATGTTGCCGCTGTTCTAGTTGATCTTCAGATTTTTTTGGGCAATGGCGATGGGACCTTTCAGCCGCCCATCAACTACCCCGTGGGTAGCAATCCGTATTCCGTGGCTGTGGCCGATTTTAACGGTGATGGCAAGCTGGATTTAGCCGTAGCCAACTACCTGAGTTCGACGGTTACGGTTTTATTCGGCAATGGGGATGGAACGTTCGAGACGGCGGCAACCCTGAACACTGAAATGGCGCCAGTTTTCATCGCGGTTGGAGATTTCAACGGCGACCACAAGCCGGACCTGCTGGTGCAGGAGGAGTACTACGTTACCGTGTTTCTCAACAACGGCGACGGGACCTTTGGGAAGCCGATCAACACGAAGACGGTTCAGGGACCGGATGCGGTGGGGTTAGGCGATTTCGACCGTGACGGAATCCTGGATCTTGCTGTGGCGGAAAACACTCCGACTTCCGCGAGCGTCGACATTCTATTGGGCAACGGCGACGGCACTTTCAGGGTGGGCGCCAGTTATCCCGTGCTCACCAGCCCCGATGCGATTGCGGTGGCTGATTTTAGAGGAGACGGTCGGCTTGACCTAGGCGTAGCCGACTTTCTGGGCGCGGGCATTAGTGTGCTGTTGGGAAACGGTGATGGCACGTTTGGTCAGCCCAGTGCTCTATAAGTCCGACTTCCCGGTTTGGGTCACCGCAGCCGACTTCAACGGCGACGGCAAGCCCGACCTCATTGTTTCTAATTTGACGGATCTGTCGGGGGGCAATGGCTCTGCTTTGGGCAGCGTGAGCATACTTCTGGGCAATGGCGACGGCACATTTCAAGCTCAGATGGTGTTCCCGGCGGGCTCGGGCTCCAACTTTGTCGCGGTCGGGGATTTCAATAGGGACCATAAGCTCGACGTAATCGATGTCGACCTCGACGGATACCTGCTCACCATGCTTAACACGGGGGATGCGAACTTTTCCCCTACGTCGCCAGTGACTTTTCCTACAACACTCATTGGCACAACCAGCGCCCCGAGAACAGCAACCCTAACAAATTCCGGGACAACCGCGATGAACGTTTCGTCCGTGATGTGCAGCGGGAAGCCTTTCGAGCTGACGAAGACGACCTGCAAAGGAAGTCTTGCGCCAGGGGCGCACTGCAGTTTCACCACAAACTTTACGGCACAGGTGGAGGATTCCGTCAGCGGAACGGTGACATTGAAGGATTCGGCGTCCTCGAAACCCCAGGTGGTGGAGCTGGTGGGAACGGGCACGGTGGTGGAACTTTCCCCGCCTCAACTAGAGTTTCCACCGCAGAAGGTAGGCACCACGAGTGCACCGGAAACCATCCAGCTCACCAATACGGGAAGCGTGACACTGAATTTCACTCACTTCATGGGTATCAATGGGAAGAACTATAATGATTTTTCCGAAACGAACACCTGCGGACACAGCTCGCCCCCGGCGCATCCTGTGCTATTAACGTGACATTTACCCCGCGGAAGACCGGGCATCGCAGCGCATTTGTCCAGATTGAAGATGACGGCGGCGGAAGCCCGCAGGAGCCTAAGCTCGCCGGCACTGGCGATTAGCATCAACCGAGCCGGGCTTCGCCCGGCGGACAGCCGAGGGCGGCTGTCCTACATCGTGCTGTCTGCGCATGCTTCCTCTTCAGCCCGACGATCCTCACCATTTTTGACTTCTAACACAGCGGGTCGTAGCATGGCTGCACTCCCTGGGCGGGGCAAAACTCTTTTGCTCGATCAAACTATTTCTCACTACCGGATTATCGAGAAGCTTGGCGGCGGCGGCATGGGCGTGGTGTATAAGGCCGAAGACACGCGCCTCGGACGTTTTGTCGCGCTGAAGTTTCTGCCGGAAGAACTGGCGCAGGACCGGCAGGCGCTGGAACGATTCCGGCGCGAGGCGAAGGCGGCCTCCGCGCTCAATCATCCCAACATCTGCACGATTTACGACATTGGAGAAGAGAACGGGCGCACATACCTGGTGATGGAGTTCCTGGACGGGGTCACGCTGAAGCACCTGATCGGCTCCCGCGCGATGGAGTTGGAGACGATTCTCGATCTGGGGATCGAGATCGCGGATGCGCTGGATGCGGCACACGCGGAAGGCATTGTGCATCGCGACATCAAGCCTGCGAATATTTTCGTGACCAAGCGGGGACACGCCAAGATTCTGGATTTCGGGCTGGCCAAGGTGAAGACAGCTCCAACGTCGACGGCACACGTAGACGGACGTGACCGCGCCGACCGATGTAAGCGATTGAGGAGCATTTTGACCAGTCCCGGCTCGACGTTAGGGACTGTGGCCTATATGTCACCGGAGCAGGCGAAGGGAAAGGAACTGGATTCGCGTACCGATCTTTTTTCTTTGGAGTGGTGCTGTATGAGATGAGCCACGGGCACGCTGCCGTTTCGCGGCGAGACCTCGGCGCTGATTTTTCAGGCGATTCTGGATCGGGCTCCGGTGTCGCCGGTGCGATTGA
>CAWEEW010000016.1:0-467937 GCA_963808195.1 uncultured Acidobacteriaceae bacterium | reverse complement strand
CAGCACGCAACTATCGCATACGCCGCAGGCTTGGTCCTGCTGGCTGTAGCATGACCAAGTTAAATCGAAGGGCGCACCCAGTTCAAGGCCAGGCGGACAATTTCGGCTTTGCGCATGGCAATGAGCGGAGTCACGATTTCGATGCCCCCCTCCTTCGTGCCCGCTTGATCACCACTTCGTTGAAAGCTTTATAATATGCCGGGCGGCAATCGGGATAGCCAGAGCTGTCGGGTTCAACTGCGCCGATATAGATTTTTCCGCTCCCAGCACTTCGGCCCAGCTTACGGCGACGGCTAAAAAATGCGCGTTGCGAAAGGGCACGTAAGTGACCGGAATTTCATGGGCCGCGGCGGGATGATGGTTCGCTGACTGGCACCGCTATTTTCTTCGTCGGTCAATGCCGAATCTCCGATCGCGCGAAAAGCCTCGCTCCGAACAAGGAGCTTGTCTTTGAATCTTCAAGCGCTCGCAAATCGCCAGGAACGATTGCCGCTCGCGATTTTCGGTGCGCTGGCCGTAACTTACATGCAATGCGGCGGCGGGCATAGTCGCGAACTGCAAGGGCCGCGCAGACGCAGGAGTCCATTCCTCCGCTGAGCAGGACGACGGCGAGTTTTTTTGGCTTCGGTCATTTTTGGCTTCGGTCATTGAGCAAGTGGGCCTTCTCAAAACTATCTCACAAACGGGTTCGGGAACGCGCGCCTTCCATGTTGACGCCGATGGAGAAAGGTTTTAAAATTACTAGAGTTTTGAAATTGGTGGGTGGTGCAATTGGCTTGCGCGCCGGACCGGTCAAGCGTGTGCCGCCCGGGGGCATGAATACACGGGCTGAGGCCCTTGCCAAACAATACCTGCGGAGCGCCACTCCGGACGAGGGCGTCCGGGGTTCCACTCGATAGCTTTCACCTACGGAATTGCCGCCGTTACCGGCAAGACATAGTTGACCGGGGCGTGATCGGCGAGGGGACGCAAGGCTACGTCTCCGATCCTCCAGGAATATTCTTCAGGTAATCCTCTTCGGCTGTGGTGCGGTCACAATCAATGTAAGGATCGTTCGGATCAATTTGCTGCACGTTGCGATTGAAATCAATGTAATAGATCTTGCCGGAATGCGAGCGTATCCGACACTTCCGGAGGCACTCGGGGGACGAGATCGCAGCAATCGACGTAGCGATGGTTGTCCAGCCCCTGGGAGAAATCGGTGAACGCCTGGTCGCCCACCCGCGGAGAGCCGATGGTATAGAGAGCTCCGGGCTTTTGCAGTCTTAGGCCAGCGTGCCATGGCCGCACCCAGACTATGGCCGGTGAACAGGTACCTATGCGGCGAACTCCTGGAGTGACGCATTCTCCCGGCCAAACTTCCAGCAGGGCTTTGGCGAACCCCAATGCACCTTGCCGCGGCCTGCCATGGCCGGGGCGTGGCATTGAGATTCCATCAGGTCGGTGGGATCGTTTTTGCCGTTCCCCACGAATGACGGCCAATGCATTATCGCCATCGAGCGCGAGTAAAGCGTGCGAGCCTCCGCCGTTGGGAGCAGTCGAGTCTCGAAGAACCTGCAATCGGTAAACAGAATTCGTCCCAGAATTTTGCGAATCCGGTCTTGATCAAAGGCAAAGCTGGTATCGAGTTGGCAGTATCCAGCCGCGCCATCTCCGCACAAAGCGCCGCATCGGATCGCGGCCGGCCGTAAGGGAAAAACACAGCATGCTTGGCGGGATAGTAAAGGTCATCTTTCTCAGCGCTATATGGGATTCCCATGGCAGACCTCCATGTTGTGTTAAACGCCCTTCATCGCCGGGTCCCAGATGAACTTGTGCAGTTGCAGTCCCAGACGTACCGGAAAGTTATCGGCGAGCATCCACTCGGCGAGTTCCTGCGGATCGAGCAGGCAATGCGAACTGTCTCGCGCGCCGGTTGCATCTTTGCGGAACGCGGGCGAGAATAACACTGCATTCACGCGATCTGCCAGTCGATGGCGCTGGGTAAACTCGCGGGCAAATTCGTAATCGGCTCTCTCGGTCAGCACGAACTTGACTTCATCTTGTGGCGTGAGAGCTTTTAGATTCTCGCTGCGAAATGTGTCGGCTTCGCCCGAATTCGGACATTTTACGTCCACGATTTTGATGACTTTCGCGGGAACCCGCTCCAGTGGCCGCTCGCCGCTTGTCTCAAGCAGCACTCGATAACCCTCTTCCAGAAGCTGCTGCATGAGGGCACCAGTTCTTGTTCCTGCAGCATGGGCTCGCCGCCGGTGATCTCAACCAGGCCGCCGTGTGGACTAAGGCGCTTCACTTCTTCGAGGACCTCTTGCGAGGTCATCTTACTGCCGCCTTGAAAGGTATATTCGCTGTCGCACCAGGAGCAGCGCAGATTGCATCCCGTCAGCCGAACGAATACGCACGGCAGCCCAGCGTGCGTGGATTCTCCCTGGAGCGATTTGTAGATTTCGGTTATCTGCATTTAGGACTGCCGGCAGTGCTGGCGAAGCCCGCCACGCATTACTCCGAATATTTTGCCGTGGTGGTATCGGTTTCGAACACAGTTACATCCTTCACCCGAACGCGGCCGTTTGTGACGCGCTGCAGCCGCGTGTTCGATTCATCATAAAAATACTTGGCCAGATTTTCAGCTGACGGATTGATGATGGTGAAGGGCTCAATCTCGTTGATCATCTGATGATCGAGCCGTTCGATGACGTGCTTCATCACTTCGCGGAGGTCTTTGAAATCGAGCAACAGGCCGGCCTTATCCAGTTCAGCCCCGGCCAGGGTCACGCGGATCTTATAGTTGTGGCCGTGGGGATTTTCGCACTTGCCCTTATAGTTGCGCAGGTAATGGCCCGCGGCGAAGGTATCGTCAACCGTCACTTCGAACATGGATTCCTCAGCGGTTCGGCGCCTTACAGCCCGAATCGCGGTTTGGCGAACCAACCATTGTAACGCTTGTCCAGGGCCGTCACGTAGTGCGGTGTCGTCGCGACCCTCCTGAGTTCCCTGCCTTGATTTTCTAGTCTTGATTTTGTTTAGTTCTTTGTTTTCCTAGTCTTGATCTTATCCACAGAGGCAGGGCGGCTGTCGTGTTGTGATGGAAAAGCAGGTTCCCGTTCGACTCCTTCGCTGCGCTCGGTCGCTCAGGGCAGGCTCTCACCGGGCGTTCCGCCCGATTCGGAATGACATCGGTCTGGTGTGCCATCCGGGTTCGAAATGATTTTTGTTTCAGCCTTGTTTCCCTAAGGTTTTGGTTTTCTGGGGCTGAAGCCCGTTTTTGGGATAATTCGACAAGCGGCAAATGCCGCATTTTGCAATCACGGAGTGCGCTTGGATCGGCCCAGAATCGAAGATAACATGCGAAATGCGCTTGACGGCTTCGCCGACCGAAATGTAGTTTGCCTATTCGTTCTTCGCTGAATTATGGAGCACCCATGCCTCGAAATTTACCCGTTCTGATTCTCCTTGCCTTAGCTGTAATTACCAGACTGGCCGCCCAGAGCAAGCCGGATACACAGGAGCATGACCTCAAGGGGCACTACACGAAGTATGAATACAGGATCCCGATGCGCGATGGCGTGCATTTATTCACTTCGGTGTACGTTCCAAAGGACACCTCACGAGCCTATCCGTTTCTGATCGATCGAACTCCATACAGCGTGGGCGCCTACGGAGTGGATTCGTACATCAAGCAATTGGGCCGGCCATCGAGTTCGATAAAGCGGGCTACATTTTCGTCTTCCAGGATGTTCGGGGGCGATACATGTCGGAAGGAACGTTCATCGAGATGCGGCCGCATATCGATGTCAAAAAATCCAAACAGGACGTGGACGACGCCAGCGATTTATACGACACGATCGACTGGCTGCTCAAAAACGTGCCGAACAACAACGGAAATGCCGGTATCTGGGGGATCTCGTATCCCGGGTTTTTTACCTCGGCGAGCATTATCGACTCGCACCCGGCGCTGAAGGCGGCATCGCCGCAAGCCCCGATGACCGATCTTTTTATGGGAGATGACGCGTATCATGGCGGGGCTTTTATGTTGGACGCGAATTTTGACTTCTATAGCTCCTTCAAACCGCAGGAAAATCCGCAGTTGCCGGCCAAGACTCCGGCGCATTTCGATTTTGGAACGAAGGATAGTTACGAATTTTATTTGAATGCGGGGCCGCTATCGAATCTCGCAAAATATCTGGAGGGCAAAAGCGCGCTTTGGGAGGATCAGGTAAAACACGATACTTACGATGACTATTGGAAGGTGCGGAACCTGGCGCCGCACATGAAGAACATTCACTGTGCGGTGCTTACAGTCGGAGGATGGTTCGATGCGGAAGACTTGCAGGGACCGTTCAGCACCTTCCATGCAATCGATAAGTATAATTCCGGCAACTTCAATGGGCTGGTCATTGGACCGTGGGTGCACGGCGGCTGGAAGCGGTATGACGGTGAGCGTCTGGGACGCGTCGAATTCTGGTCCGACACCGGTGAATTCTACCGGAAGAATATCCTGTTTCCATTTTTCGAGCAGTACCTCAAGGGAAAAGGCGACGCAGAACTTCCGAAGGCGTATGTTTTCGAAACGGGGACAAATGTTTGGAGACGCTATTCGGAATGGCCTCCGAAAGAGGTGCAGGCCAAAACTCTGTATTTCCGCTCTGGTGGCGGACTTTCATTCGACCCGCCTGGACCGGAATCGGCCGCGTACGATGAGTACGTGAGCGATCCCACGAAGCCTGTGCCGTTCGTGAGCTATGCTGCTACGGACGTGCCGCAGGAATACATGGTGTCTGACCAGCGGTTCGCTTCGAACAGAACGGACGTGCTGGTGTATCAGACGCCGCTGTTGCAGGACGATGTGACGATTGCGGGGCCGATTTCGCCGCGGCTTTTCGTTTCGACCAGCGGCACCGATTCCGATTGGGACGTGAAACTGATTGACGTCTATCCGCCCGACTACCCCGACAGCAAGCTTGACGAAGTGAAGCCTGAAGATAAAGACAAGCCGCGTACTGATGTGCTTGCGCCCTCATTTGCGATGGGTGGCTACCAGCAACTGGTGCGTGGTGAGCCCTTCCGGGGGAAGTTCCGCCACAGCTTCGAAAAACCAGAGCCATTCACGCCTGGCAAAGTCGAGGAGATCACCTTCAATATGCCGGATATCAACCATACCTTCCGGAGGGGCCACCGGATTATGGTGCAGGTTCAGAGTTCATGGTTCCCGCTTACCGACCGCAACCCGCAGACTTTCGTCAACATTCCAGACGCCAAGCCTTCGGACTTCGTGAAAGCTACCGAGCGCGTATATCACTCCGAGGGTGAGGCTTCGGGAATTGTTGTGGGAGTTGTAGCGAGCCCGGGCGCGAGTGAAAAACACCAGTGAAGTTTCCAGTTTTAAGGACCCATGTAACCGGAAACCAGAAACGGAAGTGCTTTGAGAAGTTAACCGGTTCCAGAAGCATAGTCGCGGCTCGCTGGGTTACAATCGACAATCCGCTTTTGACAACTAGGGTTACACCCGCGCCTGCGGGATTTCTTCGATGAGTGAGGGCTGGTCATTCATGAACGTCCTGTTGCTTTCCATGCCGGATTCCTTCGAACACATGCCGCCCGCGGCGATTCGCATGCCGAACGGGGCGCTTACTTCTCTTGCGGGCAACGTTGATCCGCATCACCGCGTGGCGGTTGCGGACTTGATCCTGGTGCAGCGCCAGGTTCGTGAAACGGTGACGCGGCTGGTGCGCGAACTTGATCCCGAAGTGGTGGGACTTTCCATCATGACGTTTCAGCGGCGCAGTGCTGCGCGAATTATTGAACTGGTGCGCGGGTTGCGGCCGGGAGTGAAGATTGTGGTTGGCGGTTACGATCCTAGCTTAGCGCCCGAGGCGTACGAAGATATGGGTGTCGACTACCTGGTACGCAGTGAGGGAGAAGTTACGTTTCGCGAGTTGTTGCGCGCGCTGGAAAAGGGCAGTGGCGTCGAGGGGATTTGCGGGCTCTCGTATTGCAATGGCGAGAAATGGGTACACAATCCGGGCCGGGCGCCGCACCGGCTGGAAGATAGAGAAATCCGGCCGCCGAAGCGTGATTCGCGGGTGCTGAAGGGATACACGATGTTGGGGCGGCAGGTGGATGTCATCGAGACTTCACGGGGATGCACGTACGATTGCAGCTTTTGTTCAATCATCGAGATGCGCGGGCGCAATTTCTTCGCTTATTCTTTCGACCGTGTTCTGGCCGATATTCACGATGCGCGTGATCACGGGGCTCGCACGATCTTTCTGGTCGATGACAATATCACGCTGAACGTGAAACGGTTTGAGGCGCTGTGCGAAGCGATTATTGCGGCGGGGTTGAACGATCTGGATTACTTCGTGCAGGGTATGACGTCGGCGATCGCGAATCACGGCGAAACGCTGGCGCCGCTGATGCGGCGGGCTGGATTCCGTTACGTTTTTCTCGGCATCGAAAATATTCTGGACGGCGACCTGGAATTCCTGAAGGCGTCCGCCAAGAATACGGAGCGCGAGAACGGCCACGAGACGGGGAACGCCACGTTAAAGGCGATCGACTACCTGCACCGCAACCAGATGTATGTGGTGGGAGGATTGATTGTGGGCAGTCCGGGGGACACGCGCGAGTCGATTGAGGCGAATCTGGAATTTGCGCGGCGCTATGTGGATTGGCCTTATATTCAGCATCCGACGCCGTATCCGCGCACGCCCATGACAAAGGACTTCCGCGATCAGGGCTTGATCATGAACGAGCGGTTGGAGGAGTACGACGGAACTACGGCGGTGGTTCGCACCGAGCATCTGCAAGCGGAGGAAGTGGAGTTCCTGCGCTGGAAGGCGGAGCGATGGATGAAGGTGCACCATATTCCGGTGGTGTTGAAGCATGATCCGGGATTTGTTCTGTTCAAGGGATGGAGAATGCTGCTGCACACGTTTCGAGGGAGTTCCATTCGTTCGCTGCTGGGACTGGAGAGCGAAGTGAAAGTTTTTGAGCGGTACCGGGAGATTCGGCGGGCGGAGCGGGAGTACGTGTAGGCCGGTGTGGCGAGGGTTGCCGAATCGCAATTTCCTTACTATAATGTAAGGAATAGCAAATTAAGAAAGGACACTCGCATGGCGACCGCAACCGTAACCTCGAAGGGGCAAATCACGATTCCGGTTCAGGTGCGAACCGCGCTGGGGATCGATGCGGGCGACCGCATCGAATTTGTCGAGGTCGGCAGAGGGGAATTTACGATTATTGCAGCCACTCGCTCGGTGAAGGAATTGAGCGGCCTTTTGAAGCGGAAGGGTCAGAAGCCCGTATCGATTGAAGAGATGAACGCCGCCATCGCCAAGGGAGCTAGCCGCTCTCGATGATCGGCCTCGACACGAATGTCGTGATCCGCTTTCTGACTCACGACGATCCCCCACAAACCGCAGCTGCATTTAGGCTAATGAATACGCTCTCGGCGGAGTCTCCGGGATTCGTCTCGCTGGTGGTTGTCGCGGAGATCGTTTGGGTATTGAAGATCAGCTACGCCTACACGAAGAAGGAAATTGAGCAGGTTTTGGACGGGTTGTTGCGTAGCAAGGAACTGGTGATCGAGCGAGCGGAGATCGTTTTCCAGGCGCTGCGCAAATTTAGCGATAGCCGGACGGACTTTGCTGATTGCCTGATCGAGCGCTGCGGCCACGCGGCGGGATGTGAGCACACGTTCACGTTTGATCGGAATGCGGCTAGGGCTGGGATGCGATTGCTCGGCTGATCGATCCCGTTCTGTATTTCGAAGAGAACAGCCCCGTGAAGACCGAGAGGGAAAAGCTGATCGAGCTGCGCTCGATGGACAGCCGAGGGCGGCTGTCCCTACATGAATGCTTTGCTATTCCGCGTAGTTGAAGAACTCTTCCACCACTCGCATGTCTGTAGTCTTCTTGTAGTTCGGCAGGCTGTCGATGAAGACGCGGCCGTATTGTTTTTTCAGGATGCGATTGTCGAGCAGGACCAGAAGGCCGCGGTCGTGGAGCGAGCGGATGAGGCGTCCGAAGCCTTGTTTCAGGGTGATGACGGCTGCGGGGACTTGATACTGAAAGAACGCGTTACCGCCGTCGGCGTCGATCGCTTTTACGCGCGCGGCGACGACAGGATCGCTGGGAACTGCGAAGGGCAGGCGGTCGATGATGACGCAACTCAACTGCTCGCCCTGTACGTCGACTCCCTGCCAGAACGACGAGGTGGCGAACAGGACGGCGTGAGGTGTGAGGCGGAATTCATCGAGGAGCGCGCTTTTCGGCGCGTCGCCCTGGCGCAGCATGGGGAACTCAAGTTCGCCGAGCAGCCGGTTGTAAATGTCGTTCATCTGCGCGTAGCTGGTGAAGAGAACGAATGCGCGGCCGCGAGTGATCTCGAGCAGCTGGCGAATGCGCGCAGCGGCCTTTGCCGTGAACTGCGTCGTGCGAGTATCGGGGAGATCGGGCGGCACGTAGAACAGAGCCTGACTCTCGTAGCTGAAGTGTGAAGGCAGCACGGATTCGCGGGCGTGCTCCATGCCAAGACGCTGGCGGATGTATTCGAACCCACCGCCGACAGCGAGCGTGGCGGAAGTGAGGACGGCGCACTCGAGTTTTGACCACAGGCACTCGCGCAGGATTGGACCGACGTCGATTGGGGTAGCTTGCAGGAAGACGTTTTGCCTGCCGCGTGCGTTTCCCTCAGGGGCTGAAGCTCCCTTACTTGTTGTCTGGCTGTCGCGGTTGCCGCCTCGACCGCCGCGGCGCTCGATCCAGAAAACGGTGTTGCGATCGTCGGATTCCATCGCGAAGCTGAGTTGCATCTGGATTTCCTGAGCGCGCCGCACAAAGTTGAAAACTTCCTCAGGCTTCTGCGGCAGGCCTTCGAGTTCGCCGGCGAGGCGAGTGAGGGCTTGATTGAGCGCGAGGAACTCATCACCGTTTTCTTCGAGAAATTCGGGGCGGGTTTCGAAGGCGAAGCGGCCTTCGCCCGGCGGAAGCAGCGAGAAGAAAAATTGCGAGCGCTCGCGGAGACTACCTAATGCTCCGGAGAGCGAAGCGGACATCATGCGGTTGTACTGGAGCGAAGTTTCCACGTCCCGGGCAAGATCTTCGACGCGCAGATTGCTGACCGAAATGCCGAAATAATTTCCAGCAACATCTTCCAATTCGTGGGCTTCGTCGAAGATGACAGCAGCCGCCTCCGGCAGAATGCCGGCGTCGGGCGCGCCATCGGCCTGCAGTTTGATGGCGAGATCGGCGAAAAAGAGATGATGATTGACGATGACGATGTCGCTCTCCATGCCGCGGCGGCGCATTTCGGTGATGAAGCAGTGCTCGAACTCGCTGCATTTCTGTCCGATGCAGGCGTCGGAGCGGGCATCGAGTTTGTGCCAGAGCTGGCTGGTCTCGGGGAGTTCGGCAAGCTCGGCGCGGTCGCCGGTGGCGGTTGCCTTTTCCCACGCGGCAATCGCGCGGTATTGATCAATCTCCTGCAAGCCACTGAGCACGGGCTGATCGGTAAGATCATAGAGCTTCTTGCGGCAAAGATAATTGTTGCGACCTTTCATGTAGCAAACCGAGAGGCGCGTCCCCGAGTCGCCGAAAAGAGCGAGCTCGAGAAACGGAATGTCTTTGTAGAAGAGTTGCTCCTGAAGATTTTTTGTGCCGGTGGAAATGATCACGCGCTTGCCGGAGCGGATGACCGGCATCAGGTAGGCGAGGGTTTTTCCTGTGCCTGTGCCGGCTTCGACGATTAGGTGCCGCTTTTCTTCGAGAGCTTTCTCGACGGCCTCGGCCATCTGCAGCTGTCCGCGGCGGAATTCGTAGGCGGGATGCGTGCGGGCGAGGACGCCGCCGGGAGAGAAAAATTGGTATAGGGTTGAAGCGGTCGGACCGTTCTTACCGGCAGGTGCGGTCCGGTTGGAGGTTGCAGGAGAAGCGGGTTGGGAGCTTAAAGACACGGGAGTCTCTATAATAGAGCTTCCGGCTCGCCAGCATCATTCGCGAAAAAAACATTGGGTCTTGCGACCCAAGGACAGCCGGGCGCGGCTGTCCCCACTTCGATCTTCATTCATTTTGACTCAACATTTTGACTCAACCCACTTACAACTCGACCAGCACTCTCGCCACCACCGCCGCCGGCGTTCCGACGGTTGCCATCGTGGGCCGACCGAACGTAGGCAAGTCCACATTGTTTAACCGCATCGTTGGCTCGCGACGCGCCATTGTTGGCGATGAACCGGGTATCACGCGCGATCGGCTTTACGGCGATGCGGAGTGGCGCGGCCGGCACATGCGGATCATCGACACCGGCGGCATTCTTCCGGAGGACAAGGATTTTATTCCGTCGGAAATTTTTCGGCAGGCGCGGGTTGCGTTTGATGAAGCTGCGGCGATCATTATTGTGATCGACGGGCGGGCGGAGCTGGCGGGGCCTGATATGGAGTTGGTGCGGCTGCTGCGCAAGACGGGGCGGCCGCTTTTCTTGGCGGTGAATAAGGCCGATAGCGAAAAGCAGGCGTCGATTGTCGATGAATTTCACCGGCTGGGGATTAAGCAGATGTTTCCGATCTCTGCGGAGCATGGGCGCGGGATTGACGATTTGCTGGATGCGGTGTTGGAGGTGTTGCCTGCCGCTAAAGAAATAGACACAGAGGACCCTTCGGCTTCGCTCAGGGCAAGCACAGAGGACGCACCGGGTAACCCATTACTAGCAGACGATGAGGCGGCGTCTGAGACTGAGCCCGTCTACGAGACTAAGGTCGCAATCATCGGTCATCCGAATGTTGGGAAGTCGACCCTGCTGAATTGCCTGACCGCGTCGGACCGGGCCATTGTGTCGCCGATTCCAGGGACCACGCGGGATGCGGTGGATGAAATCGTGGAGCGGACTGGGCGGCGGTTTCGATTTATCGATACGGCTGGCATTCGACGCAAGGGCAAGACTCATCTGATGGCGGAGAAGCTTTCGGTGGTGATGGCGCGCAAGCATCTTGAGGCGGCGGACATCGCGTTGCTCGTCATCGATGCTACGGAGGGCGTGAGCCAGCTCGATGCCGCAATCGCGGGTTACGCGCACGAGAGCGGACGCTCGATGATTATTGTGGTGAACAAGTGGGATCTGGTCACTGGCGGCGCTCAGAAACCTGGCAGGCCGTCGAAGGCCATGCGCATGCGCGAGAGCAAGCGCCCGGGCGACCGCGAGGCTTATGAGGAGCGGCTGCGCTGGGACCTGAAATTTCTGAACTATGCGCCCATTGTTTTTATCTCGGCCAACAGCGGTAAAGGTACGGAGAAGATATTTCCGCTGCTCGAACGGGTTGCGACGGAGCGACGTAAGCGGATTCCGACGTCGGCCATGAACCGCTTTATCGAAACTGTAGATTTTGAGCGGGCATCGGTTCCTATGCGCTCGCGAGTGAAAATTCTTTATATGACGCAGGCGTCGGTTGCGCCGCCCACGTTTGTGCTGTTCACCAACCGGGCGGTGAAGCTGCATTTTTCTTACCAGCGGTTTTTGGAGAACCAGATCCGGGAGGCTTTCGGATTTTTGGGGACGCCGATTTGGATTAAGAATCGGGCGAGGAATTAAGAGGGTTTCAATTCACGGACACGAATGCGAGTGGGGCCGACCACAGTCAACCGACCGGAAAGCTGAACCCCAAGAAGGCTGTCAAGCCGAGACCTGACAAACAAGAGAACTTCCTTTCGTCCCGATTCGTCTGGGCGGAACAGCACCGTGCCGCTGTGCTTATGAATCGGATATTGCAATAAGCTGGCGATGCCCTTATCCAAAGTCATCAGGATGCGACCTGATGACTGAGCTGCCCCAATTACAGTTGCGTCATCTGCACCGGCCAACCCTTCGCTGAAAAAACGGTGTCAGCCTCATGGCCGAGGCGTGTGAGATCTTCCGCAAGCTCGTACGGCAGGTTCTCATCGAGCTTGAATTTCATTTGGCGCGGATCGGAACGAGGCGCTCTTCGTGCGCGAGTTCTGCCGCATAACGGAGAGCTGCGTCTATATGGGCTGGCTTAAGAGTTGGATAGCTTCGGAGAATCTCTTCCTTGGTCGAACCCTCCGCTAAACTGTCGAGGATCACGGTTACGGGGATTCGTGTTCCGGCAGCACAGACTTCTCCGCCGCACACATTCGGTTTGCTTTCGAAGAAGTCCTGCCAAGCGACCATTGCCTTATTCTAGTGGGCTTCCCGTCAATCTCCAATACAATCTTGATCGGGGTTGGCTTATTCCCCGGCCACTTCCTTCTCCATGGTCAGCAAGCCCACGCGCTGCACTCCGGCGTGATGCGCTCGATCGATTACATCGGCGACGTACTGGAAGTCGACATCAGCGTCGCCGCGGACGAAGGCTACTTTTTCGGCGCGCTTCAAATAGATTTCCGCGAGGCGCGTTTCGAGATCTTCCCAGCGCACGCTGTCCTGATTGATCTTTACGGTTGGCGGTTGATCGTCCTTTGTCCAAACTACTTGGATGACGACGGTGCGGGGTTGCGCGATGTTTTGCGTTTGCTTTTGATCCGGTCGCGGAATTTGCGCAGTCTCTCCTTGCTCCTTATCCATCGACACGACGACCATGAAGACGATGATCAGCGTCAGCAGCACGTCGATCAGCGGCGTGATGTTAATCTGTGGGCCGCGCGCGCCTCCGCCTGCCATTGACATTGCCATGAAAAAGCTCCTTGGCTCATATTCGGCACGCGCGTGTCTGCAACATCAGACACCCGACGGAGGGTTAGGGTTCCAGCAAACACCGGGGTTCCTCGCTTCGCTCGGAATGGCAACGTTTCTTGGGGCGGGTCAGACAACAGGCACGAGAAGGTATACTCGGATGTGGCACGCACTTCTCGTCTGCATATTTTTTCGTTTCTTGCCGCACTCCTTCTCGCCCTGAGTCTTGCCCCGCCTGCGGCCGCGCAGGATAACTATGAGATCCAGGTCTACGGTGCCGATACGGTCGTCCCTCGTTCGACGATGGTCGAGATCCACTCGAATTTCACGGTGGAAGGCAGCAAGACGGTGCAGGACGGGATGCTGCCCACGAACCATGCTGAGCATGAGACGCTGGAAATCACGCAGGGAATCAATGACTGGGCCGAGGTTGGGTTTTACGTTTTTACCAGCATTCAATCGGACGGCGGTTGGCAATGGGTGGGCGACCACATCCGGCCAAGGGTGCGCGCGCCCGAGCGATGGCATTGGCCGGTGGGCGTGAGTTTATCGAATGAAATTGGGTATCAGCGCGCCGCATTTTCGCCGGACACGTGGACCTGGGAAATCCGGCCGATCATCGACAAGAAAATTGGGCCGTGGTACCTGGCGTTTAATCCCGCGCTGGATCGCTCGTGGCATGGACCGAGCGTGAATCAGGGGGTGACTTTCTCGCCGAATGCGAAGTTCAGTTATGACTTCACCAAAAAGATCGCCGGCGGACTGGAATACTACGCGGCTTACGGTTCGATTGCCGGCTTTGATGCGCTGAGGGACCAGCAGCAGCAATTCTTTCCGGCGATCGATGTGGATTTCGGGCCGCAGTGGGAATTCAATTTTGGTGTTGGTGTGGGAGCCACGCGGTCGACCGATCACCTGATTGTGAAGTGCATTATTGGCCGCCGGTTTTCGTGGCCGCATGGAAACGGAAGCAGGGTAAGAGGTCCGCAGCAGTGAGTTACGCAGCCTTTCGTGAAGTCTGAGAGCGCGGTGTGACGGCGCCTGATGGTTATCCCGCCGGCGCAGGAGTTGGTGGCAACGGCGGTGGTTGTTGTGGCGGGATGGGAGGGGCGACGAAGGGTTGCGGCGCCGGTTGTGCCAAAGCATAAAGCGACGCACTGAGAGCAGGATATCGCGACGCGAAGAAATAGATTGAGTAAGCGGGAAAGAAAACGATGACGGGGACGGAAATCAGAGCGATGAGAAACAGAAAAATTGCGAGCAGGATGCTGCCGATGACTACGGCGAGGGTGATGGTATAAGCATTCCAAGTGAGTCCAGCCGTTTTACCGGTGATGACGGCGATGATGCTTAGCCCGATGGTTGGAATGGCGATGAGCAATCCTAAAATCAGGGTGGCTATTCCGACCATGATTCCAGCGCCGATGGCCAACAGAATCTTCATGCCGATGTAGCCGGCATAGCTGGCTTTTTCGGCTTCGATCATGGACCACAATCGACGCCAGCCTTCGAATGCGCCGATATCTTCGAGGGCCATTTGCGGTATGACGAAATCTTTGGTGAGCACGAAAATCACGGCGAGGGCGATGACGAAAATCAGCAGGACGAAGAAAAGAAGAATTCCTCCCAGGACCAGCGGGAGCACATGGTCTTTTGGCGCAGTCAGCCAACCCATCCCAAAAGCAAAGGCTGCGGGAACTCCGAGCAGCACGGCAAAGCCTGCCAGCGTCGCGAATAAATAGAACAACTTCCATAAAAAGAATCGCCATCCGGGGCCCTGCCTGCGCATCCAGCCGTCGCGAATGTGGCACTGCTTCGCGAGAACGCTGTCGAAAAGAATGAAGCGCATCACGCTGCTGATGTACATGAAGATGATTCCGATTACGAAAGCGGCGATTACGATGACCGCGATTAGACCGGCCAGGAGCGCGGGATCGACTGCTGGGAAGTGCGGGAAAGGAGAGTGCTCTGCGCCTGGGCGAGTGGGGAAAAAATTGGAGCGATTGCATCCGCCGCTGGAGCCGAGTTCGCCGGCCAGCAGTCCGACGAAAGCGAGCCTGATCCATTGACCAAACCGAAAGGGTTGGAAGAGTTGCTTCCTGGTGTGCTCAAAGGCTAGAGAGATCGAGTCAGCCGCGGAGATTGGCAAGAATCACCTCGAGTACGAATGATTCAGCAGGGTACTGCGAAACGCGCCGGGGATCAAATCAAATCGGACAATGAGACTGTACTGTTTTTCCCAATCGGCGAAGCTGATGCGAATCGTCGAATCATTCATAGCGTAGTGCCTCCACGGGGTCGAGCTTCGAGGCGCGAAGGGCGGGAACGAGTCCGCTGATTATGCCGACGACCAGCAAAACTGCGCTGGAGAGAAGGACCGTCATCAAAGAGATCCGCAGGTGAATATCGCCCTGACCGGAATCGTCTTCAAAGAGCGGGCCCATCATGGGCAGTGTGCCGACGGCAGCGGCAATTGCATAGGACAAGGCCACGCCGATAGCTCCGCCGAGCAGCATGATCAACAAAGTCTCGGCCAGGAACTGCAGCTTGATGTGCCGTTTTCTTGCGCCCAGAGCGCGGCGAAGTCCGATCTCGCGAATGCGTTCATCGACTGAGACGAGCATGATGTTCATCACGCCCACGCCGCCGATGCCCAGCGTGAGAGTTCCAATGAAAGCGAGCAGAACCTGCAGGCCGGTGGTAAGGGCATCGATTACGGGACGAAACTCATCCCGCCCGAACATCTGGAAGGCTTTGGGGTCGGTGGGGGAAAATTGCTGTCGGGTGGCGACCGCGGCCAGCACCTGCGCCATGGCTTTTTTTTCGAACTGCGGCGCGAGTGGTTCAAATATGAGCACGGCTGCATAGCGCGTGTTCCACAGATCGCCGGCCGTCGAGTAGGGAATCCATGCGGAGTCATCGTCACTGCTGAAATAATTGCTGAGCTGGATTTTTCGAGCCATCACGCCGATGACGGTGAAGCGCACGCCGCCGACTTCGACGGTTTCTCCTATGGCCGGGCGGCCGCTGAAAAGTTGTTCTTTGACGCGTCCGCCGAGAAAGATCACGCGCCGCCTTTCGAGTTGGTCGGCGGCATCGATCCAGCGGCCCTCAGACGGGACTTCGTTGCGCATCTCGCCGTACTCGGGGCAAACTCCGCGAATCGCGGCGGTACCCACGATGCGGTCGCCGTAAGCAATTCCCGGCCGATTCACGGTTTCACGGCACACGTGTTTCACGAGGGGCGCGGTAGCCATTACCATATCGACGTCAGACTGTTCGACCACAACTTTCTTGCCGGCGCGCTGGCCGCCCGGTTGCTCGCTGGTCTGCTGCGGCCAGCAGATCACCACGCTTTTGCCGAATGCGTCGAAGCCGTGAACCAGAATGCTGCGGAAGCTATTGCCATAAGCGATGAGCAAGGTGACGGTCGCGATTCCCCAGACGATGCCAAGCATGGTGAGGAAGCTGCGCGTCAGGTTGCGCTTCAGCGCGATCCAGGCTTCGTGAATGATCTCAAACGGCATAAAAATCAAATTGAGTGACTGGGCGATTTAGTGATTGTCGATTGAAAAACCTGCAATCGCACAATGACGGGTGCACGGAATCGCTCAATCCTTCCTACCCACCCGCCTCGTAGCGCAGGGCCTCGATGGGATCGATGGATGCGGCTCTGCGCGCGGGATACAGCGCCGCGATCACCGCAACTGTTCCCAGCAGGGCGGTTGCGATCACGCCCGATGTCCAGTCGGGAATGAGGCCCGCAAAGAAATCCGGCATCGGCAAAAGATTTACCAGCGCGCAAAAACCAAACGCGACACCCAAACCGATTGCGCCGCTGAGCAGGGCAATAATCAAAGCTTCAATAAAGAACTGCCGCAAAATTGTGGCAGAGGGAGCGCCCAGCGCCTTGCGCACTCCAATTTCGCGGGTGCGCTCGCGAACTGCAACCAGCATCACATTCATCACGCCGATACCGCCGAGCACGAGGGTGACAACGCCGACGGCGCCGAGAAAATATTTCATGCCGTCGGTCATCTGCCGGAAGGCCTTGGCTTCTTGAACCGTATCCCAGATGGGACAAGCTTCTTTGTCGTTGGGATCGTAACGGTGCATGCGAGCCAGAGCGACGCGAACCTCATGCTTGCAGGCTTCGTGCTGCTCCAACGATTTCGGCGTCACAAGCAGTTGATCGAAGGTGGTGGACGTGCCCGGAGGTTTGTCGGGAAAGTCGCGCCGCATGGCGGAGAACGGGACGAATATTTTGTTCACGTCCCAGCCGTCATAACTGGAGTCCTGTTTCTTGGTGGCCATTACGCCGATAACGACGTAGGGAAAATCGTTAAGATAAACATTTTCGCCGACAGGATTGCGGCCGGGGAACAACTGCTTGGAGGCATCCGAGCCGAGGAAGGCGACACGCCGCGAATCGTGCATGTCGTCCCAGTCATAGAAACGTCCCAAGCCTACCGTCAGACTGCGAATGTAGCCGAACTCCGGATAAGAACCGGTTACCGTGAAGGAGGCATTGTTGAAATTGCTGTGGGTGACAACGGTTTGCTGCTCAAGCTCGGGGATCGCATGTTCGCAATCCGTGGCTTCGGACTGCACCACCGAAACATCCTCATCTTCCCAGTGCACGAGGCGGCCCGCGTGCATTCCGCCGGCCTGGAGGCTGGTACGACCGTGAAAAACAATCATCACGTCCTTGCCTAGATTCCTGGTCTGCTCCTCCTGACCTTTGCGCAAGCCCTCGCCAGCCGCCACCATCAGCACGATCGATACGATTCCCCAGGCGATCCCGAACATGGTGAGAAAGGCGCGCAGCTTATGCGACCACAACGTTCGCAAAACATCGGTAAGGAGATCTCGTAGCGTCATTACACGGGTTCGACCGCTTTCACTCATTGGACGCGACCGGGCCGGGAACGTAAGCCCGGCGACGGTTTTGTCCCTGGTTGTTGGTACGTATCGCGGAGGGGTTTAGTTGCAGAAAATTGAGGGGAAGAAAAGAGGCGGAAGAGCAGGGGTCAGCCGCTGGCCACCATGATCTTGACTTTTTCCGCCCAGGAATCGAATTCGCGAAGCGCCAGCTCGCATTGCAAGCGGTGACGTTCCTTGCGGTCGCGAATCTTTTTCTCCAACGCGGGCAAAAGATCGAAGGTGATGTTCGCGGGCTGAAAGTTGGAGGGGTCGGCGTGAGCAACGTAATGAACCAGAGATCCGAACGCGGAAGCTCGCGGAGGCGGCACGGGCGGATCACCGAGGACGATGGCGGCTGCGTGCATGCCCGCCATCAAGCCGGTCGCGATGGATTCGACGTAGCCCTCGACGCCGCAAATCTGCCCTGCGAAAAAGATTTGAGGGTGAGCCTTCATTTGCAGAGTTTCCTGCAACAACGCTGGACTGTTGATATAGGTGTTGCGGTGAATCTGGCCATAGCGGAGAAAACGGGCATTCTTGAGTCCCGGAATCATGCGCAGCACGCGCGCCTGCTCGCCAAATTTCAAATGATTCTGGAAGCCCACCAAGTTGTAGGAATCCGCGCGAAGATTTTCCTGACGCAGCTGCACGACTGCGTAAGGCATCTTTCCGGTGCGTGGATCTTTTAATCCCACCGGCTTCATGGGACCGAAGCGTAGCGTGTCGCAGCCACGCCGCGCGATTTCTTCGATGGGCAGACAACTTTCGAAGTAATTCAATTTCTCCCAGTCGCGCTCTTCCACCGAGTGCGCGGCGAGTAGGGCGTCATAAAAAACGTCGTATTCATCACGGGTCATGGGGCAGTTGATGTAATCGGCTGAGCCCTTGTCATAGCGCGCGGCCATATACACGCGCGACATGTCGATCGAGTCGGCCTCGACGATTGGACTGATGGAATCGTAAAAGTATAGGCGCGGATTTTCTGAGGCCCCAGTGACAGCGTGTTTGGACCCCGGCACTTCTTTCGACGAGCTTAACCGTGTAATCTCCGCAGCCAGGGTCTCAGAGGTCAGAGGCCCCGTAGCCACGATGGTGATTTGATCTCCAGCGTCGAGGGCGGCTACTTCTTCGCGCCGGACTGTGATCTGGCGTTCCTGCGAAATTGCCTCAGTGACCTTCGCTGCAAACACAACGCGGTCCACGGCCAGCGCATGGCCCGCCGGAACCGCGCACTGACGGGCAATCTGCAGCAACAGCGAACCTGCCCGCCGCATTTCTTCCTTCAAGAGCCAGGGGGCGGTGTTTTCGCTATCCGACTTCAGCGAATTCGAGCAAACGAGTTCTGCAAAGTCAGCGGTCTGATGCGCGGGAGTCGAATGCGCCGGACGCATTTCGAACAATTCCACTTCTACTCCGCGACGTGCGCACTGCCACGCTGCCTCCGAGCCAGCCAATCCGGCTCCGATAATGCGAACACGGGCACTCACGATGCCTTCTCCGCGAGCCGCCGCAGTGCGCCGTCCTTCAGCAACACCGGCCGCCACTGGTCGAGGAACTCAGCCCCCAAAGACTTGTAAAGTTTGATCGCCTTCTCATTCCAGTCGAGCACCTCCCACTGCACTCCGTAACAGTTTTCCCGCACCGCAATGCGTGCGACAGAAGCTAGCAACGCCTTCCCAATCCCTCGGCCGCGAAACGGCTCTCGCACAAACAGATCCTCCAGAAACAATCTCCGCCCCGCCCAGGTCAGGTCGAGTAGGAGCCAAAAAAGAGAGCGTACCCGCAGGCTGCCCATCCCAGTCAGCAATCAGGGCGTGAAAACAGGGGCTCGCGCCAAACCCATCCTGCAGCAGGGTGGCCTCTTCGATGACACAAAGCTCCAACTCGTGTTCAAACGCCGCCAGTTCGCGGATCAGCGTCCACAACAGCGGCACATCGTGAACCGTCGCAGGACGAATCAGGACCATCAGGAGGAAGAATACATCAGAGAAGAATCCGCGATTCATCTATCATGAGGTATTTCCACTCGCCAGTTCGGAGGAGGAATTCGATGGCACGTGTCAGCTTGATCGCCCCGGAAGCTGCATCTCCGGAGGTGCGCGAGATCTATGAAAATACACTTCGCGGTAAGCCGGGGAGCATTCAGAAGGCCCTGGCACATCGTCCTGAGATGCTTAAGAATTTTCTAAGTTTCTACGGCAGCGTTGGGAAGTCACTGGATCGGAAACTATACGAGCTTATTTATTTGCGTATTTCGCTGATTAATGGATGTCGATACTGCACACAGCACCACGTTGCATCGTCGAAGCGCGCTGGCCTTACCGCGGAAGACTGGACGGTGCTGAAGGCGGGCGACTATTCGCGCTTCGGTGAAAAAGAGCGGGCAGCTCTGATGTATATCGAAAAGCTGACGCGGACGCCGCGCGAGATTAATCAATCCGACTTTGACGAACTCAAGAAGCATTTTTCCGATCCAGAGATCGTCGACGTGCACATGCTGGCCGGGTTGGCCAATCTTACCAACCGAGTAACCGATCCGCTGGGTCTCGAATTGGAATTTCCAGAGGAAAAGATCTGAAAGAATTGAGTGATTGAGTCATTGAGTGATTTAGAGATTTAAAAAGCCAGATTGTTTTCAGAGGATTTCTCGTGCGTCGCCCACTCGTTTTGTTACGCGCTCGCGATCCAGGTATTCCAGTAGGGGGATTGCGTACTTGCGGGTTATGCCGGTTAGCTCTTTGAATTTTGCTACGTCGATTTTTGGGGACTGCAACTTGTATGCCGCAATTTGCCGCCTTAGGGCATCGAGCGCGCTGCGGTGAAAAACCAACTCATCGGAGATCTTGATCAAAACCTTATCCCGCAACAGCAAGGTCACGATTTTCTGCGCCCGGACGCGGTCGACCTTAAGGCTGGCAATCACCTGCTGCAGGGCGGGAACTTGTAGTCCGGCGGAAGCGAATGCGTTCTCGATGGTTTTCTTTGATTCGGATTCTTCGTCTTTCATGACCACGCCTTGGCCGTAGACGCGAACCAGATCGCCTTGGACTTCGATTCTCTTCTCGCGAACTAAAATTTCCAATGTTGCGCCGAATACTTCGGTCGATGCACCGACTTGCTCTCGCAGCTCTTCCTTCGCAATGCCGCCGACCAGAGGATTCTTCTTGTGAAAGTCGTCAAGCTTTTTGAGGGTGAGCTTTTGAAGGCCGAGAATCGCAGGCGCATCGATCAATCGATCGCCGATGCGCAGCACTTGCCCCGCTCGCAGAACCAGCGCCAGTTGGGCTTCGATCACGCTTCGCGGCCATCCGGTCTCCGCGACTAGCTTGGGAATCGTGATTCCCTCGTGCGTTCGGCGCGCAATCCGTGCCTTTAGAGTCGCTTCAGCATCGTTGCCCGCAAGAACATTCAGAAATGCGGCGTGATCCGGCATGCGTTGCATCGGCGCGGCATCGAGAACCACTCCGCCGCCGATCGTTACGACCGGAGAAAACTGCCGGATGATGAATCGATCTCCTGGCAGAAGCAATGCGGCTTCGGGCAGCTTTAGCCGCGCAAAGATCTCTTCGCTGGGAGCAATTTGCTTTTGCTTCGTCTCGCGCAGGGCAACTTCCGTGACGGTTTCCATGGTGTAGGAATGAAAATGCACACGCGAGCGGTCTTTCAGCGGACGCGGCGCCGAAGGCAGCAGGCGCAACTTCACGTCCGCGCGCCGCGTTGTGTCGAATGCGCCGGGCGGTGCCAAGGTCATTCCCCGCGACAAGTCTTCTGTGCTTGCTCCCGCCAAGTTTACCGCGGTGCGCTGCCCGGCGACGGCGATGTCGGTCGCCTGTCCGTGAACTTGCAACCCGCGGACGCGCACGGGGCGTCCGGTGGGGAAAACTTCTAGTTCATCTTCGCGGCGAATCGCGCCCGTCATCAGAGTTCCCGTTACCACGGTGCCGAAGCCTTTCATGGTGAAGACGCGGTCGATCGGCAGGCGCGTCAGCGCGTGGGAATCTCGGGGCTGGGCCTCCGCCGCGGCGGCGACCATTGCCCGCTTGAGTTCGTCCAATCCGGCGCCGGTCAAGGAACTCACGGCGATGATCGAATTTGGATTGTCTAGGAACGTGCCGCGCAGGAACTCTTCCACTTCCAGGCGTACGACATCGAGCGTCTCAGAGTCGACTGCATCCGATTTGGTGAGGACGGTGATGCCCCGCCGCACGCCCAGGAGTTGTAGGATGTCGAAATGCTCGCGGGTCTGCGGCTTGATTGCCTCGTCGGCGGCAATGACCAGCAGGACAAGGTCGATGCCGCCAATACCAGCGAGCATGTTGCGGACAAAACGCTCGTGGCCGGGAACATCGACAAAGCCCAGGCGCAGGTTCTCGCCGTTTGGCGCGGGCAAATCCATGTGCGCGAAGCCAAGGTCGATGGTGATGCCGCGACGCTTCTCTTCCTCTAGCCGGTCGGCGTCGATTCCTGTCAATGCCTTCACCAACGCCGTTTTGCCGTGATCGATGTGTCCGGCGGTTCCTACGATGATGGATTTCATGTCCGGGAAAGTTTACCGGAAGCCGGAGGCAGGCAGGCCACGGGTCTTGGGTCTCAGGTCATGGGTCTTAGGTCTCCGGTTTTCGGGTAAGGCTAGATCTGATCACTGAAATCGAAGACCTGGCGGAATTAGTTGGAAACGGGCGGACGAAGGCGTCCGCCGCTCCAATGCTTAATTTTCCTCAGAAACTCTCGCTTTCTAGAGAGGCCGCGAAATGAGACAATAGAAGTCTTCCATGGCCACTTCCACAACTCCTGCATTTGCCCCGGAGACCCTCCGGCAACATGGCCTGACTACGGACGAATACGAAAAGATTAAGCAGTTGCTCGGCCACCGCGAGCCCACGCTCACGGAACTCGGCATCTTCAGCGTGATGTGGAGCGAGCACTGCTCCTACAAGTCGTCGCGCGTGCACCTGAAACGGCTGCCAACGCGCAGCAAGCGCGTGCTGCAGGGACCGGGAGAGAACGCCGGGATCATCGACATCGGCGACGGGTGGGCGTGCGCGTTCAAGATCGAGTCGCACAATCATCCGTCGTTTATCGAGCCGTTTCAAGGCGCGACTACCGGCGTGGGCGGAATTCTGCGCGACATCTTTACCATGGGAGCGCGGCCGGTCGCGGTGATGGACTCGCTGAGGTTTGGGCCGATTACGAAACACGTAGCCCCGGACGCATTCGTCCGGGAGCAAAAGGAAAGTGTCGGCGGGCGGACGAATGCGTCCGCCGCTACGCAAGCAGAGATTCACCACAATCACTCTATCCTTGAAGGCGTGGTGAGCGGGGTCGCTTCTTACGGTAATTGTTTCGGAGTGCCCAACTTGGGCGGCGAGACCAAGTTTGAGGCTTGCTATTCGGGCAATCCGCTGGTGAACGCGTTTGCCATGGGACTGGTGCGCAAGGATGAGATTTTCTATGCGCGCGCGGCAGGCGAAGGAAACCCGGTGATTTACGTGGGCGCCAAGACGGGGCGCGATGGCATTCACGGGGCCACGATGGCCAGCGAAGAATTCAGCGAAGCTTCGGAGGCAAAGCGGCCGAATGTGCAGGTCGGCGACCCGTTCCTGGAGAAGTTGTTGCTGGAAGCTTGCCTCGAAGCGATGCGGACGGGAGCGATTGTTGGGATACAGGACATGGGCGCGGCGGGGCTGACTTGTTCGACCTGCGAGATGGGTGGGCGCGGCGGCGTGGGAATTGAGATTGAACTGGACCGTGTGCCGCAGCGTGAAACCGGCATGAGCGCATACGAAATTATGCTCAGCGAATCGCAGGAGCGCATGTTGCTGGTCGCGCAGAAGGGCCGCGAGCAGGAGGTTTTCCGCGTTTTCGAAAAGTGGGGGCTGGATGCGGTCGAGGTGGGCAAGGTTACGACCGACAATAAACTGCGCGTGCTTCACCACGGCGAAGTGGTCGCAGAGATTCCGAACCAGGCGCTGACCGACGATGCGCCGGTGTATAAGCGTCCACTGGCAAGGTGGGAGCCCCCGGTATCGCGCGAGATGCCGGAGCACATTCAACTCAACGGAATTGAAGATTTCACGCGGACTCTCAAACAACTTTTGGCAAGTCCGAACATTTGCGGCAAACGGTGGGTGTGGCAGCAATACGATCACATGGTGCAGACGAATACGGTGGAAGCGCCGGGCGCGGGGGATGCCGGCGTGATTCGCATCAAGAACCCGAACCCGGGTGCTCCACAGCGTGGCCTCGCGATGGCGCTCGATGGCAACAGCCGCTGGTGCTATCTCGATCCGCGGTTGGGGGCAATGCATGCGGTTGCCGAGGCGGCGCGCAAAGTTGCGTGCTCGGGAGCGACTCCCGTGGGGGCGACGAATTGCCTTAACTTCGGGAACCCTGAGAAGCCGCACATCATGTGGCAGTTTTCACAAACCATCGATGGCATAACGAAAGCTTGTGAAGAGCTGGAGATTCCAATCACCGGCGGCAATGTCAGCTTCTACAACGAGACGCTGGGCGAAGGCATTTATCCAACGCCGGTGCTGGGCGTGGTGGGCACGCTCGAGGATGTGCACAAAACCGCGAAGATGCATTTCGCTTCGCCGGGACGGGCGATTGTGCTGTTGCGGGCTGGCGAAGAAGCCGATATCGCCGATGTGGAGAGTGAGTTCGGATCATCGGAATATGCGAAAGAAATTCTCGGCGCGCTGTGGGGATATCCTCCGGAACTCGATCTGGAGAAAGAAGTTGAGTTGCAGAAGGCTGTGATCGAATTGATTCAACTGGGCATGGTGGAATCGGTGCACGATTGTTCCGAGGGCGGAGTGGCGGTGGCGATGGCGGAGAAGGCATTTGCGAAAGGGGTTGGAGCGCGAGTGAATCTGGCGTCGAATGGGCTTCCACTGGAGTTTGTGCTGTTTGGTGAAGATGCAAGCCGCATCGTGGTCTCTTGCGACCCAGGGAACGTCGCGCGAATCAAACAGGTAGCGGAGAAACATGGAATTGTGGCGGACGTGTTGGGAGAGACGATTCCGGAGCGGTTGGAGATTTTGCTGGACGGGCGAGTTGTGGTGTCGGCGGCGGTTTCGGAGTTGAACCGAATTTACGAAGGTGCGCTAGAGTCGAGTTTGCGGACTGATTCGGAGTTGGTGTCGGCGGACTAAAAGCTGCGTCGCTTCGCGACGCGGACAGCCCCTTCGACTTCGCTCAGGGCAGGCTTGGGCGGCGGTTCCTACATCGACCGTGGTGGCTGAGGACTAATCGCTAATGCTGACTGACAAATTTCACGACGAGTGCGGGGTGGTGGCGATTTTTGCGCATCCTGAGGCGGAGAAGCTCGCTTATCTCGGTCTGCATGCGTTGCAGCACCGCGGGCAGGAGTCGGCGGGAATTGTCACCTCCGATGGGCTGACTTCGCGCGTCCACAAGGCGATGGGCACGGTGGCTGACATTTTCACCGAAGAGGTGCTCTCGAAGATTCGCGGCACGCTCGCGATCGGGCACACGCGCTACTCGACCGCGGGCGACTCGGCGCTGCTGAATGCGCAGCCAATTCTGGTGCAATCGAATAAGGGATCGATTGGCGTGGCGCATAACGGCAACCTGGTGAATGCAGTGGAAGTTCGCAGCCGGCTGGAGCGCCAGGGATCGATTTTTCAGACGAACAGCGATACCGAAGTGATCGTCCACCTGATTGCGCTTTCGCGGGAGCAGACGCTGCCGGAGGCGATTGCGGATGCGCTGCGTCGGGTGGAAGGCGCGTTTTCTCTGGTGGTGATGAGCCCGGACCGCATCATCGCAGCGCGCGATCCGCGCGGCTTCCGGCCTTTGGCGATGGGACGCATTCCGGCGTTGGAAGGACAGAAGAGCGACACAATTGTCTTTGCCTCCGAAACCTGCGCTTTCGATCTGATCGGCGCCACTTACGAGCGCGACGTAAGGCCGGGCGAATTGATCGTGGTCGGCCCGGAAGGAATTACTTCGCGCTTTTATTCGACGGCGGCGCCGCAATCGAGTTGCATTTTCGAGCACGTTTATTTTTCGCGGCCGGACAGCATTGTTTTTGGGCGCGCGGTGCAGACCAGCCGGGAAGAACTTGGGCGGCAGTTGGCCCGCGAAGCGCCGGTGGAAGCCGATCTTGTGGTACCAGTGCCGGATTCCGGGGTGACGGCGGCCGTGGGTTATGCGGCGGAGAGCGGGATTCCATTTCGCTTTGGACTGATTCGTAATCACTATGTGGGGCGCACGTTTATCGAGCCCAGTCAAAGCGTTCGTGACTTTGGAGTGAAATTGAAGCTGAATCCGGTACGCTCGCTTCTGGAAGGCAAGCGGGTGGTGCTGATCGACGATTCCATTGTACGCGGCACCACCAGCCGCAAGATCGTGCGCATGATTCGCAGCGCGGGAGCGAAGGAGGTGCACATGCGCGTTTCGTGTCCACCCACGATTTCGCCTTGCTACTACGGCGTGGACACGCCGTCGAAAAATCAGCTGATCGGCGCCAATAAATCGGTCGACGAGATTCGCCAATATATTCGCGCTGACTCGCTGGCTTACCTTTCGCTTGAGGGGCTTAAGAAAGCTTGCGGCGAGGGCGAGAAAACTTCCTACTGCTCGGCCTGCTATACGGGCAAATATCCCACGAACGTTGTGGATGTGGATGAGATCTTGCCGGCAAGCGTGCCGCGCTAAGGCTTGCGCGCCTGCGCCACGCGCGGAATCGATTGCAGGTCAGGCCTGATCTGGACATCTTTCCAACCAGCAAGCAGCAGTTTTACCTCCTCCGCAATCGTTCCGCTGATTTCGATCACCAGCCAGCCGCCGGGTTTGAGCACGGCGTGGGCTTGCGGGATGAGGCGCGCGATCATCTCGGTTCCGGTGTGGCCGGCGAAGACTGCGTTGCGCGGCTCAAATTTGCGGACTTCGAGCTGGACTTGATCCTCCTCTGATTCGCCGACGTAGGGCGGGTTGGAGACGACGAATTCGAAATAGTTGTCATATTTATCTTTATTCTCGAATTCGGCGATCAAATCGGTTTGGTGAAAGTGAATCCGCGATTCGAGTTGATGGCGAGAGGCGTTGGCGCGCGCCACTTCTAGTGCAGCTGGAGAAATGTCCGTGGCGTGGATTTCGGCTTGTGGTAGTTCTTTGGCTAGGGCTAGCGCGATGCAGCCGGAGCCGGTGCCAACGTCGACGATGTGCGGAGCTGGCTTAGCATGCCGCTCCGAGGCTGGGTTCGCAAGTTCGATCACAATTTCGATTACGTGCTCGGTCTCGGGGCGGGGGATAAGAACGGCGGGAGAGACGATTAAATCCATGCCCCAGAATTCCTGATGGCCGGTAATGTACTGTGCGGGAACGCCGCGGGCACGTTCAGCAAGGACAGCATCGTAACGGCGCTGTTCATCGGCGCCGAGTTCGCGTTCGGGATGGGCATAGAGATAGGCTCGATCGGAGTTGAGCGTGAACATCAGGAGAAGCTCGGCATTCATGCGTGGAGATGGAACGTGGTCCGCCGTGAGGCGCGCGACGGCGGCGGTGAGGGCTTGCTTTAGTTGCACAAACGTTCGTTCACCCTTGTTGCCCACAGTATAATCAGGATGGGCCTGAGGAAACCGGGATGACGGTCGAAGAGCAAGTATTGGAAAAGCTTCGCGAGTTGCCTCCACAGAAGCAAAAAGAAGTGCTGGACTTCGTCAGCCTTCTGCGGGAGAAAGCTCAGAATGGTACGCGCAGAAGCTTGCATGGGCTGTGGGCAGCGATGGATGTGCAGGTGAGTGAGGTAGACATATCCGACGCCCGTCGTGAGATGTGGGGCGGTTTCCCTCGGGATATTTGATAAATGGCGGTCGTTCTCGACACTCACGCTGCGATCTGGTATCTCTCCCGATCGGAACAGCTTTCGGCTACGGCATTGAAGAAGATCGAGGCATCTGTACAGGCGGGCGAGAGCGTATTCTTGTCGGCCATCTCGCTAGTCGAATTGATATACCTTTCGGAGAAAGGCCGATTGCCCGCAGGCGCGTTGGCCACATTAATGAATGCGCTTCAGGCGCGGACGCCAGCATGGTTGTGGTTCCGCTTGATTCCGGCGGTGGCAGCGGCCGTGGGACGAATTTCTCGATCCGCTGTGCCGGACATGCCAGACCGCGTCATTGCTGCTACCGCAGCGCACTTGGGTTTGCCTTTGATTACGCGCGACCGGCAGATTCAAGCGGCCGGGATTAACACCGTCTGGTAGCAACACGGCGCCGCTGACCAATCGCTTATGAATCTGAACTATCACCGCGAAACGGACTCCCTGTATATCGACCTGAACTCGCGCCCCAGCGCGGATTCGAGGGAGATTCAGGATGGCGTCGTGATCGATGTAGATGACAAAGGCAAGATTGTCGGGATCGACATCCAGCACGCGTCTGAAGTGCTGGACCTGGCAACCTTCGAAGCGGATTCCTTACCTGTGGCTGCTCTGCGAAACCCGGGAGCATCAGCGCGGTAGTCTGGTGCAAATCTATTTCGGCCTTTGTATCGCCAACTCATAATTCAGATAGATCATCTGGCCGATGTGGTGCTGCATGTGGGCGGCGCACTGCACGACCATTTCAAGAGGATTTTTGGCGTCGGTTCCGGTCCCTGAATATTCTACCGACCAATCGTCGGGCGATTGCGCGCGGACGGCAGCGATAACCATGTGCAAGGCTTCGTCGAAACGTTTCAGAGCTTCGTCTTTCGAAGGGGGATTCGGGTCGTTGAACTCGCGCGGGCGGTCGCGAACGTATCCAGTCTTCGCCATCTGTGCGCCGATGTAATAGTTCAGGTTGCCGGTTAGATGCAGGACGAGGTGGCCGAAGCTGTTGCCGTAAGGGTAGGGCTTTTGCCAGAACTGAGAGTTGGTAAGGGGAGCCGCTAGTTCGTGGACACGGGCGGCGTTCGCGGTGAAGCGGTCGGTGAGGGCATCGGCGAGCGTTGAGTGAAGATTGGACATGAATAAATTCCTTTGCTAAATGTTTGCGGGACGTAGCAGTATAGTTCGACTGCCGGGCTTTGCCCGGCGGACAGCCGGGGGCGGCTGTCCCTACATGAACCGCTACTCTTTAATCTTTACACCGCCACGGTTGCTTCCTGCTTTAACTTTTCGGCCTGGTAGTGCGTGGTCAGAGCTTCGATTAGCGGCTGGAGTTTACCGTCCATTACTTGTTCGAGTTGGTGGATGGTGAAGCCGATGCGGTGATCGGTGAGGCGGTTCTGCGGGAAGTTGTAGGTGCGGATCTTCTCGCTGCGGTCGCCGGAGCCGACCATGGCTTTACGCTCTTTGGCCAGCGCCTGCTGCTGTTTTTCCATCTCGATCTCGTAGAGACGGGAGCGCAGCACGCGCATGCCTTTTTCGCGATTCTTGATTTGCGACTTTTCGTCCTGACAGCTGACGACTGTGTTCGTAGGAATGTGCGTGATGCGGACGGCGGAGTATGTCGTATTCACCGACTGACCGCCGGGGCCGGAGGAGCAGAAGGTGTCGATGCGCAGGTCTTTGGCTTCGATCTTTATGTCGACGTCTTCTGCCTCGGGTAGGACGGCGACGGTGACCGCTGAGGTATGCACACGTCCTTGCTGCTCAGTGGCCGGAACGCGCTGTACGCGGTGGACGCCGCTTTCGTACTTGAGCTGCGAAAAGACGCGGTTGCCTTCGATGATGGCGATGACTTCCTTGAGACCTCCAGCGGAGGATTCCGAGGACGACAGTACCTCTACTTTCCAACGCTGAGATTCTGCGTAGCGCGTGTACATGCGGAAGATTTCGGCGGCGAAGAGCGTGGCCTCGTCTCCGCCGGTTCCGGCGCGGATTTCGAGGATGATATTTTTTTCGTCGTTAGGATCTTTGGGGAGCAGAAGGACTTTCAACTCTTCCTCGATGCCGGCGACGCGCGGCTCGAGTTTATTGAGTTCCTCCTGAGCATAGGCGCGCATCTCGGGATCTTTTTCATCCGCGAGCATGGCTTTACTTTCGGCGATGCCGCGGGTTAGGTCTTTGTATTCTCGATACTTCTCGACGATGGGCACAATTTCGCTGTGCGCTTTAGCGGTCTTTTGGTATCTCGCCGAATCGTTGACGATGTCCGGCGAGGCTAGAGCGCTGGTTAGCTCTTCGTAGCGGGCTTCGATTTGGTCTAGGCGTTCGAACATTGAGATCAGCTTTCAGTTGTACTTCTAATTGTAGCCGTATCAAGATTCCGAGACATTTACTGGCGCTTGATTATCGTATACCGTTATCAACGGCTCACCTCAGGCGCTAAAGCGCGATACCCAGGGCACCTAACGACACGAATGAAGTCGTGCCCTTCCCGGGCTTTTTCTTAAAAGATCCATTTTGAAGAGGATTTCGCGGCGGGGCCGCTAGGCAATCACCAATTCGCCGCCGCGTTCTTTTTCTAGGTCCATGGCTTGATCGAGGGCGGTGATGGCGCATTGGGCCATTTGGTCAGAGGGAGGCTGGGTGGTGATGCGTTGCAGCCAGAGGCCAGGCGCGGTCATCAGGGCGAAAAGAGAGCCGCGATGTTTTGCTGCGAAGCGGATCACCTCGTAAGACACGCCGGCGATTACCGGGAGCAGCACGATGCGCGAAGCGAAACGCGCCCAGAACGTGGTGTAGGGAATCAGCATGTAGAAGCCGATCGAGATCAGCATCACGGTCATCAGAAAGCTGGTACCGCAGCGCGGGTGATACGTGGAATATTTCTGCACTGTGCTGGTCGAGAGCAGATCGCCATTCTCGAAGGCGAATACGGTTTTGTGCTCGGCGCCGTGATATTGATAGACACGGCGAATGTCGGGGAACAGCGACACTCCCCAGATGAAGAGCAGGAAGAGGATCAGGCGCACCGCGCCATCGACCAGGTTAAACACAATCTGGCCGCCGAGGGCGGGATTGAACTTTTTCAGCTCCGTGGCTGCCAGCAGTGGCAGGTATTTGTACATGAAGATGAAGAAAGCGAGAGAAAGGATTACGTTTCCGGCGGCTAGCCATCCGCTGATGGTGGCGGCTTTTTCGCGGGATTGCGCCGTAGTGGAACCTTGAGCGCCGGCTGTCGTGGAAGGTTCCGCTTCGCTTCGCTTCAGCGGCACGGGCGAGGCGCCCGTGGCCACATGGTTCTTCTCTGAGTCGGCCCTCTCAGTGGGCTCGTTGCTTTGCATTACTTCTTCTATGGCGACGTTGGCGGAGAAGCGGAGGGCACGGTAACCGAGGGACATGGCGTAACCGAGCGTCATCACACCGCGGACGATGGGCCAGGCCATCCATTTGTGCTTCTCCGAGGGGCGATCAAGGGGTTCGCTCATGGTGACCACTTCACCAGAGGGCTTGCGGCAGGCGATGGCCCAGGCGTGCGGAGAGCGCATCATCACACCTTCGAGCACAGCTTGCCCGCCGACCAGGGTTTCTTCGCCGCTTTCGAGCGCGGGCAAAAGCTGTACGGCGATGAGAAAACGCACGAAATTTCGCAAAGAACGCACGGTGGTTAGATGCTCCGGGGCGCGGGAACGCACCAAACGCTAGGGTATCACAGGCGATGACGTGTTCCTATGGTTGCGGGATGGGTAAATGCTTGAAATAGAGGGCTATTCGCCAGCTTCGGCGGCGTGCGAATGTTCATTTATTCTCGGAAAGACATCTTAACGCAATATGCGAAAGCTGGCTGAAAGCTGCGAGGCGATTGCCGCCACCACCAAGAAGCTGTTGAAGACCGGGATTGTTGCCGACTACCTGAAATCGCGGAGCGCAGAAGAAGCCGCAGTGTCGGCGGTGTTTCTCTCGGGAGAGCGTTTCCGGCGTGGGAGGAGACCACGCTACAGGTGGGCGGTTCTCTGTTGTGGCGGGCGGTTCGGGAGCTTTCGGGGAGAGACGAGGCAGAGCTGACGACTGCGTATCGAAAGCATGGTGACTTAGGCGCTGTGGCTGGAGATGTTCTGCCGGAGCGGCCGGGGCAAGCCCTCGATGTTCTCGAAGTTGCGGGTAGCTTTCGGCAGATTGCTGCTGCGCGCGGGCCGGCGGCGAAAACTGAGTTGGTTCGCGATTTGCTGTTGAAGGCGACGCCGCTCGAAGCCAAGTACATCGTGAAGATCATGACCGGCGATTTGCGGATTGGGCTGAAGGAAAGCCTGGTCGAGGACGCGATTGCCAGAGCGTACGGGAACTCGCTTGCGGAGGTGCAGCGGGCGAACATGCTGCTGGGGGATATTGGAGAAACGGTGCGGCTTGCCATCGATGGCAGGCTGGCGACTGCGAGCATGCGTTTGTTTCATCCGTTGGGATTCATGCTGGCGAGTCCGATTGAATCGGCTGAAGAAGGGTTGAATTATTTTGCCGAGGCCGCGGTGGAGGACAAGTACGACGGAATTCGGGCGCAGGCGCATGTTTTGGAGGGCGAGGTGAAGTTTTTCTCGCGCACGCGGGATGAGATTACAGAGTCATTTCCGGAGTTGCCGGGCGCGCTGGCGGGATTGCCGCAGGAAGCGATTCTCGATGGTGAAATTGTGGCGTGGGAATATCCGGAGAGTCTTTCTGCCACGGTAGAAGTGGTCGATGAGCGGCCTAGCGACACGGCTGAGGCGAAGGCGGCGAACCTGGGACGGGCGCGGCCGTTCAGCGTGTTGCAGCAGCGCCTGGGACGGAAGAAGGTGAGCGAGAGGATGTTGCGGGAAGCTCCCGTCGCTTATCTCGCCTTTGACGTTTTGTATGCGGACGGAGAGTTGCTGATCGACCGTCCGCTGCGGGAGCGGGAGCGGATGTTGGACGAGCTTCTTTTGTCAGAAAAGAGAATTCTTTACCACAGAGACACAGAGACACAGAGAAAACACAGGGCAGGAAATTCACAAGAGAAATTAATTTTTAGTACTGAAGATGAAAAGGCCGCGGCAGCTGTTCTCCGGGCGCCGGTGTTTCGAGTGACGTCAGCGGACGAATTGGAAGAACTCTTCACGGCTGCACAGGCGAGAGGCAACGAAGGGTTGATGATCAAAGATCTCAACTCGACTTACACGCCGGGAAAGCGCGGAAAATCCTGGCTGAAGATGAAGCGCGAACTGGCCACGCTTGACGTGGTTGTAACCGCGGTTGAGTACGGTCATGGCAAGCGCGTGGGCGTGCTCAGCGATTACACGTTTGCGGTGTGGGATACGAATAAAAACCGGTTGGTGAATATCGGCAAAGCGTACTCAGGGCTGACCGATGTCGAGATTGCCGAGATGACGCGATGGTTTCTCGAACACACAATTGAGGATCAAGGCTTCCGCCGTACCGTCGAGCCGAAGATTGTGCTGGAAGTGGCGTTCAACAACATGATGGAGTCGGAACGTCATGAGAGCGGGTATGCGCTGCGTTTTCCGAGGATCGTGCGGCTGAGGCCGGATAAGACGGCGGATGAGGCGGATACGATTGAGCGAGTGCGGGAGATTTACGAGGAGCAGAGGATCTGAGGGAGGTTCTTTGGAAATGAATACTAGACGAAGATGCGCATATTGTGGGCAGCAGGAAGACCTCACGAACGAACATATTTTCCCCGAGTGCTTCCGGAAGACTTTCGAGGCAATAAGCCTTGCTAAGACCGTCGATGGCGAGAAGGCCATCCTCTCCGCGCTGGAAATAGGTGACGTTTGCGGCCCTTGCAACAATGGGCCGCTGTCACAACTGGATACCAACCTGTGTTTGCTGAACGATAAATACTTCTCGAAGATTGTCCACTCTGGAGACTGTGTCCGCATTGAGTATGATGCGGACACGCTCTTAAGAATGCTGCTAAAAATTGGCTACAACGTAGCACGTGTCCGGGAATGGCCGTTTGGATACTTGCGAAACGCTAGTCCATACATTCTGGGGAAGGAATCCCGACCCGTAGAATTCCGCATCTTTCTTCAGCTCATGATCCCAACGCCCGCCAAGAAAACCAATTTGCCTCTTCTGCCCGGAACGAAGGAGATCCCTCCGCTACCGATAAGCGTCTATGCCATGGACACGAGCGACTATCCTGGAATCGTGGCAGGGTTTTGGGTATCCATCTGGTCATACCGCTTTATTATCCTGCTTGAGGACACGGAAGTTCAGCGGCGTGTACGAGAGCGGACACTAACTCTATGGCTGAAGCATGAAAAAGGGGTTTGCGAGCTCACTTACCGAAATGCTGCGACCGTGTACGCTTCCTCGGCGGAGGTCCTCGACGCTCTAAAGAACAGCCCCATTTTCCACGAGCAGTTATCGAAAGCACGTAAGCTGAAGTCCGCTACGGAGTTGAAAAAGTCGAGGAAATTAGCCCGCTAGTTCTTGATTGATTGCTGGGACACTTAAGTCGAACGATTCCAGATTTTACAATTTGCCAACCCTCAATGGCTGTGGTGGTGGTGGGCTTCGCTCTCGCCTACTGGCATCACGCAGCCATGGGCCACTTCGCAGTCCACGCATTCGAACTGGATGGTGGTGTGGTCGATGCGGAAGCTGTGATGCAGGCGGTCTTTCACGTCGCGCAGGATGCGCTCGCTGACCGAGGGCGGAATGTCGGCAATCGAGATGTGGCAGGAGAGCGCGTGAGTTTCCGAGCCGATGCTCCACACGTGAAGGTCGTGAACGTCGTTGACGCCTTCAATCGAGCGGATCGCAGTCTCGACCAGTTCGAGCTTCATGCCGCGGGGCGTGCCTTCGAGCAGAATGTTCAGCGTCTCGCGTACGATGCCGAATCCTGACCAGAGGATCAGCGCACCGATTCCGAAGGAGAGCGCGGAGTCGATCCAGTAATCACCCGTAGCGAGGATGGCCCAACCTCCAGCGATCACGGCGGCGGTGGAAAGCGTGTCGCCAACCTCATGCAGCAGAGCGCTGCGAATGTTGACGTCGTTACCGGAGTTCCGGCCTGAGCGATACAGGAGGAGCGCGATCACTCCATTCATCACCACGCCAGCAGCGGCGACCCACATCATTACCGAGGCCTGAACGTGCTCGGGATGCTGCAAGCGGTGGAAGGCCTCGTAGAAAATGAAGAATGCGACCGCGACCAGAGATACGGCATTGACCAGCGCAGCTAATACACCCGCGCGATGATAGCCATACGTCTTGGTCGAACTCGCGGGACGTGACTGCAGATAAACCGCGACCAACGAGAGCAACAATGCCAGAAAATCGGAGAGATTATGTCCGGCCTCGGAAAGTAAGGCCAGCGAATGGGCGCGGACGCCGGCCACGACCAGCAGCACGATATAGCCGAGGGTCACGCCCAGCGAAATCTTTAGGACTCGCTTGGGACCGTCTGCGCCGTGACCGTGGACGTGCATTTTCTAAGTGTACGAGCGTGGCGGGATGGGCTTCAAGCGACGTCCGATCACTATCCCGATCACCGATCGAAAAGTTTCTGCATGTAGCTGTCGTTGTAGAGAGTGGTCGTGTTCTGAACGAACTCGAGAATGCGATACATTTTTTCGCGCGACTCGCGGCTCATCTCCTTGAATTGCACAGCCACGCCTGACCCGGGATGGATTCTGGCAATCGTCCCTTCGGCGCTCAGGGTTGAATCGTCAATGGAGAAAATCAGCTTGAGATGGGAACGGGCCGGCAGAATGGCACTGGTTTCCACGTAGCAGCCTCCGAGGCTGATGTCGATAAGATTGCCGAAGATCGGTCCACTGCCGGATTGAGGGTGCAGTTCGATGGTGAGCCCGGCATTTCATGCGCGTGTGCAGGCGCTGATCTTTTTGTGAAGGCTGCTTCTGCTTTTCCAGGTACATGCGCCGGTCGGCTTCGGTCAAGAGTTGTTCGGCGTCATTGCCGTCATCTGGAGATACGGCCAGCCCAACACTCAATGAGAGAATGTCTTCTCCGCAAACATCGAAACCAGCCTGCCGGGCAAGCGGACGAAGTTGATCCACTTTTTTGGCGGCGGCGTCAGCGGCGAGACCGGGAGCAATGACCACAAATTCATCGCCGCCCATGCGGGCGACGTAGTCGTACTCGCGGCAGGTTTCTTTCAGAGCTTGAGCGAACAGGCGCAACACACGGTTTCCTTCGAGATGGCCGAAGCGGTCGTTGATCCGCTTGAAACCGTTCATGTCGCAAACCATTAGCGTCAGCGACATGTTGTCGCGCTTGCAGCGAGCGAGTTCGCGATCGAGTTGCAGAAACAGCGATCTCGCGTTGGGCAGGCCGGTAAGGTAATCGGTGGTGGCGGAGCTTTCCGCCTGCTGGTATTTGAGCGCGTTCTCGATGGCAAGCGCCATCTTGCCACTCACCGCCAAAAGAATGCGCAAATGATCCGAGGTAAACGCGTCGCGCTCGGCGCGGTAGAGCGCGAGAACGCCGATTACGCCGTCCACTCCTTCCAACGGGAGCGCCAGCGCGGAGCGCAAAGTGCTGGATTTCGCGGGATCGTTGAGATAGCCAGGCTCGACCGAAGGATTTCCGTTCACAATCGGCTTTTTGTTCTGCGCCACCCAACCAGATAGGCCCTCCCCGAGTGGAATACGCAATGAGGCAAAGAGCCGGTAGTTATCGCCGTTTACGTATTCGGGGATCAACTCGTCGCCGCGACGGATATAAATTGCGATGGCGTCATAGGGAACCATCGGCTTTAGTTTTACCGAGAACACAGAAAGCGTCTCACCCAGGCTTAACGACGCCCCGAGGTCCTGGCTTAATTCAAACAAAGATTGAGCTTCCTGGCGGGCAGCAGCAATCGAGGATAGGAACGTCGCTTCTCGTCCCGGCGAATCCGTTACCGCGGCATTTTCGAATCCGGCCGCTGGTGCCGGGCCTCGCGTGATCTTGAGTTCGGTGGGAAGAGCCACGTTGTCGTCTGAATTCGCTTGGGCACGCGCCATGTTCTCCAGGGATTTGTAACGTCTGGTGAGGACATCCACCACTTTCGGATCAAATGACTTGCCCGACTCAGCCGAAAGCTGCTGCATCACTTTGTCCAAGGGCATGGCTCGGCGATATTGCCGGTCGGAGGCTAACGCGTCCAGATAGTCGACTGCGGAAAGAATGCGGGCGCCAATCGGAATCTCTGTGCCTTTCAATCCGAAGGGATAACCTGACCCATCCCATTTTTCATGGTGGGCTCGAACGATGGGCACGACCGGATAAGGAAAGCGAACACGTTCCAGAATGTCCGCACCGACGACGGTGTGAATCTTCATCTTCTCGAACTCTTCCGGCGTGAGCCGGCCGGGCTTCGAGATAATGTGTTCCGGCACGGCAAGCTTTCCAATGTCATGCAGCAACGCGGCCGCGTGCAGGGCTTCCAGTTCGGCTCCCTTGATGCCTAATTCTTTTGCGACCTCGATGGCATAGACGCGAACCCTCTGCAAGTGGGCATGCGTGGTCTGGTCCTTGGCTTCAATGGCCAGCGCGAGTGCTTCGATGGTTCGCAAATGCAGGTTGGCGATTTCTTCCACGTGCCGCTTTTCGTCGTCCAGCTTGCCCAGATACAAACGATAAGAGCGGTAGATGACATAGATGGCGGGCACGAAGAGTAAAGAGCTTTCCCAGTTAAAAGCGTGATTGAACCAGCCAATTGCGCCTGCGATGCCGGCGCCCACCAGGTAGTAAGGGAAGGACCAGAAGTAACAATCGATGAGGATTCGCCCCAGCGCCCGCCGTTCGCTGAACGAGATTACGGCGGCGGTACATCCCGCGTTGACAATAAAATAAATCGAAGCGGCCAGGCATAAAACCAGCGCCTTGCTGGGAATGAGTTCGTTGGCTAGAAGACTGTGATAGGCGAAATAAGCTAGCGCCGTTGAAACCGCGCCGGCGCAGACGTTGAACGTCACTTGGATGGCGTTTGGCCGGCCGGGAAACAAACCTTGGGCGAGCATGGCGACAGCGCCCAGAGTAATAGCCTCCGAGTAGCTGAGTTCGGCGATCCCGACCAGGATGAACAGAAAGTTCACCGAAAGCGTGCCGGTGATTCCGGGGAGGGTTACTCGTAGCCGTGATGCCAGGATGGCGATGCCAAGATAACAAATAAACTCAGCAATATTATTGCTGCGCTGGTGCCCCGCTGCAAGAAGCAGCGAGGCCATCCCCGCAGCAATCACCAGGCCGACAAAGACCTGGGCGCCGAGGGACAGTCCTCTCCACGACTGTGTGGTTGCCGACATACGTGTGCGATTCAACCCTTTGCTGCTCCAATTTACCGGGGCGCGAGGGTATCCCAATCGTAGGATAAACAGCTAACAGATTTATTAACAATGATTTGCAGCCGTTGCGAGAAACTTCGGTAATCTCTCGAATTACTTGATTTGGAACCACTTTCGGAGGTGCAAGAAAGCAGGGAGGTTACTCGAATCGAATTGCCATGGCGCCGAAGAGGGCTTCTGGTCTCAGCTGACTGCTTTTCCGCGGAACTGTCGCAATCCAGCCACGAGAAACAAGGTGTCAAACGCCGTCAACACAATTAATACCGCCAGCAAAGGGAGATGCGGGAACTGGGGCACAAGAGTTCCGCGCAGGCCTTCACTCGCATATACAAGAGGGTTCACCAGCACGACCTTCTGTAGGATGGGAAAGCTATTGAGTGCGCTCCAGGGGTAATACGTACAGCCAAAGAAAATCATGGGGGTCAAAACCATGCTGAACATCAATCCGATATGCTGCTGGTTGACGCTGCAGCCCAACGCTAGACCGCCGCAGGCGGAGAACAGTGCCACCAGCAAGGTTACGCAGGCAAAAGTGAGAGGGTTGTGCACCGTCACCGATACGCCCGGGCGCAAGATTATCCACGCTGCGGGAATCACAACCAGACCTGCGATTAGTGCCTGGAGCGTACCGGCAAGCACTTTTTCGATCGCCACCCAGGAGATTTCCATAGGAGCTAACAGGCGATCTTCGATCTCGCGGGTGAACTGGAATTCGGTAATCAATGGCATGGCCACTGCCCAGACCCCGGTAAAAACCATGCTGATGGCCATGATGCCGGGAAGCAGCAGGCTTTTGTATGCCTCGGGCATGTAACCGCTGCGGACCATCACTCGGCCAAAGATAAAAACAAACATCAGCGGCTGCAGAAAGGTCTGCATCAGCAAAACCATGAAGTTGCGGCGAGCCACATGCACATCGCGTGCGAGCATGGCGAAAAACGTCTTCCAGTTCATTCCCGCAGGCTCCTTCCGGTGTGGTGCAGAAATAAATTTTCCAGGCTGGGTTCGGAGATGTGCACATCGCGCAGCTCGGAGCCGGCGGCAGAAGCCAGGCTGGCAATCTCCGCAATCAGCGAGCCGCCGCGATCGGCATAAAGGTCTGCGCCGCTTTGTTCGCCGTTCTGCGGCCCATTGTGCGCAACGGGGCGTACCTCTCGCACCCCGGGCAATGCCTGCAGCCGTTGCAGCAGTTCGGCAGAATGATTACCGAAACGCAAACGCAGCAGATAACCGCCGGGCACCGAAGCCTTCAACTCGGTTGGTGTACCCAGGGCGATGTTGCGTCCGTGGTCGATAATGGCGAGGCGGCCCGCAAGCGCGTCGGCTTCTTCCATGTTATGCGTGGTCAGCAGGATCGTCCTGCCGGTTTGGTTGTATTCCCGAATAATCTCCCATAGCAGCAACTTGGTTTGCGGATCAAGACCCGCGCTGGGTTCATCCAGGAAAAGAACCTGCGGGTCGTGCATCATGGCGCGGGCGATGGAGAGGCGCTGCATCATGCCGCCGGAGAAGCCGCGCACCATCTGCTCGGCGCGGTCGCGAAGCTTGAAGCGATCCAGAAGGCTTTCGGCTCGGGATGCTCTGGTCGCAGAGTCGAGCCCAAAGTAGGCGCCGTGAAACAAAAGAATCTCGCGCGCTGTTAAAGAGAAGTCGAGATTCGGACGCTGCGCCACCACCCCAATCAGGCGTTTGACCGCAACTTGTTCTTTCCAGACATCGTGTGCGCCGATCCAAGCTTCGCCGCCGCTCGGCCGTACTCGCGTGGTTAGAATTCCCACGGTTGTCGACTTGCCCGCACCATTTGGTCCCAGCAAGCCGAAGACTTCGCCCGCAGCAACGTCGAGCGTTAGGCCATTGAGCGCGACAATCTCGGGCTTCGGTTGCTTTTCGCCCTTCGCGCGTCCTGCTGGCGAGCCAAAACCGCCCGCAGCAAAAGGAGGAGCGGAGGTGTAGACCTTGCGTAGATCGCGAGTGCGAATTCCTACCATAAAGTTTGCAGTTGAGACCTTTGCATGTTTCCAAAGGGTGGAGGGAATGTCAATTCCTCCGGACTTGGTGACAGACTTGGTGGCGGCGCGTGGACTCGAACCACGGACCTACGGATTATGAGACCGTCGCTCTAGCCACCTGAGCTACGCCGCCATATTGGGGAGACGCAATGAGAGGATTAGTCGCCTTGGGTGAACTCTCGCTGCCATGGACAAGACAGCTGGAGTCGCGCGTCACGTCCAGTTCTTCATTCTAAGAGTCGTTGCAAAATGCTGTCAAACAGGGGCTACCATACATTTGCCCGAATCGCCACTTGCCAGTTGCGCTATGAAACGGGAAACTGGTGCTCTCATGAAAACAGTCGCCGTAATTCCCGCCCGGCTGGCCTCCACTCGATTGCCGCGCAAGATGTTGCGCGAGATCGCGGGAAAGCCTCTGGTGGGTTGGGTGTATGAGGCGGTTCGGTCGTCGCCGCTCGTCTCCGAAGTGATTGTCGCTACCGATTCCGAGGAGATTATGGACGAGTGCGGCCGATACGGTTGGAACGCGCGGATGACTTCGCCGAATCACCGCAGTGGGGCCGAGCGCGTGCAGGAAGTGTCAAACTCTATCGGAGCGGATGTCTACATCAACGTGCAAGGCGACGAACCCATGGTGCGCCCGGAACAAATTGCCACGCTCGTCGATGTGATGAAGTATCCGGCAGTCAGCGTGGGAACGCTGAAGACCCCATGCTCGGCGGAAGAAATTCATAATCCCAACGCCGTCAAAGTTGTGGACGACTCCGGCAGCCGCGCTTTATATTTTTCGCGCGCTACGATTCCGTTTGACCGCGACGGCACTCAGCCGGCGTATTTTAAGCACCTTGGCATCTATGCGTACCGGAAACCTGCACTCGATCTTTTTGTCAGCCTGCCGGAATCGACACTGGAAAAAAGTGAACGGCTAGAACAACTTCGCTTCCTGCAGAACGGAATTACGATCCATGTGGGCGAAACGCCTCACGACTCAATCGGCGTCGATACAGAAGAAGACCTGCAGCGAGTAGCCGAAATTCTGTGCAGGCGTTAATTGCTAAGTTCGAAACGGATGGCGCTTAGGCCTGTGGCCCTTCACCTTGGACGCGGCCCCACGCTTCCGCTGCCGCCACACGCTTCGAGATCGCCGGATGTGAGTGGAACAATACCTCCACCCACTTGGAAGGCGTGCGCTCTGCCAGATTTTGCTCGGCTAGCTTGTTCATGGACGAAATGAAGGGGTGCACGTTGGCGATCGATTCGAAAGCATAGCGATCGGCCTGACGCTCGTTATAGCGCGAATAGGCGTTGAGCGCCGGCATCAGCAACAGGGAAAGCACGCTGGCGGTAATGGCAAGTAATGGCATATTCGCGAAATCAGAAAGCTCTTCGAACATGTGACGATCGACCGCGTAGTGAAGCACCCAGTTCGCCGCCCAAAAACCAAGCAGGGTGGTCCCAGCTTGCACCGCAATGCTTTTCAGAATGTGGCGGTGAACGTGATGGCCAAGCTCGTGCGCGAGTACGGCTTCAATTTCCTCAGGAGCATAATTGTCCAGAAGCGTATCGGCCAGGATAATTCGCCTAGTGTTGCCTAATCCAGTGAGAGCGGCGTTCGCTTTCTTGCTTTTTTCAGAGAGCTTCCAGCGATAGATGCCGCGCACGCGAGTGCCCGCGCGTTCGCTCAGTTGAACCAGCCGCCGGCGAAGGTCTTCATCGTCCAATGGCTCGAACTTGTAGAAGATTGGGAGCAGCACGACAGGGGCAAGCTGAGCCAACAAGACAAACAACCCCATAAACAGCGCCCAGGTAATCAGCCACCAGTGCTGGGAAAATTGGCGAATCATGAAATACAACAACTCCACCACGATTCCGGCGAGCGCGAGGCCGACAAGAAAGCCTTTGGCTTCGTCCCATAGCCAGGCGCGCAGCTTTTGGTTGGAAAGTTGAAATTTTCGCTCCAGCCGGAAGCCGTAGTAGTCCGGGCCTAAGCTGAGCAGTTTGCTGATGAGGAGCAGAAAGAATAGATAGAGAAAGACTGAAAGAGTGTAATTCTGAAATCCGCGGCGGTAGGCTAGATCGCGCAACCAACCGGTCCAGCCGGTGATCAGCAGAACGAATAGGAATGCGGAGCCGATGGCAAAATCGGCGATTCCCAGCCAGCGCTGGATCCGATTGTAACGTCGCACCTCCGGCGAATCCGGGGTCGAGGATGTGACATCTGCGAGTGGCATGCTTAATTAGAAGTATCGCATTCCCGTTGCCAGAAATGTGGAGTTTTGGAGACGGCAGGTATCTTCAGTTACTTCCAACAAAACTCTCGGCCGCCGTCAGGATTTCGTTCACCAACTCGGGGGATGCGGCTTCGGCATATAGGCGCAGCAGGGGTTCTGTGCCCGAGGCGCGGAAAAGGATCCACGCTTCCGCTCCGTTGCCGTTGGTGGGCGCATCGAGAAAAAACTTGATGCCGTCGAGATTTTCTTTCTTCAGCACGTGATATCGATCAAGGCTCTTTGTGCCTTTGGACGCCGCACGCTGAATCGCACTCTGCTTGATCGCGTCTGGAATGTGCAGATCGCGCCGGCCGTAATAGTGAGGCCCGAATTCGCGCTGCAGATCGGCAACCAACTGGCCCAACGGCTTGCCTTCTTCCGCCATCGCATTGACCAGCAGCAGACAATTCAGTACCCCGTCGCGCTCGGGGAGAAAGCGCGAGTAGCCGATGCCGCCGGATTCTTCGCCGCCGATCAGGATGTCGTGCTCCATCATTACGTTGGCGATGTACTTAAATCCAATCGGCGTCTCGTAAAGTTTGCGGCCGTACTTTATGGCGATGCGATCGAGCATGCGCGTCGTGTTGAAGGCGCGGACAACGTCTCCAGTCCACTTCTTGCGCTCGAGCAACCAGTACAAAAGCACGCAGTAGATCTTGTGCGAGTCCACAAAGCTGCCGTCTTCCGCGACCGCGCCGATGCGGTCGGCATCGCCGTCTGTAGCAAGTCCGGCGGTGCATTTCTCCTGCACAACCGTTTGCTGCAAAAGAGAAATGTGCGGCTCGATAGGTTCAGGATTGATGCCTGGGAACAGCGGATTCAACTCCTGCCGGATGGCGATGAATTGGATACCACGCTCGTGAAATATTCCCGGTAGAACTCCGCGGCCTGAGCCGTACATCGAGTCGATGGCAAATTTCGCTTTGGTTTTGCCGATAAGATCCATGTCGGCGAAGCGGCAAATTGCGCCGATGTATGGCGTTTTGAGATCGGCTTCTTCGATCGCCGCTTTCGAACCTTGGGGCATCGCGCTGGCGCGCAGCTCTTCTTCGACCTTCTTCATGATCGCGGGAGTCGCGGACCCACCGAAATTTCCCTTGAACTTCATTCCATTCCAATTAAATGGATTGTGGCTGGAGGTGACCATCACTCCGCCGGCAGCGCGGTTGCTCTTCACCGCGTAAGAGACCGCTGGAGTGGGAGTGTAATCGTTGGCCAGCTTCACCGGGATGCCGGCTGTGGCAATCACTTCTGCCGCCGCTTGGGCCGCGCTCTGCGAGGCGAAACGCGTATCGTATCCGACGATGACGCCCCGCTGCGAATCCTCGTACTTCAGCACGTAGGATGCGATTGCGCCGGCGACGCGGCGCACGTTGTCGAAGGTGAAATCGTCGGCGATGATGGCTCGCCAACCGTCGGTTCCGAATTTGATTTCTTGAGACATGTGAAAAAGCGATTAACGGCCAACGACTCAAGTCAGTTTGTTCAGCTTCTTCTCGTCCAGATATTTCACTACTTTGCCGACGTCCTGCGCCTGTTGCCGGGTCGTAATCAGTAAAGCGTCGTCGGTTTCGACCACTACCAAATCATCTATCCCGACGATCGCAACAAATTTTCCGGGGGCGTGCACGTAATTTCCGCTGGCGTTCAGAATAAATGCGCCGGCACCATTGATCAGGTTGCCCTCACGCGGATTGCTCCTCGCGGTGTGGTGTTCGTGCAACGCGGTCCATGATCCCAGGTCGTTCCAGCCAAAATCGGCGGGCAGGCAAATGATGTTCGAAGCTTGCTCGCCCTTCGCCGAACGCGGCTCGAGCAAAGCATAATCGACGCTAATACTCTCGCATTTCGGATAAAGCTTTCGGAAGGTTGCAGCAAATTTGCGCGTGCCGAAAGTCGCAGCGATCTCTTCGAGCAGGGGGGCAGTTTTTGGAAGGTGCTCGCGCAGGGTGTTCACCAGCGTGCGAGCGCTCCACAAAAACATTCCGCTGTTCCAGAAATAATTTCCCGCGGCCGCAAAAGCCGCTGCCTTCTCGACGTCGGGCTTTTCCGTGAAGCGGCGCACCCGCAGCGCATCGCCGGCGAACACGCTGCCCACCTCGATGTAGCCGTATCCAGTTTCCGGTCGAGTGGGCCGAATGCCGAGCACCACAATGTTGTTGCCATCGGCTGCGATCTCGACGCCGCGCTCAATAGTCGCGCGATATTTTTTTTCATCGGCAATCACATGATCGGACGGGAACAGGCCGAGGACCGCATCGGGATGTTGGCGCAATAAGAGAAATGCCGCAAGGCCAATGGCCGGCGCAGTGTTGCGGCCCACCGGCTCGGCAAGAACCTGCGCCTTCGGCAACTTTGGCAACTGCTTCAAAATCGCGGGACGAAGATCGTCGTTCGTGATGATCCAAAATTGCCGCGCCGGTGCGAGCGGCAGAAGCCGCGCCACAGTCTGCTGGATCATGCTCTGCTTGCCGTCGAGTGCCAGTAACTGCTTAGCACGTCGCTTCCGGCTCAATGGCCAAAAACGCGTGCCGCGGCCTCCGGCGAGTATCACGGGATAAAAGTGTGGGTTCTTGGCCAAAGTGTTTGTGATGTCGCGCTACATCCGCGTTTCCGGTTCGGGCAACGCCGCCCCCGGAACACGCGCTCTTAAAAACTCCAACGTCCACTGCGGGCGCACAGTAAATTTTCCGACCGACGCCGGAATTACAACCGCATCGCCCTTCGCCATGGTCACGGGTTCGGCGTTCGCGGTTTCCATCACGCCGCAGCCTTCCACGGCAACCAATATCTGCGCGGAACTCTTGCCAGAGTCGTTGTGCGTACTCAATTCCTGCACGTCCTTAATCTCAAACATATCTACAACAAAGTAAGGAGCGGCAACCAGCAAGCCCTGCCGATTGTTGCGGCCGGGAATTTGCGCCGGAGCCTGCCGCACAACTTTTCCGGACGAAACGCCCAGCTTCACCGCGGCTAATCCTTCTTTGAGATGCAGTTCGCGCGGGCGACCATAATCATACAAGCGATACGTCGTATCCGACTGTTGTTGCGTCTCGACAATCACGGAGCCCGGCCCCAGAGTGTGCACGGTTCCACCGGAAACATAAATCATGTCGCCGGTGTAAACGTTGAGCCAGTTCAGTAACTCTTCGGCGCGCTTCTCGTGGATCGCTTGCTCCAACTGGGAAACCGTCACGCCTGGTTTCAGTCCCAGACCGATTTGCGCTCCCGGCTTGGCATGCGCAACGTACCAACACTCGGTTTTGCCCCAAGGTTGGGAAACGCGGCGGGCTTGCGCATCATCGGGGTGAACCTGCACGGAAAGTTTCTCATGGGGAAACAGAAACTTCAGCAGCAGAGGAAAGCGCGCGGCGTCGCGCGCGGCATCGCCAACCAGTTCCCGCCGATACTTCTCGCTGACCTGCGCCAGGGTCTGCCCGGTTAGCGGCCCGTTGGCCACTTTGCAATCGTCGCCGGTAAGCCAGGCTTCGCCCATCTTTTCCTCGAAGTGGCGATGCGGATAAATCGGCGACAAATCGTGCGTGCCCCACGGACGCGGGCTGAATTCCGGAAGCATCAAGAGTGGATAGAGATTGTCCATAACACGATCTGCGCAACGTCGATCTGCAGAGCAATGATCTGCACAACAGCGATCGAATAGAAAAGGCCGTTCGCGAGCGGACGGCCTTCGCTGAAACTCAACCTAGCAATGCTGACTCGTACATCCGCAACCGGTAACTATAGTGTCGCGAAAAATTTGTGCATGCGTTCCAAGCCGCGATCCAGTTCCGCTTTCGAGGTCGCATAGGAAACGCGGATGTGATCGCCGGTGCCGAAGCCTTCGCCCGGAACCGTAGCCACATGCGCCTCTCTGAGCAGCCTTCCGGCCACGTCTGACGCCGACTTCACATTGCTGCACCCCAGGAACGCGGAGATGTTGGGATAGGCGTAGAACGCTCCTTCGGGCAAGGTGCAAGTCACGCCGGGAATCGAGCGCAAGCCTTCGACTACGTGATCGCGAAGCGTGATATATTCGCGCCGCATTTGTTCCACGCATTCCTGCGGCCCGCGCAACGCCGCTACAGCCGCTTTCTGCACGATCGACGTGGGATTCGACGTGGACTGACTTTGCAGTTTTGACATCGCACTGATGATCGCGGTGGGCCCGAGGGCGTATCCCAGGCGCCAGCCCGTCATGGCGTAAGTTTTCGAGAGCGAACCCAACACAACGATGCGATCTTTGTACTCGCGCAGCGATCCCACAGAAAAATTTCGTCCGGTGTAATTCAGGTAGACGTAGCACTCGTCGGAGAGCACCCAGATTCCGCGCTGTTGCGCCAGCTGGACAACTTCCGTGAGATCTTCCGCGCTCATGACCGCGCCGGAGGGATTCGACGGCGAATTCAAAATGATGACTTTGGTTCGCGGTGTGATCAGCCGCGCAACCATCTCGGCCGTAACCCGGAAACCTTGCGATTCGTCCGACTCGAGGAGCACACACTCGCCGCCGGCGTAGCGCACGATGTCTTTGAACGAAACCCAGTAGGGGACGGGCAGAATCACTTCGTCGCCGTGATCGACGAGGACCTGAACGGCGTTGAATAGCGCGTTCTTGCCGCCGGTCGAGGCGATGACTTCTTCGCGGCGGTAATCGGAATCGAAATCGACTGCGTGACGGTGCACGATGGCATCGCGCAACTCGGGCGTGCCAGGCACGGCGGTGTATTTCGTGAAGTTACCTTGAATCGCGGCGATGGCGGCATCTTTGATGTGCTGCGGCGTGGAAAAATGTGGCTCACCAGCGCCGAAGTCGACCACGTCGATGCCCTGCGCGCGCAGCTTGTCAGCCTCGGCCACAACCGCCATGGTGGCTGAAGGTTGAATGCGATTGATGCGGTCGGTGAGGCGCAGCGCTTCCGTGGTTGCCGTGGTCATGACTTCTTTTTCCTTTTCTTCGTTGGTATCTCTTTTACGACCGAATTTCCCGATGAGACTTGCTGCATCTCGTCGTGAAATTTGTAGGCGAGTTCGAGTTTTTCGCGCAGCTTCTGCTCAACCACTTCGGGCACCAGTCCCTTTACTGGCCCGCCCGCCTGCGCTACTTCGCGCACCAGGCGCGAGCTGACATAAGAATACTTGTCGGCGGGCATCATGAAAACCGTTTCCAGCGTAGGCTCGAGTTTGCGGTTCATGAGCGCCATCTGCAACTCGTATTCATAGTCGCTTACCGCACGGATGCCCCGCAGAACACAGGTCGCTTCGATGGACTTGGCATACTCGACCATCAGTCCGTGAAAAGTTTCGATGCGAACATTTTTCAAGTGCGCCGTGAGCGTCTTCAACATCTCGAAGCGTTCCGCGAGACTGAACATCGGGATCTTTTCCGAGTTCCTGAGAATCCCTACCACCAGTTCTTCAAAAATCTTAGCGCCCCGCTCAATCAGGTCGAGGTGCCCATTGGTGGGCGGATCGAAAGAACCGGGATAAAGGGCGCTGACTTTGTTCAATGGTCCTCGCGGAAACGGCTGGGGCTGAATAGAAGATTCTATGCGGTAGGGAGGAGGGATGGCAATTGTGCGGTGAAGGTTGTGATTCGGGGCGGGGGTTGGGTGTGTGCTCGGCGCGCAAGGTAGAGGCGGTGCTTGCAAACACGAAGATCCCTCGCTGCGCTTGGGATGACAATCCATCGTCTAGCCAACCCGATAGGGAGCTGAGCAGTTGGGCGAACTGGGCGGGCGACTCTTTACGCGATCTTCGGTACAAAACGGAACGTCTGCGGCTTATCCCACTCCCGCGACAGATCCTCCCACTTCGGGTTTGTGGATTCCACCAGTGCGAGCCGCTTTTCGCGGGTCCAAGCTTTGATTTGCTTCTCGCGCTCAATCGCGTTCCTAACGTCCTCAAAGCTCTCGAAATAGACGAGCCTGGTGATGTTGTACTTGGCCGCGAAACCGGACGTCAGTTTCAGCTTGTGTTCGCGCACGCGTCGGCGCAGGCTGTTGGTCATGCCGGTGTAAACCCTCTTTGAAGCATTGGCCATGATGTAGACGAAGTAGCGTCGTTCTTCGCCCAAGGGAACCTCCGTCCAAGTGTCATCCCGAGCAAAGCGAGGGACCCTGGTTTTTGCTAGCACCGTCGCTGGTTGGCGCTCCTAGAAAACACCAAGGTCCCTCGCTTCGCTCGGGATGACAACCCTTTTCTATCTAGCCAACTCCCGATAGTGCTTCTTTAGCGCCTGGCTGCCACTATCGGTGCCTTCACGGAATCCGTTGCAGTTGGCATGGTCGTGACTCGGGCACCTTGCGATGGCGTTTGGGCTGTCACCGTGGCAGGTTGTGCCGTGGCCGGAGTTGCAATCAGGCCCAGGGACTTGCGGACTTCGGTATCGAGCTTCGTCATGGTGTCTTTGTTGTCTTTGAGGAACTGGCGGGCGTTTTCGCGGCCCTGGCCGATGCGTTCGCCTTTATAGCTGAACCACGACCCGGATTTTTCCAGGATGTTGCTGTTCACCGCGATATCGAGGAGGTCGCCTTCGCGCGAGATGCCCTCGCCATACAGAATGTCGAACTCGGCCTCGCGAAAGGGCGCAGCCACTTTGTTCTTGACTACTTTTACGCGGGTTCGAGATCCGGTGACTACGTCGCCATCTTTAATGGCTGCGATGCGGCGGATGTCCACGCGCACCGACGAATAAAATTTCAGCGCGCGGCCGCCGGTGGTGGTTTCAGGGTTGCCAAACATGACGCCGATTTTTTCACGAATTTGATTAATGAAGATCAGGCAGGTGCGGGATTTGGAAACCGTTCCGGTCAACTTGCGCAGCGCCTGCGACATAAGCCGCGCCTGCAGGCCCATGTGGCTGTCTCCCATTTCGCCGTCGAGTTCGGCCTTGGGCACCAGCGCCGCCACTGAGTCGACGACCAATACGTCGATGGCATTTGAGCGTACCAGGGCTTCGGTGATCTCGAGCGCCTGCTCGCCGTAATCCGGCTGGGAAACCAGAAGGTTGTCGACATCGACGCCCAGTTTTTTCGCATAGGCAGGGTCGAGCGCGTGCTCGGCATCCACGAAAGCGGCCATGCCGCCGGTCTTCTGAGCCTCGGCAATCACTTGAAGGGTGATGGTGGTCTTGCCGGATGACTCTGGGCCGAAGACTTCGACGACGCGTCCACGGGGAAAGCCGCCAACGCCGAGAGCGGCGTCGAACGAGATGGCGCCGGTTGAGATCACCGAGATGGGAACGATCGCCTCCTTCGACCCCAGGCGCATGATCGACCCTTTGCCGAACTGCTTTTCAATCTGCGAAACCGCCATCTCGATTGCCTTGCCGCGTTCATCCGCCATGGGAGTGTGGCTCCTTATAAGTAATTGGTAATGGGTCTGGGCGGATTATACATATGGGGAGAAGCGAATAAAAGGCGAACTCAATAATAAACAGTGGAAAACGTTCCGATATGGGCACCGCCTTACCTCTTGTCATCCTGAAGGCCGCGCTTTTGCGGCCTGGAGAACCCGCCCTGAGCCTGTCGAAGGGACCTATGGATTCGTCGGCAGCGTCTGTGGCGCCAGCCAGGTGCAGAGGTCCTTCGTTGGGAGTCCTCGGCGAAGCCGAGGACTCCGCTGCCTCAAGGATGACAGACAGGAGGGCGATCAGCCACCAAGAAGCTTATCTCTGCAGCAAATCCACCGGCGCGGTCACATCGTGCACGCGAAAATATTTGGCCAGCGCGGGATACTTTCGCGCCACAGCCTCATACATCGCGTAGGCGACGTTGCGGTAGGAAACGTGGCCGGCCGGGGTGGTGCGGAGTTCGGAGATGTAGACGGCTTCGGCGAAGTCCATTTTGAAGAGGGCGCGCTTGCGATAGGCCAGCGGAATTGCATACTGCGAATTCTCTTCGGCTTCGGGAGTTTTGTGCGCGGCAAGGTTCTCCACTGCGGCTTGCGTGCGGCGCATGGCCGAGTCGAAACGGCCGCTTACTCCGGCGTCATCGAGATCGAGCAGTATTTCGTAGCCGTGTTGCGTGGTGAACCCCTGCATCACCTGGATGCAGCGGCGGTGACGGTGCATGTCGCGGAAGCCGCCGGTATCCATGAGAATGTCGAAACGGAATTGCTGCCCGGCGCGAAAGGCGCGCGACATTTCGTCGTACTTGCCGCGATGGCGCAGACCGAGGTCGATGATCTCGCGGCGACGACGCTCGCCGGCGACCTGCACTGCCTGGCGGATTTGGCGGTAGGAAAAATGACAATGTTCGTAAAGGAGCGTTGTAGCAATCTCTACTTCTAGCGGCTCTTCGTCCAAAAGGTCGACGATCGCCTTTGACGGGGCGAGCTGCTCGTGCGCCATCAGCTCGCGCGCCGCTTGCTGCAATTCGCGCCGCGTTTCCATTTCGTACGGGTTGGGGTCGGCATACTTCACTAAAGTCGGCGCGACTCGAACTTCGTGAAGCAGTTCCTGCTCAGCCCGAGCGCCCAACTCCGGGTTCAGCTTGCGGATCTCGTCCACCAAATTCCGCAACGACTCGGCATTCACGTTGTAGGCCGCCGATGTTGCAGCTTTTTTCAGCGAACCACCCAGCACGCGCACCTCTTTATGCGTGTGCGAGAGCAGATGCGCCACCTGAGTCTCAAGCGTGCGCGCGTTCACGATTTCACCGAGCGACGTGTTGGTGGCCAGCGGCAGCAGGTAGCGTGTGATGTCGAATGCCCGCGCCTTCAGGGTGCGCTCGTAGGCATCCTGCTTCATGTCGGCGGGCTTGGGAGTGATGTTGATCAGATGCTCGGTCATGTGCGCGGAGAGCGCGTTGTATTCGCCGAACAGACTGTCCAATGTCTCGCAGTAGAGTTTGCGGGCCTCGTCGTCGACGCCGAAGTCGGGGATGTAATAGCCACTCTTCTTGAAATCCTGATAACGCGTCGAGCGCTCCTGGCCATCCCATCGCTGTTCGTCGGCGAGTTCAATCGCGGCCAGTATCGATAGGCGTTCGATGGCGAGAGCAACGTGCGCCAGGTCGGCGATCGAACGGTGACCGTATTGAAAGTAAAAAGTGTTGAGAAACTTCTCCGCTTTTTGCGAACTGATCTCGCGCAACGATTCCTTCATCGACAACGACGACCGCGAGTACTTCGCCATGGCGTAGGCCTGAATCTCCGGCTCGACGCCGTAGACCGCGAAGACCTCGGTGGATGGCGCGTCAGGCTGCGAGTTTTCAGGAGCCGTTGGGCTTTCGGCAGAGGAGGCTCTTTGCGTGGACCGGTGCCCGGAGCTGCTCGAGGGCGACCCGGAATTGGAAGATTTCTCGTTCGACGGCTCGGGCATGGTGCTCACTTCATCAGTCGCGATTGGAGTCATGAGAGTGTACGAATGTTAATCCGCGGCATCGACCGTGCGCAATCCGTTTGCAGGTGTGCGCTGTGGATAACTTGGGCTCCGCACCTGGCGTGCGGTGCGTGGGCGGAACAAACGCATTGGCGCGTATAATCTTACGTTCCGAAACTTGAAAGAATCCCAGGAGAAACTAATGTCCCTTTCCGGACGAGTGGCGTTCGTCACCGGCGCGTCGCAAGGTATTGGACGCGCTTGCGCGATGAAGCTTGCCACTCAGGGCGCGTCGGTTGCCGTAGCCGCACGCAATCAGGACAAGTTGAACGAACTGGTGAGCGAGATCGCCGGTGCCGGCGGCAAGGCTGCCGCTTTCGCGCTCGATGTTACCGATGAAGAGCAGGTCAAGTCGACGATTAAGGCGGCTGTCGCGCAATTCGGCAAAGTCGATATCCTGGTGAACAACGCGGGCATCACGCGGGACCAGTTGGTGATGCGCATGAAGCGCGCCGATTGGGATGCTGTGCTGCAAACCAATCTCACCTCGGCCTATCTGTGCATTCAGCAGGTTTCATCTTCCATGCTCAAGCAGCGGTGGGGGCGGATCATCAACATCGCCAGCGTTTTCGGCCAGATGGGGCAGGCGGGCCAGGCGAATTACTCGGCATCGAAAGCTGGGCTGATTGGGCTGACCATGGCCGTTGCCCGCGAGTTGGGATCGCGCAACATTACTTGCAACGCCGTGGCACCGGGATTCATCGAAACCGCAATGACCGACGTGCTCGGCGATGAGTTCAAGCAGAACGCCGCCAAGCAGATTCCGCTGGGCCGCGTAGGATCAGCTCGACGACGTGGCCAGTGCTGTGGCGTTTCTTGCGTCGGATGACGCCTCCTACATTACGGGCCACGTGCTGAATGTGAATGGCGGCATGTTGATGGGTTAGTCGAGGACTTCACCATCCTTCGGCTTCGCTCAGGACAAGCAGGGGGGTACAGAGGTTCACAAGGGAAATGAACGCTGAGAGCAACAGATTTGAGATTTACCCTGCGTTCCCGGCGCCCTCTGTGGTAAAAGTTTTGACTTTCGCTCAAGCGGAATCACCGGGGCAGATCGCGCAAGCTCGCGAATTATTTCTGGAGTATGCGCAGTCTCTCGGCTTCAGCTTATGCTTCCAGAACTTCGATAAAGAACTCGCGGAGCTTCCCGGTGACGATGCTCCGCCGACAGGCCGTTTGTTGCTGGCAGAGTGCAAAGGCGAAATAGCAGGCTGCGTTGCCCTGCACAAACTCGAGCCCGGCATCTGTGAAATGAAGCGGCTTTACCTGCGGCCACAGTTTCACGGCAAGGGCGTGGGACGTGCTCTGGCAGAGCGGATTATTGCGGAGGCGCGCCAGATCGGCTACCAGCGCATGCGCTTGACACTGTCGAGCCGGTGATGAAAGATGCGGTTGCCATGTATCGCAAGCTGGGATTTAAGGAAATCGCTCCGTACTGTGCGAACCCGATGGCGGGGGCGATCTATATGGAGTTGGAATTGTGACTGCAGTTCAAGCACGGACTGCAATCTGGATTCGACGAGGAATGTTCGATTAAGAAGTCCGATGAGGAAGAAGCCATGAAAAAAATTGCTGTCCTTCTACTCGCCGTATTGTTTCTTTCAGCGACCGCATCGACTTGCCTTGCCGCCGACAGCAAGTCTGTCTCCTACAAAAGCGGCGACGAAATTGTGCAGGGAGTGCTCTACACGCCTGCGGGCAAGGGACCATTTCCCGCGATCATCGTCATCCACGAGTGGTGGGGACTGAATGACTGGGTCAAGGACCAGGCCGCAAAGCTCGCGGATCAGGGCTACGAAGCTCTCGCCATCGATTTATATCGTGGCAAAGTGGCGACTACTCCGGATATGGCGCATGAAATCATGCGTGGCGTCCCGGAAGACCGCGCTAAGCGCGACCTGCACGCCGCGTTCGAATTTCTTCAGTCGCAGCCAAACGTGAAGAAGGACCGCATCGGTGCCATCGGATGGTGCATGGGTGGCGGCTATTCGCTCGATGTGGCGCTACAGGAGCCCACTCTCGCGGCAGATGTGATCAACTACGGCCATCTCGCCACGGATGCCGAGTCTGTTAAGAAAATCAACGCTCCAGTTCTCGGATTATTTGGCGGCCAGGACCGCGGCATCACGCCGGACGATGTGCACAAGTTCGAGGCGGCCATGAAACAACAAGGAAAGAAGATCGACATCAAGATCTACGACGACGCTGGCCACGCCTTTGAAAATCCAAATAATAAAGATGGCTACCGCGCTGCTGATGCGGCCGACGCATGGAAGCGCACGGTCGATTTCCTCGCGGGGAATTTGAAAAAATAATCCGGAAATTGCCAAAGTAATGACGCATCAATACGTGGCTGCACCAATGCGGCGGCAAGAATTATTTGCCTCTCATCAGTACGATTATTCTTTGCCCTAGTTTTGTGAGGTTTCAGGAAAAGCTCCTAGGAAGAAAGTGCCGGGATAATGGCACGAATTTCCACTTGCCAGAAAATCCCGATCTGGTTACTATGTCGCATCCTGAAATGCTCCCCCAGATCAATATCGGCGAAACCATAAGAAACTACCGGCTGCAAAAAGGCATGTCTCAAGGAGACATCGAGAAACGCACCGGTTTGCTGCGCTGCTACCTTTCGCGAGTGGAGAACGGCCACACCATTCCCTCGCTCGACACGCTCTCAAAAATTGCCGGCGCCATGGAGATTGCGCTCTCGCAGTTTTTCTCCGAGTCCGGGCACAGCAACGGCTCGAAGGGACTGCCGCAACTTTCCGACGACGAAGTCCGCTTCCTCAGCCAGGTGCGCCGCTATGCCAGCAACCTCAATGACAGCGACCGCAAGCTGGTGCTGGCCATGGTGAAGAAGATGGCGGCGAATTCGAAGTAGAGCTCTGGCTTCTAGCTTCTAGCTGTTGGCTCCTAGCCAAAAACTATACGATCAGCTTCGCGAACGGTCCGCTCCGACTTTCGCAAGCCTCGTTCTCGCAGTAGTCTCCGACAAGTCCGCTGGGTTGGCTAGGAACCAGTAGCTGATAGCCAGAAGCTGCTCTTACTTTCGTACCATGACTTCGGTGACCAGTGGGTACCTCGCCGCCGCGCTCACTTCTCACTAAACTGTTCACTTGGAGACCCCCAAGTGACCACCGATGAAGAACTGAACGTGCTCGAGACCCAGCTGCGGCGGCTGAAGATCGAGTACGAGGTTTTTTTCAGCAACCCGACCAAACGCCCTCCCACTGACATCGAGTGGAAGGTGCTCTCGCTGCTGCGCAAGTTTTCCGACGGCGGACGCATGAGCTTCTCGCAGCGCTTCCGCTACAACGAAATGGCGCAGCGCTACGCCATCTACAGCGACTTGTGGCGCAAGAAATCGCGCGTCCGGGAGGAAGGCTACCGCCGCCCACAGGATGCGCTGCTTGCCGTGGCAGGGGTTCGCCCGGAAGATGAACACAAGCCCCAGCACAATCCGGTTTACGGCTTGAGCCAGGCTGCCACGGCTGCGGCCTCCGCGCCAGCCGCGGCTCCTGCGCCGTCTACCTCGCAGCCGTTCACCATGCACGAAAACGAAGCAGGGCGTGAACAGCTTGAGCGCCTCTACAACACCTTAGTCGCAGCCAAAAAGAAGGCGGGAGAAAATGTCTCCGGCAGCCTGGATTCTTTTTCTGTCTTCGTGCAGAAAAAGACCGCGGAGATTCGCAAGCAGTACGGCTGTCAGGATGTGGAATTCTCCGTGGAACTTGCGGGCGGCCAGGTGAAGCTGAAGGCTAAGGCGAAGGCGTAACTTCTGCGGTTGATCGTTAGTCGTTAGTCGTCCGAGATTTCCGGAGAAGGCGGTTGATCTAGTCACAAACGTCTCGATGTACCCCTAACTGGATGAACCGGCAGCCCGAAGTCCCGGCAGAAGAACGCATCGACGACGCGTATTCATTTTCCAAGGACAAAATCAGCAGAGATCTCGATTATCCTCTCAAGCGTTCACTGTTGGACTCAGCACTTGACGCGGCATCTGTATATTTGGCTGTGTACGCCGTGCGCTATCTCGGTCACCGAAACTCCAATGTCATTCTGGACGCAAGTTTCGTTCCTGATTGGAAAGGACACCCTACCGTTCGCGGCAGGTGCCTGATAACGGTGTGGGCCGTTCCAAGCAAGCAGCGGCACCCTGCACAACAACTATTGGTCGCTGACGGCCTTGCGATCCTCTGCGCTGGTTGGCGAAGACTCAGAGTGAGGGAAACGTTTGGCGCGGTATCGAGCACATGCTGACCTTCGAGATTCAGGGTGGGAGCCTGCTCCACTCGGAGTAGCGGTAATCGATTGCCGCTAGATAACTGATAGAATCTTCGGTCGCTTCTCACTCATCTTCCTTATCCGAGGCCGATCATGTCTTCCAGCACTTCCCGAATCCAGCGCGCCATTCTCAGCGTCACCGACAAGACCGGGCTCGTTGATTTTGCGCGTCAGCTCTCCGGACTCGGCGTGGAACTCGTCTCCACCGGGGGCACGGCCAAGCTTCTGCGCGAAGCTGGCATTGCCGTCAAAGATATCTCCGAGCTTACCGGTTTTCCTGAGATGCTCGATGGGCGCGTCAAGACGCTGCACCCCAAGGTTCATGGTGGCATATTGCATCGCCGCGAGAATCCGGCGCACACCGCCGCCGTTGCCGAACACGGCATTCAGCCGATCGACATGGTTGTAGTGAATCTCTATGCTTTCGAGAAGACAGCGGCTAAGCCCGGCGCGGCTTTTGAAGAGCTGATTGAGAATATCGACATCGGCGGACCGTCCATGATTCGCTCCGCCGCCAAGAATTTTCATGATGTTGCGGTTGTCACTTCTCTGGTCGACTATCCAGCCATTGCCGACGAACTCGCCAGCAACCAAGGCACGCTCTCGCTCGAGACAAAATGGCGGCTGGCGCAGAAAGCCTTTGCGACTACCGCTGCGTATGATTCGGCGATTGCATCGACGCTGGAAGGTATTGCGGACGTCAACAATTTTGCGCCGCCGGCAGATGCGGAGCTTCGCTCCGCTGGACAGCCGGGGGCAGCTGTCCCTAATCATTCCCGCAAACCCTGCGCCTGTCGTTCCAGAAAGCGCTCGATCTGCGCTATGGCGAAAACCCGCACCAGAAGGCAGCCATGTATTCCGACGGCTCTGCCGCGGGCGTAGCCAACGCCCGCCAGATTCAGGGCAAGGAACTTTCCTACAACAACATCGTCGACCTGCAAGCTGCCTGGGATCTCGCGCAAGAGTTCGACGAGCCGGTCTGCGCGATCATCAAGCACACGAATCCCGCGGGAACAGCCACCGGCAAAACTCTGGCCGAGGCCTACCAGCGCGCTTTGGAATGCGATCCAGTTTCAGCGTTCGGCGGCGTGATTGGTGTGAACCGCCCGATCGACGGCGAGGCCGCCGAAGAAATGCACAAACTCTTCCTTGAAGTAATTGCTGCCCCCGCCTTCGACGAAGCCGCGAAAGCCCGCTTCGCCACCAAGAAAAATCTTCGTCTTGTCGAAGTAAAAGCCGCGCCGCAGAAGTGGGTTCTCAAAAACGTTTCCGGCGGAATCCTCCTGCAAGACAATGACCTGCGCCCGTTGCAGGACATCGACCTCAAAATCGTCACCCAGCGCGCTCCAACGCCAGCGGAAATTCGCGCGATGTTATTCGCCTGGAAGGTTTGCAAGCACGTCAAGTCGAACGCCATCGTGTACGCCCGGGATGGACAAACCGTGGGTGTCGGCGCAGGACAGATGAGCCGTGTCGACTCAGCAAAAATCGGAGCCATGAAAGCGCAACTGCCGCTTAAAGGAACGGTCGCGGCTTCGGATGCTTTTTTCCCGTTTCCCGACGGCGTGGAAGAGATCGCGAAAGCAGGGGCGACCGCGATCATTCAGCCTGGCGGTTCGCAGCGCGATCCCGAAGTCATCGCAGCCGCCGACCGCTTGGGTCTCGCGATGCTGTTTACAGGCGTGCGGCACTTCAGGCATTAGACGTTTTGAGATTTAGGTCCTGGGTCTTAGGTCTTAGGCAAACCCTGAGACCTAGCACGTGGCGGCCTCTTAGAATTTCATTTAAGAGGTCACCGGCCATTTACCAAACTTGACAATCTGCTCGTTCCTAATCCCCTTGGTCGCTGACCTTTCGGGCTTGATTACGGTCCGCGGAACCCACAGGGTTTTTCTGCAATTCGACCCCACCTCGGGTTAGAATTAAAGCACCCCACCCCGGGCGGTTTTGCATCCAATCGCTATGGTTTAGGGAGCGCACTCCGGTTCAATCGGATCAGTTCCAGCAGAATCGGATTCAGTCGAATCGTCAAGTCCAGCAACGTCAGGTTGAGTATGAAAAGATTTTTTTCCGCACTGATACTGATAACGTCGTCGTTTTTCGCAGCCACTGCATTCGCGCAAACCAGCCCGTCTTCCACAACGAACTCCAAGCCGGCGGATTCAGCTCAAACCAAGGCTGAGGCTTCGGCGCACAAAGCAGATCGCGGAGCCGCCTATTACCACTACATGCTCGCCCATATGTATGAAGAGCAAGTAACGGTTTATGGCCGGAGCGAGTTGGCGAATAAGGCGCTTGAAGAATACCGGCTGGCGATAGAGGCCGATCCTTCTTCCGAATTTCTGACTTCCGGTCTCGCCGAACTCTACGTGAAGACCGGACGCATTCGCGATGCGGTGCTGCAGGCTCAGGACATACTCAAGCGCGATCCCAACAACATTGAAGCTCACAAACTGCTGGGCCGCATCTATCTGCGCTCGCTCGGCGACATGCCTGGTGGCGGCAACGGCTCAGAGAACGTGTTGAAGCTGGCGATCGAGCAGTATGAGCAGATCGTGAAGATCGAACCGAACAACGTCGACGACCATCTTCTTCTCGGCCGCCTCTACCGCCTGAACAACGATTTGCAGAAGGCGGAAAACGAACTCAAGATCGCGATCAAGCTCGATCCCGATTCCGAAGAAGGAGTGACCACTCTCGCGCTGCTTTACAGCGACGAAGGCGACACCGCCCACGCGTTGCAGGTGCTGAGTTCCGTTCCCGATACCGCGCGCTCCGCCAAGTTGTACGCCGCGCTCGGCGCCACCTATGAGCAGCGCAAGGATTACAAGAGCGCTATCGATGCTTACAAGCATGCCATCCAACTCGACCGCGATAATCTCGACGCGATTCGCGGCCTCGCGGAGAATCTGCTGAACGATGGCCAGATTGACGCCGCGCTCGATCAATACAAAGTAATCGCTGACGCGAATCCCGAAGACGCGCAGACTTATCTACGCATCTCGGAGATTTATCGCCGCCAGGGCAAGTATGAAGAGGCGCTCGACAGCCTGAAAAAGGCGCAGGCCATGGTTCCGGATGCGCTTGAGGTTCCCTACAACATCGCGGTGGTGTACCAGGCTCAGACGCGCTACGAAGAAGCCGAGAAGATTTTGCAGGACCTACTCAAGAAAACGGAGAAGCCCGACACCAGCTATTCGCAGTCGGACCGCAACAATCGCGGCATTTTCATCGAGCGCCTCGGCATGGTCTACCGCGATCAGGAGAATTATCAGGCTGCGGTCGATACCTTCCGCAAGATGATTCCACTGGGCGACGATAACGCCAAGACTGCGTATCAGGACATCATCGACACTTACCGCGAGGCGAAGCAGTGGACGCAGGCCACCGCGGTGGCCAAGGAAGCGATGCAAAAGCTTCCCGATGACCGCGACCTTCGCATGGTCCTCGATGCCCAACTGGCCGACACCGGCGATCCCGACAAGCCGATCGCAGACATTCGCTCGCTGCTGAAGGGTACGCCGGAAGATCGCGAGGTCTACATCCGGCTGGCGATCATTTACACGCGCCTCAAGCGCTGGAGCAGCGCCGAAGAATCTCTGAGCAAAGCCGAGTCGCTTTCGACGAAGCCCGACGACAAAGAGTACATTCACTTCCTGCGCGGTTCGACTTACGAGCGCGAGAAGAAATACGACGAAGCCGAAGCGGAATTCAAAAGAGTGCTGGCTGCGAATCCGCAGAGCGCGATTACCCTCAACTATCTCGGCTATATGAACGCCGATCGCGGCGTGCAGCTTGAAGAGTCGGTCAACTACATCAAGCAGGCGGTAAGCCTCGAGCCCACCAACGGCGCCTATCTGGATTCCCTGGGATGGGCTTACTACAAGCTTGGCAAGTACGACCTTGCCGAAGAGACGTTGACGAAAGCGTCGTTACGCATGGGTTCCGACCCAACCGTGCAGGATCACCTCGGCGATCTCTATCAGAAGACGGGCCGCCTAAAGCTGGCTGCCGCTCATTGGGAGCGCGCGGTAGAAGAGTGGAACAAAACTGTAGCCGCCGAAGTGGAGACCGATCTGCTCGCGGCTACGCAGAAAAAGCTTGATGCCGCCAAGGTACGCTTGGCGAAGGAAGAGTCGGGGAAGCAGTAGATAGTACCGAGTAGCTAGTACCTAGCAACTGCCCAAGGGCGCTATAATCGATCTCCTTCCTCTGCGCTGGGCGCTAGCTCTTTCGCATTTGTTAAACTCCCGGCATGTCCGATTCTTTTGAGTGCTCGAATGTCGACATCCGCGCGGCCACAGTCAGCAATATTCCCGAGATCTTGTGCCAACGTCGCGCGATGTACGAAGACATGGGACATCGCGATCCCGATACCCTGGAGCAGATGGCTTTGCTCTCGGGCGATTACCTCATTAGAGCCATGTCCGATGGATCATTTCGCGCGTGGCTGGCGTCGTCCGGAGATCGTTTCGTAGCCGGAGGCGCGGTCATAATTTCTCCATGGCCTGCCCATCCTGATGATCTGGAGTGCCGCCGCGCAACGATTCTCAACGTCTATACGTATCGTCAGTTTCGCCGCCGTGGCATTGTTCGACGGCTGATGCAGACGATGATTGCCTGGTGCGCGGGTGAGGGCTTCGCCAGAGTGGCTTTGCACGCGAGCGACGACGGCCGTTACCTCTACGAGTCGCTGGGATTCGATCCCAGCAACGAAATGCGCCTCAGCCTGCGTGAGAAGCGGCGGTAAGAAGCGACGGTAAGAAGCTGCGGCAAGAATAACGACCGGGTGCTAAACTTTCTCCATGCTGGCCGGCTACGCGGTGCAGGTGGAACAATCCCGCGGACGCCGCTTTCCTGAACCGCAGCACCCCTACCGCAACGATTTTCAGCGTGACCGGGATCGCGTGATTCACGCACGAGCCTTTCGCCGTCTCGAAGACAAGACTCAGGTTTTTACCCGCCGCTATTCGGACCACTTCCGCAACCGGCTCACGCACACGATTGAGGTTGCACAAATTACCCGCACCGTCGCGGGCGCGCTCGGTCTCAATGTGGATCTCGCCGAAGCGCTCGCACTTGTCCACGATCTCGGCCATCCGCCGTTTGGCCATGCGGGCGAGAAGGCGCTCGACGCAGCCATGCGCGCTCAAGGCCTTTTCTTCGACCATAACCTTCATGCGCTGCGCATCGTCGAGGACTTCGAGCAGCGTTACGCCGCCTTCCGTGGTCTGAATCTTACTTTTGAAGTGCGTGAAGGAATCATCAAACATTCGCGCGATTACGATGCGGCGAAACATCCCGAACTCGCGGAGTATTTGCTCGATCAGCGTCCTCCGATTGAAGCGCAGCTCATCGATTTGACCGACGAAATCGGCTACAACACCGCTGACCTCGATGACGGATACGAAGCGCATCTGCTGACGCTTGAACAGATTCGAGAAGGCGTGCCGGTATTCGAACGCTTCTTTCCGGAGGTCGAAGCGAAATATCCCGATGCGATCGACAAGTTGAAGTTCAACGAAGCGCTCAAGAAAGTTTTCAATCGACTCGCTGGCGATCTCATCACCAACACGCAGGCGCGACTCAAGGAATCTGGGGTTGCAACTCTTTCCGATGTTCGGGGGCACGCGGAACGGCTGGCAGCGTTTAGTCCCGAGGTCGAGGAAGAGCGGAAGCAGATCAAGAATTTCCTCTACGAGAATCTTTATTACAGCGTGTCGCTGGCCGAAGAAAAAGACGATGCCGAACGCATCGTCACCGACCTTTTTGCCTTCTGGATGCGGAACCCTTCAGCCCTCCCGCGCCAATATCAAGAGAAGGCTGATCAGGAATCACTGCCGCGTGTCGTGTGCGACTACATTGCCGGAATGACGGATCATTTCATCATCGAGCAGTATGAAAAGCACTGCGGCGGCGCGCGCTAAGGCAGCACATCTAGCTCCGTCTTCACGAGCGGACGGCAGCGCCGTCGAAGGATCGCCTGTTCGTCCGCTTCGAGCCTGTGGCCCGACCTCCAGCCAGGGCCGGGTAAATGAGCGCTATCGCCTGATTTAGAGAAATGACCATCGCACTAGGGCGTGGTCCACACGGCAGATGTTGATTCGAGATCGACTTCTTCTGCGGCGAAAGGATCTACATAGAGGCGAATTTCTGACGATTGTAGAGATTTTGCTGTCGTAGTTCCGGCGAATTACGGAGGCTACGCCCGTTGCCCTTCCTCTCTCTACTGCGTGACGGTGACGGTCAGGGTAGCGGTCTGGCTGGTGCCGCCCGCAACGCCCGCCGTCACGGTGATTGTGCTCGTGCCGACCGGGGTGCCAGTGTTGCCGCCACCACCACCACCGCCGCCCGCGCTCCCGCTTCCTCCGCCGCTGCACGAGGCCAACGCCAGCGCCAATCCCAGCAATACAAGCAGACCCATCAGACGGAGGCCTTCCGGCGTGCGCTTGCCGCGCACCGCACCCACAAGCCCCAGTGCCAGCATCGGCAGCAGCAAAGCATAGGCCACTTGCGAACCACGCACCAGCCTCCCCAGCGCCGCAGAGGTGGGAGCGGTAGTGGCGATGGTCAGCGTCGTGGCCGACTTGCCACCGCTCGGCGTGACCGTCTGCGGATTGAAGCTGCAACTCGCCCTCGCTGGCAAGCCGCTGCACGCGAAGCTGACTGCCGAGTCGAACCCGCTCTCCGGCGTGACCGTTAACGTCGCCGTCCCGCTCTGCCCGACTTTGATGTTAAGGTTCGTGGGGCTGACCGAAACCTGAAAGCTGGGCGGGGTTAGGTTTATGGTATATGCCGCCGAGGACATAGCACTGGTGGAATAGCCAGGTGCCACGGCTATAGCGTTGATGGTTTCAGAGGCGCTTACAGTGATCGCGCCACTGTACGGCGTAGACGAGGTGCTCGGCATTGAGCCGTCGGTCGTGTAGTAGATGGCCGCCCCGGCCGTCGTGTCGGTGATCGTAACTGACTGCGCCGAGGTGTAGCTGCCACCGACCGGGCTAAAGGTCGGCGTGTCGGCTGGAGGCGGAGGCTGAGACGGAGATAGCTTGAAAACGGTGCCGCCACCGATGGGGTTCACGTTGTCATTGGTGCCGCCCCACTCGGTCGTCCCGTAGAGGTTGCCGGAAGCGTCTGCGACCAAGCCCGAGGGTACCCAGCCGTCCGTGCAGTTAGTCAGCGAGCAAAAGCTATACAGCGAGGATTCGGCATAGCTGCCGCCACCGCTCGGCGCGAGAATGAAAACGTTGCCGCCGAGGATGATACCGCCGTCGTAGGTCGTCCCGTAGAGGTTGCCGGAAGCGTCCTCGATCAAGCCCGCAGTAGGATTCCCGCCGTCCGCGCAGCCGGCCAGCGAGCAGAAGCTGTAAAGTACGGACTCGGTGTAGCTGCCGCCGCCGTTCGGCGTAAGCTTGAAAACTGTGCCGCCATTGTTTGCGCCGCCGCCAAAGGTCGTCCCGTAGAGGTCGCCGGAAGCGTCTTGGGTGAGACCAGCCCAAGGATTTTGACCGTCCGTGCAGTTGGTTTGCGAGCAGAAGCTGTACAACACGGAATGAGCGTAGCCGGCGCCGCTCGGCACGAGTTTGAAAACCGTGCCGCCGTTGGTGCCGGTACCCCCTACGTAGGTCGTCCCGTAGAGGTTGCCGGAACCATCTTCGATCAGGCCCGCCATGGGCTCCATGCCATCTGCACAGTTCGTTTGCGAGCAGAAACTATACAGCACGGAATAAGCATACCCGCCGCCGTCCGGCACGAGTTTGAAAACCGTGCCGCCGATGTTGCTGGCGGTGCCGCCGCCGTATGTCGTGCCATATAGGTTGCCGGAAGCATCTTCGATCAGGCCGTCCGCGGGATCCATGCCATCCGCACAGCTAGACTCTGAACAAAAGCTATACAACACGGTCTCGGTGTAGCCGCCGCCGCTCTGTGCAAGCTTGAAGACCGTGCCGTATGTATTGGCACCGCCGCTCTCGGTCGTCCCGTAGAGGTTGCCGGAAGCGTCTTCGATTAGACCCGCCGCGGGCCCGTTGCCGTCCGCGCAGTTGGCCTGCGAGCAGAAGCTATACAGCACGGACTCGGTGTAGCTGCCACCGCCGTGCGGTGTAAGCTTGAAAACCGTGCCGCCGGAATAGCCCCCGACGGAGCCGTAATTGGCGCCGCCTCTCGTGGTCGTCCCGTAGAGGTTGCCGGTCGCGTCTTCGATTAGGCTCGCCGTGGGGTAGAGTCCGTCCGTGCAGTTGTCACCGCCTTGTGAGCAAAAGCTATACAGCACGGTCTCGATGTACGCGCTGGACGTAGTCTCCGCGCTGGCCGCACCGCGTGGAGCGTGGAGGCGCCCGTGCCCCAAACCGTCCGCCCCGAGGTGCTCACCGACGCCCTGCGGGCCGCGCCGCCAGGACGGCGCTGGGGCGCCACCAGTTTGTGCCTGCGCTGGAACGTACAGCGCGCTCACGAGCGCCATCGCCACAACGAAAACGCTCCGAGCCCTTCCACGATCTGCTATCGCCCGATACACGGTTTTCTTCTGCTTTGCTTTTTGACTTAAACAATTCCAACGAATGAGGCTGGCATTGCGCGGTTTCGCTTCACCGACATCGCCTCCAAGGTGAATACTCCTTCGAGTTGACGGAAGCTGCCCAGTTTTCGAATATGGTCCTATGCTTGGAAAGACTCTCATCGGGTCAACATTTTACAATACTCGGTCTTGCGATCTATCCATAAGTTATTGCTTTACTTCGCTCCCGCCACTGCTGCCACGACATCGAACAAAATCCGCGGGCCGCGGCGCACTTCTTCCACGCGAATCCGTTCATCGTTCCCGTGCTCGGTGTTACCTTCTTCTTCCGTCGCGGTGTACGGATTGAAGCCGTAGGCCTTGATGCCCTAGCGGTCGGTAGCGCTGATTCTCGGTGTAACCGCTGGTGTGCGGCACCACCGGGCGCGCAGCTTCTTCCGGAAACAGGTCCTATGGAGATGAGTTGCGAAAGGCGCTTCCCCGCGACCCCCCTCCGCTGCATTTCTACCTGCAGAGCCTATTTATCGCACACTCAACACGTCAAGTTTTCGTCCCCCAGGTCTCAACTAAATCCACGCAGTTTTTATATCAGGTTTGCCAAAATTACCATGCGTCCACTTTTATGCACTCCCCTCGCCACTCCGAGAGGCGTAAAATGTATTAGATATCAATAACTTAGAGATTCAACCTCGGACGTTGCTTTGGCATCTGAACTGTATAGATCAAGAGCGGATGCCGAGGCTGATTTACGGCGTCTGGCATAGATTTAAGGGGTGCGTTGCGTCAGCGCACGCCGGCAAAGCGGCCCACCGCTTGCTTTTCATAGTTTGTACGTTTTAGGGGACGCACTTAAAACACGCAACACGCCCGTTTTGGCGTGCTGGAGTGGAGCCCTAAACGCTCCCCCAAACATGGAGGAAGTTTCTATGAACAGCCGTTTTCTTGTTGCCTTGCCGCTAGCCGCAGTGCTCGCTTTTCCGGCCCTAGCGCAAACTTCGTCTACCGATACGAATGCACCAGCTACCAGTCAGTCTACTCAGTCAACCGATACTGCCACCGGCAAACAGCCGTTGCAGCCACCCAGCCGCGAGGGCTTCTGGGGTCGGGTGAACCCGTTCGCCCGCAAGAACTATGTGAAGCGCCAGACGGATCCCATCCGTGACCGTGTGAACGAACTCGACGATCTGACCGCTGCCAACAGCAAGTCGATCAAGGATACCGATTCGCGCGCCCAGGCAGGGATTAAGCTGGCCTCGGACAAAGCCAATGAAGCCGATCAGCATGCCATCGACGCCGGCAACAAGGCCACTGTCGCGCAGCAGAGCGCGCAGCAGGCCACAACTCGAATCCAAACGGTTGAGACAGTGGTTGGCAACATTGACCAGTACAAGGCTTCGAACCAGACCGAAATTCGGTTCCGCCCCGGCCAGACCGTCCTGAGCAAGAGCGCCAAAGACGCGCTCGATGAGATGGGCAACACGGTCAAGGGACAGCACGGTTACATCATCGAAGTGCAGGGTTTCGCTTCCGGCAAGGGCCAGGTGGCGATCGAGAACTCACAGAAGATGGCCGAGTCGGTTGTCCGTTACCTCGTGCTCAACCATGAGATTCCGGTCTACCGAATCTACCTGGTGGGTATGGGCAACGCACCGGTTACCGGTACCGACGCGGATGCCAAGACCAAGCGCATCAGCGGCGGCCGCGTGGAAATCAGCCTGCTGAAGAACGATCTGGAGCAGTTGGCCAGCAGTGGTTCAGCGCCGGCAACTACAATGGATCAGCAACAGCAGCCTAAGTAGGTTTGTAATTTTCATCCCCTCCCCCGAGGAAAGCCTCTCGCTTGCGCGAGAGGCTTAGTTTTTATGTGAAATTCTAGCGGAACCAAAGCTAGAAGCTAACTGGTAATCCATACTTGGGGGTGATTTTCTAGGCAGTGCTTTCCGCAGCAGCGCCAGCTGTGATTGGGGATGGAACAGCAGGTTCCTCACCAGGCTTTCAGCCCGGTTAGGAATGACAAGAGTTGCTACCACGCTGTCCCACCGAGTGATTTACTAGAGCGATGCTTTTTCGTAGAGTGATACTCTTCTAGAGCTAGGGCAAGGGGGTTGGTTTTCCTAGTTTCCTAGGCTCTTGACTTTCGGGAAATCTCACTCGGGGTACTTGATTCCAAGCTTGCTCATTCTCGATTGCAGAGTAGTGCGCTTCATGCCGAGGCGCGCGGCTGCCCCATTGGCGCCGCCAATCTGACCATTGCATTGCCGTAGGGCGCGAAGGATTCGTTCGCGCTCTTTGTCTTGAGGAGTCACCCCGTGGACTTCCTCAACAATTCCATGCAACTCTCCGAGCGGGGCCTGCAAAACCGAACCAGGAGTGAGAATCACAGAGCGTTCCACCAGGTTTTCCAGTTCGCGAATGTTCCCCGGCCAATCCCATCGCACCAGCGTCTCCATGGTTTTCGAGGGAATGCTGGTGATGACCTTGTTCATGCGAAGAGCGTATTTGCGCACAAAGTGATCGATCAGCAACCGAATGTCCTCGCGCCGCTCACGCAGTGCCGGTAAATGGATGGGGAACACGTTCAGCCGGTAATACAGGTCGCTGCGAAATTCCTTCTGCTTCACGCCTTGCAGCAAGTTCCGGTTGGTGGCCGCCACCAGACGAAAGTTAACTTTCAATGTTCGCGTGCTGCCCAGCCGTTCAAACTCCTGGTCTTGCAAAACTCGCAACAATTTAGGCTGCAAGTCCAGCGGTACCTCTCCGATTTCATCCAGAAACAGCGTGCCTTGGTCCGCGAGTTCGAGCCGCCCGACTTTCTTCGCGACCGCTCCCGTGAATGCTCCTTTCTCGTGGCCGAACAGCTCACTTTCGAGCAGCCCCGACGGAATAGCGGCGCAGTTCAACTTAATAAAGCTGTTGCCCTTACGGTTGCTCAGCCCGTGCAGGGCGCGGGCTACCAGTTCCTTTCCCGTGCCGGTTTCACCCAGCAGCAACACGGTCGCGTCGCTAGGCGCCACCTTAGCCACCTTTTCCATCACTTGTTTGAGGGCGCCGCTGCGGCCGATGATTTCCCCGAATCCGAGTTCGCTATCGATCGTCTGCTCCAGGTAAAGCTTCTCTTCAGACAATTTCTCTTTGGCCAGGCGGAGCTCCTCGGTGATCTCGCGCAGGTGAGTTACGCTGATGCAGGCGGCGGTCAATCCAACCACCGACCCCGTGGCATCGCGCAGGGGTTCGTAGGTGAGATCGCAATACTTGGTCTTACCGCGCACTGTCATGGAAGCCTCGCGCCGTAACCCCTTGCCGGTTTCAAGCACCTGCCGTTTCACGGCGGTCATCCGGTCGGCAATTTCTGGCCCAAATAGTTCCTCGTCGGTCTTGCCCAAGATATCTTCTTCGGACATGCCCTCCTGCGGGTTGTAGACCCAGGTGTAGCGCAAGTCGCGGTCTTGGCTGAAAACTGTGGTGGGAGAGCCTTCGAGCGCGACGCGGAATCGTTGTTCACTCTGACGCAAGGCCTCCTCCACCTGCTTGCGCTCCGTGATATCACTGCAAGTACCCACTAGGCGAACCGGCCGTCCTTCTTCATCGCGAAAAACTTTCCAATGCTCCTCCAGGACCTTGACGCGACCGTCTGCCATGACAATCCGATATTCAACCTTGGAAGGTGCACCCTTTTCGAGCGAAGCCTCAAAGGCCGCATCCACTTTCGTGCGATCCTCTGGATGAATAAGTTTCACAAAGTCTGGACGACTGGGGTGAAAATGGGAGGGGTCAGTCTCGAAGATTCGGTGTGTCTGCTCGGACCAGGTGATCTCAAGGCTTGGCAACTCGATTTCCCAACTGCCCACTTTTGCCACAGCTTGAGCCTCGATCAAGCGGGCGCGTTCCGTCTCCAATTGCTTTGCGATCTTGTGCTGCTGCCGCTCGCTGGTTCGTAGCGCCTCCTCCGCCTGCTTGCGTTCCGTTATGTCCTGGACGATGGCCATGTGCCAGACTGGGTCTTCACCGTCAGGCCACATCGCTACTACCTCGTCTTCCGCCCAACGGACCGAGCCGTCGGGGCGGATGTATCTTTTTTCGATTACGCAATGGTGCCCCTCTCCTTCCACAAGTTCCCGCAGTCTTTTGAGGTTCTCCTTCACGTCATCGGGGTGGGTGATTTCGTGGAACGTGAGAGCCAAGAGCTCCCGCTCCGTCCGTCCGACAATTTCGCAATATTTCTGATTCACCCCGAGAAACCGCCCGGTCGCGGTCTCAATCCAGCAGATGCCAACTGGGGCGCGGTCATGAACAGCGCGGTAGCGGTCCTGGCTGGCCCGAAGGCGGGATTCGGCAAATTTCCGCTCGGTGAGGTCGTGGACGTTCACCACGACGTAATCTCGATCGAGTTCCACCCATGTCATGCTGATTTCTACTGGAAAGGTGGACCCGTCTTTCCGCCGGTGCAGGCATTCCTTCACCACGAATCCGGTTTCCCTCAACTGCTCTACATCTTTTGCGACGGAAGACTTGGTGGCCGTAGGATTGATATCGGGAACCCGCAGGGACAGAAGTTCTTCGCGACTGTAACCCAGGTCTGAGCAGGCCTTCTCATTGACATCGAGGAACCGAAGCGTCTGCGGATCGACTACTTCAATAGCATCGTTGCTGTGATACACCAGGGTTCGAAACAATTTCAGTTCACGAATCGTGAGCTCGTTTTCCCTGACCCTGGAAAGCAGTTCCTCGCTGGTCTCGCGCAGCAGCTTCTCGGCCCGCTTCTGCTCCGTAACATCGTGTGCCGTGCCGCGCACAATCGGCTTCGCCACGCCCTCAGTTCGCAGTGTATTGTGAAATTCCCAGATGCGCCGTTCTCCCGACCGTGTTATCACGGTCAGTAAACCTCGCGCTTCGCCGGCTCTTTCAATCTCACTCAGGTAGGAGTCGAACTCGGAACGGAATTCCGGAGCAATCAGCTCCCGCATTGAAATTCCAAGCAGTTCTTTAACGCTGTATCCCAATACACGGGCTGGAGCGGGATTCACTGCCAGAAGCCGGCCTTCAAGGTCATGAATGCACAGCAGATCCTGGCTATGCTCCACGATATCTCGATACCAGTCTTCGTTTTCCTGGAGAGCCCGCTCGATGGGCTCCAGCTCAGCCAGCCGTCCTTCGGCTGCGCGATCTTTCCGTGACACGGGGTGCAAATTCATGGCTACTCCCCTACAACGTAAAAGCAACTTAGAAAATCCAATCCTAAAAAATTTAATCTAGAAAACCATCCTAGAGAAAACCAACTCTAGATGGCCGAGCCTTAGACAACCCAGGCAGTGCTGAATTCTAGCAAAAGTCGCTTCGCAGTGCACTATAGTTTGCAGTACATTGGCTAGGCTAGCTTCCGTTTGACCCCGGCTCGCCATGCGGCTAAACTCGCGTTTCGGGGTTTCGTATGAAACGCATTGCGCAATTGCTTCCTGCTCTTTTTTTCTTGCTGACTGCTTCACTCGGCTTTGCTCTCGCCGATGACGATCAAAACCATCATCACCACGAAGATTTGACTGCCGCGCAACTCGGGACCGTCACCTTTCCAGTCTCTTGCGCTGCCGGGGTGCAGAAGCCGTTCGAGCGCGGTGTCGCCCTGCTGCACTCTTTCTGGTATGAAGAGGCGGAAAAAGAATTCCGACAGATCGCCCTGGACGATCCCCGTTGCGCCATGGCGCACTGGGGTGTGGCCATGAGCCTGTGGCACCAACTCTGGGATCATCCCGACGCGAAGGTGATCGAACGCGGTCTGGACGAATCGCACCAAGCCGAAACCACCGATGGCCCGGCGACTCCACGCGAGCGGGCTTACATTGCCGCGATTTCAGCTTTCTACAGCAACTCGAAAAAGCTTGACCATGCGGCTCGGGCGAAGGCCTACTCCGACTCGATGGAGAAAGTCTACGAGACCTACCCTGCCGATCACGAAGCGGCGGTTTTCTACGCGCTCTCCCTGCTCGCCTCCGAACCGCACGACGATGAAACTTTTGCCAACCGCAAGCAGGCCGCCGCGATCCTGGAAAAACTCTTCGCTGTCGAGCCAGACCATCCCGGCGTGGCGCATTACCTGATCCACAGCTATGACAAGCCGCGGCTCGCGGAACTCGGCCTGCCCGCCGCGCGCCGTTACGCTCAAATCGCGCCCGCGGCTCCGCATGCGCTGCACATGCCTTCGCACATTTTTGCCCGGGTCGGCCTGTGGCAAGACGATATCAACTCAAATCTTGCTTCCATCGCTGCCACTCGCAAAACTGCGGCCATGCACATGGGCGGCGAGGGGCATCAATTCCACGCCATGGATTTTCTGCTCTACGCCTACTTGCAAAGCGGACGCGAAGCCGACGCCGCGAAGCTGATCGACGAAGTAAAGGGTATGCCGAAAATGAAGTCGATGTATGGAGCTGACTTCGACCCCGAAACCAACGCCCTCACAAAGTTCCCGGCGATCTACGATCTCGAACTCCGCCACTGGTCGGACGCGGCGGCTTTGCAGGTCGTGTCCGGCGCTCTTCGCGGCGATCAATCCATCACGTACTGGGCGCGAGCCATCGGCGCGGCCCGCAGCGGCAATCTCGCCCAAGCGCACAAAGATTTGCGGGAGATCGATGCCATCCGCAAAGAATTCGTAGCCGAAAAGAAAACCGAATACGCGGAAGGAGTGGGCGAAGACTATGAGGAAGCCGAGGCCTGGATCCTGCACGCGGAAGGCGAAGACGATAAAGCGATCTCGATGCTGCGCACTCTCGCCGATAAAGCCGATAAACTCGGCCAAGAGCCGGAAGGCATTCCGGCGCGGGAGCAACTTGCCGACATGTTGCTGGAGGCGAAGCGTCCGCAGCAAGCTCTTGCGGAATATCAGACCGACCTGAAACTCAATCCCAACCGCTTCAACGGCCTCTATGGTGCAGCCCGCGCCGCCGAAGCCGCCGGCAAACAAACCGATGCGAACGAATATTACGCGCTGCTGTTGAAAATCTGCGACGGATCAAATTCCACGAGGCCGGAGTTGAGCCGGGCGCGGGAGTTGGTGGCGCAGAAATAACGAGTACCGCGATGTGTCGTAAAGGAGTGAAATGGGAAGGAAACCCAATTCAGAAATCTTATGACTTAACTCCGAAAGAGCAGCTTTTTCATCATCAGCCCCGCCATCATCAACACAGCTCCTAGCAGAGCATTCCACTCGCAATGTTTCAAATATAACTCCAAAGAAAACCGGGGAGTCTCGCTCTCGTTTGAACCCGCCGTATGCCTCGGCAACATCCTCGGCACCTGCCGCGCATATTCCTCAAACTCCGGAAACTTCTGGCGCAGGAATGCTTCTTCGTCTCGAATCACCGGCAGATAAATCGCAAAGAACATCAGAACGAGCGCCGCGCCCACCCACCAACTGCGCGCCGCGACGACAAATCCCACCCCAATCAGCAGCGATCCCAGATAAAGAGGATTACGCGTATAGGCATAAGGCCCCGACGTTGCCAATACCTCATTCTTGCGCACATGTCCCGAAGCCAGCGCCCGAACCAGAAGCCCCGGTACAACCACAATCGAACCCAGCACGATCGATAGCCAGGTGGGCCGTGCCAGCCAGAAATAAGACACGGCGAACAGAAAGCCCAGCGGCACTCGAATGCGCCGCGCGATTTTTGACCACTGAGCCATTCGTCAGAAGAAACTATTCAGCGATAACCGTGGAAGAGCGTCCTTCAGGGCCGTCGCAAGCTTTAAAACCCTACGGGACTCCAGTTCCTGATGTATCTGCCAGTAATTTCTCAGCCGCCGCGATGACGGATTCACTCTTAATCTCCAACAGTCCTTCATCTGGCGCACCGTGCCGCGCGTGGTTGGTTAAACTGCTTGCACTCCGGAGCACAATGCTGTGCGTTCCGTAAGGCCCGTTCCGCGCCGGATCCGTGGGCCCGTAAATCGCCACCACCGGGACTCGCAACGCCGCCGCCAGATGCAGCGGACCCGTATCGCCGCCAATAAACATTCGCGCGCGCCGCGTCAACGCAATCAATTCCGTGATGGTACAACTCATCGCCGATGCCGTGCCTCCGCTGGCAGTCCCCGCCGCGCGAACTAATTCTTCTTCTCCCGGACCACAATTGAGAATCGAACGCAGCCCCTGCGCCGCGAGTTTGCTAGCAACTTCGCCATACCGCTCTGCAGGCCAGCGCTTCGCTCCCCATCCTGCTCCGGGGTTGAGAATGACAAACTCGCGAATCCCACTCTCGGCAAGGCGCTGCTCGATTCGGCGCTCAGCTTGACTGTCGCGAGGCAGAATACATCGAGAGTCAGCCGCGATAGCTCTCCGCGGAGGAGGGACGGCCATCGACTGCAGCACGGTTTCAGCCACCGAGAGATTCTGTTCGATGACATGCTGTCCTCGCGTCACCGCCTTCCGGGTATACCACAAGCTTGCCGGGGACTCTCGCGGATCGGTTGCACCGTACACCGCGCGCGCTCCGGAAAACCGCGCCAGGACCGCCGACCGGATCGCTCCCTGCAAATCCACCGCAACATCGTAATTCGCGCCGCGAACATCGTTCCAAACCGTGGCGATTCGCTGAGCAGTGGAAATCGAAAAAGGCGATTTCCCCCACTGCTTTAAGTTCACCGTGTGGACTTCATCCACCAATGGCCGCGCTGAAGATCGGGGACCTCGCCTCGCGGTTCCTGGCGCGCATAGCAGTTCGGCCCAGCGTTCTTCAACCAGCCAGCCAATGAAGGCCTCCGGCAGCGCTTCCCGCAAGGCATGAACTGAGGGCAGCGTATGGAGCACGTCCCCCATAGCGCTGAGACGAACAATCAATACTCGTTTAATGTTGTCCGCCGGAATATCGAGCCGCGCCGACTCGAAACTCACGGCTTCCTCGGCGCCAGCCGCGTGCGAATAATTTCGCTAGTGGAATGATCTTTCGGGTCGCCGACGATCACGACTCGGCCTCCGTATTCGGTGACCGTATCATGCTCGGGAACAGACTCTTCCGTGTAGTCCGTGCCCTTCGCCTGAATGTCCGGACGAATCTCGCGAATCAAAGCGCGCACGTCGAGCTCGGTAAAAATGACTACTGCGTCTACATCGGCGAGCGCAGCAACGATTTCAGCGCGCTCCGTCGCCGGCATCACCGGACGCCCCTCCCCCTTAAGCGCGTGCACTGATTCGTCGGCATTGATGGCGACGATCAATTTGCCGCCCAGCGCCTTCGCGCCATTGAGATAACGCACATGGCCTACATGCAGCAAATCAAAGTTGCCATTGGCCAAAATGATCTTCTCGCCGGCGCGCCGCCACTGCTCCACCCGCTCGCGCAGCGCTTGACGCCCGAGAATTTTTCCGTTGCCTGTTCCAGCGATTTCCAATTTTTGCCGTTTCAGATTAGTCGCGCAATCGAGTTAGTCATCAACTAACCAGATCAATGAGGCCGCGTCGCTGGCGGAGTCTGCTCGATGGCGCGCAACAATTCCTCACGAAAAACCGTCGCGGTTCCACGCTTCATGACCACAATTCCGCCCGCATAATTTGCCAACTGCGCCGCCTCTTCGGTAGTGGCGCCTGCGGCCAGTGCCGCACTGAACGCCGCGATCACGGTATCGCCCGCGCCGGTGACATCGGCGACCTGGTCGGAGCCAAAAATAGGGATATCAACGGGTGGTTGTCCCTGCTCAAATGCGACCATGCCATCGCGCCCGCGCGTAATCAAAAGCGATTGCAGCTTCATCTTCTCGATGATATGTTCGCCTGCCTGTGCCAACTTTTGCCAATCGTTGCCAACGCGAAATCCCAAGGCCGCTTCGACTTCCGGCTCATTCGGGGTAGCCGCCGTTGCGCCGGAGTATTCCAGCAACCGGTACCGCGAGTCGAGAATTAAGGGCACAAGCACAATCTTTCGCCGTCCCGCTTGCCGCAAAGCGTTCACGATTGCCGGAGTCGCCGACCCATAGCCGTAATCTGAAACCAGCAGCGCGTCCGAGGCGCGGAGATATTCTCGCGCCGCCAGAAATAATTCACGAGTCAGGTGCCGATTCGGAGGATTCTCGGGCTCGCGGTCCACGCGCACGACCTGCTGCCGTGAATTGTGCGCCATGCCCGCGAGAATACGCGTTTTAGTGACCGTGGCATAAGTCTTGTCCTTCAGCACGCCACTCACCGGAATTCGCTTGTGACGAAAGAACTTCACCAGCATTCGTCCCGGCTCGTCATCGCCAATAGCGCCCACCGGCAGCACATTCACACCCAGATCAGCCAGATTGTTGACGGCATTCGCGCCTCCGCCCGGCACCACTGTACGTTCGCGGTGCTTCAGAATCAGTACAGGAGCCTCGCGCGACACACGCGAGATCTCTCCGTAGACGAATTCGTCGGCCACCAGATCCCCCAACACCGTGATGGTGACCTTGGGAAAGGCTTCGACGATCTTCCGCAGCCGTTCTTTATCCTTGTCTTTGTCTTTCAAATGCCTGGTCATCCGCTTTGCTGGCCCGTTGCCCTCTGGGGCATTTTCTCACGAACTCTGCGCCGCTCCTCGATCACGCGCAGCATGGTATCGACTGCGTTAGCAGCGTCGGCCAGTTCCATCTTCACGGGAATCACGGTGAGAGGCGCAAGCGCCGTGAGATAACCGCCCAGATTCACCGCATCTTTTTCGGTCGTGATAAATCCGCCGGCTTCACTGCGCTGCCCGAGTTGTAGCAAATCGCGGATGTCCTTTTCTGTATAAGCGTGATGGTCGCGAAAAAACGCCTGGGCCGCGGGGTCGATTCCCGCTGCGCGCAACTGCAGCAGAAAATTCTGCGGCCGAGCGATGCCGCAGAACACAACTGGCCGAGCCGGAGTATTGAGTTCCCCTGGCGAAACAATCCCGCGGCGCAACCGCCATACGATTTTGCCTGCGAGTGGGAAGGCTTCGGGGGCAGCTCCGCTGGTAAGCACAACGGCATCGGCTCGCTGCAAAGAGCGCAGCGGCTCGCGCAGCCTTCCTAAAGGCAGCAGCCGGTCACGCGCATCATCGGGCGTCACCAGCACGATATCGAAATCACGAGCCAATCTGCGATGCTGAAACCCATCATCGAGCACGTGCATCTGCATGCCGAATTGTTCCTCTGCAAGTCGCCCCGCCTCATAGCGACTTTCTCCAACCACCACCAGCACGTTCAACCGTCTCGCAATCAGCAAAGGCTCGTCGCCGAAATCTTGCGGCAGCCCTCCAGGATCTACTAATAGTGTGCCGCGAGTCTTGCGTCCATATCCGCGTGAAAGCACATCAAAGCGAATCCCCCGCGCCTTCAGCAACTCTCCCAACAAAATCACGAATGGAGTTTTTCCCGAACCTCCGGTCGAAAGATTTCCAACGCTGATCACCGATCCCTGGAGCGAGCGAGTGCGCAATACGTGATGATCGTAGAGCGCGTTACGCGCACCCACGATTGCTCCGTAAAGCGGCGATAAGAGATTCAGATTCATCGCCGTGCCATTAACTCCTCCAGCGCAGTCGCGGTCCGCGCGGTTGCGCCAATCTGCGACTGCGTGGTTTCAGCAGCGCGCTTGCCTAAACTTCGACGTTCCTCATCGTTCGCCAGCAACTCCAGAAAGACCAGTGGCAACTCGGCCGGACCAACGATCCGCACCGCGCTCCGGCGCTCAAACAAGCTCACAATGTCGCGAAAATTTTCCGTGTGATTCCCCACGACTATCGCCACACCATGCTGCGCCGGTTCGATAATATTGTGGCCGCCGCGTGGCACCAGGCTGCCGCCCACGAATGCGATATCGGCGGGGGCATAGATCGCAGCTAATTCTCCAATCGTATCGAGCAGAAAAATCTTTCCTTGCAAAGCGTCGCCGTTCCACGACGACCGCCTGAAGAAGCCAATCGACATTTGCTCGATCAGTTCCGCCACGTTCGGAAACCGCTCTGGATGCCTCGGCGCAAGAATCATCACCGCCCGCGGATGCTGCACCAGCAAGTTCTCAAACGCTTTCAATAAAAGCGATTCTTCTCCGTCCACCGTGCTGCCGCAGACGAGCACAGGCCCTGCGCCGCTCGCCGCGATTGACTCGCGCAATCTCTTAACAATCGCAGGCGCAATTGGCATTGGAATGTCGAATTTCAAATTCCCTGTGACGCGCACGCGATCCGCCGCCGCGCCGATGCCTTCCAACCGTGTCGCATCTTCCTGCGTCTGTGCGAGAAAGAGGTCTACGTTCACCAACACTCTTCGCAGCAATCCGCGAAAGCGCCGGTAATTCGGCCACGAGCGGTCCGAGATGCGCGCATTCACAACCGCAATTCGCGCTCCGCTCGCGCGGGCTAATCGAATAAAGGTTGGCCAGAGCTCGGTCTCGGCAATGACGACTAGTTGCGGACGCAGCCCATGCAAGTAAGGACGAATCGCGAATGCAAAGTCCATCGGAAAATAAAAGACGCGATCATCGCCGAATCGCCTTCTCGCGAGCGCTTGACCAGTGTCCGTGGTCGTTGAAATGAAGATCTTATGCTGCGGCAAGTGCCGCTGAAGTTCCTCCAGCAAACCAGCGACTGCGAGCACCTCACCTACCGAAACCGCGTGAATCCAGATTGTCGACTCCTGCTTCGCTGGTAAACGAAGCCGCGTGGGCACTCGTCCCAGCCTTTCGCCAAGCCCCTTGCGGTATTTGCCGTGGCGGACCATCTGGAATAGCCAATAAGGCAGGGACACCACCATCCCGGCGGCCAGAGCCACGCTGTAGAGGAAGCTGTAGAGAGACGAGATCAAGTCCAGCCATTCTAAACAAAGTTCCGATTGGAGGATGATCGCCCGCTTAGCGCCTCGCAGCGCATGTGTCTAAGAGGTCATGAGGCCGTTCGCAAAGAAGTCAAAAGGTCACTCGAGGAACCACTATAATCGTTCCATGAAGTTGGCTCGAAGGGCGAAGCGCGCTGGTGTTTTTGCCGCAGTGATTTCGACTTCGCTATCGCTGACGGCCAAGGACTTCGTTAAGCCGCAAGCCCAGCCAGCAAAAACTTATTCCGCGCACGACGATCACACCGACGAAAAAGTCGCCATCGCGGCCGATCCCTATGACACTCCCAGCAAAGCGAAAATATTTTCCGTGAAGTTTGAGGAGCACGGGTTTATTCCCATCTTTTTCATCGTCACCAACGACGGCGTGCAGCCCATCTCCATCGCCAACATGCAGGTCACGCTCACCACCGCCAATCGTGACAAGCTCACCCCGGCCGCGCCAGACGATATCTACCGCCGCATCACCAATCCCCGCACCAACACCAACGCCCCGCTGCCCTTTCCCATCCCGCAGAAAAAGGTGAAGGGCACCATCACCCAGAAAGAGCGCGACGAGATCGAGTCCTCGCAATTCGCCGCCAAAGCCGTCGAGCCCCGCACCACGCAGTCGGGATTTCTCTTCTTCGACGTGGAAGGCATCGAAGCGCCACTCGCCGGCGCGCACATCTTCGTAGAAGGCATCCACGACGCCAAAGGGACCGAGCTGATGTACTTTGAGATTGTGATGGGGAAATAGCTGAGGGGCTTTTCTTGCTATCCTGTCGAAGGCTGGCCCAGCCTCTCAATCATTCCCGGAAATTCAGCTTGGCGACGGTATTAGTCCCCTCCAAAGTGGGAATTCAGATTGCTCCACCGCATCTTTTCAGCTTTGATTATGGCCTCTAGCCCCGCTTCATCGGGAATTTGGAAAGCGGGCAGTAGTTCAACTTGGGCCTTGAACGTCTCTGGGGCTCTCCCCACCAGTTCCTCGAAGTAGGAACGAACAGCAGCGGCGGCAATTCGGAGCTCTAATAGACTGACTCGCTCTAAGGGTCTATCGGGGGGTGCATGCACGACTGCGTTGCGCAGAAGATACGATTTCTGCAGTTGCTCACCCCAGTTGCTCCCAAGATCGATGGCGATCTCTCGTCCCTCCACTCGCCTAGCTAGGATCGTCGGTACTGCGACGATTCGCTCTTTGAAGCTTTGGCGATCCTCCTCGGTTTCAATCTCCCCGTCCTTGCCAATCCCGACGACGTTTTCTTTCAGGAAATTGCGCTCGGCTTCATGAAAGGCTAGTGCTCTGTCGTGGAGGCGCCATTGAGCAACAATGGACAGCTGCGAATCTAGCCCAGCAAAGAGTAAGACGAGCGCCACCCTCGTTAAGAGGCTTCCTGCCGAGTCACCCTCACACCCGCCTTCGAAAGCGAGGCCGCAGATCATCACCATGTCTATCCACTCACGGACCAAGACCTCACCGAGGCCGACGCTTGTCATAGTGGTAAAGCTTGACTTCGACACTCGCTTCTTTGCCGTGCGGTGGCCAATTGCCACGTCGTGTTTGTCGGATCCTCGGATCGTGAGAAGGGTTCCGATGTAGCCCACCAAATAGGGATGGAGCTGTTGCCGGACCGACTGGAGGTACAGCTCTACTGCATCTACGGCCTGAGCCGCTTCCGCTGCGGAAACGCTAGGGAGATATCTATCCCAACGCGGATGAATGATACTGTCACGCAGTTCTATCGTACGCCGGAGTTTGCGGATCGCAGTCGAGTTCCTGGGCAGTGCGTACCTGCGATTGATAGCTCGAGCCAGAAGATCTGGAACGACCTGCAAGCGATCCTCTAGGGTTTGCCGAAGAGCTACATCTTTCAGGACGCCACGATTCGTGACGATTGTCTTCTTCCCAGACAGATATTCAACTTGTTCACGTTTGTAAACATGGGGTCGCGCCGCAGCGAACGCCTGCGCACGCAAAGTCAGATGAGCAAGGTTCGACTCAAGCGCTGCCGACGCAAGGATGACTGTCGCTTTCGCCATCGCAGGTATATGGGCGGCGCGCAAGGCCTCACGAGCATCCCTCAGATGCATAAAGATTCGGTCTAGGCCAGACTTTGCGATCTGACCTGAGATCTCTATCAACTCGTTGTCAAATTTATTACTTGGAATTGGCACGTCATCGCTCGACATAGTGTTTCAGCCGGACCTCCGAGAATGCAGGGTGCTCCATGTTTTGGGCACTCTGCGAAACGTGGGTTCAGCAGCCCATCCGACTGGGGAAAAATCTGATTACTCGCTCACTAGCAGAACCTCTGGATATTTGCCCGCGACGGCTAGCAACTTCAACGTCGCCTCCCGCGGGCGACGCACTCCCTGCTCCCAGCTCTCCACCGCATTAACGCTAACGTTAATAATGCGCGCAAAGCCCGCCTGGCTCACGTTGAACGACCGCCGGATCGCCCGGATCTGGGTCGGGCTTAGCTGCTTGGGTGGAGGCGGCAACTGGCTGACGCGCAACCCCGTTTTCTTTCCCTGCTCATAATCGAGCGCATCCGACAGAGCCTGCTTAAGATCGTCAAAAATCTTGACCTTCCTTTTCACTCCCTTGACTTTCATCGAATTCGCTGTCCCTCTCCTGATCTTTTAATCTCACCTACCCATGCTCGCAGTGCTTTGCGCTCGTCGGCCGATAGGTCTTCCTGCTCGTCTTTGTCCAACAAATACAGCAGATGAATCTGGCCTCGATCTTCCAGGTACAGGAACAGATACCGGAATCCACCTCGCTTCCCCTTGCCGCGCGCCGGATTCGAACATCGTGCCTTGCGAATTCCTCCTAATCCTTGCACTAAATCTCCACGATCTGGATCCTTCACCAGGTCGGCCTGAATCGAGTTAAGTACATCCAGAGCTGCCGCTCCCGCCAGTCGGTGCAGTCGCGCAGTGAAAGCTCTCGACTCGATGTATACCACTACGTAGTATATACCACATGGTAGGACATCGATCTAATAATTCCCTTGACGACGATCTGTAGGTCTGCGATGCTATCTCTTTAAGGATTCGACATTTGAAACAAGAATAGCAATGAGATAACCATCGCAAATGCAATACGCAGATCGATCTGTGATTTTTTATCCAGATCCAGATCCAGATCCAGATCGAGACCACGGCCGACTGGCCCTGCCCCTATAATTCCAAATATGTCGACCTCCGCAGACACCACCGTCGCCGCCCACGCGACCTACAAGCCAGTCATCGGACTCGAAGTGCACGTGCAGCTTTCGACGGCGTCGAAGATTTTCTGCTCTTGCTCCACGCAATTCGGGGCGGCGCCGAATACGAATGTTTGTCCGGTGTGCCTGGGAATGCCGGGAGCGTTGCCGGTTCTGAACCGCAAGGCGGTTGAGTTCGCGGTGCTGGCGGCCATGGCGCTGAATTGCCGGATCAATGAAACTTCGGTCTTTGCGCGCAAGAATTACTTCTATCCCGACCTGCCCAAGGGCTACCAGATTTCGCAGTATGACAAGCCGCTGGCGGAATTTGGATTTATCGAGATCGGTGCACGGGGGAAAGACGCGGACCAGAGTGTCCGCGCCACACGGATCGGGATTACGCGGGTGCACCTTGAAGAAGATGCGGGCAAGAGCCTGCACGAAGGCTTTCCGGGCTCCGATGAGAAAACTGCCATCGACCTCAACCGCACCGGGGTGCCACTGATCGAGATCGTTAGCGAACCTGACATCGCCACGCCCGACGAGGCCTACGAATACCTGACGCGGCTGAAGGAGATCATCCTCTACACCGGGGTGAGCGATTGCAACATGGAGGAGGGATCGCTGCGGTGCGATGCGAACATCAGCGTGCGTCCGCGCGGGCAGAAGGAGTTGGGCACGAAGACCGAAATCAAAAATGTGAACTCGTTTCGGTTTATCCGCGAGGCGCTGGTCTATGAGATCGCGCGGCAGGTAGAAGTCATTGAAGGCGGCGGCAAGATCACGCAGGAGACGCGCCTCTACAACGCGCACGAAGGCAGGACTTACAGCATGCGCTCGAAAGAGCAGGCGCATGACTACCGTTATTTTCCAGAGCCTGACCTGCTGCCGCTGGTGGTGGACGAAAAGTGGAAGGCCGAGATTGCGAAGACTTTGCCCGAGTTGCCGGAGGAGCGGCGGGCGCGGTTCGTCCGTGAGTTTGGGGTGACAGAATACGACGCGCAGGTGCTCACGATTTCAAAGTCGCTGGCCGATCAGTTCGAAGCTGCGGCGAAGGCCGCGAAGAATCCAAAGCGCGTGGCGAATCTGGTACAGGGCGAACTCATGGGCCGTCTCAAGGCTGCCGGCGCCGAGATTGAGCAGTCTCCGATTTCGATGAAGGGCGTGGCGGTGTCGGCTGATCTGGTCGAGAGTGGAACTATCTCCGGCAAGATGCTCAAAGATCTCTACGATCTCTGCTTCGAGCGGAAAAAAGATTTTCCAGAAGTTTACGAGGAGGAAGGCCGGCCGCACAATCTTCGGACACGTCCGCACTGGAGAAGATTATCGACGAGGTGGTTGCGGCGAATCCCAAACAGCTCGAACAATACCGCGCAGGCAAGAAGACCATGCTTGGATTTTTTGTTGGGCAAGTCATGAAAGCCTCCAAGGGACAGGCGAATCCGCAACTGGTGAATGAACTACTAACCAAGAAGCTGGAGTGATGCTTATCCGTCTGCCGATGTGACCGAAGTACCATCCTCATTAGTGACTTCTGCAACCTGATACCCTGCAGCGGTTCCGGCTACGATGATAAGGGCCTGTCTGTCTTTTATCTTTAAGTCTTTGGGCCGACCGTTCGAGGGCTTTCATGACACTCAAGGTTGACCGCATCATCAGTATTGCCACGCTTGTGGTCCTGGTTGTGGCAGTGATTCTGCTGCTCAAAAGGCCTGCGCCGGTGGCGCAAGAGGCGAAGCCGACGGCAGGGACGGCGGCCAACGTCCAACCTGTAAACCCGCAGACACTCGATCAAAGGCCCGACCCGGTGGGGCCGGCCTTGATGCCAGCGCAGCAAAGCTCGCAAGCGGCATGGCAAGCCCAGAGCAGCGCAGGGAATTCCGCTCCGTCTCCCGAAATGACATCCGCGGCACCGCAGGTGGTCCAGAATTTACCAGCATCCCAGAGCGCGAAGGCGGCTGAATCGCATGCTACTTCGAACTCTGATGCGATTGGCGCCGCCATTAACCAGATGCTCGGCGCGAGTGCGGGTTCGGCGGCGTTATCTCCGGACTCGGAGGTGGGCAGCGGAGCGCCGAACATAAAAGATCAGAAGGTGACCTACGAAGGCGATACGGTGCATGGGCAGTTTCTGACGGAAATTGGCGGAAGGGACGTGTGGGTCACGATTTCCGGGCACATGGGGCAGAAGGATGGATACGCGACGTTCGATCCGACCGAGTTCAAAGTTGGAGATGTAAACGTGCCGGTAGCGCTGGTAAATCCTGCGCTGCAAAGAAAGCTTGCGGAAGAACGAGATCGTCTAAAACTTTCGGACTCGAAATAACAAGCACCTAACGCGCAGTCTCAGTCGCTTCCGCTCAAGCGGGCGTAACGCGATTCTCCGCGGCTACCTTCGCATACCAGCGGCCTGATTCTTTCAGCGTGCGCTTCTGGGTTTTGAAATCCACATAGGCCAAGCCGAAGCACTGGCTGAAGCCTTCCGCCCACTCGAAATTATCGAGCAATGTCCAGGCATGATAGCCGCGAACGTCGGCGCCGTCGGCCATGGCGCGCGCTAGCGCTTGCAGATACTGCCGGTGATATTCGATACGGCGAGTATCGTAAACGATGCCGTTGGAGTCAGGGGTATCATTGTAGGCGCATCCGCTTTCGGTAATCTCGATCTGCGGCCGGTTGAAGTCACGGGTGATGCGCATGACCATGTCATACAAGGCCTGCGGCCAAATTTCCCATCCGATGTCGGTTTTCGGGCCCGAGCCGCCCACCATCTTTACCGGAAACAGCCACTGCTGAGGGTGAGCGAGGCGCTCGAATCCGCCAGCCGCCGAAGCGATGGTGCGGTAGTAAAGATTAATGCCGATGAAATCGAGCGGCGCCCGCATTGCTTCCAGATCGCCGGACTTGATTCCCATGGCAGTCTCAGGAAAAAACGCGAGAGCCTCGGGATAGTGGCCGCTCAGCGCGGGCTCGAGGAACCACAAGTTTGTGATGGCATGAGCGCGTTCGGTGGCTTGCCTGTCTTCCTCTGAATTCGATGCAGGTTCGCACGCTGACATGCTGAATGCCGTGCCAACGCGTGCTGAGGGACGAGCAGCCTTCAAGGCGCGGAAGCCCGCGCCCTGCGCCCGGTTTACGGTATGCGACGCGCGCAAAAAGTCGAGGATGCTCTGATGGCCGGGAGCGTGAATGCCTTCGAGGTAGCCGTGATAGGTGAAGGCTGCCGGTTCGTTGAAGAGCATCCAATCGGAAACACGGTCGCCCAAGGCTTGCGCGACGATCTCGACGTAATCGGCAAAACGGGAAGCGGTATCGCGGTTGGGCCAGCCCCCGGCATCCTCAAGAGCTTGCGGCAGGTCCCAATGGTAGAGCGTGACAAAAGGGCGCACTCGGGCTTCGAGCAAGGCATCGACGAGGCGGCTGTAGAAATCGATTCCCTTTGGGTTTGCCGCGCCGGCGCCCGTAGGTTGGATGCGCGGCCAGGAAATAGAAAAGCGGTAGCTGTTCAAATTCATCGCTCGGAGGAGCGCGATGTCTTCGTTCACACGGTGATAAGAATCGCAGGCGATGTCGCCGGTATCGCCATTCTTAATTTTTCCGGGCGTGTGCGCGAAGCGGTCCCAGATGGATTCGCCTTTGCCGTCGTCTTTCCACGCGCCTTCGATCTGGTAGGAGGAAGTTGACGCGCCCCAGAAGAAATTTTGAGGGAACGATATGAGGGAAGACGTCGAAAACTGTGGACTGGGGGAAACCGGCGAGGCCGCGGAATTGGCTGTGCGCGCCGCGTTCGAGGAGACGGTGCAACTCGAAAGAAAACTCGCCGGCAGCGCGGCGGCGATGCCAGCGGCGACGGTTGACCGCGCGAATTCACGGCGTGTTGGACGCAAAGTGAAGTGCCGCTCCCCAAGGGATCATAAACGGCAGAGCAGGAATCGGGAAGTCTTTCGCTGCATGGTCTTTAGTTTTATCTGTCCATTCTTCCTTCCCTCCTTCCGGCGTAACCACCAAAAACATGGAACCGATTCGCGTTTTCTGCGTACCGATATATGAGCGAGACCCATGGGCGGGGGGACAGGCCGTCTCTAGGTTTAAGCCGGGTTGAGGAGGGGCGTGTGGAATCCAATGTAGATTTGAGCTGTTTACTGCCGGCCGAATGTGCTGCTCTTTCGCCCACCGCATTGATTTGGCAAGACGTCCTGGCACAGGCGATGACCGGCGAACTGGTTGCCGCGATGAACTACACCGCATTAGCGCGGATATGTGACGATCCGGCGGAAATTGCCGATGCACTGGAGCATGCGCAAAGTGAGACGGGGCATGCCGCGGCGTTCGCCGCCGAGGGGCACAGGATTGGAGTGCCGGTGCCCAGTAACGTCGAGGCAAAGCATTGGAAGCGGCTTCGCGAGGCATTCATGCGCCGCATCGCAGAGCGCGACTTTATTGGCTGCCTGATCGTGCAGGAAATCATGCTCGAGTCATTCGCCGTGGCCAGCTATGCCCGAGTTGGGCAGGGTCGGGCCGGGAAGTCTGGGCGCGACATTTGCCGCCATCGCGGCTGAGGAAGAAGAGCACATCGAACACGCGATGGCGATTCTTAGAGCGGAGCGCGACTTGGACACAGCGTGCTTCGACGGCAAAGTGCGGCAGCTGCATTTTGAGGTCATGACCACGCTGGCCGAAATGCTGGCGAGAGAATGTGTGCATGGGCATTGCGAAGTGTGCCACGGCAGCTGTGTGAAGCCGTCGCTGTTTGGGATCAGCCTAAGTGCGGCCGAGCTGCGTGGTGTGTCTCTGCAGCAGTACCTTAGGACGCTGGATAAGTTAGGGCTGCCTGGGGAGGTAACACTTGCATGGGTAACTCAATTGCCAGTGTAGATGAGCGCGAGACCGTTGACACTAGAGGCCGGATTGGCAATGTCGACTTCGCGCTGATCGGACATCAGGAGAGCTGGAGAGCGGCTGCGGACGTGCTCGCAGTTTTGCGCGGGCCACAGCATACGCCGCTGCCCAACGAGGAGATCAAAGACATTCTACCGTGGATTCCGCCGAGAGCAGTGTGTCACGTCGAGGTTGGATCGAAAGTTGGCGCGAAGGCGCGCGGAATCTACATCGACTCGTTTATTCCTCCCGACTGTTTGGACTCTGCTTTCCTGCGTGACAACCTGGCCCGGGTTCGAGGAGCGGCGCAGTGCGCGATCACGGCGGGAGCCAAGATCGTGAGCCTCGGCGGATTCAGTTCCATTCTGATTGAGGGCAACTTCGATCTGCTTCCAGAAAGACACGATACGGTTTTCACCACCGGCAATACTTTGACCGTCGCATTCATCGTTCGGGGCATCAAAAAGATGTGCGCGCTGGAAGGGCGCGACCTGCGAAGGTTGACGCTGCTGATTGTTGGGGCGACGGGCGATGTGGGTTCAGGCTGTGCGCGGTGTTTAGCGCCTCTTGTGAAGCGCGTGCTGCTTTGCGCGCGCAACGTGGAGCGGCTACGCAAGCTCGCGGAGGAATTCCGGTATGAGGGAATTGAGGTGGAGGTCGCGACTGATTCGGATCAGGCAGGCTCGCAGCAATTCTCAGCCACGGCCGATCTCGTGATCAGCGCGGCGAGTCTACCCTCGCCAAGGTTTCGGTTGCGCGGGATAGCGCCCGGCGCAGTCGTTTGCGATGCAGGCTATCCGAAGAACCTGGCTCCAAGCGCGGAGTTGCCGGACGCGAAGGTTTTCTTCGGCGGCCTGGGACAAATCACGGGAGGAATGAAATTCACGCCGGATTTTCGTGGAATTCTGAATCGGCATCCGTTTCCTGACATTGTGCACGGATGTCTGCTCGAGGGGATGGCTCTTGCTCTGGAGCGTCGCTTCGAACCGTTTTCTCGGGGAAGAGGGTTCATCACGCCGGAGGGGGTTGAGGAGATGGAAACGATTGCCGCGCTACATGGAATTCATCTCGCACCGCTTTACAACGGGGATGGGCCTATCGAGGAAGGTGTTCACACGGCTTCTGAAAGACAATATTGACGCATTCTCTATTGCAACGTTACTACTATTTTTCCTCGGGCGTGGCCTTCTTCCAAATAGCGAATCGCTTCGGGGACCTCACTTAGGCTGTATTGCCTGTCGATGACTGGGACGATTTTCTTGGCCTTGAGAAGGTCATGTAAGGTTGTCAGATCTTCCTTTGTCGTTCTTGCCAGGATGCCGACGAATTTCCGTGATCCGAGCATTGACCAAACTTGTGCTCGGATGCCGCGAGCAAAGCCAATTCTCCATCGACCGCTCGGCCCTCCGGCGGTGACTAAAATCCCCTTGGAATTTAGGACGCGCCTGTACGCCGACAAGGAATGGTTCCCGACGAGGTTGAGAATTATGTCGTAACGCCACCCGCCGTTGTTGAAATCCTCTTGAGTGAAATCCGTCTTCGCGTAATCGATGACCCGATCTGCGCCGATTGATCGGACCATCTTCAAATTCCTGGTGCTGCAGACGCCGGTGACCTCGGCGCCGAACGATTTCGAAATCTGCACAGCGAAAGTGCCCACGCCTCCGGCCGCACCGTTAATCAGGACCTTCTGCCCGGACTGAATGTGTCCCTTGTTGCGAAGACTCTGCAGCGCGGTCAAGCCCGCTATCCTCACACAAGCTGCTTGCTCGAACGTTACGTTCTCGGGCTTCATGACCAACTCTGATTCGGAAGCGCACGCATATTCGGCGAACGCTCCACGGCAACCGCCGAGGACAGCGTCGCCCGGTTTGAATTGGGTTACGGTCTTGCCGACTGCTTCAACCTGGCCGGCGACATCGGCGCCAATGCCTATGAACTTTGGCTTGCCCAGCCCGGCGATTATGCGAACGATGTAGGGCACGCCTCTCATGAAGTGCCGGTCCAGTGGATTGAGGGAAGCCGCGCGAACTTTTATCAGGACCTCGTTGTCTTTGGGGACAGGCTTGGCAATGTCTTCATACTTAAGAACATCGGGCGAACCGTAGTTGTGATAGACAATGGCCTTCATAGTGGTTTGCGCCTTATGAAGTGCGGTCGAACCCTTCGCGATACATGCCTGCTTAGTTGTGCTTGATTAACTTTCCAGTCTTCTGCCCGGTGAGTGAGTTGTAGAGGGTCTCTAAAAAGATGTCCTGGTTGACGAACTCTCCAGAATATTTCTTCCAGGGATCGAGCAGTTTCGCCTGCTTCATCTGGTCGAGCGTCTGTCCTTCCTTTAGCGCCTTCTGCACGGCGTCGCGCGTTTCTCTCAACATGGTCAGATAGGCCCGCACATCGTCCAAAGTGGATAACGGTCCATGACCGGGAATGACTTTGACATCCGGAGGAAGTTGCGAGACGACTTGCGCCACGCCGTCGATCATGCCGTTGATGCTGCCGCCGCCTTCGATATCGATGAAGGGAAAGCCGTAAGTGACGAAGTCGTCGCCCATGTGAACGACATTCGAGTGGGGGAAAAAGATGATCGAGTCGCCATCAGTGTGTCCGGCGGGGAAATACAAGGCGCGGATGTCTTCGCCGTTCAGGTGCACCGTAATGTCGTGATCAAAGGTGATGATGGGGAGTGCCTCGTGAGGCGCGGGCGGATTCTCCCGATGGATTGAACCGCCATTGCCCAATCCACCGCCGCTCTCCAGACGCTTGCGGACATTGTCTTGCGCAATGATGGGGGCTTGCTTCTGGAAGTAGGCGTTTCCGCCGGTGTGATCGGGATGATAGTGGGTATTGATGATGAAGCGCACCGGCTTGTCGGTGATGCCTTTCAACGCCGCCTGAATTTTGTCGGCCAAGGGAGCGTATTGGTCGTCGACGATCACGATACCGTCATCGCCCACCGACGCTCCGATGTTTCCGCCGGATCCCTCGATCATGTAGACGTTGCCGGAAACTTTTGTGACCTTCATTTGGACTTTACTGAAGTCCTGGTTCTGAGCGGTGGAGAGGATGGCGGCGAAAAGGCTAGCGGCAAGAAGGATATAAGTCCGGCGCATGATCGTCCTCGATTTCATTTTAGCTATGGGCAGACATTCTAAACCGGAAAGGGGAGGAACGAGGTCTTTTCGTTGTGGTGGAAGTTAGCAGCTACAAAAGCATCAGCGTGGCGGAAACTGCCGCACCTAGGGCTCAGATCAGATCGAGTTTGTCGGCATAGGGCATGGAGATTGCAACAGGTCAACAGATACTCTCCCCGAAAGGAGAATCGCTGTGCATATTCGTTCCAGCCAGATTAACCCAAATATTCAACTGGACGCGATGTATGCCGTGGAAAAGGCGGCGGCGAAGCAGGAAGCGGAGCGCACCAGAAAGAAGCTGATGGAGTTTGCTTCTAAACTGGCGGGCGAGAGTGAGTCCGGAGAAGCCTCCATCGTAGAAATTGGAGCGCGCAAAGAATCGGGCGAGGAATCCAGCCAGCAAGAACAACAAGATAAGATCGAGCGGCAGAAACTGAAGGACGAGACGGAGTCGGATCTCGCGGAGAGATATCTCTCGGACTGGGCTTAGCTCGACGTGGGATGTTGACCCAACGCAGGAGTCACTTCTTAGGCGCTGAAGCAGGGAAGCGCGAGGCGTGGTCACCAACGAAATCGTAGGGACCGGTATGGGTGAGTTTGCTTGCGCCATCGATCCATATCTCTCCGCCGATTTTCCGCCAGCGGAGACAGAACGAATAATCCTCGCTGAGGTAGACTCCGGTTTCAGGATCGATGATGCAATCGAAGAGGGCGAACAGATTCGAGCTCCGCACGGTATCCCGGCGAGCACCTGACATGGGCAGGCTATGCACGCTGTTGAAATGAGTTTCGGGATACGCGGCGATCATCTTTTGCAATGCGCTGCGGCGGATTAGTTGAAAACCGCCACCGACATAGACTCCCGTGGCAAAGTCGCCTTCCTGCTTGCGCTCGGCCTCGGGCAAAAAAGTTCCAACGTAGGACAAGGCAGCCTGCTGCACGCTTTCGCCGCGCTCGACACAGCGTTGCGGGATAAGATCCCAATCCATCGACTTGAGCGGGTAGAGCGCGCCGCTGAAGTCTTTATCAAAACGAAGCAGGCGCTCAACCTGCTGCGGCTCGAAGCTGATATCGGCATCGACGAACAATAGGTGGGTAGCGGAAGGGCTATCCAGGAAGGCAGCAAGCAGAGTGCTACGCGCTCGTGAGATGAGAGCATCGTAGCCCACCATGGATAGCGACACCTCGAAGCCAGCGGTTTTCGCGTAGCTCATGAGCCGTATGACGGCGAGCATGTAATTCTGCGAAACCACGCCGCCAAAGCATGGGGTTGCGAGGAGGATGGATGGCTGGAGGACTGGTGGCTGGGACATTCGCCCCTCCCATGAATGCGACACAGCTTACGGCACCCGAGCGAAAGTTAACTCGCGAATCGCGCTCTGACAGGATACGCCGTGAAGCGGAGTCAGACGCGCCTCACAGCGCAACTCAGGGGAAGATAAAACTAGAACGGGAAGGTATGCAGACGATAGCTCAGAAAGCACTAAGAACGAACGCCGCTACGGCGGAGGAATCTGCCAACGGCGCAGGAGCATTTCCAGGATTTCGGAGGCGGCCGAGATCTGGGCGAGCTCGTTAACGGTCAGCGAACTGAGATGGGCGGCGAGGTAGGCGATGCGGCGCTGGCGTCCCTGTTGGAGGAGGCGCGTGCCTTTGGCGGTGGGGCTGATATGCAGGCGGCGCGCGTCGTGAGGATCGCGGGTGATTCCAATCAGATGGCTGCGTTTAAGTCCGGCGACGATACGGCTCATGGTGGGGGCTTTGATCTGCTCGGCGGCGGCGAGTTCACCCAGCGTTTTTGGGCCAGCAAAAACCAACACTGAAAGCGCGGATAGCTGCGCCGGGCCAATGCCTGCGGCGGCATCCTGCCGGCGCACGCGGCGCAGCAAATGGATGGCGGCGGAATGAAGGCGGTCGGCGGCCGCGATGGTCTCCGGTGGGGGCATGATCGTGTCGGGTGGCATCATCGCAGCGCTCCCGGCTTCTTTCCGCTCGGCCTTTTTTCGCTTGACTCCGGACATGTAATATAGTTAGCTATGCTAACTAATATTAAAATGGAGGTCAAGGATATGAGCGCAACGGCAACTGGAATTGGAATCACCCGGCTGGGGCAGGTAGCAGTCAATGCGAAAGACGTGGAACGCGCGGCGGCTTTCTACGAAGAAAAGCTGGGGTTGAAGCTGCTTTTCAAAGCGCCGCCGGGACTGGCATTTTTCGACTGTGGCGGAGTGAGGCTGATGCTGGACCGGGCGGAGAAGCCGGAGTTCGACCATCCCAGCTCGGTTTTGTATTTCGCCGTGCCAGATATTCAGGCGGCCCACGCCAAGCTGAAAGAAAGCGGGGTCCACTTTGAGGACGAACCGCACCTGATCGCAAGAATGCCCACGCATGATCTGTGGATGACGTTCTTTCGCGACTCCGAGGGAAATCTGCTGGCGCTGATGAGTGAAGTGGCGCGTTAGCGTGCGATACATTTCCGCGGATGAAAGGTCAAATGCCATGGCGCGAGGTCGTGCCACATCGGTCATTCGTGCGCGTTTCTAGGCCGATTTTCGATTGCCTATTGACTGGCAGTGATTGAAAATTCCTTTGACAGACAGTCATGAGGGAACCACCACCATCGCTTTCAGCGTCAGGTTTTGGCAGCGCATGGTTCGCGCTATGCGTGGCGTTTGCGCTGCACATCGTGGACGAAGCCACGACCGGCTTTCTCGCTGTGTACAACCCGACCGTGATCATTCTGCGACAGCGCTGGGATTGGTTTCCCATGCGGGCGTTCGAATTTCGCGAATGGCTGATCGGCCTGATTTTGGTTTGCGCGGTGTTGTTCTGCCTGACGCCGGTAGCGGCGCGGGGAATGCGAGGCTTGCGCTCGCTGGCGTGGGCCTTTGCCGTGATCATGCTGTTAAACGGGCTCGGCCATACCCTGTTCACGATTCTGGGACACACGGTTGCGGCAGTGACTTTTCCGCGTCCGGCGCCGGGATTCTATTCTTCGCCCTTCCTACTCCTAGGATCGCTCTGGTTGATGGTCCGGCTGCGGCGCACCGCGCGAGTAGATTTTCAACTCCCAAGCGTTTATTGAGTTGGCGCGGAGTTTTCGCAGAGTTTCGATGATGGCGGAGAGGCTCCTACGCGCGCAGGTATGCACAACGCCGATCCTGCTATCATCTTTTTCGGAGCTTAGCTGTATGGAAGACGAAGAGCAACTTCCTTATATTTCCGGTACAGGAGAGGGACTTATGGAAGAAGGACCGGGTTCTCACGCGAGCGCGCGCCGCAATGAGGATATCGCGCTCGATCTGATGAAATTTGTCGCAATGACCACGGGGTATGGGCGGACCACGTCGTCCGGCGTGGGTTTTCAAGGTACGGGGTCGGCGTCGAAGCCTGAGGAATACGCGACGCAACTGCTGGAGTTGTACGGGCGGTGTCTAAATACGGTGGGGGAAAAGAAGTAGTAAGCAAGTACCTAGTACTCGGTACCTAGTAAGAGCGTCCGACACCAGCTTTTGATGCCGCTGCTGCAAACTTTCCGAGCCCCGCCCCGCCCGCCGAGCGCCATTCGCTTCGCGAATGTAGAAGCCGTCATTCATAAACAAGAACCGCGGTCTGCAGACCGCGGTTCTCCATTCCGATACCAACTCTAGCGGCGGCCTTTCTTCGCTTTCTTCTTGGCCTTTTTTGCTGGCTTTTTGGCCGCTTTCTTTTTTGCGGGCTTTTTTGCGGCTTTTTTCTTCGCTGGTTTCTTGGCCGCTTTCTTCTTGGCGGGCGCTTTTTTCGCTGGTGCCTTCTTTTTGGCGGGTGGTTTCTTGGGGCCGCCACCGCCGCTTGATGCGGGCTTGGGTGCAGGCGGCGGGGTAGACATCACGGGCTCTTTCATTTCCGGCTCCGGCACGCCGGATTCTTCTTCCTCTTCTTCTTCCTCTTCGAAATCTTCTTCAAGGGACTCGCTGTAAGCGCCGGTATCGCCGAATTCATCTTCTTCATCACGTCCGTAAAGCGTGGGATCGTCGATCGTCATTTTTCCTCCTGATCTTAGTTGGCATCTGCGTTTGGCATCTGGCGCAAAAGGACCGCGCAAGGTTGCCGGGGCACGAGAAATTAAAAGACCACCAGAAACTTATTCTCAAACGGCGCGCGATTATAGCACGACGTTGAGTGCAGGCCGCAAGGGCCGTTATCACACAGGCCTGTCTATCCTGTTAACACAGCGACGGTGCGAATGGAAGAAAATTTTTGACGCAGGTATTAGTCGTTGTTCCTCGGGGAGAGGAGGCGACTAAAGCAGCGAACGCCCCCGAAGGAGCGTCCGCTGTCATTAGTTGTCCCAGCTTCATGGACTGGTTTAGTTGAATGGAACCGCCGGAAGTACGGGTGTTCCCTCCGCACGGACGGCCTCCAGGGCCGAAGGATTGATTCCTAAGGCGCGAAGGATTGTAGGTGCCACCTGGGCGGTGCCCACCCCGGCGCTCACCGTCCTGGATTGGAAGGTTGGGAAGGACAGCAGCAGAACGACATTCGTGTCGTCATGGGAGAACCCGCCGTGCTCCTCTTGTTTTGCGGTGCTGCCGGAGTAGGTAACGCCGACGTTCGGGGTCACGATGATGTCCGGCGTACGGGGGTCGTTGGTGGGGTTGTTGAAGTTCAGAGCAAGTGACGGGCCGTAGTAGATCTGCCCGAGCCCCACTCCGGTCGTAGTGGATGGGTTGGCTTCGATGACTGCGACGGCGGCATCCGTGTTGGCGGAGCTGGCCAGCCACAGCAGCGAGACGTCATCTTCTGTTGGGCCAATACCGGTTGGGTTGTTGGTTGACTCCGAAAACGGCAGGTAGCCCGCATTGGAGAGCAGGGTAGCGGGGGACGTGCCATTGATGGTCTGACCGACGTAACGGCTGGGATCGATGGGCGACTGGCCGTGTTTGGCGGTGATTACGATCAGGGTCGAGCTCAGCAGCCCTTGTTTCTGCAGTTCGCTGACGAATGCCGCAATCGAGGCGTCGACGAACTGGAATTCGTTCAGCAGCGCTGCGCTGGGGGTAGCCTGGGCATCCAGATATCCACCCGTGGTCTTGTTGCTGGCTTCAATGAGCTTCTGGCCCACGCTGAGAGCCTGGAAGTTCATGCCGAAGACGGTGGGAACCTTGGTCTGCTTGGTACGGAGGTGGTTCCAGCCGTCGATTTCGTTGAGGATCGCGTTCACTTTCAAAGTGTCGTAGCACTGAATGTTCTGGAAGCTGTTGGTCCAGGCGGTCAGGTCGGCGCCGCTATCGACGATGCTGGAGCAGTTGACGCCGGTGGGCGTGGTGACTCCAGGAAGACCGATCACGGTCGAGTTGATTTCAGGCGAGTAGAAGTCGTCGAGCGCAGTCGGTCCGATGCCGGAAGCGACGGAGGCGTATGCGGGGTGCTTGTCGGACCAGGCTGCATATCCGCCAGCGGCGTGAATCACGCTAAAAATGCTGTTGGCGCGGACGAAATCCCACGGGAAGACGGGCTTGCAGCCAGTGCTGGGGTTGCGAACCAGCCGCGCGGAATCGATGGAGGCGAGGCCGCCGTCGGTGAGCGCCGCGCCGGGAGCGCCGCCGTTCACTTTCGTCTTGTCGATGTCAATGCCTTCTTCATACTCCGTGGTTGTTCCGGTTGGTGCGCCAAAGGGGGTGCAGGGGCCAGCACCGAGGCCGTTGCTGGTGGTTTGCGCGGGAGCGGAGTAACTCCTGGAATAGGCCACGTCGTAATAAACCCCGGTGAAGGCCGGGCTTCCTCCGGTGACGATGGCGGTGAGGCCAGGGAAGGAATCCGAAGGTTTCGAAGTGCTGGCGGAAACGTAGTTGATTCCCGTTGTGCTGAGAGCAGCAATCGACGGGCAATAGGGTTGGCCGTTGTTGGCGGTGGTGATGCCGTTGGCGCAATTCAGGAAGTCAACCGCGTGCATTCCGTCGATGCTGATGAGCAGGACGCGCTGGATGGGGTTGGTGCTGGAAGTCTGAGCGGATGCTGCCGCGGCGGCCAGCATTAGAGCCAAAAGAGACACGCCGACGCGAAGTCTGCGAGTGGAATTCATGGTTACTCCTTGGAGGATATTGAGAAGCTTTTCCAGAACTAGCAGTGAAGAATTAATAGCAAGTTACAGCGAGGTTAATTACGCGTTAAAAACAGGCTGGACCTGAGGTGCAGGAGGCCGGCTCAATGCGTGTATCGCGTCGAGGCTGCGCTAGCGGATCAGCTGATGAACGCCCATGGCCAGGCCGACGAGAACTAAAGCTACAGCGATAAGAACGAACCGGGTCTGGAGGAGTTGTCGTTGGACCTTGTTCATAGAACGATCTTACTCCCAAGGCCACGATTCAAGCGCATAATTCGGAGCCACAACTTCAGGCACTGCAGTTAAGAAGTTTATAAGCGGAGGTTATTGACGGGGCTGCACGATCAGAATCATGCCGGGGCGCAGAGTCGCGACGTTGCTGTTGTTGCGCTTCAGGGCAGCGACAGTAGTCTTGTACGTAGTGGCGATCGAGTAGAAGGTCTCGCCCGATTTTACTTTGTGGCGTAGAACGCTGGCCTGATCTGACTCGTTTTCGTCTGAAGAATCTTCGCTGGCTTTGGCTGAGCGGCTTGCGGGAACTTTTGTAGTGGCGATTTGAACGGGTTTGTGGGTGCGCGTGGCCGGCGCGGTTGAAGCGGTTTCGCTGTTGGGGCTGACTGGGACGTGCAGGGCGAGAACGGTGCGTCCATGGAGACTATTGCTGCGCAGGCCGTTCCAGCGGCGGACCATCAGAGCCGGTACGCCGAAATTCTCGGCGACGGTTTCAACCGTGTCTCCCTTGCGAACCTTATAGCGCATGATCCGGCGGGAGTAGGTGGCATTTTCGCTAAGCGGATGTTTGCTGGGCGCGATCGGAATTACGACTCTGGCATCGGCCTCGAGCTGCGATCCCTCGAGGTGGTTGGCTTCGGCAATGGACTTCGCAGTCAGGTGATAGGTCCTGGCAAGCGAGGCCAACGTTTCGCCAGAATGTACTGTGGGATAGCGCCACCACAGGCGCATCCCTGTCGGAATCGCGGCGATGGTGGTTTGATATTGTTCTTTCGCCCCGGCAGGCAGATGCAGTTCGAATGCGCCTTCTCTTGGCGTGCTTAGCCGCAAAAGACCTGGATTTAGCTGCTGCAACTGGGCTGGAGTCGAGTCGACGCAATCAGCGACTAGGCGCAAATCCACGGGGTAGTTGATGGTCACCTTGTCAGAGACCAGCGCATCGTCCATCGAAACGTCGTCAAAACCATAGTGTGAAAGATTCTTGGTCACAATGGTGACGGCTAGGATGATGGGAACATAGTTGCGCGTTTCTTTGGGAAGAACGTTGCGGCGGTAAAGCTCCCAGAAATCGGCGTACCCGGTACGGCGGACGGCGGCTTGTACGGTGCCTGGGCCGGAGTTATAGGCGGCCATGGCGAGATACCAGTCGCCAAACTGGGCGTAAAGATCTTTCAGATGGCGGGCGGCGGCGCGAGTGGATTTTTCTGGGTCCTGGCGATCATCGACCCACAAGCTGTGCTGCAAGCCATAACCACGGCCGCGGCTGCGCATGAATTGCCAAATGCCTCGGGCGCCGGCACGAGAAACGGCGGTTGGCTGGAATCCGGATTCGGCTTGAGCCAGGTAGATCAAATCCTGCGGAACGCCTTCCTGCTTCAGAATTGAAACCATCATGTCGTGGTAGCGGCCGGAGCGGGCAAAGGCACGCTCGAAAGTGCCGCGTCCACGATTGGAGAAATAACTGATGTATCCCGCAACCTGATCGGTCATCATCAACGGGAGGTCGGAGTGGGTCGATTTGATTTCCGCTTGCGCCTTCGCTTTTACATTGGGATCGGCTGCTGGCACGATGCCGTTGGTTTCGTCGATGGGCGCAGGCTCTGCCTTTTGTCCTTCGGAATCGGTGGTCAAATCGCCAAGATCTAGGCGATTGATGCCGTCCACCACACGGTCAAATTCTTTTGCCAGCCGATTGTCGGAGCGAATGTCGAGATTGCTTTCTAATAAGGCGTTGAAGGCGTTGTCGAACTCCTGCTTGGCAGCGTCCTTGCGTCCCGCCTGGTAATCGGCCAAGCCAGCTTGAAAATCCGCCTCCACTTTGGAAACCAGATCTGCAACCGCGTCAGAAGCGTCCGGCGTGGGCTGGAACTCTGTTTTCTCCACTTTCTCCATGGCCGACGGAATTTGATCTTCGATCTGCGCCTGGCTTGGAGTGACCTCTTGAGCGGGCGCCGGTTCAGCCGACGCCGACAGGGCATGCTGCGGAGCCGGGGCTGCCGTGGCCGCCGTCAACACCGGAGCACTCTTCGGTGGCAGCAAGCTGACGGGCTTTTGTGCCGTCTGACAGGAGCAAGCTGCCAGAGCTATGCATGCCAGCCCTGCGATCCGTACTTGGAGTTTCGCAACTCGCATATTTCTCTGTGAGATACGGATAGGTCCTTGTTCGTTAAAGCCGGGTGAATTCTATCAAAAATCGTACCTTGCGGTCGGTCCCGGGTCAACGACCGAAAGTGAATTCAAACAGTTACGTTAGAGACCTCTCAAATGGTTACCTCGAGCCGAGCAATCTCATGCTTGAGACGGCAGAATCGGTGAAAAAGGTTTCTCGCGGATCGCGAGATTTTGGCCGCCAGACTCGGCCAGCAGATGGGGATTGCAGCGATTTCGAGCTGTCACACGCGCCAGTAGTCGGGACGCCAAACTTGAATCGCCTTCTTAATGTCAGCCGGGGAAAGGTTTTCAGAAAGTGCCCGGCCCGCCAGGGTGGGGAGTTCCGCATCCGAGGCGAAACGCAGCGCGATCAGTTGTCGTTCGGTAAATTCCGGAATCCGCGAGCGCAGCGGCTCGGGAAGAAGCGTGGCCATCCGAAGCCGCTCTTCGAGGCGGATTACGCGATCCTGAACCCGGAGGGCGTACAGCCGGCTTTTGTTGAGCGTAACCAGCGCGGCCAGTGAGATCACAAAGAACGCGGCCGAATGCCAACTCGGATGCCAAATGAGATGGACGAGCCCGCCGATCATCGCGAGGCCGAAGACCGGCAATGCGAAAAAGTGAAACGGTGGATCAAGACGTGCATGGTTGGCGAAAGTCTGCGGTTTTTTCTCGGCCATGACGAAGGGTTCCTGAGCGGACTGGCAAGTTTAACAGAGAGAAAGTTTGCCAGCTCTGTCCTGACTTGTCGTTAAAATCAGCGCGTAGTTGATGCTGGGGTACCGCCGTTGGAAGGTTGACGCGCACGCGCATCCAGTTTTATCTTTTCTGTGACCTGTGACCTGTGACCTGTGACCTGTGACCTGTGACCTGTGACCTGGAAGTCACAAACCCGGAATCTTTTATTCTGAGTCGGGAATCCAAGGAAATCATGAAAGCCATTCAAGTCAAACAAGTCGGCGGGCCGGAAGCGATGGAAGTTGTGGAACTGCCCGTTCCGCAGCCGAAGGCGAATGAAGCGGTGGTGAAGCTGAGCGCTTCGGGAGTGAACTTCATCGATTGCTACGTCCGCGAGGGACGTTATAAGGCGCCATTGCCAGTTACTCCGGGACAGGAAGGTGCAGGCGTAGTGACGGCAGTAGGAGCGGACGCGAAATCGGTGAAGGTAGGGGACCGTGTGGCGTGGACCTCGGTGCAGGGGTCGTATACGGAATATGCTGCCGTGCCGGCCGATCGATTGGTGCAGATTCCATGGGGAGTGACCGATCAGCAGGCTGCCGCTGCGATGTTGCAGGGCATGACGGCGCATTATGTCTCGCACGATACGTATCCGTTGAAGAAAGGCGAGACGGCTCTGATTCACGCCGCCGCTGGTGGAGTGGGGCTGCTGCTGGTGCAGATGGCGCACAACATCGGCGCTCGTGTGATCGCCACGGTTTCCACCGACGAGAAAGCGAAGCTGGCACGCGGAGCCGGGGCGGACGAGGTGATCCTCTACACACAAGCCGATTTCGAAGCTGAAACTAAGCGCCTTACCGGGGGCAAAGGCGTGGACGTGGTGTATGACTCGGTGGGCAAGACGACGTTCGAGAAAGGGCTGAACACTTTGCGGCCGCGCGGGATGATGGTGTTGTTTGGCGGGTCGAGCGGTGCGGTGCCGCCGTTTGATCTGATTGTGTTGTCACAAAAGGGGTCGCTCTACGTGACCCGGCCCACGCTGATCAATTACATTGCGACTCGAGAAGAATTAGTGGCGCGGTCGAGTGCGGTGTTTGGCATGATGGCTGATGGAAAGCTCAAGTTGCGCATCGAGCACACCTATCCGCTGGTCGAGGCGCCGCGGGCGCATCGCGATTTGGAAGGACGAAAAACTACCGGGAAGCTGCTGCTGATCCCGTAGGAACGTAGTACCGTTCAGTGAGCCGCGATGGGCGGCATGGTCTGAAATGATGGCCTAATAACAACCCCTGATACGATCCGTCGCTTAGACTTCGCCTTGCTTGGAAGGTGCCTTGGTGGCGAGGCCAGAGCCGAAGGCTTAACACCCAAGACCTGATACCCAAGACCTGACACCCAAGACCTGACACCCAAGACCCAAGGAGATTGATGAAAGCAATCCGTGTGGGACGTCAGGGCGGGCCGGAGGTGATGGAACTGGTCGAGGTTCCCGTCCCTCAGCAGAAACCGACGGAAGCCTTGGTGAGGGTCACGGTTGCCGGCGTGAACTCGCTTGATGGCCAAATCCGCGATGGTAGACTCCGGGCTGTGCTGCCGTTTATCCCGGGGCAAGAAGGCGCGGGAGTGTTGACGGCTGTCGGCGATCAGGTCAAAACGGTCAAAGTCGGCGACCGTGTGGCATGGAGCGGCGCGTTGGGTTCTTATGCGGAGTACGTAGTATCGCCCGAGGAGCATCTGGTGCCGGTGCCAGATGCGATCACCGATGAGCAAGCGGCGGCGGCGATGGTTCACGGGCTGACGGCGCACTACTTGGTGAACGACGCGCACAAGCTAAAGGCCGGTGAAACGGCCCTGGTCCATGCGGCTGCCGGCGGAGTGGGTCTGCTGCTGGTGCAGATGGCGCACGTGATTGGCGCACGCGTGATTGGCACGGTTTCGAGTGAAGAAAAAGCTGCTCTGGCGCGTGAAGCGGGAGCGGATGAAGTCATCGTCTTTACGCGCCAGGATTTTGAACCGGAAGTGAAGCGGTTGACGGACGGCAAGGGCGTGGACTTAGTTTACGACGGTGTGGGCAGAGCGACGTTCGAAAAGAATCTGAACGTGATGCGGCTGCGTGGCATGCTCGTGCTCTATGGCATGTCGAGCGGGCCGGTGCCGCTCGTGGATCCGGCAAAGTTGTCGGAGAAAGGGTCGCTCTACATGGCGCGGACCACGCTGGCGCACTTCACCGCGACCCGCGAAGAACTGCTGGCCCGCACCAGCGCTCTCTTCGGTATGATCGCGGACGGCAAACTGAAACTGCGGATTGCGAAGACGTATCCGCTGGCGGAAGCGCCGCAGGCGCATCGCGATATGGAAGCGCGGAAGATCGCAGGGAAGCTACTGCTGATTCCGTAACGACGAAGGCAACAAGACATCGAGCTCCGCTCGATAGACAGCCGGGGGCGGCTGTCTTTACATTCCCTCAAATCAGACGCAGACTGGGGAAGTCCTGAGCGTAGCGGCTGGCGTCACGGGTCATGAGCCGATCGGCTTGCAGCAGCGCATGCGAGGCAATTACGAAGTCCGCCAGCAGACGCTTCGTCTGCCCGCCGCCGGACCGGCGGCGCCGACTGGCATAGGCTGAAAACCTGTTCGCCACCAACCGCCAGACATCTTCTCCGAGATCGAAATCAATCGCGACTGGAATTTCCCTCAGGGTCTCTTCGGTGCGCTCGAAATTAATGCCGGGGACTGCCGAAAGCTCAACGAAGACGGGACCGCTTATAACTAGGGCTCCTTCAGAGCGAACTGTTAACAACTGGACGATGATCTCTTCGCTCTCGGGCGCTCCCGACAAGACGGGAGAGAGGATGTTGGTGTCCAGAGCAGTCCTCATTCGTAGTCTTTATCGCTGCGCATGTCGTCGATCCAAGCCTTGATCCCTTTTTCTCCGCCGGGGAACGGGGGAGCCAGCCCAATGAGCTTCTTGAAGGGATTGTCTTCCGAGCGGGCCGGGCGGATCACAGTGCGGCCATCTTCCACAACAAACTCAACGCGATCACCGGTCCGCAGTCCAAGGCGTTTACGAATCTCTTGCGGAACTGTGATCTGACCTTTGCTGCTGATTGTGCTGGATGGAGCCATCTTTACTAGTATTCCTTACAGTAATGATATCGCTCTTTACCAATGAAGTCAAACACTTGGACGATGTAGCCGTCTTGCTCCACTAGCTCTTACGCGAGTAGCTGCGTGCGTATTCGGGCGGGGTCTGCCCGGATACAAGACGCTCATCGTCAATCGGCGACCCTATCTTCATTTCTATCGGAACCACTCCCGCCCAGGTGGGAAAAGAATAATCTTCTTCATCGTCGATTGGCGGGCCTGTGCGCACCTTGGCAGAGAATTCTTCAATCGGCAGACGCAGAACCGATGTTGCTTTGAGTTCGCGTTCGTTGGGCTGGCGCGCGTCGGCCCAGCGGCCCGGAATGATGTGTTCGGAGAGAAGGCGAAGGGCCTCGAGTTTTTCCTGTGGATCCTCCACAAGCGTCGCTTTTCCCAACACGACTACCGAGCGGTAATTCATCGAGTGATTGAAGATCGAGCGGGCGAGAACCAGTCCGTCGAGCAGGGTGACGGTGACGCAGACCGGCACGCCTTCTTTCATCTGCCGCAACATGCGGCTGGCTGCGGAACCATGAATGTAGAGCCGGTCGTTTTTGCGTCCGAAGGAAGTGGGTATGACGAAGGGTTGTCCGTCGGCGACGAAGCCGACGTGGCAGAGGAAAGCTTCGTCGAGAATGCGATACGCGGTTTCGCGGTCATAGACAGCGCGCTCAGCCTCGCGGACCACACGTGTCCGCGCAGTGGGCGTATGGGGTTGGAACATGGGAAACGAACTCCGGCAAGCGCCAAGGATGAGTGAAAGAAAAGTGTAACACTCAGGAAGGCAGAGTCCCGGCCTCGAGTCCTCGACGCGGATCTCCTTACAAAGATGCCGCGCTCCCTACCAGTAAAGCTTCATCGCAAACTGAAACTGCCGAGGATCATACGCTGCGGTTGCCTGCCCCGCATTGTTGAAGAGAGGACTCACCGCGGCTACGTTGTTACGGTTGGCGATGTTGAACATGTCGGCGATCAAGTCCATGTTGAAACGCTCGCTGAAATAAATTTTCCTGGAGACGCGCAGATCGTCGAAGAGTGTATAGGGAGTGTGGCCGGCGTTGCGGCCCAGGTTGCCATCGAGCGAAAGCAGCGTGCCGTTGAAGTCCGCGAGGCAGGGTTCCTGAAATACTCCAGTCGGCGAAAACTTCGAGGGGACCGCCGGAAAACCCTGGGCTGTGCATGCCGCGTTGACGAAGGTATTCGGGCGGCCCGTGAGAGCCGATTCCTGAAGGTTGTCTCCGTTCCCGGTAATAATGTTGAAGGGCCGGCCCGAATTGATATCGATCAAAGGTGCGACCGTCCAGTTGCTGAAAAACTTTCCGACAAAGCCACTGCCGCCAAGCTTGCCGCTTTGATAAACGCCGCTAAAAACGAAGCGGTGACGCTGGTCGAAGAGCGAGTTCGAACGGTCTAGGCCGGGATAATAACTATCCTGAGGAGTCAGCGTGGACTGCAAGTCGGTGGAGTCGTCGATGGCATGCGACCAAGTGTAAGACGCAAGGAATTCGTAGTGATTTCCGAAGCGTTTGCGCAAGTTTGCGCTAAGACCGTGGTAGGCGGAGCTGCCACTCGAGTAGTTGGCGTCCATGTCGCCGAACGGGATGCAATTCGCGAGCGTTGCCGGATTGCATGCCGTGTTGAAGCCCGCGGTGCTGAATCCCGATGCGTTTAAATACCGCAGGACAGCAGGGGCCAATGCGGTCACGCAAGCTCCGCCACCGGCAGCAATCAAAGCGTCGGCGATCGAGGCGTTCAAGCCACTGGGGCGAAAAAAATTCATCAGCGCAGCCGACACCCAGGGCTTCCCGTTGCTCGGGTTCACGTTGCAGGGTAGCGCTCCACTGCCAACCGCTAACGGTCCGAACGCTGAGTTGGAATTCGGGTCGCCTTGCGCTGCCAGCCAGTTTGCCACCAGAAGATCGCCACGCTGGGCGTTGGCATTGATGGGGCGATTGAGATGGCGTCCCGCGTTGAAGTTATAAGTTAGATTGAAATCGAAACCGTTACCCAGGTCGCGTTCGATGCTGAGATTGGCCTGCTGCGCATAGGCGTAAACGAAGTTCTTGCCCTGGGGATAGCCAAATGGCTGAAACACCAAAGGCAGGAATGTCGCAGGATTCAAATAGTTCTGATTGAGGAACTCCGATTGAGGAAAGTTCAACGCCTGAAAGCGCTGCTGGTTGGGCAAGTAGCCGAGGTTGGCGTTGCCGGTCGGAGATAACGACGGCGCGCAGCCGGGCTGGTTCACCAGACCCTGGAAAATTGTGAACGCATTCAGATTGGAGGGATTTCCGTCTCCGCTGCAGAAGCCCGTGCCACCGAATGCCACTTGGCCGCTGGTGGAACCGTCCGAAGCGTCTCCCAGAAAATACAGTCCCAGCAGCGGGTGGTCATAGAAAAGACCATAGGAAGAGCGCACCACCATTTTCCCGTCGCCCTTGGGATCCCATGCCACTCCAACGCGCGGCTGGATGTTGTTCGTGTCTGTCTGAATTCCCTTCTGCAAGCCGAGGAAGTTGTACCCGGCCAACGCCAGAGAAGTCGGTGACTTGAAGGTTGGAGGAATCTCGACGTCGTAACGCACGCCATAATTCAATGTGAGCTTCGGGCTTACGCGCCACGAATCCTGCCAGAAGGCTCCGATGGGAATATTGTGAAAAGTGTCGCTGGGATTACCCAAGCCCTGATCATAATCCCCGGGCAGGCCGGCTCCATAGGCTTGTACTGCCGACAGCACCGGAAAAGGATCGTTCGGGATGGGAGAAACGAAACCCAACTGCGCGGAGCTGAAACTTCCGAAGTCGTAGTTTCCTCCGTAGTTGACAGTGAAAGTGGCGGTGAGCGGCAGGTAGTTGAGGTCGGCGCCGAATTTGGTATTGTGCCGGCCGATGGTCCAGGAAAAGTTGTCGCTGAACTGGTAGCGCTGCTCCACGCGCTGAATGTAGGAGTAAGGCTCCCGGCCAAAATAGGCGAAGCCGGGAATGTTTACCGCAGGGTCTGCTCCCGAAGCAATCTGGGTGTTATAGAAATAAGAAAGTCCGCGGCGTGCATACTGAAAGGTAAATTCGTTTACTTTGTTGTTGCCGATCGTCCAGGTGTCTTTCACCACGCCGGTGACATCGCGATAGGTCTGCTCGGAAGTGCGCGAGTAGGCGTTCTGCCCGAAGGGCTGGTCTTCTCCGCTGCCCTCGAGCCCCGTGACCGTGCTTGGACTTACGTTGACCCGCAAGGTCAATCGGTTATTGTTGCTGACATTGTGGTCGAGACGTAGCGAGTAGAGGCTGGTTCCCTCGAAGACCGGAAAATTCCCCACTTGCGATGCCAAGGTCACATAGGAGGCTGGTACCGGAGCACATGCGCTCCCTGGTGAGCACGTAGTCGGAAACCCGGCCCAGGTGTTGAGCAAACCTCCAGTTGCGCCTAATACCAACTGGCTTGGCCAAACCCCCTGGATGGCTTGGCCTGAGGATGCACCGGTAAGCACAGCATACTTTTCCACACCCGCCAGAAATGTGGGATCTGCCTCCGCCGCAAGCGTCGCGGGATTGGTGAAAAAACCAACCTGCGCGGGAGTCAGCTGCAGGGTTCCGAATGGTAACCCAACCTGTGACGTGTCGAACGGGACGAGACCGAAATTGTTCTGCCCGATGCTGGAGAATCCTGTCTCGTGGCGTCGCGTGATTTCATAGGAAAAATAAAAGTAAGTCTTGTCCTTCTTGATCGGCCCACCGAAAGCAGCGCCGGCTTGCACGCGAGTGTAAGCCGGATTCGGAACCGTGCTGAACGGATTTACAGCCTGGAAGTTGCGGTTGCGCAGATAGCCAAAGACGTCGCCGTGAAAATCGTTCGATCCCGAGCGAGTAATGATGTTAACTACGCCGCCCGAGGCCCGGCCATACTCCGGCGCGTAGCCGTTGGTGACGATCTGAAACTCCTGAACCGCCTCCTGAGAAACCGTGGAGCGCACGCCATTGGTTGAATTGTCGGTGGCATCGGCGCCGTCTACGTTGACGAGATTCGAGCGCGCACGCTGACCGCTGATGTTGAGTCCGGAAGTGGGTGCGGCGCCAAGGAACGGCGAATTGTCGCGCACCACTTGCGAATCGGTCAGCGTGAAATTGATGTAGTTGCGGCCGTTGATGGGGAGATTATCGATGCGCCGCTGTCCAATCGTGTCGGTTGTTGACGTGCGCGAGGTTTCCACCAATTCAGCTTGCGAGGTGACTTCGACTACTTCTTTGCTTGTTGCGACCGCAAGCGCCACTGGAAGCTCCACAACTCCACCCACGGTGATGCTCACGTCTCTCGCCTCGACCTTGCCGAAACCTGGCGCTTCCACGGTGACGGTATACGTTCCCGGTGGCAGCAATCGAACGCTGTAGCCGCCCTCGCTGTCGCCGGTAGCAGTGCGTTCCAGGCCTTTGGCAATGTCGCTTACCGTGACCTTCGCATTGGCAACAACATTTCCCTTGGGATCCTTTACCGATACGTGGAGATCGCCGGTGGCGACACCTCCCTGGCCGAAGGCGATGGCGGAGAGCAGGACGAACACTGAGATTGCGGCGGAGAAAGTTTTCATATTGCGGATCATATTTCGGACGATTTTATTGCGAGTCATATTTCGGACCATGAGTCTCCCTCGACTCGGCACTTCGCGGTGCCGAAATAGTTGCGGCGTCGGATGGCAGAAACGCGCGCAATTTTTTCTGGGGTGGCAACTCCCCGCTGGTTTGTACACCACAGACGGTGCCGAAAACAAGGCAGGAATGAGGCGGGGTGATGGCCGAGTTACCCCGCATGGCCGCAAGAGTCACGGCGACGCCGGGCGCAAGAATGGCACACATCCCGCTCTCGCGTCTGTGACGGATGTCACCTGGCGCGCGGGGCGGAAAGACGAACTGCAATGGCTGGATTCTGCAACCTGCCCAGCAGCATGGCCGAGCCGCTTAGCCGCTCATAACGGTCGACCACACGGACCGCGGCAAAACTCGAATACGGCCAAGCTAATGCGAAGTAGATTCGGGCAAGCGCCACGGTGGCGTTGCGACGCAACAGCAGCGCGTCGTTCACCAGTTGCTGGGAAGCCTCGGCAATATGCGGATCGCCGCTGGCCATGGCCAATTCGCCCACGCGCACCAACACCGCGGCATTTTCACTGAATGCCTGAACATAAGCAGCCATGGCGCGCAAACGCGTGCGGCGGACCGCACGGAACTCGGCGGGCGAAAGCCTCCGACGCAGGTATTCGTCTTCGGCAGAGTCAACTAAATTACGAAAAGCTTCGATGTCGATTGGACGGATCGACCCTACCTGCCCAGCTCTTTCTCGGGAGACCTGCAGGTGTTGGGTTAAAGCGAGGCGCAGGATGGTTCCTAACGCCACTATGGCAGCGATGACAAGAACTATGGCCAGAATCATTGTTGTAGAAGGCGCTCCAATTCCCGGTTCCAAATATCGAGATTATTCTCAGGCAACGAAACCGCAGACGTAATGGCAACTTTTTCGGGGACCAGGAGGTAGTAAAACCAGATCAGGACACAAACGTGGTACGTGGCCATGTTGAGGAAGTCGAGAAGGGCACTCTTGTCGAGCCAAGCCCCGCTAGCATTAAGGGCCCAGACAGCCATGTGCTCGCACCAGACGACGCCTAGACCGAGGGCGATTCCGAAGGCCTGATGATTCCAAATCAATTTAAAATGCGCGGCGAAGAGAAACAGGAACAGCGCCAGCCCGCAGTCGACCACGTATGAACTCTGCAAAAGAACGTATGCACGGGAAATCGAAATAAGAGGCCGGTGCACGACCGGCGTATAAGCCGCAGCCGCAACGGCCAGCAACAAGACGGTGGCGCCAACGCCGCTAATCAGGCGGCTGCCAACCTTGGCGATCGCCGGACGGGATCGGAGGAGATGAAAAAACAATTCCCCAATTACCGCAAACTTGATGGCTCCTTCAATAACTGCACCGGCAAAAAAGGCCTGCCAGAAGGCCTCAACGCTTCCCAATGGGACAACGTCCATCGTATAAAGGGTAAATTGCTCAATTGCCCCGAAGGTCAGGTAGGCAACGAAGAATGGGAAAAGCTTGTGGATCCCGCGCCGCCAGAGGAACACAACAAGCGTCGCCTGCAGAACTTGTGGTCCTAGCCAAAGGTAGTGCCAAAGCAATGAATGCGGCTGCAGCATGGTCGTGGCGCAACACTATACCTCGACCCGCTGGAGGCGGCAATATCAATCGCACGGACGTTCGGTTTTCGTAACGCGACGGAAGGTCCTAGGGTCTACCGCCAGTTCCGTAGCCGCCGGGCCCGCCGTCGGCATGGGCAACGGTGGGAACTACCAAAGTGTTGACGAACATAAGGGCTACTGCCACAACAAGTAGCACACGTTTCACGGTTAGTTTTCTCCTTGTTTGAAACAACCAACCGTGATATTTTCATCCTCTACCCATCGGTTGCTAGGTAATTACAGGCCGTAGTTTTTCCGGAATTCGTAACAAACTTTCAAGGTTAACTTCTAGAGACGCGCCAGAAGTCGCGTTGGCTCAAGTCTTTGCCCATCTCGGCGAATCGGCTCATCTGTTTTCCTTTCAGGTGAAATCCCATTATTGATTGAGGCAGGGCTAAGGTGTGCCGACGATAGCAGGTAGTAGAACCAGAGAAGAACGCAAACGTGGTATGTGGTCGTGTTGAAGAAATCAAGGAGACGGAGCCCCGGGAAGACAATCCGAGTAGCATAGATCGCGAAGACGCCTAGCCCAACGCACGCCGAGATGCTCAAGCCTAAGGCGATACCGTGCTGCTGCCTGCTCCAGATCAAATGATGGTACGCCGCGAAGAGATAAATAAACAACAGCAAGCCAGCCTCGACGAGGTAGATCGCTTGCTCCAGCACCTGATAGTGCGCCACAAGGCGGACGGACGAGGGGGCTTGATTGGGGACAGCCGGGGCATGGGCCCCAGCCACCGCAGCAAGTGCCAAGAGCACCAGTCCCACAGAAACGACCAGATACTTTCCAGTTCGGGCCACCGAGGGCCGCGAACTCACAAGGCCGGAGAATATTTCTCGAATAACCGCCAGCTTCACCACCACTTCCATCACTAGTAAGACGATGTCGGTGCGCCAGTAAAGATCTGCGCTGACGACGCCCCGGGGCGCAAGGTCCATGACGTAAAGCGTAAGCCCCTGCATCCCCTCAAAAACCAGATAGAGGAAGAACGCAGGGAAGAGCTTATTAAGGCGGCGCCAAGTAAGCAAAGCGAGAACTAGCAGCAGGACATCGGATCCAACCCACAGGTAATGCCACAGAAGTGAATGCGGATACAGCATGGCGACAGCCTTGCACTATACCCTTCTCGTTTCGGCGCTGCAAGAAAATCATTGCCCGTATAGGAACTTCGTGCGCGCGGTAGCACCTTTTTCCCATTGGTGCCGAGGTCTGACCGTGATACTTTTGGTCTGTTCTTAAGTACTGTAATCGCTCAGCCATTCATTTCAATAGGCCGTAAACAAAACCGTGACGCTGAAATCGGCTTTACAAGATTTACGAGAAACGACGCTGGGCACGATTTCCGGCTTGCTGGCAAAGCTGGACTACCTGGCTTCTCTCCGGCGGCGCGGAGGCGGCTACCATCATTGGGGATTGTCTCTGGTACACGGCGAGGAATCTTCCGACCGCGCCCTGAAGGCGGCTCACGCGGAAGTATTGTCCGATGTGCTGCGCACGCCGATCGCGGAACTGGAGAACGATTTACAGGAGTCCAGCCGGGGTAGCCAGAAAACCGAACAAGCTTATGTAGAAGGGATGCGCGAACAGGGCAGCGAACTGCTCCCATCCCCTGAAGACGCGGCCTCCGCGAGTCACCTTAATTCAGTGTTGGTTGCCCTTTCGAGCCTGAAGAAGAACCCACCGGCTGCCATTCCGTCAGCTTCATCGCAACTCCCACAACCTGGCCAATAATCTCCGCTTCCTGCGGATGGCGCAGCACCCGCACTGGAACCGGCGACAGCGGATGCGGCTGCAGGATGACATCTTCGCGACGCATGCTGCACCAGCAGCAGGTGTGCCCTTCGCGAGTTTCCACGAAATAGATAGGGCGCTCATATTCTGAACGCCACGATCCCTCCAACACTTTGGTTCGGGTCTCATCGACTTGGATAAAACTGCCGGGAGGAAGAATCGGATACATGGTGAAATCCTGGTTGCCGATGTAGCCGTATGTGAACTCGCTGGTAGCAAACTTCGCGAGATAGGACAACGGGACCAGACCCCAGCGCTCGACCATGCGTCCTAAATTGCTGGTGCGTTGTTCGTCGAAGCCCGGGTCCATGCGGATTGGAACTTGCACCGAAGACAATCCAAGAAGAGCTTCGGAAACGTGCGACTTCGGCGGGGAAACCAGACCAAGATCCGCGGCGATATTGTTCATGTCAACGCCGTACCACGTCAGCAATTCCCGCAGGTCGCGACGATAGATCACGGCCAAAGTATAAAGACGGAAAATGCTGGGCAAGACTCCCTTGGTCTCAATATCCGACAAACGGCTGGGAGGAATTGAGAATTCCTCGTTACGGTATTTCTCGGCCATGCGGGCGCTGGATGTTTCAATATCGCGCATGGTCAGGCCGAGCTTCTCGCGCAATGTACGAAGACTCTTACCGGCCGGCAACATGGATAATCTCTCCATAGAACCCAAGACTGAATATCCGAAGTGCCGCACATCATAGCAGGATGCACGGATTTGTGTTCATGAATTTATGAGAAAGTTTTCCAGTGCCAGTTTTGTTACGAATTCGGAACAGACATTACTATATGTGTTTTCTATGATTTACGGGCTTGGCGGCAAAGTGCTGGCCTGCTTGTGAGAAGTTCTAGAACCCGTTCGGGCGGCGAACACTGTTCGGATTTCGTAACAAGCAAACCTCGAAATAGCAAAAAATGCCGTCTTTGGCAGTTGTTCCCGATGTGGGAATTTCGGTCTTTCTGGCGCAATTTTATCTCGAAATGCTGCTTCGCTCTCATGACATTTGTCACGCTGAGCGCGTGATGAACTCCACTGGCGCGGCCCCGCGCATTCCGCGATGATGCATTCACCAACAAATAGAAACGGTCGGCAAGATCACCGGGCAAGCACAAGTCAACTAGGGATGGCCAATATGATTGCAACTACGGAATACTCACAAAGCGAGCTGCAGGCGAATGCAGGAACTGTTGTTGCAAGTCTCGAAGCTGTCAGCAAGAATTATGAAAAGGTTCGCGCCTTATGCAACGTAAATTTTTCGGTGCGAGCCGGCGAGGTCGTTGCCTTGCTCGGTCCCAACGGCGCAGGCAAGACTACCGCGGTGAAGCTGCTGCTTGGTCTTATCCAGCCTAATTCTGGCAAGGCCCGCGTGTTCAGCGGAGATCCAACCAATCCGCAGAATCGCCTCCGCACCGGTGCGATGCTGCAAGTGGGCCGCGTGCCGGAAACACTACGCGTGCGTGAGCATATTGATTTGTTCTCCAGTTATTACACCAACCCGTTGCCTCTCGAGGATGTACTTGCTGCAGCCGGCCTGGAGAAATTGCGCGATCGAAAATTCGGCGATCTTTCTGGAGGCCAGAGACAGCGAACCTTATTTGCGCTGGCCATCTGCGGTAACCCGGACCTATTGTTTCTCGACGAACCGACTGTGGGACTTGATGTCGAAGCCCGGCGCACTCTATGGGAAGAAATCCGCCGCTTGGTCGATTGCGGCAAGACGGTGCTTCTTACCACGCATTATCTGGAAGAAGCCGACGCGCTCGCCGACCGCATCGCCGTGATCAATCAGGGCGAGATTATTGCCGAGGGCACGCCCGCAGAAATCAAGGCGCAGACCAGCGGCAAACGCATCCGCTGCATTACATCGCTCCGGCTGGCGAACATTCTGCAGATTCCTGGCGTCACCGATGTCCGGCAGGATCGCGAGGCGGTCGAGATCCAGGCCAGAGAAGCCGAACCTGTTGTGCGCGCACTGCTGGCCCGCGACGCATCGCTCTCGGCGCTCGAGATTGCGAGCGCTGGCTTGGAAGAGGCATTCCTGGCGCTCACACAAGACAACGGGCAGAAGGTAGATCGCCAGAATTGAATCATCATGCGCGGATCCATCACGTATTGAACGGCATTTCCAAAAGCGAGGGAACTGAAATGAGCACCGCTACGGCAGCGGCATTGAGCAACATCGGGACTGAGCGTTCGGCGAGCCACACCGCCGAAATCTACCTGAAGGAAGCGAAGTACGAGTTTCTCAAGAATCTTCGTCTACGCGTCTACACAGCGTCGGTTATCAGCTTTCCGTTGATGTTCTATGTACTGTTCGGTCTGGTGCTGAACTCCAAAGAAAACATTGGCGCTACCAGCGTTCCAACTTACTTGATCGCGACCTACGGCACTTTCGGCGTGATGGGAGCATCGCTGTTCGGGACTGCGTCCGGCCTGGCCGCCGACCGCGGCTTGGGATGGTTGCAGGTGAAGCGCGCGAGCCCCATGCCTCCGTTCGCTTACTTCGCGGCCAAAGTTATTCTCAGCATGATCTTCAGCGCTATCGTTGTCTCGCTGCTGCTGGTGCTCGGCATCAGCTTCGGCGGAGTGCGGTTGCCTTTCGCGCAAATGGCCACGCTGCTCGGAACCCTGGTTGCCGGATCCCTTCCGTTTTCTGCCATGGGGCTGGCGATTGGATATTTTGCGGGGCCAAACTCTGCTCCCGCTGTGATCAACATGTTCTATCTGCCGCTCTCGTTCTGCAGCGGCTTGTGGGTGCCTTACATGTTCCTGCCGAAAGTAGTGCGGCAGATCGCGCTGGCGCTCCCTCCTTATCACTTGTCACAACTGGCGCTGGGAGTGGTTGGTGCGGGACGCCACGAGTCTGCGGCGACACACTGGGAATTGCTCTTGGCCTTTACACTGATCTGTCTCGGCGTGGCGCGCATCGGTTTCCAGCGCGATCAGGGAAAGTTGTATGGCTAATACTGTGCGACGAGCGAAGTGTGCTTGTGGTGCGCCGTCAGGAACGTAAAAGGAGTCGTCATGAAGGCAACGTCCAATGAGTCTCTGTGCTTCGCAGCGCTGCTCCTGCTTTTGGGGATTGTCGCCTTGTACAGCGGCGGTCGTTGGCTGGGACTCTTAATTCCGGCCGCAATCGTGGTTTGGCTGACCGCCAGCGCCCGTTGCCAGGCCGGCCGCTCCGCCATTGACCCGCGGGTGGAGAATAGAACTGTTGGAAGATAGCGAAACAAGAGATAGCTACTGACGTAGGGATCGATTACCGACGAAGAAATGAACGATAGCGATACAGACAATGCAGCCTCCGAAATCCAGGAAACCGCTGCCGGCGAATCCGCGCGGACGCGGAAGCCGTCTGACTTCGAGCGCAACATCAATCTCTCGCCTCGCGAAAAGGCGAACGGCTGGGCCCCATTCATCTGGCTTGCGTATCTTTGTTTCTTCTTCATTCAGCCGGTTCTCGACCACTCGGGCTTGAAGATCTGGTTGCTTACCATCGTCGCGACCATCTTGTTTCTCTTCCTTTATTTTGGGTTGTTCTGGTTGGAGCGGCCGCGTGCGCTGTGGCTTATCGCGGGCATGGTCGTCCTCGGCCTGGTATGTGCCCCCTACAACGGCGGGGCCTCCACGTTCTTTGTTTTTGCCTGTGCCTTCGTTCCTTTCTGCGTGCAAACCGAGCGTAAGGCGGTCGGCCTGCTGGCCGGGATTGTCGTGTTAGCCGCGATTGAGATGCAAGTCTTCCATTTGTCCGGCTGGTTTCTCTTTTACGCCGGCGGACTATCTGTAGTCGTCGGCGGCAGCAACATTTATTTCGCGCAACGCAACCGCGCTCTCGCCAAGTTGCGCATGGCCAATGAAGAGATCGAGCATCTCGCGAAGGTCGCCGAGCGTGAGCGTATCGCCCGCGACCTGCACGACGTTCTTGGCCACACACTTTCTGTGATCATTCTCAAGTCCGAGCTCGCCGGGAAGTTGATGGATCGCGACCCTCAGCGCGCCGGCAATGAGATTCGCGAGGTTGAACAGATTTCCCGCCAGGCCCTTTCTGAGGTTCGCGATGCTATTCGCGGCTATCGAACCCGCAGCCTGGATGCCGAACTCGCGCAAGCCAAGTCGACGCTCCAAACCGCGGGGGTAAAAGCAGAATGCCAAGCCGCTAAGATAACTCTTCCGGCGCTGCACGAGAGCGTCCTCACCCTCGCAGTACGGGAAGCCGTCACCAATGTCGTGCGCCATGCCCGCGCCCAAACCTGCAGTTTGCGACTCGAGCAGAAGAACGGTTCCTGCTGCCTCGAAATTAAAGACGACGGTCGGGGCAGCCTGCAAAATGAAGGCAACGGACTCCGGGGCATGCGAGAGCGCGTCGAGATGCTCGGCGGGACGCTCAAACGCGACTCTCGATCCGGCACCCGGCTTACGATTACTCTTCCGCTAAAGCAAGTCACGCCGCAAAACGAGGACTGTTCCAATTGAATCCGATCGTGAAGGAGAGCCGCAAAACCATTCGCGTCGTCCTCGCCGAAGACCAGGGCATGGTGCTCGGCGCGCTAGCTGCGCTGCTCGAGATCGAAGGCGATATCTCAGTAATCGCGCAGGTGCGCAACGGCAAGGAAGCGTTGGAGTCGGTTCTCGCGCACAAACCGGATGTTCTTATCACCGACATCGAGATGCCGCTAATGACCGGACTCGACGCCGCTGCCGAGCTAAAACGGCGCCGCACCACCACCCGCGTTATTATTCTCACGACCTTCGCGCGCGCGGGATATCTGCGGCGCGCCATGGAAGCTGGGGCCTTGGGTTATTTACTAAAGGACATGCGCGCCGAAGAACTCGCCGAGGCGGTTCGGCGCGTGCAGCAGGGATTGCGCGTCATCCATCCCGACCTCGCAACCGAAGCCTGGGCAGAAATGGATCCGCTCACCGATCGCGAACGCCAAGTGCTTCGTCTAGCTGGCGAAGGCATGCAGAGCGGGGACATCGCCGCCGAACTCGGCCTCTCCGAAGGCACCGTGCGAAATTATCTTTCGGAAGCAATCAGCAAAATGGGCGCCAGCAACCGCGTAGAAGCCTCAAGAATTGCGAGGACCAAAGGCTGGCTGTGAGCCGTGTGGAGCGGACACTCTTGTCCGCTGTCGTTGACGTTGATTTTGACTCTAAATACTGGCTGTTCGGCTGGTCTGGACAGGACGCGGGCTCTCAGTCGCGCCGTTACATTTGCCCCATTCGGATCAACAGTAGCTTCAGGCCACGCTATCCGCCGAAAAGCCGCACCCAGAAAGGGTTTGAACCTAGCAATGCTTTGTGATAAATTTCTAGCCCGCTGAGAGACGTAAGCTTCCCCCGGTGCCCCCCAACTAAATCCGTCAGGAGAAGCGTCGATGAATCGAACCTGCCCCGCTGCCATGAAGCTGTTTCTATCACTGACGTTATTCACTCTGGCCGCTATAGCCAACGTGCGCGCCCAAACAGAAAAAGTACTCTATATCTTCACCGGCGGCGCGGATGGCGGCACGCCATACGCCGGCTTGATCGCTGACAGCAAAGGCAATTTCTATGGCACCACCAACGGCGGGGGATCGCCCACATGCGGTTGCGGAACCGTGTTTGAACTCAGCCCGGGCTCGAATGGAAGCTGGACCGAGAAAGTGCTTTACAGCTTCTTGGGGGGAGAGGACGGAACGGGGCCTTACGGCGGGTTGATCTTCGACGGGAAAGGTAACCTTTACGGTACGACGATCGAAGGTGGCTCCTACGGCCTGGGCACCGTCTTCGAACTCACTCCGGGAACAAACGGCATATGGACTGAGAAGGTACTGCACAGCTTCAACGTCACCGACGGAGCCCTTCCGTATGGCGGAGTGGTCCAGGACTCGGCCGGGAATCTCTACGGCAGCACATACTCGGGAGGCGTATACCTAGCGGGTACCGTGTATGAGCTGACTCCAGGCTCGAATGGATACTGGAAGGAGAAAGTCCTGTACAGCTTCACGGGTGTGAACGACGGTTCCGCTCCCGAAAGCCCACTGATCTTTGACGGCGCAGGCAATTTGTACGGGACAACTCCTTACGCTGGCCCGAACGACTATGGCAGCGTGTTCGAACTGATGCACGGGTCCAATGGCAACTGGACCCTGAAGACAATCTACGCGTTTACGGGAGTCAGTGGCCTTAGTTCCTCAAGCGGCCTGGTCTTCGATAGCACGGGTGACCTCTACGGAACGACTCAGACTACTGCCTTCGAGCTTACGCCCGGACCAAATGGAACATGGACTGAAAAAACGCTGCATGGTTTTACTGGCGGCGCGGACGACGGCGCATCTGCCTATTCTGGCCTGATTTTCGACAAGGCGGGCCATCTCTACGGCGCAACAAGCCTCGGAGGCTTGCATCACGGGACGGTATTCGAATTGAAGCCTGGTGCCAACGGTTCCTGGAGCGAGAAGATTCTTCATCGCTTTGCCGCGGGGGCAGACGACGGCTCCTTCCCGCTGTTTGGCAATTTGGTCGTGGACTCAAGCGGAAACCTCTACGGCACAACAATCGAGGGAGGACCCTCTGACACCGGCGTAGTATACGAAATCACGCCGTAGCGGCGTTGTCGGAACCTACTGGCTTAGAGGGCGCGGCTTTTCCGGACGCGCCGACGCGCCCTCTGCCACAGTGTCAGCTTCAGTCGTTACGGCTCGGTCGTGCGCTTACGCCCCCAAGCCGCCTCTGGCCCTCCGGAGATTCCCCACGCGTACATCAGAAACGATGTCGCTGTGAGATCGATCGCCGGCTCATCGGTTGAATACGATTGCACGTTGTCTTTGTAGACCGCGCCATTGCCGTTGAATTTTTTGTAGACATCGCCTCCGCCCGGCGGACACGTCAGCATGTTCGTCAACAATCCCGAAGAGGCGGCGCTGTTTGGCCCTTCTACTACCGCGCCACTCAGCACCGGTGGCTGTCCGTTCAACGATCCCATCAGGTTCGCGACCTGGTGCTGCATGCAATCCGGGAAAGTATCTCCATCGCCTACCGTGAACGTCACTCCCCAGGCATTCGCACCGGATATGTTAGCCAGCCAGCGCCGTGAATCGGTAGCGTAGGTGGTGTTATTGGTGAGATAGGAATATTCCTTCGCCATCACCGACAGGCCCGCACCGTGCGAGACGGTGTCATAGCTGCCCCACGGCCAGCTGAAGCCGAACGGATCTTTCGCCTGCGTGATCGATGTGGTCATCTGATTTTGCATGTCGTTCAGGAGATCGGTCTGCGACACCGCGAGTCCCGGCGGATTTCCTGCCAGTGAAATCGCGCGATAAAGTTCGAAGTGCGCGAGTCCGCTCACGTCGTAAAGATTCAGCGTGTCGGTTAGATCATTTGGTCCAGTGATATAGGCATGAGCCCAATTTGCCGCCGCCGTCAGGTAATACATGGGATTGGTGTGCGGCAATCCAGGTGGTAGATTGCCGCGCTGGACTGCAAAGTAGAGCTCGGTTGCGCCTAATTCCAAATCATCGCGCCATTCGTTCTCCGGATAAAAATCAAAGGGCGCGGTCGTGAGCAAATTTCCTGTGGGCGTAGTATTCGCAAGATCGAAAATGTGCTCTGCTTCCAAAATGCATTGATTGGCCAGCGTAGGATTCGTAGCGTCGAACACCTGAAAGCATTCCGCGAAATCTGCCGACAGTCGCCCGGCCAGATTCGGGCTAAGCTTCGATCCCGCCGCGCCGGCCACGAAAACCGGCCGGTGACGGATGTATTGATACTGCGATTTCGTTCCGCCGTAAGTATCGTCGGCCTGCGGCAGCCTCCAGATATCGTGGTCGCTCAGGTAATTGAAATTCTTAAAGTCGGTGCCAATGCCGACCTGATAGTAGAGCGTCTCAGTTGAGTCGTTCCACATCTGCTGCAGCCAGTTCAACCCAAACTGCGCTTCATTGGTGAAGTTCGAAGTGGTTGAGAGACCGCCCATCTGACTGGGAAAGTCGCGTATGCCGATCAGCATCAGCGCGACCACATAGCTGTGGGTCTGCACAAACTTAAGATAATCTCCCGCATCCCACCATCCGCCTTCCGCATTGATGGTCGCGCCGGTCGGGCTCAGGCTGCCGAGAATGAGGTCATTACTGTTGAAGGCCGGGCTGCTATAGACCGTCGCGCTCGCGTCGTTGAGATGCCCCGCGGCGGTGCGCAGTGGCGTTGCAATAAAGTTCGGGCCGTCGCGCTCGTTTTCGTAAAAATAAAGATTGTTCGCCAGCGGCGTCATATAAAGATTCGCTGGAGTGTCCACGCGGAATGCCGGCGAGGCCGCTGAGACAGGGCCGCTCACTGAAATCGTATAAGTATCCGCGGCTGACAAAGTAAAGTCGATGGGATAGACACTGAAACTTCCCCAAGTCCCCAGCGTCGCGCCGACCGATCCTGAAGCCACGGTCGAGCCAGCGGAATTCTTGATTGCAAAATTAACGCCGCTCACCGCGCTGGAAGTCATGAGGTAGGCTCGCGCCGATAAACCGGCTTCATAGCCGATCTGATTCACACGGATGAAACCCGTCACTGCAAAGGCCGGCAAAGCCGCCAGGCAGAAGCAAGCTGAAAGCAGAACGATGTGGAAGAACCGGAGGGATCGATTCGAGTGCAGCGACATAACATCCTCCTGACGTCGGAGCCGTTACCCAAGGGAAAGATTGAAAGGCGAGAGGCGGACGCAGCCACAGAGAAAATGCCTGCAGTCCAGCCTATTGAAACGTTTTAATATTGATTCGGATTTGGCCTCTTTGTCAAGCGGAAAATTGCGGCCCATCGCGTAAAACCCCTGCGCAACCTACAGCACTCCGCGCTCGATTCCTGCATCTTCTTTTTTAAGCGTCTTGCACGCCCAGGCCATGCGTGGCGTATTGTGGGCGATGCCGAACTGTCCCTGAGCGTTCAACACAATGATTCCGCCATGCCCGTTCACGCGTTGCTGCAAATTGTTCATGGCCTCCTGCGCGGCCCACTCCGGCAGGTTGCCGGCCAGCACACGGTCGGCCGTCCATTTCGCCAGCACGAGTTTCATGATCGGCTCGCCCCAGCCCGTAGTCGAAACCGCGGCGCTCAGATTGTCCGCATAGCAACCACAGCCGATCAAAGATGAATCGCCCAATCGTCCCGGAGCCTTATTCAGCGTTCCTCCCGTGGAAGTCGCGGCAGCAATGGTGCCATCGCGATCGAGCGCGACCGCACCCACGGTGTCATGTGAAATCTCCGACGCGAACAAGTCGTTCCCATCTTTCTGCGGTGCGTTGGCTGCCACCCGCTGATAGTCCCGCAGGCGCTCCACCTCGCGTGCAATCACCAAGTCTTTGTTTTCGCACAAGGGCACGCCGTGCTCGGCTGCGAATTGCTCTGCACCTTCGCCCACAAAATACACATGCGGACTCTCGCTTAAAATCTTCCGCGCCGCCCGCACCGGATTGCGCAGCCTCTCCACACATCCGACGCCACCAGCTCGCAGAGTCGCTCCGTCCATGATCAGCGCATCGAGCTGAACCTTGCCGTCGCGGTTCAGAAAGCTCCCTCGCCCCGCGTCGAATGTTTCGTCGTCTTCCATGATGACGAGCGCTTCTTCCACAGCATCCAGCGCCGCACCCCCGCGCTCCATCACGTGCCAGCCGGCCGCCAGAGCGTTCCGTACCCCGCTCAGATGAGCATCCACCACATCATCTGGCATGGCCCACGCGCCGCCATGAACCACAAGTACGGGATCGTTTGGCAAAAGAATTCCTCACTAGAAAAATGACAACCAGTCTAGCAGGGTACGTGTGGGACGGACACTCCTGTCCGTCGCCTTCGACCTTCTAGGCGGGGGGCGAGAGTACCGCATTTAATGCTCCGAAACTACTGGATCTGTTACTCTTGCTGTTCCCCGACCCAAGGAGCATCGCCACTCGCTTGCAGAAACCTCTTTCGCATGGCGTGAAGCCGGAGCTTGAGATGGCCACTTCGACAGCGCCGCCCGCCCAAGTCATAAAGGTTTTTTAAGATATTAGCTAGCAGCCATCACATGTATCCATAACTTTGGCTACGCAGCTTGCCCGGCTTTGGCGGTGGCTGGTGGCGCGTCCTGGGTGCGCGTCCAGGTGTAGCGCATGCGGTGAATCACGGTAATGGTTGAAAGCATTGCGATCACCCAAAGCACTGGCGCCATGCGGTTGAAGAGCGCGCCGAGGATGACCAGCACAAGACGTTCGGGGCGTTCCATGAAACCGACGCGGCACGATCCGATGAGCGACTCGGCGCGTGCGCGCGTGTAGCTCACCATAATGGCGCTGACCATCACGAAGGCGGTGAGCACGACGTAAAACGAGCGGTCGCCGCGAGTGTAGAAGACCAGCAGCCCGAGAAACTGCGAGGCGTCGCTGTAGCGGTCGACAACCGAATCGAAGAACGCTCCGAAGCGGGTGACGCGGTTGGTGGCGCGGGCAACCTGTCCATCCACAAGATCAAAAAATCCTGAACCGATAATCACCAGGCCCGCGTAGAAAAACATGCGCTTCTGGGTGAGAGCTGTGGCTGAACCGAAGAGAATCGCGGCCCAGGTGTTGACGACCAGTCCCATGAAAGTGAGGACGTTGGGATTGATGCGCGAGAGCGCGAGCCAGCGGACGATGGTATCGAGCAACACGCCGCAAGCTCTTCCGAAAGCGCTGGTCCAACTGTGATTCGACGGCTTGCTAACGGATGAGCTCGGCGCGGGCGACGTTGCGGTCACCATCAAGCGCCCGCCTTTTCGGGTGCGGCCTCGTCGTGGATGGTGGTCAGGCGCAGGATCTCCAGCTCGCGTTTGCCGTTGGGCGTGATCACGGTGGCTTCGTCGCCGACCTTCTTATTCAGCAGAGCGCGACCGATGGGAGACGTGGTCGAGATTTTTCCGGAGGCGGCGTCGGACTCTTCGCTGGTGACCAGCTTGTATTCCATCTCTTCATTCTTAATGCTGTCGTAGACCTTAACGGTGGAACCCAGCCCCACTTTGTCCTTGGGGATGTTGTTCATGTTGGTCAGGGACAAGTCCGCGAGGCGCTTGCCAAGCTGGCGGAAGCGCGCTTTTACGAACTCCTGGCGCTGCTTGGCCATGTGATACTCGGCGTTCTCGCTGAGGTCGCCAAGAGCCGCGGCGCGCTTGATCTCCTTCGGCAACTCATGGACCAGTTCGTGCTCGAGCGCGTCAACTTCTTCCTGCAATTTCTTTCTGAGTTGGTCAGTCATTTCTTAAACAGCCATTTCTAATTCGTCATTTGAATCAGGCCCGGGAGTGTGGTTCCAGCTCTAGAGATTATAAACCTGTGGGGCCAGCAAGGCGTTGAGAGGGTTCGATTTGGCTTTCGGCTCGGTGGGCCGATCGTTAGAGGTCTTAGGTCCTCGGTCTTGGGCTGACGGTCCATTGCGCCGTAGGGATTCCAGAACCACGGTTGTTCAATTTAGCTTGCACTCGCCTTACCCGGCTCTTGCTGCACCGAGGCCCACTTAGCGTGTTCCTGCGAGACCAGCGACTCGATGCGCTCTGCCAGCAGAGCGTGCGGATCGGCGACGTTTGTATAAGGCGAGGCTTTGCCGAGATAGGTGTACTTCTCGTGCTTCAATGATTCGCAAGTGGAACGGTAGGCGATCCAAAGTTCTTGATATTGATTCAAGTGGAGCATGCCTTCGAGCACTGTGATAATTACGCCGAGGACGCCGGTGACCATGGGCATGAAAGAAAATTTGAAAGCTGCGAGAAACGGAATTGCGGCGGCGGCGATGATCTCCACGATCTTGATCCGCTTGTAGGTTCGCTGAGCGGATATGCTCTTACGGTCGTACCAGCCGATCTGGTCTTCTAGGCGCTCCATGATGGGATCGTGCTCGGGGAGTTGCGTGGGAGATGAGTTCATAGTCCAGAGATTCTACCGCTTGCCCATAGGAAAGATAGAAAAATCCTGCCGATAACTTGAGGAGTTATGGAGCGACCCGGTTGGGCTATACTCCGGCGAGACTTGGCTGGAGAATGTACGCAGAGAGAGTGGGCTGGCGGCGCCAAGCCTATCGAGTTTTCCTCGAATTGAGGGAGAGAATTCATGAAGCTAATGACGAAGTTCAACTTGATCCTGCTGCTGCTATTCGGCGCCGGTGGGGCACTGATTTCGCAGATCGCATACAGCTTTCTCATCGATAGCGCTCGGCGGGAGGTGACGCAGGAAGCGGAGTTGATGATGGCCAGCGCCAAGGCAGTGCGCGACTACACGGCCGACGATCTGGCTCCCTTGCTGGAGCAGAATCCGCAGCACAAGTCGCGCTTCCTGGCGGAAACCGTGCCATTCTTCGGAGCAACCAATACATTCAAGCGGCTGAGGGAAAAATATCCTGATTACACGTATCGGGAAGCTACCCTGAACCCGACGAACCCTCAGGATCGCGCCACCGATTGGGAAGCTGACATCATTGCCTATCTGCAGGACCACTCCGCCGAGAAGGAACATGCAGGCGAGCGGGAGACGCCGATCGGGACCGTGCTTTACCTCGCAACGCCGATCACTGTCGAGGCATCTTGCATGGAATGCCACAGCCGCCCGGCGGCGGCGCCGGAGGCAATGATCGCTACTTACGGTTCAGCGAATGGCTTTGGATGGAAGGCCGGGTCCGTGGTGGGTGCGCAAGTAGTTTCGGTTCCGATGTCGTTACCGGTGAGCATCGCCAAGAAAGCTTTTCGCTTACTGCTGATTTATCTTGGCATCGGGCTGATCGCGACCATTGCGGCGCTTGATGCAGGAGTTTACTTTATCGTGATTCGTCCGCTGCAATTGGTGTCGGATGCAGCCGACCTCGCGAGCAAGGGCGAGGCCAGTGCTGCTCCGCTGCCGGTGAAAGGTAGAGATGAGATTGCGGCGATGACGGCTTCATTCAATCGCATGCAGGTCAGTCTGGCGAAGGCGCTCAAACTGTTGAGATAAGCGCGACTGAAGAGACGGCAGAGAGCTACTTTGTCGACAGGACAAAGTTAACCATAATCTTACTGTTCACGGGCACGGGGCTGGCATTCAGGAGGTAGGGTTTGTATTTCCATTGTTTGACAGCATCGATGGCTGCCGGGACCAGCAAGGGGTGGCCGCTGATCACGCGAAGGCTCTCAATCGCGCCATCCTTCGATACATCCGCGTCGAGAACAACCATGCCTTGTACGTGTGCCTGCCGCGCCAGTGGTGGATAAGTGGGCACGGTTTGTGCGACGAGCAAAGCTTGTAAGGTCTCTTCGGAAAGGTGAACGCGTGCCAGCGGCAAGGGTTTGGTCTCTATGGTTGAACGCGGAGGAGCGGGCGCGAGATTCTTCGCGGGAGTTTCTTGCGCGGCGGGCGGGGAACCTTGGGACGGACCTGTTTCTGCAGGGAGCGCCGGCTGTGACGAACTCCGGGCTGTTTGATCTGATTGCTTTGCTGTGGAGTCTGCTGCGCCAGAACCCGGTCTCGCCGATGAGAAACGTTTGCCAATGACGATCAAGAGCACCAGGAGAACGCCCACGCCTATGAAAAGCAGATACTTGCTTTGACTGCTGTTACTTTGTGGCCTAGATTGGCGAGACTCTTTTCTTATGTCAATTGCAGAGCGTGGTGGCGCGGACTCCAGCGCCTTTGAATCTGCCCCCGAAAGCTTTGTCGATTCCGTAACAGTGGAAAGCGAAGTCAACCCGGGATCGAATCGCTTTAGAAACTCCTCACGCTCGCCTTTGGATTCGATCTCCTCTGCAATTTTGAGATAAAGCTCATCCGCTGAGGCGCATTGTGGTGCTGCGCGCTTGACCACAAGGTCGGCGATTGGCCCGATGTGATGTGCCAACTCGCGACTTACGCGTTGCAGAGTCGCGGCATCGATTCGCGAAGAAGTAGTCTGCGGTGTCGCCGTCTCGGTAAGCGGCGCGGGCGATTCAGCTTCGGGCACGTCGCCTGGTTTCGAGGCTATTGCGCGACTGCCGCTTGACGCGTTCTTGCCGGGAAGGCCCGTCAATCGGCGCAAAGGTTCGACAAGCAACTGAACGTCCGACCGCCAACGCGCATGGGTGATCTCGACGCAGTTGCGATAGGCAAGTTCCTGGAGATCGGGAGGAAGTTGGTCGCTGCGCGGCATCTTCGCTCCGCGCAATAGCACGGGAATGACCGGAATATCGCGTCTCAATGCGAAAGCGGTTTCCACTCGGACAAAGTCGCTGGGATCATCGAGGCGTCGTTTGCCTTTTTCATTCTTCTCATCGAGCCATCCGGGGCCGATCAACGCTAGCAGTACGCCACAGGTGGCGACGCTTTCGTCAATCGCTTTGCGAAAATCGCGGCCCGCTTCGATCCCGGCTACATCCATGAAAACGGAGTTCTCCCCGAACTGGCCGACAAGGTCGTCGAACAAACGGCCGGCTTCTCCCTCCGAATCGTGGCGTCGATAACTGATAAAGATAGAGCCCAGTTGAGAGCCTCGCGATCACTTATAGTCCCCTTGCTTCACCCTATAAGTGAGATCAAGGAGATTATACAAAGTAAGGAGTTTCTAGCTGTACGGACGTGCGCCTGCCCAGGTCTATTTCAGACCTTCGACGCTGTACAAATCAGAGAGGGTTCTGACGTAGCTGTAAACATAGTTCTTGGTGTCGGCAGAGAGATTGACGCGGCCAATCGTGTCGATGCCGGCGGAGTCGGCGGGTTCGAGTGCTTTCCAGAGAGTGCGTTTTCCGGTGGCGAGGTCGATGCGGACGACGTTCGCGGGAATTTCTCCGCGTCGAATAACGAAGAGCTCGCGGCCATCCGCGGACCAGCCGGTTGGCGTTTCTTCGCGCTCGATACCGGGCACCGGACGAGGATCACCACCGGCAACCGGGTAGAGATAAAGTTTGCGATCTGGGCCGGTGGCCGCGATTAAGTTTCCCTGAGGCGATAGAGCGAAAGTAGCTCCCACGCCCTCCTGGCTGATAGCTTTTGGTTTGCCGTCGTCGATCGACTCTTCATACAGGCGAATGGCGTGGCCGGGCTCGACTCCGGAAAAAACAATATGGTTCGCGTCCGGCAGCCAGGCGGCAGCGGCATGGTTCAATCCATCTTCTTTAATGGGTTTCATTTCGCCGACGCCGGTTGGCAGCAGGATCAACGGGGAGAGCGGCGAGTTGAGCCGGGCGAGGGCCCATTTTCCGTCGGGCGACAAGCTGAGTCCGTTGCCCTCGCCGAGGCGAATGGCGGGCGAGCCGTCGGTCTTGCGAATGTAGACGGCATACTTCGGGCCACCGCCTTCGCCAGCTTCGTTAAACAGGACGACGCGGCCATCGGGCGAGAGAGATGCGGGAACCGACCAGTCGAGCCAGGAGAGATCGCGCTCTTTCGTTTCACCCGGTGCGAGGCCGATGATCCCGGCGCGATCATTGCCGCGAGTGAGCAGAACATTGCCCTGCCGGCCGACGTCGAAGAGGGTTAACTCTCCGGGAATTCGCGCCAGCAACCTGACTTTCCCTGACAGATTGACGGCATAAAGCGAACGATCGCCTCCGGTGCGGGTGGCGCTGAACCAGACTTCATCTCCCTTGGGCGACCACGCGAGACCTTGAATGCTATCCCAGCCATCGGAGAGAGTTGTCTTCTTTCCCGATTGGTCGATGATGGTGACTGCGCCGCCGTCATCTCTGGGCTGGGGATGGTCGATAAACGCAATAAGGTTTGCGTTGGGGCCGACGCGAGGATTTCCAATCCAACCATCTGCTTTGTAGAGAACTTTGCCGACGGGAAATTCCAGCTGCTTTCGGCCGTCCACTTCGTGAACGACAGCTAAAGCGCTGCCGTCTGGCGACCAATCTGCCCACTCGACGTTCTCCAGAATCTCGCGTGGCGCGCCACCCACGAGCGGGACGCGCGCCAGCGTTCCGGAATACAGGAATGCGTCGCGAGCGTGGCTGCCGAGAGCAATTGCCATTTCTCCGGTAGAAGAGATCGCCAGAAGGTTTGCGCCGCGTGGTTCCATCTCCTGCGACTGCGGACTCTCCGGGCGAGTGGTGTAGAGATCGAGGGGTTTACCCTCCCACGCAGCGCTGTATATGACCGTTTTGCCATCAGGAGCGAAGCGCGCCGAGAGCACGACTCCACGACGAAACGTGAGTGGATGGTATGCGGGGAAAGAAGGTTCAGCCGGACGCTGAAGCAGGAACGTGCCTACGCCGAGACCAACGAGGAGAGCGATGGCAGCTACAGCCAACAACGGAAAGACATTGCGCCTATGCGGAGCGACGGCGGCACTTGGCGCTGCGGGGAACGCGGCACGAGATATCCCGGATTCTGAAACGATAGGAATGCTGGCGGAGCTGGCGCGGGCGCGCGAAGTGTCCAGATCGCGCTTGATGCGCTTCAGGTCACCGCGCAACTCAGCGGCAGTCTGATAACGCAGATCGCGTTCCTTCTCGATCGACTTGGTGATGAGCTCATCGAGCTTCGCCGGGATTGACGGGTTCAGCGCGGAGACTGACGGCGGCATGCGATTCAGAATCGCTTCAAAGATCACGCCGCTGCTGCTGCCGGCGAAAGCCATCTTGCCGGTCGCCATCTCGTAGAGAACCACGCCGAAGGCAAAGAGATCCGTGCGGGCGTCGAGCTCTTCGGCGCGGACCTGCTCAGGCGACATGTAGGCGATGGTGCCGATGGTCGACCCCGGACTGGTGACAAGAGTTTGCGGCGTAGCTTCGGTCGCGGTGTGCTCGCTGGCGGCGGGCGCGACTTTGGCGAGGCCGAAGTCGAGCAGTTTGGCTTGTCCGCGCTTGGTGACAAAAATGTTTGCAGGCTTAATGTCGCGATGAACGATGCCCTTGGTGTGCGCCGCGTCGAGGGCGTCGGCGATGTCGATGCTTAGAGCGATAAGAGTTTCGGTGTCGAGCGGGTGCCCCTCAATACGGTGTTTTAGGGTCTGGCCCTCGAGGAATTCCATGGCGATGAAAGCCATGCCGTTGTGCTCGTCAATCTCATAAATGGTGCAGATGTTGGGATGATTGAGGGCGGAAGCTGCCTGGGCCTCACGCTGAAAACGGCTGAGCGCTTGATGATCTTTGGCGACATCGTCTGGCAGGAACTTGAGGGCGACGAACCGGCGGAGCTTGAGGTCTTCGGCCTTGTAGACGACCCCCATGCCGCCGCCGCCCAACTTTTCAAGGATTCGATAGTGGGAGATGGTTTGGCCGATCATGTAGGGCAGACGTTGTCGGTATCTTATGGGGGTGGGGCGGGTAAGTCAAAAGGGTTGCCTCAGCGAGCGGGATGTGCGTTCCTCATTTTTGGCGAACGGACCCGATTTCCGGCCGAATCTCAACCCTGTTTCTCGCGACCATCAAACTCCGTTAATCCAATGTTCTCAGCACTTTGGTAACTCGAAGCCGATTCCCGTCGGCGATATTCTATGCCTTACTCTCCCCCTGATTTAACTGCGCGACGTGCACCTGCAACTGCGCGGAGTTTTGCGTAATCGAGGCAAGGGAACAATGTCCACGAAAATCGGCCACTTCGAAATTCTGAGTGAACTGGCGAAGTCCGCCACTGGAACGGTCCATAAAGCGAATGATCCGAAAAGCGGCCAGACCGTCGCGTTGAAGTCGATCCAGTTGTCCGCCTTCGGCTCACACGCCGAGGAACTGGGGAAATGCCTTCTAGAGGAGTCTGAAAGCACGAAGGTTCTGAGCCACCCGAATCTCACAACGGTTTTTGACGCACAGGAAATCGATGGTCAATTCTGCGCCGCCATGGAATACATCCAGGGCAATAGTGTCGCTACCATGCTGGCGCGAAAAGAGGGATTTTCCATCTGGGATCTGCTAGACATCGGAAGGCAGGTCTGCAGCGGGCTCGATCACGCGCACTCGCACAATGTTTTTCACCACAGCCTAGAACCCTCCAAAATCATGTGCGGCTGGGATGGCATGGTCAGAGTTCTGGGATACGGACTTTCCAACGTGGGCAAGTTCACCCTGCAAATGGAAGGCGTTCCATCGATCCTTCATTACTTTTCTCCGGAGCAAGTCAGGGGCGAAGAAATTGATGCGCGGTCGAACATCTTCAGCCTGGGTGCCATGTTCTATGAAATGGTGACCGATCGCAAAGCATTCGATCGTGAAGATTCGGAATCGTTGCGCGAAAGCATCGCCGAGAGCACGCCTGTTCCGCCGATGCACTTGAATCCCAAGCTTCATCCGCAGCTAAGCGACCTCATCATGAAGGCGCTCGCAAAGGATCCCAGCGAACGCTACCAGAACGGCAAGGAACTACTCGAGGATCTGGAGAAATGCAAGGAATCGAAACCGCGGGCCGCGAAGCAGCCGGCCACGGCTGCCCCAGTTGCAGCCGCCCCAAAACCCAGCAAACCAGAACCAGTCAAAGCTGTCGCACCAACGAAAGTTGCCGCCCCACAGGCCGCCTCCGCGCCAAAGCAGCCGGCAGCCACGGTAGCCGCGCCAAGCAGTCCTGCTACTGCGAAGCTTCCGGTTGCTCCTCCGGTCCAGAAAAAGATCGTGGCCGCTTCGGCCTCTGCGCCCGCGCAAACCGCTAAGCCGCAAGTCGCGCCCGTTGCCCGCAAGGCCGCGGCAGCAGCTGCAGGAGCCGAGTCTGCTTTCTCCACGCCCCAGACTCCCCAGCTCGATTCTTCAAGTCAGTTCATCACGTCGTGTGTGAAAGCGACCATCGACTCTGCAAGCCATCCGTCGGCTTCCATGTCATCGGCTGTTCTCGATGAGCCGGAGGTCGAGAGTCCGCAGGTCCAAGCTCCGAAGATCAATGTGGATCCAATGATGGCGGAAGGCGGCCCATCGCAAGGTGGCCGCACCAGCTTCTCGGAGATGACCGAACTGCCTCCACTGAAGGAAGCCTATGTTGCGCCGCCCACTCCAGCGGCCGAAACCTACGAGCCGGAATTTGACGATCCCGCCTTCGCTGGCCCTGACCAGGAGAAGCCGAAAGTTCAGCCTCGCGAGGTCGCCGAGAAGGCAATCAAGGAAATCAAGAACGTTCCACCTCGGCTGATGATTTACTCCATCGCCGGCGCCGCCGTTCTTATTCTGATCATCGCCGTTGTTCTGGTTCTCCACGTCAATACTTTGAATAGTGACGGAGACACTCGCCCCACCCCAACCGAACCAGCCGCGCCAGCGCCAACGCCGGCAGCGGCCCACGCTCAGCCTGCTCAACCCACAGCTGTAGCCCCGGTTCAGCCCCCTGCACAGCAGGAGGAAGAAGAGGCTCAGCCGACGACCACGCATGCTGCGGTCGCAGCTTCGAGAGGGAGGAACGCCAAGAAGAAGCAAGGACAACCGGTAGCACCCATCGTCGTGCCCGGCCAGATGGCAATCGATTCCACTCCTCAAGGCGCACAGGTTCAGATCGACGGAAAAACCGATCTCTCGTGGGTGACGCCTTTCACGTTGTCCGGTCTGCTCGCCGGGCAGCATACAGTTACAGTGAGTAAAGCGGGCTACTCAACCGACACTCGAAATGTTGACGTAGTTTCCGGCAGCAAGTCGTTTATCGTGTCTCACCTCAGCCAGCTTATGGCTACGCTCGCGGTAGGCAGCTCGCCGGCAGGCGCCGCCATCTTTGTCGATGGTAAAGACTCCGGAAAGGTCACGCCCGCGCAAGTACCGGTCGATAAGGGTCAGCACGAAGTGCTGCTACGCAAGTCCGGTTTCATCGACGAGACCACGAACGCACAATTCGTTCTTGGGCAGACTTTCAACTTCTCGCCGACGCTGCGAGCGCTCGGCAATGTCGACGACATCAAGACCGTTGGGAAAATGAAGAAGTTGTTTGGCGGCAAGGAGGCTCAGGGCATGGGCACGGTCAGCATCAAGACCCAGCCTAAAGGCGCTCAGATCGCCATCAATCAGCACATGCTGGAAAAGAGCACGCCGGTTGACATCATGCTCAACCCTGGCAACTACATCGTCGACATTAGTTTGACGGGCTACGCTCCAGCCCACAAGGTCATCACTGTGGATAAAGGTGGCAAGGCCGTGATAGATGAGACTCTGCAGCGTCAGTAGGGAACTGCTTCCGTCCTAGAAGTGTCGAGTGGTCACACAACAGATTTTAAGACGATCCGCTTTTAAGACGATCTGTCTCGCCTAAGAATCGCGCCTTGCCGATTCACTTTTTTTTAACAGGCGCGTAACCTCGCTGAAACATTCTCCAACTACATTCGTCTTCGTCCCGGTTCAACCACAGCTCTCGCGAATACCCTTGCGCCCGCCGTGGCTGGAACTTTGCTCGCCCGGGCGGAGGAGAATCATGTTTGACATGCTGAAGATGTCTAAAGCGTCGATGTCCGAAGTGCCGCGACGAACGGTGGCACTGCTTCTGGCATTGACTACTGCTGTTGGACCAACCGCCATGCCCGCCTTTGCGGCCTCGAAGCCAGCGCCGAAAGTTACGAAGCCGGCGCCCCCTACTGCTACTCCCATTCAACATCTGGTTATCATTTTCAACGAGAACATTTCCTTCGACCACTATTTCGGAACGTATCCGAACGCCACCAATCCTGCCGGTGAGCCCAAGTTCAAGGCTTCGCCAAGCACGCCTACGGTGAATGGTCTGAGCAACGCTTTGCTGAACGCGAACCCCAATCTGAACCCAGCCAACGGCACCGGCGCTGCGAATCCATTTCGCCTTGATCGCTCGCAGGCGGTCACGAATGATCAGGATCACGCGTATACGCCGGAGCAAATGGCTTTCGATGCCGGCCTCATGGATCTGTTTCCACTGAACACCGGCACTGCCGGACCTCCGCCGTCAGGATCGGGTGTGAGTCAGACCAACGGCCTCGTCATGGGCTATTACGATGGAAATACCGTGACGGCGATGTGGAATTACGCTCAGGGGTTTGCTTTGAATGACAATTCTTTCGGCACCACGTTCGGTCCATCGACCCCCGGCGTGGTCAACCTGGTCTCCGGCCAAACCAACGGAGTCATCGCCACGCTGAACGGTACGGGAGACGAAGTGAGCGGCGGCAGCGACGGCTCGTTGACCATGATCGGCGATGCCGATCCGATCGGCGACGTTTGCTCTTCTTCGACGCGTGCGCAAGGTACCATGGGCAGCAAGAACATCGGCGACCTTCTTACCGCGGCGGGAGTGAGTTGGGGTGGATTCATAGGTGGATTCAACCTGTCAATCGTGAACTCCAATGGGACCACGGGCTGCGCAAGAAGCTCGACTGGGCTTGCGGGTACCACCGCCGACTATGTTCCGCATCACTCGTTGTTTGCGTATTGGACCTCGACCGCAAATCCGATGCACACCCGGCCGGCTTCGCTGGCGGAAATCGGAAATGCCGGCCCCGCCAATCACCAGTACGACATCGAAGATTTCTACGCTGCCGCTGCAGGCGGCTATCTTCCGGCTGTGAGCTTTCTCAAGGCCCCAGCCTACCAAGACGGTCACGCTGGATACTCCGATCCTCTGGATGAGCAGGCGTTCGTAGTGAACACCATCAACTTGTTGGCATCTTTGCCGACGTGGAGCAGCACTGCCGCGGTCATCATGTACGACGACTCCGATGGATGGTACGACCATCAGATGCCGCCGATCGTCAACACTTCGACCGGACCTTCCGATGCTCTTACCGGGCCTGGCGCTTGCGGCACTGCCGCCACGGCGCTGCCGGGCCTCAATCCTGCGAATCTTCACGCGCTTGGCCGCTGCGGTTACGGTCCAAGACTCCCGTTGCTGGTCATCTCTCCGTGGGCGAGGGAAAACTTTGTCGACCACACTGTGACGGACCAGAGCTCAGTCATCCACTTCATCGAAGATAACTGGCTCAGCGGACAGCGTATTGGCCAGGGATCTTTCGATGGCATCGCGAATTCGATCGCGCAAATGTTTAGCTTTACTGCGATTCGAAACAATGGAGTGCTTTTCTTAAATCCGACCACCGGCGAGCGAGAACCGTAAGCTTTGGCTCGGCGGTAATCACCTGGACGGCGCGGGCATGCGAAACTAATCCTTCGCATGCCCGTTCATTATTTCTTGGCTGTGCTCATTGAATCAATTTAAAGGAGACAGAGACAATTGCCCCTGACCCGGCGGGACTTTCTACAGCGCGGCGGAATCTTCACCGCCACTCTCGCTTTGCCGCAGGTCACGCCTCCAACTCAGCAGTCTGCGTCCAAGTTCCGGACCAATCTCAATGCGTATTCTCTGGCGCAGTTTGTGGACCCGCTTCCGATTCCCGAAATCGCGCAACCGGTTGATCACCGCCCGAGTCCTGAAAATGCATCGCTCAAGCTGCCTTACTATCGTGTGGCCATGCGGCAGATCGAAGCCAAACTGCATCGCGACCTGAAGCCCACGCGGCTCTGGGCTTACGGTTCATGCTCACCTGGGCCAACGTTCGAGGCGAGAAGTGGTCAGGGAATTCTTGTGGAATGGGCTAATGAGCTTCCGACACAGCATTTCCTGCCCATCGACCACAGCATTCACGGAGCGGAAGCCGATAAGCCAGAAGTGCGAACCGTTGTCCACCTGCACGGCGCGAAAGCTCCCGCTGATAGCGACGGTTATCCAGAGAACTGGTACATCCCCGGCAAATCCGCCGTGTATCACTATCCCAACCGCCAGGACGCGGCCATGTTGTGGTATCACGATCACGCCCTGGGAATTAACCGGCTGAATATTTTCGCAGGACTATTTGGCGCGTATCTGCTGCGCGATGACTTGGAGGATTCGCTGAAACTTCCGAGCGGCAAATACGAGATCCCTCTCGTCGTTTATGATCGCATCTTTGATTTGGAAGGGCAGTTGAACTATCCCGTGTCCGGCAATCCTAAGTCGCCGTGGACACCAGAAGTTTTCGGCGATGCTCTCCTGGTCAACGGCAAACTCTTTCCCTATCTCGAAGTCGAGCCGCGCCCGTATCGCTTCCGCACGCTGAATGGCGCAAATGCGCGTTTCTTTCATCTGTCGCTGTCGAACGGCCAGACTTTCCACCAGATCGGCACCGACCAGGGGCTGCTGCCCGCTCCGGTCGAAACCAAGCGCGTGATCCTCGCTCCCGCGGAACGCGCCGATCTTGTCGTCGATTTTTCCTCTTCCGCCGGCGAACAAATCATTCTGAAGAACGATAGCGTCAACGTGATGCAATTCCGCGTGGCGAAGGCACGAAGTATTGGCGAAAACATTTCACAGGATCGCAACGCGCTTCCGTCAGCTCTGCGTCCGGTCGCGAAGATGCCGGAATCTGTTGCGGTAAAGACTCGAATGCTTACTCTGGTGGAAGTCGACGACTTGGCTCAGCGTCCAGTCGCCATGCTGCTGAACAACACCCACTGGAATAGGCCTGTCACGGAAAATCCCGTGCTCGACTCCACCGAAATCTGGAACCTCATCAACACCACCGATGATTCGCATCCCATTCATCTTCATCTGGTGCGTTTCCAAATTCTCGACCGCCGCAGCTTCGATGTCGCGGCCTATTGGACCACAGGCAAACTGAATTATTTTGGACCGGCAATTCCTCCGGACCCAAACGAGGCTGGATGGAAAGATACAGTGCGCGCCGATCCAGCGATGGTGACCCGTATCATCATTCGCTTTGAAGGATTCACCGGCCGCTACGTCTGGCACTGCCACATCCTCGAGCACGAAGACAACGAAATGATGCGCCCCTACGACGTGATCGCGGCACCGTAACGCGACTGTTGGCGTCGAATTGTTCGTTGCAGGTATTCCGAGTGGATGGTTAGACAGGATCGAGTGGCGGGTTGGAACTGCTAACAATTCAGCCCAACACGTTTTTCAATCGACAATCAAAATCAGCAATCGACAATCGCCGGTGCCTAGCGCGGCAGCTTAAAGTTCACCGTGATCTGTGTCTGAATTTCGACCGGTTCGCCGTTCAGCAAGTAAGGTTTGTATTTCCACTGCTTCACCGCTTCAAGCGCAGCTCGCGCCAGTTGCGGGTCGCCATGAATAATCTTCACCGCGGTGATGCTGCCCGTCTTGGAGATCGTTGCCAGAAGGTCAACGGGGCCTTCGATCCGCATTTGCAAAGCGATCGAGGGATAAGTGGGCTGTGTTTTCTTCAGGATCAGTCCCTGTGTCAACCCTTGAGAGATGTTCATCGTCTGCAGGATAGGGGTGGGCGTGGTTCCACTACCCATCAGATTGGGGAGCGTTGCACCGTTATCAGCGCCAATTCCAGCCAGGCTCGGGGCGGGCGCGTCACTCGATGTTGCTGCGGGCGTTGCTGCCGTTTTCTTGATTACTGGCAGCGCAACTGCTTTCGCTGCGGGTGCCTTGGTCGGCGTCACAGTTGAAGCCGAAGGCTTGGACGAATCGGACGAGGCTTCCGTCTTTCCCGATCGAGATCCTGTGTCCTCAGTGCTCAGAGTCGATGCGGTTTTAGGAGTTGGGGAATTCTTTGCACTCGCTGGATGTGTTGTTGCTGCCGACGCTGGAACTGTAGAGTCGGATGCCGCGGAAAGCGGAGACACGGGTTTCGCAGTCAAAGGTTTCGCAGTCGAAGCTGTGCTCGGAGCCGGTCGAGGAACAACGGCAGGAGCCGCTACGGGTTGCGGGGCCACTCCACTAATCCATGGCATTTTCCCGCCCATTTGTGTCCATGCCACGTAGGCGGCCGCCACAATTAATAAAACGATAACCACCGCCAGAAGAGTCTTTTTGCTGTCGCCGCTGGCCACAGGTTGGGCATCGGCGCCTACAGTGCCCCCGAATGTGAGGGTCGGCTCATTCGCCGAACTCTCAGTCGATGCAACTTCTACGATTGGAGTCTGCGGCTCTGCCACGGAGGATGCTTTGACCTCCGCAGGAGCGCTCGGTTTCATCTCGCGCGCTGGCGCAGGAGCGCTGGCCGAACCAAAGCCACTACCAGAGCTCTTCGCGGGCTGTGCCACGCTCGGCGGAGGCGTCACGGCTGTCTGGCTCGCCGATGCGCTTTCTGTCTTCGCAATCTTGTCTGTCTTCGTTGTTTTGTCGATTCCAGTTCTATCTGTCCCAGACGCGGCGTCCACAACTGATGGAGCTGCGGAACTAATATTCGGCGTCGATGCTTTCGCTGCGGATTTCGCGGCTACGAGTGACGCCGCCTCCGCGCGCTCTGTATCCATCAACTCCGCGCCACCTCCGACCGCCGCGGACATTGCTGCGGCAGACTTTGGTCGAGCTGTTGGACTCTGAACTGGAACGCTAGGGGTTACAGCCTGCGCCGGCGAACTCGGCCATGAAGTTGCTGCCGCGGCAGTCGGCTTCTGCGTCGGCGCCGTGGAATTTGCGGGCTTCACGGCCGCTGGAGGCGCTGCTACTCCCGGTTTCGCGGCTTCGCCCTTGCGGAGCAGCCCGCGAGCAACCCGCAGTGTTCCTTTCGCCTGCTCTACATTAATCGGCTTGGTGAGAACCAGGTTCGCCCCAATGCGGAAGGCCTTCGCCACTCCGACTTGTCCTTCGACCACGGCCACGGCTAGAGCTGTCTGATTATTCGGTGCGTTGCGCGCGCTCTTGAACAGCAGAGTGGCGTTCTGCTCGTTATCGCAATCCACCACCACCGCATCGAAGTGCTCGCCCATCAACTTCTTAACCGCAGCAAATGGTTCGGTACAGGGAACGACGGCAAAGTCCAGGTCGGTCAGAACCTGGGTCACGGTACGAGCCGTTTTTTCATCAGGACAGAATAGGAGTGCTTGATAGCCCATGGTTAAAGTCATCGTAGGTACACTCGTAAGGCGCATCAAGTTACGGTAGTAATTCCGGAGAAGGTGCTTTGGTCCTTGCAGAATGGGCGATTGGCCCTTCACTTTTCAGACTTTCGTGCGGATACAATACCGGGTCATGCGTATCCCGCTCTGGCTGAAAGTGTTATGGACGGTGTGGGTATTGGTCTGGGCCCCGCTCTACTGGAGACAATATGGTCTACAGAATTTTCTCTTCTTCTGCGATCTGGGCAACGTCTTCATTGCTGCCGCGCTCTGGCTCGAAAGCCCGCTCCTGTTTTCCTGGCAGGCAAGCGGGCTGCTGATCTTTCAGACTCTATTCACCATCGATCTGGCCGGTGCCCTGCTGATGGGGCGGCACCTGATCGGCGGCACGGAATATATGTTCGACCCGCATATTTCGCTGGCGATTCGTCTGCTGAGCTTGTTTCATGTCGCGACGCCGCCACTGCTCTTATGGGGAGTTTGGCGCATAGGTTATGACTGGCGCGGTTGGAAATATCAGACACTCACGGCTTGGGTAGTGGTTCCGATCAATTACTTCTGGCGTCCGCAATTCGACGTGAACTGGGCCCGCGGACCTTTTTTCCATGAACAGCACGCGGTGCCTGGGTTGGTATATTTGCTCGGATACTTAATGATTGTCCCCGCGGCTGTTTACTTTCCTACGCACAGATTTTTAATCTGGTTGACGCGACGATAGCAAGCGAAACGCTAGTCATCGCTGCTTACGTTCTTTCCGTCACCGCGTTTTTTCTGCCCCGGTTCTGATCCAAAATTTCGTTAACGGCGTCGTCATGTTTTTTCCTTTGTCGCTATTGAATCCTGGCTTAAATAAAGCGTCTGTGACGGAGACGCGAAATTGGCTGGGGAGTCCTCGACAAACTGCATAATCTGCAGAAGCAATTCTTCGCGGACTTCAGCGAATTTGTCGAACTCCGTGGTCATCACGTAACAGACAAGTTCGACATTGATTGCAGCGGAGGCCAGTTCCAGCAACCGCACGCGTACCGTAGAGTTCTCGACCTTGGGATTGCTGGCGATTACGCGGCGAATTTCGGAAAGCACCTCGCGCAGGTGATCGGACGACGTGTCCAAATGAAAGCCCAGCACGGTTTTGAAAAGAATCTTATCGCGACGGCTCAAGTTCTCAACGTTAATGGTCGCAACCGTTCCGTTGGGAATTGCCAGCAGCGTTCTTTCCTCCGTTCGGACACGAGTAGAGCGCAGCCCAATGTCCTCGACTGTTCCCGTGCGATCGCCAAATTTGCAAACGTCTCCAACACGGATTACTTCGTCGCCTAAAACCGAAACGCCACCGAATAGATTGGCAATCGTCTGCTGCGCGCCAAAGCCCACTGCCAGTGCGCCAATCCCAACGCCGGCCAGCGCTTTGCTCATGTCGAAGCCCAGCACGCCCAGGATGAGGAAGATGGCCATCACGACGACCACGGCTTTGACGATGCGTTCGCCCAGCAGCATGAGCGAGCCAGTGCCCGAGTGGCCGTGCGCGAGAGCCCGGTTTCGCACACCCCGCAGGAACCAGCGAATGATGCTCCAGAGAATCCAGAACGCGCCGATGATGACAGCGACCGCAAAGAACTGGAAATAGTAGTGGCGCTGGAGCAGGGGCATACGAAGATAGCGTGCGAGTATCCGGTGGATGAAAATGCCGGCAAGAAGCCACGCCGGCGCGGATACCGAGCGCGCCACCAGTTCGGCGTGGCCATGCTTCTGGGCCCACCAGCGCACGGGAATTTGCAGCACTACTAAGACCAGCCATCCGGCTGCGGCCGCCACTGGAATCAGCAGCACTAGAGCCAGCCATTGCCACAGTGGCATCCCCCCGGGCTGATACTTGACCATCCACTGGGGCAATCGCGTTTCTACTTTCCGCGCGCTGACTTGATCGTAGAGTTCGGGAAGCTTCGCCAGAGTGTCGGAAGAGATCAGCCAAATTTTCGCTCCGCTAGGATCTGAAACTCGAACCAGTTCCAGATTCGCTTCGGCATCGCCGGCGGATATCATTCCTAGCCTTTGCCGGCCCGCAGGTACACCTTCGCTTTCCTGCGGCTCGCCCTCCGGCAGCTTGCTGCCGAGAGTGCCGGAATAGGCGCGGTCCATTACTTCTTTCAGATCCTCCGCCGCAGCTGCACCTTCCACCTGCCGGCGTGAGGGGCTCATCTGCAGATATTGGGCGGCGACGCTGTAATTGGCTTTCTCCGCCTGCTGCAGAAATCCGAAGACGGTGCCGTAGGGCGTGTCGCGGCCCAGTGGATCGGCATTGGCTTTTGTTGAAGCGTTCGCGGGTGCCGGTGATTGCAGCAAAGCACCCAGCGCGCCCTGGGCGGAGAGCGGCAGGCGGACCGTGAGAATTAGGGCAAGAAAGGCGAGTCGTCTGAAAGAGTTGTTCATGAATTTCTTCTGGCCTAGTGACGGCGGGCCGAGTGCGGCGGATGCGCAGCCTCAGACAAAGTGAGAGTTTATTGTAGCGGAACCGGTTGCCTGTGAAGTTTGATCCGCCGTGAGATACACGTTACCCACGCTTGGGACGGTATACGTCCGTGCTGGTTCCGAAGAAAACTTCGGCGGCTTCCATCACAGTCTCAGAAAGCGTTGGATGAGGATGGATCGTCATGGCCACATCGCTCGCGAGCGCGGCCATTTCGACAGCGAGAACTCCTTCGGCGATCAATTCTCCAGCGCCCGCGCCGACAATGCCCACGCCCAGCACGCGTTCGTTTTGCGGGTCGACGAGCAGCTTGGTCATGCCCTCGGGCCGGTCCAGCGTGACCGCGCGGCCGGACGCGCCCCAGGGAAACTTCGCAACTTTGATTTCGCGATTTTCTTTTTCCGCTTGAGTCTCGGTGAGGCCGCACCAGGCCACTTCCGGATCGGTGAAAACCACGGCCGGTATCGCTGCGGGCTCGAATGCGACCTTGTGCCCGGCGATGGCCTCGACGGCGGTCCGGCCTTCGTGCGAAGCCTTGTGCGCCAGCATCGGTTCGCCGACTACATCGCCGATCGCGTAGATGGAGGGATCGGCAGTCTGCAGTTGCTCGTTGACTTCAATAAAACCGCGCGTGTTGACATGCACCTGCGTTTTTTCGAGACCGGGAATTTCAGAGTTCGGTTTGCGCCCAACCGAAACCAGGACTCGGTTGAAAATCTTTTCGCGGTTGTCGTCTTTCACCGATGCGCCAGCGAAGGTCGCGCGGATTCCCGCTCCGTCCTCTTTCAGCGATGCGACGGTGGTGTTCAGCAGGATTGCTTCAAACTTTTTCTCGAGGCGTTTGTGAAGCGGAAGAACCAGATCGCGATCTGCACCCGGAAGCAGTCCCAGAAGCATTTCGACAACAGTGACGCGCGTGCCCAGCGCCGCATAGACCGAACCGAGTTCCAGGCCGATATATCCGCCGCCGACGACGAGCAGGCTGCCGGGGATGTCTTCGAGATTGAGGCCTCCGGTGGAATCCATCAGGCGTGGCGAATCGATCTTGAGCGCTGGAATGATCGCCGGCCGCGAGCCGGTCGCAAGGATGATGCGATCGAAGGAGAGAGTTACTTCGGCGGAATCGGTCTTTGTAATCCGAAGAGTGGTTGAATTTTCAAACGCAGCGCGGCCCTGAATATATTCGACATGGCGCTGCTTGGAGAGTTGTCCTAAGCCTCCCGTGAGCTTCTTGACGACGCCTTCTTTCCACGTTCGCAAGCGCGGCAGATCGATTTTCGGCTCGGGAAAGTCGATTCCCCAATTCCTGGCTTGCTGAGACTCTTCGATCAGCTTGGCGACGTGCAGCAGCGCCTTCGACGGGATGCAGCCGCAGTAGAGACATACGCCGCCGGGATTCGCCTCTGGATCGATCAGCGTAACCTGCATGCCCAGATCGGCCGCGAGAAAAGCGGCAGCGTAGCCGCCGGGGCCTCCGCCGACTACGGCGATGCGCAAGCTATTGATAGTTCCATCCTGCATTGTGTTGGTAGTTTCGTTCATGATGACTTTCTTCGGATGATCTTGCGCGCCCGCTATCCTTGAACGGAAAGCAGGAAAGGCTGCTCAAAGGCTTCCGCAACCCAACGCAGAAAACGGGCGGCGTCGGCGCCATCAATGAGCCGATGATCGTAGGAGAGCGAGAGCGGCAGGATCAGCCGCGGCTCGAATTTTCCGCCAATCCATTCCGGCTCCATGCGCGAACGCGAAAGCCCGAGAATGGCGACTTCGGGATGGTTCACAATCGGAGTGAATGCCGTTCCTCCAATGCCGCCGAGGTTGGTGATGGTGAAGGTCCCGCCTTCCATATCGGCGAGCGTTATTTTCTTGTCGCGCGCCTTCTGGGAAAGTTGAGAGAGCTCAACCGCGAGTTCCACAATATTTTTCTTGTCCACGTCGCGGATCACCGGAACCAGCAAGCCGCGATCGGTATCAGCCGCAACCCCGATGCTGATGTACTGCTTGTAAATAATTTCTTCCTTCTCCATATCGATGGTGGCATTGAATTGCGGGAACACTTTCAGCGCGGCAGCGCAGACCTTCAAAGCGATGGCGGTCACGGTCATCTTGCCGCCGGCCTGTTCGGCCTTGGGGGCGAAACGTGCGCGCAAGTGCTCGAGCTCGGTGATATCGGCGCGGTCATGCTGTGTAACGTGAGGGATCGTGTTCCATGATTCGGCCAGATGCTCCGCCGTCTTGCGGCGAATTCCGCGCATAGATACGCGTTCGATTTTTCCCCACTTGGCAAAATCCGGCAGCTTGGGCTCGATGAAATGTCCGGCGCGCGGCGGAGTCTGCGGAGTGGAAACGGCAGAGGTCAGCAGCACCTTGGCATGAGCTTTAACATCGTCTTCGCTGATGCGCCCGCCCGGGCCAGTACCCTTCACTTCGTAAATGTCGACTCCGACTTCGCGGGCTAAACGGCGGGTATGCGGCGCCGCGGGAACAGCGGCACGATGCTCAGTTCCGGCGACCTTCCCCAATTGCACCGGCATGGAGAATGCGGCTGGGCGCGCTACAGGCTGGTCGGGAGGCAGCGCCTGTTCTTCGGTTTTTCCCTCAGCACGAATCGCCGCCTGAAAAGCCAGGCGCGCGCCATGCTGCCCGGAAACGTGCTCCACCGGACGGTTCGCGGGACGAGTCTCCTCGACTTGCGATGGAGCACCGCCTTGCAGGGTAAAGATCACCTGCCCAACTTTGATCTTGTCGCCTTCCTTCACCTTCACTTCATTTACAACGCCGCTCACATTTGAGGGAACTTCAACCACGGCTTTGTCGGTTTCCAGTTCCATCACTGGCTGTCCCTCGGAAACCCTCGCGCCCGGAGTAATCATCAAGCGCACAAGGTCGCCCTGCGAGATATTTTCCCCGAGCTCCTGTAGCCGGAATTCGCTGGCTTTTACCGCGGAGGCAGGCGCTGGCTGTACCGTAGGTTCCGCATGCACTTGCGGCGAGACCAGTTTGGGCGGCTCGGATTGAGGCAGCGAGGCTTCCGATGCTGAAGATGAAGAGCGTTGCGGTTTTGCCGCGGCAGCAGCCGGGGTGCCGGAGGGGCGCCGTGCAGCCGGTGGAGTCGAATTTTCTGGTCCCGCATCGGCCTGATGCGGCGCTTCCGCTGAAGTCGCATTACCATTACTGTCCGCCGTAAAAATCACCTGGCCGACTTTGATCTTGTCGCCCTCTTTGACCAGGATCTCATGCACCGTTCCGCTCACCGACGAAGGCACCTCGACCACTGCCTTGTCGGTTTCGAGTTCCATCACCGCCTGGCCCGCGCTGACGCTGGTGCCGGGTGCGATCATGAGGCGCACGAGGTCGCCCTGTTCGATATTTTCGCCGAGTGCGGGAAGTTTAAATTCGATCACTGATTCCATTCCTTGATTTTTTCCGAAGACCATTCGCAACCCAGTTCAGCTCGTCGCTGGGTTTAGTTTTTCAGCGTTGATTTCAAGATCCTTGATTGCCCGCTTGACCACGTCGAGGCCGATTTTCTTTTCCCGCGCCAGCACTCCGAGAGTGGCGAGCACGATGTGTTTGGCATCCACTTCGAAGAAGTCGCGCAAGGCCACCCGGTTTTCGCTGCGTCCAAAGCCATCAGTACCCAGGGAAACCAGTTGTCCCGGCACCCACTTTGCTAGGCTTTCCGGCAGCACCTTCATGTAATCGGATGCCGCAATGAACGGTCCGGGCGCATCCTTTAATGACTGCGTAACGAACGGTGTCCTCGGCGATTCGCCGGGGTGCAACATGTTCCAGCGCTCGCAGTCGTTGGCGTCGCGATAGAGCTCTTTGTAGCTGGTGACGCTCCATACGTCCGCCGCAACTCCGTATTTTTCTTTGAGAATCGTCTGCGCTTTCAACACCTCGTACATGATGGTTCCACTTCCCAACAATTGCGCACGCAGTTTCGTATCCGGTGCGTCCGCCGTTTTGAACCGGTAAAGGCCGCGCAATACGCCTTCGCGAACGTTCCCACCCTTCGGCATTTCGGGCATAGGAAGCGGCTCGTTGGTTACGGTGAGGTAGTAAAAAATCGATTCCTGATCGACGTACATGCGCTTGATGCCATCCTGAATAATGATGGCGATCTCATACGCAAACGCGGGATCGTAGGCGAGCAAATTGGGAACGGGCAACGCCAGCACATGACTATGCCCGTCCTGATGCTGCAGGCCCTCGCCGGCCAGAGTGGTTCGTCCTGCGGTCCCGCCCACCAAGAACCCGCGACAGCGCATGTCGGCGGCCGCCCAGATCAGATCTCCGATGCGCTGGAAGCCGAACATCGAGTAATAAATAAAGAAGGGGATTGTGTTAATGCCGTGGTTGGCATAAGCCGTACCCGCCGCGATGAACGAGCACATCGAGCCAGCTTCCGTGATGCCCTCTTCGAGAATCTGCCCGTTCTTCGCTTCTTTATAGTAAAGAAGCGTGTCCATATCGACCGGCTCATAAAGCTGTCCAACGCTCGAGTAAATGCCAACCTGGCGGAACAAAGCTTCCATGCCAAAAGTTCGAGCCTCGTCGGGAATGATGGGTACTATCAGCTTGCCAATCTCGGGATCGCGCAGCAGTTTTCCGAGCAGTCGCACGAAGACCATGGTTGTCGCGACATCTCGGCCTTCGGTGCCTTTGTAAAACTCTTCGAAGTACGAATCGGGAACTGGCTTCAGCGGTGTGGCACGCACCTTCCGTTGTGGCATATACCCGCCGAGTTTTTGCCGTCGCGCCTGCATGTATTTGATTTCGGCGCTGTCATCTGCGGGACGGTAGAAAGGCGCATTGTGTAGTTCGTCGTCAGGAATCGGAATCCCGAAGCGAGAACGGAAAAGCTCCAACTCGTCTTCATTCAGCTTCTTCTGCTGGTGGGTGATGTTCTTGCCTTCGCCCGCTTCGCCCAGGCCGTAGCCTTTGATGGTTTTGGCCAGAATGATCGTAGGAGAGCCAGTATGATCGACCGCAGCCCTATAGGCAGCATGAACTTTGATGGGATCATGACCGCCCAGCCGCATGCGCGCCAGTTGCTCGTCGGAAAGATGCTCCACCATTTTGAGAAGACGCGGATCGGTGCCGAACAAGTTCTGGCGGAAATAGGCTCCGCTCTCCACAAAATATTTCTGATACTGCCCGTCGCTGATTTCTCCCAGGCGCCGTACCAGAATGCCATCCCGATCGGAACGAATTAATGCGTCCCAATCCGATCCCCAAATGCATTTAATGACATTCCATCCCGCGCCGCGGAAGATGGCTTCGAGTTCCTGAATAATTTTTCCGTTGCCGCGCACCGGACCATCGAGGCGCTGCAAGTTGCAATTCACAACGAAGATTAAGTTGTCGAGATTTTCTCTCGACGCAAGGGTGATCGATCCCAGGGACTCGGGTTCGTCCATCTCACCGTCGCCCAGGAACGCCCACACCTTGCCGCCTCTGGATTCTTTTAGTCCGCGATTCTCCAGATAGCGGATGAAGCGCGCGTGATAGATCGCCTGGATTGGCCCCAATCCCATCGAAACCGTCGGGAATTCCCAGAAATTCGGCATCAACCACGGGTGAGGATAAGAACTCAGGCCTCCTCCCGGCTTCAATTCACGCCGGAAATTTTCCAACTTCTCCTTCGGAATGCGGCCTTCGAGATAAGCGCGAGCATAAATTCCCGGGGCTGCGTGGCCCTGGAAGTAAACGAAATCGCGGTCGCCGCTCTCGTTTTGTGCCTGAAAGAAATGATTGAAAGCAACTTCGTACAAAGTTGCGGCTGAAGCAAAAGTCGAAATATGCCCGCCGATGCCCTCCTGAATCTTATTCGCGCGTACGACCATTGCGAGCGCGTTCCAGCGCACCAGGCTCTTAATGCGGCGTTCCATTTCCTGGCTTCCAGGGAACGGCGCCTGTTGCGGAGAAGGAATCGTGTTTTGATAGGGCGTGGTCGCCGAAAAAGGGAGGTTCACTCCAGCGGCGCGCTTCGCGTGCAGCGCAAGTTGCTGTATTAGCCGCCCGGCGCGCGTTGGACCGCCCTGTGACAGCACATAGTCCAGTGAGTCAACCCACTCGCGAGTTTCCAATACCTCTTGACCATCAGTTTCAATCTGAGCCACGTCTTATTCTCTCCTTGGATAAGGCCGAACGTTCCATGATATTGAATTATGAGGAATTTTGCTGGACGAAAGGAGGTGTCCAAACGTTCTACAATAGCCCGGTTCGAGTGGATGCAAGTCCCCGCCGCGTAGGCGTCAGGCGCACTGTCTTCGGAGGTTCATCATGTTTCGAGTCATGCTGTTGGTGGTTGTGGTTGTAGCGGCTGTTTTCCTGGTCCCGCGACTCTTCTCATCGCGCTCCCGGCCTGACCCGGGTAGCACCGCACCCGATTTCATGCTGCCTTCGCAGGATGGCGCTTCCGTCAGCTTGAAAAACTATCGTGGCAGTTGGGTCGTGCTTTATTTTTATCCCAAGGATCAGACTCCGGGCTGCACGCGCGAAGCGCACAATTTTCAGGTAGATCAAGCCAAGTATGCTGAACGGAAAGCCGTCGTTTTGGGTGTAAGCCTGGATAGCATCGATTCGCACAAGGCTTTCTGCGCAAAAGAGGGACTGAATTTCAAGCTGCTGGCTGACAGAGGCGGTAAGGTAACCAGCGCCTACGGTTCGCTAACGAACCTGGGATTTGTAAAATTTGCCGCGCGGCACACATTCCTCGTCGACCCCACTGGGAAGGTCGCAAAGGTCTACATCAGCGTTAATCCTGCACAGCATAGCGAAGAGGTTCTCGCTGCACTCGATCAGATGCAAAAATAGCCGCGCCGAGCGTCATTCACAGCCTTCTCCTAACTAATTGCCGTGAATCCGCGAGCGGCGCGGCCTCTATTCCGGGCAAACGATCTAAGTCAAACTACTTCGGTGGTTCGGTCGACTTCGGTGTCGTCGGCTTCGGTGTTGTAGTACCTGCGGGCTTTGTGCCCGCCGGTTTCGGTGCTGCGCCTGCCGCCGGAGCCGGTACGCCCGATTGCGCGTTGTATACATCGACCACATTTTTCGTGATATCAACTCCGCCATCGGCCCACAGAACTGGGCTTTGTGGCCAGGGGTTCGACACGTCTACGATCATGCCGAGTGAGTTTTCCTGGGCGTACTTCACGATCGAAGGGGCCATCTTTTGCAGGATCCGCGAAAAGATTTCTTTCTGCTGATTCTGCGCGTCCTCTTGTGCATCCTGCACGGAGCGATCGAATGACTTCTTCTTGGTCTCGATCTGCTTAACCAAGCTGGCACGGGCATCCTCGTTCAGCTTGTCGCCTTGGGTCTGCAATTGTTTCTGCAGGCCTTCGAGTTCCTCGTTCTGGCCTTTCAGTTCATTCTGTTTAGGCTCCAGCTTTTTGCGCAGAGCTTCGAAATCACGCTGCCCCTCGTTCGAGCCGAGAACGGCCTGTTCGATGTTGATGGTCCCGACCTTAGTACCAGCGCCGGTCGTCATCACTGGGGAGGATGTTGCAGGGGACGCCGGTGCGGGCGCGCCAGCCCCGCCCGTGGGCGCGGCAGCGGCGCTACCGGTTTGGGCCCAGGCGGAAATCACGGAGAAAACCGCAGTGGCCAGGAAAGACCGCATGTACTTGCTTGTCATTGGACGCTAAACTCCTTGGAAAATTGTTCCCGTAAACGTGGTTCCGGTAATTCTTTCCGGGGAAGAACTCAGATTCTCATCTTCTTTGGCAACGCTGGGCCGTACCACGCGACTTCTTCACTTACAACGGCCGCCATCAAACGAGACGCATCGGATTGCCAGCGTCACACGCCGAGGTTGCGGACCTGTCGTCCACCGAATCAGCTTGCCATTGAGGCGTGGATGCAAGCCATTATAGTAAGCCCCCTCAGTGGCGTCAAACCTCTGGTTGCGCTGCGTACCTTGAAATACATGGTCCTAGAACGTGGTCGCCACCGTGAACCGGAACGTTTTCCGCGGTTCGCGCAGCAGGAAACTGGGTGCGAACTGGGTTCTCGCCAGGTTATACGTATACAGGCCCGCTCCAGTTAACTGGCAACCAGTAACAGGATTACAGGTCTTGGGAAACATATCAGGCGTGATCGGGATGGGCGGATTCGCCGGGCTATCCAGCCGCAGAGGATTGTATGCCCAATAAATTCGGAACGGCGCGTTGATGACCGGCAGGAACATCTGCAGCTCGAGTCCCGTGGACATTCGCGGGCGCCAGTTGGTCGAGCCTAAAACCTCTAACTGATTCGATGGCGGCGGGTTTAATACGCTGCCCAAGCTGCAAGTGTTCGCGGTGGGAACCTGAGTCAGCGTCGGGCATCCCACCGGCGTACCGATGACTTCGAGATATTGTTGCTGCGCAATCTGCAACTGCGACCGCCGCAGGATGGGGTCGATTCCTGCATCGATGAAGGGAGCCAGCGCCACCGGCCCATAGATCGTGATGCGGTACTCCATGTTGGTGACAATACTGAAATCGCCGCCCGGGAAGGTGATCTGATCCACTGGAATCGGGATGGTCACGTTCCCTGCACGGGGATTCTGCGGATCTTTTGGTACGGGAACCCCGCTCGGGTCGGTCAGCGTGATCGCGCCCACGCTCGGCAGGAATGCCACCGGAGACACGGAGCGAATATCGAAGCCGCGCAGATCGTTCTCACCGCCCATGTAAGAGCGTTGGAACGGCGGAGCAACCAGGCCGCCGAAGCCACTGATGAAAGATCCCTGAACATTGAAGCCCAGCGCGTTACGCCGGTTCTGCACGGGAATAAATTGCTTGTACTGAACAATAGGACGAATCGATCGGACCGTGCCGCCCAGCCCCGCAAGTTCCGCGCCCGCCGTGAACTGGTGTCCGGTGTGCGGCGAGATGGGACTGTTGATCGTATTAAAAGAGAAGTTCGGGAAAATCTTGCTGGTGATGATGCCTTCCAGAGCATTTGGCCCGGAGATGCCGCGGAACGCTAGAAACTCGAACAGATTCTTCGATGCCGAGCTGAGCGCCAACAGTGACGATCGGTCAAACGAGTAAGTAACGCCGACGCGCTTGAATGAGCGACGCCCCAGCGGATAGCCCAACGACATCGTAAAACCTGTGCTCGACTGCGTGTAGTTCTGCAGATTCTGTAACACGGCGTTCGGCAGGTTCAGGGTTTGTCCTCTGAAAATTGAGAGCTGCCGCGCCTGATCGTAGCTCACTTTGTTGTAGTAAACATTGAAACCAAACTGCAACGGCCGGTTGAACATGTAAGGCTCGGTGAAGCCGAAGCGGATGCTGCGCGCGAGGTTTCCTACGCTCGCCTGCACCGACAACGTTTCACCCAGGCCAAGGAAATTGTTGGTCGCATAGTTGATCCCCACGAAAGCACCTTCCAGACCGCTGACGCCGCCGTTGAGGCCTACGCTGTTCTTTCCTTTTTCTTTGATCTTTAGCGTCAGGTCGACCAATCCATCTTTCTCGTCGAGCTGACGAATCGTAGTATTGGGATCGTCCGGTTTCAGTTGGTCGAAGTATCCTAGTTGGTTCAATCGCAGCAGGCTCAACTCCCATAGGCGCGAGTTGTAGACGTTGCCTTCTTCCAACGCGATTTCACGCCGGATGACTTTGTCGCGCGTCGTGGTGTTGCCCTGGAACTCAATGCGGCGAACGAAAAACGGCTTGCCTTCATCCACGTCAACTTCGAGGAAGATCAGCTTCTTTTCGTCGTCAAACCTGGTATCGGGCACTGAAGTGAAATTGATGTAGCCCAACTCGCCATAGGCCTTGCGCAGGTTTTCCAGGCCCTTCGCCACTTTCTCTTTGCTAAAAGTGTCTCCATCTTTGATGGGGAAAAGCGCGCGCAGCGCCTTCACGTTAGCCACTGCTTTGTTGTTTTTGAACGTGATGCTGCCCAGTGTATAACGGTCGCCTTCTTCGATCGGCATGGTGATGTCGACCGCCTTGCCCGGCCCGCCCTGCATTAGCGGGATGTGAAAACCCGCGTGCCCGGTATCGTGAATCTGCGTCTTGGGCTGATCGACGATTACCTTGAAATAGCCGCGATTCTGGTATTCGTTCCGCACCCGTTCTGTATCTTCGTCCAGCTTGGTTGCGTCGTAAGTCCGGGCGAATATGTTCTCCAGGAAAATCGAGTGGGGAACTCCGATGGGCCGCAGGTTCTTCATGGCATAACGCAAGACTCGCGTCTTGACGTTCTTATTGCCTTCGAACTTGATTTTGCCGACTTTAACCTTCGGTCCTTCTTTCACCACGAATGTGACTCCAATTGCAGCCGGCGGAATTTGTCGAATCTCGGTTCGGATGGTGGCAAATTGCCGGCCGTGCTCCGCCAGCAAGCCTTTGATCGCGACCTCCGCCTTTTTCACTTTCGTTGGGTCGTATTGACTCTCTACCGCCAAACCAACCTTCGCTTCCTTGAACCTGTCCAACACATCGCTGGTTGTCACCGAGCTCAGGCCCACATAATTGATCTCCCGGATGGTCGGCTTTTCCTTGACCTGGACAATGATCCTCCACCCCTTGGGCGTTTCTTCCCGTGTGAACCGAATGTCCTCGAAATAACCTGTGTTCCACAAGGAGTTGAAATCCCGCTCCAGCGCGGCAGCATCGTAGACGTCCCCGGCGCGGCTGAAAATGCGGGCCCGAATGGTTTCAGCTGGAATTCTCCGGTTGCCGGTGACGCTGATCTCGGCGATCAAATCGCTCTGTGCAAAGCTCGTCGGCGACGACAGGAATGTCAGAGCGACCGCCAAGGCCAGCGCGAACCCCTGCATCCTTCGGCAAAGCCGTGCAAATGAAGAAGATGCGGGATGGGCCGCGCCCGAAGAACTCAGGCCGCGCTCGGACACAACAATGTCTGAATGAAAGCGAAAATGAATCGCTACTACCTCAGGTTCTGGGATGTAGGAAAACGATCATTATACGTAGAGAAACGGAAAGCGTCCAAGATCGGTGGTCGATTGCTAGCGATTAACGGTCAGTTTCGGCGCGCGGTCTCTAATTTTGTGATGAAACGCTGCTGATCTTACAGACCAGGAATCACTGACCACTAGCCGTTAGCTTTTCTCCACCTCCACCAAGACGGAATAAAACGTGGCGGAGTTGCCCAGATCGGAAAGTTTTTCTGAGGTGAGTACATTGACGTTCCGGAATCCGGGGCCCAGCTTGGCCCAATTCAGCGTTGCCGCAACCACTCCGGGCTGAACCGCACCGTCCAGTCGGGCCTTCAATTGGATTTCTCCTCGATCGTTGTAGACCCTTACCGTTTCCCCATCGGCAATGCCACGCGCCTCGGCATCGGACGAGTGAATCTGCAAGAGGTCCGCATCTTCCATCTGCCGCACCGAAGATACGTTCGAAAAAGTTGAGTTCAGAAAGTTGTCAGCTTTGCGCGCCAGGAACTCCAGCGGAAACGTTGACGACTGTGTTCCATGCCGCGACTCCGCCGGAGGCTTAAACTCTGCCACTGGATCAAGCCCCAATGCCTTCATCGCCTTGCTGTAAAGTTCAGCTTTTCCAGATGGCGTGCGGAAGTTGCCATGAGCGAAGGGAAGGAATGGCTGTTGGGAATCATCATCAGCGCCGCTTCCATTCGTTTTCGAATGATCATCAGTCACTGAGCGCAGACCATTGAAGTTTAACCGGACGTGTTTTTCCCGCTCCAAACGCTGCCGGTTGATCCCCTGCAACCATGGATTCGACGACGCCAAAGCACCATCGATCATCTCATCGATGGTCTCGCTGAAACATTCATCCTCGAATCCCATCCGCCCAGCGAGCTCCCGGAACAATTCCACATTCGACCGGCATTCTCCTACCGGCTCAATCGCCTGCTCCGAAACTTGCAGGTAGTAATGTCCGTAAGCGGCCTGCAAATCCTTGTGTTCGAAAAAAGTTGTCGCTGGCAACACAATATCGGCATAGTCGGTGGTCTCCGTGAAGAACTGCTCGTGAACCACCGTGAACAAATCCGCACGCTTCAGCCCGCGAACAACCTCATTGTGGTTTGGGCAAACCGCCGCGGGATTTGAACTATAGACAAAAAGCGCCTTTACCGGCGGATCGCTCAGTGTGCTCAGCGCCTCGCCCAGGCGAACCATGTTGATCACGCGCGGCCGGCTTCCTCTCAATTTCCGACCTTGATCCGGTTTCAGGTCAGGCCGCCTGAACGCGTCAGTATTTAATCCAAATGCACCGCTGGTTGAAAGATGAATTCCTCCACCGACTTCTTTCGGCGATCCAATGATGCACGGCAGCATCGCAATCGCACGCGTCGCTGTGCCGCCTCCATCGGAGCGCTGGACGCGTAATTTACCCGGGATCACGGAAGGTCGAATCGTGGCATACTCACGCGCCAGCTTGCGGATATCGTCTGCCGCAATCCACGTCCACTGTGCCACACGTTCCGGCGGATATGACTTTACTTTCCCCGCAGCTCTTCGAATCCCGGCGTGTACTTCGCCACGTAATCAGCGTCGTATAGCCCTTCGCCGATGATCACGTGCATCATCGCCAGAGCTAGCGCACCATCGGTGCCCGGATTGATCGGCAAATACCAGTCGGCGCACTCCGCCGTCCGCGTGCGGTAGGGATCGATCACTACCAGCTTCGCGCCTCGGCGCCTCGCCTCCACGATGAACGGCCACAGGTGAACGTTATTTCCGTGAATGTTCGACGCCCAGGCGATGATGTAGCGCGAATGTACGAACTGCTCGGGTTCGGTGCCAAGCTTCACTCCCATCACCGACTCGACCCCGGCCTCGCCCGCCGACGAGCAAATCGTGCGCTCCAACTCGGAAGCGCCGAGCCGCCCGAAAAATCTGCGGTCCATCGACCCGCCATTCAGAGCACCCAGCGTCCCGCCATACGAATAATAAGGTAGAATCGCCTCGCTGCCAAACTCGGCATTGATGGAGCGAAAGCGCGATGAAATTTCATTGAGAGCGTCGTCCTAGGTGATGCGTTGCCAGCTCGGGTGTGCTTGTGTAGGGACAGCCGCCCCCGGCTGTCCAGGAGCGAAGCTCCGTGCTTTTATGCTGGGGCCCTTAGCTGCAATCCTCCGCATCGGATACAGCACTCGATCCGACGAATAAACCCGGTCCAGGTATTTCGCCACCTTCGCGCACAAAAATCCTCGAGTCACTGGGTGCTCCGGATCACCCACAATTTTCGTGGCCCGGCCATCCTCGACCGTGATCAACACACCGCAGGCGTCCGGACAATCATGCGGGCACGCGGCATGGACGACCTGCTTCGCCATGCTTCAATTATAGAGTCTGGTAGGGAGAAGGCTGCCGAATTCAAAAAAGAATACGGGCGGCCTTGCGGCCGCCGGTTGTACATGTTCGTGAGGATGTCACGTAACCGAGCGTTTTATTTCAGCTCCAGCACTTCCTTCTCTTTGCCCTTGCTCATTTCTTCCATCTTCTTGATTTCGTCGTCGGTGAGTTTCTGAATCTCATCGAGCGACCTCTTCTCTTCATCTTCGGTAATCTTTTTGTCCTTCATCGCCTTCTTGATGGCATCATTTCCGTCGCGGCGAATGTTGCGTACGGCAGTGCGATGCTCTTCGAGCACTTTGTGCAGATGTTTCACCATTTCATGCCGCCGCTCCTGTGTGAGAGCCGGCACCGGCACGCGAACCAGCTTGCCGTCATTCATTGGATTCAAACCTAGCTCCGCCGAGCGAATCGCCTTCTCGATTGTCCCGATCGCCGATGGATCAAAGGGCTGCACGGTGATCATCTGCGGCTCCGGAGCATGCACCTGCGCAATCTGATTCAGCGGCATTTGCGAACCGTAATAATCCACGCTCACGTTGTCGAGCATGTGCACCGAGGCCCGCCCGGTTCGCGTGGCCGCCATCGCCTTGCGAAAATCTTCCACTGCCTTATCCATCCGCGTCTTCAGTTGTGCGTAGGTTTCTTTCAGGCCCGCTATCGCGGCCATGGTGGCTTGCGCCATATTTTCCGCTCCGTAAAATTTCAGAGATCAAAACGCTGAATTATAAACCCAAAACGAACGTTGCCATGGATTTACGCGGATTGCCCCGGATCGGGAATCTCAAGAATTATCCGTCTGAATCCGTCCAAATCCGTGGCCAGAAGACTACGCGCCCACCCTCGACCCAATCTTTTCGCCGCTGAGAACGCGCCGGATATTCCCGTGCTGATTCAAGTTGAAGACGATGATGGGAAGATTATTGTCTTTGCACAAGCTGATGGCGGTCGAATCCATCACCTTGAGCCCCAGCTTCAGCACATCCATGTAAGTGATGTCGGCGAATTTTTTGGCGTCCTTTACTTTCATGGGATCGGCGTCGTAAATGCCATCAACTTTCGTGGCCTTGAGAATTGCGTCGGCTTTGATCTCCATGGCGCGCAGAGATGCGGCCGTGTCGGTCGAAAAGTAGGGATTTCCCGTGCCACCTGCGAAAATCACTACCCGGCCTTTTTCCAAATGCCGGATGGCGCGCCGCCGGATAAACGGCTCCGCCACCTGGTTCATTTCAATCGCAGTTTGTACCCGTGTGTAGACCTTCTGCTTTTCGAGCGCATCCTGCAGCGCCAGCGCGTTTATCACCGTGGCAAGCATGCCCATATGATCGGCGGAGACGCGGTCCATGTCTCGAGCCTGGTCGGCGACGCCGCGAAAAAAATTGCCGCCGCCCACGACGATGGCAAGCTGCACACCCAGCTTGTGGACGTCGGCCAATTCGGCCGCGACCTCGTGGATTCGCGCCGTGTCGACGCCAAACCCCTGATTGGCAGCCAGGGCCTCGCCGGAAAGTTTGAGCAGAACGCGTTTGAAAGCAGGGGTAGTCGAGGTCATGTAGGTCTTTAGTAGCGGCGTCGTCCCGCCGCCCGCTCCGCACAAACTACGAAAAGACAATCACAAAAAGGCGCCCATCGGGCGCCTTTGAATTACTCCGCTTTCTGTTCGGTGGGCTTGGTGACCGCGACGGTCTCGCCCGCGTCACCCACTTTGAAACGCGCAAACCGCCGCACGCTGATGTTCTCGCCCAGTTTGCCGATCTTGGCTGCGATCAACTGCGCAATCGACACGGTCTGGTCCTTGATGAAAGGCTGCTCGAGCAGGCAGACCTCTTCATAGAACTTTTCCATTTTGCCGGCGACCATCTTCTCGGCAATATTCTGCGGCTTACCCGAGGCTACGGCCTGTGCCAGAAAAATATCCTTCTCACGCGCAAAGTCTGCCGCGGTCACGTCTTCTTTACGCACGTACTTCGGATCGCTCGCCGCAATGTGCATGGCGATATCGTGCGTCAGTTCCTTGAAGTCGTCGGTGCGAGCTACGAAATCGCTTTCGCAGTTCACCTCGACCAGCACGCCAATCTTGCCTCCGGCGTGAATGTAGCTGGTCACCGAGCCTTCGCTGGTCACGCGCGTCGCCTTCTTGGCCGCAACCGAAACGCCCTTCTTGCGCAGAATCACGACCGCCTGCTCCATATCGCCCTTGGCTTCGGTCAGGGCTTGCTTGCAATCCATCATCGGAGCTCCAGTTTTTTCCCGGAGATCCTTCACTTGTGCTGCTGAAATGTTTGCCATAGTAGTGCTCATTACGTAGGGGTCCTTATGAATTCTAGGGTTCTTGTCGAGGTTTCAAGGTTTCAGAGCTTCAAGGTTTCAACAACAAACATTGCGCCGCCAACTTTGAAACCTTGAAACCCGTGAAACTTTGAAACATTACTTCTAACAAACTTTGACCCGCGCCGGACGACCCGCGCGGGTCTGAAATTCCACGTGCCCGGTTTTTACTAGGTACTCGGTACTCGCAACGTTAAACCGTCTGGCTCTCGATCTTATGCACGTCAGCTTCTTCGTTGGCGACCGGCTTCTTCAGCTTCCCCGGACCACCCAGCACCTCTTCCATGCTGATGTCCTCGCCGATTTCCGCCATATCGGACGCCGCTGCAGCTTCCTGAGAACGAAGTTCGAGCGCCGCCGCCGCATCTTCCGCCTGCTGCAATTCTAGCGCCTGGGCCTGTTCCGTCGCTGCAGTCATGTCGGCAACCTGTTTATCGCTCATCAACTGCGCGCCCTCTGCGATCGATTCTGAAATCTTTGAAGTAAACAAGCGAATCGCCCGCAACGCGTCATCGTTACCCGGAATCACATAATCCACTTCGCTGGGATCGCAATTCGTATCCACCACCGCAACCACCGGGATACCCAGCTTGCGGGCTTCTCGAACGGCGATTTGTTCCTTGTTCGAGTCGATCACGAACACCGCATCCGGCAACCGGCTCATGTTCTTGATGCCCGCCAGGTTCGCCTGCAAGTGCTTGCGCTCGCGTTCGAGCTTGATCACTTCCTTTTTCGGCAGCAGCTCATAGCGGCCATCCGTGGCCATCTCATCGAGCTCCTTCAGCCGCTTTACCGACTTCTGCACCGTGACCCAGTTGGTGAGCAGTCCGCCCAGCCAGCGCTGATTGATGTAGAAGCCGCCGCACTTCGTTGCCTCTTCGGCAATTGCATCCTGCGCCTGGCGTTTGGTGCCCACGAACAGCACGATCTTGCCTTCGGTCGCCAGTTGCTGCACGAATTTCGACGCTTCTTTGAACATCTTCAGCGTCTTCTGCAGGTCGATGATGTAAATTCCATTGCGCTCTCCGAAGATGTATTCCTTCATCTTGGGATTCCAGCGCTTCGTCTGATGCCCGAAGTGAACACCCGCTTCGAGCAATTCCTTCATGGTAATGGTTGCCAATGAACCTCCTTATTCAGTCTGCATCGGAAATCAGTTTTCAGTACCGAGTACCCAGTACCAGCAAGAACTGCTGGCAACGAGTACCGGCAACTGGGTACTGCTCTCCGATTGCCATTCCCGCCCCGCGCCGCGAGGCACAGGAAGAATTGAACACCTATAAACAGCTATCAGCTCTAGCTCTTAGCTTCTAGCCAAGCCAAAATCCTTGTCATTCCGAGCGCAGCGAGGAACCTTGGTTCTCGCTTGGTACTCGGTGCTCGGTACTCGCAACTCGGTCCTACCGTTTGCTGAACTGGAAGCGTTTACGAGCGCCCTTCTGCCCGTACTTCTTGCGTTCTTTGCCACGCGAGTCGCGCGAAACCATTCCTTCCGACTTCAGCTTCCCGCGCAGCTCAGCGTTGAACTGCATCAAGGCGCGCGCAATTCCGAGCTTCACCGCGTCGGCCTGCCCGCGCACTCCGCCGCCCAGCACGTTCGCGATGATGTTGAACGATGCCGCCGTTTCCGTGGATGCCAGCGGCGCTTTCGCGGCCGACCGCTGCGCCGGAGTGACGAAATACTCCTCGAACTCGCGACCGTTCACTTTGAAGTCTCCACTGCCCGGACGCAAATACACCCGCGCAATCGCCCGCTTCCGCCGTCCCGTTCCGTAGTACTGAACCAACTCTGCCATTTAGCTTCTAGCTCCTGGCTTCTAGCTCCTGGCTTAAACCTCAGGAACCTGAGCCTCTTTTGTAATTTTCAAATCTTCGAACTATTGATGCGCGACCTTAACTGCTTTTGGTTCGCGTACGATCAACTGGAACGCTTGCGGCTTCTGTGCCTCGTGCGGATGCTTGTCGCCCTTGTACACATTCAGCTTCGAAAGCATGTGTGCCGCTAATTTATTCTTCGGCAACATGCGCCGCACTGCATCTTCAATAATCTTCTCCGGCCGGCGCGCCAAACGCTTGCGGTAATCTTCGGTACGCAGCCCGCCGGGATAGCCGGTGTAGTGGTGATACTGCTTCTGCTCCGACTTCATTCCAGTTGTCCGCACCTTCTCGGCATTGATGACGATCACATGATCGCCGGTATCGAGAAACGGCGTGTACTGCGGATTCTCTTTGCCCATGAGGATGCGCGCTACCTGCGAGGCCATACGCCCAAGCGTCTGCCCATCCGCATCCACGACGTACCACTTGCGCACAATTTCCCCCGCTTTGGGGAAATAGGTTGACATCGGAACTCTCCCAGAATGAAAAAATGCGAAACGCGATTGAAATTACAAAGAAGACCGCTCGTTGACTCTCCGGCGAGGACGCCAGACCATCAGGCGGGCAACCGCGAGACTTCCCAAAGCTTTAAAGATACCGTAGGGTGCGAGGAATTGTCAACGCAATGTTACTCAACTTTTGAGGTCGGAGATTCTATCCGTTTACGCGGTATAGCTGAATTTGATGTCCTACCGCGATAGCAATGATCTTGCCCGATGGAGAGAGCGCTGCTTTCGCAGAGTGAGGCATTTTGAAATGAGCCAAAATCGTTCTTGAAGCAACATCGAACAACGCGATCCGGCCGAAGCCAAATATGCTATCCAGATCGCCATCGGAGTACACGTAAGCCCCGGCACAAACGGCGAGAAAGCGCTTGGGAGCATCGAATGACAGGCTACCACTACAGAAGTCGGCCTCCTTCGGCAGCCACTTGCCGGGCGACACAGCGTTTACCTCGCCGCTTGAGCCCCTACTCAATAGATTTCCCTTCGCGTCGAAGTACCAAACTTCAGAAGGCCCCACCACCCAAAGATTCCCCCTAGGGCCGCTGGTCGAGTAGCCATCCCGCTGATATGGGCTGATGCTGAACGGCTCGCCTGCAACCTTCTCCCATTTCTTTTCGCCGACCTTCATGCTTGGGAAGCCGCTGTAAAGAGCACACTGCTCCTCAGTCTTTGTAGCCGAGCAAAGTGCGAAATCTGACCCCATCCCCGCAGAGGGCGCATCGTATAACCGGCATGCAGACTTTTCAATTGCACACTTTAGGGTCTGGCGAGTGTTCAGATCTACATCGACTAGGTCTACCTGCCCCGAGTCATTTACCAACAGAATTCCCCGAGGGCCGCGTTGCAATCGATATTCGCCATGCATATAGCGCGATTTTGCATCGCCGCTTGCATCGAACACGGTTATCTGTAAGGGATGCGCGCGGATACGAGTTTCAGAGGGCCAATGAGTACAGAAATATATGTTTGCGGCAGCAAGATGCTCGTCGTCCATCCATACGAGCTCGGGTGGTCGCGATGTCGTTTTCCACTTTGTGTCGCATCCAGTCGGGCTGGGTCGGGTCTGCTGATAGTGCAGAATCGCAAATGGTTTGGGGTCATCCTCGGCCCGGACGTAAACGGCCAGGAGCGACAATACTCCAAAGGTCAAGGCTAGGAAAGTCAGGATTCTTACTTTCATTAGCTTGAGATCCAAACCAAAACTATGAGGTTCCCATGACTGCCAGTAATAATAGACTAGGCGATGTGGTGGTCACCAGCGGTTGCATGAAGAGATGTTCATCTTATAAGGAATCACGTTATAAGGAATCACGCCCTACTCATACGCGAGCGCATCAATCGGATCTTTCTGCGCCGCTTTGTAGGCAGGATACAACGCTCCACCCAGCGCCCCAACAATGGCGATTACGGTCGTCCGTATTACCCATTCGCTACTCCAAAAAAGCCGTAGCACTGGCCGCTCGATCAGAACGATCCGCCTTGTTACCAGGCTGATTGCAATGCCCGCGATAATCCCAAGGATTGCCAAGAGTGCTGTCTCGCGCAAAACGACGTTGACGATAAATGCCTTCGATGCGCCCATCGATTTCAGAATCCCAATCTCGCGGGTACGCTCCATCACCGCGGTGTACATCGATTGAAAGATCACCATGAAGCCGATGATCACCGAAATAGCAATCACAATCCGGATCGCGGTCTGAAACCCTGGCAGGTTGTCCGCCGACATCATCGATAAATATTCCTGCATGGAGCGTGCTGCGTAGTTTTCCATGCCCGGCACGGCTTTGATCTCATTTACCACCAAATCCGTGTTCGCTGGATCGTCGACCTTGACATAGAAGACTGAAGCCTTATTCTCTGCTCCAATCAGATCCTGCATCGTCGCGAGAGGCAGAAATTTCCGCGCTCCCTTGCCGTGCGCCACAATTCCGCATACCCGGAATTGATGGTTAAGAATCTCAATCGAGTCGCCGACCTTCACCTTCTTCATTCCCGCAAAAAAGTCGTCGACAATCACGTCATACGCGCCCTGGAAGGGCCCGCCAGAGCGATAATTGAATGCCGGCGGAATGCTGTTGTAGCTCACCAGATCGATGCCGTAGATAATCTCAAGAGTTGGTTTTGTCGTGAGTTCCCAGATCACCGGCGCAGCCACGTTGACGTGCGGCAGCTTCCGCAGTACATCTCCCAGCTTCACAGGCATGGGAGCGCCCGTAACTCCGATCAGCGCCGAAGAACTGGGCGGTTGCACCATCAAATCTGCGCCCACGCCCATCTGGCTTTCTTTGGAACCATTCAACTGCCCGTAGAAAAAAGATACGATCAGCAGAATCAGCGTGACCTCGAGCGCGATGGCGCTGATGCTGATCAGCGACCGCACGGGCCGATGCACCAGGTTCGAGACGATCATTTTGTTAATCATGTTTTATTACCCTGTCGTCCCGAGCGAAGCGAGGGACCTTGGTTTCTGCCCAAACCATTCGCAACGCCGGCCCAAGCAAACACCAAGATCCCTCGCTCCGCTCGGGATGACAATACTGCCGATTCCTACGGCTGATTCGTCGACCCCGGGCCCGCTCCTGCCGCGCTTGCCTGCGGTTTATCCAGATGCACAACCTCCGCGCCGGGCGGTTGCTGCAGCGTGAACTGATCGTCCTTTAGCGGCTTGTTGATCTCCACCTTCAACATGTTCAGCGTAATGTCGTACTCTTCCTGCGGCCGGTAGATCTCGATACGCGACGCGAAGCTCACGCCATCGTAATCCTTATAGTTCGCGTAGCGGGCATCGGTCGCCAGATTGCCCTGCTCGTCGTAAATATACTGGCGATGCGGCTGCAAGTCGGTTCGGCTGAAAACGATCTTACGCGCCAGTCCCCAACCGTCCTTTCGCTTGCGAATGATCACAAGCTCGTAGTCTGCCTGCAGCACGCGATGTCCCTTGGCGTCGTGCAGTATCTCCTCACCATTTTCCAGCACTGCAATCTCGTGGTCCTGGTCGACGTGCCGAATCAGCAGCGCCTCATAGATATTCTGCGGACGAATATTCTCCATGGGCTGATCTGGATTCGTCGTCTGCACTTCATTCCGCCCCACCACGAAGCGGTTCTTCGGCGGAATCCACAACTTGAAGTCCTGTCCGTCGCTTACCATGTCGAAGGCCGTCGTTCGCACGATCGGCAGTAGCCCAATCATGTGCAGCATCGCTGGCTTCCGAGCCAGGACATATCCCCGAATCTCCTTGTAATCGGTAACGTGGCCCTTCTTGACGCCGCCCGCTGAGGTATCGATATCCACCGTCGCCTGCAGCGACCGGATCTTTTCCGCCTGCTGGTTGAGGCTCTCTATTAAAGCTTCCTGTGACGAATCTTTTAGAGGAGCCTTGGAGTACGTTTCTTCGACCGGCCGCGTGCGGAACAAACACCCTGCGGTGGGCAGGGTCGCAACAACCAGGATCAGGGCCCATATGGGCGAGCGACTTCTCATGAAGTATTTAGATGATCTTCAGAACATTTGAGTATACCGCGCGGAAAAGGGTGCAATAACTCATTCACCACCCTCGCCTTTCGGTTTATCCTCGACGTTCACTTTCATCTACACTACTGCCATCGTGCGAAAACTTTTCGGTCTCATTCTGATCATAGTTCTCGCGGTCGGAGGCTGGTTCGCCTGGGCGGCGCTCATTCCGGTTGAACCTGTGGCGCAAACTTTTGTTATGTTGCGGCCGGGATATTCCACGCGTCACATCGCCGCCGCGCTCAAGTCTTCCGGGGTCATCCGCAGCGAGCAAGCGTTCATCCTGTGGCACTACCTCTACCATCGGCGTTCGCTCAAGGCGGGAGAATATCTTTTCGAGAAGCGGCCAACCTCATCGACATCGAAAAACGTTTGCAGCGCGGCGATGTCTACTACCGGACTGTCGTTGTCCCAGAAGGCTTCACCATGTTCGATATCGCTCGCGCCGTTGAAGCCGCCGGGCTAGGCCCCGCGGAAGAGTTTCTTAAGGTCGCGCAATCCGATACGACTCTAATCTCCGACATTGCTCCGACCGCGCCTTCACTCGAAGGCTATCTCTTCCCGGAGACCTACCAATTCAGCCGCATGATGAGCATGCAAGAGATGGCTGCCACCATGGTCAGGCAGTTCCGCGACGTTGCATTCAACATCGGATTGATTCAAACGTCGGGTGCCGGGGTTGACGCGTCGAGCGTGCTCTCAGACGCGCATCAAATGGTGCTGGACGTCGGTACGCAGCGTACTGTAATCATGGCCTCGATCATCGAAAAAGAGACCTCTGTCGCCGAAGAGCGTCCGTTGGTTGCGAGCGTTTATTACAACCGCTTGCAGAAAAACATCGCGCTCGACGCGGACCCCAGCATTATCTATGCCGAACTTCTCACCGGCGCCTATCAGGGAGCGCTGCATCACGCAGACATGCAGTTCCCCTCGCGCTACAACACCTACAAGCACGCCGGACTTCCTCCCGGCCCGATCGCAAATCCCGGGCAGAGTTCGCTCGAAGCGGCCATGCATCCCGCCCAAAGCGACTACTACTTTTTCGTTGCCGACGCCCAAGGTCACCACCGCTTCGCGCACACCATCGAAGAACACAATAAGAATGTCGCGGCCTACCGACGGGCCATGCAAGGACATTGAACGGTCGAGGAGTTAACGGTGCGGCGTACGAGCATATAATCGCGGCGTGAACACCGAATCGGGAAAAGCCTCCAAGCCGTCGGGCAGAGTTCTGGGTTTGGACGTGGGATCAAGGAGAATCGGGATGGCAGTCACAGATCCTCTTGGAATCACCGCTCAGGGGATCGAGACCTTGCAGCGGCGGAACAAACGAGCAGACTTCGCCCAGCTCGAGCAGGTGATTCGCAAGTATGAGGTGCGGGAGATCGTGGTCGGTTTGCCCCTGCGGATGAGCGGCGTGGAGGGAACGCAAGCAGAGAAGATGCAAGTTTTTGCAGAGGAGCTGCGGAAGCGCTTTCGGTTGCCGGTGCATTTGTGGGACGAGCGGTTGACATCGGCGGAAGCGAATCGCCTGTTGCGGGAGACGGAGTTGTCGATCAATCAGCGGGCGAAGGCCGTCGACCGGATGGCAGCAGTATTAATTCTGCAAGGTTGGATGGAAAAGCGAACCTTTGCCGCAGGTTAGCGAGGATTGGGCTTAAGGAGCGCGGCGATTCCATACTTGGAAGGGTAACCTGGATCGGATCCTATCTTTGGTAGGCCATGTAAACACCAGCAGTATAACGACTTGTGCCTCACAATCCACGATTGTCGCTAAATAACACGTACCCTAACCTTCGGAAATCCTTCCCAAACCGGGACTAATCCTTGCTTTTAGCCCCTTGCCGGAGTACCCTGTTTACAGAACGATAAACGTTTCCCTCGCTAGACCCTTCTCCTGCCCGGGTGCCTTTTTATGAATGGTGCGGACCTGAATTTCCACATTGGCGACAAAGTCGTCTATCCCAACCACGGGGTCGGCGTTATCGAACAAATCAGCAGCCGTTCTATTGGCGCTACGGTGGAAAAGTTCTACCTCCTCAACATTAAGGCCAGCAGTCTCAAAGTAATGGTGCCTTGTAACAACGTCGGCAGCGTTGGCATTCGCCGGGTTGTCCGCAACGGCGAGGTGCAGAAGATTCTAGATTTCCTTTCCGTCACTGACGACCTCAGCACCGCCGACTGGAAAGATCGCTTTAAAGAAAATTCCGACCGCATGCGTACTGGCTCTCTCTTTGAAGTCGCCGGAGTTCTCAAGAGCCTGATCGCCCTTCACCAGGCCAAGCCGCTTTCCTTCCGCGAAAAAAAGATGCTCGAACGCGCCCGCTACCTGCTGGTCAGCGAACTTGCCATGTCGCGCAACTGCGAAGAAACGAAGGTCGAAGAACTTCTCAATGATGCACTCTCCAAGTGCAACCTTCGTTTTCCGGAAGCCTCCGAATTCCAGGCCTAATTTTCCTGCAGGGCTGAAGTCGCGCTAGCCAAAGCCAACTAAAGTACAACCCTGCATTTCTTGCGTGACCTTTCTCTTGCACGCCCGTTAAACACTAGAGGAAGGCGCGGGTGACAATTGTCATCTGAGCCGGGTGACGATCTCCACTGGCGGGTTTAACGGCAACAGTCGAATATTGGGTTGCAGAAAGTTGTCTAAAGCGCTGATGGTGTGAGAGCGGATATGCGGATGCCTGCAAGTTGTATCAGTGCGGTGAGTCGTTTATCCTTGGAGCCTACTTGAACCAGGATTGTCCGTTAGTCCGGCACGCCAAATCTTCCTTGGGTATCAACTGGAGTTCAAAATGACTTTGAGCCGGTTCGTCACCAAGAACGCCTTCCGCAATAAGCGCCGCAGCATCTTGACGATATTGAGCATCGCATTTTCCTTGCTGCTACTTATCCTGATGATGACGATCTGGCGGGCTTTCTATCTGGACGAGGGAAGCGCCGAGTCGGCGGAGCGGCTGGTGGTGCGGCACCGAGTTTCGTTGACGTTCAGCTTGCCGGGTTTTTATCGCGAAAAAATCCGCGCCGTGCCCGGAGTCGTGGCCATCGCGCCAGTGTCCTGGTTTGGCGGAATTTATAAGGATCAGAAGCCGGAAAATTTTTTCGCTCAGTTCGGAACCGATCCCGAGGAGTTTTTTAAGGTCTACCGGGACATTCAAATGCCCGAGGATCAGCGGACGGCGTGGCAACGGGATCGGCAGGGCGTAATCGTGGACGACACGCTGGCCAATAAGTATGGATGGAAGCTGGGTGACCGGATTGTATTGCAGGGTACGATTTATCCCGTCGATCTGGAGTTGTACGTTCGGGGAATTTTCAGCTCTTATCCTGACGATAAAGCGGTCTACTTCAACGCGAAATATGTGGAAGAGGCGGTTGCTTTCTTCAAAGGGCAGGCGGGCACCTTCAGTATTCTCGCGGACTCTCCCGGCGATGTGAGCAAGATTGCCAGCACGGTAGATGATATGTTTCGCAACTCACCGCAGCCGACAAAAACGGAGAGCGAGAAAGCGTTTGGTTTGGAATTTGTCGCTATGCTAGGGAACGTGAAGGCTTTTATCTTTATGATTTGTGGGGCCGTAGTTTTTGCCACGCTCCTGGTTTCCGCCAATACTATGGCGATGTCGATTCGCGAACGCACTCGAGAGGTGGCCGTACTCAAGACACTTGGTTTCACACGGCAAAGAGTTCTAGGTCTATTCATAAGCGAGGCGGTCGCGCTGGCGGTCGCGGGCGGAGTCATTGGCGTATGCCTGGCATACTTTTTGATTCAAGGCATGGCGCACTCTCCTTACATGAGTTTTTACAATCTGAAGCTGACGATGGGCATGTGGATGATCTCGGTTTTTGTCGCCGGACTCGTCGGACTGATAAGTTCGCTGTTCCCTTCGTATCACGCTTCACAAGTGAACATCGTGGACGGGTTGCGGCACATTGGGTGAGATTTGAAATTTAGATTTCGTGCTTAGGATTCGGTTGAATTTATGACGTTAAGCAGTTTCGTAGTGCGTAATACGTTTCGCAACAAGCGGCGCAGCTTCTTAACGATGCTGAGCATCAGCTTTTCGCTGCTGCTGCTTACGCTCATGATCTCGATCTGGCGCACTTTTTACATCGATGTGGGAGCGGCCGATTCGGCGAAGCGAGTGATTACACGCGACCGCGTTTCGCTGGCATTTTTTCTACCGGGATATTATCGCGACAAGATTCGATCGGTCCCAGGAGTGGTCGCAGTAGCGCCAATGACGTGGTTCGGAGGACGCTACAAAGATGACCGGCCGGAAAATTTTTTCGCCCAGATGGCCACTGATCCCGACGAATACCTGAAGGTTGCATCCGACAAGATCATTCCTCCCGATCAAGTGATTGCGTGGCAGCGCGACCGCGCCGGGGCCATCGTCGATGTGACGCTGGCGAATAAATACAGCTGGAAGATTGGCGATAAGATCACGCTGCTGGGAACGATATTCCCGGTGAATCCGGAGTTGACTATTCGCGGCGTCTACCATCGCGATCCGCCGCAAAACGCGCTGTATTTCAACGCAAAATATCTGGAAGAAGCCATCCCCTGGTTCAAAGGACAGGCGGGATTCTACTCGACGCAAGTGGCCCAGGCTGGAGACGTGGCACAGGTTTCGGGCGTGATTGACGATATGTTTCACAACTCGCCGGAGCAGACGAAGAGCGAGAGTGAAAAAGCCTTCCAGCTATCGTTTGTGGCAACGCTGGGCAACGTGAAGGCGTTTATTCTTGGCATCTGCGGCGCGGTTGTGTTCGCCATCCTGCTGGTGTCTGCGAACACCATGGCCATGTCGGTTCGCAGCCGCACCCGCGAAGTGGCTGTGCTGAAGACCCTGGGCTTCACGCGTCAACGCGTTCTCTCGCTCTTCGTGTTCGAAGCTGTGGCACTCGCCGTGTCAGGCGGTTTGTTGGGCATACTGGGAGCGGCCGGGCTGATTCAGCTACTGACGCATTCGTCGATCGCGATTGGAGTTCCGATTGACATGAAAGTCACGCTGACCACGATGTTACTGGCTTTATTCGTGGCTGCAACGGTGGGATTTCTGAGCGGGTATGTGCCAGCCTACGGCGCATCGCGCACAAATATTGTCGAGGGATTACGCCACATTGGCTGAACCGCGGCGGAATTGATTCGTTGAATTGAGAGCGAACTTATGACGATACCGATCAGTTATAACGTACGCAATTTGAAGCTCCGCAAGGGGCTGACGATCATGACAGCGCTGGGCATCGCGCTGACGGTTACGACTGCGATTTTCCTGATGGCTCTTCTGGCGGGGCTGAAGCGGGCTTTTGTTTCCAGCGGGAATCCGCAGAACGTATTGGTTTTGCGAAAAGGATCGGAAGCCGAACTCTCCGGCGGATTCGATGCGGCATTATTTCCTACGCTCAAAGTTTTGCCGGGCATTGCCAAAGACAGCCACGGGGAGCCCATGGTTTCCGGCGAATGGGTGGTGGTGATCGTGCTTCCGCGAAAGGACGGCACGGGCGAAGTGAACGTTACGGTGCGCGGCATGATGCCCGATGGATTGGAATTGCGGCCCAGCGCGAAACTGATCGAAGGACGCTGGTTTCAGACCGGGCAGCGCGAAGTTGTCGTGAGCAAATCGATTCGCAGCCGCTTCTCTCACGCCAACATTGGCGACACCATGGAGTTCGGCAAGGGATCGTGGAAAGTGGTGGGAGTGTTTGACGCTGGCGGCTCCGCGTACGAATCTGAAATCTGGAGCGACGTGAATCAGATGGCCGCTGACTTCGACCGGCAGGGCGGCTTCTCTTCAGCATACTTGCGCGCCACTGACCCCATCGCCGCCGATGCCCTGAAAAACCGGGTGAGCGACGACCAGCGCCTCAAGCTCGAAGGGGTTCTGGAGACAGATTATTATGCGAAACAGACCAGTTCGGGAGCTGCCATCAAATACATAGGAATCGTAGTCGCGGTCATCATGGCCATCGGGTCGAGTTTTGCGGCGATGAATACGATGTATGCCGCGGTGGCGTATCGTGGGCGCGAGATTGCGACCCTGCGGGTGTTGGGATTTTCCCGGCCTTCGATTCTGACATCTTTTGTTCTGGAATCTCTACTGTTGGCTTTGCTGGGTGCGGTTGCCGGAATTCTGCTGATTCTGCCGTTCAATGGCATGCAGACGGGAACCTCGAACGCGGTGACGTTTAGCGAAGTCGTATTCAGCCTGCAGATCACGTGGGTGGTTGCAGGATATGCGATTCTGTTCGCGCTGGCGATGGGATTCTTCGGCGGGCTTTTTCCCGCATGGCACGCAGCACGGCAGAATATTCTGACGGCGTTGCGCGGGTAGGTCGATGCGCCGCCGACGGAACCGTGGCGAGCGAGAGTCCGTATTCAGCGGTAGCACTTTGCAATACCTAATTATCTTAATTTATGCCGATTGACGCCAAACACCAGGACCTGCAGAGCTTGCGGATCGACCGCACCGAGCGCGGCACGGGCAGCGGCGAACCGCCGGCCTGGGCACGCCGCTACATCGTCATCGGGATCGTTGTCGTGGCTGTGCTGAGCCTGTCGGCTCTGGCTTACCGCTTGCTTTCGCGCGACGTTCCTGAAGTCGAGGTCGCGCGCGCGTCGGCAGAGAGCAGCGACGTGGGTGGTACAGTGCTTTCGGCTACGGGCTACATCGTCGCGCACCACACTATCAACGTGAATTCGAAAGTGACCGGTCGATTAGCATGGATCGGCGTGGAAAAAGGCGACAAGGTAAAGGAAGGCCAAGTTCTGGTTCGGCTGGAAGATGAGGAGTTCCGCGCTTCCTACGAGCAAGCCAAGGGCGCATTAGATAATGCCCGCGCGTATCTTGAAGAACTCGAACACGGATCGCGGCCGGAGGAGATTCAACAGGCGCAACACAATCTGGATGAAGCTCGCGCCACTCTGGTGAATGACAAACTCACTCTCGACCGGACCAAAGAACTCTCGGCGGGAGGCGTGGTTTCCCGTCAGGCGCTCGACGATGCCACGGCGAAATTCGATTCCGATCAGCAGCGCGTGAATTCTTTGGAGAAGGCTTTTCAGCTGATGAAGATTGGACCCCGCGCCGAAGAACTGGCTCGCGCCCGTGGATCGGTGGTGCAGGCGCAAGGTCTCGCCGATTACGCGAAGTCGCAGCTCGATGCCACCGTGATTCGCGCTCCAGTCACCGGGACGATTCTTGATCGCACTGCCGAAAAGGGTGAGCTGATCACCGCGCAGTTTGCCAGCGCGGCGGCAGGTGGTCCTCAAGGATCGGTGGTATCGCTCGCGGATCTGAACGACATTCAGGTGGAACTCGATATTGCGCAGTCCGATTTTGCCCGGCTCGGTCCCAAACAGAAGGGAATTGTTACCGTGGATGCGTATCCCGACCGCAAGTATAACGGCGAGATCGCGCAGATCTCTCCGGAAGCGAATCGGCAAAAGGCCACGGTACAGGTGAAGGTGCAGGTGCTGAATCCGGATGAATATCTGCGGCCGGAGATGAACGCGACCGTAAAGTTTCTAGCGGACGAACAAAAACCGACCAGCACCCAGCCGGCGGGAGCCTTTGTGCCGGCCGCTGCTTTGCACGACCACGATGGCAAGAAAGTTGTTTTCCTGGCTTTCGACGGCAAAGCGCGGATGCGGGAAGTTCACGTGTTGAGCCAGCGCACCGACGGATTTCTCGTCGATGGACTGGTGGGCGGCGAAAGTGTGATCAGCAAAGGTCCGCCAGAGTTGAAAGATGGAGACAACGTCAAGATTAAGGGTCAGTAGAGCTTCGGCGATAAAAATTTGCGGAGTAAAAAACAGAGGGCAATTATGAGCACAGTGGCTGAACCCAAGGTCGCAACCGGAACCAAAGTCGTGCAGGCACGCAACGTCAGCAAGGTCTTCAAGCGCGAAGCTTTTGAAGTGAAGGCTCTCGACGATGTGTCGATTGACATCGCGACCGGAGAATTTATGGCGCTGATGGGCCCGTCCGGTTCGGGGAAGACGACGCTGCTCAACATGATCGCAGCCATCGACCGGCCGACCTCAGGCGAATTACTCGTTCAGAACCAGAACATCTTTCGCTTCAATGACGCGCAGGCGGCTCACTGGCGCAACGAGCACATCGGTTATGTGTTTCAGACGTTCAACCTGATCCCGGTGCTAACCGCATTTGAGAATGTGGAGTTGCCGTTGTTGCTGACCAAGCTGAACCAGCAGAAGAGGCGTGATCACGTCATGACTGCGCTGAAGCTCGTGGGACTGGAGGAGCGGGTCAACCATCTTCCGAAGCAGCTTTCCGGCGGGCAGGAGCAGCGAGTCGCGATTGCGCGGGCGATTGTGAGCGACCCCACGCTGTTACTGGCGGATGAGCCTACCGGCGACCTGGATAGTCACTCGGCTACTGAAGTCCTGGAAATATTGAAGCGCCTAAACGAAGACTTCCATAAGACCATCGTAATGGTGACCCACGATCCCCATGCGGCCTCGTATGCGCACGTCACCCGGCATCTGGAGAAGGGAATGCTTTTGCCGCCGGGCTAGCGATGTTCACGCTGATAGTTTAGGCTGAAATAGAAAGCTTGGTCGGTTCCATTTCTCCGTCAGTAACCCATTGCCAGGCACGGCGGCCATTGTCGAGAGAGACAGCCTTGGCTTCTCCATACGAAACCAAACGATTCAGCACTGTGGTGACGGATGCCATGGGATCTTTGTGACGCGTCAGCATGGGCGGAACTCTTTCCTGAATGCGGTCACAGACGTCGCGAGCACTCAGAGCGCGGTTTGAGTCCATTAGAATCATCCGGCAGGCCTTGGTAAAGCCAGGCTGTCTACCGCTGCTCTTGCGATCCACCAGTTCCAGCAATTCGTCGCTCAACACGCTGTCGCCGAAGAGGTTAGCTAAGCCGGCAATGGTTTGCTTGATGGTGCCAATCCGGCGCATCACTTCGGCGCGCTGTTGCAGCAATTGCCGCAACTCTTCATGGGCTTGGCGCACCACTTCTTGAACATGACCGTTTCCGCTGCTTGGAATCGTTCTCTCGATGCTCTCCTGGATTTCCATAAACCCTCCGTGGCCCCCCGCCGTTCAGGCGTAGCACTGCTGCCGAACTGTCACTCTCTAATCAATACGCGCGGAACCGGCCAGTGGTTCCCGAATTATCACCCCCAGCAAAATCGCCCAGCGCCAGGACTTTCGGGTTAGACGGACAAAGGTAGAGTTGGTTAACAGCGATGGGGTGTTCAGGAAACTAATATTCAAAACTGTTTGAGGCTGCAGGTGAGGGGGTCTTTTCAATCAGAATTGCGGCAACGGTGGGCCGGAGCGTCAGCTCGCAACGTCCCGAATTGAGTCAGTTCCCGATCTGAGATTTCCCCTCGGGCTCAATCCGCCTCTTCCTTCGTGGAAGGCAGCGTTACGACTCAGAGTGTCCGATGTGCTAAGTGACGACTGATCCACCCATGTCCACTGCGCTTCAACTTGGCCTCAGCAAATCCACTTTGCACGTCCTGCTGGTAGGAAACCAGGAGGAGGATTTCTTTCTCATTCGCGACATCCTCACCGGCGACTGGAGCGAACTGCAGGCAGAGTTGGATCATGCGAGCACTCTAGAAGAAGCCAAAGCGATGCTCCTGCAGGGTCACTACGGACTGGTTCTGTTTGCGCATGAGACAGGGGACGCTGCCGCTACCAGGCTTCTCTCGGAGTTTTTGCAGACCGGGCACACCGTACCCTTTATCGTTCTGACGGAGCGCGCCGACGAGAAGTCGGTGGCAGAAATCATCGCGGCGGGAGCCTGGGATTGCCTCGATAAATCACATCTTACTGGGGCGAACCTAGTGCGGACGATCCGCTGTTCGCTCAATCTGCAAGCGATGCAGCAGCGCGGAAATTTAGCGGAAGAATCCCTGCGCAAGCTTTCCTGCGCAGTCGAGCAATCAGCCGATACCATCTTCATCACCAATCGTGAAGGAATCATCGAATATGTAAACCCGGCATTTGAAGCTTTGTCCGGCTATCCGAAGAGTGAAGTAATCGGCCAGACTCCCGCAATTCTGAAATCCGGCCAGCAAGCGCCCGCGCTCTACCGCGAATTGTGGGAAACTATTCGTTCTGGCGACGTCTACCGCGGCATTCTGGTGAACCGCAAGAAGAACGGCGATCTCTACTACGTTGACGAGAGCATCAGCCCCATAAAGGACGCGGCGGGCAACATCACGCATTTTGTGTCCAATGGCCGCGACCTTACGGAACGTTTGCGCATCGAAGCACAGCTCTTGCAGGCGCAAAAAATGGACGCGGTTGGCCGCCTCGCCGGAGGCGTTGCCCACGACTTCAACAACCTGCTTACCATCATCACTAGCTACTCAGAACTGGCGCTCGATTCGGTGGCTCCGGGAAGCCGCACCCAGTCGCGGATTCAAGAGATTCTCGCTGCCGCCCGCCGCGCCGCCGATCTCACCCGGCAGTTGCTCGCATTCAGCCGCAAGCAACCGCAGGCCTTGCGCGTGGCCGAAGTCAACCCGATGGTCAACGGAATCGTCAAAACCCTTCACCGCCTAATCGGCGAGGACATAGAACTGACGTTTGTGCCGGGCGAAGGTCTGGGCCGAGTGCGATTAGATCCGGTGCAGATCGAACAGATCCTCATGAACCTTGCTGCAAACGCCCGCGACGCTATGCCACAAGGGGGACGATGCACCATCGCAACGCTGAATGTTTATCTCGACGAAGAATATGCGGACCGCAAGCGAGCCGTCATTCCTCCCGGCCGTTACGTGGTGTTGACCGTTTCCGATACAGGCACCGGTATTCCCGAAGATCACTTGTCGCTCATTTTCGAACCCTTCTATACAACCAAGCCCTCCGGAAAGGGCACGGGGCTTGGTTTAGCGACGGTCTATGGCATAGTGAAACAGAACCACGGATTCGTGTGGGCTTACAGCGAACCCAAAATTGGAACGATCTTCAAAATCTATCTGCCTTGCGTGAAGGAGCGCGTAGCTGTAGCCGAGCCGCCAGTCACCAGCGTAGCACCGGCACGCGGCTCCGAGACCGTCTTGCTGGTGGAGGATGAAGATGCCTTACGCAAAGCCACCGCCGAGTTTCTCAGCCTTCGCGGGTACAACGTGCTGGAAGCTAGAAATGGCCTGGATGCGTTGTCCGTAACGAAGAGTCACGAATCGCCGATCCACCTGGCGATTACCGATGTGGTGATGCCGCACATGAGTGGAGGACAATTGGCAAAAGAGTTGGAAGCCCTGCGTCCCGAGATGAGAGTGCTGTTCGTCTCCGGCTATGCCGGCCAAACGGTTTTGGACCACAAAGTCTTCGATCTCGAATCAAACTTCCTTCAGAAGCCATTTACCCTGACCCAACTTGCAAGTAAAGTCCGGATAACGCTGGATCACGCTCACAGTGCGATTCCGGTAGCCGGTTGAATCTCGCAGGGACCTTCTCTCTGCGCACCCCTTAGGGTTTCAACTTCGACAGCTACGGTTGTCGCGCAGCTGACTTACGGGTGTCCCCGTATTGCCGGGCGGTGGCCGTATCGCTGATAAGTGATAGAGCGTTCTATCGCTCAGTCTGTGGCCAGTCTTTTGTGACCGCTCTCACCTCGTTGGATTTTCGACTGATTCACGGTCACTGATTCACGGTATATGAGGAAGTCATGAGTGAGTTGGTTGCATTGCTCTGCGGCAACGGCCGCGTTTGGCGCGTAGTAGCGGCAAGGCTGCCATTTTGTATTTTGCTCCCGAGCTTACTGGGTAGTTGCATAATTCTCGTGGGATGCGGCAACAGTTCGAACAACTCGACAATGTCGGCACCCCCCACCCCTGCTCCATCTCAGCCTTCCTATCCCAGCACGCCCCCGGTGCCGATCACGTGGTCGCCCAGTACGAGCCCTCTGCCTGCACCACCAGATCAAAATCAGCAGGAGCCTCCGCTGTCGACCGGTTCTGACGATTTTCCTCTGACAGTTTCGAACCCGACCGAGGGAGCGAGCGTCACCTCGCCGGTCAATGTCGTGGCCTCCGCGACACCAAAAAATCCTATATTTTTCATGCGGGTCTATGTCGATCAATTGGCGGTATATTTTACTTTCACCAATTCCATCAACACACTGATATTCGCGGCCCCCGGTAAGCACACGATAGAGGTCGAGGCCGAGGACACCGGCGGCTATGTCTCCGCCACATTAATCGACGTCACGATAACCAGTCAGTCGCAGACCACGATCAGCAGCATCCAGTCGCTTGCGGGGTGGCAATCTTGTGGCGGCTTGTTTCCTTCGGGGTCTGGGCGCGCAGGACAGATATGCGCCGCAGGCGCTGGAACGCCGACCTCTACGATGACTCAAAACGTGTCCTCTCCGTCGATGGACGGAAAATCCGCGGAGTTTAGCATCGGGCCCTCGTCGCCGGATTGTCCGGGCTATTGCAACATGTTGTATTTCAATGCCGTTGCCGGAGGAAATAACGTAAGCCATTTCATTTACGATTTGTATTTCTACATCGACAATCCCAACGCTCCTCAGGCGCTTGAGTTCGATGTAAATCAAACCTATGGCGGTCAGCGGTGGGTGTGGGGATCGGAATGCAACTTCAAGGCGGATGGTGTGTGGGATATCTGGAATGACGCGCCTGACACGGGATGGGAGCCGACAACGATTCCATGCAAAGCCAGCGACTTCCAGGCGAACACATGGAACCACTTGATCTGGGACGTTCAGCAAGACAGCAACGGGGGCGTGTTTTATAACACGCTGACCATAAACGGCACAGTGAATCAGGTGAACACGTCTTATCCGAATCAATTGAATTGGGACTTGGAAGAGATCGATACGGCGTTCCAAATGGATTTGGATGAAGCGGGTGATATCTATCACGTTTGGCTTGACGAAGTGAATTTGACGGCCTACTGAAGACGGTTACTAAATACACTCTGTGCTACGACGGGATACGCGTAAGCTTGCCGGCTTTCAACCGGAAGCGATCTCCGCGCCACATCACAGTGTGACCGCTTAAGCTCGCGACCCAGATGGCGACGGCCGCTAGGTCGCGGAGCGGAAGCAGCCAAAAAACCTTTAGGCCTTTGCGATCCTCAAGAACGGATCCGGCTATAACCATCGCAACGGCAAAACGAAGAGCGAGTGTAATACCGAGCGCAACCCAGGCCCACATTGCCCCGCGACTCGCGATGACGGCTAACAAGCCCCACATCATCCCAAACGTAAAGAGCAAACCTAGGTATCCGCCGGCGCGAGCATCGCGCACTCCGCGCGCCCAACGCAGTTGATGGGAAAAGAATTCCCGCATGGTGTGGGCCGGCAAATAGGTTTCGACGACCACATCCGACAACTCTACCGCCAATCCAAGGCCCGCAATACGTTTTCCCAATTCGTAGTCATCGGCGAGATAATCCACGAACGATAGAAAGCCCCCAATCCTCTCCAACTCGGCGCGGCGAAATACCAGCGTCGAACCCAGCCCGAAGCGAATCCCACTTTCGACCTGCCTGGCCACCAAAACGCCTGGACAAAAATCAGTGCTGATTCCCAACTCTTCCAATCGTGAGCCCAGCGTTGCAGTCGCGACTCCGCGATAAAGGCAGGTAACCAGGCCAACGCGCGAGTCGGCCAGCGGCGCCACCACTCCCCGCAGATAGCCTGCCTCAACGCGGATGTCGCTGTCATTCACAATCAGGTGATCATAGCGAGCGTGCGCCAGCATCTGCGCCAGATTGCTGACCTTCACACTCGAACCCAGGATTTTTGGACAATGAACGAGATGAATTCTGCGGCCGGGAAATTCAGCCTGCAGTTGCTCCACGCTTTCAATCGCAGGATCGTTGGGATCGGTCACGCCAAAGATGATTTCGTACTCCGGATAATCTTGCAGGCAGTGGCTGCGGAAGCTCTGATAAATTTCCGGATCGACGCCCTTCAGAGGTTTCAGAATCGATACCGGCGGCAAAAACGGCATTGAGCAGTTCTCCGCAGAGCGCGCTTCCCGCGCGGCTTTTCGCTCACCCACAAATCCTGCAGCGCTCCACAAGCACAGAAGATAGTAGATTGAACTGGAAGCAGTGCCGAAGACAGCGACGATCTGAATGGCTCTGACGATGAAATGAATCATGCACGAGCGCAGGGCGAACGATTCGTAACGCAGCGCGACTTACTCGTAACGTAAGGCCTCAATCGGATCCAGATTCGCCGCCTTCCACGCGGGGTAGATACCGAACACCAGTCCAACACCCGCGGCGGAAGTGAAACCAAAAATTGTCCAGAACATCGACATGCGGGCCGGCAGCGAAGGCCACACCGCCGGAATGATCCACACGATGAGCGCGCCTAAGAGAACGCCGATGACTCCTCCGACTGCGGTAAGAATGATGGCCTCGAGAGTGAACTGCAACAGAACGTCACGCTTGCGCGCGCCGATGGCCTTGCGGACGCCAATCTCCCGCGTTCTCTCGGTGACGCTCACCAGCATAATATTCATCACGCCGACGCCGCCGACTATCAGCCCCACGCTGGAAATCGCAAACATGCCGATAAACAACATTCCCGTCAACTGGTTCCACATGTCGGAAATTGAGTCGGCCGTGAAGACCGCAAAATTATCGGGCTTGTCAGTAGGCACTCTACGGCGCCGGCGCAGCAGTTGGCGGGTTTCGTCGATCGCTTTCGGCACGTCGTCGTGCGACGTGGCCTTAATACTGATCCAGTGTTGCTTCAACTCCGGATGCAGCTTGCGCAACGTGCTGAGCGGGAAAAAGGCCTTGTTGTCCTCGGGATTCTTGCCTCCGCCAAACACCGACTTGACCTGCTTGGCGACTCCAATCACAGTGAACAGTTCGCCTTCAATGCTCACTTCTTTTCCCAGCGGATCGTTCACGCCGAACAATTCTTCAGCAGTGTCGGAACCGAGCAATACCACCGGCGAGCGATGCTCTTCGTCGGCTTCGCCGAACCAGCGGCCGGATGCAATCTGCAAATCGAACACGTCCTTCGCGGAGGCCTGATCGCCCTCAAGAATCGTATTCTTGGCTTTCTTGTCGCCGTACTTCACGGCGAACGAGCCGACTCCGAGTTCCGGGCGGAAGTAGCGCAGGCCCGCGGTCACGGCCTTGACATGCGGCAGGTCGCGAATTGCGACGGCGTCGTCATAGGTCAACTCTCTGCGCAGACGCATTTCCTCGGTAGGCCGTCCGAAGGTGAACGGCTCGATGTGAAATGCGAAGATGACGTTGGAGCCTATGCTGGTGACGATGCCTTCCACGTTATCGTTCAACCCGCGGCCGATCGAAGACACGCTGATGACAACTGCGACTCCGATCACAATGCCCAGCACAGTCAACGACGAGCGCAGTTTGTTGCCCCAGAGGGTGTCGGTCGCCATCTGGATAATCTCGCCGAATTCGTCTCTCTTGATCATTGAAGGCCGGAGGAGCTAAAGCGATTTAGTAATTTTGTAATTTGAAGACCAACAGCCGCGCCTTTAAATTACCCGATTACTAAATTACCCAATTATTAAATCCCCCTACATCTCGAATCGTAGCGCCACAATAGGGTCGAGCCTCGCCGCCTTGCGTGCGGGGTAGACTCCAAAGAACACGCCCACGCTGGCCGCCACGATTAACCCCGCCGCAACCGCCCACAGCTTGATGGCCGAAGGCATCCCAATCAGTGCGGTCACCCCCAGTGCGACGCCAGCTCCAACCAAAACACCCAGAGCGCCGCCCAACAAAGATAGCGTCACCGATTCAATCAGGAATTGCATCAGCACATCGTCGCGCGTGGCTCCGAGCGCCTTGCGAATCCCGATCTCCCTTGTGCGCTCGGTGACCGCGACCAGCATGATGTTCATGATGACGATGCCGCCCACCACCAGCGCGATGGCAGCCACACCGATGGTCGCCATAAAAAATGTGCTGCTGAAATCCTTCCAAATGCCAAGCAGGCTTGCGTTGGTTTCGATGTCGAAACTGTCGCCGGCTCCAATGCGGTCGTGACGATGCGCGCGCAATGCGACGCGGGCTTCGTCAACCGCTTCATTCAGCGAGGCGCCGGCCGCAGCTGCCTTTCCAGAAATCCGGATGCTGTCAGTGTGCGCCCCGTATTGCTTAAGATAGGCAGTGATCGGAATCATCACGTAGTTGTCCAGACTCTGGCCCAGGGTCTTACCTTTCTTCTTTCCGACTCCTACCACCTGATACGACCAGCCATCCAAGCGAATTTCCCGACCCATGGGATCGATGCCCGGCATCAGGTGCTCGACGATATCAGTTCCCACCACCGCGACCAGTGACCTGTTGTTTAAGTCCGTCTCGGTCAGCATGCGTCCGGTGCTCAGGTCCGTGTCATAGATGGGCGCCATGGAAGGCGTGATCCCTTGAACTGTCGTATCGCTGATCGATTGTTCAGCGTACTTAACGTGTCCAGTACTGTTGCGCAGGGCAGCGCCTACATATTCGCAATGGCGGCAGGCCGCAAGCACGGCCTGATAGTCCTCGAGTTCCAGGTTCTTGCGCTTTTCTGCCTCAAGGAAATGCTCGACGTTGGTTTCGACAGGTGAAAACTTGGACATAATAAAAACGTCGGCGCCCAGGTTGAAGATTTTGCCCGCCACATATCCATCGATGCCAGCCACGAAGGTGACGACCGCGATTACCGCCGCAACTCCGATAACAATGGCAAGAGTCGAAAGCACCGAGCGCAGCTTGTTCACCCACAGCGACTGAAAAGCGATTCGGATGGCTTCGAGGGTGTTCATGAGTTCGGCTTCCGGTGCGGCCTCCGGATGACACTTGACCGTTGGCAATAAGTCTACCAGCCAAAACTCGGTTCCATGGTATTAATGCGAACGAAGGCAGGAAAGCCGAAACCGGAGGGCGGCCGCGGAAGCCGCGAGAGCAGCACCCTAGCAGGTTCGCGGCGGGGAGCCATCACAGGCCGATATCTTGCCGGTAAGCACTTCGATTTGCTGGCAATGTCCCATATCTGGTGTCCAGGTTCCGCCGTCGAGAACACAGCGTTGCACGCCGATCCGTTGGTTCAGCGGCCCGGTAGTGCGGGCCAATTTCTTAAGGCAGGCCACTCCATAGCTATAGGCATCACCCGAGCCCATTGATCTGGGCGCAATGATCTCTCTGTCGAATCTCCAGGCGCGGCCGCTCAGATCCACAGACGTGTACACCTTCCATTTGTAGTTGGGGACGATGGGAAGTGGCGTATCGAACTCCGCTCCCATCTCATTCTCGAGTTCGTATTCCATCTCGCTCAACACATCCTCTACCACTCCATCGATCACGGAACGATTCCGCATGGCTCACCTCGCATTTTTTCAACTACCATTGACTGATGCAGACATTGTTGGCCGCGAGTATGCGAAGCACAAGTCGCCGATTCGGGGTCGCTTCTTTGAGGTAGCTAGCGGCGTCGTATAATGACCAAGTTGGCAGCTGGGCCGGACGGCCGCTTTCAGCGTCTTCGCTCGAAAGCGCGGGACGCGGGGAGAGGAAAGTCCGAACTCCGCAGAGCAGTGTGCCGGATAACGTCCGGGAGGCCGGGTTCAAGCCCGTCCGACGGAAAGTGCCACAGAAAACATACCGCCCAAGCCTACCGGCGAGGGTAAGGGTGAAAAGGTGCGGTAAGAGCGCACCGCCGCGGCAGTAATGCAGCGGGCAGGGCAAACCACACACGGAGCAAGACCAAATAGGAAGGGAGTTTGAGACTTGGCTCTTGCGAGTCAGGTTTTGATACGTGCCGGCTCGGTGCGTAAAACCTTCGGGTAGGTCGCTAGAGCCGCGCAGTAATGCGCGGCCCAGAGGAATGGCCGTCCCACCGGAGCAATCCGGCGGACAGAATTCGGCTTACAGGTCCGGCTGCCACAAATTTTCTTTGTTCCCTCCTGCTCGCCTCGGCTGCATTCCAATTTGTCAGGCCGGCGCGGCAGGGACGAGCGGATTTTAAATTACTTGGATAGCAAGGCGAGTGCCAACCGCGCACTTGAGGACGCGAAACGGCACCACTCGCCTGATGTCGAGCCAGCTTAAGGCCGAAGGCGCCCACAAGCGCTGCCCTCGGATGATGCAACAATGTGACTGAGGGCCACTGGAGCGAAGATATGGACAGTAAAAGCTGGAGAATCACTGGGCTCGTAAACTTTCCAAGGCTTGTGGTGTCCGTCGAACCACCAGAGCCTGGGAGTATCTTGCCTAAGAAGATTGGGTTCCAGAACCGATTAGAGAATAGGATCTCCGCCGAGGTTGTCGGGCTGGGTCTTGTATCGCTGGCTCCCAGTCCCTATTCCGCTATTCAGCTTGGTTCGGCGACAAACTGTGATCTCGTGGCCCTATCATTATGGGTTGAAGCTCCATCGCCGGAGTCTGCTTTGTCCAGTGTCGAACCGGGTCTCGAATTGCTGCTGGACGATATGTCATTTCAGCTCCAGTGGGCTCTTCGTGTACTCATGCTCGAAGTGATTGACGTAACCCCACCCCTTGAAATAGGGGAGGACCGCTCCGCTATCATCTACCCGTTCCCGATTGGCTGGACCTATCCCAAGTTCCAAGAATCCGTATTCCAAAGAGACTGCTACGTGGAGCGGATCCCATCTTTGCGAAGAGTTGAAGGTTTACAAAACCGCAAGACCCACGCGGCGCTTCGTTGGTACGTAAAAGCGCTAGCAACACCTTGGGACGTAGACCGATTTGCTTTTTTTTGGATCACGCTAGAAATACTTTGCTCAGCAAGCCCAACCAGTGTCGAGAAGCCATATGTGGCGCGCTGCGGGCACACGATAGATTCCTGTCCGCAGTGCGGAGAAAGCACCGTTAGGGAGGTTCAGGGTGCGACCTTGATTTTATTTCTTGAAGAGTTGGGAGTACAGCCAGCTGTCGCGAAAGAGCTCTGGAGCACCCGACAGATGTTCCACGGGAACAACGATCTTACGAAAGCTTCCATCGAAACGCTATCTCGCCTAGTCCTGATATTAAAGTCCGCTGCAGCTGCGGCGCTAAAAGGCGCTTCCGGCATGTCCCTACTAACATTTCCAAAGGTGTTTCCCGACGGCCCTGCAACCAGCAAGACTTTCGTCCTCGGCGGAACACGCAAGCTTGAATCCTATGATCTCTGCGCGTTCTGAGCTTCAACTGATCTATTAGAAAAGCCGCTTACAAAAGCCGCCCACTCCCGCGCATACTCACCGGAATAGGTGTGTAGCAAAATCCCTTCAACGCGTAATACCCCGGCCGGGCTTTCTTTCATGGCTCCGGGATCGGTTCGATCCTTCCCAGCAAAAAGATGTAGCCAACAATCCCCAGCAGCAGAATCACGGTTGCGGTCACGAATGCCGCGGCGAAGGAGTGTGTCAACGAAACGATGTATCCCGTAACGATGGGCGCGGAAATTGCCGCGATCTGGCCGCAAAGATTCACTGCGCCCGCGAGCGTACCCACGCTTTCCCGCGGCGAAATAAGTGAGGGAACAGTCCATGCCACAGGAGCGGCCGCGGCCAGTCCACCTAGGGCCACGCTGATCCAGATCAGTGCAGCTGTTGGAGTGCGGGCGCTCGCGGCTCCGAAGATCGCAAGACCGAAACACATTCCAGCGACCAGCACAGTTTGACGGACTCGGTTGGCATCCCAACCGTGCTGGATGAGCGCATCCACCAGCCATCCGCCAACCAGCAGGTCGGTGAATGTTGCGAACAGCCACGGCACGCTGGTGTAGAAAATTGAGTGGAACAGATCCGCATGCAGCGAAACCGAAAGATAGCTTGGAAGCCAGGTCAGCAAGAGAAAGAAAGTGTAGTTATAAGCCCCCCATCCCAGCGCGAGTCCGTAGACCTTGCGTTGCCGCAAAAGATAGCCCAGTGAACTGCCACTTCGGGCCCTCTTTTCGTCTTCCAGTTGCGCACCGCCTTGCAGAATAAATTCCAATTCGCGAGGCGCCAACCCTTTGTCTTCCCGTGGATTCTTGTAGATCAAATAAAACAGCGCAAAATAAAAAAGGCTGATCATGCCGGTAGCCGCAAAACTCCAGCGCCACCCGAAATGCAAGAGCAGCAGGCCGATCAGCGGGACTCCAATTGCCGTAGAAAATTTTGCCGCGGCGTCGGTAAAGGCGGTGGCCATGCCTCTTTCTTCGCGGGTAAACCAATAGCCCAACGCCTTGGCATTCGCCGGAAACGTGGGAGATTCGCTCACGCCCAAAAGCAGGCGCGCCGCAAAGAACCAACTGAGACCAGGGGCAAGGGCTGCTGCGAAAGAAGAAACGCTCCATGAGAAAGCGCTGATTCGCCCTACGCGCCGCACTCCCAAACGGTCCAGCAATACTCCGCAAGGCATTTGCATCACGGCGTAAGTCCAACTGAAGGCGCTGGAGAGATAGCCGAACGCAACTAACGACAAGCCGAACGAATCATGCAACGCATCGCGAGAGACCGACAGGTTGATTCGATCGAAGAAATTTACGAGAACTCCGAAAGCGAGCAGAAAAGCGATTCGCCAGCGGCGGCGAGGCACTCCGAGATGGCTCGAGATGCTTTGCGGCAAGTCGATTCCGGTTCCTTTACCCGGCTAATTCTGGATTCTCGTACTTCAAGCCCCGCATCACGCCGCGCAATTCGGCGAGGCCTTTCAACCGGCCGACCAGCGAGTAGCCGGGATACACTTTCTTGCCAATGTCGTCGGCCAGAAGATGACCATGGTCGGGACGCATTGGAATCTCGTGGTCGGACCGGCCCTCGCGTCGCCGACGCGCCTCTTCTTCCAGCATGGCGCGGATCACGCCCACCATATCGGAGCTGCCGTCGAGGTGCTCCGCTTCATGAAAGGATCCATCTAGTTCGAGAGCCACCTGTCGAAAGTGAACAAAGTGAATGCGACTGCCGAACTCCCGAGCCATAGCTAGCAGATCGTTGTCCGCTCTGGCTCCCAACGATCCGACGCAAAACGTCAAGCCGTTTGCCGTGGAATCGTACGCGGCGAAAATCGCCCTCACATCCTCGGCGGTCGAGACCACGCGCGGAACTCCAAACAGCGGCCACGGCGGGTCGTCCGGATGTATGGCCAGGCGAATCCCGTTCTCCTCTGCCACTGGCACAACCTCACGCAGGAACGCAGCAAGGCTGGCTCGCAATTGTGCCGTTCCTCCTTGATATTCGGCGATCAACCCGCGAACCGTCTCGCGATCATAGGTTGCCTCACCGGGAAGGCCGGCGATAATCGCGTGTTCCAGACGATCTCGTTCTGCCTCCGGCATGGCGTGGAAGCGTGCATGTGCAGCTCGAATTCGCTCTTCGGGATACTCGGCTTCTGCACTTTTGCGCTTGAGGATGAAGAGATCGTAGGCCGCGAAATCTACCGCATCGAAACGAAGCGCATAACCCGTACTCGGTAGACGCCATTGCAAATCGGTTCGTGTCCAATCCATGACCGGCATGAAGTTATAGCAAACGACTTTCACGCCTGCCTTCGCGATCGCGGCCAGCGTATCCTTCCACGCGTCGATGAATTGCCGGTAAGGCCCGGAGCGAAGCTTGATGGAATTATGGACAGGGATGCTTTCCACGACGGACCAGACGAAGCCTGCGGCAGCAATCTCATCTCTGCGGTTGAGCACTTCGTCGAGGGGCCAGGCCTCTCCGCGATAGAGATGATGCAGGGCAGAGACGATCCCGGTCGCCCCCGCTTGCTTGATGTGATCGAGAGGAACAGCATCATCCGGACCAAACCATCGCCAGGTTTCCTGCATGCCCTGATGTTAACTCAGGAGTCGCTCCCCGCCAGCGTGCTTCGACCTTGCCGTGATTGACAGTTCTCGCCGTCTCCGGTCCAATAGCCTATGCGGTGACAGTGTGGTCCGGAGATGCAGGTGCGCCGGCGCGCTGCCGCAAAGTTATTCATTCGCATTATTGAGTTCACTCAGGAGAATGCCCATGTCAGCACCCAGCCGCCGTCCGGAGATTCGCCGGCGCCGCGCCCGTCAACACAAGATCACGACACTTCGCAAACGTCTGGCTTCGGCGCAGACCGATGCCGATCGCAGCCGCATCACGGCCAAATTGCACAAGCTGTCGATCGCGTCGCCGGGCCAACCGTTATTGAAGTAGGCCGGGATTGAGATAGCCGCGCAAGAGCAGATGCGGGAACCTTTATCCAGCGTGTGATTCTTGACTCGAAGATCCGCGAAGGCAACTCGAATCAGACGACACCGGCGGCGCTCTTACTTCCCCTGACGTTCGATTGTCCGGAAGGTTCCGGATTGTCCCCCGGACCGAGAACTTCCTGATAAACCTCCCTGATGCGCAGGACGGATTTCTCCCAGGAAAACTTTGCCGCCTGCCGGTAGCTGCGTTCTTTCATCTTCTCGCGGAGAGGCTGATCCATCAGCACCCGGTACAAAGCTCTCATGATTTCGAAAACGTTCTCCGGGTGGACCAGCACCGCGGCGTTTCCTACCACCTCAGGCAGCGAAGTAACATTTGAGGTCACGACGGGCGTGCCGTGGGCCATTGCTTCCAACGGCGGCAATCCAAAGCCCTCATACAATGACGGGAAAACGAAAATCTTGGCGGAGTCGTAAAAAGTTCGCAGGATCTCGATCGGCACAAAGCCTAGGAACCGTACATCGTTCTGCACGCCGCTTCGGATCACGGTACGCCGCAGGTCGGGATTACCGGAAACATCATCCCCAATAATGATGAGCTTGAGATCGGGAAACGCGTGATCTTTCTGCAATTCGGTTTTCAACGCCGAGAATGCCTCAATCATGCGCACGACGTTCTTGTGCGGACTGATTCTTCCCGCATAGAGCAAAAATGGATATGTCACTTGATAGCGCTCGGCAATCAACTGACGGTCGGCGGCGCTCGCGGGCCCGTGAAGGAGCCTCTCATCGATGGCGTTGTAAACCACCTCGATGCGCCCTGAGGGGATTGCAAAAAGTTTTTCGATTTCAATCTTTGTGAAGTTCGAAACCGCGAGAATGCGTGCCGCTCCGCGCAATACCCGCTTGGTCAACTGGAAGTGCATCGATCTCCAGAATCCGGCTTGCTCGCGCGCCCGCGAGAGATGCTCCAGAATATCGTGCACCGTCATCACGTAAGGGCAGGGCAGCACGCGAGGAATAGAGAATAAATTTGGAATATGCACCAGATCGCATCCGAGCCGCTCAACCGTCGTACGGAATTCCCAAAAACCCATCGCGGAGCGCTCCGGTTCGGCCAAGGGGGCGGCCTGGAAGTTGGAGGGAAGAGAACCGATTTCCTTAACTTTGTCGGGAGGTCCGATGAGAAAGTACGTGGTCTCGTGGTCAAGCCGTCCCAGCGTGCGCACTACATTGCGAATGTAAGTGCCCACGCCGAACTCGGTCATCCGCCGGATGTCGATGGCGATCTTCACGGATGGCATTTAATCACAGAGCGGGCCGACCCCGAGCAGAATTGCAACTGAATCTGGTAACTCCCTAAGCCCTGACTTTGGCTTGTGCCCTGGCTCTGCGCTCGGCATACAGCGGGAACGCTTCACAGAGTTCGAGCACCTGCTGGCGAATCTTCGTAAGCGTAATCGCGTCGGTGCGGCGAAGGAGCGCATCCGCGATCCAGCGGCCGACCTGCCGCATCTCCGCTTCTTTCATTCCCCGCGTGGTCAGCGCTGGAGAACCAATGCGAATGCCGCTTGGCTTCAGTGGCGGATTGACGTCGAAAGGGATGGCGTTCTTATTGACCGTGATTCCGGCCTCTCCCAAAGTTTTCTCGGCATCGCTACCCAGCATGCCCTTGGAAAAAACATCGACCAGCATCACGTGCGTATCCGTCCCGCCGGAAATTATGCGGAAGCCCTCGCTGGCCAAGGTCTCCGCCAGCACTTTTGCATTGGCTACGACTTGCTTCGCGTAATCACGGAACTCGGGCTGCATCGCTTCCAGAAAGCAGATCGCCTTTGCCGCGATGATGTGCACCAGCGGACCGCCTTGCATTCCAGGAAAAACAACTTTGTCGATCGCCGCTGCAAACTCCGCTTTGGAAAGAATCATGCCCGCTCGCGGTCCGCGCAGAGTCTTATGCGTAGTAGAAGTAACAATGTGCGCGTGCGGCACCGGCGAAGGATGAGCGCCGCCGGCGACCAGTCCCGCAAAATGCGCCATGTCGACCAAGTAAAGCGCGCCCACTTTATCGGCGATTTGCCGCATGCGGGCGAACTCGATGATGCGCGGATACGCGCTGCCACCACCGATGATCAGCTTTGGCCGCTCTTGTTCTGCCAACTTCTCAAGCGCGTCGTAGTCGATCGTCTCCGTCTCTTTGGTTACGCCGTAAGGAACGATCTTGTAAGTCTTGCCAGAGAAATTCAGATGATGTCCGTGCGTGAGATGACCACCGTGAGCCAGGTTCAATCCAAGAATGGTGTCGCCGGGTTGCAGCACCGCGGCGTAGGCCTCCATATTCGCCTGCGATCCGGCGTGGGGTTGCACGTTGGCGTGTTCCGCACCGAATAATTGCTTGGCGCGGTCCCGCGCCAGGTTCTCGACTACATCAGCAAACTCGCAGCCGCCGTAGTAACGCTTGCCGGGATATCCCTCGGCATACTTATTAGTGAATACCGAGCCGGCGGCTTCGAGCACCGCTTCGCTGACAAAATTTTCCGAGGCGATCAGCTCCAAACCCTCATGCTGACGCCGCGTTTCGTTATCGATGGCAGCGGCAATCTGCGGATCAGATTCGTAGAGCGGGCGGTACATCTTATTGGGAGCTGCAGAATTCTTCATGATTTTTCCTGGATCGTGCTATACACATCGGGGCGATGGCGTTCCATAAATCGTTCCGGCGTTTTTACAGGCGAAAAACCAACCTGCGAATAAAGTTTGTGCGCATCGCGGGTAGTCAGAATCCAGCGCCGCAAGTTCTGCAGCGCTGGATGCCGGAGAATGCACTCCATCAGCCACTTCCCCAGCCCGCGGCCGCGATGCGTCTCAAGTACGAAAACATCTCCTACATACGCGATGGTGGCGAAGTCGCTGATTATCCGGGCAAATCCAACCTGCTCGCCATTCCCCTTGTAAATCCCAAAACAAAGAGCGTGCTCGATTGACCGCGCAACCACTTTTCGCGGAATGCCTTTTGCCCAATAACAATTGGTCAAGAAACCGTGAACGACTTCTAAATCCAACCGCGCGGGATCGGTACTGACCAGAAACTCGCCGCGCCGGTACTCCGCTGCAACATCGGAATCGATCATGCGACCGGTCGCCATGCCACATTCTACCGCTTTGCAGCGACGCTTTGCTCCGAAGGGGCTGCTCCTGCTACGGATCAAATGCGGTTCGCAGGAACGAAGCCATCTGCCAGCCATCCATATACTTGAAGGGCGTTTCTCCGGTGGTGTAGTGGCCGCAGGGAAGAACGACGACTTTGTGGTCGAGTCCGTGACGGGCGAATTCGTCGACCGCGTTGCGAGAGAGTTCCGGCAAGAAAGTTAAATCGTACTTCGCATAAATAATCAGCGACTTCTTTGGCCAGCGCGCGAACTTATCGAAGTACGACATGGGACTCACAGCGAGCCATGATTGCCGCAATTCTTCCAACCCAATTTTCTGCTCGATGCCCTGCCGGATATGCCGTGTCGATTGTCCATGCCACACTACATCGGCGACATAGGTCGACGCATGATTGAAAACCGCCGTGCGCACCCGCGGATCGTGCGCGGCTGCAATAAATGCATAACACGATCCCAGGCTGGTGCCCAGAATTCCCAGCTTTGTATAACCCTGCTGCTCAAGCCAATCGAAACAGCTGCGGATATCCGCTACGCCCTGGCGGAGGGCGTCGAGTGTGCGGCCAATATTCGCGGACACGGCATAATCGGCGCGGCTCGTTTCCGCCGGCATGCGAATATCGTGATACGGCATGCTCATTCGCAGCACGGCGATGCCCAACAAGTTGAGCACGCGGCAGAAGCTGTTGTAAGCGATAGCGTCCGCATTCCAGTGCGGAAGGAGAACGACTGCGCGCCTTCCGCGTGCCGGGAACCAACGCGCGTTCACTAAATTATTTTCCGGATAGGGCGTGCTAACGGGGGAAGTAAAACGAAGAAACTCCGCCGAGGTTCCTTTTACTTTTTCTTCAAGCTTTGGGTCGGGCACTTCGCGCGTGGAGAAAACCTTGACTTCGCGGCTCTCCAGCCTGAAATCGGTTGGCGGTGTATGGGAATAGAACTGGTCACTGTCCGCCACGATTCGCCGGTTGAAGTCGTGGAAAAACTTTTCGGGATCATCCGGTTGCTGGCCCGGCCGCCAGCCATTCCGGCAAGGCCAGTCCCGTGCCCACTCCACACCCCACTCCAGTGGACGCACCACGCGGTTGTTGTCCACCGAAGTGAGCCGGTGTTCCCAATCGTACATCCATTGTGCGTATCGCGAGGGCATGTACTTTGAGGATAACAAACGGTCGGGGGACAATCAGCCTCCCAGCAGTGAACCGCAATAACGGGCATTGGATGGGAGCATCTGGGTTCGAACTATACGTTGCCCCGCTTGAAGATGCTCATTGCCCTCCCTCACCTGACGTTCTTGTTTTTTTGTAACAAGTAGTACTTCCGCGCCCACTCCCGGCGTCTCTTTTTCTCGTCCGGGTTCTCGCGGTGGAAGGTATTCTTGCAATCCTCAGAACAAAATCGTGAATGCGCGAACTTGGCGAAGAACCATCGCTCGCAATCTGAATTCGCGCATACCTTGAGCGAAGCAATCCGCCCCTGCCGTGCCAATTCCACCGCGATCAGCACCGCATTCAGTTCGATATTCTTCCCTGCGCACCGCCATGCGAGGCGTATACCGCCTCCGAGGGGCGACGGCAGGCGCAGACGGGGCCGCGCCTCATATTGCCGGAGAAACTTGTTCACAGCCTCTATCTTGCGCATCTCCTCTAGCTGAGCCGGATCGCCACTCAAAAACCGCCGCCGAGCCATTGGGCGGCAATCGCCCAACTCCTGAAGGGCCAGGATGATTTGCCGCAGGGAGTCGCGGTGGATCATGCGCCCCTCATTAAGTTGGCTCAGCAAAAACCGAGCCTCTCCTTCGCCCCGATATATCCGCTCGGGCTCAGTTTTTCTGATACGGCTATCTAGCCTAGGCATGTCATAGCAAAGTATGACGCGTTTTATGCTTTGTCAAGGCATACTTGGTCTGCACGCAACGATACAACTTAGGAAGATGACCATGGGCACCGCAGGTTGAGTATTTGTACGTAGCTACGATTGGAGTTACAATGACATTTGATAAGTTTGAATGGGACGAAGCCAAGAACCGTGCAAATCTCCAGAAGCATGGCTTAGACTTCGCCGACGCGGAAGAAATGTTTCGCGGCGGGTTTTTCTACGAACCAGATACGCGCGAAGACTACGGAGAAAAGCGCTGGACCGGGCTCGGGATGATCCGAGGCCGTATCGCGCACGTGGTTTTCGTGGAGCGTAGCGCGGGAACCATTCGGGTCATATCACTAAGAAAGGCAAGCCGCCGTGAATGTAAAGAATACGAAAAGGCGATCCAAGACCGATTGGAAGCGGGTTGATGCCATGCAGGATTCAGACATAGATTTCTCCGACGCACCCGAACTCGGCCCCGATTTCTTCAAGAACGCGATCTTCTGGCCCGGCCCGAAGAAGCAGATCACCCTAAGGGTTGATCCCGATGTGCTGACGTTTTTCCGGAAACACGGTCGCGGCTATCAGACCACGATGAACGCCGTCTTGCGAAAGTATATGGAAGCCAGAAAGGCAATGGCCTCGGCACAGGCGAAGTGATGCGCTTGGGCGCTGCGGGCAAACACCAGGGTCCCTCGCTTTGCTCGGGATGACAAACTTGTTGGCACAAGGCACGTGCCTCTAGCTTCCGTACTTCCGCGGTACACGCTTGGAAATATTGCAGAGAATTTCGTAGGGTGAGCTATTCGCCAGCCGCGCATGCTCCAGTGCATCAACGCTCAATCCGTCGCGGGTTCCGAGCAGAATCACTTCGTCTCCAACTGCAATTCCGGGAATGCCGGTTACATCCACCAGTGTGAGGTCCATCGAGATGCTGCCGATGATTGGCGCGTAGTGGTCGCGAACAATCACGCGGCCGCGATTCGAAAGCTGGCGATTATATCCGTCTGCGTATCCCACGGGTAGGACGGCAACATTGGCCGGCGCCTTAGTGACGTAAGTTCCGCCGTAGCCGAGCGCCTGGTTCGCGGCAAAATTCCGCATGGAAAGAATTCGCGTCTTCCACGTCAGCACCGGCTTCACCGGAAGTCGCAGAGTGCCACCGCTCACTTCGCGGCAGGCGCGCTGGAATGGCAAATAGTATCCGTACAGCGCCACTCCGGGGCGAACCATATTGTTCCAGGTTTCGCGCCGCGAAATTAGGGCGCTGGTGTTCGCCATGTGAACGAATTCCGGATCGAAGCCAGCGGCACACACCATGCGCTGCGCTTCTCCGAAAAGGCGTGACTGCTCGGGCACGGAAGGCGCGTCCATAATTTCCGAGGAAGCCAGGTGGGTAGAGAACCCTTCGAGAACAACATGCGGGGCCGCGTTCAAAGCCTTGAGCACGGCGGGAAGTTCATCCAGCGACACGCCCAAACGACCCATGCCTGTATCTACTTTCAGGTGCACAGGCTGCCGCATCGCTCCCGAAGCGGCGGCGTTCTCGAGAGCCTCAATGTGCCACGGCTCCCACACGGTGGGAGTGAGCCGCAGGCGGGCGATCTCGCTCTCTTCGCCACGCCAGAAGCCCGTCATCAGCAAAATTCGCGATCCGATGCCTGCCTCGCGCAGTGGAATCGCCTCATCGAGCGACGTGACGCCCAGCCACTTCGCACCCTCCGCCTCCAGAGCGCGCGAGCATTCCACGGCGCCGTGGCCATAAGCGTCAGCCTTCACTACCGCGCACACGGTCACGCCCGCACCTGCATGCTTCGCCACCGCGCGGAAGTTTTGCCGCAAAGTTCCCAGGGAAACTTCAGCCCAGGTTGGGCGTGTTGCGACGCGGCTCGGAATTTCTACAGTTGTCGCCACTCGGCTCGATTATAGCGGGAGCGTGGCGCGCCTCCAGGTTACGCTTGGACTACTCCCAGCAATCCGTGGTTCGTGAATACCGCCGCATTTATCAGTTGCCACTCAGCGAGAAGTTCACGGTGATCTGAGTTTCCACCTCGACCGGCTCATGGTTCAGGACGTAAGGCCGGTAGCGCCACTGGCGCACGGCATCCACCGCCGCACCCACCAGCATGGGATGGCCGGTCAGAACTTTGAGCTTCTCGATCGTTCCTTCTTTGCTGATCACCGCTTGCAGAACGACTGCGCCTTGAATGCGCGCGCTCCGAGCTAGCGGCGGATACGCAGGCTGAACTTTGCGGGTTAGATTGCCCTCACTAATACTCGAAACGCGGATCGGAGCCACAGCCGCCGGCTTCGGCGGCACTGGGAGAACTGGGACCCCGGTTCCCGGCGAATTGAGCACGCCTACCGGTCCACCGGGTCCCGAACCACCGGGAGTGGATTGACCAGGCAGTCCAATCGACGGCGGACCATCATCGCTGGCGGGAGGTAGGTCGTGCGGAATGCTCGCCGGTTGCCTCAGGAAGATTACTGGCGAAGTGCTCGGCGCGACCATAGTTCCACCAGTACGCACATGTGCGGGAGGTTCTCCGAGTGGTTGCCCCAAACTGATCGGAGCGGTGAGCTGGCGGAATGTTGGCAAGCCCATTGGCCGGAGCAGCGGCAGAAGCAGCAACAGACCGGTCACCAGGGCCTGCAAACCGAACGAGGTGAATGTTATCCAGCGGCGGCGCGAACGTTCCGCCCAGGACGAATGCAAGGTATCGGCAAACATGGTGTCCTCCAAACAGAATGCTTCTGTTAAGGACACCGCGACACGCCCCGCCGGATGAGGTCAGGCGGGCCGGCCTTAATTTTCCGGTGACTGCGGGCGTTTCCCGCCTATCGTGTAGATATTGCTACTGCTCTTCCACCATCACCGAGGGCGTAGTGTTAATCGGCGCTTCGTCGATATAAAAAATTACATTTCCGTTTGTGACTGCGACGGTTTCGCCGCCGATTGTTCCCGTGCCATTGCTGCTCACGGAATAAGTGCCGCCAATTGAGATTGGGTCATTGGGATGAAGAAGAGAGCAGGTCGGTTCCACCTGGCAGTAAAAAGAGTTTGTGGAGTAGTTCACGCTTTGAACGCCTCCGTACGCCGCGCCGGTGGGATTTGCATCGGCCGCCCCGTTTATGAGTTGGGTGGCCGTATTCAAAGTCTCGTCGGTACCGTAGAAGTAATACCCCGCGACGTAAAGATTGGAAAAAGGCGGCGGCGGCCCGAGGGTCGGCGTCTGAAACTCCAAAAGGCCTGCCTGGGCGGATTCGTCTGTGCTTACCAGAAACCCAGTTACGCAGCTCGCCGGGGTGACGCAATTCTGGCGCGTCAGGGAGCTCGGCACCGGAATCGCGTAGATCACAAGAGGATGGTCTCCAAGACTCTCGTTATTTGTTTGCGATGGCACGAACGCGACACGGCCGGTGGTCGAGTCGACCGTATAGCTGCCCGAGAGTGCGGTCGTACCGAGAGTGGCGGCATTGTCTTCGTATTGCGTGCCGCTGACGGAACTTACACCGTCAAAACTTAAGATGCCGATGCTCACATCCGGACCGGAAGATGCAAGTCCGGCGGTATGGAACATGTGGCTGTTCTGCAACGAAAGAGCGCTGAAAGGACCGGTTGCGGTGATTGCTTCTCCACTCACGATTGGATTCGCAGGGCTCAGTGTTCCTGTGCTGGCTAACATCACCTCGTGTGCGCTAACCGTGTAGAAAGCAAGATCGAGGGCTGCGCTACCTACACTTAACGTAGCTGTTCCGCGGCCGGTAGTTGATCCATTCGTCGAGTCGACTGCGGAGCTTCCCGTGCCCCCGGTGAGGGCCGACTGCAGCACTCCACCATCGTTAATGTCGGCGGCGGAACTTAGCGTGCCCGAACTCGAACTCACGGAACCCGCGGCGGCGTACCGCTTGCCCGCGGAATCCCAGCCGCTCAGGCCGAATGCGTAGGCTCCGTTTAGCCCGTTCGAGAAAGCGGTCGTATCCTGCATGCGGAGGATGCCGGAAGCGCGCGTCCCGGTATTGTCAAATTCCATCATTCGTCCGGTGGTGAATACTCCTGCTGTGCCCTGAGACGCCAGGCACTGGCCGCGGATGGGATCCAACGAAGTTGTGCAACCACCTAGACTGATGGTGAATGTGCTAGTGAAAGCGTTGGCACCGGAGCCGCCTGTCAACGTAACGCAGCCGACCTGACCAAAGACCTGCTGCTGGTCAAACACGGAGTAGGAACCGCTGACGGCGACATCTGCTTGCGAACCCGCGCTCGTGCTACGCGTGATGTCTTCGACTCCAGCTTTCACATTCCCTCCGCCATCGGTTGTGAAACTGCCAGCCATTACCACCGGCCCATTCGCATCAAAACCGTGCAACAGGAATGCGTAGGTGCCGAGCAAGGTGGCGTTGAAAGTGCCTCCTCCGATTGACGGTGTGCAAGGCGGCTGAGTGAAGTCCAGGTTTTGATTGAGCGTTATCGTACCCAACGCGGGGTACGGAGTTTGCGAGTCGGTGACCATCAGGCTCGGCGGGCCGGCAATGGCGGTGGGCGTGCCGGATATGTAGGCGGACGCACTGTTGTTCGTTACCTGGGTCAGGTTGAGTCCTGTGGGTAGCGGGGCGAATTGTTCCTGGCTCCACGTATAAGGAAGCTTGCCTCCAGAAACTGAAAATACGGTGGGTGCGTAGGGAACTCCCTGAACCCAATCCGGATAGTTGGGAGCCTGAATTTTCAGGGGTGGTGGTGTTATTACAACAAAGATCGAGTTAGACATGGCAATTGACCCCGCCGCATCGGTTACCTGAAGTTGGAGCTTGGAACATCCGACGCTGGAAGGTGTTCCGAACAAGAACGCACAGCCTGAGGTGCATTGCGACGATCCGGCGGGCGCCGTTCCCACCCCCAGGCTCAATCCGATGGGAAGAGAACCGGAATCAGGAACAATGCTCCACGTAAAAGGCGGAGTTCCACCAGAGACTTTAAGGAAGTTGGTGTTTTGCCCTTGAGGCACGTAGGCCGCACCGGCGGTGCCGTCGTTGTTGGTCAGCGTTGGGTCGTAACTGCAGTCTGCGTTGCTGGTTAGACTGCTATTGAGCGTAGGCAGAGCGTTGATGAAGACTATGATGCTGGCGGATTGCGTGCTGTCAGTTGCGGAAGTCGCCACGACAGAAACTTGTCCAGAAGAAATTGTTCCTCCCCCCGGCCCCACTAAGCTGATCGGCGCGGTATAAGTGACGCTGGTAGTAGGAGTGGTCGTATTGCTGAGCGCACCGAAAGCTTTACCAAAGCCCGTGGCGTTTTGAACACTCCACAGGGCCGCCTGATTGGACGTGATCGTGACTGCCTGACCCGCGTCAATGGTAGGACTGGTGGTGGGCGTGGTTACCTGCAGTTCTGATGAGTTGCCCGGCGGAGGCGTGGTCGTCGTTTTCTTCGTGGTGCTGGCGCAACCTACGGTTAGCAGAGTGAGAACCAGGCAGACACCCAAAAGATGAATACGTTTCAAAATGTGAGCTCCTTTTTTCACTTCCACAGACAGAAATCGCGCGTCCAAGAAAATCTCGCTGCGCTGAAGGGTCTTAGCGCAGTGTTCCTGCCGAACCGGTTTTGTCGATACTTGGCGCAATCCGCTGGGCAACAGCGGATCGTTTTTGCGGTCCCGGCGAGGGTGTGGCCTTGAGTTGCACCTTGACCCATTCGAAAAGCTTGCCGTGGCTCGCAACATCCGCGAACTGGCTGAGGTGGTCGTAACGCACCACCTCGGCCCGCTTGGGCGCGGCTTTCTTAATCGCATCCTTGGAGACATCCGGTGTCGCTGTGTTGTCCATCACCTGCTGAATCCGGATGCGCCTGGTTTTCAGCGTCGGCAACCACTTCACTGGATCGAGGGGCGCAACGCGCTTAAGAAAATCTGCGTCGGTGAAGTTCGCGTGATCCGGATCCTGATTCACGACCCACGACTGCGCCAGCCAAACCGGCCAATCGCCCCAGGGATCGAGCACGTCTACAGCCTTAATCCGTGGATCGGCGGCAGCGGCCAGAATTGCGATCGTTCCTCCCGAGGATTGCCCAAACATGCCGATGCGGTTCATATCGATATCTCCGCGTTGCGCGAGATAATCGAGAATGAACTTCACGTCGTGAACAGTACTGCCCAGCGACTCCTGCAACTCACTCACGAACCATTGCCGCATGGGACGGTCGTGAAATCGATGCCCGCTCATCGCGGAGACGAAACCCACTGCCGCGAAGCCTCCGCTAGTTACCCTCTGGCACCAGCGATTGTCCTTAAATCGATCTGTGTCGTCTTTGTAGCCATAAAGGTAGAGTACGGCCGGCGGTTTTTTCACGCCTTTCGGCAGGATCACATATACATCCAGCGGATCGCCGGGCCGCCACTTCATTTGGACCAGCGTCCGCGTGAAACCTTCGCCTTCGTCTGTCTGGGCTACCAGCGGCGGCTCGGGTTCGAGTTTGCTCGTGCCGATATTCAGCGAACTCCAGTCTTCCTGAATTGTTTCGTAAAGCGGAATTCGTTTTTCCTGATCGATGCCGGCAGGGAGTGCCGGAGCGGGGACGCTACTCGGGCTCTTCGCATCATCACCGGCAGGAGGGTGTGTCTCTGGAACTCGCCCTGCAGGCGCGGGCGCCGCGGCCGATGAAGGAGCAGACTGTGCGTTCTGCGCCGTCTGCCGCGCCCATGCGCGATTTGTTGCTCCGGTTGCAATTAGAAAAATTAAAGCTAAGGCGCAGGCTCTCCCCACCGCGCCACGATTGCGAATGTTCAGTTTGAATTGAATCGACTGCACCAAGGAATCTCCTGAATACGGACTGCGTTCAAAGTCTCAACTCTCTAACAGCTATACAAAGTGCGCACCTCGGAATTTCTGCCGGCGAGAAAACTGTGAAGCTCGAAAGATTTCCGGCTTCCTCTCCGCGGTGGGAAGCTAACAGAACTGCCGGGTGGAGAAGCGGCAATTACCGCTTCTCCACCCGGCACACAACAGGTTTAACTCTTACTGGTGAACGCCGAATTCTTCGGTGCTCCAGTCAGAGAGCCAGTCGACATCGGATTGAACGGTCAGAACCGAACCGCCCATATCGCTACCGAAGTCAACCAGGCAGGTAGAAGAGTGAGTGGTGCCACCCTGCAAGCTGACGCCGGTGAAAACGCCGGCGCAGGCCTTGTGGCCGTTAGCCGGGGTAACGGTGCCCCCAGTCTGCTTGTAGTGTGACCGGTAGACGAACAGGTTGAGATTACCCGTCCACACGCCGCTGCCGCCTGTCAGGCCGGTCAAGAACGGAACAAAGTCCGACAGACCATCGCTGGCGGTTGTGATCTCCTCCTGCGCGGCCATGTCCAGAACCGCAGGCCAAGTTTTGACCTTGGCAGACACGGGGGCAAAGGTGACGATCCGTAGCAAGCTCCACAGAGGATACTTTCCATCCTTAATGTGCGTGAACGGAATCGAGAAGCAGTTTTGATTGGTTCCGTTGATGTTGCAATACGGTGGGTTATAAGCTCCCGCCGGATTTGGAGTCGGGTCGAGTGCGCCGCCCTCGGTTGTGAATAGAGGATCGACCGCATCGACGGTGAGGTAGTGGCCAATGTAGCTGCCAGGGCATGTATCGGTGCCGCCCGTTGCGTTGCACAGCGGTTGCATGTTGCCATAGCTCCAGAATGCATAGCCAATGCTGTTATCGACCGTCGCATTGCCAGCGCCCGTGTTGTAGGTTCCCATGGTTGCTTTGACTTCCTCACCTGACCCGATTGAGCGGAGACGAACAGGGAGGTTGCCCGAGCTGCCGGGGCACGCGCTGTTGGGATTTGTAAGGAACATAGGGTTGAAGCAGTTCGCTTGCGGATATCCGCCGGTGAGTGGGCAAGCGGTTCCATTTCCGCCGGGATAGCTGGCGGGATTGTTGAACTGTTCCTGTCCGCTATACACGTTGCTCTCGGGCGGCAGGCTGGTGCCTGTGCCGGTGGGAGCGAAGAGCGGGTTGGCGCTGCCGTTCGAAGTACGCACCGCGGTGAACTCGAACGTGTTGTAGGTGCCCGAAAGCGGTTCGCGCTCGACCACCTGGATGGGAGATCCGGGACCGGAAGCGCCAGTGGTCAGCAGATCGCCAGTGCAATGAGTCCAGCCCGAAAACAACTCGGACAGGATCTGTTTGTTGATGTCATTGTAAACGTAGGTGCCGCCGCTCTGCGTTCCGAAAACGGTGCCGTTGTGGGCAATCACCATCATCGGCGCCGCTCCGGTGGAAACGGTCGTGTAGGCGGGCAGAGTTCCGCCGGAGATTGGATCCGTGCCGCTCAGCGCAAATTTAACTACGTTGAACGTTTTGGCCTGATTGAATGCGTCTGTGATGGTGCAGCCCACGGTCGCCGCACCCGTGCAAGTGCCGTTGCCCGCAGTGTTATAGCCCAAACCGGTCAACTGTCCCGTGCCGACTTTAGTTACAACGTTCGCGGTGCCGCTGGCGGCTACGTCATAGCCGTTATACGACGTGAGAGCGCGAGTGGTTGCGTAGAGCGCGTCTTCCGGACGAATGTCGGTAGCGCCCGCGTTGAAGTAGCACTGCCACTGAGTGAGGTAGCCAGTGGTCGTGGTGGTCAGGTTGCCGCAATAAGCTGGCGATGGTTGGTTGCCTGTGACGTTTACACGCGTTTCTGGTGTTGCATCGAGTTTGGCTACAATTGCCAGGAAGCCAGGGTCGGTGGGACCCACGGTGTCAGCGATGCCGCCGACTTGGTTCTCGGTGCCGGAGTTAATGCTGCTGGCGGTGATATTGCCGTACGCGGCAGCTAAGGCCGTATAAACTTTGTTGCTGTTTGCGCTGGCAGTGTACTTCTCGTAGGCGAAGAAGTCTTTCACGCCTGCGCCGGAGTCGATCGTCCAGTAAGCGTAGACGTTGCAGGTCGTGCCGAAGTCCCAAAAAACCCAGAACGGGTTGGCGCTGTCGCTGACAGGGTTGCTTGGATTGGTGCGCTTGTCGAGAACCTTAGCGCCCTTGGAAGTGGAGAGCAAATTGTAGCTGGTGCCGCTCTGGGTCAGCACGCGTGCCGCTTGGGCGAGCGAGTTGGATTGAGCGGACGAGCCGACACCATTGAATTGAATATTGACGCCAACGCTGCAGGGCGCCTGTCCGAAGACGTTTGTGGTGGCGAAGATCGACGCGGTCAGCGCCAGTGCCATCACTAGCATTTTCTTCTTCATTTCGATTTTCTCCTTGTTGCTGTAGTTCCTAGAGTTATGGGGGATCGCCCCGTCACGGCGCCCCTGCATTTCAGGTGCGCCAGGAAATTTGCGAATGTGCAGGTCAGAGTTGATGGGGAAGCGCACGAGAATTTTCCAATTCCTGGCGCGAAGCAACTATCCCGAAAATCTGTTAAGCCACGATGACGGCAGTATTAAACTCGAATGAATTTACGGCTCGGACGCGGTTAACAAGGAGTTTTGGATTGTGGAAAACAGTCCGTATTTCGCTGCGATGCAGGGGGTTACACTTTTTGGACTAAGCAGTGCCCGCTGTATTGAGCGGGCTGGGTCCTCTAGGCTAGGAATTGCAGACTATGAAATTTCTGGTAGTGGGCTGTTTTGAATTTAGTGGCCAAATTTGCTAACGATGACACCGATGATGGTGCCGCCGATAGCGCCCATGCCGATGATCGGCCCATAGGCTTTCGTGATGAGGGCGTCGGGGATGCTCAGTAGCAGGCCGAAGCACAGGCCAACCACCCAACCGGGCCAAGACAAGCGTGCCGCGCCTATGGCGAATCCAATTCCAAAGCGTGCAATAAATGCCGCAATGATTGCCGTCTTTTTGTCGGGGAAGCTCATCGACAGCATGATTCCGATATCAATGGCTCCGAACACCAACCCACAGATGACGCCGAGCAAGACTCTGGACATGCGCCTCCTTTTAGACTGCTACTGAATTGGGCGCTTCTAGTAAACCAACTAATTCGTGCAGTGTCCAGATGTGATCTGTGAGGCCAGATTTCAAAACAGCCCACAGCCAAATTTCTTGATGGGACGTATCTGAAGCTTGCGGGAGTGGCACTCCTAGAAAGGTCCACATGCTAGGCGGCCTGAGTGTACGAAGCTCACTCCGGGGCTTTTATCGAGCGGGACAGTGCTCTGGCAAACAACTGGTTCGCCCTAGAACCAGAATTCCTATGAGGACGAATCCTACAGCCTAGCTAGATATGAATGCTCGCCAAAATCACCCCCGTCGTTCGCTGGCGACGCTCTATGCGCTAGGAACCTCGAATCACGGCTCCTAGGATAGGCCGAGCCGTTCCTAGCAGTTTGACTCCTAGCAGTTTGACCTAGAGTAACCGACAGCGGCCACTCGTGAGTGCGCGTGACTCTAGTCCCAAACACACATCTGTCACTGGAAATTAATTCTCCCTTCATCGTTCTGTAACAATCCGTCGTTACGTTTGTACGTCTTAGGTTCGAGCCATCGTTCCAACGAAATTCAGAATCCTTCTGGGGCTGCCGCGCCCCAACGCCATTTCCGGGAGTGTGTTCGTGAGAGTTTGCCGATTCTTTTTTGTCTGGGCAGTTCTGATTGCCAGCTCGAGCAGTTTCGCGCTGCCGCAGAAAGGGAACGCCTCAATGCACGGGATCGTGGTTGTTCCCTCGGGCTCGCCCGTTCCCGGAGCGACCATCGCGGTGGAAGGCAAGGGAGGCGCCCAGGGCGCAACCACTGACATCAACGGCGAATTCAACATCAGCGGACTGAACTCGGGTACCTACGACGTCAAGATCACCGCGGCAGGATTTCAGCCCTTCGAAGTCCAAGTCTCCGTATCAGGCAACTCGGTGCAGGAAGTCGACGCGGTTCTAGCCTTTACTCCGAAGCCGGTGGAAGCAGCGCCGGCTCCAGCGGAGGTTCCTCCGGCGACTCCGCCAACCCCAGAAACTCAAGGACAAGCGCCCGCAACCGAACCGGCTCAAACTCCGGTCCAGAACTCGACGCAGAATCCTGCACAGACTCCGGCACAAAATCCAACGCAAGTGCCCACACAAAACCCTGTACAAAATCCGGCCGCAAGTACGGTCGCTGCGCCTCAGAGTTTTTCCGTTACCGCGCAAAAGGGAAAAGCTGCCGTTTACGGCAGTGTGACCGACCAATCGAACGCCGTGATCCAGGGAGGAGCGGCGACCGCAACCGGCAGCGCCGGCCAGGTGACTGCAACCGTCAATGCGCACGGGCAGTACGTGCTCAATGGGCTTGTGCCCGGACAATATAAGTTGAGCGTTTCCGCCGCTGGCTTTGCGGCCTTCGAAACTGACCTCACGCTGACTGCCGACCAGAGCGTAGAGATCGACGCGACACTGCAACCACCCAGCGCGAAGACTGAAGTAAACGTGGAAGCCTCGAATGCCGCGTCGGTAGAAACGCAAAGCGCGCACCTCGAAGGCACGATTACGGAAAAAGAAGTTCTCGAGACCGGATTGAATGGGCGTAACTTCACTCAGCTCATTGCCCTTGCTCCGGGTGTGAGCAACCAGACGGGACAGGACGAAGCCAAGGTTGGCATAGCAGGTAGCGTGAAGTACAGCGTCAACGGCGGCCGCGTGGAATACAACAACTTCGACGTGGATGGCAGCGACGTGTTGAATGCCGGACTCAACGGTGCCGAGAGCACGTTGATGGTTTATCCCAGCCTGGATGCGATTTCTGAAGTGAAGGTGTTGACTTCGAACTACGGTGCACAGTACGGCCGCACTGCTTCTGGAACGGTGCTGGTTACGACCAAGTCGGGCACGCCGGAATTCCATGGCGGGGGCTATGAGTTTTTGCGAAATGAATTCTTCAACGCTCGAAACTATTTCGACCCGCCGGGGAAAGCCCCGCTTTATCGGAGACAGGATTTCGGGTTCACGCTGGGCGGTCCCCTCACCTTCTCCAAGGCGAAGAAGAAAACATTTTTCTTCTGGTCGGAAGAGTTCCGTTTGGAAAAGTCACCTCTGGGTCCAGGCGACGAACCGGGAGACTTCAATCAGGCTGTTCCTACCCTCGCCGAACGCGCCGGGGACTTCAGCGACGTTTGTCCTCCGGCTTTGCCCGGAACGCAAGCGACATTCCGCCGACAGTCCTTTCCCGATTGCCCGTCCGGTGGTTCGGTGGGAACGAACCAGTTGTTGACGTACGTCGGCAATCAACTTGGGCAGACGAGTTTCCCAGGCACTCCGCAGCTCAATCCGGATAGCATCGCTCTGATGAACGCGTTGATCCCGCCACCGAACTCCACGACCGGATGCAACTCGAGCCTCGTCGGTCAGCCAAACGTGCAAACGGGACAACTCTTGATGCCCTGTTACGTTGCGGTGGTTTCTCCTCCCACGTATTGGCGCGAAGAGCTGGGACGCTTCGACCATCATTTCACCGACAATCTTTCGGTAGCATTCCGCTACATCCACGATTCGTGGAATACCACCACCCCGGTTCCGCAGTGGGGATATCTGCAGACGGCGGCGGTTCACGAGCAGAGTTTTCCCACCGTCGAAAACAAACTCAACGGCCCGGGGACAAGCATGGTGGTCCGGTTGACGGATGCGGTTTCGCCATCGCTGCTCAATGAGTTTGTCATCAGCTACGTAAATTCGAACATCACTTTAAAGGATGCGAACGGCCCCGGAGGCAACTTGCAGGCAGCCCTGCCCGATCCGCGCGGCTGCGGAACGGGAACCGGCGGGACGACGACGGCTTGCGGCATCGGCTACATTTTCAACAACGGTTTCGGAGGCAAGCTGCCGGGTCTCCTGTTTGGTGGAACCAACGCGGCTTACGGCGGCAACGGATTCGCGGTCGACACTTCTTACGAACCATGGGAGCACACCAATCCCACGTACAGCTTGGCTGACAACGTCACCAAGGCGATCAAAACTCATACACTGCAATTTGGTATTCAGGCTGTGAATGCCCGCCGCAGCGAAACCAACGGCGCGATCGGTTCGGCCAGTGGTGATATGCAGGGTCTACTGGGTTTTTCGAATTTCACGCAGCCTGGCACAGGCAACGCCTTCGCTAACTTTCTCGGCGACATCAACAGCAGCAGCACCGCCGTTGCCAGTTACCAGCAGGACAGTGCTCAACTCAAGTATTACAACAATTACTGGATCGCCGAACCTTATGTGCAAGACGACTGGCGAGTTACGCATCGCTTGACGGTCAATCTCGGCGTGCGCTTTAGCTTATTCGGCAACTACCACGAGCAGAACTTGAACGCCTGGAACTGGGAGCCGAGCGTATTCGCTCAGCAGCTGCAGCAGCAGGCGGCCGCAGGTGCAACGGTGGGTGTTGATCCGGGGACTGGTGCTCTGATTTCCGTTCAAAATGGCCAACCAGTTCCTTTGAACGCGACTAATCCGCTGATGGGCTTGAATCCAGCGGTGATCAACGGATTGGTGCAATGCGGCAAGAACGGCGTCCCCGTGAGTTGCATGAGCAGTCACATCTTCAATCCAGCGCCGCGAATTGGATTTGCCTGGGACCCGAAGGGCGACGGGAAAACCTCCATTCGCGGCGGCTACGGAATGTTTTACGAGCACGGTACTCCAAAAGAAGCCAACACCGGCTCGCTTGAAGGCGGTCCACCGCTCAATCTCACCATGACTCAGCTAAACCCCACCGAGGGCTATGTGGGGATTGGCGAAAATGGCGGCGGCACGGCGACAGGCGCCGCATTTCCTATTGACGTAACTTCCATTCCCACGAAAACAACTTGGGCTTACGCGCAGCAGTGGAGCTTTAGTGTGCAACGCCAGCTTCCCAAGGACATGGTGGCGACTGTGGCCTACGTTGGCAGCAAGGGAACGCATCTTTCCGCGGAGCTGCAGCTGAATCAGTTGAACGTGCCGCCGACCGGTCCAGAGGGGATATTTCTTGCTGGCAATCCTTATGCTCCCGGCCAACCGATCACAGTCCAGGACTGCAACAGTTACAACCCAGGGCCTAATGGAAGCGCTGGAAGCTTCACCGTCGGGCAGAATCCCATCGGACAACTAACACCGACTCCCGTCTCGGTTACGCCCCACGAGGCAGCATGGCCGAACCTGGTAGCAGCTTGCTATTCGCTTAGTCCGGCGCTCATCTCCAATCCTAGTGTCGTACTGCCGAATCCCAATTCGCTCCGAACCTTCGCACCCGGGATGGGCCGAGTGCTCTCGTTGGAAAACATTGCCGATTCCCAGTACCACGCGCTGCAAGCCACGATTCGCCGAACGAGGGGACCTCTCACCGTCGGCGCTTCCTACACTTATAGCCACTCGCTGGATGATTCTTCGGACCGTTCCGACGCGTCCTTTGTAAATTCGGCCGACATCAAGTCAAACAGGGCAAGCTCCAATTTCGACCAGCGCCACTCGCTCAGCGTCAACTACATCTACGCTTTTCCCAAGTTCAGCGGAGCGCTGGAGCGATCGGCCTTCCGCTCCGCGCCTTCATCTGACGGCGGCGATAGCGACAAAGATAAAAATGACACGAAACCTCCGGTGCAAAGCGATTCGCGAGTCCTGCGAGCGGTGCTCGATGGCTGGGAGCTTTCCGGCATCACCGCATTCCAATCGGGCACTCCTTTCACGGTAATCAATGGCGGCGGCAACACCGGAATTTCCGCGCCGGACAACGCTGGAGTTGCAAATGGAGCCGGCGTAGGTTCCTTCCCGGATGTCATCAGCGATCCGCATGCTCCTGTGCCGCAGCGTTTTAACGCTTCCAGCGTCGGCCCACTTTTGTATAATCCCGCCGCATTTGTGGCGCCGACGGGGCTTACCTTCGGCGATGCAGGACGCAACTTCCTGAACAACCCACACCGGCTGAATTTTGATATGAACCTGCTGAAGCATTTCAAAATCACCGAAGGCAGCGCCATGGAGTTCCGCGTAGAACTCTTCAACGTGTTCAATCACACCGAGTTCCGGATCTTCAATCCGAATATTGGTGACACGGCGTCGAATATCATCGGGTGCTACGGCGGCGTATACAACTCCGCGGCCGGTGGCCTGACGCCGGTGATCGGCTCTCCGGGCGCGACACCAGTCAATGTAGATTGCACGACCGGCAGCGCCTTTCTCAGGCCAGTCGATTCGCACCGTCCTCGAACACTTCAACTGGGACTGAAGTACAACTTTTGATCAGGGATTTTCATGTGGCCGGGCTTGCGTTCGCGGCGCGCAGTCTTCGCTTTCGAAGTCATCCTCCAGAACGGGAGCAGGGCTACGTACTGCTGACGCTGTTGCTGACAGCTTCTCTGCTAGTGATCGCAGCGGCTGTCGTGGCTCCGATGATTACACTCCAGATCAGGCGAGATCAGGAAGAAGAATTGATTCACCGAGGGATGGAGTACCGCCGTGCGATTCGTGCTTATGCCAAGCATACCGGGAACTTCCCTTTGACGCTGGATCAGTTGGAGCACGCTACTGGGAACCGCTATCTGCGTCGGCGCTACAAGGATCCCATCACCGGGAAAGAATTCCGACTGCTGCACATGAACGATATCGCCGCGCCGGGTGCCGGCTCCAATACCGCGGGCGCGCCGTCGGGCGGCAGCGCGAATGCTGCGGCAGGGATTTTTTCTAATGCTTCGTTACCCGAAGCTAATCCACAGGACTCGACCGCCGATCAGAACGCTCAGACTGCTTCACAAGGCAGCCCTGCGCCCCAAGCTGCCGCTCCCTCGACAGCTCCGTCGAGTGGCGCAGTTTTTGGAGGTGGTGTAATCATGGGCGTGGCCAGCTCCAGCCCGAAGAAAACAATTCGCGAATTCAACCACAAGAACCACTACAAAGACTGGTTGTTTTTTTATTCAGCTAACTACGATGGCAGCGTTGAGGTCAAAGGCCCAACACCGTCCACACCAGTTTTCGCTTTGCAGAAAAATTCAGCCGATTCTTCAAGTCAGCAGACACCCTTGGTTCAGACGCCGACAGGGCAGACGCAGAGCAGTGGCTCATCGCAATAGAGCCATGACATCACTCTAGCTGGCGTTCGATCTTATTGTGCGGAGCCCTTCGAGAGACGATCTAACGCATCTTGAGCCGGTTGAAACTTGGCGTCAATCTGCAAAGAACGCCGGTAAGCTGCAATAGCCTCTCTGTTAGATGCCACGCTTTCCTGCAACTGTCCTAGCTTCCAGTAACCCTGCGCCGTGGGTTGGGCAAGAAGATTGCGCGCCAGGTCCAGGATCTGTTCGTCCGTGTAAGTTCTGGCGAATCCAGCGAAGGCGGCGGGAGCGTTCTTGGGACCCAACTGCAGCGCCTCGCGATAGTATTGCCGGGCCGTGGTCAAGTCGAGCAGTCGCTCGTAGGCTGATCCTAAGTCGGTGAGAATTCTTCCCTTGATCGATGGATCTTGCGCATACTCCAGAGCCTCTTTGTATTTCGCGATTGCTTCCTGCACCTTGCCGTGCGTCTGAAGATCGGCACCGACGTTAAGGAGCGCCTCGGAGTCTCTTGGATTGATCTGAAGCGCCCGCTGGAAGTGCGCTTGAGCTTCGTTGGAGTAAGGCACTCCCTTGTTCAGAGCGCTTAGGAGAATCTCTGAGCCGACGACATCCTCGGCTACAAAGTTAGTCGGGTCGACTGCAACAGCCTGCGACCAGAGATCGAGCGAGCTTCGCCAAGTGCGCGCTTGCCGCCACGCCAGCACTGAAAATATCACTAGCACTGCAACCGCGGTGACAGCCGAAGTGACACGGACGTGGCGCTTTGCACTTTGTGCCCAATCAGTGAGACCCCAAACTATCGCGACGAAAATACCGATCAGCGGAAGATAAGCGTAACGATCCGCCATTCCCTGGTCGCCAACTTGAATCAACCCGATCACCGGCAGCATCATCCCAAGAAACCAACACCAGCCCATGATCAGGTAAGGGCGCGATCGTTCGCGCCACACCCAGACGCTGACACCGACGAGGAGGATTCCACACAACGCCACTTGCCACGCCGCGAGCCGTCCCGCGAAGTGCGGATAAAACACAGCCAAGTGAAGTGGCCGCACAGCCTTCCACAAGTACGCCGCATAAGAGACAATCGCATTTGCCACGCGTGCGGACAGGGAAAACTTGGTGACGGACTTGATGGCGTTTACTTTGTTCTGTGCAATCAGCGTAAGCAGGCAATCGGCAACACTCAGAGCCAGTAGAGGCAACTTTTCCAGTGCAATTTTCCATGCCGGAAACTGCGGCGCGGGAAACACGAGTGACGGCTGGCTCCAGTTCTGAATGCGCTGCAAGGGCCAGTAGTCGAGCAATAGAAGGACGAAAGGAAAAGTCACCGCCATCGGCTTCGCCGCCAAGGCGAAGGCAAAGAGCAGAGCGACGAACAGGTAACGGACCACGCCGGGGCGCCGCGCATATCGCGAATAAGCCATCAGCGCCAACAGAAAAAACAGTGTACACAGCACATTCTTCCGCTCGGCCACCCAGGCCACGCTCTCAACATTGATCGGATGGACCGCAAAAAGAGCAGCCGCAAACAAACTTCGCACAGTCGATCCGGTGACCTGAGCGAGAAAGATGAACAGCAGAAGTGCATTCAGTATGTGCAGCAACAAACTCGTGCCGTGGTGCCCCCCGGCGTTGTTGCCAAAGATTTGCCAGTCCAGGGCGTGAGAAAGCCACGTCACGGGATGCCAGTTGCCGTGCTCGGTCGAGGTTATTGCCCAATGCAGCGTAGCAGGGCTGATCCCATGCTGAATATCCGGGTTATCGGTGACATACTCTCCATCATCGTAGTTCGAAAATGGATGGTGAAGAATTTGAAAGTAGATACTGAACGTCAGCAACGCCAGCAGAATCGCAGGGGCAACACGCAGCCGCGCAAAAGTAGGAGCGGAAGTGACCGGCGCCGTCTCGACCGGTGGCGGAATCAGACGTGGTCCCGGCGCAGGTTTCGGCGCGGGTCGGGAACGTTTTCTACGGTGCCTAGTCGTGTTTGCAGCGGGCATGAGGAAGTCGCGAGAGGCCGAGGTAAGACGGCAGAGGTAAGAATAACTTGGGAAACGGCTGCCGAACGTGGCGTGCGGAAACTTTAACCTGACTGTAATCTTCCGTTAACAATTGATCGACAAACCCTCGGTTACTCTTAACAACTCTTGCCAAACGAGTCCGATTTCCGATGAGCAGGAACCCCCGGCGGCGGTCACAAGTAGCGCAACTCAGAAGCAGAAAACCCGAAATCACGAAGCTCGAAGTTGCGAGGTGCGAGGTAGCGAAGACAACCTCAAAATCGTCGGGCATTTCTCCGCGCTGGTGTGTTGTGCTGCTGGCAATCGTGATCCTGTTTTTCTCGCTGATTCGCATCCGCTTACTGAATCTTCCGCTCGAGCGTGATGAAGGAGAGTACGCATACTCGGGACAACTTATGCTGCAGGGCATAGCCCCTTACAGCCTTGCCTACAACATGAAGTTGCCCGGCACCTATGCCGCTTCCGCTCTCATCATGGCGGTGTTCGGTGAGTCACCTGCGGGCATTCACGCGGGTCTGCTCCTCGCCAACGCGGCAACCGTAAGTTTGTTATTCCTGCTGGCGAAGAAATTATTCGGTCCGCTTGCGGGCCTAGCCGCCGGATCGAGCTACGCGCTGCTCTCGACCAGCGAATCGGTATTGGGCCTGGCCGGGCACGCGACCCATTTTGTAGTGCTCACAGCTTTGGCGGGAATTCTCATCCTGTTCCACGCCACCGAATCCAAACGAACTGCCCTGTATTTCTTTAGCGGGATTCTGCTTGGGACGGCTCTCCTGTGCAAGCAGCCCGGTCTCTTTTTCGCGTTGTTCGGAGCTTTGTTCCCGATTGCGATGGAATGGCGCACGGAGAAGGATTGGTTTGGCTTGGCTCGCCGTCTTGGAATCTACAGCGCAGGCGTCCTTATTCCGTTCGCACTCACTTGTTTGGTTTTGTTCTCCGCCGGGACGCTCGGCAAAATGTGGTTCTGGACTTTTTCCTATGGCAGTCAGTACGCCTCGGCATTAACCTTTTCCGAAGGATGGCAACAATTTTCGACGATGGCGTTTTCTGTCGTCGAGCCCGCTGCATTTCTTTGGATTCTCGCCGCAATCGGGCTTGCCGCCTTAGCTTGGGACTCTCGCACTTGGCGGCACGGCGTTTTCACAGTTGGCTTTTTGGTCTTTTCATGGGCCGCAGTCTGTCCCGGTTTCTATTTCCGTCAGCATTACTTCATACTGGTGCTTCCAGCCGTTTGTCTGTTCGTGGGGATTGCCGTGTCCTCGGCGGCGCAGGAACTATCGGAACACCTGCCAAGCCCTGCAGCGACTGCAATTCCGCTGCTCGTTCTTCTTGCGGCGATAGCCGTTTCCGTCGCCGGCCAGAGCGATATTTTTTTCAGACTTTCCCCACTCGCCGCCAGCCGCGCTGTTTACGGCAGCAATCCCTTTCCTGAAGCGCAAGTCATTTCCGAATATCTGAAGCAGCACTCGTCGCCAAACGCTCGCATCGCCGTGATCGGCTCGGAGCCGGAAATTTACTTTTACTCGAAGCGGCATTCGGCTACCGGCTACATTTATACCTATCCTCTGGTGGAACCTCAGAAGTACGCAATGGACATGCAGAAGGACATGGCACGAGAAATCGAAAACAGCCGGCCTGAGTACATGGTGTTCGTGCAAGTCATCAGTTCATGGATTGCCAGTCCAGAATCAAGCACGTTCATACTGGACTGGTCCCACAAGTACGCTGCCGATCACTATGAAATGGTTGGGATCGTCGACGAGACCGATCCGCAGACTCAGTATGTCTGGGGAGACTCCGCGAAGTCATATCACGTCAAATCCGGTGCGTCGATAGGTGTATTCAAAAGAAAACTCGATTAAAACCCTATCGCCAACATTAAATGAAATTCGGAGGCAGCACCGGAAACCAGACCCGAGGGTTTACACTCGGGAGTTAAGCTTGTTTTCGACCGCTTGTTTCAAAGCCTCGGCGCGACTAGAATTCCTTGGCGTCCCACTTCGCAGGAGGAACAGGATATGGCTGCTGCTCCGCTTCCGTCTGTACCGATACCCGCGCCGGAATCTGGCCTGTCGCAAGGTGCCCGCATCGTTGACACGTTTGTTGCGCCCACAAAAACGTTTACCGATTTGCGCCGCAGCGCCGCCTGGTGGGCGCCGTTTTTGCTGATGGTGGTGGTTTCCGCGCTGTTTGTTTACATCGCGGGTCAAAAAATAGGCTTTCGCAGGATCATGGAAAACCAGATGCAGGCGCAGCCCAAGGCGCAGGCGCGCCTGGAGAATCTTCCGGCCGATCAGCGCGAGCGACAGCTGGAGCAAGGGGCGAAAGTCACGGCGATCATCTCCTATGCCTTTCCGGTTATCACGTTGATCATCTGGCTGGTTATCGCGACCGCGCTGTTTGCGACGTTCAAGCTTGCGGCAGGCGCAGATGTTTCTTTTGGAGTGTCGCTTGCCATTGTGGTTTACGCGGCGCTGCCACTCATGTTGAAGACATTGCTGGCCATGCTGTCCGTGGCCGCCGGCATCAGCCCGGATTCGTTTTCTTTTCAGAATCCCGTGGCCACGAATCCCGGCTACTTCATGACGCCCGCGAACAATGTTTTCCTCTACAGCGTGGCAACGGCTGTCGATATCTTCATGATTTGGACTTTGGCGCTTACGGCGATCGGGTTCACCTGCGTGAGTAAGGTGAAGCGTGGAACGTCGTTCGGGATTGTGTTCGGATGGTGGGCGGTATTCACCATGGTGGGCGCGGCGCTAGGCGCTGCGTTCTCCTAAAGCTGGTGGTGGCTGGCTAGCTTAGAATGTTTGGATAGGAGGAGTTCAATGAAATACTTTCTTGCCCTCGTTGTTTCCTTCGTGTGTACCGCTTCGGCGCTGGTATGCGCGCAAACCGCCTCTGCGCCGGCTGCAGCGACTGGACCGACCAAAGACCCGGTGACGACGTCTCTTCGAGCGCTGTTGCCGCGCTCGCGGAATAATACTATCGGCGCCATCACCGCGATGCCCCCCGATAAGTTCAACTACAAGCCGACCCCCGACCAGATGACGTTTGCACACCTTGTTGTCCATATCGCTGAAACAAATTACTTCCTGTGCTCCAAGGCGGCCGATGTCGCTGCGCCAAAGGTCGATGAGCTCAAGGAGACCGATAGCAAGGACAAAATGCTCGCCGCGGCTACCGCTTCGTTCGATTTTTGCAACGACGCGCTCAGTAAGATGGACGATTCGAAGCTCGGCGACACCGTCGAATTCTTCGGTGGACGCAAGTTTCCGCGTGCTATGGGAGCGCTCTTCCTTGCCGGCAGTTGGGCCGACCACTACGCCGCAGCGGCACAGGATTTGCGGCTGAACGGAATTTTGCCGCCGTCGGCACAACCGAAGAAATAGTAACAGCGGCGGCAGCATGTTGGTTGGGTTCAGACATCCCTACGGGGTGCGGTTCCCTAGCATACTAGGATGCCCGGCGCTGAATGCGCCGGGCTATTTTCAGGCGTCCTCCGGACGCTGACGCGTGGTCGCATTGGATTCTGCATTGCAGTCAGACCGAAAAAGGTCGCCGTAAACTGCGGCGCGGTGCATCCTGGTGCCGTCTCGTCTGGCGTTCGCGTTTGCCCCCCTGTCGTAACCGTCTGGCCTCTGACTATCCACTACCGGGAAGGTGTTTCAATCCGGATTCATCAATCGGGATTAATCGTCCGCACTGGCTGTGACTTCTGGTTTTTCGTCTGCGCTGGCGGGTGAGGACGCCCGCACAACGCTGAGTTCCTGGTCCTTGTACTGCAGTTGATACAACTTGAAGTAGATCCCGTGCTGGGCGAGGAGTTGCTGGTGCGTGCCCATTTCGCGCACCTGGCCCTTGTGCATGACGATGATCTTATCGGCACGCTGCACGGTGGAGAGGCGGTGCGCGATGATGAGCGAGGTGCGGCCTTCAACCATACGGCTGAGGGCGTCGCGCACGCGGAATTCGGTTTCGGTGTCGACGCTCGAAGTGGCTTCGTCGAGGATCAGAATCTTCGGCTCGTGAGCCAGGGCGCGGGCGAACGAAATGAGCTGTTTCTGTCCAGTGGAAAGCGTGGAGCCGCGCTCGCGCACTTCTTCGTCGAAGCCTTTCGGCAGAGTGCGAATGAAGTCGGCGAGGTTCACGTCTTCGGCGGCTTTTTCGACGTCGGCGTCCTGGATGCGGGTGGTACCGAGCCGAATGTTTCCGCCGATTGTGCCGCTGAAAAGAAAAGGATCCTGCAGGACGACGCCAAAGCGGCTGCGTAGGTCGGCGAGGTCCATATCTTTGACATCGACGCCGTCGATTCGGACGGCGCCTTTCTGGACATCGTAAAAACGCAGCAAGAGAGAGATGAGAGTGGTCTTGCCCGCGCCGGTGTGGCCTACGATGGCTACGGTTTCGCCGGGCTCGATGGAGAAGGTTACGTCGCGGAGGACCCAGTCGAGGGCCTGAACACCGCTAGCTCCATTGCTGCTGGAAAGTGAAGAGCCAGCCGAGCTTTGCTCGGCTGGGCGGCCGAGGGCGGCCGCCCCTACATGGGCATTGCCCGTTTCAGCCTGCGCTTTGCCTTCCCCACCAGCGTTGCCGATTTCCTCCGGAGCATCGCGGTAGGCGAACCAGACATGATCGAATTCGATGCGGCCGGGGCCAGTGGAGCGCTTGGTCACGGCGGGCGAAACCACTTGAATGGGCGTGTCGAGTAATTTGAAGATGCGTTCGCTCGCGGCCATGGCCGATTGCAGGATGTTGTATTTTTCGCTGAAGTCCATGATCGGGCGGAAGAAGCGCAGGGCGTATTGAATAAAGGCGACCAGCACGCCCAGCGAAGCGGCGGTCGATACCAGGCGGAATGCGATGAGCGTCTTTGAATTGAAACTCACGGCAACGCTGTTGACGCGGATGTTCCGCATGATGTCGCCGCCGCCGAACCAAATTACGCAGGCGATTGCAATAGCGGAGAGAATTTCGACCGCCGGATAGTAGACCGAGTAGGCCATGATCGCGTCTTTGTAGGCTTCCATGTGAACGCGATTGATTTCTTTGAAGCGGTCGTAGGCCTTGCGCTCGCGGTTGAAAAGTTGCAACACGACCATTCCGCTGATGTGCTCCTGCAGGTAGGCGTTAATGCGCGCGATGGCCACGCGGATGCGGCGGTAGGAGTCGCGCACGCGGTCGCGAAAAATCTTTGTGGAATAAACGATAAAAGGCAGCACGGCGAAGGTGATGAGGGCCAGCTTCCAGTTCATGCACAGCATCACGCCGAGGATGCCGAAGAGCACAAAAAGGTCTTCGAAGATGGAGACTACGCCGGAGGTGAACATCTCGTTCAACGCATCCACGTCGGTGGTGACGCGCGTGACCAGGCGGCCGACGGGGTTTTTGTCGTAGAAGGCAACGTGCAGGCGCTGCAGGTGGCGAAAAATCTGGCGGCGGAGGTCGAACATTACCTTCTGGCCGGTCCACTGCATGAAGTAGGTTTGCAGGAACTCGAGCAGGAAACTGAAGATCAGCAGGCCGACATAGATTGCGGCGATCTGCGCGATGCCGGTTGTGGCACGCGGACTGAGCCAACTCCATATGCCGGAGGAGGTACTCGTAGCTGCGACCTGGGGCGCGAGGTAACGATCGATGGCAACTTTGGTGAGATAGGGGCCGAGCACGTCGGCGAGAGACTTCAAGACGATCGATGCCAGCGCGAGCGCGACCTGCCAGCGATAGGGCCGGAGGTACTTCAACAGCCGCGCCATCAGGCGGCTGTCATAGGCTTTGCCTAATACTTCTTCTTCCTGAGACATCAGTTTTTTGGCGAACGGCGGTGAGGCGGTTGCTTAGAGAGTAGATTAAACTACCATACTTCGATATGGATGGCCGGAACGGTCCTGAAGATGGAAAAGGTTTGCCGCCGGCCGGTCGATTGCGGATGGGATAATGGTGAAGATGCCTCTGGGGATCTATGTTTCCGTTCCGTTCTGCCGCGCGAAATGCAGCTACTGCAACTTCGCCTCTGACGTGTTTTCGCGGGCGGTCTTTGAGCGTTATGTGGACCGGGTTTATGCCGATATTGAAAAGGCTCCGCAAGTCGCGGCGGAGATGGGCGGGCAGTTTGAGCAGAAGATCGATTCCATCTACTTGGGCGGAGGGACGCCGACGGTGCTCGATGCCGGGCAACTCGAGCGAATCTTCAACGCAGTGCGGCATCAGTTTGAGGTAGAAGCCGGCCTGGAGGTCACCGTGGAATGCGCCCCCGGCACGTTAACGGCAGGGGTTGTAGAGAGCCTGCTGCGGTGCGGCGTGAACCGTGTAAGTCTGGGAGTGCAATCGTTTGTGGACCGGGAAGCGGCGGCGGTTGGCCGTCTGCACAAGCGCGCGACCGTGCTCGAGGACATCGCCCGCCTGCGCGCAGCGGGGATTTCGAACATCAATATTGATCTCATTGCGGGGTTGCCGCACCAGACGGCGGAGAGCTGGGCGTTTTCCGTGACGGAAGCGATCGCGACTGGCGTACCGCATGTGAGCGTCTACATGCTGGAGGTTGACGAAGATTCACGGTTGGGAAGCGAGGTGCTGGCGGGAGGCACGCGCTATCATGCGCACTTCGTTCCGGATGAAGATGCCACGGCGGATTTTTATCTTGCTGCTTGCGGAATGTTGCAATCCGGGGGGATTGCGCAGTACGAGATTTCCAATTTCGCGCGTGAGGGGTTCGAGTCGCGGCACAACTTGAAATATTGGACGCGGCAACCTTACTTCGGTTTTGGCGTGGATGGGCATTCGATGCTGGTTTCCGCTTGTTCGGACGTTGAGGCAGTTCGATTCGCGTCCGCTGATTCGCTGGAACGATATATGAGTGAAGCTAGTTTGCAGCGGACCGTTGTGTCGCGGCGTGCGGCGTTGGAAGAAAGTTTTTTTCTTGGATTGCGGCTCGTGTGCGGCGTTGACCTGAAAGGTCTTTCCGAAAAATTTGGCGACGAGGCCATCGACAATGCGCGCGCAGCGATCACGGAGCTTGTCGAGGGCGGGCTGATGCAACGGCACGGAGATTTCGTTTCCCTGACACCGAAGGGACGGCTGCTCTCCAACGAAGTATTTCAGCGGTTCCTTTCTCCCATCGAATCTTCTGAAGCTGAGCAAGCCGTCATCTCTCGCTGAGGCGGTCCTGTTACCTTCGTCCTCTTTTGTCCGTGTAAGGCTTCGTGTCTCATGAAGGTGGGGCAGTGCGCATACCGGGCGGTCGGTTCAAGGATTTTTCTTTCGTCACCTACAATAATCTCAGGCGGACGTGAGGGCGCGAGAGGCGTCTTGCCTGGCTGGAGGAGTCGTGGATTTTCAATTGAGTGACGAGCAGCAGCAACTGAAGAAGAGCGTTCGCGAATTTGCCGAGCGCGAGATCGCGCCCAATGTCATGAAATGGGACGAGGCTTGCGAATTTCCGCAAGCCACAATCAAGGAGCTGGGCAAGCTCGGATTGCTGGGGATGGTCTTCCCCACGGAATACGCCGGCACCGGCATGGGATACGTGGAGTATGTGATCGCCATCGAAGAATTGTCGCGAGTGGATGGCTCGGTGGGGATTATTGTGGCGGCTCACACATCGCTCTGCTCGAACCATATTTTTCTCGCAGGGAACGAAGCGCAGAAAAAGAAATACGTCAGCAAACTGGCGACTGGCGAATTCATCGGAGCATGGGGGCTTACCGAGCCTTCCTCGGGATCGGATGCGAGCAGCGCCCGCATGACCGCGCGGCGCAAGGGAAAAGATTGGGTGCTGAACGGCACCAAGACTTTCTGCACGAACGGCCATTACGCGGACGCGATTGTGGTGATCGCTGTGACCGACCGCGCCGCCGATACTCATGGCCTCTCTGCATTTGTTGTGGAGAAGGACACGAAAGGTTTCCGTCCCGGGAAAAAAGAAAACAAGCTGGGGTTACGGGCCAGCGATACGGCGGAGATGATTTTTGAAGACTGTGTAATTCCTGGCGAGAATCTCCTGGGTAAGGAAGGCGACGGCTTTATCGACGCGATGCGCGTGCTCGATGGCGGACGTATCTCGATTGCGGCTCTGTCGCTGGGCATGGCGCAAGGCGCATACGAGGCGGCGCTGAAGTACTCCAAGGAGCGGCAACAATTTGGCAAGGCGATCTCCGACTTTCAGGCGATTCAGTGGAAGCTGGCCGACATGGCCACCGAAATCGATGCGGCCCGCCTGCTCACCATGCGCGCGGCGTCGATGAAAGACGCTGGGAGGAAGACGACGCTGGAGTCTTCGATGGCCAAACTCTATGCCAGCGAAGTCGCCGTGAAGTGTGCCAACGAAGGTGTGCAGATTCACGGCGGATACGGGTTTATTAAAGACTATCCGGCCGAGAAGTATTATCGCGACGTGAAGCTGTGCACCATCGGCGAAGGGACCAGCGAGATTCAGAGGCTGGTGATTGCGAGGCAGTTGCTGAAGGAATAGCTCTGGTTAGTGCCGCAACGGTTGGCGGCGTCCGTGGCGAATATGCAGCACGTACACGGTTTGGTCCTTAATCGTGAACAGAATCCGATACACGTGCGGCTTTCGGCCATAGAGCAGATGACGAACCTCGAAAGGAAAGACCGCGTTTTCCGGAGCTAGCGGACAACGCGCCGGGAATTCGGCAAGAGACGCGAAGGCGTCGTGCAGAGCGACAAACCAGCCTAGGCCCGTCTCCCCGGCATGTTCGGAAAGCAACCACTCAAGAATTGCATCAGCATCTTGCTCGGCCGCTGCCGTGGTTTCAACGCGGAAGGTCATGCTTGCGGCGTAGGTCGGCGAGAAACTCATCGGCGGGTCTAGTGCGCCCGGCTCTCAGATCCTTATAGCCGCGACCGACGCCCTCGACTGATTCTGCATAGTCCTGACGCTCCCACTCGAGATATGTGGCAAGAGCATCGTCGAGGGCTGCGGCGGGTTCCTGACCGCGCCGTTTGGCGTATTCTTCCAGCTGGGCCTTACGCTCCGGCTTCAGCGGAAACATATCCATATCGGCCATGGTTTCCTCGGACTCATTCGAATGCATTGGGCATCCGGTCAACGTTACGATGATACTCAGCATGTTGTAAATTTTGCAACAATACAAACAAATCATGTAGTGGCAACATACCCACGTGTTTCTTCCATAACGATATTTCGCCTAAGGGGTTCGGAGTTGAGGAAGGTCAAGCAAGGCGAAGCAAGTGGCTTCAAAACAACCGATTCAAGAACGTTATGAGGAAATCATCGCTCCACCAAGGAATCACGATGATTATTCCGCTCTTTCGGCCTGAAGAATTAGAGAAGCTCTGACCATTCCACTTTTACTCTTTTCTGAACATCTGCTTTACACTGATCGTTTGAACCCGAACATCCAGACGTGGATTGAGCAGCTGCGCTCCGGTGACGTGCGCGCTTTGGCGCGCGCGATTTCTACCGTGGAGAATCGCGTGCCGGGGTGGGCTGAGTTGCTGAAGGCGTTGTTTCCGCACAGCGGGAGGGCGCGCGTGCTCGGGCTTACGGGTCCGCCGGGAGCGGGGAAGAGCACGCTGGTCGATCAACTGGCCCGCTTCTATCGCAAGAAGAACCGGACGGTTGGGATTATAGCGGTCGATCCGACTAGTCCTTACACTGGTGGAGCGATTCTTGGCGACCGGATTCGCATGCAGGAGCATTTCTCCGATCCGGGGATTTATATTCGCAGTATGGCGACGCGCGGATCGCTCGGTGGGCTGGCTCGTACGACAGCCGATGTGACCACGGTGCTGGATGCTTCGGGGCGCGACCTCATCATGATTGAGACCGTGGGCGTGGGCCAGGATGAGGTTGACATTGTGCGGCTGGCCAATATCACGATTGTGATTCTGGTTCCGGGCATGGGCGATGATGTGCAAACGATTAAAGCCGGCATCATGGAAATTGCCGACATTTTTGTAATCAACAAGAGCGACCGCGACGGCGCTGAGCATGTGGAGCGGGAGATCAGAATGCTGCAGTCGCTGGCGATGCGTCACGATGGCTGGACTCCGCCGATCGTAAAGACTATTGCCAGCGAAGGAAAAGGAATCGAGGAACTGGCGGCGGCTGTCGAGAATTATGAAGCGTATTTGCGGAAAGAAAATCTGGCGTTGAACAAGAGCGTCGAGAACTGGCAGGAGCGTTTGGTGGAAATGCTGCGCGATGCTTTGCTGGAGAAAGCGCGGGCGCAGATGGTTGATGGCGGGATGGCGCAGTATGCGGCCGAGGTGGCTGAACATAAGCGCGATCCGTATACGCTGGTCGAAGAGATTGTGCGACGAGTGGCGACGAAGTGAGAGAACAGCAGGTTCCTCACTGTCCTATCGGACGGTTCGGAATGACAAGTTCGAATGGGTCTTTGGGAAGCGAAAATGGAATGCAATATTGATCATCTGGGGATTGCAGTGACGTCGCTGGCGGCGGCGAAGGCGATCTACGAGAAGCTGGGCCTGAGCGTTTCTGCGGAAGAGACGGTGGAGCAGGAACAGGTGCGAGTGGTGATGATTCCGATGGGCAAGAGCCGGTTGGAACTGTTGGAGGCGACTTCCGAGAGTTCGACCATCGCCAAGTTTATTGCCAAGCGGGGCGAAGGGCTCCACCACGTTTGCCTGCGGGTTCCGGATCTGACGGCGGCCGTCGAGCGTTTGAAGAGAGACGGTGTGCGCCTGGTATCGGACGAAATCAAGACCGGGGCGGGCGGGCATAAATATGTGTTTGTGCATCCGGCGAGTGCGGGCGGAGTTCTGCTGGAGTTGGTTGAGGGATAAGAAATCGGCCACGGATTCTCACGGATTTTCACAGATAGAGCAAGAATCTTTCGATGCTTCTTCTCGCAATCGATACTTCGGGCAAGCAAGGGAGCATCGCACTGGCGCGAGCCGGAGAGCCCTCTGCGAACGGTGGCGACTTCGAGGTTATTGAGATTGCGCCGCTGGTCGGCGGCACTTTCTCTGCACAACTCATTCCGCAAATCGCCGAACTGCTCTCGAGCAACGGGTTCTCCAAGAACGGCATCGGCGCTTTTGCGGTTGGCGCTGGGCCGGGATCGTTCACTGGCTTGCGGATTGGATTGGCGGCAGTTAAGGCTCTGGCTGAGGTGTTGGGCAAGCCGATCGCCGCGGTCTCTCTTTTGGAGGCTTGCGTGGTTGCGAGCGCGGTTCAAGGCAAGGTCATGTCGGTTCTGGATGCGGGACGGGGTGATGTTTACATGGGAGAGTACGAGATTCCGGCCGACGCGGGATGGGTTCCGCGAGAGCGAATGCTGGGCAGAAGTGAATTCGTTGCACAGGCAAAAGGGTGGACCGTGGTTACTCCAGATCCCGCTCTGGCCGATGTCGCCCGAGCGGCCGGCCTGACAGTTTCAATTCTCGCGCTGATCTCTGCCGCCGACATCGCCCGACTGGGTTGGAGCAAAATCCAGAGTGGCGAAACGGTAACTCCCGAGCAGTTGGAGGCCAACTATATTCGGCGCACGGACGCCGAGATGCTCGAAAGAATCGGTTCGTAGCTTGCGGGTGCGACGGGCTAAAGCCGATGACATTTCTCGCATCATGGATTTGGAGCGCGGGAGTGCGACCGCTGCGCATTGGTTAAGGCATCAGTACGAGGACATGTTGGCCACGAGCGATCCGCAATCAGCGGAACGCGAGGTCTTGATCGCGGAAGATGAAACGGCTGGAGTGGAATCGGAGATTTTCGGATTCCTGGTTGCGCGGCGTGCCGGTGTGGAGTGGGAACTCGAGAACATTGTCGTCGCCAACGACATGCGTCGCGGAGGAACCGGCAGGTTGCTGCTTACTGAGTTGATTACACTCGCTCGGGCGGCGGGCGGGTGCGCAATTTTTCTCGAAGTTCGCGAGTCGAATCAAGATGCGCGTGCTTTCTATCGAAGAATGGGCTTTGAAGAGGCGGGTGTGCGGAATCGCTACTACACATTGCCTGCTGAAAATGCCATTCTTTACCGCCTTAAGTTGTCGTAGGTGTTGTTAGTTCTTCCCCCCGACTTCCCCCGATAAGGGGTTTCTCATATCGAGACTGCACCAATAATTTGGCATTGAACCGATTTTGGGGCTGTGGTAGTTTGGGGCCAGTGAATCCCGGTTTGGAGGTCCGCTGGATGCTGACTTCGAAGGACTCTCTGCTGACCAACGACGAATTTCGCAAGCTGGCCCAGGAGCATATGCAGTATTCCACTCGGCTCGATTCTCTCACTCAAAAGCGTTATCTCAGCGAAGACGAAAAGCTGGAAGAAGTCCGGCTTAAGAAGCTGAAGCTGCGGCTAAAAGATCAGATGCAATCGATCGAGCGGCAGTTCCGGCAGCAGTACGGGGCGCACGTAGCGTAATTTTGTTTGGCCAATTGGAAAGCGGCTGTCGCCGCTCAGGTGAATTTATATCTACTCCGAGGCGCTCATCAGCGCCTTTCTTTATTTACACTTACGATTTGAGCCTACATTTTTTCCGATTGAAGCTCAACCAGCTAGGCTCGCCACTGCTTTATAATGAGGCTGCTCCAATGGTACGAGACGGCTACTTTTACGCGCTGACGTTTGTTGCCGCCGGGGTTCTTATCGGCTGGCTGACTCAGCCGGCTTGGGCCGTGGTGCCGCTGCTGCTTGCGTTTTTTTTCTGTGGTTTTTCCGTGACCCGGAGCGGGTGATTCCGGATGCCGCAGGTGCAGTGGTTTCGCCCGCAGATGGGAAGGTTACGGATGTCTCAGGCATAACCATCGGCGGAGCAAAAAAGATTCGCATCAGCATTTTTCTCAGCGTTTTCGATGTGCATGTGAACCGTTCTCCGATTGCAGGATTCGTGCGGGAGGTGCGCTACCAGCGCGGAAAATTTCTGAACGCGATGAATCAAGCTTCCGCGGAACAGAACGAACAAAATATTGTGAGCGTAGAGGGTGATGGGCAGACGGTGGTATTCAAGCAGATCGCGGGGTTGCTGGCGCGGAGAATCGTTTTCAATCCTAAAGTTGGAGATCGCGTGGAGCGGGGCCAGCGCGTGGGATTGATCAAGTTCGGTTCGCGCGTCGATGTGGTGCTCGACGCGTCCGCCGCCTTGCGGGTGAAGGTGGGCGAGCGGGTTCGGGGAGGGGCGAGCGTGTTGGCTCACTTACAACCGGAGAGCGCAGCGCGAAAGAACGAACCGGCAACGGCGGCGAGCTATTCTGTCACCGAAAGGGGACGCTGATGGATCTTCCAGTTCGAAATCGCCGGGGAGACGATCGCCATCCGCGCCGCATGCGCAAGGGAATGTATATTCTCCCCTCGCTTTTCACGACGGGGAATATGGCGGCTGGCTTCTATGCCATCCTCGAGGTCGTCCATGCCAGTGCGGCGACATGGTGGCACCTGGACAATGCGGCGAAAGCGATTGGATTTGCGGTTTTGTTCGATGGCCTGGATGGACGCGTCGCGCGCATGACCGGCACCAGCAGCGACTTTGGAAAAGAACTGGATTCTCTAGCCGATGTGATCACGTTTGGAGTGGCCCCGGCCATGTTGGCCTGGACTTGGGGATTTCATTTAATGCCTCCGGTTGCGCTGACCGAGTGGAACATCAAGCTGGCGCAGTTGGGCGCGATCGCGAGTTTTTTATTTCTGATGGCGGGAGCCAGCCGCCTGGCGCGTTTCAACATCACAACGAACCCGCAGCCCTCGAACCCCGGACGCCCGGGGAAGAAATATTTTGTGGGGATGCCGATTCCTGCCGGGGCCGGAGTGATTGCGGCGGTGGTGCATTTTCAGAGCGGCGAACCCGTCGAATCCTGGTACACGGCTTTGACTTGGCTGGCGATGGTGACCGCTGTGGGCTATCTGATGGTGAGCACGTGGCGGTTTTACAGCTTTAAGGACATCGATTTCCGTTCGCGGCATCCTTTTCGTTTGATCATTCTCTTTGGTGCGCTGTTTGCCGGAGTTTGGTTCTTCTCCAAGCCGGTGCTGTTTGGAGTTGCTTTGCTCTACACGTTCTCGGGAGTGTTCTGGCGCCTGCAGTGGATCTTCCGCCGCCGAAACTCGCCTCCTCCTCCGCCGGTTTACAAGGAGGCTTCACAGACTTCATGAGCAGTCCCACCAAAATCGCGAGTTCGCCGTCCCCTTCTCCGCGCGGACAGCTTTTCCGCGCGGCCATTGTGGGCGCGGCCACGCTCAAGGGCAAAGAAGTTGCCGAAATGCTGAACGAGCGGAACTTTCCTGCCGTCGATATCCGTCTGCTCGACGATGATGAGTCGATCGGCCAACTGGAGGCGGCGGGCGACGAGATCAACTTTATTCAGAGCGTGCGCGCGGAGCAGTTTGGCCGCGTGGACTTCACATTTTTTGCCGCCGACGCGGAGTGCACACGCCAGAACTGGAAGCGTGCGCGCGATGCCGGCAGTGCGATCATCGATCTTTCGGGTGCGTTGGAAGAAGAAGCCGGCGCCACCGTGCGTTCGGTTTGGTTGGAACGCGAGCGGGGAGAGATGTGGCAACCCGAGTTGCAACCTGCTCCGTGCGTGGTGGCTCATCCTGCGGCCGTGACGCTGGCTCTGTTGTTGCTTCGTGCGCGCAAGGCCGGCGCGATTCGTAGCGTGGTCGCGACAGTTTTTGAGCCAGCCTCTGAACAGGGACAAAAAGGTATGGACGAGTTGCACCAGCAGACGGTGAATCTGTTGTCGTTCCAGCCGCTGCCCAAGGATGTGTTCGACACGCAGGTGGCGTTCAACATGGTTTCGCGGTATGGGCAGAAATCGCAGCGGTCGATCGAACTGGTAGAAGCGCGAGTGCAGCGCCACTACCTTAAGATTGCCGGGGCGGATGCTCCGCATCCGGCTTTGATGGTGCTGCAGGCTCCGGTGTTTCACGGCCACGCCGTATCGATTTTTCTGCAAATGGAACAGCCGGTTGATCAAGAAAAATTACTGCAGGCTCTGGCTGGAGATCATGTGACACTCGCCGGAGCAGATGACGAATCTCAGCCGAGCAATGTGAATACGGCGGGCCAGGGAAATATTCTGGTTTCGCTCAAGGGCGAGCCGTTCGAGCCGAATGGAATCTGGCTGTGGGCGGCAGCGGATAACCTGCGTATCGCGGCCATCACTGCGGTGGAGTGCGCGGAAAGTATGATCGCGACTCGCCCGATGGGAAAAATTCAGTGAAGCTTGCTTGCGCCGCCTGGCTTTTGTTGGCGGCGGCCTGCGCCGGTTGCGGATACCACACAGCCGGCCACGCGGTGCAACTTCCGGAGAATGTCAAAACCATCGCGGTGCCGGCCTTCACCAACGCAACCAAAACCTACCGCGTAGAGCAGTTGCTGACTGCATCGGTGGTGCGCGAGTTCACCACGCGTACGCACTATCACATTCTGAATCAGACTGGCGAGGCCGCTGATGCTACGCTGAGGGGCACGGTGCTCTCCACTTCCGCTTCGCCGCTTACTTATAATTCCGCGACCGGGCAGGCTGCCAGTGTGCTGGTAGTGGTGAGCATGAAGGTGTCGCTGACCGATCGCAAGGGGAATGTGCTCTACCAGAATCCCGCGTATCTGTTTCGTGAGCAGTATGAAGTTTCTCAGGATCTGGCCAGTTTCTTCGAGGAAGATTCTCCGGCCATTCGGCGACTCTCTCAGGATTTCGCACGGACCCTGGTCTCTAATATTCTGGAGGGGTTCTAGGGTGGTAGAGTTGGGGCTCAGGTCTCAGGTTTTGGGTCTTAGGTGTTGGGTCTCGGGACCTGAGATCATTATTCGGCACATGGCGCCTAAGACCTAAGACCTGAAACCTGAAACCTAAAACCTAAAACCTAAAACCTAAAACCTAAAACCTAAAACCTAAAACCTAAGACCAACGACTGACGACCACGGATTTTCTTATGCGAGCTTTCGCCCAGGCCGAACGCTTTGTCAGCGAACTTGAGTCGCGTAGGCTGCGTCCGGCGTACGTGTTTGTGGGCGATGAGGCTTTTTTCCGCAAGCGCTTCCGCGATGCGATCCTCGAACACCTGGTTCCAGCTGACCTGCGCGACTTCAGCTTGTTCGAGTTTGATCTCGGCGAAAACGATCTCGCCGAAGTTCTTGACCGCGCTCGCACGCCCTCGCTGATGGCCCCATTTCAAGTCTTCTTCGTACGCGGGGTGAAGAATCTTTTTGGCCGCGGCTCGAATGAAGAAAAGTTGGCGGCCATCGAGGAATATTGCAAGAATCCGAATCCCGATGCGTTGATTGTGTTCGTTGCCGACCACATCAGCATTCCCGCCGACGTCCGCCGTATGGAGATGCAGGATAAAGAGCGTTACCAGCGGATTCGCGAAACCATGAGCCAGTACTGCGGAATTGTCGAACTGGCGCGGGTGGAAGAAGGCGAAGCGGTGCGCTGGATTTCCGAGTATTGCGCGAGCCGGTTGACGCCGGTGAAGATGGATCCTGATGGTGCGCGCGAACTGGTGGATGCTCTCGGCGGCGACATGATGATGATCTCCAATGAACTGGAGAAACTGATGCTTTACGTGGGCGCGCGGAACCGCATCACGCTGGGTGACGTGGAGACCATGGTCCTGGCGGCGAAGCAGCGCTCGCTGTATGAATTGACCGATGCGATCTCGGCGAAAGACCGCGTGCGCGCGCTGGAAGTGCTGGATGCGATTTTATCCTCGGGCGAGGGTGAGGAAGCGGCCATCGGACATATTTATATGCTGGCGAAAACCTTCCGCCAGATGCTGGTGATTCTTGAACGCAACGTGCGCGACCAGCGCATGCTGTGGGCCGCGTTGTGGCAGGGCTTCCGGGTTCCTCCGTTTGCCGCCGACGATATTATTAAGCAGGCTCGCCGCTATAAATCCCGCCGCGATCTGGCGCGTGCGATTCGCCTCGTGGCGAAGGCCGATCTCGCCGTGCGTTCCAATCCTGTGAGCAAGCGTATGGTGCTGGAGCGGCTGGTGATCGATCTGACGACCGAGCCGAAAATCGAAACGCCGGGATGGATGCAGGAGCAGTTGCCGGTGTGAAGGGCAGCTTCTAGGGATCAGTGACCTCGCTCACGCGCTACGATAGGGTTATCATCTGACTTTCCCCCGGGTGGGTCGTATAAGTCAGTTCTAGTCGACGCGGTGCGGGCGACCGTTTGGTAAGTTACCCCTCCAGGAAATGGTCACATTCTCAACTATCGTTAGTGCTGTAAAGCCAAGTGAGCGCAGCGACCAGTACTTGATTCTTGGCGCGATGTTTTGTCTGAACGCCCACGTGGAGTCTGTGACAGCCAAGCAGATCAAGGACCTCCTAGAGCTTCATCTTGGAAACAAAGCGCCCTCAAACGTGAACGCGAGTCTGAGGGCCTATGACGCCTATGTCGAGCCAGCTGAAAAGGGACCGCCGTTACGTTGGCGTCTAACCTCAGAAGGTCTGCAAGCTCTGCGTCAGACGAGCGGTGCCCACCTGGCAGAAAAAACAAATGGGAATGACTTTGAAACTGATGTCGGCATAGTCTGTGCGCTAGAGCAGCCCGAGTTTGAGGCCGTCATGAATGCTATGGGTGGACCCGAGAAATGGAGAGTTGTCGGAAGCCCACGTTTCCCTCACGTTTATCGACAAACGGCACTCACAGCGGCGGACGGAAAGGACCTTCGAGTTGTCGGCACAACATCCACCTCGATGGGTTTGACCGCAGCGGCAATTGTCACCACCCAGTTGATTTTGCAGTTTAGGCCCCGTCTGGTTGTAATGGTCGGGATCGCGGCGGGCACGCGTGCGGGAGACCGACGGTTCGGCGACGTTCTGGTGGCGGACCCCAGCGTCGATTACAATTCCGGGAAGGTTTCGTTTGCGGGTGGAATCAGGGAGTTTCTACCCGACCCCTACCCGATCGGCTTGAATCCGCGTCTAAGAAGCCTTCTTCACAAATACCGAGGCAATCACCCGACCTTTACAGGCATTAGGAACAGGTGGGGCGGCTTATTGCCTGAGGGTCCCAATCGAGTTCATCTCGGGCCGTTGGGTGCGGCAGACCAGGTAATCGACGACGAGTCACGCATCATTGAGATACAGCGAAACTGGCGCAAGCTCATCGGAGTTGAGATGGAAACCTACGGGGTCTATCGTGCCTGCTACGAATCTCCTGACCCCAAGCCGCGCTTTGTTTCCTTCAAGTCAGTCTGCGACTTTGCTGCGGTGAAGTCGGACTCTTGGCAGCAGTATGCGGCGTTTGTCGCCGCCGAGTTCACGGCTGAGTTTCTAAGAGGTGAATGGGCCGCACTGTGGCCCAGCATTCCAAGTTAAGGAGCCGAGTATGGATGAGAACACACAGATGGGTCCGAATCAAGAGATAGCTGCTATCGGCGCAGTGTACGAGGCGCTAAAGGGCCTGGACGCAGCGGTACAGGGGCGGGTTCTGGGGTACGTGGCGAAGATGTTGGGCATTGATAACGCGGTGAGCGACCGAGAGCCATTGAGAAAGACGCGCGAGGACGAGCAACCGCAGTCCCCATCGCTACCTCCCCCTGCTGCGGGTTCAGAGGAAAGCGAATCGGAGGGCATCAGTCCCGTGGCGGTCAAGTGGGTGAGGAGGAGCGGCTTGACTTCAACGGGGCTGTCCCTGCTTTTTAGCCTCGGTGTAGACGAGATCGACTTGGTGGCGAAGAAAGTGCCTGGCGAGACTAAGAAGGACCGAATGCACAGCGTCCTGCTTCTGAAGGGCATCGCTGCGTATCTTGGCTCCGGGGTTGCCCGCGTTACGCACGAGCAGTTGAGGGAGGCGTGCGTTCACTACGACGCATACGATGCCGCAAACTTCGCAACGCATCTGAAAAGTTTCGCCGCCGAGGCGTCGGGCACTAAGAGCGCCGGCTACACCCTGACGGCGCGGGGTATAACTAACGCAACGGAGATGATCAAATCTCTTGTCACTGCAGCCTGACTAGCTCCGTGCGACGGCGAACGGGTGGTCCATTAAGGCCCGGGTTTGGGCTCAGTGAATGTTGGGAGTTGGTAGGACAAGTGTCCGAGTGGTTTAGCAGGGGAGCTTCCCACCAGCCCGCACAGCGACAACCGTGTTGTGTGGGGCGCGCGGCATGCTGGCTGATCAGGAAGCTTCCTTGTCCTGAGATGGATCTGCATCCTCGTCCTCCGGAAAATTGAGAGGAACGAGTTGGCCACTCTCCAATTGCTTCTTAAGGGACGGAAAGATGCGTGAAGGAAACGGAGTGTTCGCTGAGATGTGCCTGCAGAGTTCATCCCACGCAAACGTCTTAAGTGCTGCCATCTTCGCCTGGCGTCCCCCGTCTGTGACATCCGTTACGGTGTACTGATCCGAACCAATCTGCTGGATATGGATGCTTCGCCCTCTCATACGAACATTTTACCGCATGGTCGGGGGCTGGCCCAACTTTGATCTGCTACGAAATGGGCACCGAGCGGCCTCGATTCCATATTCATTCTTGAGCCACGTCGCCCGGAGTTCCACGAATGCTGAGGCGCTTGCGGGCTGAGCCCTGCTACCATCGTCGGTGGTGCCCACCCTTCCGAAAAGCACAGAAGGGTGGCGCAGCCTATCTCTCGCGTGAATCGTGAAAATGACCTGGCGACTTCTAATCGACATCCCCTGGATGGCCTTCGTCCTTTACTGGGTGATCAGCGCGCTTAATACCAAGCCGACCGAAAAGAGGGAAGCGTTTGCGGCGCGCTACGGCATCATGTTCCTCGAAGTGGTCGGCTTCGTTTTTCTCTTCAAGGATTCGGCCGGTATCGGCTTCCTGGGCCAAAGAGTAATCCCGAGAAGCTTTGGGATCGGTGTCACCGCCGTAGCTCTTACCTGGGCCGGCATCACGCTGGCGATTTGGGCGCGCTGGCATTTGGGCCAGTACTGGAGCGGACGAATTACCATTAAAGAAGACCACAAGCTGATCCGCACTGGGCCGTATGCGCGCCTGCGGCACCCAATTTATTCCGGGCTGGACCTGGCGGCAATTGGTTCCGCTCTCGCGATCGGCCGCTGGCGTTGCGTCGTGGGAGTGTGCATTATCATTGGCGGTTTTTGGATCAAGGCTAAGAGGGAAGAGGCGATGCTAGGCAGGAAGTTCGGCGCGGATTTCGAGGAGCACCGGCGGAAGACGGGGTTCTTGTTTCCCAGCTTTCGGTGAGCGCGGTCGGCCAGGCAATGCTCCTGCACCCTATGTGAACCCAAACAGAAGCGGCAGACCGCGGTGGCCTGCCGATCCAAGCAAAAAACAGATTCCTCACCGCTGAAAGCGGTTCGGAATGACAACCTAAGTTCTTCGGGTCCGGTTAGCCGTTCGGTGATAGGTCTCGGCGTTCTCCGACAACCTTGTAATCGGATCCCGCCGCCTAAGACCTAAAACCTAGAACCTGAGACCCGCCCCTAAAACCACAGACCCCACAACGAATCCACGCTCGAGTGAGTGATCGTCGAGGCGGGGACGCGGCGATGCTCGCGCCAGGCGCGGCCGTAAAAAATTCCTGCGATGGTTGCCAGCAAGACGTAGGGCCAATTGAAATGAGTGGAGCGTTTATTGAAATGTGAGAGTCCGAACAGGATGGACGCGATCAGCAGAGCCGGATGCCGGCCGACGCGGCGCTCCAGCAGGTTTTGCAACCAGGCGCGGAAGTAGAGTTCCTCGGGGACGGCGGTGAAGAAAAATATCGCGACCCAGCGCAGGAGGGTGTCGCCGATTCCCGGCAGATTTCGATGGGGATGGATGAACCCCAGCGCGAGACCCAGGGCAAGAACGATTGGGGCGAAGAAAAGCAGTTCGCGCAGGCCGGTCCTCCAGTCGCTCCACTTAAAATGAAAGTCGAAGCCGGTACCGCTCAAGTGCCGGATCGCGAGAAATCCGTACAAGCCGGCATCGACGAGAAATAGTTCATTCAAGGCCCGCAGGCCGGGAGGCCAAGCGTTGTCGAACCAGCGCAAATCGACGGCCAAGCCGAACAGCAGCAAAATGAACCAGTCGCGCCAGTCGCCACGCTGTTCGGGATCGACGGCGGCGGCGCGCAACAGCAGCCATGCGATCGCGACAGGCAGTAGCGCGTAAAGCGCAAACCACACCCACTGAAACATGTGGTCGGAGGTTGCAACGATCACATAAGGAATCACCAATAAGGCTGGAACAGTTAAGCGCAAGCCAGCGGGCCAGCGGGCGACGGCTCGCGCGACGCGCTCCGTGGCACAACCGAATAGAACCGCCGGAGCAAGTTCCAAGCCAAACGCGACGATCGCGACCGGCGTTACGTTCTGCATGACGACATCTTAAACCGGTGCAGGATCTGGTTCTGGAAACCGAATCTTTCGCAATGAGCATCAACACCGGTGTGGTAATTTGCTCACCGCGAAGTTTCTTTGCCAGTTCGAAGACACTCGTCTTCGGCAGCATGACCTCGAGCACAATCGCGTCGAACTCATATCCGCGGGCCAGTTCCCACCACCCCTTGCTTCCCGTTCGCGGCACACGCCACAGCGTAACCCTCTTCGCCCAGGCCACGGCGCAGCAGTTCCAGCATTCGGGGTTCATCTTCAACCACGAGCAGTTTCACGGAGTTCCAAACTACATCCTAAATTTATTGAGCCCAACCAGAAGAGCGCCTGGCATCCAAATTCGTAGCGGGACGGCTGAAACGAATCAATCGACTAAAATGTAAGGAAGTCCGAGCGGTCGAGGAACCGCAGAGATTTTGGAGGCGCGGGTCGGAATCGAACCGACGCATAAAGGTTTTGCAGACCTCTCCCTTACCACTTGGGTACCGCGCCCCTGCTCCCTACGTTAGCTTTCTACGGCAAAAAAGTCCATCGGCTTGGGGAGGGTCTCATGAGAAAACTGGAGCGGGAGACGGGGGTCGAACCCGCGACATCGACCTTGGCAAGGTCGCGCTCTACCACTGAGCTACTCCCGCGCTCACTCAGAATACTCCGCTGATTATAAACGAGGCATTCGGCAGCGGCAACGTTCCCGGCAAAACCTTGTGCGCCGCCACGGACCTCTAACCCCTCCATTGCGGATCTTCTTCGGGCTGAACAACATGGCCGTCGCGCATATGGATGATACGGTCTCCGAACCTGGCGGCCTCGGGATTATGGGTAATCATCAGCACCGTCTGGCCAAGCTCCTGGTTCGACTGCCGCAGCATCCGCAGAACGATGTCAGAATTTTCCGAATCCAGATTGCCCGTGGGTTCGTCCGCCAGCACCACCACCGGTTTATTGACAAGCGCGCGCGCCAGGGCCACACGTTGCTGCTCGCCGCCGGACAGTTCCGATGGACGATGGTTCAGTCGCTTGGTCAGCCCCAACAAATCGCAAATCCGCAGGAAGAACGCCGGATCGCGGTCTCCGTTGCCGGAAATCTCCTGTGCGATGGCGATGTTCGAACGAGCGTTCAAGGTGGGCAGCAGGTTGAATTTCTGGAAGACGAAGCCGATTTTGCGCTTGCGCATGCGAGTGCGCTCCGCATCGGAAAGCGTGGAGAAATCATCGCCGTCGAGAATGACTTTGCCGGAGTCGGCGCGGGTCAGTCCGCCCAGCAGGTAAAACAGCGTGGATTTGCCGCTGCCTGAAGGGCCGACCACGGTGACAAACTCTCCCTTTTGCACGCTGAAGGAGACGCCACGCAGCGCGGGCACATCCACTTTCCCCACGCGATAGGTTTTATGTAAATCAATGGCCTCAATGAACGCGCCCATGCCAGCCTTGATCTTACACGACGGAGTTCTTACACGACTGACTTCAGGCCATGCTGGGTGGTCAGGCTACTCCGATTTGCCGCGGCAGTTGCGAGGGGCGCTGTTGCATCCTCTTGGGGCCTCGCTTACGCACCAAGAGCAGCCGTATTCGCTCTAACAAATCTGCCGGGGCATACATCCCCCGCGTCAGGAAGACGTCGGCTTGCGACTCATGGTCATAGACGCGTACCTTGCTCGCAATCAGGATTGCCGGAACCTGCGGCGAGAGACTCTTAATCGCGGCGATCAGCTGCGGACCATCGAGTCCGGGCATCGCCATATCCGTAACCACGAGATCGATTCCTCCCTGCTTAAACCGTTCCAGGGCGTCCTCACCGCGCGAGTAACTGGCCACGCGGTAGCCGCGGGTCTCCAGCATGATTTTGCGGTAGGAAAGAGATTGATCGTTGTCGTCAACACAAAGGATAGTGCGCTTGGGTTTCATTCACCGTCCGATTCCATCAGACTGCCTCGATGTGATCAGCAGCGGCAGTCCGATGGAAATTTTCTCTATTCGCGAAGAATTAAATCAGAAGAGCGAACTGAATCCTATCGGTAAGTGACGCGCACTGTAAAGTGGCGTAGATGCAAATGGCAGAGTGGAGCTATTGACTTTTGTCGCGCTCGCGAAAGCTACGATTCTGCGCCGCTTTCACGCAGCCGCTTCCAAAAAAACTTCGCCGCGCATAATCTCAACCGAGTGCCCTCCGACGCGCACGTTAACTACCCGGTTATCGATGCGCGAGGCACGTACAAAAATCCGGCTGGGACGCTTCATCTCGATACCCTGTTCAATCAGCACTCGCTCGTCCGCTTTGGCCACGCCATTCGCGACCATCCACGCCGCAGCGCAGCCCGCGGCGGAACCTGTTGCCGGATCCTCTCCGGTGCTGAACATCATACGGGCGTGCAGGCGAGCCTCGCGATCCACAGTTTCGCGCGTGACGAAATAAAAAAACTTGCCTTCGGTCTTGGCGAGGTACTCGGCCGCTCGGTTAGGTTCGACCTGCAAACTCCGCATTACTGCCAGCGATTTCAGCGGCGTCACGGTGAATGGGACGCCCGTCGAGACCGTTTGAATGGGCAGAGAATCGTCGAAGTCTTGCCCACGCAATCCGGTCGCCTGAGCAACTGCTTCCCGCTCGTGCTGCATGCCAAATGTTGGATCGATCTGCGTCATCTCTCCGAACGCGGGCTCTCCAGCGCGGTCCTCGAAAAGCACCGGCACTTTTCCCACGTTCAACTCCAGCACAATTTTTTCGGCGCCGCTGTTGCCGCGCAATGCAAATGCAGTCCCCAACGTAGGATGACCGGCGAAGGGCAGTTCTTCTTGCACTGTAAAGATACGCACACGAATTCCACACTCGTGTTCTGTGGCCGCGTCGCGGGGAAGAATGAACGTGGTCTCGGACAAATTCATTTCCTTGGCGATGGATTGCATTTCCGCGTCAGATAATCCGCGGCCATCGGCGAATACCGCCAGAGAATTGCCCTGAAGCGGGCGCGAGGAGAAGACATCCCACTGGGTCATCCCCAAAGTTCGTGCTGGTTGGGTTGGGAGTGGCATCTGGAACCTTCCTTAGAATTGCAAGACTTGAATTGCAAGAGCGGCGGCGGGCCAGGTGACGTTGGCTGCAGACCGCTCAAAAAAAGACAGATGCAGGCGGTGGGTGTAACGATTCAAAAGAAGGCAGATGCAGGCGGTGGGTGTAGCGATTCAATGGCCTCGGCGACGCGGACCGTTCCAGAATTCGCACCCTCGCAAGAATCTGCACATACCTCTTGACTTCCCGCCAAACAGGATTAGCATTGAAGTATCACCTCCGATCCACTTCAGGATCGAATGGGCCGATAGCCAAGGAATGTCACCGCTTCTTGGTTGTCGGCCCATTTAAATTATGGTCGTTAGTCGTTGGCCGATGGTCGTTAGCGAGGAGCGCGCGATGGAGCAGAAATCCGAGGACGCAGAGTCGGGGCCAAATGACGCTACCGATGAAAAGCAGGTTGATCCACCCCCGTCCGCCATGGAATTCCACCCAATCAAGATCAAGGTCGAGCCGCTCTCAGCCACGATCTTGCGCGAGAGGCGCGAGAGATCCTGGTAAAACAAGCCCACAACAAATTAGAATTCTCGCGCGATGAGTATTCCCGATTATCAAAGCCTCATGCTGCCGCTGCTGAGGCAGACATCGGACAAACAAGAGCATTCCTTTCCGGATCTCGTCGATGCGCTTGCCGCCGAGTCTAGGCTAACAGACGTTGAGCGGCGAGAGCTTCTTCCTAGCGGCGGTCAGTTCATCTTTGCCAACCGCGTGGGCTGGGCTCGAACCTACATGAAGAAGGCAGGGCTATTGTCGGCTCCCAAACGCGGTGTGGTCCAAATAACGAATCGTGGCCTACAAGTTCTGAGTGAGAATCCGGATCGTATCGACAACACGGTACTGCGCAAGTTTCCTGAATTCCTTGAATTTCAAAGCGCTAAGGCCGGGGACGCGAAAGAAGCTCCACTCGCAACGGTTGATGAACAGCTCGACCCCCAAGAAAATATTGAGGCGGCCTACCGTAAAATCGAAGAACAACTGGCTGATGATCTGCTCGCGCGAATCAAGGGCTGTACCTGGGACTTTTTCGAACGACTCGTCGTTGACCTTCTCCTCAAAATGGGTTACGGCGGATCGAGGCTGGACGCGGGTAAAGCGTTTCAAAAGAGCCGCGATGGCGGCGTGGATGGTGTAATCAAGGAGGATAAGCTAGGCTTGGGCGAGATCTACATACAGGCAAAACGATGGGACGAGGGCCAGGTGGGAAGCAAGGATATCCAGGCTTTCGTCGGTGCGCTGCAGGGGAAGAAAGCGCATAAGGGAGTTTTTATCACGACGAGCGGATTCTCCAAACCCGCTGAGGAATATGCGCGGAGTGTCCAGGATAAGGTGATCTTGATCAACGGTCCTAAACTCGCCGATCTGCTGATCGAACACGGTGTAGGAGTATCCACCGTCGCCTCGTACGAAATTAAGAAAATTGATTCCGACTACTTCGCCGAGGAATGAGAACCGACCAGCGACCAACGACGCCCCTATTTCACCACCCACTCCCTCACCCTTCTTACCACCGACTCCGCCGCTTCCACTTCCAACTCCACCGCCCCGTCCTTGTACTTTCGCGAATAAATCCGCGCCTTCGCTTCCAGCATGGCCAGCATCTTGCCTTCTTTTTGCGGCACGCGCAGGTACACTCGGCTTACTCGATCTTCTTCGATCATGGCGTCGATGCGCGCCAGCAACCGGTCGAGGCCCGTGCCTTCCACTGCGGAAACATACACTGTCTTGATGCCTTCGGAACCATTTCCTTGAGACTGGGCATCTTCCCGCAGAGAGTCGTTGTTCAAACTCTCGGCCACTTCTTCATCCAGCAGATCGACTTTATTCATCACCCGAAGCCGCGGTTTCTTCTCAGCCTCAAGCTCTTTCAGAACGATCTCCACCTGCGCGTCCTGCTCGGCGGAAAGCCGGCTGCTCGCGTCCGACACATGCACAATCAGAGATGCCCGCTGCACCTCTTCGAGCGTGGCGCGAAACGCCGAGACCAGCGTGTGCGGCAGGTTGCGAATAAATCCCACCGTGTCGGACATTAAGATCTTGCGCTTCGAGGGCAGCACCACGGCTCGAATCGTGGGATCGAGCGTGGCGAACATGCGCGGCGAAGAGAGCACTGCGGCTCGCGTGAGCGCATTGAACAGGGTCGATTTGCCCGCGTTGGTGTAGCCAACCAGCGCCACTGTCGCGACCGGAGCGGACTCCCGCCGCTGCCGCTGCTGCGCGCGGATGCGCCGCACATTTTCCAGTTGCTGTTCAACGTGCCGCACGCGCCGGTAAATCTTTCTGCGGTCGGTCTCCAATTGCGTTTCGCCGGGACCGCGCGTCCCGATGCCGCCGCCGAGTTGCGACATTTCCACGCCGCGTCCCGCCAGCCGTGGCAGCATGTACTGCAACTGCGCCAGTTCCACCTGCAGTTGCCCTTCACGCGTTCGAGCATGTCGCGCAAAAATGTCGAGGATGAGTTGTGTGCGGTCGATGACCCGCCGCTTGACGATCTTTTCGATGTTGCGCTGCTGCGACGCTGTGAGATCGTGATCGAAGAGAAGCAGATCGGCATCTACCGACGCGGCTGCCCCGGCAATTTCTTCGAGCTTGCCCGCACCGATTAAAGTTGCCGGATCGGGCCGGTCGCGCCGCTGCAGAATTTCGCCGACCACATTCGCGCCCGCGCTTCCTGCCAGCGTGCGCAGCTCCGCCAGAGATTCATCCGCGTCAAATTCTGGAATGGCTGGCTTGTGCCCGTTCGACTTTCCTGCGCTGTGCGCCGACGCGCCAGGAGCTCCACTCTTTCCACCCGCCGCTGGCTGCAGCTGTGCTGCCTCACGAGCCGCCTGTGCCTGCGCGGTAACCTTCGCGCCAGAGCGGCCGCGTGTGCGCACTTCAATCCCTACGAGGAACGCGCGCTCCTGATCGTCTTCAGGGTGCACGACCTTCGTGCCGAGAGGCGCACGTGCAGCCGCAGGTGCGCGCTCGCGGGTCTTCTTGGGATGAGAACGGCGCAAACGGGAAACGCCTTACCCTTCAGTGGCCGAAGCGCCAGCCGCCGGAGGCATCGCCCCTGAAACCGACGATGACGCCGCCGCAGCCATCGACGCGCCCACCGCCTTCGCATCGGGATGCGCCCCATGTGCGCCATGCGTTTGCGCCTGCGACATTGTCCGGCCCATGACAATTGTCGAGATGGCATGCTTAAAGATCAACTGTTCCTGTCCGTTGGCTTCCAACACCACGGAATATTTGTCGAAGGAACGAATCCGGCCCGTCAACTTCACTCCGCTCAGCAGATAAATTGTGATGCTTAATCTCTCTTTGCGGGCCGTATTCAGGAACGAATCCTGGATGTTCTGCGCCGGCTTGCCATTATCCATAGCCGATCTCCTTAAGTTCTTTTGAACTGCATCTTTCCAATCTGCGCCTCCGGCAATCGCCTCGGGCGAAGCTCATAACAACAGCGAGTTCCTCGCGGCTTTCCGCTAAGGAACATGGGGGGACAGTCTGCCTTTTCGCCGCCCAGTTTCCCAAAGCTGCGTCGCTGGCAGATTAGCTGCGAGTACAATACGGCGTCCGTCGCCTCTTTTCAACCTGGAACTTAAGGAAATCGGTTTTGCGTCAATCCTGGCCAAGCCCACAATGGACCGGGTTAAGTTGTTCTTTCCGGAGGCGGGAGGCCGTAGGCTGTGCTCCGGACGTTTCTATCCCAGCCGGAGGCCCCCAACTAGTTGCCGCGGCGTTGTGTACAATCGCGCGTTGGGCGATTCCGACCCTGACATAGATCCTGACTTTTGCAGGCCTCAGGTGCTGGGTCTCAGGTTGTAGGCCTTAGGATTTTGCCTAAGACCCAACACCTAAGACCCAAGGACCTGAGTAAATTGAGTAAATATGGACAAGTGAGGGCATTCATGGCACACGCTGGTTTTGCAGCTTTCTTTGGTCCCCAAATCCACTTTCCCCAGGATTTCAACACGAACTTTCTTATGCTTGTGCGCTGGATCCACTTCCTCGCCGGCATCACCTGGATCGGCCTGCTTTATTTCTTCAACCTGGTGAACGTCCCGCTGATGAAGGAACTCGACGCCTCTACCAAAGGCAAGGTGATGCCCGCACTGATGACGCGCGCCCTCATGTGGTTCCGCATGTCGGCAGCGCTGACCGTGCTGGCTGGCCTGATTTATTGGGGAAATATCGTGGCCGCCGACGCCCACAACGCCCAGCTTGAAGGGTTTGCCGGTGCGTCTTCCGGCGCCGCAATGGGCAGCTTCTTTATGATCTGGACGATCGTCTGGGGGCTCCTTTACGCGTGCCTGATACCCGGCAAGGGCATCTTCGACAAAGGAGCCTTCATCGGCGTGGTTTATGCTGTGGTCACTGCTGCGGCTGCGTGGCTCTTCCTGAGCCTGAACAACCACGGTTGGGAGAGCAACCGCCTCCTCTCCATCGGGATCGGCGGCGGCATCGGCTGGGTCATGCTGCTCAACGTTTGGGGAGTAATCTGGCGCATTCAGAAGCGTCTCATCCAGTGGACGCGCGACAACGCCACCAACGGCACCCCCATGCCCGACAAAGCGAAAGGGATGGCTCGTCAGGCCCTGCTGGCCTCAAGGGCCAATGCGTTTCTGTCCGTTGTGATGTTGTTCTTTATGGGCGCGGCGAGCCACTACCCGGTGTTTGGGAAGTAGGCTGCTGGCTTCTGCCTTCTGGCTGCTGGCTTCTAGCTAAACCCGAAGAAAGGAGTTCCGGGCTCCCTCGTCAACAGCAGATTGCAATAACTAGAAAATAAAGAGGCATCCCGCGAGGGATGCCTCTTTTGTTCTGGTCTAGCTTCGGCCAATTAGAAGTAAATCTTCGCTCCCAACTGCACCACTCGACCGTCGCCGTTGGTGGTCAGAGAGCGAACCCCGAAGATTTCCCCGAAGGTCGAAGAGCTTAGAAAGGAGGCATCTTCACTACTCCCGACGTTGCCGGGAGGGGCAAAGTTGGCATGGTTGAAGGTGTTAAAGGTTTCAAAGCGCAACTCGACAGACTTGCTTTCGTCAATGCGAATGTCCTTTTCAAGCGCCATGTCCCCATAGTTAATGCCAGGGCCATAGATCGGGTTGCGGTTGGCAGTTCCAAATCCGCTGCCGGGCGCGTTTACGGTGAAAGCCGATGAGCCATTTGTGAACCAGTAGTTGCCTTGACTTCCGGCACCGCCGTTGGGGGCCAATTGATAGGTACGCGGATTTACAGTTTTCACCGGTGCAACCTGGTCGGGACGATCCGGACACACGAAGAATGCGAATCCATTATCGTCGCAAGTGAGGGAATGGCCGCCGAGGTCAAATACTGGAATCGGGAACCCGTGCTGCAGCGTGTAGATGCCCACCACGTTCCAGTCATCGGTCAGCCGTCTAAAGCGATGCCCCGAGAGCTTATAGAAGGGCAGCGTGTACTTGTAGCTGATCACTAAACGCTGCGGTGCATCGTTCTGCGAGGGACCATACGTGAACCTGGGGTTGTAAGGATTAATTCCGGGGAAGTCGAAGGCGCTGCCTTCCAGGCTCGAAGTTTCGTCAAAGTACCGCGACCACGTGTAAGCCACCTGGAGTTGCAGGCCGTTGCTGAAGTGCCGGTTCACTTCCGCCTGCAGCGAGTTGTAGTTCGAGTTGTAATCTGTGGCCTCAATCCCAGGCTGCCCGTAAACGCCGATGTTGTAGGGGGTTGCGCCCGGAACCGGAGTTCCGTTTGTATACACCAAGGTGTTTGGGTTAAAGGATATTGGAGTCTGGAGGGGGCAAAGCTGAAGTATAAGGCCGAGTGGACAGCCTGATGCAGCCGACAGCGGGTTGGTTCCCGCAGGTGTGCCTGCCATGTTCGCATTGTAGGCACCTTCCTCGTGTCGTCCGATACTCCCGACGTAGCCCACGCTGACAATCGTCGATTTAGAAATCTGCCGCTGAACGTTCAAGTTGAAGTTGCTCGCCCTTGGGGTAGTAAGGTTAGGCTGGGACGAAACCCAGTCGAAGCCAAGGGGAGTGAACGGAGTGAAATCAATCTTGGCTCCCTTTGCTGGGGGAACGAAGGGGAATGGGTTAGGCTTGGAGCCTGCGTTAAAGCCGCCAACCGGAACTGCGTTTACGGTTTGGAACGGAGTCGCAAGGGCCGGCGAACTGATGGAGTTGGCGCCGATCGTGCCCAGCGCGAATGGGGGGTTGAGAAGGGTCTGTAGGGTCAGTTCCTCTTCCGAGCGGTTGTAATAAATGCCAAAACCGCCGCGAACGCTCCAATTGTGTCCGCCTCCGGGACTCCAGGCAAAGCCAAAGCGCGGAGCGAAATCTTTATAGGGTACATTCACGCCGCCGTATTTGTTGATACCGGCATCCCCAGGGTACACGAAGCCGACCGGAGCGGTCGGTAAAACGGTAGATTGTTGGCCAGGCCGCCACGCACCCGTGATTTCTCCGCCTGCATACAAGTTCCTCCAAGGCGTTTCGACGTCATAGCCGCTTCCCAGCGTCAGGGTCAGGCTTGGCCTGATCTGCCACTGATCCTGGAAATAAGCATAATATTCGCGACCGCGACCGCGGATGATGGACCCGCTGCCTTGAGAGTAACTGTCGGGAATGCCCAGCAGGAAGTCCGCTCCAGAAGCGCTTGTCGAGAACACTCCCGCAGCGTCAAAGGTGTAATTGCCATTCAAGTTGGCGTAGAACGGATTGTTAATCTCCAGGCGTTCCATGCTGAAGCCAGCCTTGAAGGTGTGGTGGCCCCATACCTTACTGAAGTTGTCCGCCACCTGATAAGTGTTCTGGATACGCGGTTGAGGACCATTGTTACTGAATCCGAGCGTGAAGAGGTTCTGGACGGTCATAAGAGGGATCGACGCTATCGCAGCATTCTGCGGGTTGATCCCGGTAAATCCGTAGGTCGTAGGATTGATCGGGTTGACCGGGTTTACGGCAACGAAATTAAAACGCAGATAGGAGAAGCGGACTTCATTCAGAGTTGTCGGCGAGAATGTATGGGTATAGTCGGCGGTATATTCCTGATAGTGCCGCTTCGCGTTTTCGGGCAATCCAGGCAACGTCGTGCCGGTAAAGGGCAGGCTGTCTACTGACGGAGTGTTCTGATAGAGACCATAAAACCAGATGTTATCTTGCGCCCTCAGCCTGTCATCTAGGCGATAAATGTACTGGTTGCTGGTTTCAGTGGTCGTGGGATTGAAATTGTACTTATTGCCGTTATTCGGCGACGGAACAAATTGATTCATCAGCTTTAGTGACAGCGCATTCAAAGCGGTACCCGGAAGAACACCGGTTGGGAAGGCTTGGCACCAAGGTGTTCCAGCGGCCGCTGTGCCGACGGCAAAAGGCAGGGGATTAGGGCCGAATGGGCCGGTATAGTTTGCTCCGCAAGGAGAACCCGCCGGCTCGGGATTATTGGGACCGTAGAGCGAGATAGCCGAGAAGTCTCCCGTTCTCTCGGCTGGGGTGAAAACCGGCGTCGAAGTGGGTGCGCCTGCGTCCGGGGTTCTCTCATGCAGGCCCTGATACGAGAAGAAGAAGAAGGCATGGTCCTTAATGATCGGTCCACCGATCGTGCCGCCGTATTCATTCAGGTGGAAAGGAGTTGGCAACGATTTGTTCGTGTTGGGATCAAATTCGAACCAGGCCGGGGCATCCAGGAACGTGTCGCGATAGAACTCAAACGCCGAGCCGTGGAACTGGTTGGTGCCGTTCTTGATGGCGGCGTTGATGATCGAGCCAGAGTTGCGGCCGTACTCAGGGTTGATGGTGCTGCTGACCATGCTGACTTCGCCGATGGAATCCGGGCTGGGGATGACCAGCGGGGTATTCAGCGAGCTATCGTTCGAATCGGTTCCGTTGATCAGGAACGCGTTCTGCTGGGTTTCCGAACCGTTGGTCGAGTAAGCGCCGGCTCCGAAGCGGTCCGATGACGCCTGCACACCGGGCTGCAACTGCATCAACTGAGTCCAGTTGCGGCCGTTCAGCGGGATGTCAACAATCTGATTGCCGCTGATCACAGCGGTCAACTGCATGTCGGTGCTCTCTACCTGGGCGGCATTGGCTTCGACCGTAATCGTGTCGCTGACCGAGCCCAGCTCCATTTGCACTTTCAGGCTGAAAACCTGGTCGAGATCCAGGTGGATGTGGCCTTCCGTGAAGGACTTGAAGCCTGACTTCTCCACCTTGACCGAGTAATCACCGATGGGCAGTTGCAGGAACTCAAACAAGCCGCTTTTGTCGGAGGTGACGTTGTAACCAAGACCGGTGGCGACGTTGGTCGCGGATATTTTCGCGTCCGCTACCACGGCTCCAGATGGATCGGCCACCGTGCCGCGAATTTTGGCGTAAAGGTTATCGGCGTTCGCTGGCGTCGACCAAGCGAGCCCGAAGACTAGTCCCAGGGTGAGTAGAACAACCGAAACGGTAGATGCACGCTGCTTCATAAACCCTCCAACTCGACTTTTTCCAACAACGGATTGGAACAAAATACAGAGCGGACCGCACGTCAGACAGGGGAGACTGCTTCAACCCCATTGGCAAAGCAACTAACGTTCCAAAACAGTGATCACATAACACTTAGTCTTCTCATAGACATAGCTTTACGTTTGGTGAGCTTGTCCAGAAATGTACACTGGTTTATGGAGCAAGAATATGATAAATAGGATGGCGGCGAGGGCTGGTGCGTCGCTGTTTTGGGCAGTTTTCGGGGCCGCAAGCTTGGGGAGTTTAGTCCGGTCGTGTTAACTAGAATTAGGTGCTCTCAGCGGGAGGAGTTCGAGGGTTTTAGACAAAGAGGAGCGTCCCGGTCAGGACGCTCCTCTGAGTTGAAACGAACTGATCGGCTAGAACTAGAAGTAGAGCTTCGCAGCTAACTGAATCAACCGCGGACCGGAGTCCTAGAACACGTCCGAAATTCGCTCCTTAGGTTGATGTCTGTGACGATGCCAGCCGCCGTGAATTGCGTATGGTTGAAGAGGTTGTAAAACTCAATTCTCGTCTCCAGCCTGGTTGATAATATCGATTTCCAGCTTAAAGAGATGTTCAACACCTCATCAGGCCTCGCAAGTAGGGACCGAGAACAACAACGGCCCATGCAATCGCACAGGCCGTTGGAGAGAGCCGGACGTTGAGGAAATCAGAAGATGATCTTCATTGCAACCTGGACTTGGCGCGCCGACGTGGTTCCGTCGGGCTGGGTATAGGTGCTGGTAATCACTCCAAACCCAGGCTGCCCGATCAGATTACCGAGGGCGGAAGCGTCGGTTCCCGGATTGAGGAAGTGCGGGTGGTTGAGGATATTGTAGCCTTCGAAGCGCAGTTCCGCCTTCACCCGCTCCGTAATGCTCATTCTTTTGGCAATGGTCACGTCCCAGTCCCAGAATCCCGGTCCGTACCACTGGTTGCGCTCGTTGTTGGAAGCCTGCCCAAAGGGAGGATTGGTGAAAGCACACTGATTGCTGATGTAGGCAAAACCGGACCCCGGTGCGGAGAGGCTTGCTGAGCATCCGGGCCCTGAAGGCGGCCCGAATGGGTCTCCTACCTGGTAACCCCAGGCGCCAATCCCGGTCCTCTGGGTATCTTCGGTTCCGCGAACCACGAACGGATGTCCGGTTTCCGCAGTAAATATCCCGTCCAGTTCGATGCCTTCCATGATCTTGCCCATCGCACCGTGGTTCAAGTAGCCCTTGCCGCGTCCAAACGGCAATTCATAAATGTAGTTTAGAACCAGGACATGCCGAGTGTCGTTATCGGAATTACCGTAGCTCTCTCTTAGGTCCAGCGAGTTGCGAGGGAACGTTCGCGCTCCGACTGCGGGGGTCAATGGATCGACGGAGTTATCGAGATCGTGGGACCATGTGTATGCCGCTTGAAACTGCAACCCATGGTTCATCCTATGCACGAACTTGGTTTGCAACGCGTGATAGATGGAATTGAACTCGTCGATCTGGTAGTCAGGTTGCAACAATGCATTGTTGTTTACCGCGTTGAATGGCAGGTCGTCGATTCCTTGGCTTGGCGTCGCTCCGATGTATAAGCTGGTACTACTCACAGTGCTAGAGCTGCATTGCCCGAGGGGATTCGTGGGGGATATGAGGCCGGAGAACCCTTGATTGAGTGGATTGCCGGGGACGCAAAACGCCACCAACTGCGCCACCTTAGCGGGGTCGGGGGGGTTTCCGTCCCGCTGGCCGTAAACATGCACGCCCATTGCTCCAACGTACGCAATGTCCAGGACGTTGTTGCCCCGTAGCTGCCGCTGGATATCAAAGTTCCAGTTGTTGCTGGCAGCATTGGGAAAATGGGTGTCGAAAACCACTTCAGCTACGGCGCTCCCGTCGGGAATCGACGCCGAAACCTTCTGGGTCGGAAGTTGCCCCGGAAACTCGCCCGTGCCGAAAAGGCCGTTCAGGGTGTCAAAGGTAAAGTTGGAAAATGTGGTTTGAAAGGGTGGATCGGATCGCACGTTACCAAACGCGTTCCCGAACGTGCGATCATGGAAAATACCGAAACCGGCTCGCACAGCAGTTTTTCCATCTTTCCACGGATCCCATGAGAAGCCGACGCGCGGTTCGATATCCTTGTAGTCCGGTTGATAAAGCGAGTGGCCCGAACCCGGGCCTACGACGCTGAAGGTTACCGCCTGGCCGGTGGCAAAGCTACCCGGGTCCTGGAGCAGATTGGAGAGGTTCCCGCTGGTTTCGTAGGGAACACTATTGTATTGGTAGCGCAATCCGAGGCTCAGGGTGAAGTTCGGGCGAATTTTCCAGGCGTCTTGACCATACCAGTCGAATTCGTGCTGCTTGAAGAACTTGTTGTCCGAGGGTTGCCGTAGCTGTGTCTTGTTGAAGAACTGGGCTTGGGAATCCTGAATCACAAAGCCCCAATAGGCGTCTGCTCCATCCACCAGACTTCGGTCGTCCGCAATGTTCAGTGGATTTCCTAGCGGATCTACTTCATTTACAATACCGGGATTAAACCCGCTAAAATTTGTCTCGGGGTCGAGGATGATCTGGCGACGCGAGCTGAAATCATCAAAGCCGCTCTCGCCGACATCCCGCAAGTCGAACCCGAATTTGAACGTATGGTTTTGGTGAACCCAGCTTAGGCTCTCAGTGTAGCTGATCGTTCCCGTCTTTCGAGCCTGGGCGTTCGACCCTCCCAAACCGCTGGCGAAGCTGCTGAACGGAAACATGCCATAGTCCCAGCCGTTTCCGAAGCTGTCCACTCCTCCGGGCGCATCGAGGACGTTCGTGGTGGTTGGCGTTAGATAAAATGCCGCATAGATATGGTTCCACCCGAATTGAAAATTGTTGACCAGGCTATTGCTCAAGGTCGAAGTGAGCTGTGCAGCCACGCCTTCCGATATGGCCTTCTCAGCAATCGCTCCCAGTCCTGCCGGTTTGGGCAGAATATCGGAATGGGACGGGTCAGGATCAAAGAAGTGGTTGTAGCCATAGCGTAAGCTCAGAGACTCGCGATCGGTAAAGTGATGATCGAGCTTGATGGTGGGATTGTAAGTACTCGTCGCCGAACTGGTCGGAAAGAAGATGTTGCCTGAGATACCATCGGCCGAAGATGCCGCCGGCACAGTCGGATAATTTGCAAACACCTTTTGCATCGTGGCGTCCTCTGGGACACCAGCCCCGGGAGTAGCGCCGGTGAAGTTATTTATTCCGGTCGGAGTAAGATCAATGGGAACGGTATGTTGCAAGCCTGCAGGATCAGAGTACGTGTAGTTGAACTTGCCTGTAAGAAATGCTGCGGTCGGCACCGTGGCCTGGCTGGTCAAGGTTGTGCGGAAGCGATCCATCTCATCGTTGAAAAAGAAGAACGTCTTGTTCTTGATAATTGGGCCGCCGACGGAAAAGCCAAACTGGTGGCGAATGTAGGGATTCATCGGCCCCGCGTCTGCTCCCACGCCTGGGTTGAAAAAGTCGCGTGCGCCACCGAAGCCATTCCAACGGCCAAAGTAATAGACATTCCCGTGGAGCGAATTGGTGCCGCTCTTGGTCACTACATTGATGATCGCGCCGGTGTTGCGTCCATACTCGGCATTGAAGTTGTCGGTAATAACGCGGAACTCCTCGGTCGACTCCGGATTGGCAGTTAATACGCCACCGATGATTCCAGGCACGGAGGTGTCGTTGTTATCCACTCCGTCAAGCATGAAGTTATTGTTGCGGTCGCGCGCTCCATTAACCGAAATGCCGCCATTGCTGCTGTCGGTTTGCGAGGTTCCGGGCGACAGCAACACCAGTTGGTAGGGATTGCGCGTAATCAGCGGCAAGCTCTCCATCTGCCTTTGATCGACCAGGTTGCTGATCTGCGACGTCTCAAGATCTACGTCCTGAGTGGCATCAGCCCGTACCGTTACTTCTTCGCCAGCCGCTCCCGGGGTGAGTTTAGGAGCGACCGTGAGGGTCTGGCTTACAGTCAATTCGATGCTGGGCACGTGGAAGAGCTTGAAGCCCTCCTTCTTAACGTTAATTTCGTACGGGCCCACCGGAAGATTCGTCAGGGCGAACGTGCCGGAAGCGTCGCTGGTTGCCTTGTGCGATTCGCTCGTCGCAGTGTTCCGCACTGCAACTTCGGCGCCTTGGACTACGGCCCCAGAGGAATCTGAGACGGTTCCGGCAATCGATCCTGTTTGCGCAAACGAAAGGATGGCAGAAAACAAAACAACCGCACAAAATCCTAAGAGATTTCTCAACCCTGACATTGGTCCTCCCCAATTTGACAGAAAAAAGCGAATTGAATCCAAACCGGAGGCGAAGTTTCGCCCAGTGGGACTTCACGTTTGTATTGAACTTCCCGAGGCCTAGAAAAATCTAAGAAGCGCCGCCCCGCCAGTGAGAAACTCTAAAGCAGCTAAAGCTCCAAAGTGGAGAGAGCGCAACAGATAGTCTTATCATTTACATACATAGCTCTGTCAGTGATGGCGCGATACAATATCACGAGTTTTACGGATGTCGGTATGAGAAATGGTAGAAACGAATATTCTGTTGGCTTGTTTGATTGGGTCGCACGATTCTGAGCACTTTCCGAGGCGGCATGACGTGCTGCTACAATCAACATTTCTGTGACCACAACGATAAAGAGTGAATTGACAAAACGGGCTCTGGCAGCGCAGAGCGCAAAGGCGCTCGACTGCGTTCCCATGTTGGATTTGAAGCGGCAGTATGTGCAGATTGGAACCGAAGTGCTGGCCGCAGTGGAACGCGTTTGTGCGTCGCAGTATTACATTCTGGGTGCTGAGGTCGAGGCATTCGAGCGTGAACTCGCGGACTTTTGTGGCACGGGCGATGCCGTGGGTTGCGCCTCTGGCACTGACGCTTTATGGCTCGCCTTGGCTGCGGCCGCAGTGCAGCCCGGCGATCAGGTTCTCACTACGCCTTTGAGTTTCTTTGCATCCGCCAGCGCGATCGCCCGCATTGGCGCACGTCCTGTCTTTGCCGACATTGATCCGCTGACGTTCAATCTCGATCGCGTTCAAGCAGAGCCCTTTCTGCGGCGCGCCAAGCGCGACACCCTCCGAGCGCTGCTGCCGGTGCATCTCTACGGCCAGTGCGCCGACATGGACGCACTGCAGGAGCTGGCGGAAGAATTCCATCTGTCGCTCATCGAAGACGCCGCACAGGCCATTGGCGCGCGGTGGGGGAGTGAACCGGGCCAAGCGCGTAAGGCCGGATCGATGGGCGTTTCCGCGGCGTTTAGTTTTTATCCCACAAAGAATCTCAGCGCCTACGGCGACGCCGGCTTGGTCACTACGAACAACCAGGAGATGGCGGAGCACATGCGCCGCCTGCGCAATCATGGCAGCCCGCGCCGCTACCTTCACGATGAGTTGGGATGGAACAGCCGTCTCGATGCTCTGCAGGCCGCAATCTTGCGCGTGAAGTTGAAGTATGTGGAAGGATGGAACGAAGCTCGCCGCGAGCGCGCGGCCCGTTATGATCGCCTATTCCTCGAAGCTGGACTGGCAAATGTTTCTCAATCGACGAATAGCGATCGTCAATCGGCATTGTACGAAAACGGCCCGATTCAGTTGCCGCACACTGCGGCTGCCGCCCATCACGTTTTCCATCAGTATGTCGTCCGCGCTTACCGTCGTGACGAATTGCGCGAGTTCCTGACCGCCCGCAAGATTGGCACGGAAGTTTACTACCCTGTTCCTCTACACCTGCAACCGTGCTTCGTTTATCTGGGTTATCGCGAAGGCGACTTTCCAGAGGCTGAACGCGCCGCGAAAGAAGTATTAGCATTGCCCATGTTCCCCGAACTCACCGAACAAGAACAACGCTGGGTGGTGCAGAGCATCGCGGATTTTTACTGCTAACATTTACTGCTAGTGCCGCCGGTGTTTCATTGAGGCATGCGGCGCTTCCTTCTGTTCCCCCGAGGCCAGCACTCGCCGAACCATTGGCGTATTCAGCTTGTACTTGCGCTCGCTCACCTTCCCGCTATCGTCGGTCACGCGTAGAACGAACACAGGAAGCGTTCCTTCTTTGTCGAAATTCTCAGTGGTCACGGTAATCGGCAGCACGCCGTTGAGTCCGTGCTCGCGGTAGGCGGTTTCGTAGCGGTGCTTCCTCACATTCCAGGTGAAGACGCGAATCTGGTCGTAGTCGTAGGGCAAACCGTCGTGCGGTTCGGTGACGGCACACAGATATTGCGAAATTTTCTTGTCGGCTCCTTCTTTGCCTGCGTCTTCGACCTGATTCAATGCGAAGAATGCGACCAGGCGCTGACCTTCGGCGTATTGAGCGATTTCCAATGGCACATCGAGATCCACCATTCGCCCCAGCACCCAGCCCACGCGGTTTTCGGAGTCGCGTACCAGCCACCAATCCTCAAGAGCTGGACCGGAGGCCGCTTTCGAGCCAGTTTTCGTGTGTACCGCGACTGCTCCGGGTTGTTTCTCGGCCGTGGCGCGCTTCAGCACCGAAACCTTCGCTCCAGTTGCCAGCTGATACAAGTGCTCAGTCTCACGCCCCGGTGTAACGTGCATATTCGTGTCGTTGCGCAACACGCCGGGGGACTGCACGGGATCGTTGAGATTCTCTTGCGTGAGCTTTTGAAGGGCGTCATAAGTGGATTGGTCAACCAGGTATCGCTGCTCAATCCAGCCCTCAAGCCCGGATGTGGTGCGGACGCGAGAGAATCGCTTCTCGCGCTCCAGCACTTCGACGCGCTCTCCGTTCTTCACCGTGCCCACGCGGTTGTAGATGGTGGCTACCTGATCGCGGAGCGTGGCCTGCACCGCTGAAACGTAATTGACCTCCAGCACTCGATGCCGGCTGCGATTGCAGGCTAAGGGGCCGAGCAAAAAGACCCCGAGCAAAAAAAAGACGGCCGCCAGCGGCAGCGCCAAACGAGAGCAATGCAGAGAGTTCGATGCAAGAGGCAATTTCACGATCTTTCGCAGGTGTTGACTTTAACTATAGCGCGTTGCCGCGTGGATTTCGCGCACGGAGGTTGGCCTTTAATGCACCTCGTCGCCGGGTCTCCGCTGGTAACCTGACACTGTTATGCCGCATCGGTTAACATTGGAGTGAGTCACGACTAACAAAATCATGAGAAACAAACTCAGCTCTCGCTCTGTCATTTTAGGGGGATTGATTTTCGTTGCTTCTTTGTGCGCGTCGCCGGCGCAGGATGCCCTTAATCCCGCCCTGCGTCCCCCCAAAGGATCGCAGGTTGCTCTTGTGGTATTCGAGGACCTACAGTGCCCGCAATGCCGCCGGGTTGCGCCCATCCTCGAACAAGCCGCGAAGACTTACAAGATTCCCCTGGTGCGCCATGATTTTCCGCTGCCCATGCACAACTGGTCCTACCAGGCGGCCGTGATGGCACACTATTTCGACGCTGCCTCCAAAGCGCTGGGCAATGAGTTTCGCGATTACATTTTCGCGAACCAACTGGAGATCAACCCTCAGAACTTGCGCGGCTACGCCGATAAATTTGCCGCCGAACATAAAATTGCGTTGCCCTACCAAATCGATCCGCAGGGAAAGCTTGCCGCCGAAGTGAACGCCGACCGCGACGTGGGCAAGGCCATCAAGCTCGAACACACGCCAACGGTGTACGTGGTCAGCAACCGGAACCCGACCCGGCCTTATGTGGAGATGAAGGACAGCAACCAGCTTTACTCGCTGATTGACGCCATGAGCAAAGACTAAAGACTAGGGAAGGGAAGAGCTGGGAACGGATTTCATTCCTAAGCGTCTGATCACCGGGCCAATGATCGCTCAACTCATCAAAGTGGACAAGTGGGCAAGCAGCACCGACAATCCAATGGCAGCGAGGCTATTAGCTCGAATCGTGCGATAGGTCGCGCTCCAGGGAAACAGCAAGACCTGAAAGAGTGGCATCAACTTCTCCGGCCAGAATAATCCCGCCAGGCCAAATGCCAGACAGAACTGAACTGCACAGCAAATCGCCAAATCACTCATAACAAGTGTTCCCGGGTTAAACCACTTCGTATTGAAAAGCCGGGAAGCATTGTGGGGGAAGATTACGAAGGTACCTGCGTATCCCAAGTCAGCAAGTCTCGTGTCTCGGCGCGACCGTCCCACATTGCCTGTGGGCGAGAGTCAATCTCCGAAGCCTATGCCGATGGCGCGCGCGGTGCGCACAATTTCACCATTGGGTGTGACGGACTTGAGGTGTCCGATGGCATGGGACACATCGACGGAGATGATGGAGTCGCCGTGCAGCGCGACCATCATGCCGAAACCTCCGGCGGCGATCAGGTCGACGGCGGCCACACCGAAGCGTGTCGCCAGAATGCGGTCGAAGGGCGAAGGTGAGCCGCCACGCTGGATGTGTCCCAGCACGCTCACTCGCACTTCCTTCCCTGAACCCTGTGCGATGGCCCCGCCGATCAGGCTACCGACAGATCCCATGCGTCGGTTTTCTTTCAATTCCGGAGGAAGCTTTATGCCTTCGGCTACTACGACGATGGTGAAGAACTTGCCGATCTTTTCGCGCTCCGCAATGTAACGGCACACGTGCCCGATCGTAAACGGAATCTCCGGGATGAGAATTATATGCGCCCCGCCGGCGATTCCGGCGTGAAGCCCGATCCAGCCGCAATCGCGGCCCATCACTTCAACCACCATCACGCGATGATGCGATTCAGCAGTCGTATGAAGCTTGTCGATGGCGTCGGTAACAGTATGCAAGGCGGTATCAAAGCCGAACGTGACCTCAGTGGCGGAAAGATCGTTGTCGATCGTCTTCGGCACACCAACGATCTTCATCCCCCTCTGAGAAAGTTCGTAGCCAATCTTCTGCGATCCATCGCCGCCGATGGTAATGATTGCGTCGATGCCCAGCTTGGCGGCATTCGCAATCACCTGACCTGAAATGTCGCGCACCACTTCCTTGCCGTGCTCGACTTTTCTGTAGTGGAACGGGTCTCCGCGGTTGGTGGTGCCGAGAATCGTGCCGCCGCGGGGCAGAATGCCGGAAACTTCTTTCAGAGTGAGCTCGAACGATTTCTCCGGCCAGATCAAGCCGTCGAAGCCATCGGGGATGCCGATGACCTTCCATCCATATTTCAGAATGGCGGCTTTGGTGGCGGCGCGTATGACGGCGTTGAGGCCAGGGGCGTCGCCGCCTCCCGTGGCAATACCGATGCAGCGAATGTCAGACATAAGAAATGAATCGTTAGGTCGGCCAGATTTGAAGCGCGAAGGCCTTCTTGACGATGATACGGGCGCTGTGCGGAATGGCAACTTACGAGTGGTCGTGGGAGGACGGAACTTCTGTTACCGGTACGCGAGACGAATCGCCGAATCAGCCATCGGCTCTCAACTGTTGTGGAGTCCGCGTAAAGTGGACCTTGCCTCGCAGTTGCCGCAACCGCTCGCAAGTTTGCGACGTCGGCATCAAGCCCAGATCGGCTCTCACTGCGGCGCTGGATTCGATTTTCTCCTCTCCCCGTTGAACACGCTCGAGGAGATCGGTTGCAAGGTAGTAATCTTCCAAGTCATCGAGGCCGTTCTCGATCATTCTGCGGATATAGAAAGCTTTCGTTCGCCTGGTTTGGGTCGCCAGAATATCGAGCCGTTTTTCGGCCTTTGCGGAAAGTCGGATCTGAGTACCCATGTTTATTAGGTCGATACCGATGTTCATTCTATCGGAGTTTGAAGGAGTTTCCTCCATGTTGATTGACTTTTAGGGATAGGCTAGCTTAAGCTAGCTTATATGAAATTGTCCTCGTCACCTCAGCAGGTCGGGGCTTTTGAAGCCAAGAATACGCTGGGATCTTTGCTCGACCGCGTGGAGAGCGGGGAGGAGATTGTGATCACCCGCCACGGAAAACCTGTGGCCCGGCTGGCGCCTATTAGCGACCGTCACGATCAACAACAGGTGCAAGCCGCATTCCAGCGAATACGCCAGCGAGCGCAACAACTGGCCCGCGAAAATCCCGATTCTCCACCCTTCGACTGGGAGGAAGTGAAGAAGCTGCGCGATGAGGGCCGCCGGTGACCGAAGACCTTTCACGACGATATGAGCCTCGTTCTCGATAGCTCCGTGGCGCTGGCCTGGATTTACGCGGACGAGGCCACTGAAGCCGTCCTCAACATTTTTGAGCGGGTGCATCGGGAGGTGGCGTGGATTCCTGCGCTGTGGCGTTGGGAAGTGGCCAACGCTCTCCAAATGAATGTGAGGCGCGGACGCCACGGCGCGGCCTTTCGCGACGAGGCGTTGTCAAATCTGGCGTGCCTTCCCATAAAAGTAGATACGCGAGCGGAGCCCGAGGCTTGGTTGGGCGCGCTGGTTATGGCCGAGCGCTATGGTCTCACGGTTTATGACGCTTCCTACCTGGAAATTGCTGTGCGCCGCAAGATTCCGCTGGCTACGCTGGACCGCCAACTGCGGGCTGCGGCGAAGGGCGAGGGAGTGGAGTTGCTGGGGATGTGATCGGCTTCCAACTTCTCGCAAGAGAAGCGAGAAGGAAGGCAGTCAGCCCCCTTTACGGGCTGATCGGGAATGAATCGCGTTTGAGCCGCTGGCCGCACTGGTTTTGTGGGTCACCCGCCTATGGACTAACCGTGAATGGAGTCTCATTTGAGCCAGCCGCGCCGCAGTTGGTATTGTCGGTTGCTGCGACTGAACCCACGCTAGTGTTATCGCTCGTGCTGCCAGGGTTGTAGACGAAAACCTCCGCCGTGCCTGCCTGTGCGATGTCCGTCGAGGGGATCGTAGCGATGAGTTGCGTGCTGCTGACAAACGACGTCGTTAAGGTCGCGCCATCCCATGTCGCGACAGAGCTGCTGTTAAAATTATGGCCGTTCACGGTCAGTGTAAAATCGGCTCCTCCAGCGGTGGCACTGCTCGGCGAGAGCGAAGATACCGACGGCGTCGACGGACAGGAGGAACAGGAGACGGCAGGGAGCAGAAAAATCGCTAACACACCCAAAAGAAAAAGAGGCGATTTTTTTATCGTTGCCATCGGCGTGCACTTCCAGCAAATTAGCGGACGAGCGGAGTGCCAGGGTAACTCGATTCGAGAGATCACTCCGAGAATATCGTCGATGCGGCACGTCCGCCGCATCGACACGATTATTATATCCACGGATGGCGCTCGCCCCTCGTTCGGCTTTCGTAAATGATTGACCACTCTTTCTTTTCCACAGACCACCGGCAATACACTGCGCAACAGCAGCGCTAAATCCCAATCGCATTGGAAAATCATGCCCAAGAAAGCAGTACTCGCCTTCTCTTTTCTCGCCTTAACCGCTTGCCTCCTGAGCTATAGGCTCGGATCGTCGCCGGCCGCGCTCGCAAAGTCGCCTACACCAGGGCAGGAGTCGAGTGCTCCCCCGCCGCTGTCCGCACCGCCCGCCGAGTGGGCCATTACAGGCGCCAACACCGGCTCAACCACTCCGGCGTCCGCGGTAAAGGCAGGCGCCGCAGGCGTGCAGCATGTCGCCGACTGCATAGCGGCCAGCGGATACATCACTGGAAGCGACCCTGTGCCTTTCCCCACTCAGGTCCTGCTTCTAGACGGGACCGTCGTGCTGATGAGATGGGAGATCGTGCTGCCTAGCTACACCGCCGGGTACTTTCAAGTCGGCCTGTGTGGGCTCAGCGTTGTGGGTACGACCGGCAACAGCATGACGCTTGAGTTCTTCAGCGCGCAAGACACAGCCACGTCAGTAAGCCTTGAGACGGTTAACTTGATCGGCCACGACGCCACGTAACTGTCCCCCTGAGAGGCCCCACGTCTAGCCAAGAGTGCCAGAAGAGGGGCCCTCGGATTGCAGTCGCGCCAGGGTCACCCAAGCTGCTCGGTGGCACGACGGCGTCACCATGACGCGACGATCTCCGTCGCTTTTATGACGGCGGCGTGTTCACCACCAGCGAAGCGGTTACTATGGCCGTACCCGTGTACCCACCGTAGGTGACGGTAATTGTGTAGGTCGCTGGGGCTGTACCCGAAGCCGCTATACAGGACTGGTTGTCCGTTCCTGGGGTACAAGTGATATCGGTAGCGGTGGTGCCGGCGGAGCTGGCCGTAAGCGTAACCAGCGACGAGATGTTTTCCGAGCCTGATTGCGTCTGACCCATGACGGTGAATGTTGCGGTCGAGACTCCGTCAGCTAACACGCTCGCAGATGGCGGCGTTATGGTCATCGAGGACACGCTTTCAGCAACTGTAGCTGTCGTCGTACCCGTTACTGATCCCGAAGCGGCCGTTATGGTTGACGTCCCAACCGAAACTCCAGTCAACAAGCCGCCGGTGCTGATGGTGACCACGGATGGATCGGAGCTGGACCAGCACACAGCCGTGCCCGTGCAACTCGTGCCGCCGGTCAGGGTACCGCTGCTACCGTCACTAAAAGTAGCCGCCGCAGTCAGCTGCAGTGGGCTTGACCCAGGCCCGAAGCCGACGGTCGGCGTGGGCGGATCAATCGTGATAGTGGACACCGTTGGATTCACAAAGAATCCCTTGCAGCCTAAGCCGAGAGCAAAAAGCAGAAGCGTGGCAAACGAGCCCGCAATGCGGAGTTTATTCCTGGACGGCATAATTATCTGAGACTCCTTGGGGTGCGCCCGCTCCATCTCATTAGAGCCGCTCGCTCACCTTAGAATATGACTTCCGCTGAAACACAGTTGTAAAAAATTGTAGCAGAGAAGATTCCGGATCAAGCCCTTTCGAGTACTTTCGTGTAGGCGCGGAACCAGCCCGGCCAATGCCTCGCCACGATAAGAACGCCGGGCCTCTGACCAGCTTGCAATAAAAATGGCCAGCGAATGAACGCTGGCCAATCGACACTCAACGAGTTGCTACTGAGGTTTGTGCTCTTTCGGCTCAGCCTGCTTCGGCGGAGCCGCAGGCTTCGCAGGCTTGGGAGCCGGCGCCGGCCTAGGCGCGGCGGCTCTGGGCGCGCTCGGTTTCGGCGCACTCTCCCGAGGAGCGGGCCTGGGCGCTGCTTCGTGGGCCGGCTTGGGAGCGCTCTCTCTCGGTGCGGCCGCGTGGGTCGGCTTCGGTGCGCTTTCTCTTGGCGCAGCCTCATGTGTAGGTTTCGGGGCCGCTGCCTTAGGCGCAGGATGCGGCGTGCTCGCAGCTCTCGGTTCACTGGCCGGACGGGCCTCGTGCGCCGGAGCTACAGCATGCGGAGTCGCAGGCTTTGGTGCTGGCTTCGCCGCATGAGTTTCTGCTGGACGAGCCGGTTTCTCGGGGGCTTCCCTCGCGGGCCTACTTTCGGCGGCCGGCCGGTTGCTCTCAGCCGGTTTTTTGCTCGGCGCAGCGGCCGGGTGATTCGCCGGTGCACGATTCGCTGATGGACGATTCGCCGATGCATGATTCACTGGTGGACGACTCGCAGCTTTCGCTCCACCCGCAGCCGCCGGTCGATTTTCCGCCGGCTTCTCTGCCGCATGGCTTCCGGACGGGCCCGCTGCACGCGCCGCTTTCGGCGACATAGCCGGGGCTTTATAAGGCGCTCCGGCGGCTCTGGCCGCAACTACGCTTTTTCCGCTGAATTGGCCGGGTCTTCCGGTCGCGGCAATAGCTGGGCGTCCGTGGTTCGTCGAGGCAAATAGAGCGCGATTCTTGCTCGCGGCTTGCACATGCTCGGTCTGCGCCGCCACCGGAGGCCGGTGCTGCTCATGAGCGTAGGTTTCTTCCTGCGCCGTGGGCCGAGACTGCACGCCGCCCTGTCCGCCATTGAATGCTACGTGGGATTCGTTATTCACGATCACCGTACGGTTCACGTAGACATTGGTGATGTTAACTGTGTTTACGTGCATGACGGCGGTGTTATAGAAGAAATGGCCCTCGCGCCATTCGCCCCCACCGAAGCCCTCGCCGCCATATCCAAAGCCATAGTTGATTCCGCCGTAGAAGCCGACATGCGGGCCCCAGTAACCGCCGTTCCAAACGTAGAGGCCGTCGTTCCATCCCCAATAGCCGGGAGTCCACAGCAGGCCCGGTTCGGGCACTTCCACCCAGGTGCCAGGTACCCAGTAGTAGCCATCGTCGTCATCCCAGGCCCAATAGCCGGGAGTCCACATATAGCCTTCGCCGGGACAAATGGGCTGCTCGTAAACCGGTAGTGCGGGTGGCCCGATGCGCACCGAGATGCCGATGCCGATCTGCGCTGAAGATGGAGTGGAGAGAGCTGCGGGAACTAGCAGCAGCAGAAGAGTGAATGCCAAGAAACCAACTACACGTTGCACTTTCATTGTGTCCTCATGCCCGGTGCGCTTGCGTCGCGGCAGCGCCAATAGGGCGAATGGGGCCTCAAAGGCTGGTCTGAAATACCCTCACCAGCGGCTTGGCCCAACAAAATTGTTCTATCGATCAAAACACCGCAGGTTGGAGTACATTCGCGGCCAAGAAGTTGTTCGGATTGTAAAGTTTTATTAGGGAAGGGAGTGAAGGAACGCTTTCAGTCGAAAAAACCGAGGCTAAAAGAACTAATTCGTCCTCTTCGACCGGGCGATGCGTTCGTCGATCACTTTGCGGCCGGCAAATCCTTCTTCAGGAGTGTGCCAGTGCGTGATGGATTGCTCGCCCATCTTCCAGCAGAGCAGGACGGTGCGTCCTTCGACTTCGCAGGGGAAATCAAGCAGACCGATCTCTAGATCTTTTACCTGCACGCCGATGGAATCGATCTCGGCGAGGGCATCTTTGGCGCGCTGCTCGGCCTTGGCTCGCTCGGCTTTGCGGCGGGCGAGGGGGACTACATCGACGTGCGTGCCTCCATTGAGAAAGATGCGGTGAGCGAGCGCCTGCATCTCGGCTTCAACTTCTTCCATGAGCTTTTTACCGGCAATCGCGGTGCGCAGAAGCGATTCGAGCACGGGCACCAACACTTGGGCTTCGTCGAGAGTAAAAGTTCGGTCTGACATATGGGGTACCTCTATTTTAGCGCATGAAGAGATGCAGATGGGAATTAGCAATTAGCAATTAGCAGTTGGCAATTAGCCATTAGCAATTGGTTCCCGTTCTTGATCTTGATGCCGACCGGATCCGACGGCTTGACTACTAATCGGCAATTGCTAACTGCTAATTGCCAACTGCTAAGTCCTACTTCGGCACCTGCTTGGTCATTTCGAGATCGAGCGTGATGCTAATGTCGTCCCCGACCATGCCGGGCGCGCCAGCCACGCCGAAATCCATGCGATTGATTTTTGTGGTCGCGGAAGCTCCCATGCGTTGGTTGCCCCATGGATCTTTGATGGGCGCCGAAGGCCCATCAACATCGAGCACGACTTCTTTCGTGACGCCGTGAATGGTAAGGTCGCCGGTCACCTTCAGCTTTCCCGCGCCGAAGGCTTCCACCTTCTTCGACTGAAACGTTATCGTGGGATATTTCTTCACGTCGAGATAGTTGGGGCTGCGCAGGTCGTTGTCGCGCATGTCAACGCGAGTATCCACCGAAGTGGCATCGATCGTCGTCTGAATCGAAGACTTGGTCACATCTGAGGTGTCGTACTTCACCGTGCCGCTTACCTTGGTGAACGCTCCCCGAACGGTGGAGACTCCGAGATGCCGCACCGAGAACTGCGCCGAAGAGTGCGGCGGATCAAGCTGCCAGGTTTCTTGTGCGGTTGCGGAAAGGGTGAGGACCAAGGCGACGGCTAGAGCGGAGAGCGTGCGTGGCATGAATTAAGATCTCCTGCAGTGGATTCATGAGAGCTTAGAGTCTAACAAAACCGCAGTATGTTCCGCCGGATCCGCATGCAATGCCCGTGCAGTTTGCTACTGAATCTCCAGCATTCGATCGAGCGCCACGCGCGCCCAGCGCTTTACGGCATCTTTCACTTTGATCTGATTGACGACATTGCCTTCGACCAGATTTTCTAGCGCCCAACACAAATGCTGGGGCGAGATGCGGAACATCGTAGTGCAGAGGCAGCCGGAATCATCGAGCGTGATGACCTTCTTGCCTTCGGCGGCGAATTCCTTGCCCATGCGATTCACCAGATGAATTTCCGTGCCGACGGCGAAACTCGTGCCCGCCGGTGCTTCGCGAATGATCTTGAGCAGCCGCTCGGTCGAGCCAATGTCGTCGGCCTTCTGGCAAACTTCGAGACGACATTCCGGATGGACGATAACCTGAATGCCGGGATATTTTGCGCGGACATTATCTACATGTTCAGGGAGAAAGCGCTGGTGGACGGAACAGTGTCCCTTCCACAGAATAATTTTCGCTGCGCGCAAGCGGTCCGGAGTGAGCCCGCCATTAATGAGATACGGATCCCAAACCACCATCTCGTTGAGCGGAATTCCGAGCGTATGACCGGTGTTGCGCCCGAGGTGCTGATCGGGAAGAAAGAGCAGCTTCGAACTCTTCGCCAAGCCCCACTGCATCGCTCCGGCGGCGTTCGACGAGGTGCACACCACGCCTCCATGTTCGCCCACGAAGGCTTTAATGGCCGCAGTTGAATTGATGTAAGTGATGGGCGTAATACCGGGTCCGTCGACACCGGCCACGCCTGCGCGCTCTAATTGCTCCCAGCAATCTTCGACCTGCGAAATGTCGGCCATGTCGGCCATGGAGCATCCCGCGTTGAGGTCTGGAAGAATTACGATCTGTCCGGGACGCGCAAGAATGTCGGCACTTTCCGCCATGAAATGCACGCCGCAGAAAATGATGTACTTCCCGCCCGCCTTCGCGGCCTCCTGCGACAGCTTGTAAGAGTCACCGCGGAAATCGGCAAACTGGATCACTTCATCACGCTGGTAATGGTGACCTAAGATGACCAGATCGCGGCCCAAAGCCTTGCGGGCCGTACGAATGCGCTCGTCCAGGGTATGGTCGGGAAGAGCGAGATAATTCTCCAAACTGCAGACAGCAACTGCCGTGGCCATATTTGACTCGCTTTCAGCTCCAAAGACGCGCCGGCAAAACTGCCTGTTTCTCAGCTCGCATTGGAACGGGGTTGTTGAAAGCTTCCAGCGGCTCCAGCAGACTCACTGCGCTTCTTCTTTCAACTCAGCGCCCAGCCTGCGGGGATGTTGAAGCCACTTACCGCTCGTACAAATTATTGGATGCTCAGCACGGGCCACGGGATACAAGTTTCGCGGCCACGAACTCCGTGTCTATTGTGCACGGGGAGTGCAGCAAGTGCAAGCGGCTGGGCTCGAGCCAGTCTAAGAATTGGCAGAGAGTCCCATGTGGGGACAGCCGCTCCCGGCTGTCCGTCGAGCGCAGCTCGACTCTTTCTTCGCCACGGCCAGAGCCGCACAGTCAGCGGCCGTGGGATGGATCGGCCGATGTGGCCGTATCGAGGTCCAGATGCAGTTGCTGTGCCGCCGCAACTCCCCGCGGATAACAGTTGCCGTCTGAACTGTAATTCGTGCAATGCGCCGCCACGTCTTTGCGCCGTGGCGATTGCGCGAACTGCCACACCTCAGCAAAGGCAACACCGCTCTGCGTGGGACGCGGCGGCCGGACTGGAAATACGCAGCCGGGTGAAGGCGGGCAAGCGTCGTTGATGGCCCAATAGACGATGGCGCGCGAGCCCGCGTTAGCACGAATGTCTTCCGCAGTGACGACGTTGCCGTCATCGGCTGCTGCGATGCCGGAGCAGTAGATTCCTGCGCGGAACCCGGCAGCGGTAACGCCGTCGACCCATGTGTAAATGTAGGCTTTCTGCTCGGGCAACATGCGTCCGCCTTGCTCCTGGTCGAGGAAGATGATGGTGTGCGCGGGAAAACCTTCGCGACGCGCGGCGGCGGTGGCGGCTTGCGCGTCAGAGTTGCCAAGTTTGGTTGCGTGGGCAACGGATTTCAGTTCGGCGGATTTGAGCTCAGCGTAGACGCGTCCATTGAAGAGCACGAGGAAGCCGAAACCGACGGATTCGACGGCGGTGCGGTGGCCGGTCCAGGTGTTGGTGCGCTCGCCGGGAGGGTGGTTGAGCCAGTAGCCGGTGTAGGAGAAAGTTTCGTGCAGGGCTTTGAGGTTGGCGTCGCCGGGATAGGTGTTGCGGTCGAAGCCAAGGTAAGAGATGGCCTGTGCGGACGCTTTCGTGCCAACGTAAAAGAGAAACAAGCAGATGAGCAGCCGTGTCTTCACAAGGGCATGTTAGCGAAATCCCAGGCAGAACGTGTAGGGGCGGACGCCCTCGTCCGCCCAGGAAGCGGCACAACCTAGGGGAAACTGTAGCGAAACTGCCCCCGGACGAGGGCGTCCGGGGTTCCACGGGATCGTTTGCGGCGTTATCAATTCCTCTGGGACTTTCTTAAGAGGGCATTCTATCCCCCGATATGCACCATCGTCCTCGACGCCGGCACAAAGTCCGGCTCGCCGATGTGGTGGCGTTCTTCTTTTTTCTGAATCACGCCGCGGATGAAATCTGCTAACTCTTCGTCGCTGGCGCCGCTGCGCATTTGGGCGTGCAGATCGTGGTCCCACACGGAGAACAGGCAGGTGCGGATCTTGCCGTCGCTGGTGATGCGGATGCGGCTGCAGTGTCCGCAGAAGGGATGCGACACCGGAGCGATGATGCCGATTTCGCCGACGCCGTCGTCGAAGCGGTAGCGGCGCGCCGTCTCAGAACGCGCGTGCGGGATTTCGACCAGCGGCCGGTACTCGGCCATGCGCGCCAGAATTTCGTCGAGCGTGACCACCGTCGCAGGCGACCACGTGCGGTCTTCTTCAAGCGGCATGAATTCGATGAAGCGCACGGTCACGCCTTCTTCGCGCGCGAACATTCCGAACGGAATGATCTGGTCTTCGTTGAAGCCGCGCATCAGCACGCAATTCACCTTCAGCGGCCACAAGCCGGCACGGCGCGCGGCGCGAATGCCGCTGAGCACATGGTCGTAGCCGTTGGGCACGCGCGTGATGCGGGCGAAGCGATCCGGATCGACCGCGTCCATGGAGACGGTAACCCGGCTCAGGCCGGCGGCTTTCAGCGGCTGCGCAAGATCGGCGAGCAGGTGGCCATTGGTGGTGAGTGCGATGTCGAGCGGCTCGCAATTTGCACCGGCCATGGAGCGGCGGACGCATTCGTCCGTCGATGGCACGACCCCACCCCGGACGAAAGCGTCCGGGGCTCCATTTTCGGTGGGTCGAAGCTTTGCCAGCTCCAGGACAAAATCGACGACCCCCTTACGCAGCAGCGGCTCTCCCCCGGTAAGGCGAATCTTCGTGATCCCCATCCCGACGAGCACGTGCGCCATCCGCAGATAATCGGCGAACGGCAAGTCTCCATATAGCGCGCCTTCGTTCCCGGTGCGGCAGTAGACACACTTGTAGTTGCAGCGGTCGGTGATCGAAATCCGCAAGTCGGAAATGCGGCGGCCGAATTTGTCGGTGAGAGCAGCCATTGGCACTTGGCAATTAGCATTTAGCTCTTGAGATACCTGCACAACGACAGGCACCGGGCCAACTGCCAAGTGCTAATTGCCAAATGCGATCACAGCATAGTGACGCGCGTAAATCAATTATAGGACGCGCGTGGATCGAAGGTAGGATTCAAGGTTTCGTTGTTCCTATCGCTTTCTGAATCGCCGCCTCGGCCATGGGAGCCATCATCTTATATCCCGCAGCGTTGGGATGCAGGCCGTCATCGGCGAGGTCTTTTCTTAGCAAGCCCTTGTCGTCGACCATTGCGCTGAAGTAGTCGAGATACACGAGGCGGTGACTTTCGCAATAATTTTTGAGCCAGCGGTTCAGCTCAAGGATTTTCTCCGGAGAGCGTTGCGCAAAAAAATCCTTCGACTTCTCCGTGTAGTTGTGCACCGGTAGCACCGACGAAAACACGACACGGACCTCGTGCCCCTCCGCCAGCTCTGCCAACGATGCGTAATCCGCCTCGATGTCTTCGAGCCGCATCGGGCCCGTATTTCCGGAGATGTCATTGGTGCCAGCGAGAATGACGACCACCTTTGGATGAAGGTCGATCACATCTTGCCGGAAGCGAACCAGCATTTGCGGCGTGGTCTGCCCGCCAATGCCGCGATTGAGGTAAGGCTTGCTAGGAAAATATTGGTCGAGATGCCATATATCGGTGATGGAGTCGCCGAAGAAGACAACTCGATTCTCGCCGGGTGCAGGCGGCTTTAATGCGGCATTGGCTTCGCGGTAGCGCGCCAGCTGGCCAAAGTCATCGAAGAAGATCGCAATCCGGCGGGCGCGATACTCATCAAGTCCGGCGAAGCCGGTCGAAGGAATTTGGTGTGGGGCCTGTTGCGCAACAGCGGCGATGGCGAACACCGCGAGTGATATAAGTTGTTCCATCAATCGTCGCAGAGTCATCTCTTGCCTCCCTGAATTCACTCTCGAGATATTTACATGCCGTCATAATTCGGCCCACCGCCGCCTTCCGGTGGCACCCAGGTGATGATCTGGTACGGATCAGCGATGTCGCAGGTTTTGCAGTGCACGCAGTTCGATGGGTTAAGGCTGATGCGCTTGCCGTTCGGCTGGCTCGCGTCGTCGAGCATTTCGTAGACGTTCGCGGGGCAGAAATTCTGGCAGGGGCTGCCGAATTCTTTCACGCAGCGCGTGTTGCAAATATTCGTATCGTCGATGACCAGGTGCGCGGGCTGGTCTTCTTCGTGCTTCGTCCCCGAATGATAAAGATCAGTGAGCTTGTCGAAAGTAAGTTTGCCGTCGCCTTTGGCCGGGCCGAGCAGATGAGCTTCTGCACCGCCGTCGGCAGGCAACTCGGCGAGCTTTCGCATGTGCTCGTAACCCGCATGTGCAGGATATCGATTTCTTACGCCCCGTCCGCCAGTGACCATTTGCAGGGTGGTGTGAAACATGCCGGCATAGAATCCGTGCTCGAAGCCCTGGTGCATGTTGCGCACTTTCCAGAGTTCGTCTTTGATCCAACTCGATTCCACGTTCTTTTGATACGAACTTAACGAGGCGGCCGACGAATCGTCTTTGGTTAGCGCTTCGAGCGCCGTTTCGGCGGCGAGCATGCCACTTTTGATCGCGAGATGAATCCCCTTGAGCCGTGCCGAGTTGAGAAATCCAGCGGAGTCGCCGAGGATCATCCATCCGTTGCCCGCGACGGGCGGAATCGCCCACCAGCCGCCGTAAGGCATCGACTTCGCGCCGTAACGAATCATCTTGCCGCCTTCCAGGAGCTTCGCGACGAAGGGATGCTGTTTGAAATCCTGCAGCACGCGCTGTGGATCGAGGCGCGGGTCGGGATAATCCAGTCCGGTGACGAAACCGAGCGAGACCACGTTGTCTTTGCCGCCGTAAATCCACGCGCCTCCGTATTCTTTTGTGGTGAGCGGCCAGCCCATCGTATAAATGACTTCGCCCGGCGCGATGCGGCCTGCGGGAACCTCCCAGAGTTCCTTCACGCCCACGCCGTAAGTCTGTGGGTTGGCATTCTTGACGAGATCGAACTTATCTACGAGTTGCTTGGTCAACGATCCGCGCGGTCCTTCGGCGAGGATCACGACTTTTGCATTGAGGTCGTAGCCGGGTTCGAAGTTCGATTTCTGATGGCCTTCCTTGTCGACACCTTTATCGTCGGTGCGAACGCCGATGACGCGGTTGCCATCGAATAAAAGTTCCGAGCCGGCGAATCCGGTGAAGATGGTGATGCCGGTCTCTTCCACCTTGCCGCCCAGCCACTTCACGAAACGGTTCAGCGAGATGACATAGTTGCCGTGATCACGCAGCGGCGGCGGAGTGATGGGTAGCTTGAATTTACTTTGTTGTGTCAGAAAATAAACTGCTTCTTTTTTGACTTCGGCGTCGAGCGGAGCTTCTTTCTCGAATCCGGGCAGGAGTTCGCGCATAGATCGCGGATCGAGCAGCGCTCCGGAGAGGCAGTGCTGGCCAATCTCGCGGGCTTTTTCGAGCACGTAAATGTTTTCTTTGCTGAGTTGCGAGTCTGGATGTGCTGCGTTGTGTGCGTCGATGAGTTGCGACAGGCGCAGTGCACAGGCCATGCCGGCCGGGCCGCCACCGACGATAACTACATCGGCGGGCATTTGCGGGCGCTCGACGCCTTCGATGGGTTTGCGGAAGATCAAGCTCATAGATTAATCGTGGAGATGTGCCGAATGAACGGCAACGCCCGCCCTAACTTCGACACGAGGTTCCTGTCGGCCGTGATGAATTCGCAATCCATCTCGATTGCCAGTGAGCAGTACACAGAGTCGTACGCCGAGTGACGATGCGTGATCGCAAAAGAAAAAGCGGAAGCAGCTAGACGCTCCGATGGTTGGAAGTTTAGGGGAAGCGTAAGCAGATCCCTGTAAATTGCCTTCGCGTCGGAAGTCGCCAACTCTCTCAGGACGACTGTTCGCCGCCATAGTGCACTGGCGGCTTCGACCAACAGCAAATCCGGCGCGTACAAGCTCACTGTTCCGGTCAAGAACGCTGTTAAAATTCTCTCTGTTCCGGAGTTGTCACTCTCGGGCAGAAACCACTTCAGCGCAACGCTGGCATCAACCACGTAGTTCAGAATCGACGGTCTCTTTCTTCGCGGATGAGTTCGCAGCTATCGGAAAGAACTCCCACCCGCTCTCGAATCTGTTCGCGTCGGCGGCGTATCCGATCCAGCAGCGCCTGGCTGCGTTCAGGAAGTTTTGCCTTTTTCTTTCGCCCGCCCGCCACTTGTTTGGTCGCCCTAGGCATCTTCCCTCCTCGTCAGGAGCAATAGTCGTACCGCATCCCGAAGATTGTCTCGTGCCTCTCTTAAAGTATCACCCTCAGAAATCGCTTCTGGCAACTCTTCGGTATAGGCAATGTAGCCGCCGCCCTGGATTCTGGTACTTCTTCAAAAACTGCTGTGAGTTTCATGTCTCTAAGCTCTCTGCCTTCTTGCATAATAATCGCAGTACTTTGTCGCGCCGCAAATCGGACAAGAAGGATTAACCTCCAGGCATATACCTTGATCGATGCCGATTTCCGTGTTCTGCGCCTGGCCGTAATCAACAAAAACAATGTCAATATACCGAATAGGGTGCCCAGTCGCGTGCGAGAATTTTCTCGCTTCCTGAATCAAGGCAATGTACCGCGCATCACCTTCCATACTTTCCTGGACCAGCCCAAGGCATTTTAAAATCCGCTCGATGACCCGATCTGGTTTGATCACGGGGATCCCGATGTCCATCATGAAGTGAAAAGCTGTCCTCTCACCCAAGTACTTAAAGAGCCGCCGAAACTTATCCCTTAACCCGACTAGTTCCTCATCGGACCGCACGGGCGGAAGGGAACGAACGTACTCATAGAAAGAGCCGTGCTCACGAACGACGGCCTTGAATCTCTTGGCATTTTCAATAGAGGCTGAATTTTCAAACGGTTCCGACTCATCCGCGGGTCGCTAAGGATGTTTTGGAGTTCCCGGGAGCCGTAGTCAGCAACAAGCTCGTAGCCCGGAAAATGGGGTCAATGATAGACCGCTTATCCGTGACCGTTTGGCTCGGAAACCTGAGTAGAAGGCGATGTAGACGAGCTTTCTGTAGTACTCATCGTCCGCAAGGCGTTTTCCTTCAAGATGCTTGCAGGGTTCTAGTTCGGCTAGTATTTGGTCGCGGGGAACATTGCGGGAGCCAATCTTGAAAAGCGTCGCCTCGACGGCATCGAAGATGGCTTTGTAATCTTTCATGTGTACTTCCGAATCCGCTGCTATGACATCAGCTTCCTGCCTTCGCCTTTTTCACTTCCTCAGTCAACGGCGGGACGATGTCGAACAGATTTCCTACGATCGCGTAGTCGGCGATCTCGAAAATCGGCGCTTCCGAATCTTTGTTCACGGCAATGATAGTGCGCGATCCCTTCATGCCGACGATGTGCTGAATGGCGCCGCTGATGCCGAGGGCGAGATAAAGCTTGGGCGCGACCGTCTGGCCCGATGAGCCAATCTGGCGGTCCATCGGGAGCCAGCCGTTGTCGCAGATGGGACGTGAGGCAGCAAGATCAGCTCCAAGCGCGTCGGCAAGTTGCTTCGCGATCTCGATGTTTTTTTGTTCTTTGATGCCGCGGCCTACGGCCACAATCACTTCGGCCTGCGTTAGATCGACCGCCTGCTTGGCCTCTTTGAACACTTCCTGTGGTTTGTTGCGAATGACGTTGTCGGCGATCTCCACAGTTATCGTCTCGACCGGGGCGGCGCTGGCGCCAGCCTCGGCTTTGTCTCCGCGGAATGCGCCGTTCTGAAAGGTAGCAAACCACGGGGCATCGGAATTGAAACTGACATCGGCGGCGAATTTTCCCTGAAACATCTGCCGGGTAAAGATCAGCTTGCCGTTCTCGTGTCTGAAGCCGATGCAATCGCTGATGACGGCGCGTCCCATGGCCGTGGCAAGCTTGGGGACAAAGTCGCGCACTTGATAGGTGTGCGGCATCAAGACAAGCTTGGGCTGCTTTGTGGCTACAACTTGTTTGAGTGCGGCGGCGAAGGCGTCAGGGGTGTAAGGTTCAAGCTTCGGCGACTCTACCGCGTAGACCTTGGCAACTTTCTTCGCGGCGACTTCGGTAGCAAAACCGGTGGGATTGGCTCCGGCGACTGCTGCTTCGAGCGCCCAGCCGGTGGCGGCGGCGATGGCTTGCCCAGCGGCGACGGTCTCCCATGAGACGCGGTTGAGTTTGCCTTCGCGCTGTTCGACGATTACAAGGATGGTGTCAGACATTAAATCCTTTCAAGAGAGCGTTTTATGGTGCCGTCCTTGTGGGACGATGCCCATACGCTGAGCCTTCTGTTGCCGCGCTTGCGATGAGATCCGCTCCATGGCTCAGGGCTTGATCGCAGCAAAGCGAAGGCGGATATAGTCTGCGGTCCAGCGCCCCTGAGAATCGCACAGAACCGGTTTAAGCAATGCCGTGACTTCGTCAAGAAAGTCGCCGCGCTCATTCTGCGGAAGAGCGGCGCAAAATGGATTGGCGAATGTCTCTAGCCACCCGCGCATTCCGGTTGGCAGCGGCGTGGGGCGGGGAATCAACTGCACACTCTGCGGCACAAAACCGGCCCATCGCAGACGCGTTTCGTATTCGTCGACAGTCGGGAAATACCACGGAATCCACGAAGCGGCATCCGGAACGCCACCGCGCTCAAGTGCGACCATGAGCGCAACGGTAATCGTACTGACACAGCCGTGTCCGCCCAATTCCCCAACGAATCTTCCTCCCGACACCAGCGCGCGGAATGCACCGGCAATTGGCGCGTCCGGATCGTTCTTCACCCAGTGCAGCGCGGCGTTGGAAAAGACTGCGTCGAATTCGTTTTCAAACGTCAGTGATCTGGCGTCCATGATTCTTGCGTCAATCCCGCGCCGGCGTGATGCGGCAATCATGTCAGGAGAACTGTCGATGCCGATGACCTTGGCGCCGAGCGCGACCAGTTTTCCAGTGAGGACTCCGTCTCCGCAACCCAGATCGAGAATGCGCTCGCCGGGCTGCGGCTGGAGCAAATCCAACACAGGCTGCCCGAGTGCAGGCACGAAATGAGCATTGGCCGCATAGCAAGCCGCACTCCAATTCTGGGAGGACGGCGTTTGGGACAAAAGGGTCACGTCACAAATCCTTAGGTGAAAATAATCCGGGCTCCACTTAGCGCACATGGCTCAACCCACACGATCATTTACAACACGCGCAACTCGTTGCGCAGTTTATCCACTAACTTTTTCGCGATCTCCGCCGGCGATCCTTCAATGTGCTCGGTCTTTTTCGTTTTCTGCGGAACATAAAGGCGTTCGATCTTTTGCAGGTTGTCGCCGATGGCCGATTGCACTTCGGCGAGCGTCACTTTGCGCAGCGGCTTGTTCTTGGCCTGCTTGATGCCGATCAGCGTCGCATAGCGCAGCTTGTTGATGCCGGATTGGATCGTCAGCACGGCGGGCAAGGGCATGTCGACGAATTGAAAGAATCCCGCTTCGAGTTCGCGCTTTACTTTGATGCCTCCGTCTGTCTTTTCAATCTGCATGATGATGGTCGCGTGCGGCCAACCCAAAAGCTCGGCCAGGATAACGCCGGTTTGCGCGTACCCGTAATCGTCGGATTGCAAGCCGGTGAAGATCAGATCGAATTTCTCATCTTTGATCGCGGCGGCGAAGGCCTTCGCCGTATTGAAAGCGTCGAGGCCGACGAAGGCATTGTCCTCCAGATGAATGGCGCGGTCGGCACCCTTGGCCAGAGCTTCGCGAAGCACCTGTTGTGCTCGTGCCGGGCCGGAGGTGATGACCACCACCTCTCCGGTATGCTTCTCTTTTTGGCGCAACGCCTCTTCAAGAGCGAAAGCGTCGGGCTCGTTCACTTCATAGGAAACGTCTTCGCGGATCCATGCGCCGGTTTCGTTGAGCTTGAGCGGCGCATCTTTCTGCGGCACCTGTTTCATGCAAACCAGGATTTTCAAAACATGACTCCTTGTCCCTGTAGCCTCGGGCGTCCGATGGAAAACTTGTCAGTATAAACGAGCACTTGACAATTAGCACTTGACAATTAGCAAACGCGGCCTAAAGGAAGGGTGGATGTTAAAGAGAAAAAGAAGGGCGAGGCCCGTGCGGCGCTTGTTGAGCCCAAAATGCTAATTGCCAACTGCTTAATCAGTAGGCGTCCCAAATCACTCGGTAAACACCACGGACTGCACACCGGAAATTTCGAAGCGTTTGCGGCAACGCATATTCTTGCAGGCCATAAGGTCGTCTTTGCGCAGCATGTAGGAGCGAGCCTTGGCGAAGCGGGCGCGGTCACGCTCGTCGGCGCGGCCGCCGGGAAGCTGGCGTTTCTTGGTGCGTACCACCCATGTGACGTCATACTCGGCGGGCTGGTGGCAGTGGGGACAGTTTAGGGTTGCAATCTTCTTCTCAGTACGTTCGTCGAAAAAATCGCGTTCTTCCATGATGGCTCGTTTGTCGCTCGTCGTTCGCCGGTCAGAGTTTTTGCTGTCCGGCGGTCAACTCAAAATCGACAGAACAATTATTACAGTTTTGCGGCAGACAATGCTATGGCAACATGTATGTTATGGCGCGCAAGAAGAAAGTGAAGCGGTTTGAAGCCGTGCAGGCCGTGAAAGAGCTGGCGCGGGAACGCATGGGCGCGCCTCCCGCGGCGAAGGTAGTTCCGCACAAGAAAAAATATCCCGTTAAGCACAAAGCTACGCTGGAAAAGCTTTTAAATGAAGAGGAGTGACGGATGGAAGACCTTGCCGGTTTCTCCGATCTTTCTCAGTTGAAGGTTGCCGTCACGGTGGTGTCCGTCTCTAAGAGGAGTGTGCAGGTGCTCGTACCCGTACAACCGCCGGACCACCCTCCAAACGTGGAAGGAGAAACTGGATTGGCGGTCAGAGTAACGGCTGTGCCCGATGGAAAACTATCGACGCAGCTGACATTTGTGCTTGAGCAGGTGAAACCCGAAGTCGTACTCGCCACAACACCGGTGCCGTTGCCAGAGAAGTTGACCGTCAGAACCGGTTCCGAACCCCCGCTTCCACCGCTCCCGTTGCCCGTGAAGCAAACGACGTTCGCGGTCATTAATCCCGTCACGATCGCTCCCGAAGAAGATAAACCCGAGCCATCGTGATTTGTGGTGATTGTGGCCGAAACTAAGCCTCCACCACAAAGCTCTCCTGTCGCTACCATCAGGCCCGTTGAGTTGACGGTCACCAACTGAGGAGTGTTGGAAGCCCAGGTGACTTGATCGGTAATGTCCTTGGTGACAGGGGGATGAATATATGTGCCGAGCGCACTTAGCTGCACTTGGATGCCGGCATCGGCCTGCACGGGAATATTCGAGGCCCCAATCGTTTCCGTGGTGGGGTTTACGGTGATGCTCACCAACTCTTGCGGATCACCGCAACTGGAAACAACGAGCAGAGAGCTCGCGGTAGCAATAAGAGCGATAATGCTCAGCCACTTCCGACTCATGAACACTCCTGGGACCGGATAGTCGATTTTAACGCGGGCGCAATAGGGGAATGCGCCAATTTAGTCAATAATGGCCGAAAAAGCAATCGCTAACCATGGGGCTGAGTATCTTCCGTCACTCCTTCACGGCCTCCGCGACCACCCTAACAAAATCGCGAATATCCTCTTCTGTAGTGTCGAACGAGCACATCCAGCGTACAATCGATTCCTCTTCCATCCACATATAGAAGAAGTAATGCTGCTTGATTTTTTCGATGGCGTGCCAGGGGATCTGGGCGAATACGCCGTTGGCTTCGACCTTCCAAATAACTTTGACTCCGGGAATGCGGCTGACTTCCTTTTCCAGAAGGCGAGCCATGCGGTTGGCATGTTCGGCGCTGCGCCGCCAGAGGTCATCGGTGAGCAGGGCCTCGAACTGTGCGGCGATGAATCGCATCTTTGAGGCCAGTTGCATGCTTTGCTTTCGCAGATACAGAAAGTCGTGGCCAAGTTCAGGCTGGAAAAACACGACCGCTTCACCGCCCAGGATTCCGTTCTTTGTCCCGCCGAAAGAGAGCACATCCACGCCCAGATCGCGGGTCGTCTGGCGTAGGTTTTGGCCAAGTGAAGCGGCGGCGTTGGCGATGCGCGCTCCATCGACATGCAGAAACATTTTATTTTCATGGGCGAACTGCGCCAGCGCTCGAATTTCTTCCGGCTGGTAGACCGTCCCCATCTCGGTCGATTGCGTAATAGAAATTACGCGCGGTTGCGAATGGTGTTCGTCGCCAATGCCGTGGTAGGCGTGGCGGACGGCCTCCAGGCTTATCTTGCCGTTTTCCTGCGGCAAGGGAATCAGCTTGCAGCCGGTATGCTTTTCCGGTGCCCCACACTCGTCGGTATAGATATGTGCATAAGAGCTGCACAGGACCGATTGAAACGACCGAGTTAGAGACTGCAGGCTTAGGACGTTCGCGCCGGTTCCGTTGAAAGTAAAAAAGACAGCAATATCGGGTCCGAAATGCTCTTCGAACTTCTCAACCGCTGAGAGGGTGTAAGGGTCGGCTCCGTAAGCGACGACGTGACCCTGGTTGGCGCGGGTAATCGCTTGGAGAATCTCAGGATGGACGCCGGCATTGTTATCGCTGGCGAAGCTACGCCGGGGATGAATAGGGAACTGCATAGGGGAACAATTTAACAGAGTCAGCCAGGTCGTGAGGGATAGCGGCGCTGCGGGTACCTCCTTTTGAATATGGACTTTCCCTGATTCCCAGAATCTATAGATCCCAGAATCTCAACCTGATATCCGCCCAGGGCACCAGATCAAAAAAATTAGCGAGAGCGGCAATTTTATGCGCTCCGGTTCGCCTCTAACGATAAGGGAAGGAAAGTCAAGGCGCGGCTCCCGGCTGGCCAGAGAATTCTGCCTCAAATAATGCCGGAGAGCCGCCACGATACTGAATCTTTTCCCCGTTTTGCAATATCAATAGTTGATAACCGCTATTGGGGCACCACCGTCGTCAAACGATAAACAGAAATTCAGCGTTTTGTTATTTTTGCGGAGAATACATGGCGAAACGATTCATTTTAGTTCTGGTCATCGTCGCCGCCCTCTTAGGAGGGCTGGGATTTGTGAAATACCGACAGGTCGAAACGGCTATAGCCATGGGTGCAAGCTTCGCGCCGCCGCCGACGGCGGTCACAACCGTGGTCGCCAAGCGTGAAACTTGGCCGACAACTTTAGAGGTGATCGGTACCGCGGCGGCTATTCAGGGTGTCACCGTGGGCGCTGACCTGCCGGGCACGGTCGACAAGATTCATTTCGAGTCCGGCCAGGCGGTGAAAGAGGGCGACATTTTGGTGGAACTCGATATCCGTCAGGAGACCGCCCAGCTTGCTAATCTGGAGGCCCAGCGCGATCTGGCGCGTATTCAATACGGTCGCTCGGAAGAACTGGTGAAGGCAGGCGTCATTTCCAAGTCTGAGTATGACAACGCCTCGGCCCAACGGAAAGCTACTGAAGCGCAGGTGGGGGACATTAAGGCGGCCATCGCCCGCAAAACGATTCACGCCCCGTTCTCGGGAATCCTCGGAATTCGCCAGATCAGCCTGGGCCAATACCTGGCCGCCGGCCAGGCGATTGTTTCGCTGCAGGCGCTGAATCCGATCTACGTGAATTTCGGCGTGCCGCAACAGGACACGCCCAAGATGTCGATTGGCCGCGGCCTGCAGATCACCACCACCGATCTTCCCGGAGTGGTATTCAACGGCAAGATCACCGCGCTCGACTCAGTAATCAACGAACAAACTCGCAATATACAAGTGCAGGCGACGTTTCAGAATCAAGGCGGCAAGTTGCGCCCGGGAATGTACGTGCAGGTGGAACTGCCTCTCGGTAAGCCACGCGACGTGATTCCGCTGCCCGCCTCCGCCATCAACTACGCGCCTTACGGCGATTCCGTGTTCGTAGTGGCGGAGATGAAAGATCAGAAAGGTAACACCTACCGCGGCGTGAAACAGCAAGTTGTGAAGATCGAAGGTAGCCGCGGCGATCAGGTTGCGATCATCTCCGGAATTAATCCTGGGGATGAAATCGTGAGCGCAGGAGTGTTCCGGCTGCGGAATGCCGCCCCGGTTCTGGTCAACAACAGCGTGCAGCCGGGAAACAATCCGAATCCGAAACCGGATGAGAGCTAGGAAGTCGTTGGCGGTAGTCGCTAGTCGTTGACTGCACATTGGCGGTGGTGCATCAAGCCTTTCGACCGAGGGCAAACGACCGACGCCCAACGATAAGCATTAGCAAGATCTATCGTAGAGTTCCAAATCCTAGGAGTCCGCATGAAGTTTACTGATCTTTTCGTAAAGCGTCCGGTGCTGGCAATTGTGGTCAACCTTGTCATCATCATTGCCGGTCTGTATGCAATTCGATCTTTGAGTGTCCGGCAATATCCGCGCAGCGATACCTCGGTAATCTCGGTCTCGACCGTGTATGTGGGCGCCAACGCTGACTTAGTCCGCGGTTATATCACCACTCCTCTGGAACGCGTGATCGCCAGCGCCGACGGCATCGACTACATGGAGTCGACCAGCGCACAAGGTTTGAGCACGATCACGGTTCACCTGAAGCTGAATTACGACACCACGGCAGCCCTCACGCAGGTACAAGCCAAGGTGCAGCAGGTGAAGAATGATCTGCCGCCGGAAGCGCAGGTTCCAGTCATCGACCTGGAAACGGCGGATCAACAATTCGCCGCTATGTATATTGGGTTTGCCTCCAGCAACCTAGACCAAAATCAGATCACCGATTATCTGACCCGCGTTGTTCAGCCCAAGCTGAGTGCCATTAGTGGAGTCCAGCGCGCCGACATCCTAGGCAATCGCACCTTCGCCATGCGCATTTGGCTGAAGCCCGAAGAGATGGCTGCGCGCGGCATTTCTCCCTCGGACGTAAATGACGCGCTGGCCAAGAACAATTATTTGTCGGCGCTTGGAACTACCAAAGGCTCGATGGTCTCGGTGAATCTGATTGCCAACACCGACCTACGCACGCCGGACGATTTTAAACAGATGATCGTGAGGCAGGCGAATGGTGTGGTCGTTCGCCTGGGCGAAATCGCCGACGTTCAGCTGGGCGCAGAGAACTACGATCAGGATGTAAAGTTCAACGGCGAAACCGCAACCTTCGTTGGCATATGGACCTTGCCTACCGCGAACTCATTAGCAGTGATTCAAGATGTGCGGAAAGCTCTTCCCGCCATCCAGGCACAGTTGCCTACTGGGATGAAGTTGGGCATCCCATACGATTCGACGGAGTACATTCAAGACGCGATCAATGAAGTGCTGCACACCCTCACGGAAACGCTGCTGATCGTTGTTGTCGTGATCTTCTTGTTCCTCGGTTCGTTCCGGTCCGTGCTGATTCCGGTCATCGCGATTCCGGTCTCGCTGATCGGCGCGGTCTTCTTGATGTTGATCTTTGGGTTCACCATCAACCTGCTTACTTTGCTCGCGATCGTGCTCTCTGTCGGCCTGGTTGTGGATGACGCCATTGTCATGGTGGAAAACGTTGAACGCCATTTGCAGATGGGCAAAACTCCGTTTAAGGCGGCGGAAGATGCGGCGCGCGAACTGGTCGGCCCCATCATCGCTATGACGATAACGCTCGCGGCGGTCTACGCGCCCATCGGAATCCAGGGCGGATTAACAGGCTCTCTCTTCCGCGAATTCGCCTTCACGCTAGCCGGCGCAGTGGTGGTTTCCGGAGTGGTGGCACTGACGCTCTCGCCTATGATGGGATCGAAGTTGCTGCGCTCTGGCGATTCGGAGAAGGGATTTGCCGGCATCATCAACCGCGGTTTCGAGCGCGTGCGAAACCTTTACACCAATCTTCTTACGGGCACTTTGCAGTATCGACCGGTGGTTCTCACCCTCTGGATTATCGTCGCCGCGCTCATGGTTCCTTTCTATATGTTCTCGGAGCATGAACTCGCTCCTTCCGAGGACCAGGGAGTAGTTTTCGGGGTGATTCAATCTTCGGCCAACGCCACGCTCGATCAGACCAACTTATTTACCGAGAAGGTGTATGACGTTTACCACTCGTTTCCTGAGACCCAGAGTATCTTCGAACTGACGAACGCCGGCGGTGGCTTCGCCGGCATGGTCACAAAACCTTGGAGCCAGCGCACAAAGACCACGGAACAACTCCTAGTGGAGTCCGCAGGACAACTCTCGAAAATTTCCGGCATTCGGGTCATTCCGCTAACTCCCCCACCGCTTCCGGGAGGCGGCAATTTCCCGGTGGATTTCGCGATTGTCTCGGCAGCCGAACCAGAACAAATAAGCCAACTCGCCGAGAAAATTGTTCAAAAGGCCATGGCAAGCGGCAAGTTCATCTTTCTCGATACCGATGTGAAGTTCGACCAGCCGCAAACCGAGGTCGTCTTTGACCGCGACAAGCTGCGCTCGCAAGGTGTGGACCTGAGCCAGGCCGGCTCGGATCTTTCCACCATGCTCGGCGGCAATTACGTCAACCGCTTCAGCATCCAGGGGCGCAGTTACAAAGTGATTCCGCAGGTGGAGCGCGCTCAACGCCTCACGGCCGATCAGCTCAATAACATTTACGTAAAAGGAAACGCTAACCAATTGGTGCCGCTTTCGACCTTCGCCACTCTGAAGACGACGACCGAGCCGCGATCGCTGAATAAATTTCAGCAGTTGAATGCGATTCGCATCCAGGGCGTGATTCCGCCCAACGTTCCGCTCGATCAGGCGCTGACGTTTTTGGAAGACACGGCAAAGCAGATACTGCCGCAAGGTTTCACGGTCGACTACGCGGGTGAGTCTCGTCAGCTGCGCGTGGAAGGCAGTAAGTTTCTGGGGACGTTCCTGCTCTCAGCGATCCTGATTTATCTCGTGCTCGCAGCACAATTCGAGAGCTTCCGCGATCCCTTCATTATTCTCGCGGGTTCGGTGCCCCTAGCTATGTCCGGCTCGCTGATGTTTTCATTCCTCGGATTCACCACGCTGAACATCTACAGTCAGGTTGGCCTGATTACACTCGTTGGCCTGATTTCGAAGAACGGAATTCTGATTGTGGAATTTGCCAATCACTTGCAGGAGACCGGCCTCAGTAAGCTACAGGCGATCATCGGTGCGGCCACCACACGGCTGCGGCCAATCCTGATGACCACCGCTGCCACCGTCTTCGGCCACTTCCCCCTCGTCTTCGCGAGAGGGCCGGGCGCCGGAGCGCGAAACAGCATCGGTATCATGCTGGTCAGCGGCATGATCATCGGCACAGCATTCACACTGTTTATTGTGCCCTCGATTTACATGCTCGTGGCGAAAACTCACACCACGATCAAGGACGATGATGAAGATCAAATCACTCTGTCCGAGTCGAAGCGAGGGGAACTGCTGGCGGCAAGGTAAGCACGATCAGCGGTTTAGAGCAAAAGACTAGGCGTGTCCTTCTATAAGGCGCGCTTTTATTCTTTCTGAATCGCTTGCTTCTTTGCTTTCGTCTTGCGTGCTGCGCGCCGCCGCAATTTCACGATCCATTCCCGCGAATACATAGTGCCGCGGCATTTGGGCGATCCGCAGTGGCACGGGGCTGGGTCTTCATCGTCGTACAGGTTGTAATCCCAGAGCAGTTCTTCTCCGGCGGCGATGTCGCGCAGCGCCACGATCCACACGCGATTCTTAATTTCATCGACTTCGCAGTTGGGATTGCAGGAATGGTTCAAGTAGGCCCCGATGCCTTCGCCATCGATGACAGTCTTGCCATCGTCCAAGCCATAGAGATAAGTGCGGGGCGCGCCGGTGTACAGCCGGTCGGCTTCCTCCGGGCTGATGCGCGGTCCAACATACTCGACGACGCGAGCGCCCTTGCGAATGGGCGCGTTGGTAAAGACGCCAACGGAATGAATACGTGAAGGACGAACCACAAGAGGCATGAACTAATTTCGCATGGTTGAGAGGTTTGAAGGAAGACGAAAAATTTCCAAAGACTCTCATGTCTGATCTGTAGCTGCAGACGAAGCTGACCACCGGTTCCGCTCTCTCATGCGGATCCGCGCGGGATAAGGCTTTCGGGTTGGTTGACTGCGAAAAGAATCGGTTCATGCGCTCGCCGAGCGTGTTAGACTTTCAGACCTTCACGCCGCTGAAAGATTTGTTGAGCGTCGCAACCCCAGGGAGAAACAATTATGAGAATGACGGGAAAATTTGTTGGAATCGCAACGGTGCTGCTCGCGTTCGGAACACTCTTCAGCGCGACCGCGCAAACCGCAACCAGTGCCGACACTTCCACAGCCGCTCCAGAGGCTTATTGCACCAGCACGGGCGGAGTGGTGGAGAGCCGCATTCCGATATACGGCACGAATGGCCCAATTGGAAGCTGGCTGCCGCTCGAAAACAGCCGGAATTTCTGCCAGTACACTTCGTCCTCGGATGGCTCGCGGATTCACGTTCTGATTCAGACGCTGTTCACCCAGAAGCCTACGCTTGCCGCGCTCGCCTACTACGCGGAAGTTGCCTGGAATGGGCAGGGAGAAGGCAATCCCGGCTCGCTTTATTGCACGCAACTGGGCGGATCGGATCTTTTTGGCGGCATCAATGCCGCCGGAGGCGGATGGGTCGAGTTGCGCACGACCGATGAAGTGCTGGAGGCCTGCACCTTTCCCGACATGTCAACCATCGACTCGTGGGGATTGCTCTACCACTCCGCCGGTATTATCCGGGGCACCGATTTATCCACGGTCCTGAAATATGCAAATCCCTACCCCAAGACGAAAAAGAGCGAATAATCGGAAACAAAATCAGAATTAACCTTACAAAAAAGCGCCGCTGCCTCGCAGGGAAGCGGCGTCATACTTCTCGAAAATTTCGTGTCGAACTTTACTCCCTACGGGTCATACACCGAACTGCCGTAGCCTTGTCTGCGCGCGGAATCCTGCAAGTCTTCCAGGCGTCGTTTTTCCTCGTCCAGCTGAGATTGCATCGATTCTGCCCGCTGTTGTTTCTCCCGCTGGCGTTCGTTCCAGCCTACGCAGTTGGCGACGCAATTGGCGGGGGCGAAGCGGATCGATTCGCTCAGTTCGTCAACCTGCCGTTGAAGAGTTGCAATCTGATTTTTCTGCGCGATGATTTGCGACTTCCAATGCTCGGCGGGTTGTTTAGGCTCGTTTTGAGCAGCGGGAAGCACGTCGTAGTTTCCTTTACTCGCCCCGCGTACTGACTGCGGCTCCGTGTGGGAGGGCATTTCTTCATTCGTGATGATTTTGGAAGTTTTTGGATCTTTACCCGGCGCGGCTTTCGATTGTTCCTTTTGCTGGCGCTGCTGTCGAGCCAGGTCACCGAGAGAAGGCGAATCCTGCGCCCACACAACTCTTACGAACGGAACAATCACTGCCGATAAAATCAGAATAAGCCTGCACAAGCTGCGCATGACAATCCTCTGTCTGGTCCAGGTACTCGCTGAAAGAGTGAGGGACCGTTTCAAAATGCTATCCGCAACAGTTGACCGATCCAGCATTACGAACGGGTAGTGTACGAGCGAGGCAACGAAATACTTGTAATCATCTGTCAATGCAGTATTAAGAAAGGAATTCGCAGGGAAGAGGGTGTCGCTATAGCGATTGGGATGCTCCAATGCCGGAAAGCCTGCTGCCTGTGATCGCCGGAACAATCTGAATTTGAATCAGTCGTGGCACCGAGCGGCTTTCCTTCTTCGCCAGCAGATTGGCGGAAGGGATGCCCGTGCGTGCATAGGACTTCTCGCAGTCGGCGGTGGATGGGCCTCGCATGTTTCCTTCCATGAACGCCAAGCCCGGGCAGCGAGTGCAGGTCGAGCCATGCGCGCACTGGGAACAACTGGACATATCCCGCAGGCGAATCGATCGGACTTCCTTCAACTGCTCAGAGTTGCGCCAGATATCGATGAACCGCTGTTGCCGCACGTTGCCGCAGGATAAGGGAAATTGCACGCAGGGATAAAACTCGCCGTATGGAGAAACGTAGCAAGCGGTGTGGCCGGCGCTGCACGGCAACGAATCCATGCTCTCCGCAGAGTGCGCCTGCCCGTCCTGCTCTCGCCGAACGGGTGGCGCGCAAAACTCTTCGGCGTTACCGACTAGCGATTCGTCGCGAAAGAGCTGGCGCAGAGCGGTCTCGCCCGCGTTCAACTCCAAAATCGAGCGGTCACCGTCCATCTTCGGCGTGATGGTCGGGTCGAGCGTGTATTCGGCGCCAAGCTCATCGGCCAGCGCACGCACGCCGTGATAGTCCTGCATGTTTTCGGTCATTAACACGTTGGCAAGGATTACCTTCAGGCCCTGCGATTTTAGAAATCGAATAGCGTTGATCGACCTGCGCAGCGAGCCCGGAACCTTAGTGATCGCGTCGTGCACCTCAGGCCGGTGCGAATAAATGCTGATTTGAATCGATTCCACGCCGAGATCGCACAGACGTGCCGCCTGCGCTTCGCGAATCAGCACCGCATTAGTCTTGAGCTTGATGCAGAAGGTAAGAGAGCGGGCGCACTCCAAAATTTCGAAGAAGTCCTTGCGCAGAAAGATCTCGCCGCCGCTGAAGGTAAGAATGAAAACTCCCGCTTCCGCCATCTCCTTGAGAAGATGTTTGATCTCAGCCGTCGTCATCTCTCCGTGATCGTCGTGGTCGAGGTAGCAGTGTATGCACTGCTCGTTGCAACGGTAAGTGAGATCGAGTTGTGCGCTGAACGGAACACCCAGTTGCAGAGCGCGTTCTCCCATCTCCCGCAGCAGAGCGCTCATCGAGTCACCTGTACCGGCGCATCCGGCTTGGAGTTCGCTTCCTGAGTAATCGGCTGTCCTGAAATCGGTTCTTCCGAAATCAGCAGAATGCCGTGCTTGGCTAAGTCTTCGGCCAGCGCTTCGGCATCGCACAAGGCTTCTTCGGGTTTCACTTCGAACTCAGTGCAGATGCGGCGTTCGACAATTTCTTCGAGCGGCGTGGCGCCGTCGGCTGCCTGCCAGAGAACAGTCGCGGTCGGATTCAGCGTGAACAAGGTTGAGCCCTGGCCCGACATTACCAGCATCTCTTCCCCCAACATGCGGGCTGCGATTCGCGGACTGCGCGCGATATAAAGTTTCTTATTCATAACTTGTGAATCACCGGTCAATTCTTATCCGATCATCTCCCACACCCGCGCATCCGGCACGAAAGTAAGCCGGTACACCGGAACGTGATCGGCAAAGTCGCACGCTGCCTGAAATGCGCTGTGCACCATCTCCTGATCCTCGGCAAAGAAAAGCATGTTAGCCAAAAGACCGCGTCCGGCCTCGGCTGCTGTCGCGGGTTCAATGCGATTTTCGCGGCCTTGAGCCAGAAGGTAGAGCGCACCGATGGGCGCGGAAGTATTCTCGCCCAGCTTCGCCAGTTCGCCGGTGAAGGGTGTGCCGAACGCCACGTAGCCGTCATCGAGTTTGCGAACGTATGAAATCTCATCGGTCAGCAGCGTCGCATCGGCAGGCGCGAGGCGCGAGATGGTTGTCTTTCCCGCTCCCGAGACGCCGGCAAACAGAAAAGCTTTCCCGTTGCGAACGGCACTGGCGGAGTGCAAAAGGAATCCGCCCTGCCTGGCCAGCACCAGCGTATGCACGATGCGCAGCACGCCATCGATGGAGTATGGATTCGCAGTCTGTCGAATAAGGCCGTGCCCTGTCGCTGGGTCCCACTCAGCATAGAAATCTCCACGCTGCAAAAACCATTGGCCTGCTTGGTGAGTAACGCTGACATCCGCGCTAGGATCGGCGAATCGCAGTTGCCCCAACTCTACATCGAAATCACATTCCACACAGGCTAGCGTATTGATGAACCCCGCGTAGCGATTCCGCATCAGTTCGAGAAAACCCGCGTCAGTTGTGTTCACTCTGACGGCAACACCGCCAATCGCGATGACGATGCTGTAGACATCGACTTGTGTGGCTAACGCTGGCACGAAAGGACCTGCTTTCTCAAGCTTGCACCAGTCGGTACAGATAGACGAGGGCGCGCGCAGCAGGCTCGGAGTGGCGAATGGCCTTCGCGACAATCCTCTCGAGGCCCTCTAGCTTTGTTGGCACCACGATCAACCTCCCTGCCCGGATGAGATAAGTCACTCGCCCCAGCAACTCATGCTCAAGCACAGGTCGATCAGGTCTGGAGACCGCGTCTCCCTGCGTAATCCATTGCGGATGCTGGGCATCACTCCTCGTGTCGATGACGCGATGGGCGCAGAGTTTTCCCTCGCGTCCTGCCACAACGACGTCTCCAATACCTACCTGACTTGGACTGACGCGCTCCACCACCAATGTGTCGCCGGGAAAAACCGTGGGAAGCATGCTCCACCCGATCGATGTGCATCGCAAAGCACCGAACGACCGCAGAACGTCACCAGCTAGTTCGCACTTCAATGTGCTAGCTGCTTCGGACCTAGAGTTCTCGCCCTGCCTCATGATACTTTTTGGTTGACCCCGCACAGTCCTGTCGTACCGGTTTTTGAGCAAGTTAGGGCGGAGGTTACGAAGACCTGCTCGTAGCGAAATACTGGTTTCTGATAAGGCTTTTTTGTCGTAGCCGCCGGGCGTGTCTCTTCACTGAATGAATTGCTGGACGACTCAATCGTAGACATTTATATGTACTCCCTTACTGTAGCGCCGACTGCGAGGCCTGCATGGCGCAACCGCCGGTGCCTGTTGTCCCGCAAGTCTGGTTTCCAAGAGTCGAGAAGTATACCTGAGAGGCTCCGGCGAGTATGCCCGAGCCTACAATGTTATCGATAATAAGTCCGCTTGTTCCGCCGACGGATGCCAGGGCGTGCGTTGCTACTGCGCCCAGGTTGGTCCATGTCGCAGTGCCATCTGGCGTGACGACTCCAGCGACGGTGCTCCAAGTGGGCGTGCTTCCGCCCGACTTGCCCGCGGTTGTTATCAGCTCCACGTTTCCGTTGCTGTCGAGGATTTTGGCATTGAGGGCGTAGTTATGGTTTGCCCGCCACGCGGCCAGTGTAGTCGCCGAGAGTGCTCCCTGGTCCAGCCAGTGAACCGTGCCGTCGGTAGTTGCTGCGCCGACAACTTTGCTCCATGTCGGCGCGGCTGCGCCGGACGTGCCGGCAACGCTCACCACTTGAATATTCAAATTGCTGTCGAGAACTTCCTGGCCCACCGCATAACTGTTTGAGGCCTGCCACGGCGTGTCGGTAAAATTCACAAGACAGCCTCCCGCCGCGCAGATCGTCGGGGTACCGCTCGCCTGAGCACTGGCGAACAGGAATTCTGCTGCGCCGCTGGGGGCGTTGGGATTGAAGATGTCGGTCAGGGGAGAACACGGCGTGGTGGCGCTAGCGAGAACCGGACCGGTCACCACGGTGCCCATGGTGCCCGCCTTAATAGGAATCTGGTAAAGCGTCGGTTTACCACCGGTGTTGCCACAAACGTAGAGGTTCCCGGTGGCGTTCGCCGAGTTTTCGTACGTACTGTCGAACGAGCCAATGTACATAGGATTCGGCGTCGTTCCACCAGTTGTGCTGACGCCGACTTTAGCCCTTTTCCCATTCGTACCAGCGGCGAAATTGGTGGCCAATTGGTAAACGCGGGCACAGGCAGCGCCCCCGGCACAACCCGTGCTGCCATCGCTGGAGACAAACACGTACACCTGTCCCGCGGTGGAATCCACGACGGGGCCCTCGACGATTCCCGTACCGAAGTCGAGCTGAGCGGATGTCGTGACTGCAGCGGTTGTGGAGTTAACCCGATACAGAAAACCACCAACGTCTCCCACGAATACACTTCCGGAGCCATGATCGAAGACAGCATCCGACAGAGCCTTGGTTCCAGCGTTCACCCGTTTTGGCCACACTCCGCCCGTAACCTCCGTTGGCGTTCCGTTGAAAACGGGGGTGAACTTGTGCAGCCAGCCCGCCGCATCACCGACCCACGCAACATCGTCGAGATAATCGTAAAAGGCCGACGATGTCGTGTCGCTATTGGGGACGCCGAGGTTAGTGGTCAGTGGTAGTGTGGTCATACAGGGTACAGGGCAACTGGCGTAGCTAGTCGTGGGCACTCTCAAAGGCGCGCCAGGGCTGGTGACCGTTTCCGTTGTGGAAGCTGCCCATTTCAATAGCACCAACTCTCCCCGGTTGCTCACCGTATTGGTTTGAACAAACAATACCTGTGTGCCGTCAAAGGAAAAATTAGGCGAAGTTTGTACCGTGCCGAGCGTGTCGTAGGCCCAGTAAACTGACGGCACGCTGCCGAAAGCGATGCAGCCGGAGTAAATATTGTCGTAAGCCACCAGGCTGGCGGGTCCGGTTCCTGCAGGCGATTGTCCTTGCAGTCCCGTACTAAAGACCACGAAGTCGGGTTTCGTAGCGTTGGCGCAGGTTGCAGTTCCGAGAGACAGAGAATACTTTGCTGGAAAATTTCCCGCGCTCACACTCGCACCGGTGCCCATGTTTTCGGACCAATCTCCGTGCGGTTCTTGTGGTCGGACGCTACCCGCTGCCGTGTCAGCCGGCGCAGGCTCCTGGGCCTGCGGCTCGCTGCGACGACTCTGCAACCAGTAGCGAGGATCTTGCTGCACTCGCGCAGCTTGCTCTGGCGTCGCGGGCTGCGAAAAAATGAGATGACGATGGCTCCAGTCAAGGATGACAGGCACGTTCGGCTTGGGATCTTGCGCCGCCTGCCCTAGCAAAGTTGCAGCCAGCAACGACGCGCCAAGCATCGAGACGCATACCCACGCGAAACCGCGGCTGCTTTTCATTTTTCTTCCTGATGCCTGAGGGCCCTTGCAACGGGAAAAAACAGCTGACATGAAACCCCTCCGCAGGTCTGCACTTAGACGACTGGCTGGTTTAATGGAAAATCATCATACACCCCGCGAGTGCGGAGGTTGTGGCCTGAAGTGCCCAGATTTCCACAGCATTTCAACCAGGCTGGCAGGCCCGCAGGGATCGGGGTTGATCGTGCTGCCCAGCTGATTTCCCTCGAGGTGATTACCCCGGAAGCTGGACAGTCGGAATCTGCTGGGCGCGAGTGCGAAGCTCTTCAAACAGAACCGTGCTGAGATAACGCTCTCCGAACGACGGCAGAATCGCCACGATCAGTTTTCCCGCATTCTCTGGACGCTTACCCACTTGCACAGCAGCGGTCACGGCAGCGCCAGAAGAAATTCCCACGAAAACTCCTTCTTCGAGGGGCAAACGCCGCGCCATACGAATCGCTTCATCGTTGCTGACCGTAATGACTTCATCGATGTATTCCCGGCGCAGGATGCTGGGAACAAATCCAGCGCCAATCCCCTGAATCTTGTGCGGTCCCGGCTTTCCTCCCGAGAGCACGGGACTCTCCGCCGGCTCCACGGCGACGCCCTTGAATGATGGCTTCTTCGGCTTGATGTATTGGCACACCCCGGTAATCGTTCCGCCAGTTCCAATTCCAGAGACGAGGATATCCGCGCGGCCGTCAGTGTCATTCCAAATCTCGGGACCGGTTGTTTCGAAGTGAATCTTGGGATTCGCAGGGTTATCGAACTGCTGCAGCATGTAGCCGTTGGGTGTGTTAGCCAGTAACTCCTCCGCCTTAAGAATGGCGCCCTTCATGCCTCGCGGTCCGGGCGTCAAAATAATTTCTGCTCCGAAGGCCAGTAACAGCACGCGCCGCTCCAGGCTCATGGTCTCGGGCATCGTGAGGATCAGTCTGTAGCCTTTCACGGCGGCCACAAAAGCCAGTCCGATTCCGGTATTGCCGCTGGTAGGCTCGATCAGCACTGTCTTGCCCGGCTGAATTTTGCCCGCGCGTTCTGCTTCCGTGATCATGCTCACGCCGATGCGGTCTTTCACGCTGCCGATGGGGTTCTGGCTCTCCAGTTTCGCAACCACCTCGGCCACGCAGCCCTCGGTAACTTTGTTAAGGCGGACTAGCGGTGTGTGGCCGATCAGTTCTGTGATGTTATTCGCAATATTCATAGTAGGTTCCCCCTACTCAAGATCGTTACTTGAGATCATTCACCAGGTATAAATCCGAAAGTGTGCGGCCGTATTCGTAGACGTAATTGTTACCGTCGGGCGTAATCAAAACCGAGCTGATGTCCGTAACGCCGGACACGTCCAGCGGAACCAGTTGCTTCCAGATTTGTTTGTGGCCGGTCGCGAGGTCGAGTTTGTTGACCGTGGCCGGAACTTCACCCAGCTTGTAAACAAATAGGGAGCGGCCATCGCTGCTCCATCTCGCAGGAACTTCCCCAATATCGAGTCCGGGAATCGGTCGAGTCTCACCGTTCTCTACATTCAGCAGCACAGGTTTCTGATCGGCGCCGACCATAGCCACCTGCGTGCCGTCGGGAGAGATGGTGAGCAGGCTGCCGTTCACTCCTTCGCCGGTGATAGCTTTTGGTGCGCCACCGTTCACATCCTGCACGTAAAGCCGCACGCCCTTGCCGGGCTCATCCGCGGAGAACAACAATCGCTTGCCATCGGGAAACCAGCGCGCCCAAAGCCGATTGACTTGATCGTGCGTCAGCTCTTTCGATTCTCCGGCGCCGGTAGGCAGCAACGTGAACTGAACGGGAGGCTTTGGCTGACCCGCTAAAGCCCATCGTCCATCCGGCGAGAGCGCGAAACTCAGCCCATCCCCGAGGCGCACAGCTGGCGACCCGTCCGTCCCGCGCAAGTAAGTGGAGTAGTTTTCTCCGCCCGCCTCACCCGACTCCGTAAACAAAAGCATCTTTCCGTCGGGAGACAAATCCTTCGGCGCCGACCAATCCAGCCAGGAGAGATCGCGTTCCTTGTTGCTGCCTGCTGTCATTCCGACCATGCCCACGCGCGGAACATCCCGCGTAATCAGCACTCGCCCATCTTTCGCTACATCCTGCAGAGTAAGAGTGCCCGGTTCGCGCGCCAGCAGCCGCTCCTTGCCTGACATTGTGACGGCGGAAAGATAGCGCCCGTAACCGATCCGCGTGCTGGAAAACCAGATTTCGTTTCCGCTGGGCGACCAACCCAGCCCCCACGCGGTTTCCCAGCCCGTGGACAAAATCTTTTTCTTACCGGAAAGATCGACGGTCGCAATCATGCCCGCGTCGTCCCGCCGCACGGGATGCTCGATGAAAGCCACAAGATCCCCCTTGGGAGAGACTCGAGGATGGCTCATCCATCCTCCAGTCTGATAGAGCACCTTTCCAATGGGATATTCCAGCCGGGTCAGTCCACCGAACTCGCGCACCACGGCGAAATTGCTGCCGTCGGGCGACCAGTCAGCCCACTGCACATGCTCCAAGACTTCGCGCGGAGCGCCGCCGCCCAGCGGCACTCTGGCCAACGTACCCTCATTGGTATAAGGATCGACGTTGTGACTGTTCAGCAGGACAGCCATTTCACCGTCGGGTGAGATCGACAACACCTCAGCCTTCGATAATCCAAACGGACGCGACTCCGGACTATCCGGCCGGGTCACGAACAGGTCGATTGGATTGCCCTCCCACGCCGCGCTGTAGACAATGTTTTTTCCGTCGGGAGCGAAGCGCGCCATGCGGATGGTTCCACCGCGAAACGTTAGTTGATGATAAGTAGGCGGTGTAATGCTGGAAGCGAGGCCTTCGCGTTTTCCCAGAACATAGGCGCCGGCGATCAGAGCCAGCGCGACAATACCCGAAGCCACAGCCCAAGCCACAGGCATGACGCGCCCGGTTCCGCCTTTGCCGGCTGACGGTGCTACCGTCACCTCCGCTGGTTCAGGCTGCACCGCAACTTTTGTGCTCGTATGCGAGTCGGCTTCACGCCGCAAACGCTGCAGGTCAACGCGAAAGTCAGACGCCGTCTGGTAACGCAGCTTGGGATCTTTTTCCAGCGCCTTGCCGAGAATCTCCTGCAGCTTCGCCGGAAGCTGCGGATTGAGTTGCAGGGGCGGAACGGGAGCGCGGTTGAGAATCGCATCAAACACCGCCGCGCTCGTAGGACCAGAAAACGCCGGCTTCCCCGTGGACATTTCATACAGAACAATGCCCAGAGAAAACAGATCGGTGCGCCGGTCCAATTCCTCGCCCATAGCTTGCTCCGGCGACATGTAAGCGATCGTGCCCACCGCCATCCCGGGACTGGTCAACGCGTCGGGGTTCACCGCAGTTTCCATGGAACTGGTTACGCCGGCATCGTGTTTCGCCTGCGCCTCAGCGGTGTACTTCGCCAAACCAAAATCCAGCACCTTCGCCTGGCCGCTGCGCGTAATAAAAATATTCGCCGGCTTGATGTCGCGATGAACAATGCCCTGCGCGTGCGCCGCGTCGAGAGCGTCGGCGACTTGCACCGCAATCTCCAGCACTTCGGTCAGGCGCATCGGTTTCCCTTCGATGCGGTGTTTCAGCGTCTGCCCGTCAATGAACTCCATGACGATGTAGGCATATCCGCCTTCTTCGCCAATGTCATAGATCGTGCAAATGTTGGCATGATTGAGCCCGGACGCCGCCTGCGCCTCGCGCCGGAAGCGTTCGAGAGCCGCGGGATCTTTCGAGTCATCCGCCAAAAACTTCAACGCGACGGTGCGATGCAGGCGCGTGTCCTCAGCCTTATACACAACTCCCATGCCACCGCCGCCGAGCTTTCCTGTGATCTTGTAATGGGAAATTGTCTGGCCGATCATGGTTTAGTGCTTAGTCGATCATTGTTTAGCATCATTGAGAACACAATCTTAGGCGGGGTGGGAGATGCAGTCAATGCAAAGCGTCCTTAAGCGTTTGTGCCTCCAGTGTATTTCTGATTTCTGCTCAAAGTTCTCCTAGGGCCGGATCAGCGCTCGCAAGTCTTTCATCAAGAGCAGCAAATGCAAGTCATTCACCGGGCAAGGCTCGAAGTCGAAGTGCATGTAAAACTTTCTGGCCTCTTCGTCAATAGCGTGAACCAGAACAGCTCTGGCACCAATAATGTCAGCGGCTTGTGACGCTCTGAGCAGGGCATCCTTTAGCAACGCCTGCCCTAAACCTTGTCCTTGTTCCGAGTAATCTACGGCGAGGCGGGCCAGTAAAATGATTCCGATTGGATAGGCAGGCTGGTGTTTTGCAACACGTTCCGTGGCTTCCTCCCTTAATACGCTACCTGGACAAAGGGAGTAATAGCCAACAACGTGGTTATTGCGATGCACCACATAGGTGCGTGCAGTTCCGCTCTGCTGGTTTACCAAAGCGAATCGCTTCAACCATTCATTGAGAGATGGGTGCTTCTTGCAGTCGAACTCGCCTGCAACATGGTGCTTCGCAAGCAACTCGACGGAAGAAAGAGGCGGCTTCTCAGCGTTCAAGGATCGAAGGCGCAGACATCAGTCTGGCGAGACGGGCCTTGCGAGTGGTTGGCCGATCTAGAGCGGCAACGAACGCGTCCCACTTCGCTCGCGGAATCACAAACGATCTCTGATCAGCCAGGACCTGTTCGGCCTTTTCATAGGCACTAGACAGAACAAAATCTGTGACGTTCTGACCCTGAACTCTAGCTCCTCGCTCAATAATCGTGCGCTGCACCGTAGTAGCACGCAGATTAAACCTGGATCTCTTCGCGTCGGCGACCGGCATGGGATTTACTCACCTCGACTGCTAGGAGATATTGTACGCACGTTGTACTCACATGGCAAGAACAAATTTACACCGTCTCGCGCATCTGGAATACGTCGGGACATCTATCGAACTGACAATCGAAATGGCGGAAGCGAGTGGGGGTCGAACCCACCGGCGACAGGAAACCTGCGCTCTAGAGCGTAGCCCGGCAGTCCTATTGGAATTTGCAGGCAAACGCCATATTCTGACTAGTCGAATGTTGATTTTGCGCCCCTTGCAATTGAAGTCAAATGCCAAAGGGAAAGAAATCTAAAACCGGCAGGCAAGATGCTCCACGTCAAACTCCGCTCCAGTGGCTGCGCGCGGAGCGGCTGCCTCTGGCCACTTGCGGCGTGGCCTTTCTCATTTATTCGCGTTCGCTGTTTTGCGGGTTTGAAGGTGATGATTTTCCGCAAATTGTGAACAACCCACAGGTGCAGTCGTGGGAGTACTTGCCGAAACTTCTCGGCTCCAATCTTTGGAGTCAATTGAGCGACCGGCCCGGTCAGTTTTATCGTCCAATATTTTCCGTGTGGATGTTGCTGGTGCACACCTGCGGCGGACTTGCTCCCTGGTTTTGGCATCTTTCGAGCATCTTGCTGCATGTTGCGGCGACCTGGCTGGTATTCCAGATTTGCCGGCGGCTGACGGAGAACGATGCTGGTGCGGCGGCGGGGGCAGCGATTTTTGCCGTCCAACCGATTCACGTCGACGCCGTCAGCTGGGTTTCTGCAAGTTGCGAACTTCTCTTTTCGATCTCCGCGCTGGCAGCTATGCTGACATTGCTCGACCCGCCATTGCTGGACACAGACCCACACCAGGACAAAGACAAGAAACACGGCCGTGCAGAAGACGATCGTGACAATCTCCTCGGCCCCCGGGTGTGGCTCAGCGCGATGTGGTTCGGCGCCGGTCTCTTTGCCAAGGAAACGGGAGTGACAATGCTGGCGATTCTGCCGGCAATTGCGTGGATACAACTGAAAGAGCGTGTCGCCGGGAGTCAGAGACTCTGGAGAGCTGCGTTCCCTTATGGCGTGGTGACCGCAGGCTATTTGGCGGTGAGGTGGGCCGTGATGCGCCGCGTGCGGGTCGCAACCGCGGAGCATAGCTGGGCGACTGTCGTCTTCAGCGCTCCCTCGATCCTACTTTTTTATCTTAAGAAATTATTCTTCCCATGGAACCTGGGCGGTACCTACGTCAACCCGTTAGCGGCATCGCCCACTACACTCTTCTGGCTGCAGTTGTCTGCGCTCGTAGTTGGTGCTGCCGTTATCGCGTGGCTTGCAATTCGTTACCGGTCGCTTTTCGGCCTTGCTGCCGCTCTGATCGTGATCCCCATGCTGCCGGCGCTGGCTGTGATCCGGATCTACCAGCAGGGGTCCATGACGAATGACCGTTACTTGTACCTGCCGTCGGCGGGGGCTTCTCTGTTGGTTGCACTGATTGTCCAGAAACTGATTGTCCAGAAAGTGTGGTCTCTCGCGAGGCCAGCCAAGGTGATGGCGATCGTTGTTGTGAGTCTCGTTTTTATGATGTTTTCGGTCATGACGATTTCCCAGCAGAAGTATTACCAGGACGACATCGCCTTTTATTCCCGCGTGATTGAAGTCAGCCCGTCAGACGCGTTTGCGATGGGCGAGCTTGGCAATGTCTACATGGATCAAGGGCACCCGGACCTTGCGCTTGAACAATTCCAGAGAGCAAGCCAGATTGCTCCGGACGACCAGAAGGTTAAGTCCTATCTCGCCCGTGGACTGTTTGCGGCAGGAAAATATAGCGAAGCCGAAACCGTGCTGAAGGATCTGCTACAGTCTCCGCAACTGACCCCGGCCTGGCGAGAGTCGATGCTGCTATGGCTGGCCAACGTCGAGATCAGCCTGGGCAACCTGACCGGCGCGCAACAACTCCTGGAACAGGCCGAACACAGCGACGACCGGTTTCCCCAACTCCATTGGATGTGGGGAATGCTCTACCAACGACAAGGCCTGCTTCCGCAGGCGCTGGCGGAATACGAAAAAGAATTCGAAATCACGGGAGATGAATTGGCGCGGCAGCGAGCGGCGTCAGTGGAGAGTCTGATTCAATCTCGTTCGGCGGGCCGATCCTTGATAGGCCAACCGACAAACCAACCGTCGACAGAAATCGGCAGCCGCTAAGGGTCGCAGCTGTGATCGAAGTCATTGAAACAAAGAAGTCATTGAAACAAAATGGCGGAAGCGAGTGGGGGTCGAACCCACCGGTGACAGGAAACCTGCCGCCCGCCGGTTTTGAAGACCGGGACGATCACCGGACCGCATGCGCTTCCATCGTAACTTTATCAGTAGTTGGCGCGGCGGGCACGCGGAGATAAGGTACACGCACGGCGCGATAACGGCGGGGTAACCTGACCGCGAGTATACGGCCCAGGAACAGATGATGGAGGTAAACATGGCGTTCATCAATGCTTCCTCCACTTCCGCCGAACAAGTCGATAGAGTTCCACCAACAACAAGAACAGGAGTGAGGAGCGAACGGCGATGTGCTCTGCTAGGTTGAAGTAGCGATCTAGGTCAGGAAGGTCTGGGAGCATAGTTTGCCTTTCAAACTTATGTCCCAGTTTCAAAAACGGTATCACGAGTTAAACGTTTGTCAAGTAAGAGACCATTTCCGAAACGGTTTCTGAAACGCCTGGTTGGGTGCTAGCACCAAGCCGGTTCGGTGAGACCAGCGTGCGCCCCACTGGTCTCGGGTTTGGTACCAAACTCCCAGCACTGTTATCTCTCTTGGTACTACTCCCTCATTTTGTTCCGAGCCGCTAGCGCTAGGGGCAACCTTACCGCACATCACGCCGGTCATGCTGCTTTAGCACCAGGCTCCGTGCTGCTTTTGAGCATCAACATCCACACTCGGCCTGCATACGTTTCATGGGAATTGAAGGACGATTCGAGACATTCTTTCTGCACCGGCATTATTGAAGCCTCCACGGAGAGCGCTCAGGCCAGTGACGCAATGCCTCAGTCGCCCACGCTGCGGACTTGTCCGTGTGGCAGGAAATGCATGGGTTAGGGATTCCGTACTTGCCGGTCATCTCTGGCGTGACAAACCTGAATGTGTGGGCGTGGACTTTCACGTCCGCTATAGTCGTCTCAATCTGTGGCATGTGGCAGGCGATGCACTGACTTCCTGCGCTGCCGTCTTTGTGGTGAGTGTGTTCTTCGAGTGTGGCTGTGCGTGGCCCATTGGGGGACAGAGGACCGTGGCAGTCCAAACATATCTTGTCGGCGGGTTCTCTCAATTGAGAGTAATTGTCCGTGCCATGCGCGTCGTGGCAACTGAAGCATGTCACGCCACGCCGATACATAACGCTTTGGACGAAGTCGTTGCCTTGCATCCGATTTTTGTGCCCGGTGCCTTCAGGGAAATGCGTGAAGCTTGTCACGCCCAGCGTGTGGTCTTCCAGTTTCCAGAAATCCTGCAGCCTCAGTCCGACGCGATATCCCACGGGCCAGTCGTAATACTTGCCTTCGATGGGAATCGTCAGCGGGCGGCCTTGAGAGTGACACTGAATGCATGTATCACTTGCTGCCACGTAATCCATGTGCGCCGGGTTCAGAATGTTTCCGCGCGTCGGGTGTGCGGCGTGCTCACTGCCGGGTCCGTGACACTTTTCGCATCCCACGTTCCACTCTGCAACCTTTTTCGTGTGGATGTCATAGTCCACGGAATGGCATCCATCGCAGGTCGGACCCGTGGGTCGCTGCATATTGTCGGGGGGATAATACGACTCCCACCAATCGGTTCCCTTGGCAACAAAATATGGACGCCAGACGTGATGTGTCACATCCCACTGTGCAGGTTCCGGAAAGTAATCGTCTCCCCTTTTGGTGAAGTAACGTTGCTTCCAAACGCTGCCATAGACCAGCGCGACATCGTCCTTCGTGAACTTCGCGATGGAGTTGGTCGCGAGATTGGGAATGATGGCGTCGGGGTGTTCGCGAGGGTCACGCACGACATTTGCCATAGGTGTTTTTCGCCAATGTTCATAGATTTGCGCGTGGCATTTCTGGCAGGACTGAGAGCCAACATAGTGCGCCGAGTCCAGAGTCTTGGCTTCTTGTGAATTCTCGTTCGCAGTCAGAGGTCTTAGATTACGAATGAAAAGAACCAATTCCCAACTGTCGTCTTCTGTCTCCTGATGCGGATTGCCCCATGCGGGCATTCCGGTTAATTGAACTCCATTTTCGATGATGTAGTGAATTTGACCGTCCGTGAGATTCTGCGTCTGTGGAGAGAGAAGATCAGGTACCCTCGGGTAAAGGCTTTGCCCCATTTGCGTCAGCCCCCTGCCATCGATGCCGTGACAAACCGAACATCGCGCCATGAAATGTTCGCTGGCTTCCTTCAAGGTCTCCGAGTTGATTTGCAGAGGATTTGTTTCATCGCGGTCGTGGCGCGGAATTGCGAAATTCCTCACTTTCCTGGCCAAGACTTTTTCGAGCTTCGATGGCTCAGACGTGGCCTTAAACCCGCGCCGGGTCAACTGCACCGCGACAACCGCAGCGAGAACTAAGACCACCGCCGCAAAAAAGCTAAATTTCTTCCAATGGTCCATATCTCCGCTAGCGGCTCAATCTGGGTGCTTTGAAGACCGGGACGATCACCGGGCCGCATGCGCTTCCGAAAGCAAGCGGCGGATCGACGCAGACTTCCACGGATCCAGATTCATCATATACACGATCCGTGTTCATCCGCGTAAATCCGCGGCTATGAAGCTCTATCTTGATCTCGGGCTTATTGCGGCTGCTTGGTGACTCGCAGGTACGGCTTGATGGTTTTGAATCCTGGGAATTTCTGCTGCGCCTCTTCGTTTGAAACCGCGGCTGTGATGATCACGTCGTCTCCCTGCTTCCAGTTCACCGGCGTGGCGACCTTATGCTTGGCTGTCAGCTGCATCGAATCGATCACGCGAAGAATCTCGTCGAAATTCCTGCCCGTGCTCATGGGGTAGGCGAGTTGCAGTTTGATCTTTTTGTCCGGACCCACGACAAATACCGTTCGTACCGTCGCGTTGTCCGCCGCCGTGCGGCCCTCGGAAGTGCTGCCGCTCTCGGCCGGCAACATGCCGTAGAGCTTCGCAATTTTCAGCTCCGGGTCGCCAATCATCGGGTAGTTCACTTTGTGTCCCTGCGTTTCTTCAATGTCGGCGGCCCACTTGCCATGGCTGCTCACCGGGTCAACGCTCAGTCCGATAATTTTGGTGTTGCGCTTGGCGAATTCCGGCTGTAGGCCCGCCATGTAGCCGAGTTCGGTAGTGCACACCGGCGTGAAATCTTTGGGATGGGAAAACAAAATCGCCCAGCCATCGCCGATCCATTCGTGAAAGTGGATGGTCCCCTGCGTGGTTTCGGCGGTGAAATCAGGGGCGGTATCGTTGATGCGCGGAATTCTTGTGACTTCGTTGGCAGTAGCGGTGCTCATATTCTTCTCCTCATAAATGTAGTTCGCTCGATTTTTTGGACTTGCCCCACCGCGTCGCCCAGCTCGGCGGGAGCTTCGCATGAAAACGAAACCCACCCGCTTGCGACGGGTGGGTTGGAAGATTTCTCAATTCGTCCTACCCACACGCCGGCGAATACATACAACAACAGACTCCACCGGCAATGCAGGGGCGCAACATTTATCTAGGATAGAAGCCCGGTCCCCACCTGTCAAACGCCGAGCACTCGCCGAACGGTCCTTAAAAGAGGCGCTCTTTGCGTTGACACAAACCCTCTCGGATGTTAACTTTAACAGTTTTCATAGCCCTCATTTTCCGGTCTATCGATCACAGATTTTCGATCGTAAGAGCTTGTTTAATATCTACGATCAGCAGTCCGGCTTAGCACCAATGGATCAGACGCTGCGACAACTAGGCGAATTACTGCTCGGATCGATACCGACTGTGATTATGCTGGCGCTGCTTTACGCGCTCTACACAACGATTGTGCATAAGCCGTTACGGCGGGTTCTTGAGGAGCGGCGCAGTAAGACTGAGGGTGCCGTAGAAAAGTCGCAGGCGGATATTGCCGCAGCCGAGGCGCGAACGGCCGAATACGAGCAGCGCCTGCGCGAGGCGCGGGCGACCGTTTTCCGCACGCAGGAAGCCAGGCGCAAAGCGGCGTTGGATGCCCGGGCCGCGACCATGAACTTTGCCCGCGAGAAGGCTCAGGCGCAGGTGCAAGCGGCTAAGGCTGACATTGAGAAAGATCGCGCTGCGGCGCAAACTGGTTTGCAGGCAGAGGCGCAGACGCTTGCGGAAGAGATCATACGGCGTGTGCTCGAACCGGCAGGCGCGGGACGCTGATTCGAAGAAGTAAGTCGATCCGAAAGAACGCAAGAATTTAAGAATTGAACATGGCAAACCAAATCGCCTCCGGGAGTGGAAGAAAGATTTTCGGAGCATGGCTTCTGGCGCTGTGCGTGGTGGGTCTAGCCGGCGCAGTTGCATCGTTGCGCGCGCAAGATCAGGTTGCAGCACCGCAGAAGCAAGAGCCAGCGACTCCGCAAAAGCGAGAGCGACGCGACAACTCAAAGTATGACCAGAGCTTCGGCCGTCAGTTGGCCCACGAGACTCGCGAAGCGGCGGGCGAAGAGGAAGAAAAAGACGACACCGCAGAATTCAAGCAATCGCCAGCGGTCCGCTTAATTGCGAACTGGACGGGAGTGAGTCTGCAGCATGCCTATTGGCTGGCCGTGCTCTCGAATTTCTTTGTGATTGCCGTGGTCCTTATTTGGGCGGCGCGGAAATATCTGCCTGCCGCCTTCAGCGCCCGCACCGCGGCAATCCAGAAAGCGATGCAGGAGGCGCAGAAGGCCAGCGAAGATGCGAGGCGTCGACTGGCGGAGATCGAGTCGCGCCTAATGAGGCTGGATGTCGAGATCGGCATGATGCGTGATTCCGCGGAGAAAGAGGCGGCGGCGGAAGAAGCGCGCATTCACGCGGCAGCGCAGGAGGAAGCGCACAAGCTGGTGGAATCGGCCCAGCAGGAAATTGCAACTGCGGCCAAAGCTGCGCGCCGCGAACTCGCGGCTTACGCCGCCGATCTTGCCATTGGCCTGGCGCAAAAGCAGATTCATGTGGATACAGCCACTGATAAGGTTTTGGTTCGGAATTTCTCCGCGCAGCTGGGAACTGCCGACTCAGGAAATGGCCCGGGAAAGGGCAGCCACTAGATGGCCTCAGTTGCCAGCACCTACGCTCGGGCATTCGCGGATGTGATTCTGGATACGCATCTCGATGCCGATCGATCGATTGCGGAATTGCGCGCCATCGCCAGCTTGCTGGCCGAGAGCTCCGATCTGCGCCGCGTGTGGGAGAATCCCGCGATTCCCGCCGACCAGAAACGCCGCGTGTTAGACGTGATCGCTGAACGCGATGGACTTTCAAAGCAGACCAGAAATCTTGTTGCGGTGCTGATCGATCACCGACGTATCCATTTTCTGGAGCCGATCATCCGGCAACTCGAGAAAGAGCTCGACGCGCGACTGGGATTCGCCGAGGCGCAAATCAACAGCGCCCGCGCCTTAGGCGACGCCGAGAAGCAGGAGTTCGAAGTTCAGGTCGGCAAGCTCACAGGCAAGAAAGTCCGGGCGCATTACGACGAAGATAAATCCCTTCTCGGCGGCGCTGTAGTCCGCGTTGGCAGCACGATTTACGATGGTTCAGTGAGAGGGCAGCTGGAGCGGATGAGAGAAAAGATAAGCAGCAATTAGCAATTGGCAATAAACGGCGTCTCGCTAACTGCCAATTGCCAATTGCTGACCGCAGCGAGTTAAAGGCTAGAAGCTGATTCTATGGCACAGATCAAAGCAGACGAAATTACGAAGCTAATCCGCGAGCAGATCGAGAACTACGAATCGAAGATCTCCGTGGATGAAACCGGCACGGTCCTTACCTTGGGCGATGGCATCGCGCGCGTGTATGGACTCGACAAGGTAATGGCCGGCGAACTTCTATCCTTCCCGCACGGCGTCGCCGGCATTGCCATGAACCTGGAAGAAGACCAGGTAGGCGTGGTGCTGCTCGGCGAATACACCGAGATCAAAGAAGGCGACGAAGTAAAGCGCACGGGCCGCATCATGAGCGTTCCGGTTGGCGACGCCATGATCGGCCGCGTCGTGAATTCGCTCGGCGAGCCCATCGACGACAAAGGTCCCATCGCCTCTGAGAATTTCATTGCGCTGGAGCGTTTGGCGCCCGGAGTCATCGACCGCCAGCCGGTGCGCGAGCCCATGGCAACCGGGCTGAAGGCCATCGACAGCATGATCCCGGTGGGCCGCGGGCAGCGCGAGTTGATCATCGGCGACCGCCAGACCGGAAAGACCGCGGTTGCGCTCGACACCATTATTAATAGCCGGGGAAACGACCTGATCTGCATTTACAACGCGATCGGGCAGAAGCGTTCGTCGATTGCGCAGGTCGTGAAAATTCTCGAAGACGCAGGGGCGATGGAGTACACCATCGTGGTCGCTGCGTCGGCGTCGGAGCCCGCGCCGATGCAGTACATTTCTCCGTATGCCGCGACGGCAATCGGCGAACATTTCCGCGATACCAAGCGGCACGCTCTGGTGATCTACGACGATCTTTCGAAGCACGCGGCGTCGTATCGTGAAATCTCATTGCTGCTGCGGCGTCCGCCCGGACGCGAAGCGTATCCCGGAGACGTTTTCTATCTTCACTCGCGATTGCTGGAACGCTCAGCGAAGCTCAGCGATAAAAATGGCGGAGGATCGCTCACCGCGCTGCCCATCATCGAGACGCAGGCCGGCGACGTCTCCGCCTACATTCCGACCAACGTGATCTCGATCACCGATGGACAGATTTACCTGGAAACCGATCTGTTCAACCAGGGCGTGCGCCCAGCCGTAAACGTAGGCCTCTCGGTGAGCCGCGTGGGCGGCAGCGCGCAGATCAAGGCCATGCGCCAGGTTGCCGGAACGTTGAAACTCGAGCTGGCGCAATACCGAGAACTGGCGGCGTTTGCTCAGTTCGGCAGCGACCTCGACAAAGCCACGCAGGCGCAACTCAATCGCGGCCAACGGCTGGTCGAACTTTTGAAGCAGAACCAGTTTTCGCCGCTGCCATTCTCCAAACAAATTCTCATCATATTTGCGGGCACGGGCGGATTCCTTGATGATCTTCCCGTGAATCAAGTGCGCGACTTCGAAGCCGAGCTCTACAAATACGTGGATGCGACCAACAGTGGCCTGCTGCGCACGATCATGGAGAAAAAGATTTTGGATGACTCGTTGAAAGCGCAGTTGTCCGATGTAATCAAGCAAGCGAAACAGCAGTTCGTAGCGAGCAGGGAAGCGGTGGCGAAGTAGTACCGAGTACCTAGTACCCAGTTAAGATGACCGCGCTTTGAGGGTTGGAAAGGTTAACTGGCAACTAGGTACTGGCAACTGGGTACTGACAACCGATTCATGGCCAATATTCTCGACATTCGGCGCCGGATTCGCAGCGTGGTGAACACGCGGCAGATCACTAAGGCCATGAAGGTGGTGTCTGCAGCCAAGCTGCGGCGGGCGCAGGACCGCGCTCTGGCAGCGCGTCCCTATGCGCGGATGCTGACGAGTGTGCTGAAGTCGTTGGTGGCGCGGGCGGAAATTTACGATCCTGAGACTGGCGAAGTGAAGCACCCTTTGCTGGCGCAGCGTCCCGAGCAAAATGTTTTGCTAATCGTGGTGACTGGAGACAAGGGCCTGGCTGGCGCTTTTAGCGCCAACATCACCAAAGCGGCGAGCCGTTTTCTCGAAACCAAGGCGGGAAAGAACGTCGACATCGAGGCGATTGGCCGCAAGGGACGCGATTTCTTGCGCCGGCGATATCCCGTGGCGCCCGTGCAAACGCGCAGCCTAGCCGAGACCGAAGATTCGCTCGACGAGGCCAGACCGGAGACGATGGAGCGCGCTGGACCGATTCAAATTACGGGCGAGCATATTGGGGCTCTCGGCAAACTGGAGTTTTCGCAGGTGGGAGCGCTGGCAGAGAGCGTGATCGCGCGTTTCGAGCGAGAAGAAATCGATTCGGTTTACATCGTCTTCAACGAATTCAAGTCGGTGATCGCGCAACGGCTCATCGTGGAGCAGATTCTTCCCATCGAACATATCGGCGCACCGTCGGTTCGGCAATCCGACGAGATGACGGAAGAAGAAAAGAAAAAGGCAAAGGAAGCGGCGATTAGCGCGGGCGTCGGGATGCGCTCAACCGAAAAAACGGACGAGAGCGTTTCGCAATTCGGTGCGTCCCAGGTGGATTACATCTACGAGCAGCCGCCGGAGGAATTGTTTCGAGCGTTATTGCCGAAATATGTGGCCATCCAGATTTTTCGGGCGCTGCTGGAGTCGATTGCAGCCGAGCACGCAGCGCGCATGACCGCGATGGATTCCGCCACCAGCAATGCCACAGACATGATCGATTCGCTGACGCTCGTCATGAACCGGGCGCGCCAGGCAAAGATCACAAAAGAGATTATCGAGATCGTGAGCGGCGCGGCGGCGATGTAAAGAAGCTTCTAGCTACTGGCTACTAGCTTCCGCAGGAGAGATTTGAGATTTGGGATTAGCGAGATTCGCCGTGCAAATCGTGCTGTCGAAAGCGTGGGACCAAGCTAGGAGCTAGCAGCTAGAAGCTGAATTTATGCCAGAGAACATCGGACACGTAGTTCAAATCGCCGGACCAGCGGTAGATGTGCAATTTCCCGAAGGGAAGTTGCCGCCTATCTATGAAGCAGTGAGAGTCGTGAGTGACGGCTTCACCGTCCCGAGTCCCGTCAACGTGATTCTTGAGGTGCAACAACATTTGGGCGAGGGGCGCGTGCGCTGCATCGCCATGTCTGCAACCGAAGGCATGGTGCGCGGCATGAACGCCATCGATCAGGGTGGGCCAATCTCCGTGCCCGTGGGCCGGGGAACGCTGGGGCGCGTGATGAACGTAATCGGCGATCCTGTCGACCAGCTTGGTCCCATCGAATTCAAAGAGAGAATGCCGATTCACCGCCTCGCCCCGGCTTTCGACGAACAGGCTACGACCGCGGAAATGTTTGAGACCGGCGTGAAGGTCATCGATCTCATCCAGCCGTTCTTGAAAGGCGGCAAGATCGGATTGTTTGGTGGCGCCGGCGTCGGCAAGACTGTCGTCATCATGGAGTTGATCAACAACGTCGCCAAGAACCACGGCGGATTCTCGGTGTTTGCTGGCGTCGGTGAGCGCACGCGCGAAGGCAACGATCTATGGCTCGAGATGACGGAGTCCGGCGTAATCAAGCCCGGCAAGCCGGCCGAGTCGAAGGCTGCGCTTATCTATGGCCAGATGACGGAACCTCCCGGTGCGCGTTTGCGCGTCGCGCTGACTGGATTGACCGTTGCCGAATATTTCCGCGACGCTGAAGGTGCCGACACACTTCTTTTCATCGACAACATCTTCCGTTTCACGCAGGCCGGTTCAGAAGTGTCAGCACTGCTTGGCCGCATGCCCAGCGCCGTAGGTTACCAGCCGAATCTGGCGACAGAAATGGGCGAACTGCAGGAGCGTATTACGTCCACCAAGAAAGGTTCGGTCACTTCGGTGCAGGCGATTTACGTGCCTGCCGATGACTTGACCGATCCCGCGCCGGCGACCACGTTTGCTCACCTCGACGCGACCACCGTGCTCGCGCGCGCCTTGACCGAGATCGGAATTTATCCCGCGGTCGATCCGCTGTCATCGACCTCGCGCATTCTGGATGCGCGCATCGTCGGCCAGGAGCACTACGACGTGGCGCAACGCGTGAAGAAGACACTGCAGACTTACAAAGATCTGCAGGACATCATCGCGATTCTTGGTATCGACGAACTCAGCGAAGACCAGAAACTCACTGTGGCGCGCGCGCGAAAAATTCAGCGCTTCCTTTCGCAGCCGTTTCATGTTGCCGAACAGTTCACCGGCGCGGCAGGCCGCTACGTTAAGATCGCCGATACGGTGAAGGGCTTCAAGGCGATCGTCGAAGGGAAGTACGACGACATCCCTGAGCAGGCTTTTTACATGAAGGGTCCGATCGAAGAAGTGCTCGAGGCGGCAGAGAAGATGAAGGCGGCAGCGTGAGAATCGTCGTTGGTCGTTAGTCGTTGGTCCGAACCCTTCGGGGACAGCGGACGACAAACCTGCGAGTACGATTTGGCTAACGACTAACGACCAACGACTTAGGATCGATGGCAGATACTTTTCAACTCGAGATCGTCACGCCGGAAAAGAAAGTAGTCGAGACGATGGCTGAGGAGGCGCAGATACCCGGCAAGAATGGTTATCTGGGCATCCTGCCGGGCCATGCTCCGCTTATCACCGAGCTGGCCGTGGGTGAAATCTCCTTCCACGCAGGCGGCGCCGAGCACAGGCTGGCGGTGGCCTGGGGATTCGCCGAAGTGTTGCCCGACAAAGTGACCGTGCTGGCCGAGACCGCGGAGCGCCCTTCCGAGATCGATGTGGAACGCGCGCGCAAAGCGAAAGCTCGCGCCGAGCAGCGCCTTACCAGCGGCGATACGGCTGTCGATGTTGAGCGGTCTTTGAAGGCCTTGCACAAAGCTGAGACGCGCCTCGAAGTAGCCGAAAAGAAGGACTAGCTGCTGCCGATTTCTGGTTTCCAACTTCCTGTGAGGGTTCATGCATCATCCTGCGATTTCGCGGTTTCTCTTCGTCATTCCCTTGCTGGCCTGTCTTGCTGAATCCCAGGAGAAAAAAGCCGAGCCCGCTCCAATCATTTCTCCTGAGGTGCATGCCGATCGCGGTGTGACTTTTCGCCTACAGGCTCCTAACGCAAAAGAGGTCAAACTTGACCTCGAAGGTGCCGACCCCTTGGAAATGCAGAAAGACGATCAGGGAGTCTGGAAGGTCACTTCCGCTCCGCTCGCACCTGACTATTACGGATATGCTTTCAGCATCGACGGTGTGCGCTCACTCGATGCGTCGAACTCCTCGCTCGTTCCGAACCTGATTTTTACCGGGAATGACGTTCATGTTCCCGGGCCGTCTTCGTTGCCTTGGGAACTGAGTGATGTGCCGCATGGAGAAATTCATCATCATTTCTACAAGTCTGCGGTCGCGGGCGACGATCGCGATTACTACGTCTATACCCCCGCGGGCTACGACGCCAAGGCGAAGAAAACCTATCCAGTACTTTATCTGCTGCACGGCTTCAGTGACGACGCCAGCGGATGGACCGCTGTCGGCCGTGCGAACGTGATCCTCGATAATTTGATCGCGGGGGGCAAAGCTAAAGCGATGATCGTGGTGACGCCGCTCGGCTATGGCACAATGGAGTTCCCACGCCTCGGATGGAGCGCTTGGAGTCACACCGATGTGCGGAATATTAACTTCGTGAAGTTCAGCGAAGCTTTGCTCACGGAGGTGATGCCGCAAGTCGAAGGCGAATACCGCGTCACGAAAGATCGGAATGCGCGGGCGATTGCAGGGCTGTCGATGGGTGGGTCCGAATCGCTACTGACCGGGCTGAACAACCTCGATAAATTTTCCTGGGTCGGCGCGTTCAGCTCGGGCGGAATTCCCGAGAATTTTCAGAAGGATTTTCCCGCTCTCGATGAGAAAGCAAACCAGCAGCTTCATCTGCTGTGGATCGCCTGCGGCACCGAAGACCGCCTGATCACGATCAACCGTAATCTTCGAGCATGGCTGAGGACTAAGAACGTAAAGGCTACCGAGATCGAAACTCCGGGGATGCACACTTGGATGGTATGGCGGAGAAATCTGGTAGAGTTCGCGGGGTTGCTGTTTCGATAGGCTGGTGTGATCGGCCTTACGGCACGTTCACTTGATCCCGATTTTCCGAAGCCACATACTTCACCGCGGCGGTGCGTTCCAGTTTGTCCCATGCAAACCGGCGGCCTTCCAGAGCGCGCTTCAGCGTTTTGAACAACACGACGGAAAACAACTGGCGGTACGCGAAGCGCTGCAGCCAAACCTGGCTCAGCAGCCAGACATCTTCTTTTTCGTCGGGACGGCGGCGCTCCAGCGCAAACGCCAGCGCCGAGGCCAGAAAATCGATTACGAGAAACGCGAAGAAAAATGCCACCAGCTTGTGAAAGCTGGCGGGGTCCGTCGAGTCCGGATGAAAATGCTTCTGCACGACATACCAGATGGCGCCAGCGGCAAACATGATGTCGATGAGCGGCGACACCAGCGGAAGCAGAATCTGGAAGATGACAATGTTCGGCAGCGCTACAAAGCCTAAGGCGCCCTTTCGCGCCAGCACCCCGCTATGTTTATATACGGCCTGCAAAATGCCGAAGGACCAGCGAAAACGCTGCCGCATCAGGCCGTTTGCGTTGGTGGGCGCTTCCGTATAGGCAAGCGCCATGTCTTCGTATTCCACGCGGTAACCGCGGCGCAACAGAGCCATAGTGAGATCGGCGTCCTCAGCGACGGTATCGATCTGGTAGCCGCCAGCCTCGCGCACAGCGGAGACACGCCACGCGCCGATTGCGCCCGGCACCACGCTCACCGCGCCCAGAACATCCAAGGCACGCCGCTCAAAATTCTGGCTGGTGATGTATTCGAGCGCCTGCCAGCGGGTCCACAAATTCACGCGGTTCCCTACCTTGGCATTGCCCGCGATCGCTCCAACTTTTGGATTGACGAAATGCGGCACCAGATGCGAGATGGCATCGCGAGCGATGATCGTGTCGGCGTCGATGCCAATGAAAAGCCCCGCATCTAAAATGTGTTCGATTCCATAGTTGAGCGCTTCCGCCTTGCCGGCATTTGGCTTGGTGAGAATAAGAACTCTTCCCGCAGCTTCTTCTTTGACAAATGCGTTGCGGGCAACTTCAAGCGTCCGGTCGCGCGAGCCATCGTCGATTACGATTACGCGTATGTCAGGATAGTCCGAATTCAGTGCGGCCCGCACCGTGCGCACAATCACTTTCTCTTCGTTGTACGCCGGGATAAGCACCGCGACCCTGGGTTTGTACGATGCCACTTCGGCGGGCCTGCCGAAAATCTTTTCGTGCAGCCGGTCGTACACGGCCGCGGTTCCAATGAAGAGCAGCCGCCCAGTCATAAGCAAATCGCCGAGAAAAAATATCCAAGTGATCCCGAGGGTCCCAACGTCGAAGAGCCAGAAGCCCAGCCGGTCAAGGCGGGCAGCCCAGCGTTCGCCCGTAGGCAAAGGCGACATCACATCCGCCCGGGTCTTGCCAAGGAGATCGTAAACCGGCGCGATTTCGAGGCCGCGGGCGCGAATGCCGTCGATAATCATGGGCAATGCGCGGACAGTTTCCGCGCGATTCCCACCGCCATCGTGCAGCAGAACGATGTTGCCGCAGCGCAGGTCGTTCGGGCCGCAAGGTGGAAGGTGCGCGAGCACGTAGCTCGAAATTTGCTCGGCCGTGTACCGGGGATTACTGCTCCAATCGCTTGGGTCGATCCGGTTGCCGACGGTGATGTAGCCCATATCCTGCGAGAACTCGAGAGGCTTCACCTGGTCGGCTGTGTCGGGCTCTTCGTCGATCGCGTAGGGAGGGCGCATCAGTGTGGCGCGAACTCCCACCAAGCTGGCGAACAGCCTTTCGGTGAGATTCAACTCCACCTTCATGTACGTCGAAGAAATGTTGCTTACGTCAGGATGGGTAAACGTGTGGTTCCCGATAGTATGGCCTTCGTTGTAAATGCGCTCAGCCAGGCCCGAGAACTTGTCAGTCTGAATGCCGATGAGAAAAAAAGTTGCTGGCGCATTTTTGCTTTTGAGCACGTCGAGAATTTTTGGCGTCCAATTGGGATCGGGACCATCGTCGAAGGTGAGCACCACCTTGTTGGTGCTGTAACCGTAGCGTGCCACGCGAAAAGGTTCAGGCAACGATTGAAAGTTTTCGTCGGTAATCAGGTTGGTATCCGGCTCGATCGTAAGGTCTCGCGTGCCGTGCGCGGGACGGTCTTCGATGCGGAGGATCTCGCCCTGGCCTTCCATATCCACGTCCTGGCCAGGGGGCGTATCGCGCAGTTTGTCGGTGGCCCCGGCATCGCCGGGAACATCCCATACCCGCCATATCGTTCGATCCTCACCACCCAACCGCCACAAAGCAAAAGTTCGGATGCCCAGCATCTGTGCGGCACGCATGTGGTTCAGCGCGGTGACCGCGTCGAGAAACCAGACGTCGTGGCGGAGGCTGTGCTCATCCAGATAACTGAAGTGAGGGTTCAGTGCATCGTCGTCGAAATTTACATCCTCATCGGAATCGCGCGCTTCGAGCCAAGCCTCTTGTACAGAAACGGTGTGGTCTCGTTCATCGGAGGGCAGCCTGCCCTTCTTCGGCTCGAGCACCCAGTCGTAGCCGTAGTTGGCGATAGCGCAGATGATTTTTTCGTGTGGAATTGCCTTTACCGCGAACTTGAGATTGTCGACGAACCAATCCTGCGACGCGACCGGCCCCGACGCTGCCCCCGGATAATGTTCGTCGTAGTTCATGATCACAACGCCGTCGGCGGGGGCCGCAATCGCGGCATAATCGAACTCGTTATTATGCGCAGGCAGGCTGACGTAAAGTTTCATCCTGCGCGAATGCAGGTCCGATGAAAGTTCATTCAGCAGTGCGATGTAGCCCGGTTGTCCGGAACTCGGGAAGGCCTCGAAATCGACCATCAAACCGCGGAAACGGTCGGATGCGAGATAAAGCTGAACCTGCTGGCGGAAAGTCGCTCGCGCATCAGGATTGTTTAGAAAGCCGGTGATATCTCCTATCCACGAGGCGCCGTCGAAGTTGTTGACCATCGGGAAGACTTCCATGCCGGGGTCTTCCGCTTTGAGAAAGGGCATCACGCGGTCGTCGACGGGGCGCACGTGATTGCTTTGCACAACGTCAAAGAATTTATTGGTTTGATCATCGACGCCTTGCAGCTGGCCATCGGGTGTGAGTACGTGTAGCCAGTCGGGATAAAGCAAATCGATCTGTCGGGAAAAATCGCGCAGAGAAGAAAAGCTTGCCGCGTCCCATGGAACATAAAACGCCGCGCGAATTCCTTCTTCCTGATTTAGTTTGACCTCCGAGGCGGGCAGCTTCGACTTGCGGTGGGAACGGCTGGCCAACTTTTTCTGGCGCTCGCGGGCCTTCTCTTTTTCGTTCTCTTTCAGAGCCTTAAAGGCTCGCTTCTGCGGAGAAAACAGCAGTTCGGGCAGACGTTCGTCGCGCAGCGTGGTGTAAGCGAAGAAAATGATCAGCGCCGACAACGCCGCGACCAGAATATCGGCAAAGCGTCTCAATCGCTTCCAGCGAGCGCGTTTCGGATCGTAAAAGACGGGTTCAGCCATGAAGGGGTGTATCGCTTATCGTATGCTGCGGGCCGCGGACGGTCAATTCTCTTGGGTACGGGTATAAGGCGGAAATCCTTATTGCCTAAGATGCACTTTGGCAGCTTAGAGATTTCTAAACACGTTATAGTCTCAGCGTGGTCGAACTCGTTCGAAAGAATGCCCGGTACTTTGTTGCGGCGAGCGTTGTGGCGTTGGCGCTCCGGCTTCTGTTAGTGCTCCAGTTTCCTGCCATCGTTGACGATTCCAAGCTCTATGCTGATATCGCTACGAACTGGCTGCAGCACGGCGTTTACGGCATTACCGACTCCGGCCACATTATGCCGACTCTCTCTCGCCTGCCTGGGTATCCGGTTTTCCTGGTGGCGATTTTCGCCATCTTCGGCATCAACAACTTCCGCGCGGTCTTGCTGATTCAGGTTCTGTTCGATCTCGGAACATGCTTTCTCGTAGCGGATATCTCGCGCCGCCTGTTTTCCGAACGGGCCGCGAAAGCAGCTTTCCTTTTCGCGGCCGTTTGCCCATTCCTCGCCGACTATGCGGCAGCGGCTCTCACCGAGACGCTAGAAATCTTTTTCACGACCCTGGCGCTAAATTTAGCCGTCTCCGGATTTGCTCGGTTTCGCGCTGAAGGCGAAGCGATACCGAGCTTAACTCGGTCGCCGCTGGGCGCGTTTCTTGGATGTGGCCTATCCGTAGGAGCCTGCATCCTGCTGCGTCCTGACGGCGGAATTCTTCTCGCTGCTGTTGCCGCATATTGGTCGCTGCTTTTCCTGCGGTGTCTCGGTGAACATTCTCCGGGACAACGTCGCGCACGCCCTCTGCTGCCGATGATCCGCGCGGGAATTGTTCTTGCCGTGAGCGCGCTTACACCGCTCGTTCCCTGGACACTGCGCAATCTTCACGCCTTCCATCGCTTCGAACCGCTCGCGCCCCGTTACGCGAACGATTCCGATGAGCTCGTGATGGTAGGGTTTAATCGCTGGATCAAGACATGGATTGCGGAATCCGCATCTGTGCAGGAGATTTATTGGAATGTTCCCGGCGATGCCATCGATGTCGCGCGCCTTCCGAGCCGCGCCTTTGATTCCGCGGAGCAGCAGCAGGAAACGGCGCAGATATTTGAAGATTACAACCACGATCACGACGTGACTCCAGAACTTGACGCGAGGTTCGCCAAACTCGCGGCTGAACGCATCCAGGCTGCGCCGCTGCGTTACTACGTCTGGCTTCCGGCTCTGCGCGTCGCCGACATGTGGCTGCGTCCGAGAACCGAGTTGCTTCCATCCGATCCGCGTTGGTGGGAGTTCAACGACGAGCGCAGATGGCTCACGGTGAGTCTAGTTTTTGGTTTTGTGAACCTAATCTATGTGGCGCTTTCAACCGCCGGATTCTGGCGCTCGCGCGAATGTATCGGGATAGGGCTGTTATTTGTATTTGTGCTGCTGCGTTCCCTATTCCTCGGAACCCTGGAAAATCCCGAACCTCGCTACACGCTCGAATGTTATCCCGCGGTCATAATCGCCGCCTCTGGTCTCTTCATTGGCAAATCGAATCGTAGTCATCGATAACCCGCATAAATAGGCTCCGAAATCTGGAACGACTTATGTGAAAAGCTGTATTCAAACGTTTTATGACCGCGGAACATGTTGAAGATTCAGCTTGAACATTGTGGTCGCTGAGTTGCACAATTACAACCCAATGAATCCCCAGAGCCCAATTTTATTATGATTCTGGGTTACACGAGTCCCGTTTACAACTAATTCTAAAAGGACCCCTATGCGTGCACCTGAGCTTGCAGCCTCAGCTTCTTTTGCTCGTTTACCGCTTCAGCAAGCGACTCACAACGCACATTTGTGCTGCGCCGCGCGCTTGTCGCGCCGTCGATCGTTTTGGGCGGCCGCGTTAAGTTTGTCCCTGATTTTGGGAATCACGATCAGCACACATACCTCGTTCGCACAGCAGGCCACTGCGCTGCTGACCGGCACTGTTAAGGACGCTAGCGGAGCCGTGGTTGTTAGCGCAAAGGTGACTCTGAAGAACTCTCAAACCAACGTAGCGCGCACTACGACCAGCGGTAAGGACGGGGATTATTTGTTCAATTCAGTTCCGATCGGCACCTACGAAGTGACAGTCGAGCGAGAGGGTTTCGACAAGTACGTGCGGAAAGGCATTACCCTCGAACTCAATCATAACGCGCTCCTGGATGTTGCGCTGCGGATCGGCAAAACCAGCCAAGTCATCGAGGTGACGGGAGACGTGAGTCAGGTGGATACGGTCAGCGCGACTCTGGGGAATGTGGAAACTCAGCGCCGGATCGTCGATTTGCCGCTCGTCGAGCGGGATGCCTTCCAACTGGGCCTGTTGCAGGCAGGCGTGTTTCCTCCGGACGAGGACGATGGCAGCCTGAATCCGTTTTCCGTGAGCGGTCAACGTTCTGAATCCTTGAGCTTTCTGGTCAATGGGGCTGACAACAATGACTTCCTTGGCAACAACGCAGTGGTCGATCCCAATCCCGATGCCCTTGGAGAGTTCAAGATTCTCACCAACAATTATGAAGCCGAGTATGGGCGCACGTCGGGGGGCATCGTAAACCAAGTCATCAAATCCGGGACCAATGGATTTCACGGTGACGTATTCGAGTTTTTCCGGAACGACGCTTTGAACGCTCGGAATTACTTTTTGCCGGCAGTTACACCCTTCAAGCGCAATACCTTTGGCGGAACTCTCGGCGGCCCGATCCGGAAAGACAAGACGTTTTTCTTTCTGTCGTATCAGGGTGTCCTTCGGCATGAAGGCGAAGTCGCGCCGACACTGCAGGTGCTGAGCCCGGCCGAAAGGACCGGAGACTTTAGCGAGCTATTGCCAGCGACGCAACTCATCGACCCCGTCTCCGGCAACCCTTACTTCAATAACCAAGTTCCGCTGAACCCGGTCGTGGCTAACTACATCGCAAAATATCTTCCTCTGCCGAATCTGCCCAACAACAACTTCGTTTCTTCGCCGATTCAAGTAGATAAGGAGCACCAAGGTATCGCGCGTGTCGATCACCATATAAGCCAGAGCGATACAATCTACGGGTCTTATATCATCGATGATCTGAATCAAAATTTCCCTTTTCAGATTTTGAATGGCGCCTCATCAGGTGGAAACGTACCTCTGGGATCAGGCTTCAACACGTTCGTTCGAACCCAACTTGGGTCGATATCATGGCTTCACAACTTCAGTCCGACAGTAATTAATGAGTTCATCTTCGCGGCAAACCGAAGTGCAACCCTGCAGGCTGTTCCGCACGACACGACATCTCCTTCCGCTCTTGGGTTTACGAACGTGAACTCCGACGATCCTGCCGGCACGGCGCCCCCCGTCCTGCTTACCACCAGTTTCAACTTGGGGCCCAATCCACAAGGACCGACGAAGCTCCATGATGTCACTTTCCACTGGCAGGATACAGTCATCGTGACGCGCGGACGCCACAATATGAAGTTCGGTGCGGACATCCGTAGAGTGCGCAACAACTTTGACTTCGATTTCGATAACAATGGAGTCTTCGATTTCGGTAACGACGAGAACTACACCGGGAATCCACTAGCCGATTTTGTGGGCGGGTTTTTCGACAGCTACGCACAATTTTCCAGAGCCGTGTACGGGATTCGCACGACGGACTGGCACTTCTTCGGGCAGGATTCATGGAAGATCCTGCCACGATTGACGCTAAATTACGGCATGCGTTACGAGTACGACACGCCCCTTGAAGATCCGCACAATGAGGTAATCGGATTTTTTCCAGGGCAACAGTCTACCGTTTTTCCTGGCGCACCTCCGGGCGTCTTATATCCCGGAGACCCCGGAACGCCCAATCGGGGGTTGACTTATCCAGACCGCAACAATTTTGCGCCCCGCTTCGGCTTTGCTTGGGACGTTCTGGGCAACGCCAAGCTGGTTATGCGTGGGGGCGCTGGCATCTTCTATGATCTGGAAGATGGCGCACTGAATCTGCAGTTCGGGGGGGAAGCGCCGTTTGGTCAAGTTACTCAGATTTTTCCCAGTGACTATAGCGGCGTGACCACCGACGCCATCGCTGACCCGTTCACTCCTTTCGGCCTCCCTAACCCCTATCCTACCGGGGGCAAGGTTGGCTCCACGTTCGGCGTTCCAGCGATTCAGTTCGCATACGTTGTCGACCCGCATTTCCGCACTCCTTATTCCGAGAACGTCAATTACGGCTTTCAATATCAAGTGACTCAGGACACCATGATTGAGGCCGATTACGTAGGGAGCTTTTCGCGAAAGGCCGTCGCCACCACCGACGTGAATGCCCCAGTAATCAGCGTTATGGAAGCGCAGAACAATCTCGGTTTCATAAATGCTGACTGTGCACGCCCCTTAGCTGGGTGCGGCAATCCGCTTGATCCCAACGCCTCTCCTACCGGGGCTCTCCAACTGTTCACCGACCTGAGTTCCGGCACATCCGAAAGCAACCAGTTCCAACTTACCGTGGACAAGCGCTTCAGCCACGGTTTCAATATCCGCGGTGCATATACTCTGGCGCATACAATCGATGATCAATCCGGCTTCCGCTACAACAGTTCGGTCTATACCGATCCATTCGACCACGCCTTTGACCGTGCGTCCGCTAACTTCGATGTCCGTCACCGGCTTGTCATCAGCGGCATCTGGAAGCTTCCCCTGGATCGCGCCTTCCGAAATGGAAATAGTCTCCTGCGAAAGGTGGCGGCGGGTTGGGAAATGAGCGGGATTGCCGCATTCCAGACTGGGACGCCGTTCACGATTTTCTCCGATTCAAATTCCAGCCAGGAGAATATCTTTCTCGATCGCGCGGACCAGATCGGGCCAACCCATTATTTTTCAGCTCGTTCGCTGCACAGCTTCGATCCCTCGACGGCGAACTGTTTGGGAGGGGCGGTGACGAATGCAAACTTCTATTTCGATCCGACTGCTTACGATTGCAATAACGTTCCCATTTTTTCGTTTGGCAATTCGGGTCGAAACATACTACGCGGTCCCGGCCGCAACAACTTCGACCTCTCTGTTGGACGGACATTTAAGATCGCAGAGGCAAAGACGGTCGAATTTCGTTCTGAGTTTTTCAACGCATTCAACCACGCCCAATTCTTCAACCCAGACCACTTCGGATTCGACGCCAACTTCGGTCAGATCACGCAGGCTCGCGATCCCCGAATCATACAGTTTGCTTTGAAATTCTATTTCTAGCTGCGGAACGGCATAAACTTGTCATCTCGAGCGAAAGCGAGGGACCTTGGTTCTTGCCGCAAAGGCCTCTACCGCCTAGGTCAGCGGCGAGTCGCTCATGCGGAAGCGGGTGCGGACGTGTTCGGAGATTAGTTCGATGGCTGGGCGGTTGGCCACAGGATCGGTTTGAGCGAGATATTTCATGGCTTCGACCAAGAGGCGCTGTCCGTCGACATACCGCGGGTCGGATGTGCGCTCTCTTCGCTTACTGCCAAACTTGGGCGGGACCGGGATGGTAAAGACTTTTGCCATGAGCCGAACTCAAGTTACCGAAAGGTGCCCGGCCAGTATAGCGCCCGGAGTGCAATTTTCATCACGATTCTTTAGCTTTAGATGCAATTACTTAGCCATGCTGCGAGATAAATTGGGTTTTGCTCGTGGTTTTCAGCCGGAAAACGTCGTTGCCGATCTTCGCCGGGATCCGAATATTTGAATACTTCGCCAGCCGGTAGTCGCCCTGGCTTTGCATGAATTGCTGTTGCACCGAGACCCCGCGCCCAAGGTCGATCCACAGCAGAATCTTGGAAATGTTATTCCGCAATTTTTCGCTCTTTGGGATCAATTGCAGCTTCGCAGTTGCGATGTTGTCGACGGTTTCTTCGCCCTGGAAGCTGACGTCGAACGATTGTTTAATATCCTCTCCGCTTCCGCCGAAGCCAAGCACCAGAAAGCTCTCAAGCTCGTTCCCATGTGCGCCTGCCGAATAATTCATGACCTGCTCAATCTTCGGCTGGTACACCTGCAGCATCCCGTCTTTGTAGAGGACGAACTTCTGGTCGGGCTGCTTGATGTCTGCCATCATCTCGATTTTTTTCGCTGACCGGCGGTAATAAACGGTGCCTTTCTGCGTGTCGGTCTCGTCCACTACTTTCTGATATTGATCCCACACGAAATCGGCCTGCGCAGTCTGGAAGGTGGCCGAGACGGCGTCCATTTTCTTGAGGACGCTTTCGAGCGTTGGAGTTTGCTGCTGCGCCAAAAGCAGACTCAAAGCAAGGAAAAAGAAATGAATAGGGATCATCGTTTTCTGCGAGGCGAATGTCTATCGCCGGGTATCTCTTGATTTCGTCGCGATCGGAATCCGCTCTACTTTTCTCGCTTCACCCAAACCTTGTAACTCTGAACCTTCCCTTTGTGATCAATCACGCCTTCATACCTTACGATTGACACGCTGCCGGAAATCGGTTCGATGATGTGCAGCAACTCGTCGCGTACGATATTGTCATCCCCCGGCGCCACCACGACCGCTTCGATCTGGTAAACCAAGGCGCCTGTCCCGTCAGGAATCACAAACACCCCCGTAGGATGCGGGTCGCGAGGTACAGGTTTGTCGTTGAAGCTGATCCAGTAAGGCGAGAAGAAGATAAAAATCAGGATCAGCGTGACCATCACGTCGTAGTGCAGCGTGCCACGCTCGTACGACCAAAGGATATAGCCCCGAATTGTGCGCCAGACGGCGTTCATGGGCAGGGAAGGCGGGCCCGCGACGGTCGTATTGATCTCTGCTTTTTGCAAGTCTTTGCCTTTGTAAGTCTAGTGACCACTCGCCTTCTTGGCAATGGCGCAACAGTAGCTTCTGGCTACTAGCTTCTGGCTTTAACTAAAAGCCGCACGCCAAGAGCAAAGGCCACCAGCAGCTAGAAGTTAGAAGCTCTTAGCTATGATGCGGTCGGTCCCGATGTAGGGGCGCAGAACTTCAGGAATTATTACGCTCCCGTCCGCCTGCTGGTAATTCTCCACAATCGCGACCCAAGTCCGGCCCACGGCTAAACCGCTTCCGTTCAGGGTGTGGACGAACTCGGTCTTGTTCTTGCCCTCAGGACGATAGCGGATATTCGCCCGCCGCGCTTGGTACGACTCAAAATTCGAACAGGATGAGATCTCACGAAACAACTGCTGCCCCGGCAGCCAGACTTCAATGTCATACGTCTTCGCCGACGATGCACTCATGTCGCCGGTACAGAGAGCCATCACGCGATAAGGCAGGCCAAGTTTCTGCAACACGGTCTCAGCGTTGTGCGTGAGCTTCTCGTGTTCTTCGTACGAATTCTCTGGCCGCGAAAACTTCACTAGTTCTACCTTCTGAAACTGATGCTGCCGGATGATGCCCCGCACATCTTTTCCGTATGATCCCGCTTCGCTCCGAAAGCACGGCGTGTATGCCGTAAGCGAAATTGGCAGCCTCGCCGAGTCGATAATTTCATCGCGGTACAGATTTGTGACAGGAACCTCGGCCGTCGAAATCAGCCAAAGATCTTTCTCCCCATGCGGCACGCGGAAGAGATCGGAAGCAAACTTAGGCAACTGTCCCGTGCCGTACATCGACTCCGAATTCACGAGGTAGGGCGGCAGCACCTCGGTGTAACCGTGCTCGCGCGTGTGTAGATCGAGCATGAAGTTTGCCAGCGCGCGTTCGAGCTTTGCACCCAGACCCCAATAAACGGCGAAGCGCGCGCCCGTAAGCTTAACGGCGCGCTCCAGATCGAGGACGCCCAACTCTGCGCCGAGATCCCAATGCGGCTTTGGGGCAAAGTCGAATTTTGGCGGCGAACTCCAGCGCCGTACTTCAATGTTATCGTCAGCGCTGTGCCCGACCGGCACACTCGCATGCGGCAGGTTCGGAATGCCGGAGAGAATATCTTGCAGACGGGCATCGAGATCGGCAGCGATTTTTTCCCGCGCCTGAATCTGCTCACGGAGATCCTTCGTCTCGGCGATCGCCGCGGTAGCATCCTGCCCGCTTTTTTTCAGCTTAGAAATATCTTCCGAGGCCCGGTTTCGCTGAGCCTTCATCGTCTCGGCTTCAGTGATGGCCTGCCGCCGTTGCGTATCGACCTTGCGGAAGTCTTTGAGCACCGCGGCAGGATCGGCTCCGCGCTGACGTAGCATCTCTTCCACCCGGGGCAGGTTGTCGCGAACAAAGTTCAAATCAAGCATGGGAACCAACTACTCTATCGGAAACCGCCCAAAAAATGAATGCAGGGGCGGGCGTGAATCCCTGCAGAAACTAAGAGGTTCGATGTGGGACAGCCGCCCTCGGCTGTCCATCGAGCGAAGCTCGATAGCCTTTCCTCGCCCACAAAGCAAGCTCCGCATGACGCTGCAGCTTTCGCCTAACCCTCTCGCTGTGTAAACTACCTTCGCGATGAGATCGCTCCCCCGCTCCGCATCCGCGCGTCGCTGTATGCTGCTAGCCGTTACGGCCATCCTCATCCTACTTTCTTCAGAGAGCTTTGCCTCAGCCTACAATGCGCGCCCTAAGCTGATCGTCGTAATCGTCATCGACCAATTCCGTGGCGACTATCTGGAGCGCTACCGCGACCGCTTTGGTGACGGAGGATTCCGCCTTCTCCTCGACCGTGGCGCCAACTTCACCGACTGCAACTACGACTATGCCAACACGCGCACCGCTCCCGGACACGCCACGCTGTTCACCGGCGCTTACAGCAACGGCCATGGCATTGCCGCGAACGAATGGTGGGACCCGAAGAAAAAGAAAATCGTTACTTCGGTCGAAGATGACGGCACTCAACTCGTGGGAGATGCCACACCGAATACTGCGACCGCGACTCTCGTCGGTGCATCCCCCCACAACCTCCTCGCCGATACTCTCGGCGACGAGCTCAAACTAGCCACGCAAGGTCAGTCGCGAGTCTTCAGCCTGTCATTGAAAGACCGCGCGGCCGTTCTGCCCGGCGGTTTCGCGGCCGATGCTGCCTACTGGATCGACCCCAAGAGCGGCGCGTGGGTCACCTCCACCTACTATCGCTCCGACCTGCCCAAGTGGGCGCAGGATTTCAACGCCGGCAATCGCGCCGGTAAGTACTGGGATCGCGACTGGAAAAATAGCAACGGAGACGTTTTGCGCTCGACGGCGCATCGAAAGAATAAAGACGACTCCGACGCGGGATTCTACGAGGTTATCGGCGCGACGCCTTTCGCCAACGAGTACGAACTGGAATTCGCCAAAGAGCTAGTGGTTTACGAGAATCTCGGTGCCGGGCACGCCACTGACCTGCTCGCGATCAGTCTCTCGGCCAACGACATTCTCGGCCACCAGGTCGGCCCCGATTCGCCGGAGATGGCCGCCATGGCGGTCGCGCTTGATCGCGAACTCGCCAATTTTTTCACCTTCCTCGGCCATCAGGTCGGCCTCGCCGATCTATGGATCGCGCTCTCGGCAGACCACGGCGTGTCCGCCTTGCCCGAAGCTGCCAGGAAGCTACGCATTCCCGCCGCCAACCTTGGGGCCGGCAAACTCGAGGCCGAAATCAACGGCGCGCTTACGGTGCGATTTTCGCCCGGACACGCCGCGTCCTACATAAAGCTCGACTACCCCATCGCGTGGCTCGATCAGGATGCCTTCGCTGTCGCTCACGTAAAAGAACGCGACGCCGAAACGACCGTCGGCGAGGCAATGAAACAGGCGGGACTGCGCGGCTACTTCACCAAGTCGCAGCTCGCCGAAGGCGAGGTCCCCGCCACTCCTCTCGGCAGAAAATTTCTGAACAGTTACTCGCCGGAAGGAGGATGGTACGTAATGGGAGTTCCCGACCCCTATACGGTCGGTCCTGCGAAAGGCACCGATCACGCATCGCCCTACACTTACGACACGCACGTGCCGCTCGCTTTCTACGGCTTGCCTTTTCGTGCCGGCACGTATCGCACGCATGCTGAACCGGTTGATCTGGCCGTGACCCTGGCATCGCTACTAGGAATCAACGCTCCCACGCATGCCGTCGGGCGCGTGCTCACAGAGGCGCTCGCCGCGCCGCATCATCCGGAAAATCCTGCAGGGCTTCCCACGGAGAAACTTCCCCAGTGACCTCTTCTTCCGAAAACTCTGGCAAATCATCCCCGGATCTCAGCGTGACTTTCGCCGGCATCCAGCTAAAGAACCCGATCATCGCGGCCAGCGGGACATTCGGCTATGGAGTCGAGTTTGAAGATGTAGTTCATCTCGATAAGCTCGGAGGCTTCGTCGTCAAAGGCCTGTCGCGCGAGCCGATGATCGGCAATCCGCCGCCACGCCTGTGGGAAACCGCTGCCGGCATGCTCAACGCCATCGGCTTGCAGAATATCGGCGCATCGGCCTTTCTCGAAGAAAAGCTGCCGAGGCTTCGGCAGATTAAGAACATCGTTGTATTCGCCAACGTGTTCGGCTACACGCGCGAGGACTACGAACGAACCATCGAGATTCTCAACGACGGGGAAGGCATCGCCGCCTACGAACTGAATGTGTCGTGTCCCAACACCGCTCACGGCGGGCTGCAGTTCGGTTGCGACCCGCGCTCGCTCGACGAAGTCGTGACCACGGCGAAGCGCGCTGCGACGCGCCCGCTCATTGTGAAGCTCTCGCCCAACGTGACCAGCATCGCCCAGATGGCCCACATCGCGCAGGAATCCGGCGCTGACGCTATATCGCTGGTGAATACTTTCGTGGCCCTGGCCATCGACGCCGACACGCGCAAGCCGCGCATCGCCAACATCACCGCGGGACTCTCCGGCCCAGCCATTAAACCCATCGCTCTGCGCATGGTTTACGACGCGGCTCACGCGGTGAACATTCCGGTGATCGGCATGGGAGGAATTTCCACCGCTGCCGATGTCGCGGAATTCATGCTCGCCGGTGCAACCGCCGTGCAGATCGGCACGGCCAGCTACTGGGATCCCCGCGCCACTGAGAAGATTGTGGATGAACTGAAGAGTTGGTGCGAAGCACGCGACATTACTCGGCTCACCGACCTGATCGGCGGCTTGATCGTGGAGTAGAAGGCTTTGAAGGGGTAGATGCCTACGACAATCTTTCCTTAACGCCCGTGCGTATACCAGATCGAACCCGGACTTTTATAATTCCGTCCCGCCCCCCACACCACGTGCGTGTTTCCGAGGTTATCAATCGCGATAGAGAAATAGTCGCCGAAAGGAAATTTGAAACCATCGGGCAGGATGTAATCGTATCCGCGTACCGGTTCTGAGAGCTGCATCTCCGCCGACCAAGTCGCGCCACCATTACTCGAACTGCGATGGAAGACATTCCACAGCGAATTATTGCGCGTATCCATCCACGCAATGCGCACGTCGCCGGCAGCGCCTGCCGTGATCGCCGGGAAACAGTGTTCGACCTGTCCATCCGCGGAAGAAACGTCTGCCTTCGCGGACCAGCTTGCCCCGCCGGTGGTGGAAGAAGAAAAATAGATTCGCTCAGGCCCGCCGTTGGCGACGCCTGCGTTCCACAATGCGTAAACGGTTCCGGCCGCATCGGACGCCAGCGCAATCTGCGCGCCGAGATAGCCAGCCTCGCAAGCCTGGGCCGAGCAATCTGGCGCTGCGCTCGAAACATCGAGCAAAGTTGTGCTCCAGCTGCGTCCCGCGTCGCCGGACCGGCTCACATAAATGCTTACCGGACGCCGGCTGAGTTCCTGCCGCGCGTAAGCCGTCCAGGAAAAATAAACATCGCCGCTGGTATCCACCGTAGCGCCGCCAGCCAGCGACCATCCCGGCCCGGCACTGGGATTCACCGTGACGGAAGGAGAAAAGTTCTGCGCGTAGTCATGCGACGCTGCTACCAGAAATTTCTCATCGTGATTGAATCCTACGTATACATCGGCGCCGTGCACCGTGAGCACCGGCTTGTCCGCATCGTCGGCCGAGCGCTCCGCGACCGCAAAATACCAAGAGCGCCCAAAGTCCTGCGACCTCGCCACCATCACGTCGCGCTTGTTGTTTTGCAGCCAGGAGGCATAAACCGTCTGGTGGTCGACCGGATCGACCACAATCTGCGGATCAAATTGTCCCGTTGAAGAAGGCGTCAGCGGATGGGCCGCTTGCCATGAAATTCCGTCGTCACTGCTCACCATCAGAGCAATCGTAGGAGCGGTGCAAGCGGGGCAGTCGCTAACCGCGCCATACTGCGGGAAGAGAATATAAATGTGGCTGTGACCATCCGCCGCCAGTGCGGGCTCCCACTGGTCCCCAGAATTGTAGCCAACCCTCCGCTGCGGGCTGAAATTCGCAACCGCGAGTGCCGCCTGCGCCGTTGCCAGCGCTAATAGCAGAAAGATGGCAAATTTCTGCACACTCCGGGCGCGGCTGGGCTTTAGAACCACAAAATCTCCTGGGCACACGACTGCGACAACCTTGGCCGGACTTTATAATGAAACGCCCGCGCAGTCAATCGCCCGATCAGGCCAGTTGGATAGGGATAAATAGTGTGGAGATGGCCCGCGAAGCCTGACCCCGAGCGATGTCGGAGCTCGAAAGGAGCCGTCCGTCGAGCGCAAACCGGGCGCCTTCTTTCCTAGCGCGTGACTTTCCGCCACTTTCGTCATCTAATAGGAACCTGGTTCGCGAATTCGAGAAGTCAGAATCCGAACCAGCTGGGGACAAGATGGAAAAAGCTACATTTGCAGCAGGATGTTTCTGGGGAGTCGAAGCCACTTTCCGCGCGCTGCCGGGAGTGAAGTCTACGCGCGTCGGCTACATCGGCGGACAAACCGACAATCCCACTTATAAAGAAGTCTGTACGGACCGCACGGGTCACGCGGAAGCCGTCGAGGTCGAGTTCGACCCCGCCCAGGTGAAGTATGCCGATCTGCTGAAGGTTTTCTGGGAGAACCACGACCCCACGCAACTGAATCGCCAAGGTCCGGACTGGGGCACGCAATACCGTTCTGCCATCTTCTTCCATACGCCGGAGCAACAAAAAGCAGCAGAGGCCTCGAAAGACTCTTTGGAGAAAGCGCACCGGTATTCGAAACCGATCGTGACCCAGATCGTTCCCGCGGTAACTTTCTTTCCCGCCGAAGACTACCATCAGCAGTATCTCGAGAAGCGCGGCATGGCAAGCTGCCATATCAAAGCGTAGACAACTGTCGTATCCTGCGATGGGATTACTTCCGAGTTACAGGTTACGCAGGGACTGTGGCGTGGGATCTTGACCTCGCGCCCATCTGACATGGAAAGAACGGAGCCCGCTCAAATGCGCACATTCTTGTTGATGAGTCTGTCTGCGATTGTAACCATGGCCAGCGCTCTTGCCCAGGCACCGGCGCTCCAGACCAATGTTGTTTATGTGTGCAACGATGGCCAAAGCTTCAAGGTCTTTTCCTGCAACGATACGACTGGCGCGTGTGATTATCAGAACTACAAATACGGTCAGGCTTACCAGCGAGGAGAAGCGTTACGCGTTCAACTAGCGGCCTTGTTACCCGCGAAATGCCACGCGCAAACTCTGGCCGAAGCACAGGCTGACCCGCATCGAGGGGAGATTCCGCCAGCACCGTCTCCATTTAGGGCGCGAGCCGCAGCCGGCAACGCTTCGGGATCTGGAACTTCGGCCAATTCGCAGTCTGGGTCATCCAACGCCGCAGTACTACAGCCTGGTGCATCGCAGTCCGGAGCGGGCGGCTTCAAAGTCGGAGACACCGTCCGCGTCCTCAGTTCCGGATGGCAAGAAGCAAGAGTGCTGCAGGTGAGAGGTAATTCTTACTACGTGCGACTTGATAACGGAATTGAGGTTTCAAAGAGCTGGCCAGTCGAAGTGCGACGGCTGGGAAAACTTACAGCCGAGGACCACGCAGTCGGCCAATGGGATCTTCGCGACAAAGTGCAGGTGTTGGTCAACGGCCGCTGGATGGAAGGGAAGATCGTTGGGCAGAGCCTGAACCGTTACACAGTTGGGTTCGCGGACGAAAACACGGTCGAGACAGCCCCAGAGAATTTGCGAGCGTCAACAGCGGCCCCACCCAGCGTTCGGCAAGCGGGCCAAGCTCCTAAGCCCGGACTGGCAATCTGCGCCGGAAAGTATGAAGGCCGGTGGGAGCATGTCTCAGGCATGGGCGGGATGACGGTGGTTTTCCGATCAGGCAAGGCAACGGTGACCGAGGGCCTCGGTGGTCCCATGGAATTCGAGTGCTGGATCAGCGGCAGCCAGATCGCTCTCTACAAGGCCGGCTCGTTCACGCCATTCTCCTACGGGTTTGACGTGAACAATGACGGAACGCTGCAGACGCCGCTCGGCGCAATCAAGAAGATGGGCAACTGAACCAACGCGTCGCCTTCGTTCAGTCAGCAGGATCGGGGCGCCCTTCGTGATTACCGTGTGTGCTCATAGTGCGCTGACGCGCTCCGATCGGGAACCATCAGCAGTATCTCGAGAAGCGCGGCGTGGCAAGCTGCCATATCAAATAAATCAGCTTCTAAGTCGAGCGTAGCGCCTTCATCGGGTCCGAGGAAGCGGCACGGGCTGCGGGAAGGGCCGATGCGAGCAGCGCCATCAGCATCATGATCACAACCCCCGCCACATAGATGAGTGGGTCGGTCGCACTGACCTCGAAGAGAAAGGACCTGACAAGGTGTGACACGGTCAGCGACCCCAGCACCCCGAGGCCGCATCCGAGGAGCGCCAGTTTCGCGCCCGAAATCAGGACGAGTTGAGCAATGCCCGCGCGCGGCGAGCCGAGCGCCATGCGAATGGCGATCTCCTGGGTGCGCAGCGAGACGGAGAAAGCGACCACTGCATAGATTCCGGTGATGGCGAGCAGGAGAGCACCCGCGGCAAAGGCGGTGATAAGGTCGGTGTTGAAGCGGCGTGGCGCTTCCACGTTCGAGATCACGTCATCCATGGGCTGCACTTGTTGCAGAGCGAGCAGCGGATCGACTTCGGCGATGCTTGAGCGCAGGGTTTGCGTCATCTGCCCTGGCGGAAGCGCCGAACGAAGGACGACGTAACCGCTGGCGGGGTTGCTGAGCTTTCCCGCGTATGCCGAGCCGAAGAGAATGGCAGGCTGCTGCGCAGGCATATACCACTGGTCGTTAGTGGGCTCATCGCGTGCACCCGTCTTAGTATCGGCGGCGATTCCAACTACGGTTGCCCATGGCAATCCCTTGTGCGGATTTCCGACGTGCATCCGCTTGCCGATGGCTCGCTGGCCGGGCCAGCAACGCCGGGCCATGGACTGGTTGACGATCACGACGGGAACTGAACTGGAGCGATCGTCGATGGTGAAGTACCGGCCGTCGATCAGCGGGATGCCCATGGCGTGGAAATAGTCTGCGTAGACAATCGCGAACGCGGAAAACTTCAGCTTCCAGCGGTCAACGGGTTCGTCTTCGATGGTGTACGCAGCTCCTGCGAAGGCGCCGGAGGCGGGGAGCACATTGGTGATGCCGACGGCGATGATTCCGGGCTTGCTGGACAGCCGGTCGACAACCGTATGGTTAAATGCGTCGGCAGAAGCGTCCGTGGAATATTGATTGAGGGGCAGTTGATAGGTGGCCACGAGGACATGGTCGGCGTGAAAGCCCGGGTCAACGGTCCGCATCTTCTGGAAGCTGCGCAAGAAAGCGCCGGACACATTGAGGAGCACCAGAGCGATGGCGATCTCCGAGACCACCAGGGCAGAGCGCAACCAGGTGTGGCTCGATGCACCGGTGCTGGTGCCGACACCCTCTTTGAGACCTTCGGTCAGGTTGGTTCGCAGGGCGGCGAAGGCCGGCGCAAGACTGCACAGACCGCCGGTTAATAGGGCGAGAAGAAGGGCGAAACCAGCGACGGCCGCGTCCATCGAGATGGAGTCGATGCGCGGCATAGACTCGGGCAGCAGGTGCAAGGCGGTGCGGATTGCGGTCGCGGCGAAGGCCAGGCCCAGCAGCCCGCCAGCCAGGCTGAGCAACACTCCTTCGAAAACACATTGGCGGGTGATCACACTGGAACTCGCGCCCAGCGCGAGTCGAATCGCATATTCGCGACGCCGGCGGATGGCCCGCACCAGCAGCAGCCCAGCAACGTTCACACAAGCAATCAGCAACACTATGGAAACAGCCACAAACAGCGTGCGGAGCAACGGCCGGATATCTCCTACGGCATACTCACGCAGCGGCTTGACGTTGCCCTGGATGTGAATCGCAGACATGCTGGCGGGAAAACTACGCATGATCTGCTGGGAGACGCGGTCGGCGTCCTGAGCAGCCTGCGCGAGCGTAACGCCGTCCTTAAGGCGCGCGACCATGTGGAATCCCCAGAAGCCGGCCTGCTCGTCGGAAAGTTCGTCGGGCGTCAGGCTCATGGGCACCCACAGCTGTGCCTGGCCAAGGTGTCCATTCACCAGCGGAAATTCAAAACTGCGCGGCATCACCCCGATGATCGCGTAAGGTTTGCGGTCGAGTACGATGGAGCTGCCGAGGATCTGGCGATCGCGGTGGTAGCGGTTCATCCACAAGGCATAACTTATGATGGCGAGCGGTTGATGAGCGTCCTCTTCCTGTTGGGTAAAGACGCGGCCGAGCATGGGAGAAGCGCCGAGAGTTGGGAAAACCCCGGCCGTCAACCGGGCGGCGTCGACCTCCTCCGGGATTGCGCCGCCAGAAAGCTCATAGCTGGTGGTCAAATAGCCGCCAAGAGAAGAAAAGGCGCTGCTTGCGTTCGAATACGTGCCGATCTCGCGCGCAGTCACGGGAGTGTTGGCCGGGGCGTTCGGACCGCTTCCCAGGTGATCTCCCAATAGAACCAGACGATCCGGATTGTTGAATGGGAGCGGACGCAGCAGGATGCCTTCGACGAGCGAGAAGATGGCGGTGGTGGCGCCGATACCGAGGGCCAGGGCCAGAACAACGGTCACGGTGAAGCCAGGAGACTTCAGCAATTGGCGAAATGCAAAGCGGAGATCTTGCGTGAGTGCGTACATGTTCGGGGACGAACTCTACGCCGCCGTCAGCAGCATCGGCGCCCCCTTCGTGATTACCAATGTGTGTTCGTAGTGCGCTGACGCGCTATGATCGGACGTGATGATCGTCCACTTATCCGGCGCCACAAATGACCGTCCCGAGCCCGCGGCGATAATTGGTTCAACGGTAATCACCAAACCTTCAGTAAGAATCTGGTTCGCCTCCGGATCGGCAAAATTGGGCACGCGCGGCTCTTCGTGAATCGTGCGGCCGATACCATGCCCGCCCAGATCGCGAATCACGGAGAATCCGCTGCGCCTCACCTCGCGCTCCACAGCCCGTCCAATTTCTGAAACTCGAAAGCCGGCTCGCGCCACGAGCATGGCCTTGGCGAAGGCCCGTTCGGCGCACTCCGCCAGCCGCCGCCGCTCTTCGCTCACTTCGCCCACTGGAACCGTCACCGCGGCATCCGCCATGAATCCATTTTTCTCGACGGTGACGTCAAGCTTTACCAGGTCGCCCTCTCGCAGCGCCCGTGTGCCGGGAATGCCATGCACTGCCTCTTCGTTGACGCTGATGCAATTCACTCCCGGAAATCCATACACCAGTGTCGGAGCCGAACGAGCTCCGTGCTGTCGCATCACTCCCGCGCCCACTTCATCGAGTTCGGCGGTGGTGATTCCCGGACGCACGGCGTTCTTCATCGCGGTCAGCATCAAACAAACCACAGCTCCTGCAGCCCGCATTCCGGCTAATTCTTCCGGTCCGTTAATAGACATGCTTCCACCTCAATCTCAAACTATGTAACAAATCATAATAGCGGAGGTGGAACCCTTAGGCGCTGACAGGTTCGCGGGGTCCAAAGAATAAAAGCAGCACAAAGCCGGCGACGTAGAACGGCAGGCTTTGCTGAAAGCTGAAGCCGAGAAAGCGGAGAACCAGGCCAAGCAGCGCCAGCGCCTCACATAGCGTATAGGTTGCTATGTAGCCAGTCTTCCAATGGCTCAAGCTGATGGAATCGTCGGGGCGGGCGGCCAGATCTTCCGCGGGACGCAAGACTAAAGTACGCCTCACTAGGAAGATCACGCCAACTAGAGCCACGCCGGCTGTTGTGAAAATATAGCTCAGCGATGAGTCCGCGGGGTGCGCTGCGAAACTTATAATTTTCCCCACGACCGCATAGAGCAGAATGCTGCCCAGCATGGTCCACTGGACCACGCGCAAACGTCGGACGGTCCCCCTCATTGTTTCTATTCTGCCGCAGTTCGAGGAGCAGTGAGCGCGAATCTTGCAATCCGAATCCGTCTAAGCAATAGCTCGCCGAATTAAGTTTTGTTTTGATCGCTAATTGCAATCCCACTGCACCCAGGGTTTCGCTCAGCAATCAACAATCAGAAATTGTTGTTTGTGTTGTTGCGGATGTGCAATCTTAGCGAGCTAGTGCTGATGCTTGCTTCCTCGTAGCCCCGGCCGCATCCGTAGAAAAATCTGAAACGATACTGGATAATTTCCATACGCCGCATCCAGCGCCGCGGGCTTGGAATACACCGTTACATCCGCGCCCATTCCCAGTTGCCACGCATGATTCTGGATCAGGTCGCGCGTGCCACCGAACGTATATGCCCCGATCCGGTACGCAGGATGCACCGCTGCGAATGGAAACAATTCATCTTTGTCCACCAACTCCAGTCGCGTAAACGCGTAATCGCGCCGCAGAAAGTTCAGCGTCGATTCGAGGAGGTAGCCATTCAGATTTGTGCCGGTTGCGATTTTATGCACCCGTCCCCACACCAGCGACGTTGCCCAATTACCCTCTGGCAGCGGACGATCGTATTCAACCGATGCGGTCTGCCGCCATTGGCTGCCGGGTTCGAGCGCCTCGGGATGCTCCAGCCGTCCCACGCTGTATTGCGCGGTCCAGTCGCGCGCCGGCGCGATACTCGCCCTGCCCGACCACGAATCGAGTACGGCCGGTTGAATGCTCCAGCGCTCTTCATTCGTTTCGCGCCCGTTGAACGCAGAACCTTCCAGTTTGACGCGGTCGATCACAAATCCTGTCGTAACCACGCCAAAGCTGGTGTGCGTGGAATCCTGGAGGTGATGACTCAGTGGCGCAAGAGGCAATTCCGAAGCCGAAGTGCGATGAATGTACGTGACCGGCCCCAATGCCGGCTCCGCCGAAGGTCCACCGTACAGTTCCCAGGAAACCTTTTCCGAGAGCGGCAGCATGTACAAGGCCGAGAGCTCAGCAAACACATTGTGCGGATGCTGGTGATCGACCAGCGGTTCTCCGTGGTAAGTCTCTCCGGTCTGAAACAATTCCGGAAAGCCGGGATGCGGCGAGGTCAGCGACTCTGCGGAGAACATCTGCCGCAGCAAAATTGTTCCCGTGCCGAGCTTGTGCTGCTCCATCAGCATTCCCCAATTCACCGACTCGGCTTTGCCTTCGCCACGCGGTCCGCCTTGCTGGTTGTAGTCGGTGAAAATCACTCCATGCCCCATCACTTCCCAGCTGCTCGGCATCCACATCCACTCGTGTCCCGGCACCGAGGCAGGCTCCCATCCAGTCCCCGACCCGGCGTGCGGCGAGGGCAACTGCGAAGCCGCCTTTGCCTCCGTCGACATGTTCATTTGCATTCCGCCCTGCATGTCGCGCATGGAATCGTCCTGCGCCGAGGCGATCGACATGGCCGAGATAACGACAAGTAAAGATACGAAGATTAAATGGAACTTAGAATTCGTCAGAAAAATCTTCTTCACAAAAACGCCTCAGCAAAAATTTCAAGATGGATGAAGGATGAACGATCTGAATCCTGCGAATCGCGCGATGGTCGCGTTCCGCTAGGAACAAAACGAAGACTGTCGAGGTTTGTGGCTAGATTCTAAGAATCAGAAAGCCGGGAGGGATGACGGAAGGGGCGATCGCAGGCCAGGAATGATCCTGAGCTTTGGTGGCAACAAACAACAGGATGGCATCAGTTTCAACTGGCTGCATTCCCGGATGCAGTGAGAAAACATTCGCCACTAGAGCTGATGGATGCCGGTTCATGCAGCAGCGATAGTCAGCAGGGCGCGAAGGGGATGGAACTTTGGAATGATGACATCCTGCCGTGGAAGACGGCAGCATAGGATGCGCTGCGGCGGCTGGTAACAAGCACGCGCTTTCCGCTACAGCGGCGGTCATGGTACACAAAAGCACAGCGATGACGATTCGAAAAATGACTCCGATTGGACGGGTAGCGGAAGGCTTAATCACGACTAAGTCCCCGTGATCTTCATGCGAAGCTCTTCCGGCAGGCGTTCCCGGATCTCCTGTGGCAGGCGGTCGTGTACCCGGCGCGCGCCTTGCTTCGCCGCATCCAGCACGGTGACCGGCGCCGGCGTGGCTACGGCCACCACCAGCCAGATCAGCGCCGAAAGCGCAAAGCCCGCCAGCGCCGCAATCTCGAGCCAGAAGGCGTGCCGCGGACCGAAGTGCCGCACCACTCCAAAGGCCAGCAGAAAAACGCCGCCTGAAACCGACGCCAGAGCGATCAGTCCTACGTCGATGATGCGATGCATGCGTTGGCGGCTGCGGCAGAACTCGCAACCCGCGAAGTGACCTTCGTAGTCGCCGCACATTTCCGGCGCCAGGCCGGAGATGTCATAACGCCAGCCCGCCAGAATTTTGCCTACAATGGGATCGGTGCACTGCTGACTCATAAGTTACTACAGTCGAATCGGCGGCAAAACTTCCGATTGCACCGCCACCAGCACACGGTTCTGAAACAGACCGCCCCGCAGCCCCAAGGCTTTTTCCGCCTCTCTCCGCGCGATTTCCGGATGATTGTTCTGTTCAGAGAGATGCGCCAGCACGACAAAGGCTGCACCATTATCATAGTCGCTGGTGAAGAAATGTGCGAGTTTTTCGTTCGAAAGGTGGCCGACGTTGCTCGCTACCCGCTGCTTCACCGCCCAGGGATAGGACCCCACCCGCAGCATTTCGACATCATGATTCGACTCCATCACCAGCACATCCGACCCCCGCAGGTGGTCGCGGACATTGGCGGGCAAGTAGCCCAGATCGGTGGCCACGCTCACCTTCGCACCTTCAATGCGGAAGGTGAAACCCACTGGATCGGCGGCGTCGTGCGGAATGGTAAACGGCTGCACTTCGATATCGCCAATCTGAAAACGGCGACCCGATTCGAAACGCTCCAGTTTTTCTAGTTGCGGCCGCTCGCCATTCTCGCTGCGCAGGGCCCGCGCCCAGGCCGCGTGCGTCGCTCCCGTCATAAAAATTGGGATGCGCAGCTTCTTGGCCAGTGTCACCAATCCGTAAACATGATCGGAATGCTCATGGGTGATCAGAATCGCCGAGAGCGATTGCGGATCTTCTCCCAGCGACTTCATTCGCTTGAAGGTTTCGCGACAGGAAATGCCGGCATCGACCAGAATCTTGGTGCGCGCGCTGGCCACAAAGGCGCAATTGCCCTTGCTGCCGCTCGCCAGCATCGACACCATCATGCACATGCACGAAGCATACGCGACCTCCCTGTGGATTAGGGAGTAACTTCTCGATCATCCGATACCTTGGGCTGTTACCGCGGGAAGACTGCAGGCTTGTCCCAAATCCAATATCGAAGGCCTAAGATTCAGCGGCCTGGCTTCAAGCCCTGGCGGCCAAAGCCCCCAAATCGGCAATCGGAGGAAATGATCGTGGGGAACACAGAGTCCGTTCGGCGGGCATCGACCCGGAATCGAGTGCCTTCACCAGCATCTCGAGAGCGTGTCCAGCCATGGGTGGGATCACCACCGTCGCGCGCAACTGCCCGGTGCGCACCCATTCCTGACCGGTCTTGCGGACGCCGTCGCAGCCAATGAACGGAATATCCAGCCAGGGATTGCGTTCCGACGCCGGCAGGTCCATCAACGCTTTCCTCGCTCCGATTGCCATGCAGTCGTTCTGGCAGACTACGGCGCGAATATTAAGCTGCTGCGAGGTACTCAGCGACAGACAGGACTTAATCGCCCTCTGCCCGCTGCGTTCAGACCAGTCGCCCTTGAGCGTCTTCAGCGCGACCCCGTGCGGTTTGGTAGCCAGAAACCCCTTGTTGCGTAAGGTCGCCGCGCTATGAGTCGAAGGCCCCTCGATGTAAAGAACGTTGCCTTCTGGGGCCAGGGCCGCCAGCTGCTTTCCCTGAATTCTGCCTACTTCTTCCTGGTCGGGATCGACTGCGAACACCGGCACCGTGGCCATCCGGCGCAGGTCGGAAATGTAGTCGGCCTCGCGGTTCAGGATCACCCAGGCGATACCCGCAGTTAGTGCCGCTTTCGCCACCTGCGGCATGGAGGTTCCCACCGGCTCGACCAGAATCGCGTCGGGACGTTGCGCCCGGTCCTGAACGATCTTCACCAGTTGCTGGGACTGATTGACCGCGTCATTGTCCCCGTAAACGATGGTGAGTTTTACGCCCAGGCGAGAAGCGGCTTCAACTGCGGATGCTGCCTGTTCGGCCTGGTAATCGTTATCTTGCGTGGTTAGAGCCACCACTACATTCAGTTTTGACATAGAGTAGGAGGTCTTCGCGGTCCTCCGAACTATCTACGGCAGGGGTTGTACTTTCCGTATTCTGACCCGAGAATTAGAGCGCTCCAAGTTACGATAGTGTTTTTTGTTTCCCAATTACGAACGCGCCGCTTGGAGACGGGATATTCGCGAAATTAGAAACAAAGTTTTGGCTGATTCGATGAAGCGAAGGCAGAGCCTCAAATTCTTCACGTCGGTTCATAGCTAGGTCTTCTGATGTTCGGTTGATGCGTCACGGAGCGAGATTCCTAAGGCCTAAGACCTAACACCCAAGACCGGCTCACTCCCCCTGCCGCAAATGATCCAGCACGCCCCGCATCAGCGATCCGCCATAGGCGCCGGCAATGCCCGGCAGAGCGGTGAGGAACGATCCAAAGACCTGGCTCCGCGTGGGTTTCACGACCATGACAAGATAGGCAGCGAATTCGCTGAGAGGAATAAACGCAACCACGGCGACGACCCACCGCCACGGCCAGTGCGGCCGCAGCAACCCTAGCAACATGCACGCTGCGAGCACCAGCAGAGCTGTGAAGAGCAGATCGTTGATGACGACGTCAGCCCATCCCGTGCCGATGCCAGCAAGCGCCGCGAGCCCGTAAAACAGCCAATCGCTTCGGCCAGCCGACGAAACTATCTCAGTAGTCATGAGTGTCGTGGGTTTCACCGGGTACTGGGTACTAGCTACTCTAAAATCTCAATACTGATAAAAGCCCCGCCCGCTCTTCCTTCCCAGCCACCCCGCATCCACCATCTTGATCAGCAACGGACAGGGCCGATACTTCGGATCGCCCAACCCCTCCTGCATCACCCGCATGATATCGAGGCACACATCGAGTCCGATAAAATCCGCCAGCGTCAGCGGCCCCATGGGATGTGCCATCCCCAGCTTAAACACCTCATCGACCGCCTCCGCTGTCGCCACGCCCTCCATCACCGCATACATAGCCTCGTTCAGCAATGGCATCAGCACGCGGTTCGAAACAAATCCCGGTGCATCATTGACCTCGACCGGGGTTTTATCGAGCTTCACGGCCAGATCGCGCACCGACGAAAAAGTTTCCTCAGACGTTGCCAGCCCGCGAATTACCTCGACCAGTTTCATCACGGGCACGGGATTGAAGAAGTGCATCCCGATCACTTTTTCTGGACGGGTGGTCAGCGCCGCGAGTTTCGTGATCGAAATCGACGAAGTATTCGACGCCAGAATCACCTCCGGCCGCGTGAGCCGGGCGAGATCGCGAAAAATTTCCGTCTTGATTTCGAATTTCTCCGTCGCCGCTTCCACGATGAAATCGCACTCGGCGAGCCGCGTACGCTCGGTTACCGGCTCAATATTCTTCAACGCGGTCGCCTTATCTTCAGCCGAGATCTTGTTCTTCGCGACCTCGCGATCTAGATTTTTCGTGATGGTCGCAATCCCGCGGTCGAGGAAGCGCTGCTCCACGTCGCACAAAATCACCGAATATCCGCTGCGGGCAAATACATGCGCGATGCCATTGCCCATCGTGCCCGCACCAATGACTCCCACCCGTTTGATGTCCATTCATTTGCCTCGTTCAAAACGTTCGAGTCTACCACCGCAATCCGACGATCGTGAAAAATGTGCAAGCGCGGCGCCGAATGTCAGGAAGAAGCGCCGTTTCTAAGGCATTTCATGGCGGCTTAGAGCCGACGCCGTCCCGCATTGTCTTTTGACACGCATAGTCGCGGGTCCTATCCTTGGCGGATGGATGCGGAAGTTACAGTCAGCAACTACCGATGCTTTTCGGACAAGCCCGTCCGCTTTACCCTTAAGAGCGGCCTTCAGTCATTTGTGGGCGTTAACAATTCCGGCAAGTCGTGCTTGCTCCGAATGTTTTATGAATTGCGGGGTATTTTCACAGCCCTGTCGACGCCCGAGATGGCGTGGCAGATGCTACAGGGGCAGAGCCAACTCTACCAGGCCATGCCAATGGTTAAGGACCAAGAGGAGATTTTTTGCGACCGCAACTCCAGAGACCTGACGCTGGCATTCGATTTAAAGCCGGGACCCCCACGCGGCGTGCCAGTGCCGAGTCGGTTCGAGATCGTGCTTGCACGGAGCACGAAGCACTGGGCCTTGAACGTATACGCGGGCGGCTCCAAGGTCACTCCCCAGGGGCTCAATATGAGATCCGAGGGGAAGGAGCTCGTTGTGGCCAGGAACAACAACGCGAGCGTTGTCACGCTTTCCCCCATCGCGGAGGTCTGCACTATCTGCCGAAGGATGCTCTACATCGGGCCCTTTCGCAACGCGGTTAACGTGGGCGGTTCCGGGGACTATTACGACATACAAATTGGCCAACCATTCATAACAAATTGGCGGACTCTCAAGACCGGCTACCTTAAGAAGAGCAGCGAAGCTACTTACAAGCTGTCTGAAGACGTTAGGCGAATCTTTGGCTTCGGGACCCTCGACATAAATTCGTCCGACGACGGCCAAAACCTGCAACTTACTATCGACGGCAAAACTTACAAGCAGACCGAAATTGGTTCCGGCCTAATCCAGTTTATCCTCGTCTTTGTTAATGCCGCGATCAAGCAGCCCAGCTATGTGCTAATCGACGAACCAGAGCTAAACTTGCACCCATCGCTGCAGGTCGACTTCCTAACCACATTGGCGTCGTACGCAGAATGCGGAGTGCTCTTTGCGACCCACAGCCTTGGCCTAGCGCGTGCCGTCTCCGACAGGGTCTATTCTGTGCGCCGCGCGGGTCCCGACGAGCGAGAGGTCCGCGACTTCACCGGCACGAAGGCGCTGGCTGAGTTTCTGGGTGAGCTCGGATTTAACGCATACCAGGATCTAGGGTTTGAAACCGTGCTTCTCGTCGAGGGCCCGACGGACGTGACGTGCGTGCAGCAGTTCCTTCGTCACTACGGAAAGGAACACCAAGTCGTACTGCTTCAACTCGGCGGAAGGTCGATGATCAATGGGGGCTGTGAGCAGCAACTCTCGGAGGTCAAAAGAATATCGAACCATGTATACGCCCTGATTGACAGCGAACGAAGTGCACCCGGTGAGGCTCTCGCTGCCGACAGACAAGGCTTCACTGAGGTTTGCTCAAAGCTCAACATCCCTTGCCATGTTCTGGAGCGTAGAGCAATCGAGAACTACCTACCGGAGGGCGCCATCAAGCAGGCCAAGAGCGACAAGTATCGCGCGCTCGGCCCATTCGAGTTGCTCAAAGATGCGGACCCGGCCTGGGGCAAAGAGGAGAACTGGAGAATCGCTCGGTTGACGACGAAAAATGATCTGAACAGAACAGACCTCGGCACTTTTCTGGAGTCGCTATAGCATCGGCGGCTGTGCCGTCGGAGGCGTAAAATATCCAAGCAGGCCTTAATAGGCAACTTCTCAGTTCGAAAGGATTTCCCCCATGGCAATCGCCGAAGCCCCCGTCCGGCCGCGCACGTCATCGTCATCCCATCAAGGCACATTCATCAACGAGCCCTTTTACGATTTTCGCCACGAAGATAATGCCCGGAAGATGCGCGCCGCCATCGAGCGCGTTCGCGGCCAGCTCGGGCGCGAGTACGATCTCATCATCGGCGGTGAGCGCGTCAAAACTGCGGATAAGATCAAGTCACTGAATCCCTCGCGCCCCTCGCAGATCGTCGGCATCCACCAGAAAGCCGGCAAAGAGCACGTCCAACCCGCGATGAACGCGGCACTGAATGCTTTCGGGCTGTGGAGCCGCACCTCCGTCGAAGAGCGCGCCGGATTGTTGTTTCGCGCCGCCGATTTGCTGCGCCAGCGCAAAATGGAGTACATGGCCTGGCTGGTTTTCGAAGTCAGCAAGAATTGGGGCGAGGCCGATGCTGATATCTCCGAGACCATCGACTTCTGCGAATTTTATGCGCGTGAAGCTTTGCGCCTGGCGAAAGCCGTGGCACCGGTGCAACTCCCGGGCGAGCGCGATTCGCTCATGTACATCCCACTCGGCGTGGGAGCAGTCATTCCACCGTGGAACTTTGCCTGCGCCATCATGGCGGGCCTGACTCTGGCATCGATTGTCAGCGGCAACACCGTCATCCTGAAGCCTTCGAGCGATTCTCCCACCATCGCGGCAAAGTTTGTCGAACTGCTCGAAGAAGCCGGCTTGCCCGAAGGAGTCGTAAACTTCTGCCCGGGCGCAGGCGCCAGCTTCGGCGATGCCGTGGTCGCACATCCCCAGACTCGCTACATCGCCTTTACCGGATCTCGCGAGGTGGGATTGCACATCAACCATACCGCCGCCACGCAGGCCCCCGGCCAGCTCTGGATCAAGCGAACCATCCTCGAAATGGGCGGCAAGGACGCTATCATCGTCGACGCCGATGCCGATATCGACTCCGCCGTGGAAGGTGTCGCGCAAGCCGCGTTCGGTTTCCAGGGACAGAAGTGCTCCGCCTGTTCGCGCGCCATCGTCGACGAGCGCATCTACGACAAATTTCTTGAGCAGCTCAAGGCGCGCGTGGAAAAAATTACGATCGGCGATCCCGCCGAAAACACGGGCATGGGCGCAGTTATCAACGAGGGCTCGATGAAGACCATCCTCGAATACATCGAGCAGGGCAAGAAAGATGGACGCCTGCTCACCGGCGGCGAGCGCGCCACCGAAGCTGGAGAAGGTTATTACATCCGTCCCACGGTCTTCGCCGACATTCCAGCCCGGTCGAAGCTCGAACAGGAAGAAATCTTCGGTCCCGTGCTCGCCGTGATCAAGGCTCGCGGTTTCGACAATGCGCTTGAAATCGCCAACGACACCGAGTTCGGCCTGACCGGCGCCATTTACACCAAGTCGCGCGACAAGATCGACCGCGCCATTCGCGACTTCCACGTTGGCAATCTCTACATCAATCGCAAGTGCACCGGCGCTATGGTCGGCGCGCATCCCTTCGGGGGCTTCAACATGTCAGGGACGGATTCGAAATCCGGTGGCCCGGACTACCTGTATCTCTTTACGCAGGCGAAGTCGATTGGAGAAAAATTAGGATAGCCGATTCTCGTTTTTGATAGCCGGAGGCTCCCGCTTCCGGCTTTTTCCCCTTTTGAGCCCGCAACTTTCATGAGCCTTACTGGTTAATCACAACAGCGAGATTTTCTGGAGCATCATAAGGACGGGCCGAGCCTTTAGAAACGATTTGTCAATGCTTTCCGCGGAGTCGCCCATGATTTATATCCTGCGCCTTACCAACGGAGATTGCGTGGTGGCGATGGCCGCCGACGAGAGTGACGCGCGCCGCGTCGCCCTGCGCATCACTGCTCTGGACGCACCGCCCGAAGTCGCTTCGATCCGAAGGCTCGACGCATTCGGAGTTCGACTCTCTCCCACCGAAGATGGAAGTCTAGAGGTAACTCATTGGGACGATGCGACCCTGGATAACATTCTTGCCAGTGAATATCCGCTGCTGAATGAAGCCTGCCAACGCGCGAACGCCGAGCCGTTCCTGCCAGACGCGAATCTCGCCGAACCCGTACTGTCGCAACTGAAAGATGCCTATGAGCGGAATACCGATATCATTCGCGAGGGTCTTCAACAGGAACTACAGAGGTGTGCTCAACCCGACGCCGCAATCAAGACGAAGGCAGCCGCAACCCGAAGATAGATACGAAGTGCAGTTGGTCGATTTCCTGAGCTATTGCTGAGGGGCGAAGTATCCTTTGCGGGCGCGGACTTGCAGGTCTTTCTTGTTGGCGGAGATTTCGATGGAGCGGTAGCGGCCGTCGGCGTCGAAGTCGGCGGGCTTATAGGAGACGACATACTGGCTGCGGAGTTCGTCTTCGATGGCCGCGAAGGAATGGGTGATGTCCTTCATCTTGAACGGGAAGAAGGCGCGGCCGCCGGTGGCTTCGGCGAGTTGTTCGAGAGTTTTGTCGCCGCGCAGGATCAGGCCGCTGTCGTCGGTGGAGATGGCGTAGATGATCACCTCGGCACGCTGCGCCATTTCAATGGCCTGAGCTTTACTGATTTCGCTCTGATTGTCCTCTCCGTCGCTGAGAATGATAATGGCTTTGCGGACGGGATGTTCGGATTTATCTTTCAGCAGTTTGTCGTGGCACGTCTTGTAAACCGCGTCGAAGAGGGCGGTGCCGCCGCCATCCTGCAGGTTGTGGACGCCGGCAGAGAGCAGTTGGACGTTGTCGGTGAAGTCCTGGCTCATCTGAGAATGCGTGTTGAAGCCGACGACGTATGCTTTGTCGAAACCGGCACGAATGGAATGCTGCAGGAAACTGATGGCGGCATTCTGCTCGAAATCGAAACGTCCATGGACCGAGCCGCTGACATCCAGTAACAGGCCGAGGTGCAGAGGAAGATCAGTTTCGCGGCGGAAGTTAAGAATCGATTGCGGCGGTTTGTGATCGTCGAGAATGGCAAAGTCGTTCTGGTTAAGGTCGCGGACAAACTTGCCGTGCTTGTCGGTGGCAATGAAAAGGACGTTAACCTCGTCGACGCGTTTGTGAATGGTGAGAAGACTGCCTTGAGAATCGTCAGAAACCGCAGTGGTTGGATAGGCGGCAGTGGCGGCGTACGGGGTGTAGGATCCGGATTGGGACGCGGCGGGCGACACGCAGGCTAAGGCTGCAACCAGCAAGGCCAGCAGGCGAGCCATCGTGAAACGCGTGTACTTCATGCCTGAACCATCCAATTTTTTCACTCTCACCCATGGCCAGAGGGTACTCCTAACCATTTAGATGCACGCCGGGTGCCGAAGGGTGAATGGCCATTCGCCAATTCTTTGACTGTAGAGGGGTTTCGAGCCGAGTGCCAAGTTACAAAAGGAGCACCCGTTTGGTCATGACATTTGGTTAATCCTGAGAAACGGCTGCCCATGTTCCAGCAAGGGTTATGCTTGCGGTAACCGGGCTCCGATTCTGAGGACCGGTGCGTTGAGAACAGTTTAAGATGTTGGGTCGCAAGCGGCACGAAGGCGAAAGGAAGTCCAGATTACATGGAGATGAAAATGAAAACGATCACAGCCTTTTTTCTGACATTGTGCCTGTGCGCACCTGCGTTTGCTGTGAACGATGAAAAGGAAGAGGACCGGGTGCACGATGCAGGCGTGGTCATGAAGGAAATCCTGAATATTCCGGACGACATTCCACAGGACTTGCTGGATAAAGCGGAATGCCTGGTGATTCTGCCGTCGGTGAAAAAGGGAGCTTTTGGCGTCGGCGGCAGTTACGGACGCGGGATTATGGTGTGCCGCGGCGGGGAGCACTATATGGGGCCGTGGGGACCTCCGGCGCTGTATGCGTTGGAAGGAGTCAGTATTGGCTTTCAGATCGGCGGCCAGGCGACGGATTTTGTTCTGCTGGTGATGAATCCAAAGGGAGCGCGGTCGCTGCTGTCGAGCAAAGTAAAGCTGGGAGCGGACGCTTCTGCAGCGGCCGGCCCGAAAGGACGCACGGCCGAAGGCGCCACCGATGTCGTGATGAATGCTGAGATCCTTTCCTACTCCCGCAACAAGGGATTATTCGCAGGCATTTCTCTGGAAGGCTCGACGCTGCGGTCGGATGGAAACGCCAACGAGAAGCTGTACGGCAGGAAGTTGGACGCGAGGGACATTATTCTGGAACACAAAGTTGGAGTACCGGCGTGCGCGAAAGAGCTGGTCACGTTGCTGGATAGGAAGTCGCCAAAGAACTTGTCGGATCCGAAGTCGTTGGAGTAGAGGCGAGGAGTTATTATTTTCACGGCTCCCCATGATCATGAGATCTCTCATCATTGTGGCCGCTCTGATTGCGGTTGTGCTCGTCTTTGCGGCGACCAAGCCTGACACCTTTCTGATCGAGCGCTCTCTTAGCATCAAAGCTCCGCCGAAAAAATCTTTGCGCTCATCAACAACTTCCATGATTGGACTCGATGGGCGCCGCAGGACAGGGAAGACCCGTCCATGAAAAGAACATTCAGCGGGCCGGAAAGCGGCACGGGCGGGGTCTCAGACTGGACTAGCACCGGCAGCGCTGGCCGAGGGAGGATGTTGATTACGGAATCGGCCGTACCCTATCGAGTTTCGGTTGATGTCAACTGGGTGAAACCATTCAAGGCTCACAATGTGAACGTGTTCTCTCTGCAACCTGACGGAGTCTCAACCCGTACGACGTGGAGCATGCGAGGCACAAACGTTTACATGCTAAAGGTGATGAGCGTCTTTGTGAACATGGATCGAATGATGGGGAAGCATTTCGAAAGTGGGCTGGAGAATCTGAAAAGAGCGGCGGAGGAATAGCCCTTAGTTTCGCGGCTTATTGTTTCGCTCGTCTTAGTTCACCCTTTCTAGTGCTTTGTGCCATCGTCGCTACTCTACGTTCCAGCCGCTGAGTTCTATTTCTGGTTTTCCAGTTCCAAGTTCGCTGGCGCGATATGTGGCCGTGACTTCGCGTTTCTCGCCGGGGAGCAGGGAAATGTAATTGTCTTCCCAGACAACGGGCAGGATCTCATCACTGTTGACGTCCCGTTTCACCTGCAGGCGAATGAAGAATGCCAGCGACTGGCTGGGATTTTCCAACGTCACGCTCGTAATCGCGTTCTCACCTTTATGCTCGGTCTGCTCTGCAATTTTAAGTTTTACCTTGGGCAGTTGTGCGAGTGCTGTGTAATCGGCGAAGGAACGGGTTGGGGTCATCCACCATTTGGATTTCGACCAGTCGATCGTCTCCGGTTTGGACGAGAGCCAGTAGAAATTTGAACCAACGATTTTGTCGGTTGAGTCCGCGAGGCGAAGAACTAAGAAATAGACGGAGCTGAGATCTTGCGATTGAGGTAGCGTGAAGATTTTCGTGGTGCTGTCGGAAGGCGCGTCGACAGGATCCTCGTGCGAGAATTTCTCGGTCATGTCGAGGTTGTAAATCTTGGTTGTGAGTTTCAAGCCTTTGACGTCTTCATACTGGCTGCTGACCAACCAGATCGAATGATCGTCATAACCATAGACAGGGTGCAGAGGCTCCATCGCGCGCTTGGCGCCGAAGTAGCCGCCGCCGGGTCGCAGGTAATAATCGTATAAATGCCAGATCATGGAGGGCCAGGCGTTGTTGAGCATCCACTGGATGACGCCGGTCGATTGATATTTGTTGCGGCTGTAGGCTTCATACATGGCGCGCACGCCTTCGTAGGCTTGCAGTTGCGATTTGAAGGCAAAGTCTTCCACGCTGTTCGATTTGCCGTAGCGATTGGCAAGGGCGTTGCTAAAGACGTGGATGTCTTTGAATTCTCCGCCGCCGGCATGGAAGTTCCACACGTCGTCGATGGGCCAGAGATGATCTTTCCCAACCATGGCGCGAACGCTTTCGATGGGGGGAACGGCTGGCCCCATGCTGGTTTCGGTGTTGAAGCCGTAGGCACCGCCGCATCCGCCGATGTTGCACTTCTTGCGGTGAGGTTGGCCTGTGAGCGTGTCCTGCTCCCAATAGCTGGGAGCTACATACTCGTAGGGCCCCGTCATTTTGACGCCGCTGTCTCCGGTGACCGACGTAGGCCTGCCGGTGGCCGAGGAGACGACGGGATTCGGCCACAGAAGCTCCTTCTCGATATTTAGGTACATCTGCTCGACATTCGCGGGGGGAGGATTGTCGCTGCCGTTCAGCCACAGGACTAGGCTCGGATGGCTGCGCAGGCGGTAGATTTGATCGCGCAGAGATTGTTGGGCGATTTCAAAATCCTGTGGCTGCCAGTGCGGCCACTGTTCCCAAAAATCGCAGCAGCACCAGCCAGCCATGACGAGGATGCCTTCGTGGTCGGCGATATCGAAGAACTCCTGGGTTTCGAGCTTGCCTTCGAGGCGCACGGTGTTCAGTCCCATGTCTTTGACGTAGCGGAATTCGTCGTGTAGGCGTTGTGAATCTTCGCGAAGCATCATGTCCGGCGACCAGCCGCCGCCGCGAATGAGAATGTTCTTGCCGTTGACGTGGAACGCGCGTCCTCCGCTGGCATTTATTTCTGATGTGACTTCGCGAATCCCGAATTCGGTTTCAGAGCGATCGCTGGTTGCGCCGTCGACGTCGAATTCCATGGAGAGCGAATAAAGGTCTGGCTTGCCCATTTGCGCGGGCCACCACAGGCGAGGATGAGAGAGTACAAGCTGAGAGAACTGAGCGGATGTGAAGGTGACGTCTTTCGATTCGTTTGCAGCAAGTTCGACTTTCTGCTCGAAGGTGACGTTGTCGATCTGACCTTTTAATGTGCCTTTGATCGGATGGGCTGCAGCATTCTTCAGTTGTGTGGTGACGGTGAGTTGAGCGGAATCATCGCTGGGTGAACCTAACTTCGTCACAACGGTGGAATAGCGAAGCGCCACGGGACCGCTGGTGGTGAGATAGACTTCGCGCCACAGGCCCATGTTTTTGTCGGGAGGTGCGGGATTCCAGTCGACGAAGGTGATGGCGAGATCTTTTTCGGTTGGGGCGAAGACCTGAACCGCGAGAACATTCTCGGCTCCCGGCTTCAAGAATTCGGCGACATTGAATTCGTAGGTGCGCCAGGCTCCGGCGACCTGATTGGAGTTTGCAATCTGCTTTCCGTTGAGCCACAGGTTGGCGCGGTAGTTGATGCCTTTGAAATTCAGCCACGCGGTCTTGCCGACGTAGGAAGCGGGAACGATGAACTGTTTGCGGTACCACCAGGAGACGGCGTAGGGGCTGTCGTGTGCCATCGCGATGTTCGAGAAATTCTTGCCGACGCCGTAGTTCATGCCTGGGAACTGGCGGAGGTTGTTAGCGAAAAATGGGTCGGGAAGAGTTTTATCCTTCACAAGAGCTGCGACGACTGTGGAGGGAACGGTGACATCGTGCCATCCCTGCGGGACAAAGGTGGGCGTGGAGATGGCCTCGCCCTGTGCGTCGACTTTGGCGGAGGACTGGAGCGCCCAATGATCGCGGAGGGGAAGTCTCTCGGGCTGCGATGCCTCCTGCGGAGGCGCGCTTGCGGCCGGGTTCGCAGCTGCGGCGAAAAAGAGTTGCGGGCCGAGAAACAAAGTTGCGAGAAGTTGTGCGAGAGTGCGCCCGAGGGGAGCTGGCAATCTTAGAGATGTCATATTTTCGTCGTTCCTTGCTGGGGACGTAAGAGGGATAACACGTCTATTGATACGTTTCAATAGGTGATTTTGGAGGATTGACGTGATGATGTTGGCGGTGAGGACGTACCGCAACTGCAGAGCTTAAAATTCCCTGCGATCCTTCTCATCCCGGAGGGGATTAGGGATCCTTCGACTGCGGTTTTTGCTTCGCATTCGCGAAGCAAAATCCTGGCTCGGGATGACAGTCCATCACCGACAACGCCTGAAAGTCATGCGAATGCTGCGTAGTTTATAATTAGAGATTCCGCCGTGACATTTCTGGAGTGATAAGAAGATGATCCGATTCCTGCAAACTGAAGGGCCGTTCAAGAAAATTGTGCTGAGCGGGCTGCTGCTGCTAATTTGCGCGGCCATGGTGATCGCATTCGTTCCCGGCATTGGCAGCAACGATGCGATAAACAAGCCGGGCGTTGTGGCCAAGGTGAGCGGAGAAGATATTACCGCTGAGCAAGTGCGTGACGAGGCGAAGCAGATGGCGCAACAGCAGGCGCAGCAATATGGCCAGAATGCGTCAATGCTGATGCCGTTCCTGATCCAACAAGCGACCCCGCGGGCGGCGGATCAGTTGATTGACCGGCAGGCCCTCTTGAGCGAGGCGCAGCGTATGGGTTTGAAGGCATCGCCGCAGGAAGTGAAAGACGAACTTCAGCATGGGCGCTATTCGATGTATTTCTTTCCAGGCGGGAATTTTGTCGGCGAGACGGAATATGAAGGGATGCTGCAGCGAGCCAATCTGACTCCGACAACCTTCGAGGCGTCGGTCGGCAGGGAAATCATGATCGGCAAACTGCAAGCGCTAATCACTGGTGGAGCGTCGGTGAGCGATGCTGCCATCCGGAAAGAATTCGACAAGCAGAATACGAAAGTGAAGTTCGACTACGCGGTGCTGAAACAGGATGACATCCAGAAGGGGCTGCATCCAACGGAGCAAGAGTTGAAGGCGTTTTACGACAGCCACCAGAAGAGTTACGCGAACTCGATTCCAGAAAAACGCAAAGTGAAATACGCGACGATCGATCCGGGGAAGGTTCAGGTGGAGGTAACGCGCGAAGATTTGCAGGCCTATTACGATCAGCATCGCGACCAATATCGAGTGCCCGAGCAGGTGAAGGTGAGCCACATCTGGGTCAAGATGCCGCTGCCGGGGACGGATGGAAAGATCGACGACAAGGCGGTGAGCGAAGCGCAGAAACGCGCCGACGATCTGCTGAAACAATTGCAGGGCGGGGCCAAGTTCGAAGATGTTGCGAAGAAATCTTCGGAAGATCCGGGAAGCTCGAACGTGGGCGGCTCATTGGGATGGATCAGCAAGAGCCAGATGGGGCCTGAGTTTGAGAAGGCGGTTTCGTCGCTGGACAAAGGGAGAGTCAGCGGGGTGGTGAAAACGCTGGACGGCTTCCACATCATCCGGCTGGACGATAAGCAGGATGCGCACATGAATACGCTCGACGAGGTGAAGGCGCAGATCGAGCCGATTGTGAAGCAGCAGAAGGGGCAGCAGGCCGCGCAGAAGGTGGCAGAGGATTTGCTGCAGGCGGCGAAGACGCAGGGGCTGGACGCAGCGGCGTCAGCGAAAGGCATCAAGGTTGTGAGTTCCGATTTCTTCGGGCGCAAAGATATGGTGCCGGGACTTGGTCCTGCGCCGCAGTTCATGGACGCGGTGTTTACGGCGGCAGAAAAATCGCCGCCAGCCATGGCTTCGACTTCCCAGGGGTTCGCGGTTTTTCAGCTGCTGGCGGTGAAGCCGCAATCGACGCCGACGTTCGATGAAATCCGGGCGAAAGTGGAAGAGCAGTTCAAAAACGAGCGTTCGAACATTCTGTTATCGCAAAAAACGCAGGAACTTTCCGACCGCGCCAAAACGGAGCACGATCTGAAAAAAGCGGCGAAAGAACTGGGCGCGACTGTGAAGACCAGCGATTTTGTTTTGCCGGATGGGCAGGTTCCAGATATTGGATCGATGGCCGGCCAGGCCTCAGTGGTGTTCGGCATGAAGTCGGGAGACATCAGCGGCCCCGTCAGCAACGGAGCCAATGGCGTTGTGATTTCTCTGCTGGAAGTGCAGGCGCCATCGGACGCGGACTTTGCCGCGAAGCGCGATCAGATCCGGGATACGCTGTTACAGGCGAAGGAGCAGGAACTCTTCGGATTGTTCGTGACCAGCCTGCGAGAGCAGATGGAGAAGTCGGGCAAGATCAAAATCAACCAGGAAGAAATGAAGGCGTTGACGCGGGCGGGAAGCGAGCCCGGAGCGTAGGACATTAACGAAGCGAGCCAAACGCGCGTTTGATGCATCGCAAAGAACAAAGAACGCGATGTTCGCTCGGTGCACCTAGATCCTTAGCGGCGTGGAAAAGCGCCTGCTCAGGAAGGTAATCTGACGGAGGTTTTTCCGAGGTAATCCTCAGTTGCATGCCGTTTCCCCGCGCCGCAGGCATTCTGTTGCACCCCACGTCGCTGCCTTCGCGCGGCGGCATCGGTGATTTTGGTCCAGCGGCTTATCGATTCGTGGACATGCTCGCTGAGGCCCGTCAGTCGCTTTGGCAGGTTCTGCCGCTTGGGCCCCTCGGTTACGGTAACTCGCCTTACTCTTCTACTTCCGCGTTCGCGGGAAATCCTCTGCTGATCAGTCTGGAAAGGCTGGCGGGCCACGGTTGGATCGATCCAGGAAAGATTGCGGACCTTGCTCCCGAGCGGGGTCCGGTTGAATACGATCAGGTCTTTGCCCGGAAGATGCCGCTTCTTTTCGAGGCGGGCCGGAGTTTTGTTAAGTCGGCTTCGGGCAGCGCTCGTGAGCGCTTCGAGCGCTTCTGTTCTCAGAATCGCAGGTGGCTCGAGGATTTTGCGCTGTTTGACGCGTTGCGTGCGCGGCAGAAACTGGCTAGCTGGAACGAGTGGCCGACGGAACTGGCGCGTCGCGAACCCGCAGCGTTAGAGCAAGCCGGCAAGGAGTTGGACGCGGATTTGAAAATCCGCAGCGCGTTGCAGTTTGCTTTTCACGAACAATGGCGGACGCTGCGGCGGTATTGCGCGGCGCGGTCGATTCGAATCGTCGGCGATGTGGCGATCTTTGTGAATTACGACAGCGCGGACGTCTGGACGCATCGCGATTTGTTTCAGCTGAATGAAAATCTTGAGCCGGAAGTGGTTTCGGGGGTGCCTCCTGATTTTTTCAGCAAGACCGGGCAGCGCTGGGGGAATCCTCTCTATCGCTGGGATGTGATGAAGGCGCAAGGTTATGAGTGGTGGGTGCAGCGGTTGCGCTGGGCGACGCGGCACTGCGACTACATCCGGCTTGATCACTTTCGAGGCTTCGACCAGTTCTGGGAGATTCCCGCGACTGACCCGACCGCGATTAACGGGCGCTGGGTCGATGGTCCGAAAGACGATCTGTTTCACAAACTGCGCGAGGCGCTGGGTGGATTGCCGTTTTTCGCGGAAGATTTGGGCTACATTACACCCGAAGTGCATGCGCTGCGCGAACGGTTGCGTATTCCGGGGATGGCCGTGTTGCAATTTGGTTTCGGCGACGAAGGCGCGCACATGTATCTCCCGCATCGCGCGGCCGGGAAGGTCATCTACACCGGAACGCATGACAACGATACGACGGTCGGCTGGTTTCAATCGGGAGCGGCCAAGCACGAATGCAGCAACGCGGAAGCATATCTTGGCCGTTGTGAGGATGGGATTCATTGGGCTTTCGTGCGCGCCGCACAAACTTCTTCGGCTGAGTTTGCCTTGGTGCCGTTGCAGGATGTTTTGGGGCTGGGCAGCGAGGCGCGCATGAACACGCCCAGTGAGCACGCAGGAAACTGGAGATGGCGTCTGAATCCAGGACAGTTTACGGCTGAACTGGCCGCCAAACTTGCGTGCCTTGCTGAGGTAACCGATCGCCTGCCGCCCGCGCCAGTCGCGGTGGCAGATGAAGAATCTGCGGCGTAGATTTCTGTGATTGTGTAATCGCGAACTTTTGGGCCTGGGTTGTTGTTAGCTCGCTGATGCTTAAGTCTTAAATTCATCAACAATTCACAAACGCAAACGGTGCGCGACTGAACATATGATGCTACAGTTCGCGCGGCGAGGGCGAATCGTGTATAGAAGTGATGGAGAATTTTCTTGGCGAGCGAACCGATTGTCGAAGCCCGGGCGATTGAGAAGTCGTATCCCCAGCCGGATGGGACGCGCATTCAAGTGGTGGGGCTGACGGACTTCAGCATCGAGCCCGGAAAAATTGTCGCTTTGCTAGGGGCGTCGGGCTGCGGCAAATCCACACTGCTGCGGATTCTCAGTGGACTTTCGCAACCGTCGTCCGGGGCACTGTTCTGGCATGGCAAGCCGCTGGATGGGCAGGCGCCGAACGTGGCGATCGTCTTCCAAAGCTTCGCGTTGTTTCCCTGGCTGACGGTTTTGGAAAATGTTGAAGCTCCGCTGGAGGCGCGCGGCGTGGCAGCCGTGGAGCGTCGCAAGCGGGCGCTGCGCACGCTGGATACAGTGGGTCTGGATGGTTTCGAGACGGCGTACCCCAAGGAACTCTCAGGTGGGATGAAGCAGCGCGTTGGATTTGCGCGCGCTCTCGTGGTCGAACCGGAAGTGCTCTTCATGGACGAACCATTTTCCGCGCTCGATGTACTTACGGCGGAAAACCTGCGCGGCGAACTGTTGGAGCTATGGCTTAACAAGAAGATGCCGACGAGCGCGATTTTTATCGTGACGCACAACATTGAGGAGGCTGTGATGCTGGCGGACCGGATCGTGGTGTTAGGTCGAAACCCTGCGCGCATCCGCTCGGATTTTAATGTGCGGCTGGTGCAGCCTCGCGATCGCAAGTCCGCGCGCTTTGTGGAGCTCGTTGACTATATCTATAAGGTAATGACCGAGCCGGACACCGAACATGCGTTGCCGGACCCGGAGAGCACGGGGGAGATTATTGTGCCGCCGGGTGGGGTGAAGGCGGGAGCGGCGATTCGGACGTCGAAGTATCAGATTCTGCCGCACGCGCGAGTGGGCGGGATCGCGGGATTGGTCGAGTTGTTGCACGATCGCGGGGGACGGGAAGATTTGTTTCGGCTGAGCGAAGATCTGGTGATGGATGTGGAGGATTTGCTACCGATTCTAGAGGCTTGCCAGTTGCTGGGTTTCGCGTGGTTGAAAGAGGGCGATGTACATCTTTCGAGGCAAGGAGTGCAATTTGCCGATGCCGATATTCAAAGGCGCAAAGTTTTGTTCCGCGAGGCGGCGCTCGAGCACGTCACGATTCTGAAACAGATCGACAGCATTCTGAAGAAGAAGTCGGACCACTCGATCAACGACGAATTCTTTCGCGACGTTCTCGACGAACATTTTTCCGAAGATGAAGTGCAGCGGCAATTCGATACAGCCGTGAACTGGGGACGCTACGGGGAGATTTTCGATTACGACCGGGAGAGCGGGCGACTGGTGCAGAGTTCAGTAGTCAGTGATGGTGACGAGTGATTACCAGGAGCGTCACGGTGCGTTCGTTCACTCACTACCAGGTTAGCAACCACTAGCCACTTTCCACCAACCACAGATTTGGAATTCATCCCATGAAGAAGAGCATCAGCCTGCGAGGATTCTCGGCTTATCGCCTGTGGTCGCAACTGCCCCATATCGAAACGTCGCACTTGCCCGACGTGATCATGTTCGGGGCGGGTATGGCGCTGTTTTATGGGGTCGTGACAGTGGGGCGATCATGGCTCGGTCCCTTCACGCCAACGGTGGAGATTTCGCGCAGCCTGTGGGCGCTGCCGGCTTATGCGGGATATTCGCTGTTGCGCATCACGATCGCGTACATGTTAAGTCTGGGATTCACGCTCGTGTACGGCTATGTCGCGGCATATAACCCACGTGCGGAGCGATTCATGATCCCGCTGTTGGACGTGCTGCAGTCGATCCCAGTACTTAGTTTTCTTCCTGGAGTGATGCTGGCGATGGTGGCGCTATTTCCGGGAAGGCAGTTGGGCGTGGAACTGGGCGCGATCCTTCTGATTTTTACCGGCCAGGTGTGGAACATGGCCTTCAGTTTTTATGCTTCGCTGAAGAGTATTCCGAAAGATATGCGAGAAGCGGCGACGATTTACCGGTTTAGCTGGTGGCAGCGATTCATCCAGATGGAGCTGCCGTTTTCGGCGATCGGACTAGTGTGGAACTCGATGATGTCGGTGGCCGGAGGATGGTTTGCGCTGATGGTGTGCGAGATGTTCGTGCTGGGGCCAAGGGATTTTCGATTGCCCGGGCTGGGATCGTATTTGCAAACCGCAGCCAGTGCCGGGGACACGCCATCGATCCTGTGGGGCATTGCAACGATGGTCGCGGTGATTGTGTTGCTGGATCAATTTGTGTGGCGGCCCGTAATCGCGTGGGCGGAGAAATTTAAAGTCGAGCAAGTGGAGAGCGTCGATGCTCCGCGATCGTGGGTGCTCAACTTGATCGAGCACTCCAGCGGCCTCGCCAGAATTCGTCAGCAGACGCTGCGGCCTCTGGGTGAGCGGCTGCTTCTATATTTTGCGAAGAAGAACCCGCAAGAGACTCCAGAAGTTCCTTCCGCGCCTTTATGGCGGGAATGGATGGTGCGCGCGCTGGGCGTGCTGGTGCTCGGCGGCATCGGGTACGGCGTGGTTCGGGTCGCGATTATCCTGAGCGGTCTGCAGAAAGTTGAATTGCACGAGGCTGCTCTGGGGCTGGGAGCAACCTTCTTGCGCGTGAATGCCGCGTTGCTGATCGGCGCGTTGTGGACGATTCCGGCGGGAGTAGCGATCGGATTCAATCCTCGGCTAGCTCGCATCGCACAACCACTAGCGCAAATTGCGGCGTCGGTTCCGGCCACTGCTTTGCTGCCAGTTATTCTGCTCGTGCTAATACGAATCGGAGGCGGGCTGGGGCTGGCGTCGATTGTGGTGCTGCTTCTAGGAACGCAATGGTATGTGCTCTTCAATGTAATTGCCGGGGCAATGGCGATACCGACCGATCTGAAGGAGTGCTGCTCAGTCTTCCGGATGCGGGGAATTGAACGCTGGAAGAAACTGATCCTGCCCGGAATTTTTCCTTACCTCGTGACCGGGCTGGTGACGGCCTCGGGCGGGGCTTGGAACGCCAGCATTGTCGCCGAGTATTTTCACTTCAAAGGGCAAATTTATACGACGACCGGGTTGGGTGCGACGATCAGTCAGGCGACCGACAGCGGAGACTTTCACCTGCTGCTAATAGCGACGATGATAATGGCTGCTACAGTGGTAACAATTAATCGACTGGTTTGGCGCAGGCTCTATGCACTGGCAGAGACGCGTTTCCGTCTGGAAACGTAGATGCTGTCTCTTGCGATCAAGTTACCGCTGGTTACCTTCTGGTTTCTCCTCGAATCGTATTTCATCAGCTTTTAATTTCCTCTTCACGCGGCTGCAAAGTGCCTACGCTATTTCTGTAACATGCGCTCAAATCAATTGTACGGGGAGCGAAAGCGGGAAGTATTGTCGCCCCAAGCAGCGGGATTCGCCGGCATTCCAGCGCTAGCGGAAAAGTTTCTCCCCTCGAAACGCATGCAAGAGCTGTACCGGCGGGTGCAGCAATCTGCCGATGGCTTCGATCTGGAAAACTTGCTGGCTGCGATGCGAGTGGTTCTGCGCGTGGAAGCGGCCGACGCGGCACGAATCCCTGCGAGCGGTCCGGTGGTGGCTGTAGCGAATCATCCGTTTGGCGTGCTGGATGGGGCGGCGCTGGCGGTGTTGTTGATGCGGGTTCGTCCGGACGTGAAAGTGGTGACGAATTTTCCGCTGGAAGAATTTCCGGAATTTAGGCAACACTGCATCGTGACGGACGCCTCACCAAGCGAGCGCGATTCCAATTCCACCAAGATTTGGGAAGCGGAAGCCTGGCTGCGACGGGAAGGGATGCTGGCCATCTTTCCGGCGGGTGAAGTCTCGCAGTGGCAACTCCCGCAGGCACAAATCAGCGATCCGGGGTGGAACGACAGAGCGGTGCAGTTGATCCGTGAGACCGGTGCGTCCGCTTTGCCGGTTTATTTTTGCGGCAGAAACAGCATGGGCTTTCATCTTTTCGGGATGATTCATCCAAAGCTGAGGGCTGCCTTCTTGCTGCAGGAATTCCTGCAGCAAGAAGGGCGAAAGGTCGAAGTGCGCGTGGGCAGTGTGATTCCCGGGGATGCGATCGCTGGAATCGGGAACAATCGAGAAGCCACAGAATATTTGCGCTGGCGTACGTATCTACTGGCGCGCCGGAAACGGGCGGAGACTTCATCGTCATTAGCTGCATGGCCCTTGGCTGTGCATTCGAAACTTTCTGAAAAGGTACAGCAGCCAGTGGCCGCTGCCGAGCCACGGGAACTGTTGGCAGCGGAATTGGAGCAACTGGGAGCGGAGCGGCGCTTAGCGGGAAGCGGCGACCTCGCGGTTTATCTGGTCAAGGCGAATGAAGCTCCCAGAATGCTGCGAGAGTTGGGGCGGGTGCGTGAGGTGACGTTTCGTGCCGCAGCAGAGGGCACTGGCAAACGGCGCGACCTGGATCGGTTCGATCGTTATTACTGGCAGCTATTGTTGTGGAATAAGACCAAGCAGGAACTGGTGGGCGGTTACCGGGTTGGCAACACGGCGGAAATCCTCGCTGAGCGAGGAGCGCGTGGGCTGTATACGAGTACGCTGTTCCGCTACGACGCGCGCCTTTTTGAAAAGATCGGGCCGGCGCTGGAGTTGGGGCGGTCTTTTGTGAGGATGGAATATCAGCGGCAATATGCTCCGCTGCTTTTGTTGTGGAGGGGAATCGCGCGGTTGCTGGCCGCGCATCCGAAGACGCCAATGTTGTTTGGCGCGGTCAGCATCAGTAACGACTACAGCAAGGCATCGCGCGAGATGATTTTCCGCTTCTTCGAGGCGCACATGCAGGAAGATGAGTTGGCGGGGCTGATTGAGCCGCGGCGTCCGTTTCGGCCGGCGTGGTTAAGGCCATGGGATTGCCGAGTGATGTGCCACGTGCTACGTGATCTGGAAGAACTCTCGGAGCCGATTACAGATGTGGAAGCCGATGGCAAGGGCCTGCCGATTCTGTTACGGCAGTATGCGAAGATTGGCGGCAAGCTCCTGGGTTTTAATGTGGACCGGAAGTTTTCCAATGTGCTCGACGGGTTAGTGATGGTCGATCTGCGGCAGACTGGAAGCGGTGTGTTGGAACGGTTCATGGGACGGGAAGCGGCTGCGGGATTCAGGCGCTATCACGGGGTGTAACCCTGAAGCGGAAGACAGGGTCATTTTCCTGGCTTCAACCTCGTTGCTGCGCTCGGCAGGATGCAGGATTGCGCGGCATCTTTGAGAGCGGCATCCAGCTTCGCTCCAAGAACACTCAGGTCTTCCCGGCTCATAGATTGCTGCATGCGCTCGAAGAGCTGTTGCTCTTCTTTGCGGATGTGGGCGGAGAGTTGCTGAGCGAAGGCAGGCAAACCTTCCGAGGTCATGCTGCGGGCCTCTGCACGGGAGAAAGATTCGCGCAACAACGCATGCTCCGCGATCAGTTCATCAACTAGCGAAATTAATTCACTGAAATGGCGAGCAGCGGGAAACAGCACTTGTTCCTCGGCGGAGAAATGCACCCCGATCTCTTGTCGAAAATGTTGCTCGATCTCAGCCTGCCATGCCTCGAGATCGCGGTCAGGAATGGGCTGGGCACGGTCGATTCGGACGCATAAGGCTAGAGCGCGCTGGTGTTGGTGAGATAGCGGAATCAGACTTTTATCACGCAGCATAGATCCGTTGGTGAGCGTACCCCGGCGCGTAAGGTCTCAATTTAGCGATTGATATCACGCCACGTTCGCGGGTTCTGAACTTTCGGGATTGGCGGCGCGCACGGTCAGCCAGTCGGTGCGAACCCGCTCCCATTCCTGGATGAGCATGCCGTTGGCTTCGAAGAAGCTGCGGATACGGAAGCGTTCCCATCCGGCGACCTCTTCGAGAATGGGCGCCAGCACGGCCAGAGCGCTGGTGCTGAGCACGGTGCGCTTCGCAATTTGCGAAACGTGACGCGACTCGGAGACTGCGATGGTGAGGCCGTCGCGCGCATTCACGTGCAACATCACGTGAACGTCGGAGCTGCCATCGCCGGTATAAATCACGTGGTCGGGGCCGGTCACGTGCTGTGTAAGCAATTGGTCGAGAACGAAGACCTTGCCATAACCCGCCGTGGCACGAACCAAACTATCGATCTCCCCGGAAGGTTTGTATCGAAACTCGGTCCCAAAGATATGGTCTTTGGGGACGATTCCTTCGAGAGCCGAGTGAATCACCTCGACTGGCGCGGCCGACAAAACGTAAAAGTCGAATGAGTAGCCGTCGATTCCTGACTCGAGAAGTTGATAAAGAAGTTTAATATTTTCCTTCAGACGAATGCGCTTGCCAACTTCGTGAAGATGCTCTTTGCGAACCTTCGCCTGGAACTCGGGATCGTGCAGCAATAAATACGCGAGCTCGGCACCCTGCTGCACTAGATTCATTTTCGTCATGCCTTTGGCTTTGCGTTCAAACTCTTCGGTGGAAATTCCGACTAGCTCGGCGAGCACGTAGCCGGAGTCGTTGAACGTGAGGGTTTGATCGAAATCGCTGGCGAAAATGTAGTGTCTCAAAGGCTTCTCATCCATGGACAATTAGATTCCCACGGGGTTGGGATGGCCCATTAAAAGAATCAATCAGAATTATATGTGTTCCGGGCTATGTGATTGTTAACAAATAACTATGCTTAATAAACAGCATTGCGTTATGAAAATGAATTACCAGCGAGCGGCTCGCCACGCACCTTTACTAAATGCCTCGACACGTCCAGAATAGAAGGTCGGCTTAGCAGAAGTTTGCGTGACGATGCCGCGTGTTTAAGCGGCATGGTCGAGACTAGAGCCGCCGAAAAACTTACAGGAGCCCTCATGCTTGCATCTGGTGAACTGATTCGATCGTTGAATTATGTGGAAGATATCACGACTACATTACGCCGTATCTGCATTTCGATTCCGGCGATGAGCACCGAGGAACGTAAGCGTCTGGCGGACAGTTTGCGTGTCGCGGGCGGAGCTCTCAATGAGGCGATTGGAGACCTCGAGAAGGCGCGGCCGTAGTGGGACCGGAAGCAACGGTGGGGCAAGTCAAGACGGTGGCGGTCATTGGCGCCGGCATTATGGGCCGTGGAATCGCGCACGCCGCGGCACTGGGCGGTTACCGCACGATTCTTGAGGACTTGCTGCCGACGGCACTGCGCTGGGCCGAAAGCGAAATCCGTGCCAATCTCAATAAAGCTGTTGAGCTGGGAAAGGTGCTCGCGCCGGATGCCGATGCAGCATTTCGACGGCTTGAATATGCCGGCTCAGTGGAAGAGGCAGCACGTGAAGCCGACCTGATCATTGAAGCAGTTCCCGAGGAGATGGAATCGAAGATTGAGATCTTCACGCTCCTCGACAAAATCTGCCGTCCAACGACGATTCTAGCCTCGAACACCTCTTCTCTGAGCATTACGGAAATTGCAAGCGTGACCTACCGCGCGAAGAAGTGCGTGGGTATGCATTTCTTTAATCCCGTGCACAAAATGATGTTGCTCGAAGTGGTGCGGGCTCTGGAAACCGACGACGATACGCTGGCGACCGCGGTTGACGTGGGCCGTCGCATGGGCAAGGAAGTGGTCGTGATCAAAGAATCGCCGGGATTTATTACCAGCCGCATCAATGCAATGATTGGCAATGAAGCCTTTTACATGTTGCAGGAGGGGATTGCCTCGGCGGCGGATATCGATAAGGCGCTGAAGCTTGGGCTGAACCATCCCATGGGGCCGTTCGAGTTGGTTGACCTGGTAGGACTGGACACGCGGCTGAATATTCTCGAATATTTGCACAAGTCGTTGGGAGAGAAATATCGTCCTGCGCCGCTGCTAGTGCAGTATGTGAAGGCGGGGCGGTTAGGAAGAAAGTCGGGTCGCGGGGTGTACGAGTACCCGGAAGCGATGAAGGCAGACGCAAAAGGAACAGAGCCAGCGCTCGCCGGCAAGGCGGACCACGGTCCACGCTAGATGACGAGTGCCGCTATCATCGACGCAGTCCATGCCGACCGCGTCCCTATGCTGGAACTTACACGTCAGCTCATTGCTATTCCCTCCGAGAACCCTCCTGGAAGCCATTACGCTGACGCCTTACAGCTCATCTGTCAACATCTGGGGCAGCTCGGATTCGAGCCTGAAGTGAAGGGCGATTGCGTGCTTTGTTTTGCCGGCCAAGGCAAGCGAACGCTTTATTTTAGCGGCCACTACGATGTGGTTCCGGCGCAGGCCCGCGCGCAGTTCGAGCCCGTGGTACGGGGCAAGAATTTGTTTGGGCGTGGATCGTCAGACATGAAGAGTGGGCTCGCGGCGATGACTTATGCCGCAAAGGCAGTTCGTGACAGCGGTGTCAAGTTGGATGGCCGCATCGGACTCATTTTCGTGCCCGACGAGGAAACCGCGGGTCCGCGCGGCTCGCGCTACTTGGAAGAACAAGGACTTCTGGGCCGGCACGGAATTGGCATGCTCACTCCCGAACCGACAGGTGGGATCGTTTGGAATGCGAATCGCGGCGCGATCACGCTGAAAGTTACCGTTAAGGGTAAGCCGGCCCACGTGGGAAGGCAGTTTGAAGGTGTGAACGCGTTCGAGGGCATGATGGGCCTTGCGCAAGAGCTCGCACAACTTAAGAAAGAAGTCGAGACTCGCGTTACCGGCTTTCGCATTCAGCCTCGGCAGGCGCGGACTTCCATCTTGATGCTGGGTGGGCAGACTGCCGGGGGCGCTAATTTCAATGTCGTCCCCGAATCTTGCTGGTTCACGATTGATCGACGCATCAACCCGGAAGAAGACTTCAATACGGAAAAGGAACGATTGATCTCTTTGATCAGCCGAAAAAAAGATCTCGGAAAAGTCGATATTGAAATATTGCAAGAGGGAAAATCAGCGGGAGTCGACGCGGACACGCCGCTGGGAACGGCGTTGGCACGGAACATCAAGCGCATAACGAAAGTCGCACCACGCTTCGAGATGTGTCCGGGACTCCTGGAGATCCGTTTCTATGCTGACCGCGGGCTTGCAGCATACGCGTATGGGCCGGGCCTGTTGACCGTTTCCCACGGCCCGAAGGAATTCGTTCCGATCGAAAACGTAGTCAGGTGTGCCGCAATTTACGCCTTGACCGCAATCGACCTCTTGAGACAGCGGTGACGTGGCCACGGAAAGCGAGTGTTCCCTCTTAAGGTCTGCCAGACATTTCTCTTTGGCCAAAACTCAGACCGGCCAGCCTCGTGACTTTTTCGTTTGCGACTCCCTTACTGGCAATTAGCACTTGAAAGCTTTCGCCCATGCCGGCGGGAGTGACCAGATGTTTGAGTTGCAACGCGACCTTGGCGTGCTCCTGCGGCAGGCGGCACTCTTCGAAAGCGTCAGCAAACTGGTTGGCTTCGCTGATGCCCATCAGAAATTGAGATTGTGTGAGGAGCTTGTGGGTCTGCATGCCGAGTTTTTCTGCGGCGGCGGCGAGCGCGGTGAAATTTACATCGGCGGTGATGTCCTGTTCCCCGGGGGCTTCGTAGGGGTTTTCGCTGATCGAGTGCTTTCGAATTGCTTTCAACGTTCCGCGATGGCGACCGGCGAGCTGCTCTTCACGCGTGTAACCGTAATCGATGGCGACTAGGAATCCGCGCTGCAGGCTGGCGGCGATGCGATTCATGAATTGTTGTGCGATGAGCGGAGCTTCGACGCGTTCCGTTTCTTCTGTCTCGGGATGGATTGAACAGCGATCGAGGAAGTCGAGTTCTTCGGGTGAAGGCTGCGCCCAGGTTTCGATGAAATGGCCGTTGTGTGTGTCGATGCGCAGAGAACCTTGGGCGCTTAGGATTTCGACCGGGAGGGCGTCGAAGAATTCGTTGGCGAAGATGATTGAGGGAGCTTCAGGGGCTAAAGCCCTGTCGTTCGGAGATTGGCTTCCGGATCGAGGAGGGGCTGCCGGGCTTTGCCCGGCTGGACAGCCGAGGGCGGCTGTCCCCACATGGCTATTTTGCAGCGCCATCTGCTCGACCTCGGACAGAAGTACGGCTTTTTCGGATTGTAGGTGGCGAGTGAGAGTCCTCCCGATTCGCTCGCGCAATGTGGGCGAGCTTTCTACTAGGACGTAACGCAGCGCGCGGAAAAAGTCCGGAAACTTCTTTTCGGACCAGTCGAGGACGTCTTGCGCGAACAAGCCGCGACCGGGACCGAGTTCGATTAATTCGATTCGCTCGGGCGAGCCGAGCGCGCGCCACATTTCCTCGAACTGGCGCGCCAGAAAGCGACCAAAGACTTTATGCACGTCGCTTGAGGTGTAGAAATCGCCGGCCTTGCCGAACTGCTCGGCGTTGCGCGAGTAGTAGCCGAGCTCGGGATCGTAGAGGCAGAGTTCCATGTAGCGCGAGAAGGGGATGGGTCCGTGCTCGTGGATTTCCTGCTCGATCTTTTGGCGGAGGGAATTCACAAATTGTTTTGGCGGCGGTCAGCTCGATCTTGGGGTGTGCGGATGAACATTTCTACGAAGTAGTCGTGCAGGGCGTCATAGAGCTGGCGCTGGAAGCTCCATTCGAACTGCGGGTGGTCGAGGTCGCGGGGATGAAGATCGAAATAGTAGGTGTGAATGGGGATTGAGTTGTCTTTGAACTGGATGATGACCTCTGCGCCTTCGCCTTTGGCGCGGGCGGAGAAGTTCAGCAGAGGATGTTCGTAGAGACGGAGTTGAGCGAGGACGCGGTCAAGGCGCGTGAGGGAGGTTTCGGGCACAGGAGGATTGTAAAGCAGGGGAAGACCTTGGAGACTCCCCTTCGGGTCACGAAGTGCGGCGGAGATGCAAGGGATCCTTCGACTGCGTTGTTGCTTCGCTTCGCGAAACAACAACTTCGCTCAGGATGACAGATCCGAAAGCCGGGCTGTGCCCGACGGACAGCCGAGGGCGGCTGCCCCTACATAATTCTTACTCGTAGCGCAAGGCTTCGATGGGATTGAGTCTGGCGGCCTTGATCGCAGGCAACATGCCGCTGATTATGCCGACGAAGCTGAGGATGGCGGTCGACCAGATCAGCGTGGCGGCGTCGATGTAGAGGTGGATGTCGCCTTCGCTGGCGTTTTCTTCGAAGGCGCTCCACAGGGTCAGCGAGCCCACGCTCCAGGAAACCAGATAAGCGAGCACAACACCCAACAAGCCGCCGAGCGCGGTGATCACGAGAGCTTCGGTGAGGAACTGGAAGAGGATGTGCCAGCGGTGAGCGCCGAGCGCTTTCTCTACGCCGATCTCGCGTGTACGTTGGGTCACCGAGACCAGCATGATGTTCATCAGGCCGACGCCACCGATGCCGAGCGTGAGCAGGCCGATGAATCCAAGCAGAATCTTGATGCCCGTGCTGATGACTTGCAGATCGAGCAGGTCGGCGAATACGTCGAAGACGAAAATTGCGCGCTGATCTTTGGGATCGAAGCTGTGATGGAATCCCATCGAAGTACGCACCGCCTGCACAACCTTGGCGTGGTCGCCCTCGTATTCCATCACGATGGAATTCAGGTAGTACGTCTTGGCGAGATCGCTCATGGCGCTGAAAGGAATGTAGACGTGAGCGTTGATGTTGTCGTCGCCGTTCTGCACCTGGTGTTTGAGGACGCCGATGACTTGATAGGAAATACCATCGAGACGGATACTTTCGGCGAGGGCATTCTGGCCTGAGAAGAGTTTCTTTCGCACGTCGGAACCGATGACGGCGACACGGGTGTGCGTGAAATCGTCAGCTTCGCTGAAGAAGCTGCCCTCCGAAGTGTCGAGACGGCGCATGCGGCCATAGGCGGCGTAGACCCCGCTGACGCCATAGGTGGCGCTGCGGGTGCCGTAGGCAACGAGAGTCTGCTTGGCGACTTCGGGAGAAACGTGTTTGAGAAGCGGCACCTCATTGCGGATGTAGTCGAGGTCGTTGATGGTTAACTTAACCTCGGTGCCGGCTTTGGTGCCTCCGGCTTGTAGTTCGGTGCGGCCCGGAAAGATGAAGACCAGGTTGGTTCCAAACGAGCGGAAGGCAGCCCAGACGCCGCGCTCGAAGCCGGATCCATACGCCAGAAGGAGAACGACCGTAGCGATTCCCCAGGCCATTCCAAGCATCGTCAGCAGGCTGCGGCGACGATTGTGGCGCAGCGCGTTGTAAGCCTGACTGGCGAGATCGACGATCATTTTATGTGCGGCTCCTGACTTCTAACTCTTAGCTTTCTAACAACCTACTCTTGGCTTCCGGCTCCAAGTGTTTCATTGAATATCAAGTCTTCACTCTTGCCTCAGCGCCTCCACCGGCTCCATTAACGCGGCTTTGCGCGCGGGGTAAAGACCTGCTGAGATTCCTGCGATTGCCAGCGAACCGATGGCCGCGAGGGCGGATGCGGGAATGATTCGCGGTGTGTCGAAGCCTTCCGGCGCAGGTAGCATAGCGAGCAGCGTGACAAAGCCAGTGGACAGAGCCAGTCCGATGCCGCCGCTGAAGGCGGTAAGGAAAGCTCCTTCGATAAAGAATTGCGTAAGAATATTCTGGTGAGTCGCGCCCAGCGCTTTGCGCAGGCCGATTTCTTTGGTGCGCTCACTCACCGAGACCAGCATGATATTGATGATGCCGATGGCGCCAAGTCCGAGGGTAACGACGCCAACCACGCCGAGGAACCAATCCATGGCGCTGAAGATTTTGCCAACGCGCTGCATGTTTTCGATGGTGTCCCAATCTTCGAAGGCATCTTCGAGTTTGGGATCGAAGCCGTGACGGTCGGCGATGATCTGATGAATCTCGTTCTTGGCTTCGTTATGCATCTCTTTGCTGACCGGCCGATAGTTGAGGAAGGAAATGGCATCTTCGGAGTTCGCTTTGGTCAGGCGAAACAGGTTGCGCATGGTCTCGACCGGGATAAAAATGCGCGAGTTGGTGCCATTATTGCCGTCGCGGCCAACCTTGGTGACGACGCCGATGATCTCGAAGCTGACGCCGTTCAGAAGAATCGTGGAGCCCACGGCGGGACGCCCAGGGAAGATGTTTTTGAGGAGTTCCCATCCCACGACGGCGACGCGGCGGCGCTCAGCATTGTCCTGATCGTTAAACCACCGGCCGGGACTGATGGGGACGTTGCGAATCTGATTGTAATCGGCGGCTACGCCAAAGACCTGGCCGTTGGTCGAGCCGTAGTCGCTGACGGCGCGGATATCCTCGCGATTCAGCACCGGGGAGACGGCTCCGACAAACTTTGCCTGCTGGCGAACTGCCTGGTAGTCGGCGTAAGTGAAGTAATAAGTTTGTCCGGACTGGGTGCTGCCCTCGACGGCGGGGATGCGCCCAGGGAACATGAACATGATATTTTGCCCCAGGTTGGCCAGTTGGCGTTCCTGACCGCTGCGAAAGCCTTCTCCAAGGCCCACCAGCAAGAGCAGAGAACCAACGCCCCAGGCGATGCCGAACATGGTAAGGAAAGAGCGCAACTTATGCGCCCACAGCGTGGAGAGCGATTGCCGGACGATATCGATTAGTATCCGCATGGACTTACGCCCCCGCGACTCCCGGAGAGTGCGCGGGGGCAACGTTCAGGCGAGGGGTCTCAGTCTCGCCCAACGATCTACTGGATGGTACGCAGAGGGGGTATGCGAAGTTCCCCGCTGCTGTTAGTGATTAGACCGTGAAACCCGCGAGAAACGTTAGCCGGGCGTGAGATTTGAGCCCTTAAGTGGTTCAGAATCAGAACTCGAAGTAGCCACCGGATGGCTGGGAGCGCGAAGGGCCATCGGTTCCGGTGGCGGGCAGAAGGCCGACGACTCCGCGCAAATGCTCCCACGCGGCTTCATTGAGGGCGGGATCGGAGCTGACGAGGTCACGGATCATATCCCATGCTGCCAGGTTGAGAGCGCCCTCTGGCGGAGGACCCATGGCCAGAGAGACCGAACACTGAGGACAGAACGAGATGCGATGAGCGGTCGACTTCTGGCGCGGCTTGATACCGACAGTCTGCGCGAACATGTAAAGGGCGACCGACTTCTGTCCAGTTTCGAGTTCGCGATTGCAACGAAGGCAATGCATATTCTGCAAAGATCTCTCCCGGCCGCGCATGCATCGTAAAGATTGCGCCAATAAAAGACCGCGCCGATAAAGATAAATAGTGTCTTCATGTTGGGGCGGCAGCAAGTATGCAGAAAGATTCCGGCATAGGAGTTTGGTGAGGGTTACGTCAGGCAGCCGCGGCCCGGGAACCAAGTTGTGCTCTAGGCAGAGGTGGAGAGAATCGTGCACGCTGTTGCCATGAGTGCCGATCGGGCGCGAGAGAGAAGTGGGAGCAATTTTGGGTCGTCTGCGCCCCTTCGTCGACCCGAGAGGCCGGTGCGGCTGTCGCAACTTCGCAGACTACGCGAATGCGAACAGGTCGCGGCGGTTTGCTACCGGCTGGGGAGCGAGGGAGTCGAGTTTCTGCTGGTCCGGACGCGCGGGAGCCGACGCTGGACTTTTCCGAAAGGTAGCACCGAAACGGGTTTGACCCACGCACAAGCGGCGGCTCTGGAAGCCTTTGAAGAAGCGGGAGTTCATGGGCGGATCGAAGAAGCTTCGTTCACTCGCTACGTTCGGCGCAAGAAAAGTGATGGACGGAAATCCCGCGGAGCGAGCGAGAAAGAAACTGCAGTCAACGCCCATCTGTGCGAGGTGTCACGGCTGAGTCCGCCGCAGGAATCGAATCGCGATCGTACCTGGTTCTCCGCGCAGGATGCGAGGCGGAGGTTGCGGGAGGGACGCGAGGCGCGGGAGGGAGCTTCGTTCGCGCGCGTGGTCGACAGAGCTGTAGAGCGCCTCGAGCGGTTACACAGCCGGACGGAGGTAATCGATGTTCGGCAACGAGAGGTTGTGCCGGGTGGGGTTGCGGTCCGACAAGATGCGTTGCAAGAGGTTCGGTTCGAGGCTTTTGAAGGAGCTTATCGCGAAATCGCGGAAGCTTGGTTTGGCACGAACGGTCGGCCCAAAGGCATTGTTACTGCGAAGTCTCGGCAGATTCTGCAAGGTGAGGTTTTGGAATTCGTACCCAGCCGCGAGAAAAAGACTAAAGCTCTGGGTACGGGAACAAGGAATCGATAAGCCAGAACCAAGCTTTCACTCCTTGTTCTTCGGCCGCTCGAAGGCCTTCTGCATATATTTGCGGGCCTCTTGTAACGCGCCGAAGGTGTCGTCGTTGGTCTGGACGGCTTGCCGGTATTCGTTGATGGCGCGTTCGCGCTGGCCGGTAATGTCGAAGATCTTGCCCAATTGAATATGGCTCCAAACTTCGGTCCAGCGCGGTTCACCGTTGCCGTTGATCGACGCACGGTAGGAGTTGGCGGAAGACTGGTAGTTTCGCTGCAGGAAGAAAATCTCGGCGATGCGATAGTGAGCGAGGGAACTGTTCTTGTTGAGATCGAGCGCTTTGTTGAACTCGGTAAGCGCGCCAGAGAGATCTCCCTGCTGCTGCAGAGCCTGGCCGCGAAGGATGGAGGCGTGCAGCTTTACGTCTGAAGTGTTGGTGAGCACGTGATGGTCGGGATCGACGGCGATTCGGCGCGGCCGGCCGAAAGTTTCTACCGTGAAGGGCGAACTGGTGCCGACTACTTCGATTTTCTTGTCTTCGGTTTTGCCGTCGGTGTCGATGCGAAGATCGACGGGCATGCGGAACAAGTCGAGATCCTGCGAAATCTCGCCGGTCACGCGGAAGCCCTTGTTGCTGCCCATGCGGTACGTGGTGTACTTCACTTTGAATTCCGGAGCACCGGTGGAGTCAAGCCACTGGGAGAAAAACCAGGTGAGTTGGTCGCCGTAGTTTTTTTCCGCGATCTCCTTGAAGTCGTCCATGGTGGCCGATTTGCCGGCGTAGGTCTCGGAGAATTCACGCATCGTTTTGAGGTACTTGTCTTCGCCGAGAACCCAGCGCAGCATGTGCAGAATCATCGCGCCCTTGTCGGTGACGAGCGACTGAAACTCAGTCGAGAACGGATCAAGTTTGGCTGCGCTTGAAAGTGGGATAGTGTCATAGGCAAGAGCGCCGACTGACATGTCCTTAATCGCCTCTTCAAGACCCGCGGATCCAGCGGCGCTTTCCACGTACATGGCTTCGGAGTAGCGCGAAAATCCATCGATTACCCACCAATCATCTTTGGTCGCGGGACTGACTGAAACGCCCCACCATTGATGGGCGATGGTGTTAGCGAGCAGGCGATAGTTTGTCTTCTCTGTAATCGAAGGACCTGCGAGGCCTGCGATTTCCGGAGCCCACGCATAGGGAACTGTATCACCCGGAAGTTCGACAACGTTTAGCTTCGACGAAAGGGGCGCGCCGTATAGCGTGATGAAATAAGTGAACTCCTGAACTGCAGTCGTGGTGTACTCAGGCGCTAATTTTTGATGATCCGGCTTGAAGAAGACGTGGAGGTCCATGCCGGCTTCGTCGCTCTTGTATTCCTGAAAGATGCCGGCGACGATGGTGCCGGGAAAGCTTGGCTTCGAATAGACGAAGGTAAACGTCTTCGTCGGAAGGCCGTTTGTGTTCGGCTTTTTGGACGGCGGATTATCCGTGACCGTTGTCTTTCCGCTGCCGATCACCATCATGTGAGCGGGAACCGTGACGCTGATGGTTGCGGTGAAGCGGTTAAGGCCGTAGCCGCTGACTGGGAACCAGCGCCCGGCATAGAGCAGATAGCTGGTGTCGTCGCCAATGTGAGCGAGCATGAGGCCGGGGACAGGGCTGTCGTCGGCGGTCTCAATGGAGCCCTCATATTCGAAGGTAAGGGTGGTCGAAGCATCTTTGCTCAGGCCGGCAGGCAGCGGCACGCGAATAGTGGAATCCTGCGTGACGCGCTCGGCGGACAACGGCTGGTTCTTATCGTCGAGGACCCGGGTCACCCGCAGGCCGTTGTGCAATTCGAAGATGGCTGTGTTGAGGTCCTGAAGGGCGGTGAATTTGACCTTGGCGCGAGCAGAAATCTGGTGAATGTGAGGCGTAAGTTCGGCCTCGATCTGATAATCGTCGACGCGCAGGCGGGTCTTTTCCGCGCCTTGGGAGGCAGTCGAGCCAAAAGCCAATAGCAAAAGGACGAGGGAACTCGACAGGACGCTCGGGACGCGCCGGAAGCGGATCTGCATTAAGGAGAGTCTCCAGGAAACGGGGCTAACCATTCCCTATGATGAAGATTCTCACCTAAAAGATGCTGGGAGCACAAGGTTTAACAAGCCTTGTGCCCCTTCGAGCCGTGCGAGAGCCTGGTTGCTCTCCGGGAATGACATCACGGAGCCTGAGCTCGTTGCAGCATAGCGAGAATGATTTCTGCGGCGCAGTCTGCGGGCGGTTGTGATGGCGAGCTTTTGAGGTTACCTTCCGGGGCGCGGAGTTGGGCTTTCACCTTGGTTAGGCCCTCCAGCATACGGGTGCGTGCGGGGCCGTCGGGCAGAATTTCCTGCAGGCGGGCAACAACATTTTGTGGCGTGAAGTCGTGCTGCACCAGTTCGGGGACGATCTGCTCACCGGCGATCAGATTAACCATGGCAAAGTAGGGGACTTTGACTCGTGGCTTGCCAAGAATATACGTGACAGGCGAGACGCAGTAGACCATCACGAACGGAGTACGCATCATCGCTGCCTCAACTGTGGCCGTGCCGCTGGCGATGATGCCGGCGCGGGAGTGGAATAGCGCGGGCAGGGTATCGGGGACGAGGGTGATGCGGTGCTGGGCGATTGTTTTTGCGTCGATGAGATTTTGCAGGAAAGTGCGGTCGAGGGTGGGCGCGACCGGAAGTAGAAATTCGTAGTCAGGGCCTAGCTCGGTCGCTGCATGAAGGATCGTGGGCAGGTTCATGCGAACTTCTTTGACGCGGCTGCCGGGCATGAGAGTGATCCAATGTTTCGAGGGGTTGAGGTGAAATTGCGCGGCGTAGTCGCTGCGGTCGATTGCCGGTCGCGGCAATTCCGCGAGGGGATGGCCGACGAAGGTCGCATCCACTCCGCGGTCGCGGTAAAACTTTTCTTCAAACGGAAAAATGACGAGAGCTTTGTCGATGTAATTGCGCAGCAGGCGGACTCGTCCCTGACGCCACGCCCAGAACTGTGGTGCAACGTAGTAGACAACAGGGATACCGCGCTTCTTCATTCGGCGGGCGACCCGCCAGTTGAAGGCAGGAGAATCGATGACAATGGCAAGATTGGGCTCACGCCTGTCGGCTTCTGCAATCAGATGCCGGTAGAGTCCATAAATCTTCGGCAGATGGCTGAGGATTTCGGTGATGCCGACCACGGATAGATCCTTCGCATCGACGACCGTGTCGCACCCCGCGGCGCGCATGCGGTCTCCGCCGACGCCGAAGAATTCGAGCGATGCGTCGCAGCGGCGCAAGGCTTCGATGAGCTGGGCTCCGTACATTTCGCCCGAGGCTTCGCCGGCTGAGAGCAGAATTCGCAAGAGAGCATTGTAAGCGGCTGAGGCCAGAAACGATCAGATACCGCTGCGCCTATGATTTGATCTGAATCAGCCCCGCGTCCTGAGATGGAAGAGCCGGGGCGAGATGCTGCGGGGCGCGCCATCCATCGAAGATGGAAACCTGGTGAACGCACGAAACGGTGCAGTGCGGAGCGCAGCCTTTTTCGGTGAGATATTCGCGGCGCATGTCGTCGCGCGTGTAAGTGGCGAGGGGCACGCCGGGATAGCCCCGCTGCTGCGAGCAGTAATGTACCAGCCCGTCTTCGCAAATGTAAAGGTAGCGAGCGCCGGCACGGCATCGCCACGCATTGGGCAAGCCTTGAGCGATGTTGTCCTGGAAGGCATTGATGCGGGTGAAGCTGCGCTTCTCCCACGACTTCATTTCGTTGTAGATACGGCGCTCTTCGCCGCCCAGCGGCTGCAGCTGGCCACTGCCGTCATGGATGATTCCGACGGTGGAACTGAAACCGAGTTCGATGGCGCGTTTGCCGATGGTGAGCGCGTCCTGCGGATTCGGAATGCCACCGCCCACCACGGAATTGATATTCACGTGGAACTCGGCGTACTCGGCCAGCCATTGCAATTTCTTGTCGAGAACTTTCAGGCTCTTCTTCGAAACATCGTCGGGATTGACGTTGTCGATGGAAATTTGCAGCCACTCGAGTCCGGCGCGATTCAGGCGTTGGATGCGTTCGGCGACGAGCAGGTATCCGTTGGTGATAAGCCCGGCAATCATGCCGTTGGCACGGATGCGGCGAATCACGTCGTCCAGCTCGGGATGCAGCAACGGCTCCCCGCCTGAGATCGTGACCACCGCGGTGCCGAGCACGCCCAATTTGTCGATGCGCCGGAACATTTCTTCCGTGGGCACGGGCTTCGAGAAATCGTCGAACTCATTGCAGTAGGTGCAAGCCAGGTTGCAGCGGCGAACCGGAATAATGTGCGCCAGCAGGGGATGATCGGTCGAGGCGAGAGCATGAGCGGCCATCGCGGCTCCGCGCAGGTTGCGATGGAGGGATTTGGCGCGGCGGCGCAAGGTTGTGAGGGTTGACGGCATTATCTCCCTAGTTATTACAGCATGGATGCGCGATAAATGCAGCCTCAGCGACAGCGTTCAGCAAGTTTGACAGGGTGAATGGCGCTCACGGAACTGTGGATTGAAGCGCCTCCGATGAGGGTTTGCAGTTGGCCTATCGATCTCCAATGAGTTCATGACCGGTTGCGATTAAAGCGTCGAAAGCGGATTGCGAGTGCTCCTCTTGCACGAGTACGTAATCGGTGTCGTAAGTTGAAATGGCAAAAATCGGCACGTTTCTATAGGAGAGCGGCTCGATAAATGAAAGCAGAATCCCCGTCTGCGAAAACGCAAAAGAGCCTTCGAGTTTAAGACATATCCATCGAGGTTGAGAATCCACCTCGGCGGGAAGATTTTCTATCTTACACACAACGGAGAGTTCGTCGGCGGTGCGGGTGATCGAGGTGAAGTCGCCCATTGTGGCCCAGTGAGGGATGGCAGCCCCTGGGGCAAAGCGGATGATGGCGTAAAGGCTGGGAAGTTGCCGGAATTTGAGGTGATGGCGTTTAGGGTCATTTCGCTTTGCGGTTTGCGTCAGTCATGAGGAGGCGAAAACAAACAGCAGGTTTCTCGGGTCGCCGTCGCAGTCGCTCCGGCTCGCTCGAAATGACAAGTTTTTCTAAGATAACGGAGGCTGTTCCAAATGTGAAATCCTCAGCCCTCCACAGCCGTGTGCACGGCGGCCCTCGCGAGTAGGCGCGTGGAATCGAGCGTGGGCAGCGGTGAAGATACCGGCGTCACCAACAGAGGAATCTCCGTGCATCCGAGCACGACCGCATCGCAGCCCTCATCCTGAAACGAGCGGATCACTTCCACGTAATAGGCGAGAGAACGCGGAATGATCTGGGCGTTGACCAGTTCGTGCATGATGATCTGGTTGAGGTGTTCGCGCTGTTCGGCTGCGGGCACGCGGTGCTCGATGCCGGCCTCCTCCAGAGCTTCGCGATAAACCGGCCCCTCCATCAGGTAACGCGTGCCGAGCACGGCAAGGCGTTTGAACTGGCGGCGATGAGCCTCTTTCGCAACTTCCCTCGCGATGTGCAGCCAGGGGCGCGGTGAGCGATGTTCGACCAAACCGAAGGCCTGGTGAATCGTGTTGTCGGGACAAATCAGAAAATCGGCGCCCGCGTGAGCCAGCTTATCCGCCGACGATAGCATCAGCTCGGCAACGCCCGCCCAATCGTTGGCGCGGATGAATTGCATATACATCGCGAGTGGGTGCGAATGCAAAGAGACTTCAGGGTGGTCGTGAGTGCCGAGCAGCTGTGCTCCTTCGATCGCAATCGTGCGGTAGCAGAGCGCGGCTCCTTCGGTGCTGCAGGCGACGATGCCGATGTGTTGGGGCATATTGAGGCAGTTCCAGTTGTCAAAATTTGGTTCTCAGAATTCGATTCTCAGACTAAGGCTACGCTGTGAGCTAGTTTTACCTCACGAGTGTCCTGTTCGCTATGGGACAACGAAAAGTTAGAAATCATCTGGCGGCGGCAGCATCGAAGAGGTCCAGAAACTCCAGCTTCTTTTCGGCGGGCAAGAATGATGCTTCAAATGAGTTGCGAGCCAGTTCGCGAAGATGCTCGTCGGTGAATCCAAAAGTTTGCTGCGCGACCTGATATTCGCGGGCAAGCGTCGTGCCGAACATGGCGGGATCGTCGGTGTTGAGCGTGATCATGACGCCGTGATCAAAATAACTTTTTGCCGGATGATCGCTGAGGTTGGGGCAAAGGCCGGTGCGGAAGTTGCTGGTGAGGCAGATTTCTACCGGAACCTGGCGCTGGCCGAGTTCTTCGACGAGATCGGGATCATGGAAGGCAGTGAGCCCGTGGCCAATGCGTTCGGCGCGCAAATTAAGAGCGCCCCATACGGATTCGGGCGGGCCAGTCTCGCCGGCGTGAGCAGTCAGGCGCATGCCATGGTCGGCGGACCAGGCGTAGCCATCGCGGAAGATTTCGGGCGGACCTTTTAGTTCGTCGCCGCCGACCCCGATGCCAACGACATGGCGATCCTGGTAGCGAACCGCCAACTCGAAAACTTTTTGCGCGGCCTCCGCTCCTAGTTGCCGAACCGCGTCGAAGATCCAAAGCAGCGAGATGCCGAAGTCGCGAGCGCCGCGCGCGCGGCCGCGATCCAGACCTTCGAAGATGGCTGCAAAATCCTGCTTGCGCCAGAGGCACACTCCCACCGAAACGTAAACCTCGGCATGGAGGACATTTTCTTCTTTCAGGCGCTGCATCAGGCGGTAAGTGATGAGTTCGTAATCTTCTGCTGTGCGCAGGTGCTCGGTGATGTTCTTGAACGCGAGCAGGAAACCGGCGAAATCGGCGTATCGATAAAGCTGATCGACCTCGGCCTGTGTAGGACGTTCGCCGTGCCGCTGCCGGAGTTCGAGGAGTGTGGACGGGTTGATTGCACCCTCGAGATGCAGATGCAGCTCAGCCTTGGGCAAGAGTCGCAGAAAGCTGCTTGGACGCTCGGGTGCGGAAGGCATCACTTCTTGATTGTAGAGTTTTGGAGAAAGATTTGCGAGGACGAGACCGCGCCTCAGTCTCAGGCGGACTGATCGAACCACTTCAACGCCTTGGTTTTAATCTGTTCATAATCGGGCAAGGTTGTGGGTATAACGATCCCGCCCCAACCCCAGCGCGTATAGGCGGTACTCCGCTCCGAAACAACTAGTCTTCGCCCGGTTCCGCTTCCCCATTCGTGGACATAATGGATGCGACTTTTCTTCACTGTGCGGCGGACCCGTCCGTCCCAGACCAAACGAATTTCATCCTCATCAATCTCCAAAACGTAGCTTGGAGTGTTATGCCGCCAAAAAAGGGTTATGAGGAAGAAAACAACCCCGCCGATCAACCAAGCGGGTAAGTCCCAAGTCCCGCGCGTGAGCCGCTGAATGGTCGAACATAGCAGGGCCCAACCCGCCGCGCTAACGAGAGCACCAAAGCATCGCTCTATCAGCGGTTGAGGGGCGGAGCTGACTTGGTAGCTCATCATGAGGCTTCGCTCGGTGTGGTTAGCGCTTGGATTCTACCTCTTCGCAAACTCGCTTCGGTGCCGGCTGTAGAAGAAATAGATCAGCAAGCCGAGGCCAAGCCAGATCACGAAGCGCAGCCATGTGATCACCGTCAGTCCGAACATCAAGCCACCGCAGAGAACAATCGAGATCAGCGGAAACCATGGGACAAATGGGACTCGGAACGCGCGCTTGCGCTCCGGCTGCCTGCGGCGCAGGATGATCACTCCCAGCGAAACCAGAACAAACGCGAATAGCGTCCCGATGTTGGCGAGGTCGGCGGCGTCTCCAATGTCGACGAGGCCCGCGGGAATCCCTACCGCGAAACAGGCGACCCAAGTTGACCAGTGCGGCGTTTTATATTTCGGGTGCACCGCGGAGAACAGCTTCGGCAGCAAGCCGTCGCGGGACATGGCATACCAGATTCTTGCCTGTCCGTACTGAAACACGAGCAACGAAGAGATCATTCCCGTCAGCGCGCCGATAACGATGACCGAGCGGAAGATCGGGTGCACGCCCAGATACTTCATCGCGTAAGCCACGGGCGCTTCGGCGGCCGCACCGGAGACGAAGGTGGTGTACTTCATCATGCCGAGCAGGACGACGGCAACGCCCACATAGAGCAGCGTGCAGACCACCAGCGACATGATGATGCCGAAGGGCAAATCTTTTTGTGGATTGCGCGATTCCTCAGCGGCGGTGGAAACCGAATCGAATCCGATGTAGGTAAAGAAAACGATGGCCCCTCCCGTAACAATTCCGGCGAAACCGGAAGGCGCGAAGGGCACCCAGTTCGCGGGCTTCACCAGCATTCCGCCGACTACCAGAAAGGTCAGGATGGCCCCGATCTTGACTGCCACCATGATGTTATTAGTTTCCGCCGACTCCTTCACTCCGCGCACCAGCAGCAGCGTGAGAATGAAAACGATGAGGAAGCCGGGGAGATTGAAATAGGCGCCCGTCGCCTGTCCCCCAGCCCAGACCGGACTGGCAAGTTTTTCTGGCAAGTTAACGCCGAATACCGCCAGCTGCGCTTTTATATAACCGGCAAAGCCAACCGCGACTGCGACGTTCGAGACTACATATTCGAGGATGAGATCCCAGCCAATAATCCAGGCAAAAATTTCGCCGAGTGTGGCGTATGAGTATGTGTAAGCGCTGCCGGCAATCGGAATCATCGACGCGAGTTCGGCATAGCAGAGGCCGGCAAAGCTACAGGCGATCGCGACCAAGAGAAACGAAATCGCGATCGATGGTCCGGCGGGCGGGCGTCCGTGCATGAGCGCTCCCGCCGTGCTGCCGGTGCGCAATAAATTTATGATTACGTCGAGCGCCTGCGCATGCAGGATCGATGGGGCCTGAAAATATTCGCCGGCTGCGGCTGTGCCAGTGAGAATAAAAATTCCCGAGCCGATGATTGCGCCGATGCCCAGGGCCGTCAGCGACCAGGGGCCAAGGGTTTTTTGCAGCCGCTGCCCGGGAGCCTCAGATTCGGAAATCAGTTTGTCGATCGACTTGCAGCAGAATAGCTGGTTGTCAGAGGTGCGAACCGTGGCGGCGGGTTCCGGGGATGATTCGGACAAGTGGTGGTTGTCTCCTGAACAGCAATTAGCAGTTAGCAACTAGCACTTAGCCGGGGCCGATCTCCCTTTGTTCGGGAATCGCCCCGGCTAAACGCCGAGCTCTTAACTTGCCGCTTACCGCTTCGACTGGCCGCGAGCCAGTTTTTTCACCTTACGCTTCTTCGATCCGCGGGCGTAATCGCGAGGCTTTTTGGGCTTTTCCGCTTTCGCCTTCTTGCGCGCGGTGCGTTTCGACTTCTTACGTTCTTCTTTCGTCAGCTCTGCTGTGTTGGCCATGATTGCTTTCTTAAAGCTAGGATTTTGTAATTTGGTAATTGCGTAATTTGGTAATTTGAAATTAACTATCCCGATGTTCTTAATTACCAAATTACCCGATTACAAAATTACCAAATCGCTCTCAAGCCCGTTCCAACTGGGCGTACTTCTCCACTAATTTCTTCAATCCGAAGCGAGGGAATTGTACCGTAATCTTGGCATCTTCGCCTTCTCCTTCTCGCTGGTAGACCGTTCCCTCGCCATATTTAGGATGACGAACCTTCTGGCCGGGGCGGAACCCGCGCTTGCCGGAGGGTTCTTCGGCTGGCATCTTCGGGACAGTAAACTTCTTGCCTCGCGACGCGAAGAACTCGGCAATGTTCTCGATGGAGTTGTAGGGCTTGGCTGGAGCCGTACTTTTCTGCCGGTTGATTTGCCCACCATTGCGCTTCCAGCTTGCGCTTTGATCTTCGTCTTCGTAGGAGTAGTGGGTATCGCCTGCCTCGTAGGCCCTTTGGCCGCGCCCCGCTGGGCGGGGAAAAGTGCCCGTTCCTACATGCCCCCCGTCTGCATAGCCTGTGCCGGTTCGAGCTGTACGTCGTCCTCCTAGTTCCTCGATCAACGGCGCCGGAACTTCTTCCAGGAATCTCGACGGCACACTTGCCTCCGGCATATCTGTCCCATATCTACGGCGGTAGACGGCGCGAGTCAGGATGAGTTGATCCATAGCCCGCGTCATGCCGACGTAGCAGAGCCGGCGCTCCTCCTCGACGTCGTCGGGCTGCAGCATCGTGCGCGAGTGCGGGAAGAGTCCTTCTTCGAGCCCGCTGAGGAAGACTAGAGGGAACTCGAGACCCTTGGCTGCGTGCAAGCTCATCAGGGTGACTTGCGACCGCTCGTCATAGTCATCGGCGTCACTGATGAGGGCGGCGTGGTCGAGAAACTGGTCGAGCGTTTCGCCGCGGTCGCGCGAGTCCATGGCGGCATTCACCAATTCGTGCAGGTTTTCAATGCGCGAGAACGCTTCGGGCGTATCTTCGGCTTCGAGCAGCTTGATGTAACCGGTGCGGTCGATGAGGAACTTGAGAATGTCGGACGTGCTCACCGTGGGAGCGGTAAATGGACTCGCGGTTTCAGTGTCGCCAGCGCTGAGCGCACCTTCATGCTCGAATACCGCTGGCGGTTTATTGGCGGCTCCTTCGCTGGCGACATTCTCTTCGTCGGGCACGCCGTACGCTCCGCCGAAATCGAAGGCGGTGTTTTCGAACTCGGAGGGATCGAAGGCTGCTGCATCGTCAGAAGCCGAATCGCCCGTGGCAGCTTGCAGGGCTTCGCCCTGCTGGACAGCCGAGGGCGGCTGTCCCCACATGAGATCTGGCGCTTCCACCAACGCAGTTGAGGACGCCCGCGCCACATCTGCCTCCGCGCTTTCTTCATCAAGGTGTTCTGCAAACGTTCCCGCTAACATCGCTTGCGCGTCCCGGATCAATTGCTGGAAGCTCTTCAGCGCCGCCAGCGCGCGCGGAGGCAGGAGTTGGCGGCGAATCGCTTCACCGAGCGCGCCCCATAACGACAGTCCGGTTTCGAGCGCGAGGCGTTCGATGGTTTCGATGGTGCCTTTACCGATGCCGCGCGTGGGCGTGTTGATGACGCGCAGCAGCGAAATCGAATCGTCGGGATTCTGAATGACTTTGAGATACGAGATCATGTCTTTGATCTCGGCGCGCTCGTAGAACGAGAATCCGCCGACCACGTGATACTTGAGGCCGTAGCGGCGCATCGCCTCTTCAAAAAGCCGTGACTGCGAATTGGTGCGGTAGAGCACAGCGGCGCGCGGGATTTCGCCGTCCGAGTGTTCAGCACGACCGGCTTCGCGCAGATATTTCGCAATGTGATCGGCGGCGAAGAGCGCCTCATTTTCGCCGTCGGGAGCCTCGTAATAGCCGATCTTTGTGCCGCCCTGGCGCGAAGTCCAAAGATTCTTGCCTTTACGGCGCAAGTTATTCGCGACCACGGACGAGGCGGCCTGCAAAATATTCTGCGTCGACCGGTAGTTTTGTTCGAGACGAATGATCTTTGCTTCCGGAAAGTCCTGCTCGAACTCAAGAATGTTGCGAATGTCGGCGCCGCGCCAGGAATAAATCGACTGATCTTCATCGCCGACCGCGCAAACGTTGTGGCGCGCGCCGGCAAGCATTCGCATGAGTTCGTATTGCGGACGGTTCGTATCCTGATATTCGTCGATCATCACATACTGAAATCGGCGGTTGTAATACTCGCGTACCGGCGCAGCTGTTTTCAGCAGGCGAGTGGCTTCGAGCAGAAGGTCATCGAAGTCGAGGGCGTTCGCCTTGCGGAGTTCCTTGCGGTATTCCTCGAAAAGATGCGCGATCTTCTCCGTCTTAGGGTCGGCCGATTGCAGGTAAAGCTCCTGCGGATCAAGCATGTGGTTTTTCGCCCACGAAATGCGCGACAGCACAATACGCGGCGTGAGTTGCTTGTCGTCGAGGCCGAGCCGCTTCATGATCCCTTTGACCACCGCCTGCATGTCGCTTTCGTCGTAGATGACGAATTTCTTCGTATGCCCGATCGGCGGTTGACCGGGCGTGGCCGAAGGAATTTGCAGCGCTTCAATATCGCGGCGAAGAACGCGCACACAGAAAGAATGGAACGTCGAGATGACCGGCTTGGCGATGCTAAGTCCGCCGACAAGTTTTTCGACGCGCACGCCCATCTCGGCGGCTGCTTTGTTGGTGAAGGTCATTGCCAGAATGGATTCCGGCATCACTCCGACGTTCTCGATGAGGTAGGCGATGCGGTAGGTGATGACCCGCGTCTTGCCGCTACCCGCGCCGGCGAGGATCAGTACCGGGCCTTCGGTGGTTTCGACGGCTTCGCGCTGCTGCGGGTTCAGTTGATCGAGAAAAGACAATGCGGAAGTGGCTCCGGGGTCGATGCTTCAATTTTACAGGGGAATCGAGATTTGCGATTGTCTCGGAGTCAACGCAGGATCGTGCTACACCCACGCCCCCATCAGATGCCCCAGGCCGCCCCTGACACGAAGATCGTCAGTCCGGTCCTTGAAATAGCGCGCGTTAATTTGCTCGCCTTGCAGAAACTCGGTGCGCCGGAATCCCAGACTCTTCAGTTCATTTTGCAATTTTGCGGGATCGAAGAATAGTTGAAATGGCTCTCCATATCTGGCCACGCGTGCGGAGAGCGCATTGAGGGCCTCTCTTTGTCCCGCGTTGAGCAGCGCGGGATCGATGGCAAAATCGAAGACTACGCCGCTGCCCGACGGCATCCTGGCAATGAAACCCAAAGTGGCCATGCAGGCTTCATGAGTGAGATAAGGCATAACGCCCAACCACGAGAAGAAAGCGGCTCCGTTTGCGTCGAATCCGCAACTCCCGAGCCCGTCTGCAAGCGTTTGCCGTTCGAAGTCAACCGGAACAAAGGTGACCGATTGCGGGATCGAAATGCCCGCCGCTTGCAGTTGCTTACGCTTCCACTCCTGCGTGGCGGGATGATCGACCTCGAAGACCCGCAACTCCGGATGATCATTGCGGTAAGCGAAAGTGTCGAGGCCTGCGCCCAATATTACATACTGCGACACGCCGCGCTCGACGGCGCATGCGAGTTCGTCCTCGGCGTAGCGGCTGCGCGCCGCCATGAAGGCGCGGAAGGCGCGGGAAAATTTGTGGTTCTCTCTCGGATTGGACCTAAGTTCTTCCGCCGTTTCGGCACCAATGATGCGCAGGGCTAGAGGATCGTCGAGCACTCTGGGATGGTCGAGAACCTGGTGCGCCGCGCGGCGAATCGCCACCCGCTGCGCCGTTCTGCTGAATTTGCCTTCTTGCATATTCGACAGGTCGACTCGACTTGCTACTCCTCAGCTGCGGTCTGCGCTTTACACTCCGCGCACGGGCAGACCTCACGCAGAAGCTTCCACGAGTAAATGCCGAGGTCGTGGTCATCGTTCCACGTAAATTTAATCGCGTACCTGCCCACGCCCTCAGCCGAGGTTGGTTTCGCCGCCGGCTTGAACATGGGCAACGCGCCGGGAGCGAGTTTGGGCGCCTCTCCGTAATGTCGGCCGGCCTTGCTGCGCTCTTCTTCGCACATGGCACACGGGCAGGCGTTGCGCAGGTAGACGAAGTTGTAATGTGAAACGTGGCCGTCTTTCCAGTCGATGTGCACGCCCGTGCCGCCGGTGAGGTCGACCTTCACCGATTTGGGGTCCGTGGCCGCGCTGGGAGTTTGAAGCGGAGACTGCATGAATTCAGTATCGCATAGGAGAAATGCCGTGGCGGCTGTCCCTACATCTGAATTGTCGGAAAGCGGCACAATCCGGTAGAATAGTGGTTTCGCTAAGCCCTGAAAGGATCTCTAGCAGTCATGGCACAACAATGTGATATCTGCGGCAAGAAGCCGCAATTCGGAAACCGAATTAGCCACGCCCATAACGTGACCAAAAGGCGCTGGAACGTTAATCTGCGTCCGGTCCACGCCCGCGTCGGAGCTACCACGAAACGCATGCGTGTCTGCACGTCCTGCCTGCGCAGCGGCAAAGTGGTTAAAGCATAGAAAAGCAGGTCTCAGGTGCTAGGCCTTAGGAATTTGATCTTGGGCCTTCACTGCAGTTGAATCCCTGCGCGCCTAAGACCTATGACCTAACACCCGAGACCCACCGTTTCTTACTGCACACCCAGCAATTGCACATCGAAAATCAGAGTGGCATTGGGCGGGATCGGGCCGCCGGGAGTACCCTCCGCGCCATAGCCTAGGTCGGGAGGAATCCGCAGCTGGCGTTTCCCACCAACTTTCATCCCGGCAACTCCTATATCCCAGCCTTTGATTACTTCGCCATTGCCGATAGTGAAATCGAACGGCTTTCCGGCGTCAACCGAACTGTCGAACTTTTTGCCTGTGGTGAGCCATCCCGTGTAGTGCACCCGGACGTGGCTGCCCTCCTTGGCGACGTCGCCATTGCCGACCCGGATATCCCAATAGATCAGGCCAGAGGGCGTCTTAACACCATCGCCGGTCACTTTCGTGGGAGCGTTTGTATTGGGAGTCGTAGACTTCTTAGCGGTACTTTGCGCGAAAAGAACTGCTGTCAGCGCCAGAATAATCGCGATCGCCGCGACATACTTCGTCATGTTGTCTCCTTGCCAGTACTTGCCTGTACTTTTCATCACAATCTTAAACACAGAGGGGCGCAAAGGTATACAAAGGGGTTGCTGATTTTGTAACGCTCACTTCGATATGCATTGAACTTACTAGAGATTGGCCTGAGCACTAAGCGAATTGTGCTCCGGTTCGATTCCTCTCAGGCCAGCGCGATCACTTCGATTTCTACCAGTACATCTTTGGGCAGTCGCGCCACTCCGACGGTGGAGCGAGCCGGTCGAATCGAGAGAAAATACTTACCATAAACTTCATTCATGGCGGCGAAGTCGTCCATGCTTTTGAGGAAGACGCAGACGCGGACCACTTTGTCGAGGGTGCTGCCGGCGGCTTCCAGTATCGCCGACACATTGCGCAGCACGCGGTCAGTTTGGGCGGCCATGTCTCCGCTGATGACCTGTTGAGTGGATGGGTCGATGGCCAACTGGCCAGAAACGAATATGAACCCGTTCGCCTTAATGGCCTGTGAGTAGGGCCCGAGGGCCTGTGGAGCGTCTTTGGTTGCGATGGCTTCGCGCATCATGGAAACTACCTATTTTAATCCCGTAACCACGTAAGCCTCCGAGAGCACCCGCACGTAAACGTAGGCATAGGCGCTCCCGTCGGCTGAAAACATCGGCGCAGAGGCTTCTGTAAGACCCGAGCCCGCTTCGCCGCCGAAAGTTTTCCAGAACTCCATTTTTCCGGTCGCGATGTTTACCTTGTAGACTTTCGCGGCCCTCTGGTCTGCGCGGCTCGAGGCTACATAGACTGAGCTTCCATCGGGGGACCAGCCGTTCACGTAGTAGCTTCCGTCGAGGCCCGGGATCGGACGAATTGCGTTCCCGTCCAGCGGCCAGACTCCCCATTTTCCGTCGGAACCCAGTACCGCTGCACTTCTGCCGTCGGAAGAAAGCTGCACGCCGGCGACACCCTCCGGTGTTATGGGCTTAGCGTCTCCGCTGCTCGTGTCGATCAAATAGTCGCGCACACCGTGTCCGGCTTCAATTCCAGCCGCGAGCAGGTGCTTACCGTCAGGGAGCCAGCGCGCGCCGTTGTAGCTGATAGCGTCGTGCGTGAGTTGCCGGGCTTCGCCTGCGCCGGTCGGCACCATGCTGAGTGGTCCGCCCTTTGCCGGCTTCGTGATCACCCATTTTGCATCGGGCGAGATCGCACCCGGAACTCCTTCGCCAATGCGCGTCGGAGGCGACTCATCGGTGTCGCGAAGAAATACCGTGTAGTTCTGCCCGCCGCCGTTGCCTTCCTCTTCAAAGACAATTTTGTGGCCGTCACGGCTGATGTCTCGCACAATGGACCAGCCAAACCATCCTAGGTCGTGCTCCTCTTTGCCTCCAGGAGCCATGCCGCGAATCCCGATGCGCTCCTGATGCGTCACCATCAGCGCGGTGCCGTTGCGCAGATCTTCCAACCAAACACCCCCGGGCACGTTCGTGATGTTTCGCAACTTGCCCGAAAGAGTTACAGCGTGCGGATTCTCCGCGCTGCCATTGGCGCTACAGGTAAACCAGATCTCGTCGCTGGAAGGAGTCCAAAAAATTCCTTCCAACGATTCCCACCCCGACGAGAGTTTCTTTTCCTTATCCTTGCCGTCATCCTTGCCGTCGGCGCCAATCACCGCAACCGAACCTTCGTCATCGCCACCCGGGTTTTCATGGTCGGCGAACGCCACCCACTTGCCGTCGGGAGAAATTTTCGGATGGCTGATCCAATTGATGCTGTCGAACAGCACCTTGCCGATGGGATATTCCAGGTGCCAGTGGCTGTTTTCGGGTACGTAACGCACCACCGCCATGGTCGTGCCGTCGGCGGCCCAATCCGCATCCTGCACGTTTTCCAGCACCTCGCGCGGAGTGCCGCCGCTCAGCGGAACTCGGGCCAAGGTTCCGGTGCGGGCATATCCACCGTAGCGCACCGTGTTGAGCCGAATCGCCAACTCGCCGTTCTTTGATATGGAAAGCAACTCGGCGTTCTTTAATCCCAATTCCCGTGCGCCGGGGTCGTCGGTGCGAGCCAGATAAAGTTGATTGTCGCCGCCGTCCCACGACGCGCTGTAAATGACGCTGCCATCCGGGGCAAAGCGGGCGTTTCCGATGGACCCGGTGCGAAATGTGATTTGGTTGTACTCAGCCAGAGGCGCCGTGCCCTTGCCTCGTCCCAACCACAAGCCAAGAGCAAGCATTGCGAGTGCAAGACCGCCGGCCAGCGCGACGAACAGCCGGTTCCGTGACGGTGTGCTGGCCACCGGCGTAAGTTTCGTCGATGTGCTGGAAATCCCGGAAAGATGTTCGAGGTCGAACGCGATATCGCTCGCCGAGTGGAAGCGCGCCTCGGGATTTTTCTCCAAGCAGTGTTGCACAATGCGCTCCAGCGCCGGAGAAACGCTGCGATTGGTTTCGCTGAAATCCGGAGGATCTTCTTTCAGGATCGCGCTCATCGTGTCGGCGGCAGTGTCCCGGTGGAAGGCGCGCTTGCCCGAAATCATTTCGTAAAGGATTGCGCCAAAACTAAATATGTCGGAGCGCGCATCGACGGCCACGCCGCGAACCTGTTCGGGAGACATATATCCCGCCGTGCCCAGCACCGTGCCCACCTCGGTGACGTGGGTCATAGTGGCGGCATGGGCGCCGGATTCGGCCTGAGTTAGCTTTGCCAAGCCGAAATCGAGGATCTTGACCCGCCCGTCTTTGGTCAGGAAAATGTTTTCCGGCTTGAGGTCGCGGTGAACAATTCCTTTTTCGTGCGCCGCAGCCAACCCATGGGCGATCTGCAAGGCGTAGTCCAACGCCTTGCGCACCGCGATCGATCCGCTACGCAGGCGATCCCGCAACGTTTCACCTTCGAGCAGTTCGGAGACGACATAAGGCGAACCCTCGTGCGTGCCAATGTCGAAGACCGCCAGAATATTGGGATGGTTCAAGGCTGCGGTAGCGAGGGCCTCCTGCTCAAAACGCCGCAACCGGTCGGCATCCAGCGAAACTGCAGGCGGCAAAACCTTAATCGCTACTTCACGCTTGAGACGAGAATCGCGGGCGCGATAAACTTCGCCCATCCCACCCATGCCCAAAGGGGCAACGATTTCGTAGGGGCCCAGCCGCGCGCCAGAGGTCAGGTTCATCGGTGCCAGATTATAACCTAGGGGGCGCCAAGCGTTCAGATCGTCAGCTAACTGCTGCTCACTAGGTCCTTTCGCGCCACTGCGCCACCAGATCCCTTGCCGCTTCCGGCCACTTCGGAAACTGAAACTCAAATCCCGCTCGCAGGAGCCGTCCCGGAACAACCCGGCGGCTCTTTAAAATAAGTTCGGTTTCCGTGCGCAGAAACACCGCGGCGAGTGCGAGTACGGGCGTGGGAGCGGGGACGCCCACCCATGTTCCCCACGCTTCCCGCAGCGCACGCATAAAGTCGCGATTAGGGAGTGGGCCAGGTGCAGCTACGTTGACTATGCCATCAATCTCTTCATGATCGACCAAGAACTCCACAGCGCGAATGAAATCGGTCCCGTGAATCCACGAAACAAACTGATCTCCCGAGCCCGCCGTGCCTCCCGCCCCAAGGCGGACCATCCACAGCAACTCGGCGAAAATACCTCCCCGGTTTGGGCTCAGGGTCACGGCACTGCGAAGCGCGATCTTCCGGGTCTGAGGGGCAACCGCGGAGAAAAATGCCTCTTCCCAACGCGTGGCAACGTCGATGCTGAAGCGCCAACTGGCAGGAACGTTCGGCTCGTTCCCACCGATCTCGCCAGTATCTTCGTCCATCGCCCGATCCAGGGCATGCCGGTAGATCGTGGCAGTGCTAGCATTCATCCACAAGCGAGGCGGATGCTCCAGTTGAGTAAGCGCTCGCCCGAGCGCAACAGTACTCTGCACCCGTGACTCCATAATTTCTCTCCGCGTCCCGGCGTTGTAACGGCAATTCACACTCCGACCCGCCAGATTGATGAGGACATCAGTACCCTCTAGTTCGCGAGTCCAATCGCCCAGCGTGGCGACGTCCCACTGAATCACTCGCCATGGCGCAGGCCGAACCGATCGCGCGATCACAACAACCTCGTGGCCTTGCTCTCGGAAGTGACGGGCAAGCAGCGTCCCAATCTGCCCAGTACCGCCAGCCAGCACAATGCGACGCGCTCCGGTCACGGCGTCACCTCCAAAACGTTCGGTTTATCGCCATAAACGATCTCAAACAAGTCTGTAGCCAGCTTTCGCACCGGTCGCATCAAAGGCAGGCTCGAAAACTTGATCAGGTTCACCACGATCGACAGGCTCTTCTTGGCCAACTGTTTGGTTCGACTCTGTTCGAATGAAGAGTCATATACCCAAAACAGCAATAGGCCCATCTGATAGAGCCACAACACCCGCGGCAGATGCACTTTTAGGTCGTCGGGAATCCTGACCTTCGCCCCCTCCACCGCGGCGGTAAGAAATGCCATATCGTGCTCGCGGATGACGCGGGTCTCCTCGCTGAACGGCGATAATGGATGTTGTGGATCAATATGCGCGGACAGCGCTCCCATCAGTTTTCGATTGGGAGCAAAGTACCGGAACTTCACGTCGATGGCCGCCCGCAACCGTTCTTCCAGCCCCTGCGTTTTGGCGAGCGCCTCTTCGAGCAGAGGATCGAGGTCTCGCTGCGCCCGCTCATAGAACGCCATCACCAAGGCATCCTTCGAATTGAAGTAGTAGTAAGCCGCACCCAAAGCTACTCGGGACTCCCGCGCAATGTCTCGCATGGTTGTCTTCTCAAAGCCGCGCTTGCGGAAGAGTACCAGCGCGGCTTCGAGGATGCGGGCCCGCGTTTCCTCGGACTTTTTCGGGGTCGCTGTGGCGGCGGGGATCATGGCTAGGCCCGCGGCGCCGGATTAGAAGTTGCCGGACTTGCAAACGCGACATCTAGGCCAGAGCTGGCACGAAAGGAGCGCTTACCAATGCGCGAAAGGACAAACAGGTCAACGAAGAGTGTGACCCCGAGGAACAACAGGCCTCCGCCGATCTTGGAAATCACAAGTTCGATAGCGGCTCGCGGCGTTGCAAGATTCTCCGTCGTAGTGAGAATAAGCACAGCGTAGCCGATATTGACCAAATACAAGCCAACCACCTACAAATGATTTACGGTGTCGGCCAGTTCAACGTCTCCCTGAAAGGCATCCACCAGAAATACTCTTCCGTTCTTATGCAGTGTCCGCGCCACCCAGATAGTGACGGCCAAGCTGATCAGCAGGTAGCTCATATAGCATCCAACGATATACATGGCGATCCTCTTTGAATTAAGTCATACTTGAACATGTTCAAATTAAGAATATGGCAGTCCTAGCTGCGTGTCAAGGGAAAAATGAACGCGTTCAAATGCATGAGGCAGGGTTAGTAGTGGCTGGTGACTGTCGCGCGCCTAGATCTTCTGCAGCCTCTGTACCTCATACACGCCCGGAATCTTCCGCAGCCCCGCCATAATCGCTTCCAAATGCTTGAGGTCGGAGATATCGAGGACGATCTCGACGCTGGCCTGGCTGTTTTCGGTGTGCGCGCCGATGTTGCGGATGTTGCTTTGCGCATCGCCGATGACGCCGGTGATGTTTTTGAGCATTCCAAACTTGTCGTCGCAATAAACCGTCAACTTTACGGGGTACGCCGCGGGCGTACTCTCGTCGCGCGCCCACTCCACATCGATGCGGCGCTCCGGTTCGTACATCAGGTTGGTGATGTTCGGACAATTCACCGCGTGCACCGCGACTCCCTTGCCGCGGGTAATGTAGCCGACAATACTTTCTCCGCGGATGGGGTTGCAACAGCGTGCGCGGTAGACCAGCATATCCCCCTGGCCTTTGACCATGATGGCGTTGTGATCGCCAAATACGCGGCGGACGACGCTGGCAATGGCTCCGGGTTTGTTCGAAAGACCTTCGGCCTCGATGTCGCCGGCCATTGAATGCGTGGCGCCCGCCGGCAAAAGGCGCGCCAGCACCTGCCGAGCAGAATATTTTCCGTAGCCGATGCCGGACATAAGATCATCGACTTTGCCGAGCCCATAACCGCCGGCAACTTTCAGCAGGTCGTCGTCTTTAATCTCTTTGAGCGCAATGCGGTATTTACGCGCTTCTTTTTCGATCAGCTTGCGGCCAATTTCAATGGATCGTTCCCGCTGGTGAACGTTGAGCCAGTGCTTGATCTTGTTGCGCGAACGCGACGACTTGACCAGCCCCAGCCAGTCGCGGCTGGGTTTGTGGCCAGCCTGGGTGATGATCTCGACAATGTCGCCGGAATGCAGCTTGTGCCGCAGCGGCACCATGCGGCCGTTCACTTTCGCGCCTACACAGGTGTGCCCAACCTCGGTGTGGATGGTGTAGGCGAAGTCGATGGGCGTAGCCTCGCGCGGGAGCACAACGACTTTGCCTTTTGGCGTGAAGGTGTAAACCTCTTCGGGATAGAGATCGACTTTCAGTGCGGTCAGGAATTCATTGGGGTCGCTTACGTCACGCTGCCACTCGACTACCTGGCGCAGCCAGGCGAGGCGCTGCTCATCCTGCGCCGAGACCGGGCCGTCTTTGTATTTCCAATGGGCCGCAATGCCCTCTTCGGCCATCTTGTGCATTTCTTCGGTGCGAATCTGGATTTCGAATGGCGTTCCATCTTCGGTGATCACGGAAGTATGCAGCGACTGATAAAAATTCGGCCGCGGCATGGCAATAAAATCCTTGATGCGACCCGGCACCGGGCGCCAGATGTTGTGGATGATCCCCAGCACGGCGTAACAGTCTTGTAGCGAGCGGGTGATGATGCGCATGGCAAAGAGGTCGTAAACCTGATCGACGGAAATCCGCTGCCGTTGCAGTTTCTTGTGGATGCTGAAGAGACGCTTGATCCGGCTCTCCACTTTCGCCTGGATGCCCGCTTCTTTAAGCTTGTCGTTGATGATCGTTTGCATCTTCGCAAGAAAAGCTTCGCCCTGCTTGCGGCGGGCATTGACGGCCTTCTCCACTTGCTCGTACCCCGCGGGGTCGAGAAAGCGGAAGCCGAGATCTTCCAGTTCGCCGCGAATCTTTCCCATGCCCAGCCGGTGTGCGATGGGCGCGTAAATCTCAAGCGTCTCTTCTGCGATCTTGCGCTGTCGGTCGGGCTGTAAGTGCTCGAGCGTCCGCATGTTGTGCAGACGGTCGGCGAGTTTGATGAGCACCACGCGGATGTCATCGACCATCGCCAGCATCATTTTGCGCAGGTTCTCGGCCTGGGCCTCTTCGCGCGTGGCGAAATCAATCTTGCTGATCTTGGTGACGCCTTCGACGATGTGGGCGACCTGCTCGCCGAATTCTTTGCGAATGTCGACGATGGTGACGGAAGTATCTTCGACGGAATCGTGCAGCAGTCCGGCGGCGATGGCAACCGGGTCCATCTTCATCTCGGCCAACACCTGCGCGACTTCCAACGGATGTACGAGATAGGGCTCGCCTGAGGCGCGCACCTGGCCTTCATGGTGCTTTAAGGAATAGTCGTAGGCTTTCTTAACAATCGACAGATCGTCATGCGGACGGTTTTCCGCAATCCGCTTCATCAGCTCGCGGAACTTGGTGAGCGTGAGAGCGGTGGTCGCGATCTGTTGGCGCAAGCTCGCCATGCACGATTATAGCCCGTGACAGCGGCGAACTTGAACGAGATGCGCCGGGAATGCCCGTCCGAAGCGGGCACTCCCTTAGTAACTTAGGACTCGCTCCGCCCTATGCTTGCACAACTACGCTACCGGTCATCTTGGGATGAGCGCAGCCGAATTTATTCCATTGATTTTTTGTTTTTGAGAAGCAAAAATCTCCGCTACGATCGTCTGAAACCGGATCGAAGGCTGGGTAAAGTATTTGTCAGAGCCTTTTCTTGCGGTTCGTTCTCTTCAATACTTTCAAATTAGTCGGGCAGGTTGTTGGCCTGCTTCGCGACTGCTAAAGTGAAAATCGGTAAGTTATGAATTCCAGAATTCTTGTTAGCGGGGTCTCGGGGCCAATTGGAGCCGCTCTTCTTCCTTCCCTGCGTACGGCTGGATGGTCCGTGGTACGGCTGGTGCGCGGCACGGCTGCAGCTGAGGAGCAGATTTCGTGGGACCCGGCGAGGCTGATCGAGCCTGACACGGTCTCCGGCTTCGACGCCGTGATTCACCTTGCGGGAGAGAGCATCTTCGGGCGTTGGACTGCAGACAAGAAATTGAAGATTCGAGATAGCCGCGCCATTGGCACATTGAATCTGACGCGAGCTTTAGCGCAGTCTGAAGAGAAGCCCAAGGTATTCGTATGCGGTTCAGCCATTGGCTACTACGGCGACCGTGGCGATGAACTCTTAACCGAAGAGAGCGCCCCGGGAACAGGTTTTCTCGCTGAGGTTTGCGGCGCGTGGGAGGAAGCAACCATGCCTGCCATGCAGGCTGGCATACGCACCGTGAACTTGCGGACGGGAATCGTTCTCAGCCCCATAGGCGGCGCGCTCGGCGCCATGCTATTGCCGTTTAAGCTGGGGATGGGCGGGCGGACAGGCTCCGGGCGGCAATGGATGAGCTGGATTGACGTGCAGGATATGGTGGGCGCGATCCACCACATCTTGAAGAATGACTTGCTGCAGGGCGCGGTCAACATGGTCGCGTCGAAGCCAGCGACTAACGCGGATTTCGCGAGAACCCTCGCCGGCGTGCTGTCGCGTCCGGCCATTTTCCCGCTGCCGGCCTTCGCCGTGAAGGCGGTCTTTGGTGCGATGGGTGAAGAGCTGCTGCTGGCAAGTCAAAAGGTCGAGCCTCTCAAGCTGATCTCAACCGGGTATCCGTTTCGGTATCGCGAGTTAAGAGAATCGCTAGCGAATCTTCTTAAGAAATAAGGGCGTTCGAGGGCAATAATATACTTGCCTCGCCCACCATGAGGGCGTACGATGATCTCGTTAATTCTGGATCATCTTATGGCTGACGATGCAACAGACGGCGAAAAAATAGTTTTAATTTTATCCGAATGGACCGCCGGAACGTGGGTGTATTTCTCGATTCTCGATTTCCGTGATGGCAACCCGATCACGGGAACGATATTCGCAGCCTTAGCAATAATTTTTGCGGTCTTCGGTGTTAAGTGGCGCTATGTAAAAACGATTGTAGGTCCGCGTCTTGCCTCATTCATAGAGGGCATCGCAAGTAACCGCCTATCTCGCGGGATTGTTTACTCGGTGATCGCCGTTGCGTTATTGCTGAGCATCGGCTTTCAGGTCTACCGTCATTACTATCCTTCTCTGACAACAGATACTTCGACGACAGACACTTCCGGCCCCATCCAACCGCCCATGCCCTTGGAATCTCTCACCGTGAGTCCAATTAAATTGGTTTTCAAAGATCAAGCCACAGGGACGACGAGCAGTCCTCAAATTGTCACTATCATAAACCGAGCTAGTGCGCCTCGATTTATCAAGGAGATGAAGATTACAGGGAACTTTTCCCAGACAAATGACTGTCCGCCTGAGTTGATGATCGGAGATAGATGCAACGTTGAGGTTGAGTTCACTCCAGCGACACCCGGTCTCACATACGGGGATTTAGAGATTTCGAGCAACGACCCACTTTTCTCTAGCGTCAATCTGTTTGCGAAAGTGGATTTTAGCGGTTCCGGGACAACTTTACATGCGCTACCATCCCCGCCCAAAGATAAGCCGTTACCCGACTGCACGGTTGATCTAGCGTTTTACACCAACTATGACAACAGCCCTAGGCCACCCTTGTCGGAAATACAAGCGGCAACGGATAAGTTGGTGGATGGCTACAGAAGACGAACTGGAGAATGTCCCAAGAATAATTGGCTGAATGAACAAATCAGAAAACAACAGTATCCCGTGTGGGCCAACGTAAATTGCGAAGCTCATGGAACGGGTATACGGGTGAATGGTCAGGACACGCACTTCAACCAAGATGTTGATATAGAGAACTTGCCTTGCGACACGGGGGTTGATGTTGTGAAAGACGCCAAGGGAACAACTTTTGGAGGCAAGATTAAGATACGAGTCGCTAAACCCGGCCAGGGCGATAGCGTCTTTGTGAAAGGCCCTGTGAGATAGGAGTCGTCAACGCTTCACTTCTTTGAAGGCGGGGAACGTGTGAAGCACAACCAAATCGCCGTTTATCATCTTTTGCAGCCGCACCTGAAATTCGACTGAGCGACGTATCTCTATATGGAATTGAGTGCCGTCACGGAAAAATATGGTCACACCGGGCATGTCGTCATTGGCAACGTCAATTTCGTTGACGACTTTACCAGCGACGGAGCGGTAGGTACGCCAGCCACGGACAGGTTTGAGTCTTGCCACGGGGGAAACTCCTTTTGCTCTATCGAGCAATACGCGCATGAGCTTACCTGTAATCATCCCGGCATGGCAAGAGGAAAATCTAAGACAAGTCCGTTGAATGTGAGGTTCGGCAAAAGGCTTGGCGCATTACGCGCGGAACGCGGTTGGACCTACACCTACATGTCGGAGCACTCTGGAGTCGCGACGACGTTTCTTCACGGCTTGGAACATGGAACAAAAGAGCCGTGCCTGAATACGCTCGATGTCCTCGCCAAGAGTTTCGAGATGAGCATGAGTGATTTACTAAAGGGTATTTGACAGCCTTTGCGAAAAGTACATACTTTCGTAGGAAAAATGAAATCTAATCAAGAAGAAATGTCTGAGTCCCAAAAATTCGATGCCGTAATGCGGAAGATTCTCAGCGTATCGAAAGATGAACTGAAAAAGCGCGAGAAGGCATGGAGGCGCAAACGCGAACGGGCAAAGAAAAAGCGGGCGACTTCTTAGCCCGCTGTCCTCGGCCTTGCCGCCGAGTGGCCCGTGTCTGGGTAGTTCTCGCTCAATTTGGTTTGCCAGTGAGTTGAGCGAACGTAATGCGCTTCCCGACGATCTGCCTAACGGCTAGATCGAAGCGGCCAGCGTCATCAAGTTCTTTGCGGTTGTTGAAGCGAAACATTTGTTCGTCAAGGTAACGGTGAAGATGAAACGGTTCCACGCTTACATACGTACCAGAGATACCGCGCTTCAAGAGCGACCAGAAATTTTCAAGGCCGTTCGTGTGGACGCGGCCGTCTAGATACTGAGTCGCATGGTCAACGACTTGATGCGCGTAGTCTTGCGCGAGTCCGTCATAGGACATGAGTGCATCGGAGTAGAGCGCCGCGCCAGCAGTTACATGCTTGCGTACTTCCTCTTGCAGCACAGTCTTGCGACGGCTGGGAACGACGGAAGCACGGACCTTTCCGCCACGTTCCAAGATGCCCATCACGGCGGTCTTGTCCTTGGTGCCAGTGCCAGTGATCCGGCGTTTACGTTCACTAATGTGCATGTTCCGTGCTTTTCCGCCGATAAAGGTTTCGTCCACTTCGACTTCGCCACCGAGTTTAGAACCGAAGAAATCGTCCTGCATTGCAAGACGAATCCGTTGGAGCATGAACCACGCCGATTTTTGAGTCACGCGCACATCGCGGGCAATCTCATAGCTGCTGACTCCGTTCTTGCAGTTCGTAAGCATCCAAGTTGCCGTGAGCCACTTGTCCAGCGAAATCGGCGAGTCCTCATAGATCGTTCCCACTTTGACGGAGAACTCACGCTTAGAGTGGTGACTGCCGCATTTCCACGTCCGGCGCTTGGCGTTAAAGCTGACCTTGGCAACTCCACAACCGGGACAAACTACGCCGTTCGGCCAACGACGGACAGCAATATAGTCGATGCAGTTGTCAGGATTCGAGAAGTAAACAACCGCTTCCTGAAGGCTTTTAGGTTCGCGTTCCATGACTGAAATGTATCAAAAACAGATGGGCGAGTCAAGTAATTTATTGCCCGTTCGAGGCTCTGTCACTGCGATCCTTATTTTCCCAGAGGACGGTTGAGCGATTTTAGTCAGGGCCTGCCGGTTCGGCTCCGCCTTCCCGGCGGTTCATTTCGTCGAGTAGCTTCTGTAGAAGCTGTGTCCGCTGTTCGGTACCCAGTTCGCGTTGCAACTCTTCTAATGCGAGAGCCACGATGTGGTAATGGTGAGCTCCGGCGAACTTCGGATCGGTGGTGATATTGAGCCAGAGCTTATGCATGAGCTCAACGTCCTGCGGACGGAGGCGCGGGGTGTGCGGTCCGATCGTGTATTCACGGACGCTTCCATCCGGCGCATAAACTTCGAGACACAACCGCGGGCGAGGTTCGGGCATGCGCTCCCAGGCGTCGCCTGTGAGTTTCGCCTGTTCATCGGATGTCAGCTTATTCGAGAGTCCACAAATCACCCGGGCGGAATCCAGGCGCGCTGCAGTCACCATGATGGCTTCGAAGACGTCCGTTGCCGGGACTACCAGCAGCGAAATCGGCTTACCCTCTTTTTCGGCGACGGCGACGGCCGCGGTGAAGAGTTCTTGTTCGTAGTGGTCAAAGACCTGGCTGGCTTCGACGACAGCGCTGCCGCTGAAACTGTGCTCGCGATGGTAGAGGCGCGCGCTCATCACGATGACATCGTTCTTGGCCGTGTTAGTGTGAGCCAGTACCTGGCGCAGATAGTAAAGATTGCGGGGGTCGCGCACCGCGACCAGAATATTTCCCGGGCGCACTCCCATCGCGCCGCTGCCCAGTTCCTGATTGCCGTAGACGCGGAACTGGTCGAGTTGCTCCGGCTTGCCGTGGCGCTCCTTCGTGACATGGCGCTCGGAGAGCGTGAAGATGGTGAAGAACACCGCGCTGAAAATTACTCCGGCGATCGTGGCTTGGTACTTGGTAAATAGGTTGACGATAGCGGTGATCAGCAGCACACCCGAGATGAGAAACAGACCCACGGGAACTTCCGTCTTGCCGATGTGCAGGTTTCCCGGCACTTTCCAGGCGCGGTTTCCTGGCTCGGTGAAGCGCAGCACGAGCACCGCGATGGACTTCATGGCGAAGCTCCAGATCACGCCAAACGCGTACAGCGCGGCCAGCACGTACACGTTACCCAGGCTGAGGAAGATCACCAGCAGCTGCATGCCCACGATCAGGTTGATGATTCTGTAGCTGGTTCCGAAGCGATGATGCGGCTTCTGGAACCAACTGGTGAGCACGCCATCCTCCGCCACCCGGTTCAGCACGCCATTGGCGCCAACGATCGACGTGTTCTGCGCTCCAGCCAAAATTAAAACGCCGACCAGAACTACAAAACCATGGAAGAGAAGTTTCAGGCTCTCCGGGCCGGACAGATACATCGCAATGCCGCCAATCAGGTTGGCAAAGTAGTCTGGACGCACCTTGTCGGGAATAATCATCACCGCAAAAAACGAAACCAGTGACGTGAACAGGAGGCTGTAGACGAAGATCACAAGCCCCGTCTTCTCCAGATTTTTCAGCTTGGGGTGTTCGATTTCTCGATTGACCTGCGCCAGAGTCTCCTCACCGCTCATCGCGAGCACGGAGTGTCCGAAGCCGACGAAGGCGATAATCCAGGTCAGATGGCTGAGCCATGGGCTTGCGTAGAGCCAGCCGAGAGACTCTTTATTCAACGGAACTACGCCCGCGTGCAACGGATTTGGAGGTAGCTGAATCGGCGCGCGCAAAACCGTGATTGTGCACCAGATCAGCAGAATCACCACCATCACCGTAGTGATTACCATGATCTGCAACGCCTTCTGGCTGGATTCGTGCATGCCCTGCGTGTTCTTCCACCAGAAGTAGACGACAACGATCACCGCCAAACCCGCAGCGAAGTGGTCATCGGAAAAATGCAGAGGGCGGTGCATGTACTCGCCCATGTCTTTGATGAAGCCAGCCAGGTATTGCCCGGCGGAGACGGCGCTGATAGGACCAGTTAAGACGTAATCGAAGAGCAGGGCGGAAACTGAGAACTTGGCCAACCCGCCGCCCATCGCTTCTTTGACGACGCGATACACGCCGCCGCGCACGAACATGCTGCTGGACTCGATGTATAACGCCCGCACGGCATAGCTGAACAGCATGACCGCGAGGATGAACCAGGGAGCGCTCTTTCCAATTACTTTTTCGGCGTCGCCGCCGGCGTAATAAGCGGAGGAGGCAAGGTCTGCCAGAACGATGGCGGAGGCGCGCCAGAAGGAGATGAAGGTTAGCATCACCGTGGTGGCGACGAAAACCTTTATGGCCGGTTTGGAACCCTCAACGGATGTAGCCATGCTTCAACGAGTGTGCGAACCGCTTATAAAGTAAACCTATTGAAGATAGCATAGGCCAAGCTGGACGCGGCACAGCTAGAGTACGTAGGGAGCGGAACTTAGGCCGATTCGACCACTTTTTCCGCAGAGGCCCCGATTTGCTTTGCTCCAAGGTAGGTGTGCGTGATGCGGTCGTGCCAACAAAGAGAGTCTTCGTCGAGGAAAACCCAGGCGTACCCCATGCCAAGAGAAGCCGCGGAAAGAAAAGATGCGAGGACGCGCCATCGGCGTAGCCGACGGCCTGCAAGACTGCCATCGAAGCGAGCCAACTGGAGCCGAGCCAATCGTAGACCCGGAGTCGCGCCCGAGTAAACCAACAGCAGGTATTGATACGCGGCCCAGCACACTCCCAGGACACCCATCGCCATGCCCATTAGCTGGAATCGGGGTGGACGCGAGTCGGTCACCTTCCAAAAGATAAAACCGAAAAGAGCGCAAGCCACTGCGATGATGATGCCATCCAGAAATGCGGAAAGAATCCGCTGTCCCAGGGGAGCGCTTTGCAGCGGAAAGTCGATGCCCGGGCGCCTCTCAAATTCTGGCTGCGGGGCGGAATCAATCGTGATTCCACCGAGCGCGGGAGGCGGAGGCACGATTTCCGGAGCTTCCAAAATGCGAGGACGGCTCATCACCGGCTCCGCCAGTTCGTCCAGCGGAGGTACGGGCGGAGTCCATGAGCGCGGAAATTCGATGATCTTTGCTGTAGTTGTTGGAAGAGTTGCTGCCCGCACGAACGTGTCGAAGCTGGGGTTTCGTGGCAGCCCTTCACGACCAGCGTATGCATTGTCTGGAATCGAGGGCACGACTGCCAAAGTCCCGACCATGTCGTGGCAGCTGTCGGAAAACTCATCCAAGGCAAATGCGTGATTGGAGACTCTGGAGGTGGCTTGTGGAAAAGAATGCGAGTCGAGAGGGATGCCGCCTAGCGGGGTGGGGGAATCGCCGATATCAAATTTTAGCCGCAACGACGGATAGCGGGGCGCCCGCGGCTTGCGGCGGGACTGATAACGACTCAGCCGCTGGGAAACCTCCTTCCGCCACGTGGAAGACTCTTCCGGAGCAACCCCGGCTTCCTCGCCAGGTAAAACGGCTTGCGGAGTCGATTCCGCAAGAGACTCGCACGTTGCTTGAGCCTGCATAGGCGCAATCGAAGTCCCCGCATCGGGGCGCGAAGCGGCGTCATCCAGCCAGCGCGGAGATGCGGTCGAATATTCGGCGATGGAGCAGCGGCAGATGTCACCACAAAGCGGGCAAGGCATGAAATCGATCTCTACGCAAAAGCTACAACTCAAAAGTTAAACACATCCGGATAACCATGAAGACGGCTGTGGAATCCAAGCCAGCGTGCGGCTTTGCTTCGCGGGGCGCTGCCGTGCTAAGTTCACGACGATTCCCGCCAGGCGTCCGAGCGCTGCTATTGTGGGCCTCGGATGATCTCGCTCCCGTAATCTTGTTCCGATGAAACTTCGCAACAGATTCCTTATCACGGCGGCAATGCTTTGTCACCTGCTTCTGCTCACGCCGTTAGTTACCAGCCAGTTGCCACCCGGAGCGAAGGAGCTTGCGACGCCCTGTTCCCTTGCAGCCGCGGCGCAGAAGGATAACTCGCCTACGGTCTGCGCCATTTCGCAGGAAGAGCAAGGCGGAGTTTATAAGTTGCACGGCGCGGTCGAAATCTACTACGAAAATTATGTACTCCGGGCGGACGAAGCCACCTTCAATTCTGACACCAGAGAGGCAACCGCGACCGGACACTTCGCGCTCGACGGCGGTCCCAACGACGACCACATTCGAGCCTCGCACGGAACTTACAACTTTGCCTTGGAAACGGGAAAGTTTTACGACGTCACCGGAACGACTGGCCTACGTTTTCGCAGAAACCGGGTAATTCTCACATCAACTGCGCCGTTTTCATTTACCGGGAAGCTCGTGGAAAAAGACAGCCCCGAGCATTACCTAGTTTACGACGGCACTATTACCACGTGCGAATTGCCGCATCCCAAATGGTTGTTCGACGCCCGCAAGATCGATGTGGATGTGGGCGGTAACGCCAAGATCTACCACAGCGAGTTCCTGCTGCATGGGATTCCCATCCTTTATTTTCCGTTCGCGACTCATCCGGTGGAAAAGGAATCGCGCCAGTCAGGGTTTTTGCTGCCGTCGGTCGCACGATCTTCCACCAAGGGTAACGTCATCGGCGACGCCTATTACTGGGCCATCAATCGCATGATGGATGCCGCGCTGGGTGCCGAGTATTTTTCTTTGCGCGGCTGGTCGCAGCGCGGGGAGTTTCGAGCCCAGCCTACCGAAACTTCTTACTTGGACCTGAATTATTTTGGCGTGATCGATCGCGGAATTGGCTCTCCCCCAGCCAAACAGGGCGGGGAAAATGCGCGGCTTAACGCGGCAGGAAACATCGGCAGTTTTCGCGCCGTCGCCAATATCGACTATCTGAGTTCATTTCTCTTCCGGCTCGCCTTCAACGAAGTTTTCAGCCAGGCCGTGTACTCGGAAGTGAAGTCAGATGCTTTTCTTTCGAAGTCCACAGACGGTTTCAATCTGAACGGATATGCAGAGCGCTACCAAAACTTTCTGAGTACGACTGCCGGACAGGTGGTCACGATTTCGCACGTACCTGGTCTGGAGTCTTCCAGCGTGGATCGCCCATTGTGGCGCACGCCATTTTATTGGTCGTTCGACGCCTCGGCCACAGGTCTCGGTCGTAGCGAGCCTCCGCAGTGCTCGACCTCGGGAACGCTTGGATACTGCACGCCGCCGTTTCGCACGGCAAATTTGTTGGGACGCTTCGATTTGAATCCGGAAATTTCGTTGCCGCTCTTGTTTCGCGGCTGGTCTCTGCGCCCCGAGCTGATATTGCACGAAACCTATTACACACAAAGATTAGTGGCAGAAACTGGACAGAATCCTGAACGTGCGGTGAGCGATGCTATCAATCGCCAGGCAATCGAGACTGCAGTGGAGCTGCGACCGCCGCCATTGGAACGAGTCTTCGATAAAGAGTTTCTCGGCAGGAAGTGGAAGCATGTGATCGAGCCACGGGCGGTGTACCGCTTTGTGACCGGGGTGAATAACTTCGCAGATATTTTGAAATTCGATGAGCGCGATGTCCTCACGGATACACACGAAGTGGAGTACGGTTTTGTCACCCGGCTCTACGCCAAACGAACGTCGGCAAAGCCTGACGATTGCGACGCTATTATGTCGACGCTGACGGTGGGCGGTGCAGCGCCGGAGTCTAACATTCCATGGCGCCACACCAGCACGCTTGCAAGTCCTCCGTGCGAGGCGAAGCCTCCAGTTCAGGAGATTGCTACGTGGGAGCTGGAACAGAAATATTTCCTCGATCCCACTTTTGGCGGGGCATTGATTTCCGGCCAGCGAAATGTTTTTACCACAACTGCCGACCTCACCGGAATCGCATTTCTAACGCAGCCGCGCCATCTTTCGCCGCTGGTTTCGCGCCTGCGGGTTGAGACCAGTTCGCGCACGGATGCGGAATGGGACATGGATTTTGATTTCCAAAACAATCGCGTCAACGCGAGCACTCTGCTGGCGAACTATCACATTGGCCAGGTGACCGTGGGCGGCGGCGATGCGATCCTGCAAATTCCTTCGCAGACGGCGAGTACGACCCCAGGTTCTGTCGAGCCGGTACGCTTCAATCAATTTCGCGCCGCGCTGGGTTATGGGCGTCCGGGCAAACGCGGGTTCAGTGCCGCGAGTAGTTTCGGCATCGACTCGGAGTCCAAACTGCTGCAATTCGTCAGCGCTCAGACCACTTACAACTGGGATTGTTGCGGAATGACGGTCGAATATCGCAGCTACACGGTCGCGAACGTTCGGAACGAAAACCTGTTTCGCTTCACGTTTACTCTGGCTAACATCGGCGGTTTCGGCAGCCTTCGGCCGCAGGAGCGGCTGTACTAGCCGGGCATCTTACCAGCCAAAGTAGACGCGCAAAGACGCCGGCTGGTTTGCGACGTCGCGAGTTCTGACCTGCTAACATAACCGTATGTTGGACGCGGCAGCGGATCTCGAATCGAAAAACGCTCGGTTGCAGACGGAACTGGGCAAACTGGGTCGGCTCCTCGTCGCCTACTCAGGCGGGGTAGACTCCGCCTACTTGGCTTGGGCTGCGCATCATACCCTGGGAGAAAACATGCTGGCGATCATCGCCGACTCCCCCAGTCTCGCTCGCACCCAACTTGCCGATGCCGTTGCTTTCGCTAAGGAACAGTCGATCCCTCTCGAAGTTGTCGCGACCGCGGAACTTGATCGTCCAGAATACGTGCGGAACGATGCACAGCGCTGCTTCTTCTGCAAAGATGAGCTATTTACGCTGATGGAAGAGCTCCGGGCGTCGCGGGGATTTGACGCTATCGCCTACGGCGTAAACCTCGACGATCAAGGTGATTTTCGTCCCGGCCAAAAGGCGGCAGTGGCCCACCACATCGTGGCTCCTCTGCTGAATTGCGGACTTACCAAGAACGATATTCGTTCCCTCGCGAAAAATGCTGGCCTACGCATCTGGGATAAGCCAGCTTCCGCCTGTCTCTCGTCCCGGATCGAATACGGCCGGCCGGTTACGCGAGAAGCGCTGGCCGTGGTGGAGAAAGGTGAAGACGCTCTGCGCGAACTAGGTTTCCGGCAATTCCGAGTACGGCATCACGGCGACATCGTCCGCATTGAAGTCGCTCGCGAAGAATTGGATCGAGCTCTTGACCCCACGATGGCCACTGAGTTCACTCGAACATTCAAAGAGCTGGGTTTCAAGTTTGTGACGCTCGATCTTGAAGGTTTCCGCTCCGGTTCGATGAACACCTTGCTGCCAGCGTCGGAATTGTTCCGGCGGGCAGGCTGAGGATTACTCTTCACACCTCAGGTACTTCTAAGCCATCCCTGCCCCCAGCATGCCGCTGTGAGATAATCAACTTTCAACTCGTGATATTCAGGCGGTTCTTCGTGACTCTAATTCGACGTTCTTTCGTTCTCCTGCTGATGGTTTGCCTGGGATGTGTTGCCCAGTCCGCATCGCCCGATCTAAACAAGAAAATCGAGCGGCAGGTTCGGTCTTACTACAAAGTTCCGGCCGAAGTTCACGTGATTGTAGGTGTTCCCACGCCCAGCACGGACTTTCCCAGCTATGACTCGCTGATTGTCACAGTTGATGGGGGAGAGCGGAAACAAGACATCACCTTCCTAGTTTCCAAAGATCGTTCTTCCCTGATTCGCATGACGAAGTTTGACTTGAGCAAGGATCCCTTCACGGAGACCATGAGCAAGATCGACGTGAGCGGACGGCCCACGCGCGGAATAAAAGCGTCTAAGGTAGTAGTGGTAAATTTCGACGATTTTGAATGCCCGTTCTGTTCGCGCATGCATCAGAACTTATTTCCTGAAATTCTGAAAGAATATGGCGACCGCGTCACTTTCGTTTACAAGGATTATCCGCTGGCGGAGATTCATCCCTGGGCGATTCACGCCGCAGTGGACGCGAATTGTCTGGCTTCGCAAAACAGCGATGCCTATTGGGATTTTGCCGACTATATTCACGCCAACCAGCACGAAGTGAGCAACGAGAAAACGCCGGGTGCCCGGCTGGAAGCGCTCGACAAACTTACCATGTTGCAAGGCCAGAAACACAATCTGGATGTCGTGAAGCTGCAGTCCTGCATCAAAGCACAAGATGAGAGTGTCGTGAAAGCTTCGATGAAAGAAGCGGAGCGCGTGGGGGTGGAAGCCACGCCGACCTTGTTCATCAACGGAGAAAAAATCGACGGCGCGGTACCGGTCAGCGAACTTCGTGCCTCGCTGGATCGTGCCCTGAAGGATGCCAACTTGCCCGTGCCCAGTCACGTCGCTGCCGCCGCTGCGGCGCCGGCTTCCAAGTGAGTTTAGCCAAGCCGGAGAAGCTTTCGCTGCGTATTCCCAAGGTACGCGGACTATCACTTTGCGGGGAGAAACTTTCTTTGAAAAGAAAAGCGGACTTTGGTCAGCTAACAGCGCTCTTGCTTGTTGCAGTGATGCTGGTGGCCTTGGTTGGCTGTAAATCACAAGTGAGCGGCGACGTCATGGCCACCGTGGATGGCCGCAAGATATTCCGTTCCGACGTCGATAAGTATTACGACAACCAGGTGGCCAGCGCCCAGCAGACTCCCGCCGGCGAGCAGGCTACCATTCTCCGGCTGAACATTCTGCGCCAGCTGATCGACGATGAGATGGTGATGCGCCGTGCCGAAAAACTGGGTCTGCTGGCCACAGAGGAGGAAGTCGACCGCAAGCTGAATGAGATCAAGTCGCCCTACACGCAACAGGAATTCGATCAACGGTTGAAAGAGAAAAAAATTAGTCTGGAAGACTTCAAACGCGACATCCGCCGCTCCATCACGGTGGATAAAGTAATGAACAAGGAAGTCTCTTCCAAGATCAACGTTACCGACCAGGACATCAACAACTATTTTGCGCAGCACAAGTCGGAGTTCAACCTCATCGAGCCCCAATATCACGTTGCCCAAATCTTCGTGACCCCCACGCCCAACCCGCAAGTTCACAACCAGAACAATAAGGCGCAGAACGAGGCCGATGCCCGCAAGAAAATTCAGACGATTTCCAATCGGCTCGATAGTGGAGACGATTTCGCTACGCTTGCGATGAATTATTCGGAGGATCCAGAGACTTCCGGCAATGGCGGCGATCTGGGTACAGTTCCCGAGTCTTCGCTGCGCAACACCGATCCCGGCACCCGAGATACCGTGCTCAAGCTGAAGCCGGGCCAGTATAGCGGGATCATCACACTGTCGAATCCGGCGACGCACCAGGCGATGGGCTTCCGTATCGTAAAGCTGGTGTCGAAGGAACCTGCGGGCCAGCGCGATTTATCCGATCCGCGTGTGCAGCAGGCCATTCGCTCGCAACTTCACGACCGACGCGAGCAATTGCTGAAAGCAGCCTACTATGAGCTCTTGCGCGATTCCGCGAAGGTTGAGAACTATTACGCCAAGGAAGTTCTGGATAAAAATGGATTGGTAAAATAGGTATTACCGCGGGTCGAGTTTCGGTGCGGTGCTAACTCATTCGACGATCGCCAATACATCACCCACATTCACGGTGGCCGCTTCGGCGGCCAAAATTTTCTGCACGGTTCCTTTTTTCGGAGATTTGATCTCGTTCTGCATCTTCATCGCCTCGACCACTGCGATGCCGGCCCCGGCTTCGACCTCGTCGCCCTCTCGCACGAGCAGGCGCACGATCTTGCCGGGCATGGTAGCGACAATTTTCCTGGGACCGTGATCGTCTCCGGCGTGAGTGCGCCCGCGCAAAGAGCGTGGATCGCGGACCTCTACCGCGAAGCGCGCGCTGCCTACCCAGACATGTAAGTCGTTCGCGACCCGCTCCGACTTGACCTCATAGGCTCTATTCCCGATGCGCAGCGAGAGCACGTCCGGTCGAGCGACAACGGCATCGACCTTCAAGTCCCGCCCATCGAGGCGGCAGGACCAGCGGCCGTTGCCGTGAGTGAGTTCGAGCTTATAACTCTTGCCGCTGATACTTACGTCGTAGAGCATAGAAAACCACGATGGGTAGTGGAAGAGGTTCTTTGCTTTGGTGACTCGCTTGGATTTGACGCCGAGCCTCTCGAATCAACGACCCCCTAACGCAGAACCTCGCTCCGACTTGCACTCCTCCATTTGGATACTGGATTGTCGACCGCTTGCGAACCACAGTCAGAGGTTCGATTTGCTGTGCCGGACACCGAGCCCAGCATGGCGAATATGCCCGCTGCGACGGCTGCAACTTCGGCGGACGTCGAATCCTGTGGCGTCTCCTCCGGTCGCTTCAACATGCGGTCGAGAAAGCCGGTATCAAGTTTGGCGGCGCGAAAATCCGGATCTCGTAGAATCCTCCGAAACAGCGAGATATTGGTCTTGATGCCCCCAACAAAATATTCACTGAGCGCTCGCATCAGCCGCGCAATTGCTTGATTGCGGTCTGCCCCGTAGCTGATCAGCTTGGCGAGCAGCGGATCGTAATCGATCGGCACGTTCCAACCCTCGTACATTCCGCTGTCGCGCCGGATGCCCGGTCCCGATGGCGACTGCAGAAGTGTGATCCTGCCTGGGCTGGGAAAGTAGTTGTTGTCTGGATCTTCGGCGTAGATGCGGCATTCGATCGCATGTCCTCGAAGCCGCACCTCATCCTGTTTGAACGGTAGCTTCTCCCCTGCGGCAATCCTAATCTGCAAGTGAACCAGGTCGAGCCCCGTGATCAGTTCGGTGACGGGATGCTCGACCTGCAGGCGCGTGTTCATCTCCAGAAAATAAAAATTCTTGTCGGAATCGGCAAGAAACTCAACCGTGCCCGCGTTCGTATAGTTCGCGGCTTGAGCGACGCGGACCGCAATTTCGCCCATCCGCCGCCGCATATCCGGATCGACGATCGGGGAAGGCGCCTCTTCCAGCACCTTCTGATGACGCCGCTGCAGCGAGCATTCGCGTTCGCCGAGATAAACCGTGTTGCCGTGCTCATCGGCCAACACCTGCATCTCGATGTGCCGCGGATTTATGATCGCTTTCTCGATGTAGACTTCATCGTCGCCAAAGGACCGTTCCGCCTCACTGCGGGCGGCTTCGAGAGCAGACTTCAGTTGCCCGGATTCTTGCACCAGTCGCATGCCCTTGCCGCCGCCACCGGCCGCCGCTTTCAGCATGACTGGATAGCCAATTTTTGCGGCGACCTGTTCAGCTTCCTCGACCGACTCCACGCCCCGCGACGTTCCCGGAACAAAAGGAACGCCTGCCTTCTCCATCGCCTGCCGCGCGCGCGTTTTCGATCCCATGGCTTCCATCGCGGCAGGGGTAGGTCCAATAAATTTGACCCCGGCATCGGCACAGGCTTGCGCGAACTTCGCATTCTCGGAAAGAAATCCGTAACCGGGATGGATGGCATCGGCGCCGGAGCGCGCTGCGACGTCAAGAATCTTTCCGATGTTTAGATAAGATTCGGTCGCCGCCGCGGCGCCAATCGGATAAGCCTCATCAGCTTTGCGCACGTGCAGAGCGGCGCGGTCTACGTCTGAATAGACAACAACCGCGGCAATTCCCATCTCGTGGCACGCGCGCAGCACGCGCACCGCGATCTCTCCCCGGTTGGCGATGAGAATTTTCTTGAACATCCCGGCCTGCTTCGGCGAACCCCAAATTCTACAGGAGATTCAAGGGTCACAGGGCACTGTGCTTTTGAGTTAAGTTTTTCCGTCGGGGAAAAGACGTACAGGTCTTCCGGTTTGCAACAGTACGAATATAACCAGGATAAGCAGTTCAGGCTCGATGGGGTGACGGTAACGGGCGTGAGGAAACACAAAGTAATAAGTCGTTGGGTAAGTGAGAATAAGCCCCGCGAAGAGCCAAGCTCCTCGCGCCTGTTGCCGCAGAGCCTGAGCCAGACCCAGGATCGCAAGAACAGACCATGCCAAAAACAATGAGTTGCGGAAGTCCCAGAGAGTGCGGCTGTCGGTGGCTTTTGGAACCCCGTTCCAATAGTAGAAAAATCTCTTCAAGCTGACGACAGCGAAGCGTCCCGGATCTTCGTGGATCCAGTCGAACGCCAGGCGCTTGCAGTCCGCCGCATAGGCCAGTTCTCCCATCCGTTGAAACTTCTCAAACTCGAGTTTGTTCAGATTTGGCTGAAGGTAAGCCATCAGCATCCCGTCGGCGCCTTTCCAGTTGCCGAGACGGAATTGAAGACCGAAATCGTCACGCAGAAACACGAAGCGGCCGAAGACTTCGTAATTCCGAATCAGCCAAGGAGAAAGCGCGAGAAAAAAAATTACAGACGACAGAACCACGCCACGCAGTGAGCTGAGACCGTTCTTAAATCGCCTCCACCAAATCCATAGGCCGCAGAAAGGCAGAAATGCGAGCATCGATGGACTGGCCAGAGCGCCCACGCCCCACAACACTCCAAAATAAATCCAGCCTCGCCAACCATTCCATTCTTGTAGTTCAAGCGCGAGCAGGAAAATCAGCGCAAGAATCAGCGGGTTGAACGTCGTATCCCAAATCCAGTGAATCGACCAATACCAAATGTAGGGATTGAGCGCCCATGCTCGCGCCGACCAGATTGCGACCCGTTCGCCGAATGGTTTTTGAGCGATCAGAAAAATAGGGATAGTCGTAAGCGCCGCGAACAGGCTGTTGATGGTCAGCAAAACCCACGCCGACGCGTACGTATAGATACCGAAAATCTTGAAGACACCAGCCATCAGATAGGGATATAAGGGCGGCTCCCATGCGCTCGGGCCGGTGTCACCCCCGTAAGGGTTGCTGAAACCCTGGCCCAGCGCAATCGAACGCGCGACGCGACCCATTTCCCAACCGAAGCCGAAATGATCTTCTTCCGGGCGCGTGCGGTACTGCCGGAAAACACCGATCATCGCCACTTGCAAAAGAAACGATAAGACGACGAGCCAGAACACAGACTTGGGAACGGCCGGCAGGGAAGCTTTCTCCATCGTGCGGAAGTGTATCAGGAGGAGCGGAAGGATGTTTCAGGCGTCATCGATCGACAGGTTAACGCGATAAGACTTTCATTCATGGGGCACCCGAGTCAGGCTAACCGTGAAGGGTTCATTCGGTCGAATATTCCTCCCGGCAGCTTTCCACCATTGATTACGCGGACTGAAGCGATAGCGAATGAGCGTCCAAATAGCCAGCCAGCCGTCCGAGTGACGGATCTTCTTGCCTTCGCCCGCCGAGCGTGGCATGTAGGAAATTGGCACCTCAGCAATCCTTTCTCCGATGCGGCACAGTTTCGCGGTAACCTCTGGGCAAAACTCGAAACGACGACAGTCCAAATTAATTTGTGCGATTACCGATCGCCGGAAAACTTTATAACAAGTCGCTTCGTCGTGGATGCCAGCGCCGTAGAGAAGATTGGCAAGATGAGTCAAAAGCTTTGCCCCGAGAAAAAATCTAAGACCGCGCTCGGGTCGGTCTGGGCGCACGCCGTAGACCACGTTCGCCTGATTCTGTTTCAGGGGTTGCAACAGCGCGGCATAATCCTGAGGGCTATATTCCAGGTCCGAATCTTGTATCAGGACGTATTCACCACGGGCATACTCAAGCGCAGTACGAATAGCCGCACCCTTTCCACAATTCCTTTCGTGAAAGATGACCGTAACATCGTCGGCGAGCGGCATCGCCTGGAGTTTTTCGCGCGTGCCATCGGTGGACCCATCATCGACGATAATGATTTCCTTCTTCACTGGTGACGCGTGAATCGCGCCGAGCAATTCGTCCACGTGCGCTACTTCGTTGTAGACGGGCACGATTACCGACACGCACTCCTTCCACCGCTCGTTCATTGCGGCTGGAGTTAGCTCTGGTCTCATGTGTAACGGAGCAGCCATCGCCATGCAGAATATCCTAGTCGATCTCAAGTCGGCGGAACTCGAACCGGAAGACCCGAGATGTCAGGATAGCATCCTGGTTCGATCTGCGGTTGCGGCGCAAACGGCTGACCGGGTTGCATCGCCCGATGCGGCGAGCCTTCTGTATAGCTTTAAGGTTAAGCGTGCGCAGCTCGCAGTGAGTAATTGATTCTGGCATAGTATGATCTGCGTGTCTCGGATTCTCTCACTCTCGAAATGATCCCGGCCGGCAATCGTCAAAGCCAGATCGAATCGCGCTGGGAGAGCTTGCTTCCCCTGCTTGTCTTGGCAGGCGGCTTGCTAGCGCGGCTCTATGAAGCCTGGGCATACTTCCTCAACCCTGACGAGGCCCTGCACAATCTGCTGGCGAGCCAGAGTTCTCTGGCGCTTTCTTACAAGGCCGCTCTCACGAACGCCCATCCTCCTTTGCTGATCCTTGTGCTTTATTACTGGCGTTCGCTGGGACAGTCAGAGCTCATGTTGCGCATTCCCTCGGTTTTAGCTGGGACGGCTTGCTGCTGGATTACTTATCGATGGCTCAAACTCGTGACGGATCGCTCGACTGCCTTCATCGGGCTGCTTCTGTTCGCATTCTCCCCCGCGCTCATTGAGCTGTCGGCTGAAGTGCGGCAGTACGCGCTGCTTTTGTTTTTCACGTCGAGCTGCCTTTATTTATCGGAGCTTGCCCTTCGCGAGAGTTCCAGTTTTCTGATGGTCTTGTTTTCTCTGTCCCTCTGCGGCGCGCTGTTGACACACTATTCCTCTTTCATCTTTGCCTTTACCTTGGGCGTCTACATGCTCGTGCGGCTCTACCCTTACGGAAAGCAGATCCGTCTGGTTGTGGTGTGGGGCGCAGGGCAAATCGGAGCACTCGCTCTCGCGTCCTACTATCTCATCACTCACGTTGCCGAGCTGAAGCGGCGCGGAATGGCACAGGGAATCGCTGAGACCTGGCTCAGAAAATCGATCTTTCATGCCGGCGAAAATCACGTGCTGGTATTTATCGCCGCGCAGACTTTGCGCGTGTTTACCTATGTACTCAGTCACGGGTTTTGTGGCGCACTGGCCCTTTTGGCGTTTCTGGTAGGAATAATTTCACTGCTCCAATGGAAGAGGGTATCCGGTGAGCCGCGCCCGTCGCCGCGCGAGCTCGCGCTCTTACTCGGCCTTCCCTTCGTGGTGAACTGCGGCGCAGCGTTGGCTGGGCTCTATCCCTACGGTGGGACGCGGCACAACGCTTTTCTCGCGCTCTTTGCTTTGAGCGGAGCGGCCATCGGCTTGTCTGTGCGGACGTCAGCCCGAGAATGGATCAAGCCGCTGATTGTGGTCACTTGTCTCGCAGTTTGCAACTTCTTTCCGGCTCCCCCGCCACTAATCAGGCCAAGAAATCACCACCGCGTTTTGATGGAGCAGGCAATGAATTACCTGCGGCAGTCGGCCCCTCCAGGCTCTCTCGTTCTTGCCGATCATGAGAGCGGGCTGTTGCTCGGCTATTACGCCTGCGGCCATGGTGTGGTCCAGATATTTCCTCCCTTCGTGCCGCTCGCCCAAGCTCCGTGCGGAGCCTATACGGTGTTTACGCCGCCTCCGAACAAGTGGAAGTACTATGCCGACGATGTAGCTAGTGAAGTGGCAGATATGGCGGCAACGTATCACCTTGCTCCCGGAACGAAGATTTGGTTGTTTGATGCGGGTTGGATTGTTGACTCCACGCCAGCTTTGCGCAAGCAGCTACAACAATTGGGGTGTTCGGCGCCACAGAGCTTTGGGGAGAATATTCTGCTGAGCCAGTGCGCAATTGGGAGCACGTTGGCCAAGCTAAGGCGCTGTCCGATTAACGCGGCCATCGCAACTCCGTGACCGATGAACAACGGGGTTGCCCAGCTTCAATGCGCGCTAGGTTAAGCTGTTTGGGTTGAGGTTGCTAGCCAACACTTCCCAGAACCCCGTTCTGGATACTTTCCGGATTACTTGCAGGCAGAGGCCATTTACTCTCCCACGCAGTTACGGCTTTGCCGATGCTCGCACCACACATTGTCAGAGAATTGTTATTGATTTTGAGGAAGCGGATGATACAATCCGCGCAATTCCCCGTACTACATCGGCCATCCTGGACCTACGCTGAGTTTTGGAGAAGTCGCATGCCGCATCCGATAAAGCATCTCGTCGTTCTCATGTTAGAGAACCGGTCTTTCGATCACATGCTTGGATTCTTGCCCGGCGTGAACGGTCTGGACCCTAACTGGACAAACCCTCTCACTCCCGAAGGACCTCAGGTACAGGTCAGTCAAGACGCCCGCACGGTTCACGACCTCGACCCCGATCCAGGGCACGAGTGGATCAATGTCAACATGCAGATTTTCGAGAATCTCAACGGCACAGGTGCAGCAACCATGAAAGGTTTCGTCGAGGACTATGCCCTCGTCAGCCACGACAAGGGTCAAGCATCGAACATTATGAAGTGCTTCACCCCGAACACGCTTCCAGTGCTCTCTACACTTGCTCAGCAGTATGCTGTCTGTGATCGCTGGTTCTCGTCCGTCCCCGGACCCACAATTCCCAACCGGCTCTTCACTCACGCTGCCAATTCCTACGGTTCCCTGACGCAGGATGCAGTCGCTGCTCCCTTCATCATCCGCACGATCTTCGAGGACATGGACGTCCCTCCAAACCCCGCGAACTACCGCATCTACACTCACGGATCTACCATCCTCATGGTCAACCGCTATCTCCAGCAGAATAAGCAGGACCACTTCGTCGACTTCGCGGATTTTAAAACGGATGCCGCGAATGGCTACCTGCCGGAATACACCTTCATCGAGCCGGCGTTCGACGATGACGTAAACAATGGCATTTATGCAAATAGCCAGCATCCCGACTTCGCCGTCGACGAAGGCGAGGCCCTGATCAGCACCGTCTACTCCTACCTCTGCGCTAGTCCCGATTGGAACGATACGCTCTTGCTTATCACCTACGACGAACACGGCGGCATCGTAGATCATGTAGTTCCGCCCAACGTCGCGCCGTCTACTGCCAATGCGGGCCTACCTGACGTGCCACGATCCACCAGTCCGAGCTTCGACTTTCGCCGGCTCGGTGTTCGCGTTCCCACCGTCTTTGTCTCTCCTCGGATTGCGCCGAACACCGTCATCAACGACAGAGACTATGAACACTGCTCCATCGTTGCAACTGTCCGCAAGCTCTTCTGCGGACCTAACGCTCAAAATCCTTTCAACTGGCGAGAAGCACAGGCCCCAACATTCGAGAATCTGCTCGTACTCGACACAGTCCGACCGGATGTTCAGCTTCCAGCTCCTGTGGCTTCGGCGGGGCTGAGCGCCCCCCAAATACAGGCAGCCGCGCAGGACGAGCCGCCGCCCAGCGACCTGACGCTCGCAATGGTGAGTGCCATGATCTACTCTTTACAACGGCGTGGCATCACTCCTCCCGGTAACATCGAGAATATCCACACGGCCCAGGAAGCTGCTAACTTCATGGCTGCTGCGAACCGAGCTGCCGCAGGAGGCGGCCAATGACCCGCCTACGCCTGCGTCTCGTCCTGACGCTCTCATTCGGCTGGGCGCTCACCTCTGCGACCGCCGCCTCAGCTCAAGCGGTCGAGTATTCATGCAAGTACTTTTTCGCTAGTGTGTTTCAGGCCACAGATTGCATGGAGGCTCTCTTTTCAGAAGACATGCCTTATGTTCATGGACACCTCACCATTGGAAGCGTGCCACCCGGGAATGGTTTTGCTCTCGGTGCGGTGATTGAGAAACCTACCCACTTCGTTTCTCCCTTCGCTCCCTGGATCACGCCTGACATGCGACACAAGGATGAAAAGTTATCTGCTATGCCGGCCGTTCCGGATGCAAAACTCGAAGCCGATCAAGATGGCTATAAGTCCTTGTTGGTTCCCAAATTAGGTGCCGCCGTTTCCACCAATGGCTCATGGATCGTCAGTGGGTCAGCCGACTGGCTGCCGGGCATCTACAAATTCCCACCCCGCCCACAAGTGCCTCCAGAGCCCGACTCGACCTCCATCAAGAAGCCCTGTCATAAATTTCTCCTCTTCTGCACCGAGTCGGTTCTTGCCCTTCACATCGAAGGCACCCACAGTGTCGCTCACGATATCAGCTATTACGGCCTAGGCTCGGCTACGCCGGACGTCAAGTACACTTTCCGCCTGGATCAGACCTACGGCGGCGTTCAAGCCAGGCTGCCACTCATCGACGCCTTCATGCTCTCCGGCGGAATTGAAGGTCGCTATCCGGCTCTCCCGAACGATCCGCAATCCAGTTCGCTCATCGCCAATTTCCCCGCCACGGACCTACCCGGCCTCAACGCTCAACCCACTTACGTTCACTCTAATGTCGGATTCATAGCTCGGAGGCGCCATCTATCCGAACCGAAGACAAAGGGGCTTCGCGAGACCGGGCCTGTCCATCTCTTGCATCGTGACGCTATCTCCCCCGAAGCGGAGTTCGCCTATCATTGGTACAAAGCGGGAGCTGGGAGTGCAGCGTCGTTTCAGCAGCTTGTCGCCAGCGCCAATCTCTCAATTGAACTGGGGGCTACCACAGAGGGCTATAAAGTCGCAACAAACGTAAAGGGGTTCTGGCCTCGGATGTTCTATCGTGTTCTCCAACATTACTGCGGAGGTCCGCCGGCTAAACCCCGCATCGTAGTTGACCCAAAAGCCAGTAAGACACAGCAGGAGGCGGAAAAGAAGCAACAGGAAGCGGAGTGGAAGGCGAAGGGATTCGTCTTCGAAATCAAGGCTAACTCCCTCTGCGATTTCGGTACTATTGACCTCAAGTCTCACCTAGTGACCACGACTGCCGACGCTAATAATGCGATCCCGTTTTACATGCTACCCACGCTTGGCGGCCAGGACATCGACTCGCGCATCAGCCTTCGCGGCTTCGAGAACTACCGCTTCCGCGCGCCGGACACCATGTTCGTACAGGCAGAATATTCCCTGCCCGTCTATGATCCGTTCGCCCTGCTGCTCTTCTACGATGCTGGCAACGTCGGCAACACGCTCGGCGATCTTTCCTTTGCCCAGCTGAGGCAGGACGCTGGTTTCGGCATAAATCTTCGTATTCTGCGCATGACACTGCTCCAGGCGTATCTGGCAGGCGGTCGGGGCGGAGGCCTTCATCCCGGGTTCAACCTGGCGAAGCAGTTCTAGTCCCTCGACGTGCAGTAAACGGGACGCCACAAGGGCCGGATACTGAGAAGTAGGCTTCCGGGAAGTTAAGAATTCTAGTCGGTGACAGTCCGCAACTTAAAAGGCCTCCCACGCGCTCAACGCGAAGAGGCCTTTTGAATTAAGGTGGCGGGCAGTTCTTACTTCGGCTGATCCATCGTGATGCCCTGCGCTCCGGGCTGCTTCTCGGCTTTGGCTTTCTTGGTTGACAGGGTCTGGTCCACCCAGTGGTCGGCAGTCTTCAGATCTTCCTGACGGGCATTGAGGTCGTCGCATTCCACATCGGCCTTCTCACGATACATCAGATTCAAATAGGCCATCGCGTCATCGTAATCCGGGCGAAGTTGGATTGCCTTGTTAAGACTGTCAATGCCTTCCTGAATCGACGGTCCATTCTTATCTTTCAGCTCGCCGCAAACCTTCTTCTGATCTTTATTCTTGGGATTTAGATTCTCATCCGGCTTCAGTCCGAGCTTGGCGCGCTCTTCCATGCGAGGCTGATAGCAAGCCGTCCAGTCGATTACGCCCACAGAGTAGTAAGGTTCGGGGTCATTGGGATCGAGGTCACCGGCCATGCGGTAATACTTTTTAGCCTGATCGAACTTCTTCATGTTCAGGTAAAGATACGCGATGCCCTTGGCTGAGTTTACTTTCTGATCACGCGCGGCATTCATATCGAGGACGTGTTGATACTGCTCGATCGCCTGCTCCGCCATTTTGTTGTTGTCCGGGGTGTCGGCGCCGGGAATGTATTGCTGAGCGAAGGCGGTGGCCAGATACATCTTGGCATTGATGAGACTCGGGTCCAACGCAACGGCCTGCTGGAAGTGGTCAATCGCCTCTTCATACTTAGCGTTCTTATAGGCGGTGACGCCTTTGTTGAGCTGATCGCGGGCGCGCAGCTTGGCGCACCCTACCGATGAGAGGATTGCCAGCATCGCGGCCGCCAGCGTTAGCAGTCGTGTGTATTTATTCATTGCGGTATAAGTCTCCCTTGCCACACAGCATCCTAGGCCCAGAGACAGCGAGTTGACAAGTGTGGGCCGGGCGTTTTCTGGCAGACTCGGCACAGGACCAAGGCGTCCCGTGCCGCGAACAGACTGCGATGCTCGACCTTTTCCGGGCGTTATATACGTAAAGGCGCGATTAACCGCCTGCTTCGATCTTGGCTGTAATCAGACCGACCTTATCCACTCCCGCGGCATGCGCGATATCGATCACATTCGCCACGTCGGCAAATGGAATCGCATCGTCGCCTTTCACGAACATCACTTTTTCGGCGCGGGTCTTGTAGATATCCGCGAGACGGCCCTGCAGGTTGTCCCAGGTCGCATCTTCCTGATTGATTTTGAGGCCGGGATCCTGTCCAGCGCCGCGATCAATCAACTGCACCACGATCGTGCGGTCGGGAGTGTTGTTCTTGGGGGCGTTCGGCGGCGGCGGCTGGGGAACCAGCGCATCCAAGCCTTTCGGCGTCAACGGTGTGATCACCATGAAAATAATGAGCAGCACCAGCAGCACGTCAATGAGCGGAGTGACGTTAATGTTTGCGCTTTGGCCTCCGCTCGGGCCAACTGCCATACTCATGGTCGATTCTCCTCTATTGCCCACCCGCCGGAGCAGGGGGTGGAGCGTTTGGTGTACTCTTTCGCTGCTCGGTGAGCAGGCCAAGATCGTCGACGCCAGCGGCGCGCACTGCGTCTACCACCTGCACAACGTTGCCGAAGTGCGCGCGCGCATCCGCCTTGACGTACACTTCCTTGTTTGTTCGATTGGTAAGGCGATCCTTCACCTTGCTGGTCAAACTATCGGCGGTGGTCTTGTCGGCGCCGAAGTAGACCGTCCCGTCGCGCATCACCGAAACCAGCAGCGCATCTTCTTTGTCGGCGTCCTGCATTGGTGTGGGATTGTTTACCTTCGCCATATCCACGCTGATACCTTTCTGCAGCATGGGCGTGATCACCATGAAGATGATCAGCAGCACCAGCATCACGTCCACCATCGGCGTTACATTGATGTCGGAGTTGACGTTGGCGCCTTCGTTTCGTTTTGCAAGTGACATAGCGTAAATCTCCAGTACTTCCGGGCTTCCGCCAAGGGTCGGGAAGCTGGCGCCGGATCGACTCCGGCGCCAGCAAGCAACTCAGGGCAGGGATGCAACCTGATGGCCACAATGACTCTCAGGCCGGATCCGCCTAACTAGGAACGGCGAACTTCCCGGCGCTTCAGGAAGTAATCAATCAGTTCGCTCGATGAATTGTCCATTTCCACATCGAACGCTTCTACGCGGCCGGTGAGGTAGTTGAACATCATCACAGCGGGGATCGCGACCAGCAGTCCGAAAGCCGTGGTGACCAGCGCTTCCGAAATGCCGCCTGCGACCGCGCCCAGACCGGTAGCCTTCTGCTCGGAAATACCTTTGAAGGCGTTCAGAATGCCCATCACGGTTCCGAATAAGCCCACGAACGGGGCCGTCGATCCGATGGTGGCCAGACCGCCCAATCCGCGCTTCAACTCGGCGTGGACAATGGCTTCAGTGCGCTCGAGGGCGCGCTTGGAGGCTTCAATGGTCTCGCCGGGGATGGCGCCAGGGCTATCCTGGTGGGCCTTGAACTCCATCAAGCCAGCGGTAACAACCTTGGCCAAGTGGCTCTTCTTGTTGCGCTCGGCGACCTTAATGGCTTCGTCGATGCGGCCATCGCGCAGGGCTCCCGCAACCGCGGGGGCGAAGGCGCGAGACTGCTTGCGAGCTGCGCTATATGCCATGGCGCGATCAATCATGACGCCGATTGACCAGCCCGACATGATGAACAGGATGACGACCACGATTTTCGCGATGATACCCATTTGCTTCCATAGCGAGATCGGATCCCAACCCACTGCGCCGCCTTCTTGCATAACCCAAGCGGCCATCCTAGGAACATGACTGAGAACTGCGGTTGCGACGTTAGCTGCGAACATGAGTTGCTTTTCCCTCCTCGGAACTTCTGTAAACTTTGATGCGAAATCTGCAGCACCCTGCAAACTTTGACGGCAGAAAGACGCTTATAGTTCCTTGGCTTTCCGCCTGCGACACAAGCCGCGGACTTGGCCCGCACCGCACTCGCGCGCCGAATCGTAACCCTAAATACTGTGAAGCAAGGTGACGGCGCCGCGCCGGTTAAACGAACTCTCCCGGCCACCGTCCTAGGTGGGAGGGGGAGTATCCTAACGGTCTTTACTTCCTGACGTCAACACTTCCTAACGTCAACGTCCTGACGGTCAAACTCAACGCTGCGCGGGAGTGTTCAACCTCCGGCGAGGGTAAAGTTGACCTGTACTTCCGTATCCACTTCGACTGGTTCGCCGTTAAGCAAATATGGCTTGTACTTCCACTGCTTCACCGCATCGATAGCCGCGGGAGCCAGCATTGGATGCCCACTGACCAGAGTAAGGTTTTCTATGGAGCCATCCTTGCTGATGACGGCTCTCAGCACGACCGTGCCGGAGATGCGGGCCTGGCGCGCCAACGGCGGATAATTAGGCTGCACGCGCCTTACAAGCAGTCCCTGAGAAACGCCTTGGGATACGCGCACGCGCTGCGGAGTTGCAACTTTTGGCACAGCCATCGGCGTGGAGCTGATGATTCCGCCGATGACGCCGCCCATCTGACCCCCCGGAATGCCGCCCGGGACGCCGCCAACCACGCCGCTCGACGCCATTGTCGGCGGTGGGGCTTCGTCTTCTTTGATCATCTGTACTTTTTGAGGAATCTTGGTGGGAGTGCGAAGTTCGCCGTTAACGATATCGGTCTGAACCTGTTTCACGATCTTGACAGGGGCGGCTGCCGGCGGTGGAGGTGGTGGAGGCGGCGGAGGCGCCACCAAGAATGTCATCAACTGTTGCTTTGGCAGGGCTTCGGTGAAGATTAGGGGCATCAGAACCATGAGGCCGATCAACCCAATCTCAAGTATGATCGCGAAGGTTGTGGTCCGTCCCCGCTTCGTTTTCAGCCTGCCGCCCGATTCCAGAAGGCTATCTTCAAACATATGAGTTTCTCCCTACTTCAGAACCTACGTTAGTTTAGACACCGACCGCCTAAACTTTGCTCCCGGATAGGGTCATAATTCCTGCTTCAGTCCGCTGGCAACCCTCCGTCTTGGCAACTCCCTACAAACAAAGGTTCAATCCAGCCATCCGAGATCATTTGGTCCGGACAGGCATAGCTGCCGGCCGCTTGCCTTTGCTGATTCTCCAATCCTGGTACGCAACCAGAATCGGCGCAGCAATGGCGATCGACGAATAAGTCCCGATTAAGATGCCAATTACCAGCGCGAGGCTAAACCCACGTAGTACCTCGCCGCCGAATAAATAGAGTGCAAGCACAGTAAGGAAGGTTAACCCGGCTGTCAAGATGGTTCTGCTTAACGTCTGGTTTATGCTCCGGTTAACGACCTCCGAGAGCTTCTCGCGCCGCATGAGTTTAATGTTTTCGCGGATACGGTCAAATACCACGATCGTGTCGTTATTAGAGTAACCAATCAGGGTGAGGATGGCCGCGATCACGGTCAACGAAATATCTTTGTTGAGCAGCGAAAATGCGCCCACGGTGATCAGAGTGTCGTGAAATACCGTGACCACGGCCGCAACACCGTAAATCCATTCGAAGCGGAAGCCCAGATAAACCAGCATTCCAGCCAGCGAATAAGCGGTAGCAAGCAGAGCCTGTTTCCGCAACTGCGCGCCAACCTGCGGCCCCACGATTTCAACGTTACGAACTCCGAAGTCCGATAGGAAAAAGCCATCCGGAAGGGAAGCGACAACGGCCTGATCGACCGTGCTCTTCAATTGATCGAACGAGGTGAGCACGCCCCCTTGCCCTTTGTCGCGGGCATCGACGATCACCTGCGCCTGCTGGGTATATTTCTGGTCGGCGTCCGATCCCAGGCGCATCGGGTCTTTATCCATCAGGTAGTTCTTGATGGCCAACGAACTGGAATTGTTCAAGTCCTGTTTGCCGGCAGGAGCGTTGGTCTCAAGGGTCTTGATGATCTGATTCTTGCCGTTGTCCAGCGCCTTCTCGCTCGTCTCCTGCACGTCGAGGTCGATCAAAACCTCATTGTTCGAAGGAATGTCATAGGTCTGGATCTTTGCGTTGTGCAGGCCCGCGCGGTCCATGGCCGCGCGCAGGGAGTTGTCGTCCGGCGTGTGCGAGAACTTCACATACACCAGTGTGCCGCCGCGGAAGTCCACGCCGTATGGAATGCCATGCCAGAACAACATGGAAAACAACCCTGCGACGCTAAACACCAGCGAAAAGGCGAGAAAATACCATTTCTTGCCCAGGAAATCGATGTTTGTATTGCGAAAAAACTCCACCGAGCTTACCCCTTTGATCTATGACTTGGCACCGCTCTTAATCTCGATTCGATCATTCGGTCGGCTTACCAACTCTGCGCAATCCAGCTTCTGCTAGTCCGATTGCGGCTCCGACTACCACTGCTGCCGCCATAAGTGCCTTTGCCAACCAGTTCCGTAAGAAATTCGGCCATGGTCAAGCACCCATTTCATTTTCGCTCTAAATGCTTAGTGCTTCGCCGCGCTGCTTGCGGCTCAAAACCCAGTCAAAAATCACTCGCGAAACGAATACTGCGGTGAACAGGTTTGCCAGGAGACCAAACGTCAGCGTCACTGCAAATCCCTTCACCGGGCCGGTTCCGAAGAGAAACAGGATCGCCGCCGAGACAATCGTCGTTACGTGCGTGTCCACAATCGTGATCCAGGCGTGACTGAACCCTTGATCCACCGCCGATGGAGGCGTTTTACCATTACGCAATTCTTCCCGAATGCGCTCGAAGATCAGCACATTCGAATCCACACCCATGCCGACGGTAAGAATCACTCCGGCAATTCCCGGCAAGGTAAGCACCGCTTCGAAGTAACCCATGAATCCAAGCAGGATGATCAGGTTCAGCAGCAACGCAATGTCCGCGTTGATGCCCGCCGCGCGGTAGTAAACCAGCATGAAAATTAGCACCGCAAGCATGCCGATAATCGCAGCGTTCACGCCGTGACGAATGGAATCGGTCCCGAGTGACGGCCCCACCGTCCGCTCTTCCAGATACTTGATGCCCGCCGGCAGCGCGCCCGAGCGCAGGATCATCGACAGGTCCTTGGCTTGCTGCTGGCTCATGCTGCCGCCGCTGATTTCCCCCGTATCGCGAATCGCTTCTTTGATGTTGGCGACTTCCTGAACTTTGTTATCGAGGACCACTCCGAGGCTCTCGCCAACGTGCGCGGATGTGAAATTGTAGAAGCGTTGTCCACCTTCGCCGGTTAGCTGGAAGCGTACGTTCGGTTGACCGTTTTGGTCGGTGCTGGGCTGCGCGTCGCGCAAGTCTTTGCCTCGAACCGCCGACACGCGCGACAACAAGAACCACGACTGATCCCCCGCGCCTGATCCGGGTGCTCCATGCCCGGGTAGCAGCATCGCATCGGGCGGCAGAACTCCGCCTTTATCCTGTAAGGCGGCTTGCTCGCTGGGAAAAGGTCCGCCCAGTACCTGCTTGATCTCAAGCATGGCGGTGGACTGCATAATATCCTTCACGCGGCCGGGATCGTCCACGCCGGGCAACTGCACCAGAATCTGATACTGCCCAAGACCGTGCTCTTGAATCGTAGGTTCACTCACGCCAAGGGAATCAATTCGGTTGCGAATGGTCTCGATTGCTTGAGTGACCGCCTTATTTTTCACGTCATTCAGCATTTCAGGCTTCATGGTAAGCGCAAATGTATTTTCTGCGCCTGAAGTCAGGTTGTACTCAGGTAGGCGCTCAGAAGCGATCTCCAACAGATCTTTGCGAGCGTCAGGGGGAACGCCCTTCAGCACAACCCGGTCGGGATTATTTTGCGGATCGGGCTTGGAGATATCCGAGAATGCAATTTTGCGTTTATTGAGCTGCTCTTTGAGAACTTCAACCGCATTGTCGGAGTCAATGTTCACCGCGTCATTGACCTGCACCTGCAGAATCAGGTGCGTTCCACCCCGCAAATCAAGCCCGAGATGGATGTGGTTGGTGAGGGCGGTCAGCAAGCCCTGGCCAGAAAAGCTTTGAGGAATGCCGAAGATTCCGAACAGAAAAACGAGAAGAATTCCGAGGATCAATGCCAGTTTCGAGAGCAGATTCTTGTTCATAAAAAATAATCCAATTTAATCAGCTTCAACTACTTGACTTTTGCTTCTTCGTCTGCAGTCGTGACCTGGGTGACAGAGGCCTTGGTAACTTCCACGACGATATTGTTCGGCGGGACGCGCAGGTGTACCGAGTCGTCCTTGAGTGCCATGATCGTTCCCCGCAAACCGCCGCTAGTGGTGACCTTGTCGCCGGTCTTCAGAGATTCCAGCATTGCCGCCCATTTTTTCTGGCGACGCTGCTGCGGCAGAATCAACAGGAAATAGAAGATTCCGAAGATGAAAATGAGCGGGGCGACGCTCAACCAGCCCATGCTGCCACCGCCCGCCTGAACCGCTAAGAAGAGTGCCATATTTATTAAGCTACGCTCGCCACAACCCGTTCACCAGACCCGGCTCTAATCCGCGAACAACCGCCCAAGCCTGCCTCACTACGATCCTGTCATTTCACGACGGGAGTTCTAATCGATTCCGACCGGATCCTCGTACAGCTCAAATATAAGCACGATCCGGGGAGGTTTCGCAGCGAGGTCTACGGTTTCGCTTGAGACCAGTCGCTAGAAAGAATAGGGGACTTCCCCAAGTCGAATAGAATGACGCACCCGCCGCATAGTGTCAAGGTAGAAACTCAGGTTGTGGAGAGTATTTAACACTTGAGCCAAAACCTCATTAGAAGCATAGAGATGACGCAAGTAGGCGCGCGAATAGCGCCGGCACACCCGGCAATCGCATTTTGGATCGAGCGGACCGGCATCCTGCGCGTAGCGTGCCTGCTTGATAGAGATTTTTCCCTCGGAAGTGAAGAGTAGTCCATGGCGTGCCGCCCGCGTGGGGAGAACGCAATCCATCATATCGACGCCGAGCGCGGCGTACTGAGCGATCTCCTCGGGTGTGCCCACTCCCATTACATAGCGTGGCTTGTCGACGGGAAGATGTTCGAGCGTCGCTTCGATCATTTCGCGCGTGCATTCCCGAGGCTCGCCAACGCTAAGGCCGCCAATCGCGTATCCAGGGAAGCCAATTTCGACCGTGCGCTCGGCCGATTCTTTTCTTAGTTCAAGATCCATGCCTCCCTGCACGATGCCGAAGAGAGATTGAGCGGAGTACCCAGTACCCGGTACCCAGTCGCTGGCTCTTGCAATTCTTTGGGCGGACGCCGCGTTTCTCTCTGGGTACTGGGTACTAGGTACTAGATCCTGAGAACTCCACGGCACCTCACCCTTGTGCTCCTCAAAATATTTCTTGCTGCGCTCGGCCCAGCGCAGGGTTAACTCCATCGACGCTTTTGTGCGAGCCCGGTCGGCGGGATATTCGGTGCACTCATCGAACGCCATGATGATGTCGGCGCCCAAACTGATCTGCGCTGCCATGGAACTCTCTGGACTGAAAAAGTGTGACGAGCCGTCAAGGTGGGAGCGGAAGGTCACGCCTTCCTCGCTGACTTTGCGCAGTTCGTTCAAGCTGAAAACCTGAAAGCCTCCAGAATCGGTCAGGATCGCCCACGGCCAAGCCATGAAGCCATGCAGACCTCCAAACTTGCGCACGGTTTCGACTCCGGGGCGCAAGTAAAGATGGTAGGTGTTGCCGAGAAGAATCTGAACGCCGAGGTCTTCGAGAATATCCTGCGGCACGCCTTTCACCGTCGCGGCCGTGCCGACCGGCATGAATACAGGGGTTTCGATCTCGCCATGAGGCGTGACCAGTTTGCCCGCGCGCCCGGTGCCCGAGCGTGCTTCGACATGAAACTCAATCGACATTCGTATGCTTTGCCGGTTTGCCTTGCGATTGTAGCAACGCTACAACGATTAGAGGCTGAGGTTGGACAGTTACAACTCCAGTACTTCGCCGCGCACGCTTCGATTTTTTACGAATAACCTGCCGATGCTCACCGGAAGTTTGAATCGTCGCGGTCCGGCGCTGCCGGGATTGAAATACAGCACTCCGTCGTGTATCTCGTTTTTCAGGACGTGGCTGTGTCCGCTCACCAGGACTGAGAATCCCGCAACCTTGGGCTTGAGGTCCAATTGGTGCAAATCGTGAAGCACGTAAATCAAAACCCCACCCAACTCGATCACTTGGGTTTCCGGCAGATCGCGGGCCCAGTCGCCTTTGTCGATGTTGCCGCGAATCGCGGTCACAGGCGCAATTGTGGAGAGTTTTTCGAGGATCTCAGGGGCGCCAACATCGCCGGCATGGATGATGTGGTCCGATCCTCGCAGCGCTTCGATCGCTTCCGGGCGAAGCAAACCGTGCGTGTCGGAAATGACGCCAATCAGGATGGACAGGTCTCAGTTCTCGGTACTGGGTACTAGGTACTAGGTACTGACTTCTTCATCTTCTCAACAAATTTGCCAATGCTAACAACCGCCCGGCCCACGCTGCCACGGCCAATTTCTTGTGCATCATCGTAGGCGATCACGCGCAGCGTATAGAAGCGCCCGTCGAAAGATTCCAGCACCGCCTCGGCCCTAATCTTTGCGCCTATGCCGCTCGCTGCGCGGTGCTGAATGTTGATGGAAGTTCCAACCGTGATCTCATCGCCCTCGCAATATGGCTGAAGCGCATGAAATGCCGCAGTCTCCATCAGACGAATCATGTCAGGCGTGGAATAGACCGGTGGCAGCTCGGGGTGGTGCGCGGTGAGCGTGTGCTTGAATTCGACCGTCTCGCGAGCTTCGCCCCGCACCCCGATTGGGATCTCTTTCGCCATCCTTTACCCACGAGGGCCGCTTACGCCACGCACGCGGTGCGCGCCGCTTCGATCCCGTCTAGAGCCTGCCACAACAATTTGGCGGTGCGCTCGGCCGCGTCGAGCGCAGCGTCCGCCGCTTGCGGATTCGCCGCGATGCGCTTCTCCAACTGCTTGCGCCACACGTTCGAGTGGTAGACGTCAGCGGTGGCGTGCAGAGCGAAATAGCCGCAGGTCTTGTCGTTGGCGCCGTAGAGTTCGCGCAGTCCGCGCTCTTTCTCTTTCGCCACCCGCGGCACCTGCGACTCATACACGTAGAACGCGGCCAACGCCTCTTCCGGCGTGCCGTCACTGGCAACATTATGGAAGTGCTTTACTAGCTCGCGAATTTCCTCCACCGGTTTATGCCACCACAGGTCGCGCCGCGAACCCATGCCTTCGGCAAAGTCGAGCCAGAGTTCGGAGTGGGGAACGAAATCCTTGCCGCATCCACCCGGAGTTCCTCTCTCGTCGCACATGTTGGCGAGCACGGACCGCCGCAGCTCACCTTCGTCCAGGCGAAGGGCAAGCTCCGCCAGGTAGCAAGGGAATGCTTCCACATGATGATAGTAGTGGCGCGCATACTCGCGCAGATCCTCGCGAGTCAACTCACCCGCCGCCCACGCCCGGTAGAACGGATGGCAAAGCAGATCGTAGCGCGCAATCGTTGCTTCGAGTTGCTCAAAAAATACAGTGCTATTCATAATACCTCCCGGGGCTCCGGTCGTAACTTAACAATATAATGCCAGACTTGGTTTCAGGCAGTGATCGAAGTCACCGGCGCCGCCTAAGTTGTTAGAATGAAACATAAGATTGTGGTTTGATTGTGGTTCGCGGCTCGAATGGAACCTTTCTCTCATTAAAATGCAGTTCACCGAACAGTTCGATGTAGTGGTCGTCGGCGCCGGACATGCCGGATGCGAGGCCGCGATGGCCGCCGCGCGCATGGGACTGAAGACGGCGCTCTACACTCTGAACGTCGATCTGATCGCGCAGATGTCGTGCAATCCAGCGATCGGCGGAATTGCCAAAGGCCACCTGGTTCGCGAAGTCGATGCGCTCGGCGGCATCATGGGCGAGATCACGGATGCAGTCGGCATCCAGTTTCGCTTGTTGAACACGTCGCGAGGCCCGGCAGTGTGGTCGCCACGAGCCCAGTGCGACAAGCAAGCCTACCGGCTGAAAATGCGCGAGGTACTAGAGTCGCAGCCGAATCTGAAGATCAAACAAGCCGAAGTGGCGGAACTGATAACAACAGCACCCAGTACCCAGTACCCAGTACCCAGTGAAGGCGATGGCTCGGCGCTGGGTACTGGGTACTCGGTACTTGGAGTGAAACTCCGCGACGGCCGCACCGTCGGCTCGCAAGCTGTCATCATCACCACCGGAACATTTCTCAACGGGCTGATTCACTGCGGTGAGCAACGGTATCCCGCAGGACGTTCCGGAGAACCGAATGCCGTTTTGCTGGGCGAAGCTCTCAAGAAGCTTGGCCTGCGTGGCTGCAGGCTGAAGACTGGCACACCGCCTCGACTGGACGGTCGCACCATCGACTGGTCGCGTTTCGCGGAGCAACCCGGCGACGTCGATCCCACTCCTTTCAGTTTCCGCACTCGGCGCGTGGCTCATCACGACTCGCAGGTGCCGTGCTACATCGCGTGGACTACTCCAGAGACGCACCGCATCATCCGCGAGAACGTTCATCGCTCGCCGATGTACAGCGGGCAGATTCAATCCATAGGGCCGCGCTATTGTCCTTCGATCGAAGATAAGATCGTCAAGTTTCCGGACAAAGAGATGCACCAGCTTTATCTCGAGCCCGAAGGCTTAAACACGCACGAAATCTATGTCAATGGAATGAGCACGTCGCTGCCGGTGGAAGTGCAGATGGCGATCCTGAAATCGATTCCTGGTCTCGAGAGCGCCGAGATGCTGCGCCCGGGATACGCCATCGAGTATGACTCGATCGATCCCACCGAACTCCACCGCACTTTGGAAACGAAGAAGATCGCGAGCCTGTTTCTGGCGGGACAGATCAACGGCACCTCCGGCTATGAAGAAGCCGCGTGCCAGGGATTGATGGCCGGGATCAACGCGGCGTTGCAGGTCAAGGCACAGCAACCGCTGATTCTCGACCGCACAGAAGCCTACACCGCAATCCTGATCGACGACTTGATTTCGAAAGGCACGAACGAGCCCTATCGAATGTTTACATCGCGCGCCGAATTCCGTCTACACCTGCGCATCGACAATGCAGACCGTCGGCTCACACCGCACGGCCGACGCGTGGGCTTGATCTCTGACGACGCGTGGAATGATTTTCGCGCCAAGCAAGAGCGCTTGGAGATCATGAAGAAGCTTCTCGAATGCGCCCGGCTGACGCCGGAAATCTTGGCCACCTTATCATCGAGCATTTCAGCTAGTCATTCCGAGGAGCGCAGCGACGAGGAACCCGTTGTCCCCGCAATTGCCACAGAACCCACCCGTGGCTGGAATGCTGCGATAGGCCAGACTCTAGCGCAACTCCTAAAGCGCCCCGAAGTCGAAATCGAACAACTAGCCCCAGCTCTGCGAGAGTTGAATCCGCAATTCTTTGAAAGAGAAACGATCGGCGAAAATCCGTGCGAATCCGCGGCCAATCTTTCTTCCGTCCTCCGCAACGAACTCAAGTCGGTTGAAACCGAAATCAAGTACGAAGGCTACCTGCTGCAACAGCAGCGCGCCATGGATCGCATGAAAAAGTCGGAACAGCGCTCGATTCCCGAATGGTTCGATTACCGCTCGGTGAGCGGGCTTTCCCGCGAGGTGCAGGAAAAGCTCATCCATGTGCAGCCGCGCACTCTCGGTCACGCCTCGCGTATTCCTGGAGTGACCCCGGCCGCCGTATCGCTGGTGAATGTTTACATAGAAATCCAAGCTCGACGCCGCGAGCAGGCTGCTGCGATCTAGATCTCGGGGCAGGTTCAGATTGCTTGAGAATGAACTCCCAAGACCTAAGACCGAGGACTCAAGACCCATGCCACTCGCCCTCGTGCTGTCCCGTCTCTCTCGAAATTAACCCTGCGTTAACAATCCAATATTACGCAAGAGTTAATATCTCCCCCATGCCGCAAGAGACCCTGACCATTGACGACCAGCCCGGAAGCCAGACAGGACAGCGCGTTCTCCGCCTCGATGGAGCATTGGTGCTGACCACGATGTTCCCCTTCCAGACGACTGTGCGGGCCGATACGTCTCGCACGTTGATTATTGATTTCACCAACATCTCCTATGTGGATTCCGCCGGTATTGGCGCGCTGGTCGGAGCCTATGTCACTCGCCAAAACAGCGGCCGGACGCTGGCTCTGGTAGGTGTCAGCAATCGCGTGCATAACGCGCTCAAAGTCACCCACGTCGAGCAGTTTTTCCGTTTTTTCGATTCCGTGAGCGCGGCCGAGCAAGCCTCCGCCGCATAGAGCGCACTCCCGGCGAGAGTGGTTTGACTGCCTGCGGCATCCCTCCTAAGATTGAACTCCTCGAATCTTCATCCCAGGAAATCATAGGCCCAAATTATGATCGGCCAGACCATCTCGCATTACCGCATCACCAGCCAGCTTGGAAGCGGTGGGATGGGGATTGTCTATGAGGCGCAGGATATTGACCTGGGACGCCGGGTTGCGCTGAAGTTCCTGCCACCGCAGCTCGCTCGCGACGAAAACGCTTTGGACCGTTTTCTTTTGGAGGCCCGCACTGCCTCTGCCTTGAACCATCCCAATATCTGCACGATTTATGCCGTCGAGAAAATTCGCCTCGAAAATGGAGAGGACCAGCCGTTCATCGCGATGGAACTGCTGGAAGGCGAAACACTCAACCGCCGGCTGGCTGCCGGTCCATTGCCGCTGGATCGCCTGCTTGATTGGGGCATTCAGCTGGCCGATGCGCTCGACGCGGCCCATGCCAAGGGAATTATTCATCGCGACATCAAGCCCGCCAACATTTTTGTCACGCAGCGCGGGCAGGTCAAGGTGCTCGATTTCGGGCTGGCCAAGCTGTCGCATCCTGAGATGCAAATGGAAACCATCGGTGCGACGCAGGATACGCCGGGGCTGTTGCAGCTCACCAGCCCAGGATCGACGGTCGGCACCATCTCCTACATGTCGCCGGAGCAGGCGCGCGGCCTGGAGCTCGATACCCGCACGGACTTGTTTTCGCTGGGAACGGTGATCTACCAGATGGCGACTGGACGCCTGCCATTTACTGGCGCTACCTCCGCCGTGGTCTTCCACGCGATCCTTGAGCTCGATCCGGCTCCGGTGTTGCAATTGAATGCGATACTGCCAGCCAAGATCGAAGAGATCGTTGGGAAGTCCCTGGAGAAAGACCGCGATCTGCGCTACCAGTCGGCGGCGGATCTGCGCGGCGACCTGAAGCGACTGAAGCGGGATGCGGAATCGGGACGCAAGCCTGCGCAGGTAGCCTCCGGTAGTGCGCCTGCGGTCCCATCGGCAGCGCCGTCCGCAGCAGTTACGGCTGAAGTTTCTTCTGCACAACGCACGTCCGGGAGCGCGGCTGTGATCTCGGTGGCGCGGCAACACAAAGTCAGCATCAGCTTGACGGCAGGAATTGTGTTAGCGATGTTGGCTGCGGCGTCCTATGGCATCTACGCTTACGTCACACGTAGCCGGCCCACTCCCTTTCAAGATATTTCCGTCACCAAAGTTACTGATACTGGCAATGAGATGCTGGCCGCTATTTCGCCGGATGGCAAGTACGTCCTCTGCGTGTCGAGGAAAAATGGCCTGGCCAGTCTGTGGCTGCGCAACTTGCCCAGCAACAGCAACACCCAGGTGGAACCTCCCGCGGATCTCTATTACAACGGTCTGAAGTTTTCTCCGGATGGCAATTACTTTTACTTTGGTCGCAGCGACCCGGGCAATGCCGATCTCAAGTTCTTGTATCGTGCGCCACTGCTCGGGGGTGCGCCGCAGAAGCTGCTCAGCGACATAGACTCGAATATTACATTTTCCCCGGATGGAAAGCAGTTTGCATTTATGCGCTACGACAATCCGGAACAAGGCAAATATCAGCTTATTATTCACTCGGTGGAGGGCGGCGACGAACGGATTCTGAACAGCGGACCAACCAGCGAGGCCATCTACCTGCCGGCGTGGTCGCCCGACGGAAAAGTCATTGTTGGCCAAGTGCTTGATGCTGGGAATGGATTGTTCGGGCTGGGCGCCGTAGATACAGTAAGCGGCCGGCGCAAGGCATTCTTCGGAAGCAACGAGCGCATTTTCGACAAGCCGTCGTGGTTGCCGGATGGCAGTGGCGTGCTGGGTCTGGTGCGTGAACAAAGCTCTAATTTCACCCGCTATCAGATCGGTTTCGTTTCCTATCCCAAGGGTGTGTATTCTTCGGTCACGCGCGATACCAGTAGTTATTCCGATCTTAGCGTTGCGGCTAGCGGGTACGTTCTGGCGACGGTGCAAAACGAGTACCGCTGGAACCTGATGGTGATGCCCAGCGCGGCGTCGGGCACCCAACTTCGGCAGGTTACAACCACCGATGCCAACACCAACATCACGTGGACGCGGGACAACCAACTGATTTCCGACCAGGCGAACGTACTCAATCTGATCGACCCGGCTACGGGCAGCAAGACGGTGGTCCCAGGCCAAGCCCCGGGCCAAGGCGGCGCCTGGCCTTGGGCCTGCGGCGAAGGCGGATCCGTCGTCTTTGTGCGGTTTCAACATGGCGTGCAGAACATTTGGCGCATGGACGGAATGGGAAGCAATTTCAAACAGATTACGGACGGCAAGCTTGACACTTACCCGGTATGTCCGCAGGACGGAAAGTCGTTATTTTTCGTCGATCAAACCGGCAACCGGTCGCTGGCTAAAGTGCCCATCGATGGCGGAGCCAAGCTGGTCATTACCGACCTGCCCATCTCCGACAGCTTCGATGTTTCTCCTGATGGCAAGATCGTCGCTTTCCCCACTCTGCAACACTCCGGCGAGCACAAGGAAATGTTGGCCATCATGCAAGCGGATGGCACTAAGACCGCGAAGATGGTGGAATTCGAGCGTCCGCGCTTTGGCCTTCTGCACTTTTCGCGCGATGGCAAGGCGGTGGTCTATCCAGTGGGCGACGGTGGGGTGGAAAACCTTTGGGAGCAGCCACTGGACGGTTCCAAGGGCAAGCAGATTACGGATTTCACTTCCGAGCAAATTTCTGACTTTCACTGGTCGTTCGATGGGAAGCAATTGGCGCTGGTGCGCGGCCATACCGATGCGGACGTGGTGCTGATACGCGACAAAGGGAATTGAGTAATTTCGTAATCTGGATTTGCAGTCCGCAGCCCCCCCATTTTTCGATTTACAAAATTACTCCGGTTGCTAAATTACGAAATCCAAATCAAAAAGGCGGCCATTTCTAGCCGCCTTTTCCTGCTGCGAATTGTTAGCTGCGAAGTAGTTTATGCACCCTTCACGTTCTCGGCCTGCCAGCCCTTCGGACCTTTGACCACGTCGAACTGCACCTGCTGACCTTCCTGCAGGCTGCGGAAGCCGCTTGCCTGAATGGCCGAGAAGTGCACGAATACATCTTCGCCGTTCTGGCGGCTGATAAACCCGTAGCCCTTGGCGTCATTAAACCACTTCACTGTTCCTGTTTCCATGTGTTGCAAATTCCTTTGTTGTTGATGTAGCGCTGAAACTTTGGAAGGCTTCTTCTGCAGGCAGGTCACGCGCTGGTTAGCGGAGATTACTGGATACTGCGAAAGAACTCTAAAGTTAACGCAGCTAAATTGTAGGATAAGTGCCCTGAAAAAGCTACAATTTTTCTCTCGGCACAGCTTTAAGTGCTTCTTTATCAGTTGCTTGCCGGATCCAGGTTTACCCTGTGCTCCTCGGTGCTCTCTGTGTTTAAGATTTCGGCCCAGGACCTTTAACACAGAGAATACCGAGGAACACAGGGTGAAGCTATTTCTCGATGGAACGCGATTTGCCAGCGGGGCCTCAAAAGATACATCATCTAAGAATGCATTGGCGAAAAATTCTAATCTTTATCGCGCTTGTGACTCCGGCGTGGGCCGGCATTGTCGAAGATGTCCGCGAAGCTCTGGCTCAGAACAGTTTTACTGCGGCAGACATATACCTGAAGGGCTACCGCGCCAAGAACGGTGTCACCGGCGAATATGTCGAGGCCTCCTCGTGGATGGCTCGCACCGCTTTCAATAATCGCGACTACGACCAGGCAGCTGCCTACGCCAAGCAAACCGAAGACCTCGCGGCGGAACAGCTCAAGCAGCATCCCTTGGATGCCGAACCGCACCTGCCGATCGGCCTGGGCGCTGCGATCGAAGTCGAAGCGCAGACGCTGGCGGCTCGCGGCCAGCGTGAAAAAGCCGTAGCCGTTCTTCAGACCGCGCTGCGCACTTATGGTGACACTTCGATCCGTGCCCGGCTACAAAAAAATCTTAACCTGCTCTCATTCGACGGCAGGCCCGCGCCCGCGCTGAAGTCGGAACAATTTCTCGGATCGAAACCGCCGACACTGGTTCAACTGAAGGGTTCGCCCGTGTTGCTTTTCTTCTGGGCGCACTGGTGCAGTGACTGCAAGGCCGAAGCTCCCATCATCACCCAGCTGCGAACAGAGTATGCGTCCAAGGGATTGACGGTGCTCGGTCCTACCCGCCTCTACGGCTACACCGCTCAGGTGGAACACGCCGCGCCCAGCGACGAACTTGCCTACATCGACGCCGTCCGCAAGCGCTTCTACGGCGGCCTGCTCGACATGCCCGTCCCCATCAGCAAGTACAACTTCGATACCTACGGCGCTTCCACCACTCCCACGCTCGTGCTGCTCGACCGCGCCGGCAAAGTGGCGATGTATCATCCGGGGGCATTGCCGTATAACGAGTTGAAGGCGGAAATTGAGAAGGTGGTCGCGCGGTAAGCAAGGGGAACTCACTGGTTCACCTCTCGCAATGCTAGACTAGACGGCCATGTTGTATCTTCCCATCAGCCGAAGCTGGCTCTTTTCTACAACCGCCCGACGCATCTATCTCGTGAGTGCGCTGCTAGCGTTCGTGCTTATAGCCACTCTGCTCGGCGTCCACATGGCGATGGCGGCAGCGGGAACGCGCACGCTCACCCTTCTGCGTCGCCTGTCGTCAGGATGCTCTTATTTCCGGAGATAGCGGGCGAAGCTGTGCTTTGGGTGGGCATGTGGTATTACTAGTTCGGCTTTGACCGCTCCCATCACCTAAAGAAAGCGGTGTGGTTTGTGGCCTTGTTTTTCTTAGCTCCGTTCGGAACCGTCTTTTACTATTTTCTTGTTTACCGTCGTGGCGTTTCGGCAGAGGTTAACATCGATCCTCAGTAATTCGCAGGTAGTACAGTCATCGTGCTTCCACTACTTCTGTCAGTGTCCCGGTCTTTACATCGTAGATAAATCCCCGCACTGGAATGTGCTTCGGAATCCACGGGTGCGACTTTACCCGCAGGACCTGTTGCCGGACGTTTTCCTCCAGATCGTCAAAAGCATGGAAATGAGCAGGCGCGCCGAACGGAGTTCCCATCTTTTCCGCCAGCCTCTTCTTGAGTTCGTCCTCCCGCACTTTCAACAACCCGCAGTCGGTGTGGTTGATGATGATGAACTCCTGCGTGTCGAGCAAGTGATGCGACACGATCAGCGACCGCAACGCATCTTCCGTGGCGATGCCGCCGGCGTTGCGGATCATATGCGCGTCTCCAGGATGCAGGCCGAGGCAACGCTCGAAGAGAATGCGCGAGTCCATGCAGGCCAGCACGGCCACGCGGCGGCGTGGCTTGACTGCCAGGTCTCCAAGGTTGAAGTTCTTTACGAATTCCTGATTGGCTTTCAGCAGTTCGTCTGCGACTGACAATTTTCGTTCCTCGATCTCAAGTTGCGCCCGCGGCATTTTTCGTGCCCCGCTGGTTGCGCATCCAGTGTAACCGCTACAATCGCCCCGTGAACCTCGACGACACAATCGTCGCCATCGCGACGCCGCCCGGCCGGGGAGGGATTGGAGTTGTGCGCCTCGCGGGAGACAAAGCCCGCGAGATCACCGCGCCAATGTTGCGGCTCAAACACGAACTGCAGGCCGGCAGAGCAGTTTTCGGAGAACTGATCGACCCATCCACGGATTATGTAGGGACAGCCGCCCCCGGCTGTCCAGCCGAGCGAAGCTCGGCAGTCCGCATCGATGAAGTCGTCGTCACCTACTTCGCCAGGCCACACTCCTATACCACCGACGACATCGTCGAAATTGCCGCGCACGGTTCGCCGGTTGTGCTCCGGCACATCGTCGAACTCTGCATCGCCGCTGGCGCACGACTCGCCGAGCCTGGCGAATTTACCATGCGAGCCTTCCTGAATGGACGCATCGATCTTACCCAAGCCGAAGCTGTTCGCGATCTCATCGACTCCCAGACCCTCTTCCAAGCGAAGGTCGCCGCTCAGCAACTCGAAGGCGCGTTGTCGAAACGCCTGCAGCCAATTAAGCAAAAACTTGTCGAACTGATCGCGGTGCTCGAAGCGGGCATCGACTTCGCAGAAGATGACGTATCGGTCCTGCCCGACGCGACTATTCTTGACCGCATCGCCGCCGTCCGTCTGCCGCTCGAACAATTGGCCACAACCTTCGCCTACGGCAAGATCGTGCACCAGGGACTAACGCTCGCCATCGTTGGCCGCCCCAACGTCGGCAAATCAAGCTTGTTCAACCATCTGGTCGAGCGCGAGCGCGCTATTGTGACGTCAAGTCCCGGCACAACGCGGGATCTTGTCAGCGAGACCGTTTCCATCGGTGGCATTCCAATCCAACTCGTCGACACGGCTGGCATCCGGCAGGCTCTCGATGAAGCTGAATCCATCGGCATCCGCAAATCGATCGAGGCGCTGGCCGACGCCGATCTCGTACTGGTTGTTCTGGATGCCTCTCAATCTGCGGCATCCGAAGATGAAGACTTGCTTCGACAAACAAAGGAACGTCCCACCATCGTAGTGGAAAATAAAAGCGACTTGGTTTCGGACGCCGCGCGGTCATCGACCGGTGAGCGGTCTGGACTGATTCGTGTCTCTGCCCTGACCGGAGAAGGAATTCCTGAATTGCGGGCTGAGATTCTGCGCCACGTCGGCGGCGAAGCCGCCTCCAACGTCGAGCCCGGTTTTCTAACCAACATCCGTCATCAAGGCCTGGTGCAGGAATCGCTTGCCGCCCTTGATGCCGCCACGAACGCTGCAGCCGGTAAAGTGCCACACGAGATGTTGCTGCTCGACCTCTACAACGCCCTGCGACCGCTTGATTCCATCACCGGTGCTACGACTGCTGACGACATTCTGAACCTGATTTTCAGTACCTTCTGCATCGGAAAATAAATGCGGTTGCAGCGTCGCTCTGCAATCGCCCAGGTAGATCGTTACACGGCTTCGCGAAGTGTTCTCTCTGTTGGCACCGTCGCGACAACCGTTGTTCCTTTTCCTTTCGAGAGAATCTCGAAGGTTCCTCCGAACTGTCGCATTCTTTCCTGCATCCCCATAATGCCAACCCCCGGAACGAACTTGCTGCCCCGCACAGCCCGGTCCGGCATCCCCTTGCCGTCATCGACGATCTGCAATTGAATATTTTCAGGGCTGCTCGTCAACTCGATGGTCGCGGCGGGGCTGCCCGAGTGGCGGTGAATATTAGTGAGCGACTCCTGCACCACGCGGAAGATCGCAATTTCCAAATCGTCGGGCAAACGGCGGAACTCCGGATTTATTTTCAGATCGACCTGAATGCCGCTGCGCTGCGAAAAGCCCTCCGCATACCACCGCAACGCCGATTGCAAACCAGTTTCGTCGAGCAGAGGCGGGTGCAGAAGATAGGACATGGTGCGCAGCTGGCGGCTAATCTCAACCGTATATCCGGTGGTCTCAGCAACCAGTTTGTCGACCGCCGGATGCTTTCCCTGCATCTCAGCGCCAATTGAATCGAGGTTTATTTTCATCGCGGCCAGCATCTGGCCCGTGCTGTCATGCAACTCGCGGGCAAGCCGCCTTCGTTCGTCATCCTGCGATTTCAGCAATCGGCCGGTGAGCTGGCGAATCTCTTCGCTCTTGCGCGCCAGCTCCGCGGTTCGCTCTTGCACTCGCATCTCCAGTTCGTCGTGGGCGACCCGCAATTCCTGCCTGGCTCTTTCAGCCTCCGCCGCCTGCAAACGCGCTTCGCGCTCTGCCTGTTTCATTCGAAGCAGAGCCCCTACGGTGGCCAGCAACTCATCGCCTGAGATTGGTTCCGCAAGAAACGCATCCGCTCCGCCTTCGAGGCCGCGTACCCGATGCTGGGGCTCTACGAATGTCGCTGAAATGTGCAAGATGGGAATGTGCGCGGTCTGTGGATTTGCTCTCAGGCGTCGGCAAACTTCAAAACCGTCAAAGTCCGGCAGATTCAGGTCGAGGGTAATAAGATCAGGGAACTGGTCCGCGAGCGCCAGAGCTTCAGCGCCAGTGCGCGCCTCGAGCACTTTGTAACCTTCGCCGCGCAGGGTTCTTGTCAGCGAGTAACGCAGAGCATCGTTGTCATCCACGGTAAGAATCGTTGCCGTATGTGGCATATAAGCCTCTCGTAAGTTTTTAGAACGTCCGGCCCCAAGCCGGATTTCTCTTACCGCTATACATGAAGCTCGCTCGATGCGCCGCGGCCGAAGGGTAACCCGGCCCGGGTGAGCGCTTCTGCGATTCGGGCGCTCGTCAGCTCTCGCGAACCACCCTGCTTTGGAACAATGTCTACCGCAGCTTGCAGCAGCGCGCGGTCATGGCTTCCCAATTCCTGCGATGTATGAATCACCACTGGAATTTGCCGGGTTTGAGGATCGCTCTTCAGAAGCTCCAACACTTCGAAGCCGCTTAAATCCGGCATAGCCAGATCCAGAATAATGGCTTTCGGTTTGGCTTCGCGAGCCAATCGCAGCCCTTCGTTGCCGCCATGCGCCTCGAGCAACCGATAGCCGCTGTGGGAGAGCGCTCCCTTCAGCAAATACCGCGAAACTTCATCGTCATCGACGATCAATATTTGTTCGCCGCTGACCTGCTGCACGGCCTGCAGTTGGTCCAACAACCAGATTCGGTCAATCGGCTTGGAGTGGAAGGCCGTGGCTCCGAGTGCGAGCGCCTTCTGCTGGTTCTCCACAACCGTGACCACAAAAACCGGAATATCTTTGGTGGCCGGTTGCTGCTTTATTTCCTGCAGCAGATTCCAAGAGTGTTCGCCTTGCAACAAGACATCCAGTACGATTGCAACCGGTCGAAATTCCTGTAACGCACGCCGCGCCTCTTTGAGATCCTGCGCCGGAACAACCTGAAACGGCGACCCTTTGAGATATTTTTCGTAGATGAAGAGCGCTTCGCGGTTGTCTTCGACCACCAGCACCGGAAGTTTGGATCCGTCCAATTCTCGCCGCACGTCTGGAACGTAAACGGCTTCGGTAGCGCCAAAGAAAAGAACCGGAATGGCGGCAAAAAAAGTAGACCCAATCCCAACCTGGCTCCTCAGATAAACATTGCCGCCTAGCAGTTGAGCCAACTTGCGGGAGAGCGGAAGTCCGAGACCCGTTCCCTTAGCGACCTTCTGGAGCTTTCCTTCAACCTGAGTCCATTCCTCGAAGATGCGCTCGTGATTTTCCGACGAGATGCCGATGCCGGTGTCAGCCACTGCGAACACAACCGTATTGTCGTGTCCTGTTTGCACCGAGACCCGAACCTCGCCGCGCTCCGTGAACTTCAACGCGTTCGAAATAAAGTTTCTTAGCACCTGCGAGATTTTGGCCTCGTCCGTGTACAGCTCCGGAATGTCAACCGGGTCTTCGAACACCAGCGAAACCGAGGAGTTCTGAGACAACAAAGGTCGCAGCATGCCGCGCAGAGCGGCGAACAAAGTTTCTACTTTGAAAGGTGAGGGACGGATAGTGACTTTGCCCGCTTCTACTTTTGCCAGGTCGAGCAGATCATTCACCAGATCGGTCAGGTCTTGCGCTGACCGGCGAATGAAGGTGACTTGCTTTTCCTGCTCCGGAGTAAGCTCGCCATCCATGCGGTCGAGCAGGATTTGGCTGAGCGCGAGCACGGAATTCAGCGGTGTCCTGAATTCGTGGCTCATGTTGGAGAGAAAATGACTTTTCAACTCCGAAGCCCGTTGCAGAAAATCAGCCTTGTCGTTCAGTTCCGCATAGAGCGCCACGACTCCGCGATTAGTCTCGTCGAGTTCCTTGTTGAGCTGGGCCAACTCCGCCTGCCGCGAGCGCAACTCTTCCAGCGTGCGCATCAACTCCTTATTCTGCTGCTCCAGCTCTTCATACGGATTTTCCGAAGGCTTGCGTTCAATGGTGGTCAGCAGCGCATTCAGATCCGTGTTCGACAGGCGGGTGAATTTCACGGGGATGATCTTGCCAAGCGTCACCACCGTACCCTTGCCAGGTTCCGTTTCGACGTGAAAATCATCCATCAGGCGTTTGGCGCCGATCATTCCCAGCCCCATGCCTGTTTTGGAGACATACTTGCCGCCAAGAATCTCGTCCAGATTGCGAATGCCTCGCCCTTTGTCGCTAATCGAAATCAGAAACATCCGCCGGAGACCGTTGTCGAGCTGAAATTCGATCGAGCCGCCGCCGCCGTATTCAAACGCATTCCGGACGATTTCCGAAACCGCGGTCGCAATCCGGGTTTGCTCCTGAACGTCGAACTTCAGCGCCGCGGAGACGTAGCGGGCGCGCTGCCGGGCCAGTACAACGTCATGCTCATACCGGACCTCCATGGTGAGCAGGGTCAACTTCACGATGCCCCTGCTTCCTGCCGGTTCCTGGCCACCAGGACGGTTACGTCGTCTCGTTCGCGCGAGAAATCGCGGTACAGGAGCGCGGCTACCAGTGCTGGGTGCTTGCTCCAGATACCGGGATAGGGCTTCAAATCCCAACGAGTGTTTAATCCATCCGAATGCATAACCAAAAGGTTCGAAGGATCCCACGGGAACGTAAATTCCTGAACTTTGTGCAACTGGTGACCCATCGTGCCGTTGTGCGAAGCCATCCCCCGACTTCCATCTGGGCTGACGATCGAGGCTCCGATGTTTCCAACTCCAGCGTACGACACAACTCCTCGCTCCACATTCAGCGAAGCGACCGCCATCGCCGCTCCGCGGGTTTTCTTCAACGCATCGTGAGCATCTTGCAGGATAGAGGAAAGCGAGTCGGTTTGAGATTCAGCAAAGATGCGTTCAGCTTCATGTGCCGCTTCCCCCGCCATAACACCGTGTCCGAGTCCATCCACGATCATGAGAAGCATCGACTCCGCTATTTTCTTTGCTCCCCAACCGTCGCCGCAAACCTCTTCGCCCGCCAACGGAACTGAAACAACGCCGATCTCCAGCGGCGAACTCTCTGGCGACGATCTTCGGCTCGGCCAGAAATCCGCGAGAATAGCCGTTCCGATTCCTGGCATAGAGTAAATATCGAACGCATCGGAGAGCCGCTTGATTGCGCCCAGGCCGTTTCCTGAGGTTCCCGCAGTCGAACGCCCATCGGCGAGTGCTCCACTAATGTCCCGGATGCCGGGACCTTTATCCATGCCTATAACGCGAACGCCTCTAGCCCCGTTGTGTCCGACTGAGTCAAGCACGATGGTCCCGTCGCCGGCATGTTTGACGAGGTTCGTGGCGATTTCAGTGACGGCGATGGCGAGGCCGCCGCGTTCGCGCTCTCCGAGATTCAGCCGCTCCGCAAAAATCGCAGCCTGACGGCGAGCCTCCCCGGCATGGCTTGTGTCGGTGACTCGGATGATCATGGTCCCTTGGCTTTACTTCCAGCGTGTAATGGTTACTCGCGTCCCTTGCCCCACCTTTGATTCAATATCAAACTCATTGACCAGGCGTTTGGTCCCGCCTAAACCCAAGCCAAGTCCCGAGCCGGTCGTGAAGCCGTCGCGCAGTGCTAGTTCGATGTCAGGAATGCCGGGGCCGTTGTCCTTGAATGTCAGGCGGACCCCGAGGCGTGGGCCGTTGAGGCTTTCGAGTTGCATGGAACCGCCGCCGCCGTAAATAAGAGTATTGCGGGCTAGCTCGCTGGCCGCGGTGATTACCTTGGTCTGGTCTACGAGGGATAACCCGATCTGGCCTGCGACCTCGCGGACCCGACGTCTTACGACTACGATATCGGGCTCGGAAACCAGTGGCACCGTCTCGCTAAAAACGACGGCCATCGCTTTGTCCCCTGCCGCTTTCTCCGTGGCCGTTAAGAGATTCTCTTAGCAGCTCCATCCCCGCATCCACGTTGAGTGCGGTGCGAACACCCGGCAACGACATGCCCAGTTCCACCAGTGTGATTGCCACGGCGGGCTGCATTCCCACGACTACGGTTCTTGCGTCCAGCACTCGCGACATAGCCGCGATGTTGCCCAGCATTCGGCCGATAAAAGAATCCACGATTTCAAGCGTGGAAATATCAATCAGAACTCCGTGGGCGTTAGTCTCACTGATCCGTTTGGTGAGATCGTCCTGCAAAGTCATCGCCAGCCGGTCGTGCATGTCGACCTGAATGGTGACCAGCAGGAATTCGCCCATCCGGAGAATAGGGATTTTTTCCACTCGCGTCTCCTAGTTTTCTTCCTGCTCTTTATTTTTCTTTTTCTCCGGCCGGACAAACGTGAATCCAGACTTCTTAATCGCGAGGGCAAAGGCGTCCGAAAGTGTTGCCTTGGTGGTGACATCGAGCAGATTGATGCCGAGGTGCACGATGGTTTGCGCAATCTGCGGACGAACCCCGCTGATGATGCAATCCGCGCCCATCAGGCGCGCCGCTGTCACCGTCTTGAGAAGATGCTGGGCTACGATCGTGTCGACCGTCGGAACTCCGGTGATGTCGATGATCGCCACTTGAGAGTTTGTGCGCACAATCGCTTCGAGAAGCGACTCCATCACCACCTGGGTGCGGGCGCTGTCGAGTGTGCCGATCAGGGGAAGGGCAAGAATTCCCTCCCACAACTTAACCACGGGAGTGGAAAGCTCAAGCATCTCTTCCTGTTGCCGGTGAATCGTTTCTTCACGCGACTTGAGATAAGCGTCGGTCGTGTACAAACCGAGACCATCCAGCAATTCCGTGGAGCTCCACATCTCTTTCGCCACGGCGGCCGGATCTTTGGAAAGTTCCTCGCGGATCGCGGTAAAAATGGGGCGCTTGATCGAAAAAACGAAAATAGCGGTTTCCCTGGCGCTGAACCCTTGCACTGCGCGGCTTTTGGAAATATCACCGAGCAGTTCCCGCAGTGGATCGTACGCCGCCGATTGCACTGTGGTGCCAGCTTGTGCCGTAGCGTCAGCCAACAGCGCAATAAAACGGCCGCACTGAGACTGCAGCTCGGATTCTTTTATCAGATCGCTTCGGCGGATTGCTCCCCCCATCTCCCGAAGCCACTCGGCAAGAATCTGATCCCTGTGATTAGCGATAATCGAAGCTAATCCGCTCGTCTTTTGGTTAAGAGTTGTCGCCATTCAAATGCTCCTGTGTGATGAAAGAACACAACTACTTGATCCCCAGCGCGGGTAGCGGCTAGTACTGGCGCATCGCCTTTGCACCTGTGGCGGCCAAAGCCGACCGCCATATCGCTATTCTTGTCCTGCGAAATTGACCAGCAGAAAGGAGAAATATCACCGGGCTGCTACGGTCTTCCAGAGACTAGATAAAACAGACGCGGCAGCACATACAGGATTTGCTGTAGCCGCCGATCAAACCGGCAGCGGCCAAGTGTAAAAATGCTAACACCGAATCACCACCAGTCAGAGCGATCCGCTGCTGACTTCTTGGACTGCAGGCGCAGCCGTAGCACATATAACGGGCAGGATGGCGGTCACCCGAGTTCCGTGGCCATTTGACTGGATTTGCAGAGTGCCACCTAGCTGCCGCAAGCGCTCTCGCATTCCACGAAGCCCGACGCCCGTGCGACCCGAGGCCCCGAACGTGGACTGCTTTTCAGGTGGAATCCCTTTGCCCGCATCTTCGATCTCAACTCTTAAACAGGCGTCGTCTTGAGTAATGCGAATTTCCGCCGTCGGACTCCCAGCATGACGATGAATATTGGTGAGGCACTCCTGAACGACCCGGAAGATGGAGAGTTCCATTTCTTTGGACAAACTCGCAAAGGTCTGCGGGATGTCGAGCTTCGCGTCGATTTTGCTGCGTTCGGAGAACCCCTCAACATACCAACGAAGCGCAGAGGCCAGACCTACTTCATCTAGCAAAGGAGGATGCAGCAGGTGCGAAATAGTACGAATCTGTCTACTAGCATCGTCGACCATCGCTGCGTTTTCAGAAACGCGTCGCGCCGCCTCAGGGCTTAGCTTATGAGACTCGGCCTCGACCGCAACGCTGTTCATACTGATGGCGGCAAGTAGTTGCCCAACGCTGTCGTGCAACTCTCGCGCAATGCGTCTCCGCTCTTCGTCCTGCAACGAAGTCATCCGGGCGTTGAGCGATTCCAGTTGCTGTGTCTTGCGATGCAACTCCGCAAACACTTTTACTTTTGCCCGCAGCAACTCTGGAATAACAGGGACGGAAACATAGTCCACTGCTCCGTGTTGATATCCCCTCAGCCGGTCCAGGTCCGTCACATGAATTCCCGAGACGAAGACGATAGGCGTGTTTTGAAAGCGCGGGTGATCGTGGATCATCTGCGCCGTTTCGAAACCATCCATTCCAGGCATGCTCACGTCCATGAGCACGAGGGCAATGTCGGTTTTCAGCAGGTGTTCCAGGGCTTCCATTCCGGAATGAGCCTTGATCAGGTTCTCGCCTAGTTCACCGAGCATGGCTTCATAGCTAAGCAGCTTGCCCGGCTGGTCGTCGACCATCAGGATGTTGATCCTGTCATCCATGGCGCGCTTGAATTCTAGAAATCCGGGGGGGAAGCCACTGCAACTGCAGTGTACGGACACACTTTACACTACATACCAGTCCTCGTGGCGTGGAATACAGGAAATACTGTATCGTGATCGAAATTGGAGCGCCGCCACGCGACTTGTGAGGGCTGGTTAGCAAACTTTACCCTGCGGCTTTTCCCCCGCAAATCGAATGGGCATAGCCAAGTCCCTGATGCAGGACGACTTTGGCTCGTCAAGTCATTTGGCGGCACAATTGCTTTCCTACATTACGTTCCTATGTCTTCTAGCAGGCGGGCAGGAGGTACCGCTTATTGACATAAGTTCGTGAAAATGGCAGAGCGAAGCCATTACCTACTTTGGAGGTGACACCTTGCGAGACGAAACCAAAGAACGTTGGAAAGAACTTTGCGAACGGGCCGTTGTTGAGCAAGACCCGGACAGATTTCTAACCACAATCGAAGAGCTGCTTCAGGCATTGGAGGAACGCGAAGAAATGGCCGCGCAACGCAGGGTACGCGTGCCACCCAGCGAAAACCCTTACATAACTTGTCCGGTCCCTTAAATACCCGTATCTCTCGGCCTGGTTTCGTTCGGTCCGTCTTCCTTGTCGTCTTGGTCTTGTTTATTCACGTCTTGTTTATTCACCGGCGGACTGTCGTTTCGGGTGCGCCGTTCCACCAGGAATGGGTAAGCGCCAAAACGCTCCCGCATGCGTTCGATGTGCAGGTGCAATGCTTCCCGGAGTTCGGCGAGTATCGGCCTGACTTCTTCGTCGCCTTTCTTGGCGAGAAGTTCCAAGCATAGTCTGCGAATCTTATCTTCCATGCGGAGCATTGCGCACCTGCGTCGGACACGCAGCAGCGCCCTATTAGGTTAGTCGGCCTTTCCTATCTGCGCCATACGGCATTCCCGGTAGGCTACGTTTTCGGATCCCATGTTGGAATTTACTGTCGCCCGCGGCAAACAACCGGCCGCGAATACGGGCACCAGATCAAGAAAGGCGACAGTTCTTTAGCGAGGCCCGACCGCCCCCGCCACCAATATTCGGATTGATGACCAATTCCAACACGGTTACGCTGGAAAGCTCTATCCGATATTCTTCGACCTCGCGTATGGTCTCGGGGGGACTGAAATTCCACTGCTGGCGCACGATTTCTTTGATTGGACCTTCCTGATCCGCAGACCACCGCAACACAAACTCCTGCGTGCGCGCAGTTTCGCTTTCCTCAAACACAAGCGATACACACCTGAGGTTTTGTGGATGATCAAAAATCAGCCGAATGGTTTGGATACCCGCCGCTGCTGCGCGCCAGCCCCGCGCCTCGCCTGAAACGAAAGCAGACTCAATCGGATAATCCGGATCTTCCGACGTGAACTCGATTACGGCCGCGCGCTCGATGTCTAACCAGCCTTCACCGCGAGTCCGAATCTTCTCCCGAGTTGGAGTGATGAGACGCTTTCGCATGTGCAGCTGGTCTACGGGGGCTACTAACTTCCAGAGACTAGCCAAAATAGACGCCGGCAGCACATACAGGATTTGCTGTAGGTACCAAACGGGGCAGCTAGGTCGGATGCTAGTGCCGCTTGGGAAGCATGGTCTGTCCGGTGAGCGACTTATATTCTGGTAGTGTCCTAAGACTAGGTTCTAGACTAGGTTGCTAGATTAGGTTGCTGACTCGGTGGCGCCTCAGAGCATTCGGTAGTGCCTCAGTTTGAAATTTGGTGGGGCTTTAATCCGTTTGGGTCTTATGGCCAGGGTGGATGCGTTCGTGCTTGACTTCCATTAGATCGTTCAACTCGTAAACAAGTTGATCGAATATTTTAGGGTCTTTTTCTTCTTGGATTCTGATACACAGCCAGTTCATCCGTTCGCGTTCTTCGTGCGTCATGGCGAACAAATTTTAAGCAGAAGTCAGCAATCTGTCTGTCTGGTATCCTACACATCCTTTAGCCCTTCTTGTAGGGGCCGCGCTTGCCGCGTTTCGGCATGTAGGAGTCGGTCATCTGACTTGGAAAGCAACGACAATTGGACCAAATTTCAAACTGAGGCACTACCGAACAATCGGCTTCAGCGTTTCTTGCGAAGTTTTGCAGGGGAAGCGCAAGTCCCGCATTCGGGGCAGTAGAGAGGTAATCCCGACCCGCGTGGAGCTAGGGACGCGTAGAGGAAAACCGCATCGCAAGCCGAACACTGCAAGTTCTTCAGGTCCAGCAGCATTGTTCCTTGCGGTGCGCCGACAGCTACAAATTTTGATTCTAACAGGCCGTCCTGTTGCTTACTATGGTGAGCAGTCAAGCGATGTTTAGTATACTAAACAGACAGTACGATGTCCATCTTGAAGAATTTACGGTATCTTGCGACAGACGCCCCGTGGTCTGTTTGGCCAACGAATCATGTCCCTACGCCTCAAGCGTGGGCTGTCGCAGGAAGAGTTCGCGGCGAAGGCTGGATATTCCCGAAGCTATGTTTCCCTTGTCGAAAATGGGCATTATGCTGCGAGTCTCGATGCCATCGTAGCTTTTGCCAACGTTCTGAAAGTCAAGCCTGCCGAGTTGTTGAGAGGGATTTCCTAGGGGCAGTAAGGCGGACACGAGCGCACCCACGCCGCGTCAAACAGAAGAACCCCCTAGCAACGCAGTGTTAGGACTAGAGGCTTCCTAGCGGTCTATTTCCGTCTTCCGTCTCTTTTCGCCAATTTCTTAGCTGACGCTGGATGATCTCATAGCAATCGCACGCAGCCTCCTCAAGTTTTGGCATGTCGAGAATGGTGACGTTGCCACGCGTGTAGTGGATCATCCCGGCCTTTTGGAACATGCCCGCCGCCACGCTGACGCTTGCCCGCCGAGTTCCCAGCATCTGGCCTAAGAACTCCTGAGTCAAAGGCAATTCGTCAGAGCCGATGCGGTCCCGGCTCATCAACAACCAGCGTGCCAGTCTTTCTTCCACTTCATGAAGCCGGTTGCAGGCCGCGATCTGCGTGGATTGCATGGCCATCCGTTGCCCGAAGCGGTGTAACTCTCTTTCCAGTTCAGGGCAACGCGGTAAGAGTTGCTTGAAGGTCTCGACATCCACTCGGAACGCCGTGCCCTCGCCCTGAGTAATAACCCTGGTGGGATTCGTGCGAAATCCCGCAACAATCGGCATGCCAACAAACCCTTCTTTGCCGATCAGGCCAACTTCCACGCTCTTTCCATCCGGCTGGACAGTGAGGACGGATTGCATTCCTGTATTTACGAAGTAAGCGGATTTGATCTGCTCCCCAGCTTCATGGAGCAGAGTATGAAGCTTCAGCCTGACGAACTCCAGTTTCGGAGAAAGCTTGTCAAATTCATTGGCCGGCAACTTCAGCAGTATTTCGTTGGTGACGCTGTTACCGTCTATCTTGCGAATGTGTCCCGGGGTTCTCGATGCAGAAACAGAGGTTTTCTTGGCCACAACGGGCTCCTTGGCGAAACGTCTGATTTCGCAAGGAACCGCTGCCCAGTTAGGCACGCGGCGGAAAGGTGCTAGAAGAGACTCTTAAAGCGTACTCTTTTATTTCTTTTTGTGCTGAAAATAAGGATTTACCCGGAACTTCCAAAGATGTGGCCAAATAATCTCGACGAGGCATACCGACCACCTGCAAGGTTTGTATTTACAGGTCATCGCTCGACCGTGATTTCAGAAAGGTCGGGACTGGCATCCGGGCTTTTCTATTTCAAGGCTGATATTCAAATCAACATCTAGGCTGCTGCCGTTCGGGTGCAGCAGATCGAATTTGGTGCAAGCGCAGTTTTCGCTCCTCAATCCGAAACTCGATCACCTCTAGGATGCGGGTATCGCTGCAACCCTTGCGAGCAGATTCAAGGCCCAAATTCAGCCACTACCGATTTACACCTAATGTATGTTCGTTATCGAACTTACATAGTTTCGATGTGGTACAGTACCCGCTGTATTTGCCCTTCTCATGGGAAGGTCTAAAGTTAACTTGCCTTTCCTTGGTTTGCCATCGGTCGTCACAGGTACGACTCCGGCCCCGCAACCTGACCTAAGGCCCGCGAGGGTTGCGATGGTCCATAGAATCCTTATTGTCGATGACAGCGCCGCAATCCGGCAGTGTCTGCGTTCTTCCATCGAGCGGCAAAAAAACCTGCAGGTTTGCGGCGAGGCCGAGAATGGCGAGCATGCGGTCGCAAAAGTCAAAGAATTAACCCCCGACTTGGTCATCCTAGACCTGCAAATGCCCGTGATGAATGGGCTGGACGCGGCCCGGCGGATCGCCCAGATCGCTCCTCAGCTCCCCATGTTGATGTTTACGATGTATAGCAGTGAATACCTGGTCACGGAAGCTCGAGCGGCCGGAATCAAAGATGTTTTCTCAAAATCGGCGGGCATCCCCGGCGGGCTGATTTCTGCGATACAAGAAATTCTTGGGTCGGAAGGCGGGTCCGGCAAGATTGATCGAACGAGAGTCTCACCGCTACCAGACTAAATGCATGTCCGTGTTGTGCTTGTCGAAGGTGATATGAAGCGTCTTGTCGTCACCGGCGGCGAAAGTGCCGGAAATCGTCTTGGATAGATCGATCGATTGATCGGCAGTTTCAGCTCGAATGCGGAGAGTATGGGTTCCGGCGGGAACCTGCAGAGGTTCGGCATCCGTTCCCTGAATGCTCTTGAATACGACCAGGTGCTTCTGCGTTCCCCCATGCAAAGGCCGCGTCAGGGCGAGATTGTCGTCGACCCAAACCCACAGCGTGGCTTCTTTGAATTGATGCTGTACGGCGACTTCGACAGTGGATTGAGCAACCACTGGCAGTGGCGACGCATCCTGGCTCGGGGCTGGGTGTATCGCTGCGGTTTGGGCGGATTTTTGCGACTTCAATTGCGAAGCGGATTTCTTTTTGTTATCGGTCTTGCGTGCAGCGGTAGCTGCCAAGGAAGCACCGTGCGAAGTAGCAGGCGATGCTGTTCCACCGCCTTTCCGCTTCGCAGTTCCCGATTCCATAGGCGCGGGATTCGGAGATGGCAATCCGGGAGCTTGGGTCAATTGTGAATCAGCGGAGGATTCCCCATCACTCAGACGATTGCCCGCAGCTGACGGCGGCACTACTCCGGTCGCTTTCTGCGAAGTTACAGCGCGTCTTGAAGGAATGGCGAGGATAATAAGCGCAGTCACCGCGGCGGCCGCGAAGATCAGATTTCGTATCCTCGCTTTTGCGATCGCGGTTCGAACCAACCGCTGGAGTTGCGCAATTCCCGCAACATTCTTGACCGGCGGTTTTAACGCTTGCCGTGTTCCTGTGCTCCCCACATAGGTTGGAAGATTCCACGGTGAAGTGGTCGCCGAACTGGGATCATGCTCTCCTCTCAACTCACGCAACGCAGTGGCAAATTCTGAACCTCGCTGGAAGCGTTCTGCGGGATCCTTTGCCATGGCGCGCGTGATCACGCTATCGAGAGCACGAGGCAACTCCAGGTCGAACGAACTGGCCGGCATCGGCTCGCGATTCACCACCTTGAAGCAAACCGTCGTAGCGCTGTTTCCCGTGAAAGGCGAATGCCCAGTCACCATCGAATAGAGAATCACGCCCAGCGAAAACAGGTCGGACCGGCTGTCGACGCCTTCCCCCGCAAGCTGCTCAGGCGCCATATAAGCCGGTGTCCCAAGAATGCGGCCCGGCAATGTGAAATGAGCCAGGTTCAGCTTGGCGATGCCAAAGTCGGCAATTTTGGCGTGGCCATCTTCGCCGATGAGAATGTTCGCTGGCTTGATGTCGCGATGAACCACACCCTGGGCATGAGCATAGTCGAGGGCGTCGGCGAGTTCCTCGGCCAACTGAAGCGCCCTCGGAAGCGGGAGTTTTTTCTCCCGCGAAAGAATCCGGCTGAGGGATTCGCCTGCCACGTATTCCAACACGATGTACGGTTCGTGGCTTTCGTCATCTTCGCCAACGTCGAAGATGGTGACGATGCCCGGATGTTGTAGACGACCCGCCGCCTGGGCTTCGCAGCGAAAACGCGTTAGGAATTCTTCTTCCTCTTCGGGTTCCAGACCCATGAGTGAAACGGTCTTCAATGCGACCACGCGATCGATCTGGGGATCGCGTGCTTTGTATACGACGCCCATGGCGCCGCGACCCAATTGGTCCACAATCAGATATCGGCCAAACCGCTTGGTTTCGCGAGCGTCCATAAATAAAAAGGCCCGCGCCGGTAGCGGGCCGGCGCATCGCATCAGTTTCTCTCTGACGCATCTTCGACAGCTGCAGTAAAAACGAACGTCCTGAAATCCAGTTTCGCAACGTCCATCTAACTACTGTGCGCTGGCGGATCGCAGAATCGTCGGCTTTATCGAGCCGGCAAGTTGTTTCTGATTAGAACTGATTCACTGAAGAATCGGTATATTACTGCAGTAACGATGGCCGATAGTACGTGGAGAGTGCGCGGATTTAAGCAACGTAAGGTGTTTGGCGGCTACTAGCGGCTTACTTCGACAGTCCCGCCAAAGCCTCGCGGAACATCGAGTCGAAGGTTGCGCTCTTGCCGTTCTTGACTACGCCGGCGAGCGTCTTCTCCGCTGCTGCCCGCTGATAGCCCAGATTCACCAGTGCAGAGAGAACGTCTTCTTCAACGGCGCTCATCGCCGGCGCGATGGGCTGTGAGATTCCAGCGGCCGGTGGCAACTTGTCGCGCAGTTCCAGCACCATCCGCTCAGCGGTTTTCTTGCCGATGCCGGGAATTCGAGTGAGCCGCGCCAAGTCATTGCCGCGTATCGCCCGGGCCATTTCGTCCGCCGCCATCCCGCTCAGAATGGTGATGGCCAGCTTCGGCCCGATTCCGCTCACCGTGATCAACTTTTCGAATAACTGCTTTTCGGCAGGACGCAGAAACCCGTAAAGCGCAATCAGATCCTCGCGAACGTGCGTGTAAACGTGGAGCGCAACCTCGGAGCCGCTTGCAGGCAAATCGGAAAATGTGGGAACGCTGATATTCAACTCATAGCCGACGCCGCCGGTATCGACAATAACTTGATTGGGGTGCTTGGCCAGCAATTTTCCGCGCAGGTGGGCAATCATGTCAGTAAGAGTACCAAGTACCGAGTACCCAGTATGTGGTAAAGAGACGGGCCGACCGTTAGCACTGGGTACTAGGTACTGAAAAGCCAAACGAAAACGGCAGGGCCGACCCCCTGCCGTTTTTCGTGAAATTCAGGACCCTGTGTTTCCGCTACTTTCCTTTATTGACAGCTTTCTTCAATTCAGCCCCTGGGGTAAATTTTGCTACTTTGCGTGCAGCAATCTTGATAGTGGCGCCAGTCTGCGGATTGCGCCCGTTTCGCGCCTTGCGTTGCGACACCGAGAAAGTGCCGAACCCTATCAAAGCTACCCGATCCCCTTTTCGTAAAGCGGAGGTGATGCTGCTCACGGCGGTATCAATCGCTGTCGTAGCCTGCGCCTTGCTGATTTCGCAGGCGCCCGCGATCGTGTCAACCAGATCGGCTTTATTCATAGTTTCTCCTCGCAGGTCTCTTTTCATACTCAGCACATTCCCGAAGGAAAAGTCCCGCGGCTGAGTTGGGAAACCCGACGGCTGGTATTCTCCTCTCTCCGGCGAGAAAGTCAACTGTGAAAATCCGCGCGGGAAGCCTGTTTCGCACCCCTCGGTCCCGGATTGGGCCTGTCAGAGCCGGGTTTAGCCGGTGTAAAGGCGGTTTTCCTCACCTCTCCACAGGCGGCTTCAGGCCTTCACAGGTTGTGCACAGGCCTGAAGCCTTTGCCACTTGCGGGAATTAGGGGTCTGGGTGCAAAGTCAGAGGATAGAGCTTTCTAAGAAGGAAGGGTTCCTAAGGTTGGGCATCAAAACGGCTGCTGAAGTTTGTCCGCTATGCGAAGGAACAGGTTGGAGGACGCTGCCTGCCAGCTCGAGCGCGCCCAAAGACCGCCGCGTGACCCGCTGCGATTGCCAGTTGCGGGCACGCAACCAAACTTTGCTGGCCGCGGCGCGCATTCCGAAGAGATACGAGCACTGCGAACTTGCGAGCTATACTACAGATTTCCCGGGGGCCCATCCCTCGCTCGCGTTCGCTCACCTCTCCGCTTCCAGGTTCGCGCAGGAGTACGACCCGCGCGATGGCATGGGCCTGCTGATCATCGGAAAGATTGGCACCGGCAAGACTCACCTAGCAGTCGGCATCACCAAGGACCTCATCAGCCGCGGTGTCCCCTGCCTGTTCTACGACTATCGCGAACTGCTCAAAGAGATACAGAATTCATATAACGCCACGGTTCAAACCACTGAACTGGACGTGCTTCGTCCCGTTTTCGAAATCGACGTCCTGGTTCTGGACGAATTGGGCGCGGTCAAGCCGACTGAGTGGGTTTGGGACACTGTCAGCCTCATCCTGAACACGCGCTACAACAACAACCGCACCACAATCATTACGACGAATTTTGAAGATCAACCGGCAGCGGGCTCGAATGGCGCCGCCTCTCCGGCGCGAGCGGCGAGCCGCGCCGAAACCCTCGGTGACCGCATCGGAGAGCGCATGCGTTCCCGGCTGCATGAAATGTGCCGCGTGATCAAGATGGAAGGCGACGACTTCCGCCAGAAATTCCGCAGCGCCAGCTTTCGGTGAACCTTTAATCGCGGATCTGCTGGGACCGATCTTCAGTTGAGGCTCTACCAATCGATTTGTCAACTAAAAGGGAGCAACAATGCGCTGGTATCACTACATCTCGTATTTCTTCGGCGGAGTCTTCCTCGCGAACGCTCTGCCTCATCTCAGCAATGGCATCTCCGGCCACGCCTTCCAGAGCCCGTTCGCAACGCCGCCTGGTGTAGGCTTATCCTCCTCGGTAGTCAATGTCGCGTGGGGTCTCTTCAACCTCTCCATCGGCTACATGCTCGTCTGTCGGGTCGGCAGCTTCGATCTGCGCAAAACCCTGCACGTTCTCGTTCTCGGGGCAGGCATCTTGGTCATGTCGCTAAATCTCGCCCACTATTTCGGAGCGCTCCACGGGGGCCTGTGACTCTCCCCTGCCATGGATCTGCGCGGATTTCACAGATGAGGAACTCTCTGGTGAGGATGATTATCTTTACTTGGTTTATCCGTGGGAATCCGCGTTAATCCGTGGCAAAAGAATTTCTCCGTAGTGATTCCGCACTAAAATGACTTTGTGCTGACCGAGCGCCTAGAATTCGCCCCCGAATGCGACACAGAGGTCTTCGCGGCGGTTCCATCTGCATCGGCTGTCTTCTTGCTTCGAAGCGCGGATGCGCAAGCCGAACCTTACGTCAGCAAAACAGCCAACCTGCGCCGCCGCCTGCAACGTCTGCTCGGTCCGATCGAAGAGCGTACGAAGAGACTCAATCTGCGTGACCGCGTCCGATGGATCGAGTACACACCGACCGGTTCCGACTTCGAATCCGGTTTCACGCTCTACAAAGTCCTGCGCGAAACTTTTCCCAAGACCTACGGAAACCGCATGCGCTTCCGTTTCGCGCCGGTAGTGAAACTGCATCTCGAAAACCAGTATCCGCGGGCTTCCATCACCACCCGCCTGGGACGTCTCGACGGCCGCGCTCTTTTCTACGGCCCCTTCCAATCGCGCGCTGCGGCCGAGAAGTTTATGAACGACTCACTCGACTTCTTCAAGATGCGCCGCTGCGTTGACGACCTCGATCCGAACCCCGCGTTTCCCGGCTGCATCTATTCGGAAATGAAGATGTGCCTTGCGCCTTGTTTCAAAGGTTGCAGTGACGAGGAATATGTCACCGAAGTAAATCGCGTACAAGCGTACTTCGATTCCGGAGGCGAATCACTCTCCCGCGAACTCTCCGTGCAGCGCGACGCCGCTTCCGCGAACCTTGCATTCGAAGATGCCGCCGCGGTCCACGTTCGACTGGAAAAGCTGAAGCCCGTTCTGAGCCAGTTTCCAGAAATCGTGCGCCAGCTCGACCGCCTTTCGGCATTGATAGTTCAACCCAGCCATCTGGCGGACTCAGTCACGTTTTTTCGTATCGAAAATGGAGCCATCGCCGGTCCAGCGCTGTTCTCCATCCAACCCGACGATCACGCAAAATCACAATCCATGGAATCGCGGGTGATGCAGGTGCTCGATTCTTTTCCACCCGCGAAAACCCGGTCAGCGACTGAAACCATGGAGCATCTCGCTCTGCTGAAGCGTTGGTATTATCGTGGCCATCGCATCGGCGAAATATTTCTTGCGGATGACAAAGGCACCTTCCCCATGCGCCGCATTGTTCGCGGCATTGGGCGTGTGTTGCGAGGCGAGGGCCCGGAATCGCTCATGCCGATTCCCGGAAGCGGAGATTCGCATCTGGGTATGCCTGAAAGCATGCCACCCGTTACAGAATCATAATTATGGTGCGTAAATCCCACAATGAAGGCCTGTCATCCCGAGCGAAGCGAGGGATCTTGGTGTTTGCCCGCGCCTTTGTTGCGCGAGGGACGACAATGTATCGACTGCGAGCTTTTGACTGCGTTTACAAGAAAGGACGAAATGCCCACTAAGAACCCTCACGACAATTCCCTCCGCGAGCATCTGCTCGACCTTCTCAATGGCGGCGGCGCTCACGCCAGGTTTGACGCCGCAGTGAAAGACATGCCAGAAAAATTACGCGGCGTGATCCCCGCCGGGCTGTCACACTCCGCCTGGATGCAGCTTGAGCATCTTCGCCTGGCGCAGTGGGACATTCTCGAATTCAGCCGCAACTCGAAATATAGGGCTCCCAAATGGCCAGATGACTATTGGCCGAAAACCGAAGCGCCGCCTAGCGCGTTCGCCTGGAATAAGAGCGTTCAGCAATTCCGCAAAGATCTCAAAGCCATGCAGGATCTGGTTGCGAATCCCAGAACCGATTTGTACGCGCCCATCCCATGGGGCGACGGCCAGACGATTCTCCGGGAAGCCTTGCTGGTTGCGGACCACAATGCTTACCATATCGGTCAGTTGGTCGATCTGCGCCGCTTGCTAGGAATCTGGGGATAACCATGGCGGCGACGGCTCAACATCCGCCAGTAAAGCAAAGCCAATGAACATTGGCGGCTCCACTGCCGCGGCCGCTAGAATCGAAGCGATGAAAACTAACCATCCGTACCACACCGTATATCTGAGTGAGGCCGGGAACACGAGCGCGAGCCCGTAGCGAACTGCGTACCACGCCAGATAAGAGCCAACGACGGATTCGATTACCAGAAGAAAAAGAAAGCCTTCGTAGCCGCTGCTTATCTTTACACTGCGTTTAAGAGCGGGCCATACACCAACGTTCCCACGCAGGATTAAGGGGACCGCCATTCCAAACCAGCTTACGATGCCGGCAATGACAACGTAACCCACAGCACCAGCGACTAGACTGAATCGGGCGAAGTGCGCCCAGCCAACCACTCGGATGATCGCGAAGGTAACAAACTCGGCTCCCGCCATGCCCACTAGGAAGGCACAAAAGGTAAGCGAGGCGATAAGAAAAATCTGACCCAAATGCTCACGCGCTCGTTGATGGCTATCGCTCTTCCAGGCGCTTTCGCCGTCGCCCACATCCAAGCCGTTCACCACCGTTGCTATGGCGGCCAAAGCGAAACAACCTAGAAGCCAACTGATGAAAAAGCTGCCAAAGCGCAACAGAAATGCTTGGGCTTGTTCAGCTTGGTGATATTGAATTTCACGTATCGAGAAACTTCTATAGATCGCGCGAATTCGGTCGTCCGCCATCCACAAAACAAAAGAGGCGATCAGCGACGTAGGCGCCGTGATAGCAAACCAATGGCGGAATTGTCGCCGATATAGAGTAATGACATCGTAAAGGGAAAGACGAGGTCGGATGTCGCTGCCGAATTCATGCTGTTGTGCCGCTAGGTAGCTGAGGTCCACGGCTCACTCTCAATTGCGCGTTCCCGGAATACGACTTTTACGCTTTGTGCCGGGGTACGTCAATGCCAACAAATCTCATACAATCGCATAAAAAGAGCCGGCCCTTTCGGAGCCGGCTCGATTAGTTTGTCAAAACGATCAGATCTCCGCCTATTGCACGGCAAAGATCAGGTCGTCGTGATCGTTGTAGGGGCCCGTGGTGCAGGACGAGCGCGATCCCAGATAGCGGAACTGGGCGCGTACCGCTTGCAGGCTGCCTGTGGGTAGCGTGAACGTGGTCGACAAGGTCTGCGCTCCAGCCTTGGTGGGCACGATCGTCTTGATGAATGTCCACGACGGGCTGTTGGCGTTGGCGGCATAGTAGAGGTCAAGGGCATCGGAGGTGAATCCGGCGTAGGCCCAGACCGTTGCCGAGACTGTGGCTGTAGTGCCGTGGGTCAAAGAACCGCTGGAAGAGGTAACCACGATACGGTCGTTAGACTCGTCAGAGTGGAAAGTTCCAGTCGTGCCGTCGGCGCAGGAATTGTTAATGGTGTTGGGTTGATTGGGTTCCGCGCCGCCCGAGATGTGATCGCGGCCCAGCAGCAGGGACGGACCCGAGTCGCACGATGTACCTACAGTCGCGCACTCCGGAGCCTTCAACGTGGAGTTGTAGACCGCGGTTTGTGCTCCTCCCGGACGAATTCACCGTCAACGCGATGGTCGCGCTGTGAGTGAGCGAGCCGGAGGTTCCGGTCACGGTTACCGTGGCGCTTCCCGTAGTGGCCGTGGCGGAAGCGGTAAGCGTGAGTGTTGAGGTCGCGCTGCCGTTCGCCGGCGGAGTCACCGGGTTGGTCGAGAACGCCGCAGTCACGCCAGTTGGGCAAACCGCTGGCGGTCAGCGTAGTTGCGGAACTGAAAGCGTTCTGGCTAGTGATGGTGATCGTGCTGGTTCCGTTGCTGCCTTGGGTTATGGTGAGCGATGCTGGCGAGGCGCTGATGGTGAAGTTCGGCGTCGCCTGCGGCATTTACAGTGAGAGACAACTGTTGCCGTTGCAGTCAGACTGCCCGAGGTGCCGGTGATCGTCACCGTAGCCGTTCCAGTAGTCGCCGTGCGCTCGCCGTCAGCGTGAGCATGCTGGTTCCGGTTGTGGGGTTCGTGACCGAACCCGCGGTTACACCGCTCGGCAGGCCGGATGCGGCCAGAGTTACGCTGCCGGTGAATCCACCAAGATCGGTCACGGTGATCGTGCTGGTGCCGCTGCCACCTTGCGTGATCGTCACGCTGCTGGGCGAAGCCGACAGCGTAAAGCTCGGCGTCGCAGATCCAGCCAACAGGTTGATGATGCCGGTCGTATTCGGACTGCCCCAGCCAGTGCACAGATCGTAGCCGGTCATTGCTGAATATGTGCCGCAACTGCCGCTGGTGATGTCGTGGAAATAGCGTGCCATAGCTTGAGGTCAGAGCCGCCGGGTAAATGATCGGATTAATGAAGCCGATCGTTTCGCCGTTGGCTGCCGCCTGTTGATTGGCCAGAGCCAGGTAGCCAGCCCACATCGGCGCAGCAAAGCTGGTTCCACCGAACTCGTTCGCCGTACAGGTGGTTTGGTCGGCGCAAACGTAAAAGGTAAAATTCGCGTTGGCCGAAACGTCTGGGCCATTCCGCAACGTCGTTGACCCCTTATTCCGCGAGGTAATCACACCCGACAAGCTGTCTGCCAGGAGGGAATCGGGATGGAATCCGGAGAGATGCCGCCGCCGCTGTCTGCCCAGGCAGTTTCCGATTTCCAGGGGCCAGCCGCGCTGGAGGTTGTCAAGTCCGTGCCGCCGACCGAAACGATATTCGCATCGTCCGCCGGCCACGCTTCATTCGACGCAGACCAGGCCGAACTGTCGCCCGACGCGGCAAAGAAGTTCTGACCTTGCGACGCCATCTGCTCAAAGTACGGGTCCAGAGTGCTGGGGTCCGCCGGGGTCCAGCCCCATGAGCAACTGATCTGCTTGGATATTGGAGCCGTCCGTATTCGAAACCATCGCGCTGATGCAGGCAGTATCGCTGATACTCGATGCGTTGCCGCAAACGTACATATAGAGCATTGTGGAGCCGGGGGCCATGCCCATCGCCTGCGTCATGTCGAGGGTCTGCTCGGTGTCATCGCATCCGCTGCTCGCTATCGACGCAGCTCGTGCTGTACCCGCCCGTTGAGATGAGAGTGGGAGTGTAAGGTTCCGTTTGCCCAACGTTGTTGTAATACGTGGTCAGATCGGCCAAATCGGTGCCCAGGAATTCGAACAAGGCGATGTTCTGGCCGGTGCCGGTGAGCGCCGTTCCGCCGTAGTAGGCCGCGCGCATGTCGCTGCCCAAAAAGGAAGCCGATGGGCCGGAGCCGGTGGTGGCATGAGACACGACCTTGTCAGGATCGATCCCATGGGCCTTCGCGTAGTCGCTCTTCTTGACATACATCGGATGCGGTTTGGAATCGTTGTCCAAACCGGTGATGTGCCAAAGCTGGAAGGGAAGGTCCACGGTGGGTTCGCGGTCGACCGCAAAGAATGTGCGGTCTTCGGCGAGGTCCTGATAGTTCCCCATGGTCACATGGAAGGCCTTCTCGATGTTCGCCACCGTGCCGGTGAGCCTTAGGTCCCTTTCATCGCGGGTTCCGCTGATGATCTCAAAGCCGCTCGCTTTCGCGAAAGCAACCAGGGCGTCCCAATCTTCCTGGCTGGGCCCGAACCTCGCGGTAAACTCCTGCGGCGTAAGGAACTGGTGGTAGGAAGGGCTTGTGGGATCCTGGACTTGCTGCACGAAATTTTGCAATCCTGCGCGATCGCGTAGCGGCAGAACAATGTCGAAGCGCAGGGTCTGGGTTGCCGGGAGTTGCCTGACGAGTTGCGCCCGCCCGCTGGCAACCTCGTTACGCACATGACGCGTCAATAACGCTTGCTGGGCGAGTCCTGGGTTTGCGAATAACAACAAAAAGACGGCCGCGCATAGAAACGCAGCCAGTCTGAGACTGGGGGAAATTTCTTTTCTCATTTTTTTATCCTCGATTTCTCTTGGGCCGGCCAATTACCTCGGCGTCATTGTCACTCTGCGGCACAAGAGTCGGGGCATCCTATCTCAGCCCAGATGCCGTGGCTGGAGTTTCTGAAAACTGTTACGAAAATGGAATTACCCGGAAGGGAAGCACGGTCGGGAGCGGGTCGGCAGCAAATGACTGCATTCCAAAAATGGCTGGAAGCGGATGCGATTGATAGGTTTTACGAATTTGTATTGTTTATGATAGGTTCAAGATTCTCCAGAGACTCATCGGCAGAGGAGAAAACACGGATTGACCGCGGCGTATCTCGCCGGTCAGGCCGCAGCAATGGCGGGTAGGTTTGGCCCACTCTTCATCCCTCGCTCCGGACGCTTCCGGAAGACGACTTTTACTCCTTCGCGCCATCGCTCGTCAATCCCCACGAACTCCCACTCGATCTCCGGCGAGAGGTAGCGCAGCAACGTCTCCGTGGCCGGATGCACGTGTAGCGCGGGAGCCACCAGAAACAACAGCGGTTTTTCCGCCGACAACTCGCGGCCTTCAAAATAACCAAAGCGAGGAAATTCACCGCGCGCATGGTGCCATTCCACCCGCGACCAGTAATCCAGCCCCTGCAGCGGCAGGTGGATGTCTTCGTCGGCCTTCAATTCCACCACCGCCAGCCGCCCCGCATGCGTGGTGGTCAGCACATCGATCATGGCCCGGTCCGCAGCGGAGAATGCCGGAACCTGCGAATAAAGGCAGGATGGATCGAGGCGCCCATCCACCACGCTCACGTCTCCTACCACCAACGACTCCAGCCATCGCTCCGGACGCAGCCTCCACAACGGATGTTGACGCGGTCCATAAGGATGGCGCGTATCCCGCAAACAGCTTGCGAGTTCCGCGAATTGTCTTCGTTCGTATCTCGAGAATCCGCTCCTCCGCGCCAACTCCAAACACAATTTCCTCCGTAGCTGCAAAACGATCCTGGAAGCATTCCTAATCGCGCTCGCGCAAACTCCAACCCGCGCCAGCGAAAACCGATCTCCGCCGCCGAAAGCACCGCGACTTCGCAGTTCGGCAGAATCTCTTGAACTCTCGTAATCGAATCTTTGAATCGTTCGCGCGCCGCCTCGTCGATCGGCGCATGCATCAGCCGCGTCGCCACATTGCCGCGATCCGCGCAGTCGATTTCCACCAGCGCATCGTGCCGCTCATCCAATTCAAACAGCGACCACTTGGCCGCATCGCGGTTCAAATTCGCCATCCGCTCCCGCACCAGCGCCGAACGTTCCCGCAGGGACAAACATCTTCAAGCCCTTCCACCAGCACGTTCGCGGGTTGCGCCCGCCGGCACACATCGAGCCATAAAATGCCGAAGGTCAGCGCTGCATCGATGGACGCCTGCGTCTCCTGCACGTTCACCCCCAGCAGAGCAAAAGCAGACCGACCTTGCCGCAACAATCCGCGCGTGTAAACCGGCCCAAAGGATTTTTCAAGATCGAAGCCGGTCGTCAGCCTGATTACCTTGAAGTCAGGAAAGTGCCGGTCCAGCATCCTCCTCAGTTTGTGCTCATACGCGGCCCGGGCTTGGCGGCGAGCCGTAGGCGAACGCCGATCCCGTTCGCGGCAAATCTCCAGTTTCGACGGTCGAGCCTGTCCAAGACGTTGTACTGCCAGCCGCAGCGTGCCATTCTTGATTTCTGCGTCCAGCACCCTGCGCACTGTGTTTCGTTCCGCCGACCACAAATGCAGGAGGCATCGGTTATATTCGCCCGAAATGGAGTACTTAGATTGCGCCAGATCAAACGCGACCGCGCCATTTTCGAGCACCACGGCGCCTGACGCCTCACTGAGAAAGTCCTGTACGGTCCGAGTCAAAGCTTGCGGTGTTACCGTCAGCATTTGGCAGTGTCCATTCTGAAAATGTCCTCCGGCCAGATTGTCCAGCCCGCGCCAGCCAGCCGTCTGTGACAAGTGACCATCGTCACAATTCTGCCCCGGATGCTCGCCCATTTCGGCTCCACTGCATGTGGGATAATGAGAGCGCACCCGCCCGGCTGAGTCGGCCTGCAGCCCGGCGGCATCTAACTCGAGTGGTGAATAGTTTGGATAAACAACTCCTCGCAAGCATAGATAAGCAACGGTTCTTCTTCGACCACTACGGCGTCACCGAAAACGATCTCGAACATTATTTGGCCGCCGCTCTTTCCGCAGGCGGCGACTATGCCGACCTATATTTCGAATATCTCTCTTCGACTTCGTTGACGGTGGATGAGTCCATGGTGAAGTCGGCCTCGCAGGGCATTTCCGCCGGCTGCGGCGTGCGCGTAGTTTCCGGCGAACGCACCGGATACGCCTATACCGATGATCTTTCCGCCAGCCGCATATTGCACGCAGCTCGCACTGCGGCCCTGATTGCCAGCGCTCCCGCGAAGACCTCCGTCGCAGGTTTTCAAAAAACTGCAGCCCGCAGTCTGTATCCCGTGACGCTGCCGTCGGTCGATGCCGAAATCACCGCCAAGGTTGAATTGGTGATGCGCGCCGACAAAGCTGCGCGCGCCTACGATCCGCGCATTCAGGAAGTCCGCGCCAGCTACGGCGATGAGTTGCGGAACATTCTTGTCGTCGCTTCCGACGGAACCTTCGCCGAAGATTCCCAGCCGCTGGCCCGCATGAACGTGTCTTGCATCGCTAAAACCGAAAACAATTCGGCTCGCGGCGGCTCCGGCGGCGGAGGACGCGTGGCCCTCGATTTTTTCTTCGGCGACAAGAATCCCGAGTTTTTTGCCAAAGAAGCAGCCCGGCAGGCAATCCTTCAACTCGATGCGCGCGAAGCTCCCGCGGGTGAGATGGAAGTCGTTCTCGGTCCCGGATGGCCCGGCGTTCTGCTGCACGAAGCGGTTGGCCACGGGCTCGAAGCCGATTTCAATCGCAAGAAAACTTCGGCGTTTGCCGGATTGATTGGCAAGCGTGTAGCCAGCGAGGGCTGTACCGTCATCGACAACGGAACCATGCCTTGGCGTCGCGGGTCTTTGAATGTAGATGACGAAGGCGAGCCTACGCAGGAAACTGTGCTGATTGAAAAAGGAATTCTGAAGGGCTATTTAAGCGACAAGCTTTCCGCGCGGCTGATGGGCATCGCCGACACCGGCAACGGACGCCGCGAAAGCTACGAACACATTCCCATGCCCCGCATGACCAACACTTACATGCTGGCGGGACAGGACAATCCTGAAGACATCATTCGCTCGGTAAAGCGCGGCATTTATGCGGTCAACTTTGGCGGAGGCCAGGTCGATATCACCAACGGCAAGTTCGTATTCGGAGCCTCGGAAGCCTACATGATCGAAGACGGCCAGATCACCGCGCCCATCAAAGGCGCAACGCTGATCGGCAACGGACCGGATGTTCTGACGCGAGTCTCGATGGTTGGGAATGATTTGAAACTCGACGAAGGCGTTGGCACCTGTGGCAAAGATGGACAGGCCGTCCCGGTGGGCGTGGGCATTCCGACGATCAAGATTGATCGGCTGACCGTCGGCGGGACGGCGAAGAAGGATCCCGGCGGATTTATGCAGTGAAAAAGTGGGGATTTCCCCTTATAAGGGAACTACCGGCCATTGTTACGACTGAAGGATGGCACTGGGAGAGACTCTCTGGCTACCGAGACTTTTGGATCGGTACCGACGCCAGTTCAAATTCTTGGCTCGTCAAGCAGAAGGGAACATGGAATGCGATACGTGAGCATATCTATGCCGATTTTGCTCAGACGTTGGGAATTTGCACGCAATCCTCGGTCTATTTGACTCTTGATAAGCACTCAATGCCATTAATGGGCGAATGGCACCCGGACAAGACCCCACACAATGTAGGAATTTGGAAGTTCGACGAACACGGCGGTGAGCCGTGTTGCCGAGTGTGCCCGCGTTACGAGATAAACAGGGCGCGTCGCAAGGTAGACAAGGCGAAGTCCAGTATTGCGCTACTTGAAGCTTGGTTCGGATGCGGAGTAAGAAACCCTTGGGATTTGGTCGAAGCCAGATTCCTCGGTTTCTTGTGCGGGATGTTTGAGCCTACTCAGACTCTGGTGACGAATTCCCACTTATGGGTGCAGATTGACAACGAACTTACATTTAGCGACTGGCCCTTCGAGAGAGGCAAGCTGCACGAGAGCGTAACGCAGGAAATTCGCGGCGATCCATTCTTCAAAATCGAGGGCGCGGCGGAGCGACTAGGAAATTTGTGCTCTAGAATCTGCGACGTCACGGACATCGAAATCGACCGTATTACGACCGCTCCGGACGAGTTTCGTTGCCGAACTTTGGTGGCTAAGATTCGTCGTCATCTCCTAAAACTACGCCGAACGGCACCTTGGGTATCCAAGAATTGCATACCGTAGAGTACGGGACCTTGGAAATCAGAACCTACAGCACCCGCGCCGCCAAACCCCGCTCAGAAAGCATCTCCACCGCTTTCTTGTCGAACGAAACGAACGTGTCCGCGCCCAGCCATCTGCCTTCGTAGGCAATCACACCGTCGGCAAAATCCCCGCCTGCGTCGAGTATGGCTAGGCCAGCGTCAATTGCCGGTCGGTTCGTCTCCACATTTTCTGCTGCGAGCAAAGTACGAATTGCCTTGGCTATATCCGATGACTGAAAGCGATAAACGCTACGCAGAACCCAAACAAACTCGCACAGGGAGGGCACCGCGATGGCGACCATTTTGGCTCGGGCCATCAGTTTGATCGCGGCGTCGGCCTGCTCGACGTCGTCACGTACAGCCGCCCGCACTAGAACATTCGTGTCCACCGCGATTTTCATTTCTAGCCCATCATTTATTTCCCGTCATTTTTTTCCAGCCCAGCCGCGAGCCGCAGCGTCATTCATCTCTTCGATGGTTGCCACCTTCTTCGTCTTGCCTGAAAGCACACCAAAGAAGTCCTGTATCCTTCCCGTCGGACGTGCCGCCCGGATCACACCCCGGCCATCAGGAAGCAAATCCAACGCAATCTTTTCCCCGGGCTTGATGCCGAGATGTTGTAACACCTTCTTCCGAAAGGTAACTTGTCCCCGCGCAGTTACGGTCAAGGTGGTCATGGCATGTTCCTCACCGGTAATTGTAATGCATAAATACATTACAAGCAATCGAGTGCTGAACCCTATCCGGCTCGGATCGAAAGCGAACGCAATCGTGGGAAAGCAAGGCATTTATTTGGGATAAGATGAATTAAGACTCTATGCCTTCAACCGAATTAGGAACTAGCGACCCCAAACTCGAAACAGACCTGCGCGATCTCGCCCAGGACATCGTCCGCCGCGCCATGAACGGCGGCGCAACCGCCGCCGAATGCGTAGTCCGCGAAGGCGACGAATTCTCCACGCTGGTTCGCCTCGGCCAGGTCGAAACGCTCAAGGAATCCGGATCGCGCTCCATCGGCGTGCGTGTTTTTCGCGGCCAACGCGCTGCCAGCACCCACTCCAGCGACTTTTCCCGCGACAGCCTTGACCGCATGGTCAAGTCCGCCCTGGAACTTTCGAAGATCACCTCGGAAGACCCGTTCGGCGGCATCCCTGAGGCTTCGCAACTAGGCTCGCTCCCCGGCGACCTCGACCTTTATCACGAAGACGTGTATTCACTGCCCGGCCCCGATCGCATCGACTACGCCCGCCGTGCCGAAAAGGCCGCGCTCGATTTTGACCCGCGCATCAAGAACTCAGAAGGCGGATCGTTCGATGCTGCCACCGGCTACAAAGTACTAGCCAACTCGCACGGTTTCGTCGGCGAATACCGCCGGTCGTATTGCTCGGTATCGGCAGTTCCCATTGCCCAAAGCGACGATGGCGCAATGCAGCGTGATTATTGGTATTCAGTCGCGCGCACGCTGACAAAACTGGAATCGCCTGAGCATGTCGGCAAAGTTGCTGCGGAGCGCACGCTGCGCCGCTTGGGCGCGCGCAAGGCGAAGACCGCGCAAGTGCCCATTATCTTTGATCCTATGGTTGCCACATCCATCCTCGAGCATATCTTCGAGGGGATCAACGGCGATTCTGTCTATCGCGGGGCATCGTTCCTCGCCGGCAAGCTGGGACAGAAAATCGCCGGCGACAATGTCACTGTCATCGATGATGGCACGATCCCCGGCGGTTTCGGAACCAGTCCGTTCGATGGCGAAGGCGTTCCCACACGTCGCACCGTGGTTATCGAAAACGGCGTTTTGAGCTCCTACTTGATGAACACGTATACGGCGAAAAAACTGGGACTGGCAACCACCGGCAACGCCTCCCGCGGGCTTGCCTGGCACGCCCGGCATCGGTCCTGGCAATTATTTCTTGAAGTCGGGAACCCGAACGCCGAAGCAGTTGATCTCTGATGTAAAAGAAGGTCTGTATGTAACTGAGTTCCTCGGCCACGGCGCAAACCTCGTGACCGGCGATTATTCGCGTGGCGCATCGGGCATGTGGATCTCCGGTGGCGAATTCGCATATCCGGTCGAAGAGATCACCGTAGCCGGCAATCTGAAAGAAATTTTCTTCAACATCTCCGAGATCGCGAACGACCTTGAATTCCGCGGCTCGGTGGCCTCTCCAACCATTCGAATTGACGGCCTTACCGTCGGCGGCGAATAATCGCTGCCATGAAATTTGCGAAGATTGTCTTTTGGATCGCGGCCCTCTGGGGCATCGTAATCCTCACGCCCCTGTATTTTCTGTTCGACGTAATCGGACGCCAGGACCCGCCGCCCATTACGCATCCCGGTTTCTACTACGGCTTTGTCGGCGCAGGTCTCGCGTGGCAGCTTGCATTTATCGTAATCGCCCGCGATCCGGTACGCCTGCGCCCGATGATGATCCCCTCTGTGTTTGAGAAATTCAGCTATGCCGTCGCATTCCTTGTGCTCTACCTTCAGCGCCGCCTTCACCCGAACGACCTGACTTTTGCTGGAGTCGATCTGCTTTTAGGGATGTTGTTCCTGGTTGCATTCTTCAAGACGGCTCCGTAGTATTCCAGCGAATCATTCACTCGCCAATCATTCGAAGCGAAATATTCCAGACGAGGTTGCAAACCCCGTCGTCTTTGTGCCGGGGATGCGTTCGCCTGCGGAGGCTTGATGAATCGACGATCATTCCTGAGAGCGACGAGTGCCGCCGGATTAGCCTGCGGCATCCCTTCTGCAACAGCGTTCGGCGACAATTCGGAAAAACCTGCGGCGACGCAGGGGGCCATCGCGGCAAAGAGAAAAGCGGCACCCCCCGAGTCGCCGGAAAGGATTCTGCTGAAGGACTATCGTCCGAAATCCCTCTACAAGATTCCTGTGACCGAAATTGCGAAGGCAAAATTTCCCATCATCGACATGCACTCGCACCCCTACGCCAAGACTCCCGAAGAAATCACCCAGTGGGTGCAAACCATGGACGAGGTTGGCGTGGAGAAGACGATCATCTTGACGATGGCGACAGGCGTGAAGTTCGATGAGATCAATCGCAAGTATTCAAGATATCCCGAGCGCTTCGAGATGTGGTGCGGCTTCGACTTCACCGGCTACGATAAGGCGGGATTTCCCACCGCGGCCATTAAGGAATTGGAACGCTGTCGGAGCGCTGGCGCTCGCGGAGTCGGTGAGATCCACGACAAAGGCAAAGGTCTGATCTCGGGCAAGTCGAAAACCGTTGGTCTCCACCCTAACGATCCTCTCGTCGATCCTCTGTTTGAAAAGTGCTCGGAGCTCGGCATGCCCGTCAGCCTTCATGTGGCCGACCCCATCTGGATGTACCAGAAGATGGACAGAACCAATGATGGCTTGATGAATGCATATGAATGGCGGCTCGATAACCAGCCGAACATCGTGGGCCTATCGGGAATGATCGAAATATTGGAGCGTACGGTGCAACGGCATCCGAAAACGACTTTTCTCGCTTGCCACTTTGCCAACCTCGATTACGATCTGGCGCGCCTTGGCGAGTTGTTCGAGCGCAATCCGAATCTCTACGCCGATATTTCAGCGCGCTATGCCGAGACCGCGCCCATCCCGCGCTTCGCCTCACAGTTCTACGCTAAGCATGCCGACCGCCTCGTGTATGGCACCGACATGGGCTTCGACAAGCCAATGTACGGCATCACGTTTCGCATTCTCGAATCGCTGGACGAGCACTTTTACGAAATTGACCAATTTGGATACCACTGGAGCCTGAACGGATTTGGATTGCCCGATCCAGTTCTGCACCAGGTCTATCACGAGAATGCGGCCAAGCTGCTTGCGGCACGGGCGAGCGGGTAGTGATGGAGTTGCTGCAGAGCGAGAATCGACAATCGAAAAGCAACAGCCTACAATTTCGGCATGGGCAGCCTGGGTCAACAAAACTTGCCGCAGCTAGACTTGAGCCAAACTCCGCCGGCGGAAGAGCCCGATTCCAGCCGGCGTACCATCGCCATCGCCGTCGCGGTTGTCATCGTGATTGCGGTCGTGGGCGCATTTCTGATGCGCGGCCAGCCCAAAGGCGCGTCTGGACTGCCAGCCTACGCTGCGAACCTGAAGCTCTCCGATTTCAAGATGAGCGCCGCGGAAAACTTCGTCGGAGCTACCGTTAGCTATGTGGATGGAACGGTTACCAACGCCGGCGGTAAAACAGTTACCCATGCGATCGTCGAAGTGACATTCAAAGATGAAATGGGACAACTCGCCCAGCGCGAGACTATCCCCATGCAGGTCCTGAAAACCGATGGCCCATATCCTGAAGCCGTCGATTTCAGCGTCTCACCGCTGGGTCCCGGCCAGAGCAAAACTTTTCGGCTAACGTTTGAAAGTATTTCCGCGCAGTGGAATCATCAGTTTCCCGACATCCAGATAGCCGACGTCGCGGTGAAATAGCAAATTCTCACCCGTGATGACTCCCGCCGTGTCATCCCGAGCGAAGTGAGGGATCTTGGTATTTGCCGGCACTCTGATGAACCAAGGCAAGAACCAAGGTCTCTCACTTCGCTCGAGATGACAGTCACTTACTCGTCAAGTCTCCACGAATCACGCAACTCAGTACAATGACTCATGGCCGATAGCAAGCCATTTCGCCTTACGGAGTCGGTAAAAGCTGCGGGTTGAGCGTCCAAGCTAAGTCCGGCGGCGCTGGACTCGGTGCTTGGGAAATTAGCCCGGCAACACGACCCCAATGTTCTGGTCGGCTTCGATCACGCCGACGACGCCGGAGTGTATCAAATCGCGCCCGACCAGGCGCTAGTGCAAACTGTAGATTTTTTCACTCCGGTCGTCGACGATCCATACATTTTTGGTCAGATCGCAGCAACGAATGCACTGAGCGACATTTACGCCATGGGAGGGAAGCCGCTTACCTCACTCGCACTGGTTTGCTTCCCAGAAAAAGCGGACCTTGAAATTCTCGAGCGCATCCTCGCCGGAGGTCTCTCGAAGATGATCGAGGCCGGATGCACCGTAATCGGTGGTCACAGCATTCGCGACGAAGAAACCAAGTTTGGATACTCCGTCACCGGACTCATCGATCCCAAGAAAATTCTTGCTAACGCCGGAGCCAAACCCGGCGACGCTCTCATCCTTACCAAGGCTTTGGGCACCGGAGTAATTTCGACCGCGATCAAGAAGGGCAAAGCCGAGCCCGCGTGGATCGATGCCTCCGTTCAGTCGATGACCACCCTAAATAAGCGTGCTGCCGAGATCATCGTTGAAGAAGGTATTCGCGTAAATGCGATGACCGACGTTACCGGCTTCGGCCTGATTGGCCACGCCCGCGAAATGGCTCTGGCGTCGAACATTTCACTTCGCTTATACGCCGAAAGAATCCCGTTAATTCCTGGCGCCATCGAATGTGTTCACGCCGGGTACATCCCCGGCGGTCTCAAGAATAACCGCGACTTTGCCGAGTGCGTCGTCCGCTACGACGCGAGCGTTTCCGACGATGTGAAGGCTTTGATATTTGATCCCCAAACTGCCGGGGGACTGCTGATGTCCGTGAACACCTACGGAAGGGATGTAGCGGCCCTCTTTAACGCCCGAGGCGTACCAGCTGTGCAGATCGGCGAGGTATTGTCCCAAACCAAGCCCCTGATCACAGTCACGGCCTGACTGTTCCCATTCGATCGGCTTAGGTCAACAGCTCCCAGATTCGCGCAAGGTGGTGATCGTCGTGCTCGGCGACGAAAAATAAATGGTCGACCAGGCGCATGGGTGTCTCAAACGCGGATGGGGAATCGCTCGCGAAAACAGCGAGGAATCTAACTCTTCCACGCGCTTCAGCAGTTTCCCCCGCGCGGACCGAAATTCAGACAATATCTGTTCCAACGGGCGCGAGTTGTAATTTGCCCCATCAGTTTTCCTGTTCTGCAGATCTGCTGCGGTCATTTGCTCGCTCCCTGCGGTATAATCGTCGACGCGTGCCAGCCACAGCGGGTCCATCACTAAAAGATGCCCAGCATGTTCCTGGGCCGACCATTTCCCCCCCGGCTTCTTCGTCAGCGCATCGCGAGAACGATCGCGTAAAGTTTCCTCGATTCTTGCCGGTGTACCGCGCAAACGCGCTTGCAAATTCGGGTACAACTCCGCGGGAAAATAAAACTCAAACTTGCGTTCAAACCAGAGCGGTATCTGACTCATGGATTCCACCAGCGATGAAGGTAGCTGCAACAGAACATTAATGCGTGGCTGCACCCATCGACTTACGAATTTCATTGCATTGGAGGGTGCCTGGTGCCGTCAACGAATAGTCTCATAGCAAAAAATTAGGGCGGCCACTAGGCCGCCCTTGCTCGTATCTGTAGCAAACTCTTTTAAGCTCGCGCTGGACTTTCTCCGCCCTTCACAATACCCCTTCCCGGCTCCGGTTTCAAGACCTGCTGCACGCCGTCATCGGGTTTCGAAGGAGACTTCATCGGAGGCAGTTCCTTGCTCTCCACCAGCATGATCACTTCGGAGGCATCCAGCACTTCTCGCTCCAGCAAAGCCGCCGCAATCTTCTGCAGCGTGTCGCGGCTGCCCTCGAGGATATTCTTCGCCGTCTCGTATCCCTGGTTCACCAGCTTGCGGACCTCATTGTCAATCTTGATGGCAGTGTCTTCGCTGTAGTCGCGGTGCTGGCTGATCTCGCGTCCCAGGAATATCTGCTCCTCTTTCTTGCCGAAGGTGAGCGGACCAAGATCGCTCATGCCCCACTCGCACACCATCTTGCGCGCCATTTCGGTAGCCCGCTCGATGTCGTTTCCGGCGCCCGTACTCATCTGATTGAGGAACAATTCTTCGGCCAGACGGCCGCCCATCAGAATCGCCAGATCGGTCTTCAAATATTCTTTGGTATAGTTGTGCCTGTCGTCGATTGGCAGCTGCATAGTCACCCCTAGCGCCATTCCCCGGGGAATAATCGTGACCTTGTGTACCGGGTCGGAGCCGGGCAGTTTCGCCGCCACCAACGCATGTCCAGCTTCGTGGTACGCAGTCACTTTCTTTTCCTCGTCGGAAAGAATCAGCGACTTGCGCTCCACGCCCATCAGGACTTTATCCTTGGCAACTTCGAAGTCGAACATCAACACGGCTTTGCGGTTCTGCCGTGCCGCCGCAAGCGCCGCTTCGTTCACCATGTTGGCGAGGTCCGCACCGGAGAATCCCGGTGTGCCGCGTGCCAGAACTGAAAGCTCAACATCCTCTGCCAAAGGAATCTTTCGCGTGTGAACCCGCAGAATCTCCTCCCGTCCGCGTACATCGGGCCTGCTCACTACTACCCGCCGATCAAATCGTCCCGGCCGCAGCAACGCTGGATCCAGAACATCAGGCCGGTTGGTTGCTGCCATAAGGATGACGCCTTCATTCGACTCGAAGCCGTCCATCTCCACTAGCAACTGATTCAAGGTCTGTTCGCGCTCATCGTGGCCACCACCGAGACCCGCGCCACGATGGCGTCCCACCGCATCGATTTCATCGATGAAGATGATGCACGGCGCGTTCTTCTTGCCTTGCTCGAACAAATCGCGTACACGGCTCGCGCCGACGCCAACGAACATCTCCACGAAATCCGAACCGGAGATCGAAAAGAAGGGAACGTTCGCCTCTCCAGCCACCGCTCGCGCCAACAGCGTCTTGCCGGTTCCCGGAGGTCCAACCAGCAGCACTCCCTTGGGAATTCTGCCGCCCAGCTTCTGAAACTTCTGTGCCTCGCGCAGGAATTCGATAATTTCGCGGAGCTCTTCCTTGGCTTCTTCCACGCCAGCTACGTCTTTGAACGTGACTTTCTTCTGCTGCATCGAGAGCAGGCGCGCGCGACTCTTGCCGAACGATAGCGCCTTATTTCCACCTGTCTGCATCTGCCGGATCATGAAGAACCACAGCGCTCCCAGCAAAATCAGCGGAGCCCAAGTGCCGAGCAACGTCAGCGGCCAGCTGCCGCCATTGACATCCTTAATTGTTACCTGCACACCCTTGTCGGTGAGCGACTTGTACATGTCGGAGTAAACCGGCGGAACCACGGTATGGAAAGAGGAACCGTCGCGATATTTTCCCCGTACTTGCTGGCCATCCAGGGTGACTTCGTGCACGTTGCCGGCGCCCACGTCACTCATGAACTGGGAAAAATTGACTTCTTTTTCCTTCTGGCCGCCTCGCCCCTGCTGAATGACCGTCCACAAAAGCAGCGCGGAAAGCCCGATCACGACCCAAAAGACTACGGTTTTGACTGTCGAATTCACCAAATGCTCCTGAAGAAACCGGGGTTATCCGCGCCAAGTCGCCCGAAGTCCCGAGGCTCCTACTATTGGGTTAGATGCTCTTCTTTCAAATTCGATAGGGAAATTCCCTAAGCTCATTATTTTACTTTGGCTGTACAATTCTACCCCTTCTTAGAGAAAAAGGCGCGTGATTGTCGAAATGACCTAAGTCATCTGCGGGACTTGAGTTGCAGCGAGGTAGGGAATGTTGCGGTTGGTCTGCTCGGAGGCGCCTAGCCCATAACCCACGAGAAAGGCCTCATCGACGAGAAAGCCGAAATAGTCCGGTTGCAGGGCGACGCGGCGTGCTGCCTGACGGTCGAGAAGCGTCACCAGTTTTACCGAGGCCGCCCCGCGCGCCCGCAGATCGTTCATCAGGAACTCGCTGGTCACTCCAGAGTGAACCAGGCCCTCGACCAGCAAGATATTCTGCCCCCGAATATCCGGCTCATGGCTGAAGAAGATCTCCAAAGTTTCTCCCGACTGATCCCCGCGTTGTCGGCTGTACTTCGGCTTGATGAACTGGCACACCACGGGAACGTCCAACGCCCGCACCAGATCGGCCATGAACATGAACGCGTTCTCCAGAACCGCCAGCGCCTGGATCGTCTGTCCACGGTAGTCGTCGGATATCTGTCGCGCCAGCTCTTTGACTCGCTTCTGGATCTGCTCCGCCGCAATCACCTGGCGAAGCTCGTTCTTCAGTTCGCTCATGAAATAACTTGCCTCCCCGCTCGTGTATTTCGTGTGGCGCTAGACTCGGGAAATATCCCCAAATGCCTCTGTGGTCCCCTGTGACCTCAGTGTCCGAGATTCTCTTCGGGCGCCCGGTCCACGACTATCTAACTAAATGGAATGCTCAGCCCACGGCATCTCGCGGATAAGCACCACCTCATGGTCTGGCGTCGCTCGCAACTTCGCCGGAACCGGAAAACCCCGCATCCACACGATTTCGTTTCCGCTCACTGCGACCGGCCAGAGCCTACGCTCCGGCTGGGCCACGTGCCGTTCCTGCAGCAATTCCTTGATCTTCTTGGGCGACTTCGTGTGCGCCGGCCAAAACCGATCTCCCGCCCGCCAATTGCGCACCGTCAACGGTCCCCGCAACAAATCCCCGCGCAGAAGTTGTTGCGGATTATACTCCGCATCGCTCGCTTCAGGCTCTGGATTCGGACTGTTTAAGCTCGGGTCGTTCATCGTCACGCGCACCGCTTCGATCACTACGCCAAGTTCCGGCACCACCACTCGTCCCGGCACGGCTAACGAAAACTCATAGTCCGGAATCCGCTCCTGCCGCCGCAAGTCAGGAGTTAGGAAAATCATCGCCTCCGGCTCGCGCCGAAGCTTCCACCCTAGTGGCAGCGACAACTCTTTCCCCGCTGGACCATCCTCGGCCGCGAACCGCATGATCTCTTCTATATGTTTGAATTCCAGCGAAATCCCAGCGTACTCACCGATCGCCTTCAGCACGCGTCGCTGCACCGCCCGCGCCTCAGTCAGCAACCACGGCCTGCTCAGCGACGCATTCATCACCGCCGGTCCAGACTCTTCCAGACTCAAATCCCTGTCATCCCGAGCGAAGCGAGGGACCCCTTGCCCGCTCGAGTCGCCACGAAACGGGCGAGGCATTTCTACCAACCCTGTCGCGTTCGTTTCTTGACTCTCATCATCTTCGTCCCGCCCGAGACAATCAACCGGCTGTATCTGCACCAGCGCCTGCGGCTCATCGAAATCCGGCAGCCCTCGAGCCCACTCCGGCTGCGACCACTGCACCACCGTCCCCAGCCAGCCAGAGATTTCGTTTTCCCAATAATCCTCTTCGTCACGCGCAATCTCCGCCAGCTCGGCGAAACTCTCGACCACGGCAGGATTAAACTCGCGCTCCAGCAGCGGCATCACCAGCTTGCGCACCCTGTTGCGAGTGAACGCTGAATCAGAATTTGTCGAATCTTCTCGCCAGGGTTGTTTGAGATCGGTAAGATACTGCTGTAATTCGCATCGCCTGATTGCCAGCAGCGGACGCACGATCTCCCCGTGAGCATTCCCGCGTGCATCTTCGATATCGCGCTCGACAACAATCCGCGGATAAATTCCGCCCAGCCCACGCAGCCCTGTCCCGCGGATCAGCCGCATGAGCACAGTCTCCGCCTGATCATCAAGCGTGTGCCCGGTCGAAATCTTATTCAGAATTCTTTGCGTATTCTCGGTAGCTGGGTGACTTGTGAACGGGAAGGGCAATGCTTCGACCGCGCCGGGATCTGGGTTCGGGAAGGACACGGCTTCAGCCGTGCCGTAACGATCTTCCGCCGACTCGGGCTTTAGCTCCTGAGGAAAATCGGGCTTTATCCCCTGCGGAGTACCTTTGGGCGGCGCAGTGCTTCCAGCGCTGCGATAAGAGGCTTCCAGGTCTTGGGCTTTAGCCCCCGAGGTGCCTGAATGTTCAGATTCAAACGCTCCGAGCAGCTCTCCGAAAAATCCATACCGCAGCCTGCGCGCAGCCGCCTCCACTCCAGAATGTTCCTCGGCAGCGAGCTGCGCCGTATCCCCGCTACCGGAATAAAACTCCAACCCACGCTCCCGAGCCAGTCCCGCAACAAACTCCTCATCCTCATCCGACTCCGCCCCGCGCAGCCTGTGATTGAAGTGAACAACGGAGAGAACGATACCAAGTACCTGACGCAACTCGATCAGCAACCGCAACAGCGCAACCGAATCAATCCCGCCCGAGACCGCAACTCCGACCCGGTCTCCGGCGCGCAACAATTCCTCCCGTCGGATATGGCCCAACACGCGCTCCGCCAGTTCATGCACGAGAACATGGTACAACCAGAATGGCTTGAGAACTGAGGCCTCGAACTATGCAGCACTATGATGAACACACAAACGGCCACGAAATTGAAGCAAAGCTGAACGAAGAATTCCAGATTTCGCTTTCCGAGGCTCGGACCGCCGGCTATTGCTGGATGGTCGAGAGTGCAGGTGCGCCCGTTTGCCGGTTGCTGGAAGAAGCGACTCAGCCCAACGCAGCGGGCGTGGGCGGGAGCGGGAAACACGTTTGGCGGTTCGAAGCAGTCGCTGCGGGAACGGGAGAGATTATGTTGGGCTACGGTCGTCCGTGGGAGAACTCGGCAGAGCTGGCGCGGACTTTTGTGTTAAAAGTTCGCGCCGGCTCTTAGTCGCGAAGATTCCCGAACCACCCTCAGCGCTTTTTCGCCGTAGTTTTCTTCGACGCCTTACTGGCCTTACGCGCGGGCGCTTCCACCAGCCGGATGGTCCAGAAGTCATCCGAAAGATTCGTCTCGAGCAAATACTGATAGGGCATTGTGAAATAGCCCGCCATGCCCCACGTGTCTGCCCATGAGTTGCGCACGATGAACCGTTGGTTCTGGTCGTCGTAGCCGACCGCCACAACCGCATGGCCGCCGACCACCTTTTCACTGGGTTGGGGCATGGGAACAATGCCGGTCTGCGCCACAGTGGTGCTTTCAAAGCTGTCATACACGGTGAAACCGAAAACGAATGGATAGCCCGAGGCAAGGCAGCCTTTGAACTGAGCCAGCGCGCGGGTGACCCGTTGGTAAGACATCACCTTGTTCTTGGCCGCATCCGCGTACGCGAGCGCGGGAGGCTTGTCGGCGAACTTGTTGATGTCGTAGGGCCAGTCGGGCACCTCCGGCGGCGCGCCCAATTTTGCCACTACCTTGATGCCGTCGCGAATCTGGGCGCCGCTATCGGTGCTCACTGTGTTTTCAATGACGCGCTCGTTGTAGTAGATGAAAAGACGGGAAGGAACAAAGTCGTTTAGGCCCTGTTTGATCTGCTCGAACTGGATCGCGCCGGCGATAGAGTTGCCGGTACAACTGCCCAGTTGTCCCTGGTCATACACCGGCGGGCATTTCGGACGCAGATCGACTGAGGTTGGCAGTGCCATCAGAAGCGGCGTTGGTGCTGAATAGGCGAAGTCGCGTTGGTCCGGCAGATCCGGAACCCATCCATAATGTCCGATGCTCATAGTTGTGTCCCTCGTGCGCGGCCATCCAAGGCCGCACCTTCTTTTGTTGAGATTGAACTGCTCGCCAGCTTGGGAGGGGAAGCGGAAAACACATTACCCTCAGGTTGGCTCTCGCACTAGGGGATAGTGACTTCTGTTCGGGATTCGTAACAGATGGGGGCGAACTATTTTCTTGAGCCTTGGCCCGGCAGGAACTCCCGCCACGCGCGTCAGACTCGGAGACTCTCTTGATGCAGCGATTCCGGCGATCTAGCAACGACCTCAATATGGCGCTCAAGTACGCCATCGGCCAGGGTTCCCAGGAACCCAAATGGTGCTTCGAACACCATGAGATCTTTCATGCGAGTCTGGCCTTGATCGCTTTCGAAAAAATGATGATCATGGCAGAACCGACTTGAAGGCGCCGCGAACCATGCAATCTTGAAAGTGGCACGGCAAGTCGAAGGCACTAATTCGGCTGTGTGCTGGATTCTGAACCCAAAATGCCGCTCCTGCCATGTGACCTCTTGATCAAGTCCGATAAGGCCGGAAGTCGTACCCGCCGTGGCGCGCTCCCGGTCCAATCGGTCGAGGCCACGTGCAGGTCGATGCTGCGTGAGAGATCAAAGCCTCGTTCGATGGGCACCGCGGCGATGTTCGTGACCAACTCGATGCGAACCATTGTATCCAGCGCTGCGCGACAACTCCCGAATTCTGCAAACCTACAGCCCCGCATTCTTCTCCGCAATCAGCTTCTTAATCTTCTCCACGAACTCCGCAGCCGACATGTCCTCAGTCTTTTCTTTTCCGCGAGTCCGCACGTTCACCTTGCCAGCTTCAGCTTCTTTATCGCCGACCACAAGTAAGAACGGTACCTTCTGCATCGCATGTTCGCGGATTTTTGCATTCATCTTCTCGTTGCGTGCGTCCACTTCCACGCGCACCCCGATGGCTTTGAGCTGATCCGCAACTTTGTTTGCGTACTCCGCATGCCGCTCGCTGATGGGGATCATCGCCACCTGCACCGGCGACAGCCACACCGGGAACGCCCCGGCGTAATGCTCGATCAACACGCCGAAGAAGCGCTCCACCGATCCGTACAGTGCCCGGTGCACCATGACCGGCTGCTTGCGCGATCCATCTTCAGCCACGTACTCCAGACCGAAGCGCTGCGGCAGATTGAAATCGAACTGCACGGTTGAGAGCTGCCACAACCGCCCGATTGCATCGACCAACTTGATATCGATCTTCGGTCCGTAAAACGCCGCCTCGCCCGGGATCGTTTTGTACTCAATCCCCCGCCGCTTCAGCACCTTCTCGAGCGATTGCGTAGCGTGTACCCACTGCTCTTCGCTGCCCACAAAATTCTTTTTGTCTTCGGGATTCCACGTGGAAAGCTCGGTCTGAAATTTGTCGAAGCCAAAATCTTTCAGCACATCGAGCGCAAAGTCAAGGCAGCCCGCAATCTCGTCTTCAATCTGCTCGGGCATGCAGAAGATGTGCGCGTCATCCTGGGTAAACCCGCGCACGCGCAACAACCCGTGCATCACTCCCGAGCGCTCGTAGCGATATACCGTTCCCAACTCCCCAAGCCTCACCGGCAGGTCGCGATACGACTTTAGCGAATCTTTGTAAATCAAAATGTGCCCGGGACAGTTCATCGGCTTCAGCCGGTATTCGGCGTCGTCGAGTTCCATCGCGTCGAACATGTTCTGCGAGTAATAGCCCTCGTGCCCCGAGGTGTAAAACAACTGCCGCCGCGCCACATGCGGCGTGTAGACCAGCGAATACCCGCGCTTCAAGTACTCCTCGCGCATCCAGTCTTCCATCTGTTTGCGGATGATCCCGCCCTTGGGATGCCAGAAAATCAGCCCGGGTCCGGCGAGTTCCTGGATCGAAAATAAATCGAGTTGCTGCCCAATCACGCGATGGTCGCGCTTCTTCGCTTCCTCGATTTGCTGCAAATGTGCGTCGAGATCCTTCTTCGAAAAAAATGACGTCCCGTAAATCCGCTGCAGTTGCGGATTTTTCTCATCGCCCAGCCAGTACGCGCCGGCAATATTAAACAACTTAAACGCCTTGATCTTTCCAGTCGAAGGAATATGCGGCCCTCGGCAAAAATCCGTGAACTTGCCGGTCCGGTAAATCGAAATCTTTTCATCGGGCTTGGTGAATTGCTCGATGAAATGGCACTTCATGAAGTCGCCGTCTTTTTTGAACTCCGCCAGCCCCTGGTCGCGCGGCAGAAACTCGCGCGCATAAGGAATATTCTGCTGCACCAGTTCCTGCATCTTCTTCTCGATCTTTTCCAGGTCCTCTGGAGTAAACGCGGTAGGCCGATAAAAATCGTAGAAGAAACCGCTCTCGGTTGCGGGGCCGTGTCCAAGCTTGGTTTCCGGGAAAAGTTCCAGCACCGCCGCTGCCAGCAAATGCGCCGACGAATGCCGGTAAACATCTAGCGCCTCCGGATCCTTCTCCGTCAAAAGACGCAGATCGGTATCTTTTTCCAGCGGCCGAGTCAGATCGATGAGATCGCCGTTGGTTTTCGCAGACAAGGCCGCATCCGCCAGCCGCGGGCTGATCGACTTCGCAATATCGAGCGCGGTCGTGCCCCTAGGAACGTCCTTCACGCTTCCATCCGGAAGCTTCACATGAATGCTATCTGCCATAAGTTTGAGACCTGCAGGACTGAATATTTCAGTTTATGGGAGGGACTCGGGAGGGTCAAACCGGCATCGTAGAAGCGACTAGGCTGAAGAAAAGCCAAGGGCAGGATAGAACCTGCCCTCTCCTGGGGTGCGAAGTTTCCTACATCGTTACATCCTTAATATGCGTCGCAACATACCACGTATTGCCGAACGAATCGGTCACGGCGGCACTGCGATCGCCATAAGGCTGGTCAGTCGGCTCATGCAGCGACTTAGCCCCCGCAGCCAACGCCTGCCGATACGCCGCATCGCAGTTCGGTACGTAGAGGTAGAACATTGCCGGCATTCGCTCATATTTTCCCTGCGACTCGCCCATCTCCACCATCGAATCGCCGATGCGAATCTCCGCGTGATGCACCACGCCATCCGGCGACGCATACTTCGCCACTTCCTGTGCCCCGAACGCGCGCTTCAAGAAGCCGATCAGCGGCTCCGCTCGCAGCGGATGCAAATAAGGATTCACCGTGTGCAATCCCTTTGGTACATGGCTCTCGCCCTTGTGCGTCGCGATATACCAGAAGTTGCCGGCTGCATCTTTCACCGTGCCCGAGCGCTCGCCGTATTCTTGATCCCGCGGCTCGTCAATCAGAGTCCCTCCAGCCGCCACAGCATTTCGGCAGACTGCGTCGGTATCTTCCACATAAACGTGCAGCGCGTTCGGATGCAGCGTGGCCGGAAATTTCTTGCCCGCAACCCCGCCGCCCATCATCATCAAGGAGTCCCCAATGCGCACCTCGCCATGCACGCCCGTCGGTGTCGTGGCCCGCAGTATCTCTTCCGCGCCGAAGGCCTTCAACACGAAGTCGATCAGCCCATTGCCGTCTTCCGCCACCAGATACGGCGTCACCATGCGGAACCCGCGCGGAACCGGATCCACGCCTGTCTTCGGCCGCTGCATCCGTCCGCCCTCAGGGCCGGTAGTAAGTTTCTCCATCCGCCGGTGCATCTCTTCCACCGGCATTTCCTCCGTCAGCGTCGACACACTCCACGAGTATCCAAAGGGATCCTGAAGCGTTCCTTCGCGGCGTCCGTAAAATTGATCGGCGATGGGCCTCACGGTCTTGGCCCCTGCCTCAACCGCATGGGCAAAAAACCTGTCTACGTCAGGAACACTCAGCGTCATGATAACCGGCGAATTTCCCAGCGTCTCGGGACTGAATCTCCCGCCCTCCGGCCACTCTTCCGCCAGAAGAATCGTCGAGTCGCCAATCGTGATCTCGGCATGCGGGATACTTCCTCCGGCTTCGAAGCGCATTATCTCCTTCGCTCCGAACGCCTGTGCGTAGAACTCAATCGCCTTCGCGGCATCTCTGAAAGTTAATCTCGGGGTTGCGCTTGTGGTTGCCCTAGTATGAACGGCTGCGATGGACTCTGCAACGGTGGCCATAGTCTTTTTCCCTTCTAATTGTGATTTCAATCGTGCCTTAAAGCTTGCGCTCGGCAGATTGCGCAATTCTGCCGCGACGCGCACCAGTGGCTCGATTTCAGCCTCCGCCTGTGGACGCTTGCCGTCATTCCGCGCCAACATCGCGTCGACAGCCTTATTCAGTTGCTCAATCTTCTTCTGATCGCCATCCCGCGGATGCAGAGAGCGCTTAGGCATCGGCACCCTCCATGCGCACCCGCAGACTGCTGATTGCGCGGAACTGCAACTGCTTCACCGCGCCTTCAGTCTTGCGAATCTCCCGCGCCACTTCCTTAATACTTTTTTCTTCCACAAACCGCAGCACCACCACTCGCCGCTGCTCCGCCGGCAACGTATCCACCAGCCGAAACAACGTCGCCTTGCGCTCCACTTCTTCAATCGCGGCCGGACTGACCTGCGCCAGTTCCATCTGCGCCTCGTCGGCAACCTCGTGGTCGGAGCGCTGCCACCGATCCGAAATCAGGTTCGCCGCAATCCGGTACAACCACGCCGCAAACGGAATCCCCCGCCACTCAAACCGTTGCAAGTTGGCCAGCGCATGATGAAAAACCTCGGAGGTTAAATCCTCCGTTTCCGCTCGATCTCCCACCCGCCGCACCACATACGCATACACCCGCTCGAAATTACTCTCGTAAAGCTCCGCGAAGCGCGCAGGATCCTTCTGCGCCGCCTCAATCAGAAGCCGCTCGTCCGCTTCTTTCCTCAGAGCCTTCAATAAATTCTCCGCGGATCAACCTTACATGGAGCAATCTTACATAAGGATAACGGGTGGAAACGGCAAAAGGTTACGCTGGCCGGAAACCTGCGTAAAATTACTTGACAGCCAAACCAGAAGTCGTAGCATCTCAAACGTGACTCGGGCGCGGTCAGGCGAGCGTGAGGCGTAAGCGGCCAACCGCTAGAGACTGCGTGAGAAGAGAACTAAACTTTGTGGGAATAGGACTAGATTTTGTGTTTCGCAGTGGAACGAAGCAGTAGAACGAAGTTCCCTGCTTTAGCCGCGAAGCGGCGCAAGAATGCAGCCCACAGCGTAAGCTGTGGGTAAAAACAGGGAAACGAGCCAGCCCCGGAGGGGCGGAAGACCAGTTCTCACGTTCACTCGCTAGCCCGTGGTATTCGGCTGGTCGCGCACCAAAACCGAGAAAACCGGAAAGGGAAGGTCAAAATGAAAGCAATCAGCGGAGTGTTCGCCAGTCGGTCTGCCGCAGAGAACGCCGTAAAAGAAATTTGCAAAGCCGGTGTCCCGGGCGATCAGGTTACGCTGCTCATTCCGGGAACTGTCGAGCAGGTCGAACGTGAAGCCGAGTCCGTCCCCGTCGACGATACCGAACAGTCCGGCATCGGCAAGGCGTTTGGCGCATTGATGGGAGGCGGCGTGGGTGCTACCGGCGGCGCGCTCCTAGTTGCCCTGATCCCCGGTGTTGGCCCCATTTCGGCTCTCGGTTTGCTTGGCGCAGCAATCCTCGGCGCGGCCGGGGCAACCGCAGGGGCGAGAGTCGGTGGCAAAGTCGATGCGGCGTCTTCCGAAGGCCTGCCTCACGACGAAATCTATGTCTACGAAGACGCGTTGCGCAAAGGCCGCAGCGTCGTCATCGCCATGGCAGAGAGTGAAGAATCCGCGACTACGCTCCGTGACCTGCTCGCCGCCAACGGCGCCGAAACCATCGACGACGCGCGGCACCAATGGTGGGTCGGTCTGCGCGACGTGGAAGAAAGCCACTACTCGAAGTCTGGACGTAAGTTCGCGGATGACGAAAAATTCTATCGCATGGGATTCGAAGCGGCTCTGCACGCCAAGACTCGCTGCCTCGAATTCGATCAAGTCTCCGGCGAAATGAACGCCGTGCTCGAAGACCTCCAGCACGAGTATCCCGGCGTCGATTTAGAAGAGCCCTTCACCACCGGCTACCAACGCGGACGCGAATACTATCAGCGCGTGTGCGACGAGGCCCCAAAAGCGGCCTGAGCTGGCAGATGGCCCACCCGCCATTGTCATCCTGAGCGAAGTGATTGGTTCGCGGTAGCGAACTAATCACGCAGTCGAAGGATCCCTGCACCCCCACCCGATTCATCGCCGCATCCGGGAGTTCTCACCAAACGCCCGGCCACGCGCGCGGGGGAGCAGCGATTTTAACTACTCTTTAGGAATCGCTCCGCGAAGTATCGTGACGGCCTGCTCGACGGTCCGGTTGGCGGTATCAATCACAATATGCTCGCGGTTCCATGGGCGGTAGTCCCGTGAGACTACGTCTTGCCAAGTAACGGACCGCGATCTGGGAATGTCGGATATGCGTGTTTCCACCCGCCGCTGATGTTCTTCGGTCTCAGAACAGATGACCTCGATTTCAACGGCAGCTACCTGGGCATGGTTCGCAACTTCGATCCACGCATCGCGGGAGAGCGGAATAGGATTCGCTGAGTCTGCAATCACCGTCCTGCCGATACGGAGATTGTCCGCCGCGACCGCGTTGCCCACACGATAGCCGGCATCGTTGATTGGGGAGCTGAGTACCCCTGAATCCAAAATCGCCTCCTCGATAGAATCGATACGCACATGAACTGCACCGAGCTGGCGGGCAAGTTCTCTGCGCAATGGTCGTCTTTCCAGTGCCTGGCAGGCCACCAAGGATGATAAGCATAGTAAGCACCCATTATATTCTCGGCTCCATCGCTCCTTTGATAACTCGCCCTTGTCATCCAGAGCGGAGTGATTGGTTCGCGACAGCGGACCAATTGCGCAGTCGAAGGATCCCTGCACCCCCACCCCAATTCACCGCCACATCAGGGAGTTCTCACTGACGGCGCGCCACCCCGCCTCGACAAAATAGATTGACTCCCGCCCTGACCTTGGCCTTTCGATCCGGCAGCCGCCACGTTACGCAGTGTGTGGTGTAATGCCAAAGACGGACTACTGTAGCAACAACCGATGGAGGTGCCGTTTGAGGAACCGCACACTGACCCGCGAACAGGCGTTGCGCGAGTATCCAATGTATAAGATTCGCTACTTTGAGTTTCACAATTTCTCCAACGCGTTCATTGACATTTGTGAGGGTTCGTTCACACCCATAAACCCGGTCGATACGAAAGACATCATGAGGAGCGTGATGCTCGGGTTGTTCTATAGCCTCCTCGATTCCAATCCGAACGCCATCAATGTTTTCAATGTTTGGATCGCCCTACACCCGACTCTCAAGGATGAGATTCTTGCCGTTTGGCACCAGATGGAACCGCTCGTAAAAGTGTTTCAGAAATACCGGGGCGCCCTGACATTCCACATGACGAACGACCCCGCGGACTTTGCTAAGGGGTGGGAAGCATTTTGGGACCAAACACAAATTGAAGCGTTCGCTGAAGCGCAGCGCGTGTTCCTGGTGTTAAACAGGAAATTGGCGGAGATGGAGTCCAGCGTCGAGTTCCGAGAAGAGATCAGGAAGTCCTAGAGAAGGACCCAGAACTGTCTCAACAAGTGACCGGGTCTGTGCCACCGCAGACCTGGGGCGACCTCATACTGAAGCTCGCCTTCCGAGAGCTAGATGACAAGAACTACATGCGCTTCCGAATTCCACCTGAGACCGAGGAAACCAAGCCTTAATTTGACGTGTAGCCGACAGTGTGGTCAATCTGCGCGCCGAGCCCGTTCGCTGCCTTGCACACCCGACTCACCAACTCATGTTCGGTTTGCACATTGGCAGAGAAATGTCCCTGAGGGCCGTTGAACGTGAACATCCAGCCCTCGTCCTCGCCCCGACCGTTCCCCATATATCGATCATTGCGCATTCCTTCATAGTAGACATCTAGCAGAAGCGGCAATTGGTTGCCCGGCGTATTCCGCTCCTTATCGGTCAGTCCTCTTAATCTAAGACCCTGGCAGTCCGTCTCCGTTGCGAACACGCCAGCGATTTCGGTCGGCAACATCTTGCTCTCGGTACCACAGAGACCTTCAGCGTGGCCGATGCATTTCGTATTCATGTTGTACGTTCCGCCTAGAAGGATGGTCTTGTTTCCTGGGGCTGACGGATGCTGGCAACCAAACAGGATTAGCAATGCAGCGAACGCGGGCAATCGGCTCACACTGACATTCTAGCAACCCGTAAAAAGCAAACTACCAAGGGCGAGACTTCCGGTCGAGAATACTCCCATAAATATGGTAATATGGGTCAGTGAAGACGACACTCGAAATCCCTGATTTTCTCTTCCGCCGGGCGAAGTCGGTGGCCGCCGAGCGCGGCATTCCTCTGCGCCAGTTCGTGACGGAGGCTGTCCAGGAGAAGCTGAGAATCGCGCCTCAGGAAAAACCTTGGACGAAACATCTGGGCAAGCTCAAGCACCTTCGCAAAGAGCGCAAGCAGATCGAGCAGCGGGTGGAAGAGGCCTTCGAGCAGATCGATCGCGAACTCTGGCGCTGATCCCAGCCTGAGGTCACTGATTAAGACTTGACTAGACTGAAGACTTTCCGCGATTGAAAATCTGGCAATTCATGATCGTCGATACCAACGCCTTGTCCGCCGCGGCCGATGACGACCCGGCCGTCATCGCCATTCTCACCCGCGCCGACCAGATGGCGATTCCCGTGATCGTCCTTGGCGAGTATCGCTACGGAATCGCCCAATCACGCCACCGCGCCGCCTACGAAAACTGGCTGGCCGGCCTTCTTCGCGACTGCGCCGTGCTCGATATTAACGAGCCAACCACCCAGCACTACGCCGAGATCACTCTCGATCTAAGGCGCAAAGGCAAGCCAATTCCCACCAACGACCTCTGGATCGCGGCCCTCTGCCGCCAGCACTCGCTTCCGCTGTTGAGTCGTGATCGCCACTTCGATCAGGTGACGGGATTGAAACGGATTGGCTGGTGAATTCGCACGCTTAATGGAAAGGCTAACTTACGCCGACAGCGAAGCTGGCGCGTAATACATCTCCTCCATCGCCTTCCACACCTTCGCCGACACCGCTTCCATATCCCGTATCGTCAACCCTGTCGTCGAGATCGGCTCGCCCACGCGCATCTCGAACGGCCGGCATTTGATGTGGTAGGTATCCATGGGCAACAGTTCATAGGTCCCGATCAAAGCCACCGGCACGATATCCACCTGCGCCTTGATTGCCAGAAAAAACGCTCCCGGCAAAAATGGTTTGATCTCGCCATCCGGCGTGCGCCCGCCCTCGGGATAAATCACCAGCGGCATCCCCGCCTTCAAACTCTTCACCGCCGAACGGATCGCCGTAAGAGAATTCGTCGGCTTCTGCTGGTCGATGCAAACCTGCCCCGACCGTTTCAATTGCCACCCGACAATCGGATACGCCAACAATTCCTTCTTGAAAACAATGCGAAATTGAAACGGCAGATAAACGTAGAGAACCGGAATGTCCATCGCCGACGCGTGATTCACCGCGTAAACATGCGGCTTCGACATATCGATCTTGTCCAGCCCCGTCACTTTCACCGGCGACAGGATCGTCTTCATGATCAGCCACGACCACGTCCGCGAAAACCAGTGCAGCCGCCGCCCGCTCCGGTCGAACAAACCGCCAGGCAGCGCCAACAATCCCAGTCGCCAGCGTATAGAACCAGATCAGCGGATCAAGAATGAGATACGACCGCAGCCGGCTCAACCATCCGTATCGCGCCCCCGGAATTGCGTGCGGACTCCCTCGCGGTCGAACCGCGCCCACGCTTTCCGCGCCGCTTTCCACTTCCACCGATGAATTCACGTCCTGCACTCTCTCATTCTAAACGCTCGCCCTAAACCGCCCGCCAGCTGCCTCTTCACACTGCAACCCCGATCATCTGCATCACTTCGCCCACCAGATAAATCGACCCCGTAATCACAACCACCGCTCCGCTGCTCGCCAACTCCCGCGCCCGCTCCACCGCCTTCCGAACGTTTTCTTCCACCTCGATCTCAGCCCCAGTTCGCCCGCCGCCTGCCGAATCTCTTCCGGCGACGCCGCCCGCGGATTCTCCGGCCGCGTCGCGATCACGTGCTCCGCCAGCGGAAACAAAATCTCCGTCATCTCCGAGATTGCCTTATCCCGCATCGCGCCGAAAACAAAAATCAGCGGACGGTCGTCATGTCGCTCCGAAAGCGCCGAACGCAACGCCCACGCGCCCGCCGGATTGTGCGCCACATCGATCACAATTTCCGGCCAGCCCGGCCGCGCCGCGATTACCTGAAACCGCCCCGGCCATCGCGTTTCGCGAACGCCCCGCTCAATGCTCTTTGCCGTGATCCCGCCGAATCCCTGTTGGTTCAATTCCACCGCCGCCGCAATCGCCAGCGCCACATTCCGCAACTGATGCCGCCCCACCAGCGGCGTCTCCACCAGAATCTCCTCACCCAGCACCTGTAGCGGATAGCGATAAACGATACTCGCAGTCTCGGTACTCGGTACTAGGTACTGGGTACTTCCAGGCGACACCGGCGGCACATACGGAACCGCATTCACCGCCTGCGCTCCAACTTCCAGAATCGTGTTCCCGATCACGTCATTCGCTTCCGGCTGCTGGGGCAACGTCACCACCGCACGGCCCGGACGGATAATTCCCACCTTCTCCCGCGCAATTTCTCCCACCGTATTGCCGAGATACTTCTGATGATCCAGCGATATATCGGTAATCACGCTGACCAGCGGCTCTACTACATTCGTCGCATCCAGCCGCCCGCCCATGCCTACCTCGAGCACCGCAATCTCTACTTTCTCTCTCGCGAAATGCTCGAATGCAATCGCCGTCATCATCTCGAAAAAGCTGGGATGCCACGGCAAATCTCCCAGCTTCACCAGCCTGTCCGCAAACCTTTCCACGCTCTCCTGCAGTGCCGCAAAATTCTCGTCGCTGATCGCTTCCCCATTTAGCTGAATGCGTTCATTGATCCTCACCAGATGCGGCGAGGTATACAGACCCGTTTTCAACCCGGACGCGCGCAGGATGGAAGCCAG
>CAWEEW010000015.1:0-68397 GCA_963808195.1 uncultured Acidobacteriaceae bacterium | reverse complement strand
GTATCGCGCTTAAGCCGCTGCAGGTCGGCACCGAATATCGGCAGCGTGCTGGTAGCGGAGGTTGCGGTCTTTCTTGATCGCCTTGTTGATCACGTCTTCCAGCTTCGCCGGCAGGTCCGGATTGAGACGAACCGGCGACACCGGGGCGCGATCCAGAATCGCCTGAAAAATCAACGCCGCGGTTTCTCCCGGAATGGCAGCGTGCCCGTGCTCATCTCATACAAGACCACGCCAAAAGAAAAAAGGTCGTGCGCGAATCCAATTCTTTGCCCTTGGCCTGCTCCGGCGACATGTAGGCCACAGTTCCCAGGGTCGAGCCGGGGCTGGTCAGGTGCTCGTCAACCACCACATTGCTCTGGCGCTGTAACGTCGGCTACCTGCGCTGACGAAGCCGGATTCGCTTTCACCTTCGCCAGGCCGAAATCCAGAATCTTGGCGTGTCCGCGCTTGGTCACAAAAATATTTGCCGGCTTGATGTCGCGGTGCACAATGCCTTCCACATGTGCCGCATCCAGCGCATCCGCGATCTCAATCCCCAGGTTGAGGATCGTTTCCAGTTCCATCGCTTTCGATCCGATGACGTGCTTCAGGTTGGACCCGTCGAGGAACTCCATGACAAGGTAGGCCCGCCCATTCTCCTCGCCGATGTCATAAATGGTGCAGATATTGGGATGGTTGAGCGCTGAAGCCGCCTTCGCCTCTCGCCGAAAGCGTTCGAGCGCTTGCCGGTCCTGCGCTAACTCTTCAGGCAGAAACTTTAGCGCAACAAAGCGCCCGAGGCGCGTGTCCTCGGCTTTATACACCACGCCCATGCCGCCGCCGCCAAGTTTCTCAATGATCCGGTAATGCGAGATAGTTTGATCGAGCAAAGGAGTTTTGCCCCGCCCAGGGGAGTGCAGACATGCTACGACCCGCTCTGTAAGAAGTCAAAATGAGAGGGGGTTATTAGAAAACCAAGTGAGACTGCGCTTAAGAGGCAGCGGGGACAGCCGCCTGAGCCTCGCCTGAGAGGAGTGAAAAGGGCCGTCTGGCGGGCAACCCGTCCGAACTTGTAAGAAGTAGGCGATTCACTCCCACCGCGTGATACTATTCCGAGCCAAGCTTCGATAGATTCTCTTCGAGGAACCCAAATGAAACGTGCTCTCTTCGTCCTCGCCCTAGCCACGCTAACACTCTGTACTCTAGCTAACCAGACGCATGCGCAGACCATCCCGCTGCCATACGGGACGGTGGAATACATTGGCCATCAGGGTCCGAACTACGCCTACGCTTGCAACACAGCGAATGGGTGGTACCCGCTGACGACATGCATCGACGCCACGATGCACTGCGACGCGAGCCTCGCGGTAGATGACATTACTTTCACGTTCGGCTATGAGTCGCCTACCGCTCCTTACAGGGGTACCATTGCGGTGCTCAGCGGTGCGGGAGGCATGACGCCTGCTACATCGACAGGCCACGAGATTGACGCCATAAAAGCCTATCTGGCAGACGGCTTCGAAATTGTGCAGGTCCAATGGGACGCGAACTGGGAGGCGGCCAAGAGTTTCTATATCCCGGACACCTTCGGCAATATCCAAGCCGCGGCGTGCCGTCCGGCCGGCTCTTGCAGTTCGTCCATAGCAGCACCAACCCCGTTTTGCTTCAGCCGGGCGGCGGAATGTGCGCGCACGGCCTCAGCGCCGGCTCGGCCGCCGTGGTGTATGCGTGGCGTGGTACGGGGCCGGTTGGGGATCGACTGGCTACCTCGACAATGTGGAACTTCTCTCAGGGCCGGTACTCAGTGCGGTCGATCTGGGCTGCAAAGTACCCGTGCACCAAACGTGAATGTATGCTCTGGCACCCCGGGCTGTAAAATGGCACCGGGTGTTCAGCCCTGGAGCCTGAGCCCAGAATACACCGATATGCCAGCAAACTCCGTGAGGCAATGGAGCAATATAGCCTCCTGCGCGAACAGCAGCGGCATAGACGATACCTTCTATCTCGGCTTTTGGACGGCATGAGCATCCTCAGGTCCTCGATTACCTCACAGCAGCTGAGCTATCCCAGTACACCGCCAAGGCCTGGCTTTGCGCCAATGTCTATCAAAACGAGGAAGCGCCAAACAATTCCGGCCCCCAAGGATGGCTTTTTTATTATCCCCCGGGGTCACTTCGCTAGCGGCTGGGCGGTTAACGCGGTGACAAACTGCGACGGCCCCGAGGGCGTAATGGGGAAGGACGCCGTGGGGCCTGATGGGCCCGGGGGTGGTTTAGCGGACATAACGGGCGATATGATCGCTCAGTGCGTGCCCCGTACTCATTAAATGCGCCCGAGGCCCAAAGTGCCGCATTCACCTTCTCATTTCTCACTAATCTCCAGTGCCGGCGAGCTTAGGCTCCCGCGGGCTTCCGCCGCCGTCATGTTCCATCTGCACAAATGCGCTGCGCTGTCCCGCTTCCGCGGGGTGAAGGTCACGTTGATGGCGCAGTCTGTCCCGGCTCCTGTGACCCGCAGGTGTTCGTTTCAGAAAAATCATTGTAGTTCTTCCCATTGATGCCCATGAAGTGAGTGAAATTCAGTGTCACGCTGCCCGTATTGGTGGAGCTGGTGGGAACGGGCACGGTGGTGGAACTTTCCCCGCCTCAACTAGAGTTTCCACCGCAGAAGGTAGGCACCACAAGTGCACCGCAAACCATCCAGCTCACCAATACGGGCAGCGTGACACTGAATTTCACTCACTTCATGGGCATCAATGGGAAGAACTACAATGATTTTTCTGAAACGAACACCTGCGGGTCACAGCTCGCCCCCGGCGCAGACTGCGCCATCAACGTGACCTTCACCCCGCGGAAGACGGGCCAGCGCAGCGCATTTGTGCAGATCGAAGATGACGGCGGCGGAAGCCCGCAGGAGCCTAAGCTCGCCGGCACTGGAGATTAGTGAGAAATGAGAAGGTGAACCGGCGCTTTGGGCCTCGGGCGCATTTAATGAGTACGGGGCACGCACTGAGCGATCATATCGCCCGTTATGTCCGCTAAACCACCGTTACCATCAGGCCCCACGGCGTCCTTCCCCATTACGCCCTCGGGGCCGTCGCAGTTTGTCACCGCGTTAACCGCCCAGCCGCTAGCGAAGCTGACCCCGGGGGTAGAATAAAAAAGCCATCCTTGGGGGCCGGAATTGTTTGGCGCTTCCTCGTTTTGATAGACATTGGCGCAAAGCCAGGCCTTGGCGGATGTACTGGGATAGCTCAGCTGCTGTGAGGTAATCGAGGACCTGAGGATGCTCATGCCGTTCCAAAAGCCGAGATAGAAGGTATCGTCTATGCCGCTGCTGTTCGCGCAGGAGGCTATATTGCTCCATTGCCTCACGGAGTTTGCTGGCATATCGGTGTATTCTGGGCTCAGGCTCCAGGGCTGAACACCCGGTGCCATTTTACAGCCCGGGGTGCCAGAGCATACATTCACGTTTGGTGCAACCGGTACTTTGCAGCCCAGATCGACCGCACTGAGTACCGGCCCTGAGAGAAGTTCCACATTGTCGAGGTAGCCAGTCGATCCCCAACCGGCCCCGTACCACGCCAACGCATACACCACGGCGGCCGAGCCTGGCGCTGAGGCCGTGCGCGCACATTCCGCCGCCCGGCTGAAGCAAAACGGGGTTGGTGCTGCTATGGACGAACTGCAAGAAGCCGGCCGGACGGCACGCCGCGGCTTGGATATTGCCGAAGGTGTCCGGGATATAGAAACTCTTGGCCGCCTCCCAGTTCGCGTCCCATTGGACCTGCACAATTTCGAAGCCGTCTGCCAGATAGGCTTTTATGGCGTCAATCTCGTGGCCTGTCGATGTAGCAGGCGTCATGCCTCCCGCACCACTTAGCACCGCAATGGTACCCCTGTAAGGAGCGGTAGGCGACTCATAGCCGAACGTGAAAGTAATGTCATCTACCGCGAGGCTCGCGTCGCAGTGCATCGTGGCGTCGATGCATGTCGTCAGCGGGTACCACCCATTCGCTGTGTTGCAAGCGTAGGCGTAGTTCGGACCCTGATGGCCAATGTATTCCACCGTCCCGTATGGCAGCGGGATGGTCTGCGCATGCGTCTGGTTAGCTAGAGTACAGAGTGTTAGCGTGGCTAGGGCGAGGACGAAGAGAGCACGTTTCATTTGGGTTCCTCGAAGAGAATCTATCGAAGCTTGGCTCGGAATAGTATCACGCGGTGGGAGTGAATCGCCTACTTCTTACAAGTTCGGACGGGTTGCCCGCCAGACGGCCCTTTTCACTCCTCTCAGGCGAGGCTCAGGCGGCTGTCCCCGCTGCCTCTTAAGCGCAGTCTCACTTGGTTTTCTAATAACCCCCTCTCATTTTGACTTCTTACAGAGCGGGTCGTAGCATGTCTGCACTCCCCTGGGCGGGGCAAAACTCCTTTGCTCGATCAAACTATCTCGCATTACCGGATCATTGAGAAACTTGGCGGCGGCGGCATGGGCGTGGTGTATAAAGCCGAGGACACGCGCCTCGGGCGCTTTGTTGCGCTGAAGTTTCTGCCTGAAGAGTTAGCGCAGGACCGGCAAGCGCTCGAACGCTTTCGGCGAGAGGCGAAGGCGGCTTCAGCGCTCAACCATCCCAATATCTGCACCATTTATGACATCGGCGAGGAGAATGGGCGGGCCTACCTTGTCATGGAGTTCCTCGACGGGTCCAAGCTGAAGCACGTCATCGGATCGAAAGCGATGGAACTGGAAACGATCCTCGACCTGGGGATTGAGATCGCGGATGCGCTGGATGCGGCACATGTGGAAGGCATTGTGCACCGCGACATCAAGCCGGCGAATATTTTTGTGACCAAGCGCGGACACGCCAAGATTCTGGATTTCGGCCTGGCGAAGGTGAAAGCGAATCCGGCTTCGTCAGCGCAGGTAGCCGACGTTACAGCGCCGACCAATGTGGTGGTTGACGAGCACCTGACCAGCCCCGGCTCGACCTTGGGAACTGTGGCCTACATGTCGCCGGAGCAGGCCAAGGGCAAAGAATTGGATTCGCGCACCGACCTTTTTTCTTTTGGCGTGGTCTTGTATGAGATGAGCACGGGCACGCTGCCATTCCGGGGAGAAACCGCGGCGTTGATTTTTCAGGCGATTCTGGATCGCGCCCCGGTGTCGCCGGTTCGTCTCAATCCCGACCTGCCGGCGAAGCTGGAAGATGTGATCAACAAGGCGATCGAGAAAGACCGCAACCTGCGCTACCAGCACGCTGCCGATATTCGTGCCGACCTGCAGCGGCTTAAGCGCGATACCGGAAGCGGACACGCGGTTGCGGCGCAGTCGGATTCGTCTTCGTTGCAGGCGATTGCGCCTGCCGAAAGTGAGGCGTCCCGTCCGATTGCCGCGGCGTCAGCATCTCAGAAGGCGGCCTCGGCTTCTGGCAAGGTTCCGGTTGCATCGTCGAGCGTGGCGGCAATTGCACAGAGCAGCGGCGTAACGGAGAAGAAATCCTGGAAGACGATTCTTCCTGTAGCAGTGGTGGTTCTGGCCGTTCTAGCTGCCGGGGGATATTACCTGCGCTCGCGAAGCTCGGCGAAGCTGACGGAAAAAGACAGCGTGCTGCTGGCTGACTTCGTGAATACCACCGGCGATGCGGTTTTCGACGGAACGCTGAAGCAGGCGCTGGCCATGCAGTTGGAGCAATCGCCGTATCTGAACATTGTTCCCGATCAAACGGTTCGCCAGGCATTGCAGTTCATGGGCCGCAGCAAAGACGAGCGTGTGACGGGAAGCGTGGCTCGGGAAATTTGCGAACGGGAACATATTAAAGCCATGCTGAGCGGATCGATCGCGACGCTTGGAAGCGAATACGTGGTCGCCATCGATGCAACGAACTGCGCTACCGGCGATTCACTGGCGCGCGAGCAGGTGACGGCTGCGTCGAAGGAAGCGGTATTGCCAGCGGTCGGCAAAGCCGCGTCAAGCCTGCGGGGAAAGCTGGGTGAATCGCTCGCATCGATTCAGAAATTCGATACGTCGGTGACCGAGGCGACAACATCGTCGCTCGAAGCGTTGAAGGCGTTCGCCGCAGCCGACCAATTTCGCAACGGCGGCGGCGAGGCCGAATCGATTCCTTTGTTTCAGCGCGCGGTGGAACTAGACCCGAATTTTGCCATGGCGTGGGCTCGCCTTGCCGCCATTTACAACAACGTTGGAGAAGAAGATAGAGCGGTCGACGCTGCGCGCAAGGCTTTTGACCTGCGCGACCGGGTCAGCGATAAAGAACGTTTTTATATCGACGACCACTTTTATACGGCGAGCGGCGACATCGACAAAGAACGGCAGACGCTGGAGTTAGCCGAGCGCGCCTATCCCAACGATTCCAGCGCCTATGCCAACCTCGCCTTGGAGTATGGCCTTTACTTCGGGCAGTTCGACAAGGCGATCGAGCAGGGGAACGAGTTTACCCGGTTGGAGCCCACTGCTCCGTTCGGCTACGCTCACACGGCGACGGGATACATGGCCACGAACCGGCTGGAAGAAGCGCGCGCGACCCTGCAACGGGCCGTGGAGATGAAAGCGGACAACCTGTTCATTCATCAGATCCTGTACGAACTGGCTTTTCTGACTGGCGATAACGATGGAATGCAGCGCCAAATGAAGTGGGCCGAGGGTAAACCCAGCGAGGGCTTATTGCTGAACGAGGCTGCTGCGATTGCAACTTCGCACGGTCAAATGCAGAAAGCCCGGGAGCTGCTAAAACGGTCGACAGAAGTGAGCGATCGTCTTGGCTTCAAGGGAACTACCGCGAATACCCAAGGGACATGGGCCATTGCCGAAGCCGAAGCCGGATATCCGGCTAAGGCGCGCGAACTGGCGGCATCGAGCTCCGCTCTGGCGCATGGCCGGAGCAACATGGAATCCGTAGCGATCGCACTGGCACTGACCGGAGACGGGAGCCACGCCCACACGATTACCGAGGATTTGAATCGCCGCTTTCCGGATGACACGCTTCTGCGCAACGTATGGTCTCCGTGCGTGACGGCCTTGACAGCATTGGACCGAAAGGTTCCAGAACAGGCGATCGCGGCTTTGCAGACAGCGACTCCCTATGAAATGGGCACATCTCAGGGATTGTTTCCTATCTACGTTCGAGGGCTGGCCTATCTGCAGGCGAAACGCGGCGCGGATGCGGTGGCCGAATTTCAGAAAATCGTAGACCACCGGGGAATCAATCCGGTAGGCCCAGAGCATTCGTATGCGAAGTTGGGACTGGCGCGGGCATACGTCATGACCGGCGACTCGGCGAAGGCGAGGGCCGCGTATCAGGATTTTTTTGCGCTGTGTAAAGATGCGGATGCGGATGTGCCGGTGTTGAAGGAAGCTAGGGCGGAGTATGAGAAGGTGAAGTAATTGTTCCGCCGGAGAAAAAAGCTATCGAGCTGCGCTCGATGGACAGCCCCTTCGGCTCCGCTCAGGGCAGGCGAGGGGCGGCTGTCCCCACATAAATCTTGCTCGGTCAAAGATACTCAAGTTCAGAATCCATTCCTCGTTTTACTCGTCTGATATCTTTTAAGTTTCCTTCGTCTTCTCGCCGCAATGTCTCAAATACAGCGCCCAAGCCGGTTCGCGGTCATCCTTGCTTTTGGGCTGGTGTATTTGTTTTGGGGTTCGACTTACCTTGCCATCGATATTGCGGTGCAGAGCATACCTCCGGCGTTGATGTGTGGGGTCCGCTTTTCGATTGCAGGTGTGGTCATGCTCGTCATTTGCGCGGCGACCGGGCACAGGATCCGGTACTCGGCTCGGCAGATCGCGCTGTCGGCGGTGGTGGGAATTCTGCTTTTAATGGGCGGGAACCTGACGCTGTCGTGGGCAGAAGTGACCGTGCCCTCCGGACTGGCGGCGTTGATTATTGCGATTACGCCGTTGTGGTTTCTCGTGCTGGATTCGTTACTGCTCGGACATCACCGGATTTCATGGCGAGGCAAGGCGGGGCTGGGGTTGGGGATGGTCGGCCTGTTCGTTTTGTTCTGGCCGGAGTTGCACTCGACCTCTTCACTGGGGCGGAGCGAATTGTGGCGTTCGCTGGCGCTGCTGGGCGGATCGTTCTTGTGGGCGCTGGGGTCGGTGCTATCGAAGCGGTGGCAGTCGGGCATGGACGTGTTCAGCGCGACAGGATGGCAGGTGACGGCGGCTGGGGCGGCGAACCTTTTGTTCGCCGTGGCCGCGGGAGATTTCTCGCGCGTGGCATGGACGACACGTGGGGTGAGCGCCGTGCTCTATCTGGTGGTGTGCGGATCGTGGATTGGATATACGGCTTATATCTGGCTGCTGGAGCACGTGCCGACGTCGAAGGTGTCGACGTATGCGTATGTGAATCCGGTGGTCGCAGTCTTCTTGGGCTGGCTGGTTCTGCATGAGCGAGTCGATCGATTTATTGTGATGGGGAGTGTGATCGTGGTGTTGTCAGTGATTCTGGTTACGAGCGCAAAGGTTAAAGAGAAGACTGTGGCCGAGGAGTTGCCGGCTGTGGAAGCGGCGGGGTAGCAGCTGTGACCGATGAACATACCAGGGAGAGTTCGCAGCAGCCCACCCGTGAAACCGCCACGGGTGGGGCATCCGTGTCGTCTTAGAGTGCGGCTGGGCCAGCCCCCTCTGGCGATTCGCCGGAACTTGGCGATCAATGGATTTACGTCGCGATTGATGCAGAGACGAAATTGATTCCCGCGTTTCGCATCGGCAAGCGCGTACGGCCTGATACGTGGGCCTTCTTGTGGGACTTGCACCATCGCCTTGCGGATCGCGTGCAACTCACGACGGACGGACTTAATCACTACACGGTGAGCGTCCCCGAGTGCTTTGGAACCGAAGTGGACTTCGCGCAGCTCACGAAGATGTTTGGCGACTTCGGGCAGTTCGATACTCCCGATGCGAGGTACTCCCCACCACGCATCGCGGGGGTTATATCCAGAGTCCGACAAGGCGATCCCGATCCCGACTTCATATCGACTAGCTTTGTGGAGCGGCAGAACTTGACCATGCGAATGGCGATGCGACGATTTACGCGACTCACGAATGCGTTCAGCAAAAAGCTGTCGCATTTGAAAGCCGCTGTCGCTCTGCACTTCGCCTATTACAACTTCTGCCGTGTTCATTCGAGCCTCAGAATCACTCCCGCGATGGAAGCGGGCCTAACCGATCACATCTGGAGCATAGGTGAATTGCTGTCTATAGCCCAGTAAAGTGTTGCCGAAATTCTCATCCCACTTATCGCATTGAGACGCAAGCTCTCGGATTGACTCTTTGGATAAGCGAAGGATTTCAGAAGGTCGGCACAGAACGATTTCAAGACCACGAACCATTGTGGTCTGCTTCGCTGTTGTGTTGATGAAATGTGCGGCCAGAGGAACTAACTGCTCGACAGTAAGCGCAGCATACGGTTTGTAATATCGCTCTATCCAAAACAGAGATGAACAGAAGTTGTCACCGGCAAACCCATACTCTTGCAGTTCTTGACAAACCGCACCGTACCGACCGTTAAACGTTCCGAATTGCAAGATAAATAACGTGGCGTCGGTTTCATGAAAGCGATTAGGCATTGAGCGTCGTTCCGTTTTTCTTCACAGGAAGCCAGCACTTTATTCCCGATGGCTTCAAGGGCAGCAATTGGAGCCGCGCAGTCCTCGTCCCTTATCTCAGCGATGACTAAATTCGCCAGACTCCGCGCAACCTCCATGTTGCGAGCACAGGTCACCGCCATGCCACGATTGCGATTTATCACTATCTTTTCGATGCCCTGCGTATAGCGCTTTCCAGACCACAGTTCATTGGGACGCAACTTCGGCGTATACGTCCAGCGAGTATCACCTGCCAACAAAATTCCATCTGACCCGACCATTCCAACCTGCATCGTCATAGGCATTTCCTCCTCAATACTGGAGGAACACCCTACGCCGGGGCTGTGGAAAAGTACATCTCCGGCGCTCATCGAGCGTCTCCACAGTATTTAAGACAGGACCTCACACCCATCCGCGTTGACTCTGAAGGTCGGGGAGGCGGATAATTGACCACCCTCAGAGGTGGCTTCATGAGGCAGTCTCCCCGACCCCGCAAAGCAGCCGAACTTTCCGCTTCAATCCGCGAACGACTCAACCTGTATGCACTGGGGACATCCGCAGCAGGAGCGGCGGTGGTGGCTCTAGCGTCAGCCGCCGAGGCCAAGATTGTCTACACGCCAGCGCATGTGCCCCTTGTCGGTACGATCATCGATTTGAATCACGACGGCAAAGGGGATATCACATTCTTTTCTGCCGTCGATGCCACTACGTCGGTGGGTATGCGGAGCGTTAAAGCTCAGTCGGCCTCCTCGTTCGGCATAAACGAGGTCGTCGCGACCGCCGCGCAAGATCATGCGGTTGCGTTACGCATAGGAGAACGAATTGGCCCCGGCAGACAATTCGGAACGCGGGGCGTCCTCTATGGGGATGTGTATTACCGCAATCCTGCACACACAGTTTGGTTCGGCCAATGGGCGAACGGAGGCGAGGGACTTAAGAATCGTTACCTTGGAATCAAGTTCACGATCAACGGTAAGTTTCACTACGGCTGGGCGCGCATTTCGGTCTCGGTCAACGGGCACCAATCCACGAGCGTATTGAGCGGCTATGCGTACGAGACCATCCCTGGCAAGGCCATCATCGCCGGTGCGACAGAAAGTTCGGATGACAAGGACACTGTCGAGCAACCGAATCCCGCGTCTCTCGTTGCTCCCGCCCCCGCTCCCGGACCCGCCACGCTGGGGTCACTTGCGTTGGGAGCGCCTTGGTCGTCAATCTGGCGGAGAGAATCAGTAGCCTCTGTGGCTTCTCTGCTGTAACTCGACCGGGGTTGTCTTGCCAATGTTCCCGCACTATCATTCCATTTGCGCGGATGTGCCGACTGGCCAGCGTGTCTCCTGATTCTTGGCGCAACATCGCCATTTCACTCATTGATCCAGCAGCCGGGTCTTGAGTGGGTTTGGTTCGTCACGTTTTTTCTAGCCGAGGCGCCACTGTCTCCTCTCCTTAGGATGGCAACTTCTTTTGCGGCGCGTAGTGTTTCGTCCTTCTTCATTTCGCCGCTTCCTCCTCATCTTCTTCGGCGGTCGACATATCCACAGAGTGACCTCGAATCACGTACGTTCGTTTCGTCGATGGATTTGCTTCGAAGGTTACGCGGGCGGGAGATCGCTGCCAATCCGGCAGCCTGCACGGCGGTTCGGGAATCTGCCATTGCTGAGTTTCGACGGCGAATTTCGTCTCTACTATCAGCCATTTTACGATCGGCTTCCGGCGATTGATCTGGGCGACCATGGCATAGATTTGCTTGCTGTCATCGGAGACGCCACAGTACGCGGCGTAGTCGCGATACCAAATGACGTCGGAGTAGACGACGTCGAACTCCGGCAAATTGATGGGCGAGATACGGCCAGTCACGCGGTTGACTAGCAGCCATCCGCCACGTTGCCATTGCCAGTGCGGAGGAGTTGCGGATTCTTGGGGCAGGCTATCGTTGACGCGGAAGGCACGGCGGACTACGAATAAGCGGTCGGTTACGTCGTGCGCTGGGCCGAGCGTGAACTCCTTCACGCGGGCGTCGACGAGAAGCGGTCGCACCTTCGAGACGAGCGGCAAGGCGAGCGACGGTGCGGCTGTTGCGAGCGCCCCCTTGTCTTTACCTCTATCTTTATTGCTATCTTTGCCTTCTGCCGATATCCCGGGCATCCACTGGACCGTGGTCCATTTACCGAAAGTGATGACGTGAGGTTTGGCTGTGGCCCAAGCGGCATCTGGTTGAATCCAGACAACCATCGCAAGAGAGGCCAGCAACATAATGCTTAGGCGACGAAATTGAAAAAGGTATCGCATGGCCGAGGCTAAGCAGTAAGTCTGCACTCGCGCAAGGTTATAAGTCACAAATTGAGCAAAGAACCTTCCGAAACTGGGAACCAAAACCGGACTGCGGGCAAGAGTGTCATCGATATAGCAACTAGTGGCGCAGTTGTGGGTTTATATATTGAGCTAGAATTAATACAGCAAGTGTGTACGAATGGGTTCCCCGACCGATTCTCGTCCAGATGCCGGTGGCCAACCTTGGACAACCTCGCGTGAAGAAATAGATTTAGGTCGCAAGATCGAGCGGTTATTTCCGGTGCGGCGTGCTGCGCGGATTCTTGTGGTGGACGATCATCCCGGGATCGCGGGGTTGATGAACCAATTGCTATCGGCGCGCGGCTATGACGTGGTTACGGCGGCCGACGCCGAGCAGGCCGAGGCGGAGGTGCGGCGGCAGTTACCGGACCTGATTTTGTCGGATGTGAAGATGCCGGGCAAGTCGGGCTATGATTTTTGCCGCGAACTCAAGGGCGATCCAGCTACGCGTCTGATTCCGTTTGTTCTGATCACGGGGCTAAGCGATAGCTCCGACAAGGTGCGCGGCATCGAGGCCGGTGCGGATGACTTCCTGAACAAGCCGGTGCTGGCGGAGGAACTGACGGCGCGGGTGAGTTCGCTGCTGCGGGTGAAGGAGTTCACCGATGAGCTGGAGACGGCGGATTCGGTGCTGTGCACGCTGGGCTTGATCGTTGAGGGACGCGATCCGTACACCGAAGGGCACTGCGAGCGACTGGCCTCTTACTGTGCGGATTTGGGCCGGCACCTAGCGCTGGATCAGGATTCGATCGTGGCGCTGCGGCGTGGAGGATTTCTGCACGATCTGGGCAAGATTGCCGTGCCGGATGACATTCTGAAAAAAGGCAGCGATCTGTCAGCGGCGGAGTGGGAGATTATGAAGCGGCATCCGGTCACCGGGGAAAACATCTGCAAGCCGCTGAAATCGCTGCGGCTGGTGCTCCCCATCATCCGGCATCATCACGAGCATGTGGATGGATCGGGCTACCCGGATGGACTGAAAGCGGGCGAAATTCCTCTATTACCATTGGTTTTGCAGGTGGTGGATGTGTACGATGCCCTTCGGACAGCGCGGCCCTACAAGCCCGCGATGGGTCACGAGCAGTCCTCGCAGACCATGCGGGAGAAAGCCCGCCAGGGCTTGCTCGACGGGGAACTGGTCAATGAGTTTTTCAGCATGCTGGTACAGCAACGCAAGGTGGCATAATCGCCCGGTTCGGGTTGTCTAGGTACTAGCCTTCTTACCACCGCAGCTTTCTTAATTGTAGTCTGCCGTCTAGAATCGCGGTTCTAGGGCAACAGCTTTCAGGAAAAAGACATCTTATTCGCTCCTATCGGGCAGCTGGCAGGAAGCGGTTTATAAGATCAAGCTGCAATTTCCAAGCGTATGATGTAGAGCGGCTGTTCTGGGACAATGACTTACAGCATCGTCATTCCGGCCTATAACGAGGGAACGCGCCTCGGCGCTACCCTTGAGCGGATTCTGGCATATGTGCGCCAGCAAGGGTGGGATACGGAAGTCATCGTGGTAAACGATGGATCGCGGGATAATACCGCCGATCTGGTGCGCGGATTCGCAGAAAAGAATCCGATCGTACGATTGGTGGAGAACCCCGGAAACCGAGGCAAGGGTTTCAGCGTGCGCCACGGAATGCTGAAGGCGCGAGGCGACGTGGTGGTATTTAGCGACGCCGACTTATCGTCGCCGATCGAAGAGATGCCCAAGTTGCTGGCCGCGCTGGCGCAGGGTGCCGACATTGCCATCGGCTCGCGTTGGTTGCGTGCGGAGTTGCAAACGCAGCGGCAGTCGGTGCATCGCCAGATTTTTGGCAGGGTCTTCAATCTGCTGATGCGGATGATTCTCGGGCTGAAGTTCAAAGATACGCAGTGCGGGTTCAAGGCTTTTACTCGGCAGGCTGCACAAACCATTCTGCCGCTGCAGCGCATCGAGCGCTGGGGATTTGATCCGGAAATTCTTTTTCTGGCGCGCAAGTTTGGCTTGCGCGTGAAAGAAGTCGCCGTTCACTGGGGGCACAGCGGAGACACGCGCATTCATCCCGTGCTGGACGGCGCGCGTATGTTTCAGGAAATGTTGCGCGTGCGCTGGTATGACATCAGCGGAAAGTACGACGGCGGATCGATGGGCGCGGCCCAGCCGGCGAAGTCCCTGCCTGGTCCCGCGCCGCGGCTTTAGCAATCACTTCGTCCTGATTACGCCGATCCTAGTTATGCCAATCTGGTCACGCTGACTTCTGTTTTGCTACCGGCGCCTTCACCGCTTCTACAACCCTGCGGCCCATTTCCGTCGTCGATATCGGACCTTGTCCGGCACGCACCAGATCCGCGGTACGAGCTCCTGTATCCAGCACCGCGTTGACGGCGTTTTCGATGCAAACCGCTTCGTGCTCCAGCTGAAAAGAATGGCGCAACAGCAGCGCGGCAGAAAGGATCGCGCCCAGAGGGTTCGCGATTCCCTTGCCGGCAATGTCGGGGGCTGAGCCATGCACGGGCTCGTATAAGCCAACCGGGCCACCAATGCTGGCTGAAGCCAGCAGGCCCAGCGATCCAACCACCCCACCGGCCTGATCGGAAAGAATGTCGCCAAACGTATTTTCTGTGAGCATCACGTCGAAGTCTTTGGGACGTTGCACGAGCGACATGGCCGCGGAGTCCACATACATGTGGGAGAGTTGCACGTCGGGATAATCTTTCGCGCAACGTGTGACGACTTCACGCCACAGGCGCGAGCACTCAAGAACATTGGCCTTGTCGACAGACAAGACTTTTTTCCGGCGCTTTGTGGCTAGGTCAAAACCCACGCGGGCGATGCGCTCGATGGCCGCTTCTCCATAGGTCATCGTGTTAAGTGCTACGCGGGAGCCGGGTTCTCCGGTGATGGATCGCGGCTCGCCGAAATAGAGACCTCCCAGCAGTTCGCGCACGATCATGATGTCGGTACCGCGAACCAGTTCAGCACGCAGCGGCGAACAATCTTCAAGTGCGGGAAAACAGATAGCGGGACGAAGATTGGCGTAGGCGCCCAGTTCGCGCCGCAAACGTAGCAGTCCAGCCTCGGGGCGAAGATGGTTGGGGTAATGATCGAACGCGGGACTTCCCACCGCGCCCAACAGCACTGCCGACGATGAGACGCAAGCCTGAATGGTGTCGGGGGGGAGAGGGTCGTTTACGGTAGCCAGTGCTGCGCCGCCGACATTCTTCGTTTGACGTTTGAGTTGATGGCCGAACGTGTCGGCAACGGCTTGCAGCACTGCGACGGCTTGCTCGGTGACTTCCGGGCCAATGCCGTCGCCGGGGAGGATGGTGAGATTGAGAAGCATGCCGAGTTAGTGTATCCCGATACGACGAGCGCTACCAAGCTGCCGGGAAGTGTTTACGAAAACCGGAATTTTCTCGTTACTTCGAGTCTGATCCGAAGCGGATGACGTTTCCGTCGGGATCTTCGACGTGCATTTCGAGAGCCCACGGATAGTTCGTGGGAGGCAAACGAATTGCGACTCCGCGAGCTGTGTATTCTTCGTGCAGTTTTTCGACATCCTCCACGCCGATCCACAACCACGCGCGCCCCTGGCCTTGACCGCCGCGGCAGAGGTAGATGCCGGCCCGGTCGCGGTTTACGCGGGTAAATTCATCGGTCCCCCAATGAACGTTGCGAAAACCTAACAGGTCCACATAGAAGTGGAGGCTGGCCTGCATGTCTTCGACGCGCAGGATTGGCTGACTGCCTTCAAAATGGATGCCTGTGGGGTTTGGGTCCGCCATGCCATCCTATTCCATTTCTATACGCCCCATATCCTACACGCCCCAGAGATAATCCTCTTGGTCGTGGTGCGGGTCAGGGGGGCTGGTCACCGGCAGGCTGAAAGCGTTGGCGGGTTGCGCTAGCGGAAACGACCGTGGCGTTTCGCGCGATGATTCGCGGGCAGAGGCGCTTGCCGCGGCTGAGGCAACTGCGGCAAGCGGTTCGAATAGCGGCGTGGCTGATGCCGCCGGTTTGTGGGTGTCGCGGATCAATTCGAGAAGGTGATGATCTTCGACGTGCTTGATCTTATCGGCGAGCCGAACAAAGCGTCGATAAATGTCATCGAGAGCGCGGCGGTCGAATTTATAACCAAGCTGTTCGCAGCGGATGGCGAGCGCGTGACGGCCGGAGTGCTTACCCAAGACAAGCCGTGAATCCGGTACGCCGACCGACTGCGGCGTCATGATTTCGTAGGTCAACGGATTCTTGAGCACGCCATCCTGGTGAATGCCGGCTTCGTGCGCGAAGGCGTTGCGGCCCGTGACGGCCTTGTTCGGCTGCACGGGCACGCCTGTGATTTCGCTCAGCATCTGGCTGGCAAGAAAAAGATGTTCGCCGGCAATGCCGACCTCGTAAGGATAGCGGTCGCGGCGCACGCGCATCGCCATGACGATTTCTTCGAGTGCGCCGTTTCCTGCGCGTTCGCCGATTCCGTTGATCGTGCATTCCACCTGTCGGGCTCCGGCGGTAATCGCCGCCATGGTATTGGCGACGGCCATGCCGAGATCGTTGTGACAATGGGCGGAGATGGTAACGTTCTCGATTCCTTTCACGCGGCGGCGGATGGTTGAAATCAGTTCGCCGAATTCCGAAGGAATGGTATAGCCAACGGTATCCGGAATATTGAGCGTGGTGGCCCCGGCGGCGACGACCGCATCGAGCACCTGACAGAGAAATTCCGGGTCGGTGCGCGTGGCGTCTTCGGGTGAAAATTCGACATCAGCACAGAGCGACTTGGCGAAGGCGACCGCTTCGCGGGCTTGCGCAAGGCACTGTTCGCGGGTGATGCGCAGCTTGTACTGCAAATGAATGTCGGAAGTCGCGAGGAAGACGTGAATCCGCGGGTGCGCGGCATCCTGCAAAGCCTCCCATGCGCGCTCGATATCGGGCCGGCTGGCGCGGGCAAGCCCTGCGATGATGGGCCGGCGGATGACTGCCGAGATCGCCTTCACTGCTTCAAAATCGCCATCGGAAGCGATCGGAAACCCGGCTTCGATGACATCGACTCCCAGACGGTCGAGCTGGTGGGCCAGACGCAGCTTCTCCTGATGGTTCATGCTGCAACCCGGCGACTGTTCGCCGTCGCGCAAAGTGGTGTCGAAAACCGTAATCCGGACGTTTTCAGCGGCCATTCGTTTCTTCTTCCTTTATTACCATCGGAACAATGTTTCGCGATCTTTACCTCTCTCATGGTACGGCGAAGCTCGACTGAAGCAATACTTATAATTATTTAACGATCATTAGTTGTGCTTCTATGATAAGTTATGCTAATGTATCGCTAAGTTAATATTAAGCGAGCGAATATGGAGCTTTCCCAACTAGAAGTCTTTCTGAGTGTGGCGCGCGAGGGTCGATTCTCGCGAGCAGCGGAAAAGCTTTACAGAACCCAGTCGGCGGTCAGCCAGACCATCCGCAAGCTGGAGGACGAACTGGGGGAGAGCCTGTTCGACCGGTCGTCCCGAGAAGGGGTTCTGACCGATGCCGGCAAGGTGCTTTACGAGTATGCCGAGAAGCTGCTAAACCTGCGTCACGATGCACACGAATCGCTGGCTGAATTGCGCGAGCTGCAAAAAGGAAAGTTGGTGATTGCAGCCAACGAATTCACCGCGCTTTATCTCTTGCCGGTGCTGGCGGAGTTTCTTCGGCTGCATCCCATGATCAAGATCACGGTGCAGCGGGCTTTGGGGAGTCGCATTCCAGACGATGTGTTGCAGCACAGCGCAGAATTGGGAGTGCTTTCCTACAAACCGGAGGAGGCACGGCTGCATTCGGTGGTTGTCTATCTTGATGAATTGGTGCTGGTGGTTCCTCCGAAGCATCCGCTGGCAACGGCGAGTGAAGTGAGCATCCGGCAGCTTGGCGCGGAGTCGTTTGTGGCCCACATCGTTTCGTCGCCGTATCGCGAGAAGGTGTTACAGACATTCCAGCGGCATAAAACGCCGCTGCACATGGGGCTGGAACTGCCGACTCTGCAGGCCATCAAACAATTCGTCGCCATGGGAAATGGCGTTGCATTTATGCCGGAGATCAGCGTTGAGTCAGAGTTGGCCCGCGGAGAGCTGGTATGCATCCCGGTGCGGGAGCTGCGCGTACAGCGTAAGCTGCGCCTGATTTACCGGAAAGAGGCCGGGTTATCCCATGCTGCGCGAGCGTTTCTGAAAGTGGCTGAGGTGGTCGCGCTGGAGCGGGCAGGACGCTACCGCTTTCAGCGCGAGACTTAGCTGCGGAACCTTTCGTGAAAGCTTAGAAGCGCGGGGACATAGCACAACCACGTCCCCGCTTTGAGGTTGTTAGTATTAGATTCGTAATGCGCATCGTGCTATCCGCGGACGAATCAGCAGTCGGCGCAGAGTTCCTCCGAGTCGTATGCACCGGACTGGAATGCCGCCAAAGCACCGTCCAGATCAGTATGGATCTCGAGCACCGAATTTAGATTGGTAAGATCAAAGAGTTCACGAACCAGAGGGCTGGGACTGGCGCACTTCAGCTCCGCATTCCGGGATTGCGCCCAAGTATGCAAAAGCACAAGTTCACCCATGCCCGCGCCATCGATGAAACTGACGCCGCTAAGATCGAGCAGCACCTTGCCCCGGTTTGCAATGATCTGGCCCACTAGACGCGACAGCGCAGCCACCTCATCGCGGTAGACGATGCGGCCGTGGCAGTGAACGATCATGACATCTTCACGATTGCGAGTTTGCAAATTGAGCTTCAACGTCGACTCCTTAAATAGTGTTCCGGCAGAATGTTTATGTGGCGCGACTAGATTTGCGAGTTCGTCCTGGTGGAGTTGATCGTAATAGATAGACGTGAATTGTGAGCTTTTGGAATCATGAAAAAACGGTAATTTTTCGCTTTAAGGTGCCAAAGCGGTACCCCGCAGAATTTTGCGGCGCAGGCATCTTGAAGGTCCGCTACACTGCATCTAACGAATTTCACACATTCAGGTAGAATTTGCTGCTGGCATTATTGTTGCCTGGGAGGAACTATTTTCGTGTCGAAAACCGCAGCCGTGGTTCTGGGCTTCCTGAGTTTTATGCTGTTTGCCAACATCTCACGAGCTCAGCTCATTCCAAGTGGAAATGTTTATGTTGGAGTTTCCGAGTCGGATTCTGTGGACGTGGTAAATCGTTATACATTTCGCGGCTGGGCCGCATCGGCCGAAGACATGCCGTTTCCGCGATATTCTTTTTTCGGGGCCGTGGTCGACACCAGCGGCTATTACCGGAAGGGAATTCAACAGTACGACCTGCTTCTGGGCCCGCGGGTTTCCCACAATTATGGAAAGTGGCGCCCCTTCGTGCACCTTCTGGGAGGATTCCAAAGAGAGACGTCGGACGGCGTAACCCACTTCATCGTTGCGGAGGACGTCGGGGGCGGAGTCGATCGCAAGTTTCATTTATTGTTCCTGCATAATTTTTCCTGGCGCCTGCAATTCGATTACGTCCATACCCGCCTGCTCAGCGCGAACCAGAATGAATACCGAGGATCGGCCGGACTGGTGTGGCGCTTCTGAGAATCTCAGCTCGGTACGACTCTGCGACGATAAAATTTGTAATCGAGACTCACTGCCTGTGGCGAGGCTGGGCAACGAACGCCCTAGCCTTGCAGCGTCCTTTGTAATTTTTTGTCATTCTTGAACGCGGAGGAATGCCCAATCCTCCGCGTGCCACCGGGTAAAAATCGACACAACTCTCAGTTGACCCAAGCGCACCTTCGCGCATCTAAATTTTTCGAATCAAATTCAAAATCAACTTAGACCAATCAATCAGAAAGGCAGGATTCGTATCGTTATGCGAAAGAGTGGACTCATCATCTTTGCTTTGCTGTCGCTCGCGGGTTTGGCCAGCGCCCAGGTTCCCAGCGGCAACGTTTTCTTCGGTTATTCGTATTACAACACTGATCTATCGTCGATTGATCGCGCCAATACCAATGGTTGGGAAGCGTCGGTGGAAGGGAAGATTCTGCCATTCATCGGATTCGTCGCCGATTTCGATGCCCACTACGGTTCGCAGAACTTCCAGGGCGCGTGCATCGCTGGGTTTGCAACGACCTGCGGAACGTTTAATTCCGATGTGACCGAGCACAATTATCTGTTTGGTCCACGAGTTTCGTTCTCCGCCGGGAAGTTTCGTCCGTTCGCGGAAGCATTGTTTGGCGCCGGGCATGTCGACGTGAACGGCGTTACTACCGACACATCATTCGCCACCGCTCTTGGAGGCGGCATCGATTACAAGATCATCAAGCCCATCGCCTGGCGAGTTCAGGGCGATTACGTGCAGACTCGTTTTTTTGATACGACGCAGAACAATGTGCGGATATCGACGGGCATTGTGCTGCGGTTCTGAAACCGGAAATTGCGCTTGAATTGCTGCGCCACCTAAAGCGAACACCTAGTCTTTGTTTCCTAGTCTTGACTTTCTCCTCAGAGTAGGCGGCTTGGATGAGGGGATGGGAAAGCGGGTTCCTCACCGGGCGTTCCGCCCGATTCGGAATGACATCGGATTTTTGCTTTCGGTTTTGGTTTGGGTTTTCTAGCTTGGCACATAAACGGATCAATCGTTCGGCCTATCGCCGCACAGAAGGCCTTATGTCTGCCAGTACTTGTGATCGCGCAGGAAGTAGTTTTCATTCCAATAGTTCATCGCAGTTTTCAAGAACAGCCAGCCCACGCGCAGATGCCCCATCTTCTGGAAGCGGCGATTCGTGGTGTAAACGCCGCCGCGGACGATTCCGAAACGACTCCGCGCCACTTGCTGGCTGAGCAGGTAGTCCTCGGCGAACGCGACTTGCTCATGGAATCCACCCAGCTTCCAGAACTTCTTGCGATCGAAGAGCATGAACATTCCCGTGGCAAATGGATGGTGCAGACGCGATAGGTATTGAAAGAAGTCGTTGCCCGCATAAAAGAGCTTGTCGATCCAGCTGCCGCCCCGGCAAAGAATGTTCGTGGTCACACAATGAAGTTGCTTGCGCTGCGCCAGTTCCACCGCGCGGCGTACGACGGAGGGATGCGCCAGCTCGATATCGGCATCGAGGAAGAGCACGAAGCCGCTCTCGGCCTGGGCCGCGCCCAGGTTGCGGCCAACCGAAGGCATTCCGCCGCGGATTACCTTCACGTTCAGGCGATCACGAAAACTCATCACGATATCGGGCGTTCCATCGGTTGAGTTCGCGTCAGCGACCAACACTCTCGTACTCGACATCTTCGAGTAGTCCTGATTCATCAGAGAAGTCAGCAGCCGCGGAATCAGCTTCGCCTCGTTCTTGGCTGGAATCACGATCGTCAGCTCGCTCGATGGATTCGTGCTTGTCGTAATCGTGCTCGTTGTAGTCATGGATGCGAACCCCCTGTTCATCAACGGTCAGATACGTCAGACGGGAGTCGACCCAGCCGCCTGAGTTGTAGTAGTCGATGCCATCCTGTTCAACATGAATGGCCTGATGAGTGTGGCCGCAGAAAATGCGGTCAGCGCCGTGCTGCCGCGCATAATTCAATGCTCCCGAGGAAACTTTCGATGACATGCGCAGCCATCGCGTATTCAGCCGGTCAATCAGGCGCGCGATCGGCTTGTTCTTGAAATCGAGCTTCTGCAGTTGCAGATAGAGTGAAGTGCCCAGCGTATTCAGCCTGACATTATTTACCTGGAAGCCATCGAACTGGTGGCCGTGAATCGCGATGTGCCGCAGTCCGGCGTATTCCCATGAGTAATGCTGATACACGCGAACGCCGACCAGGTGCGACATGATGTTCGTCAGTCCGTGGTCATGGTTGCCTTCCACCCAAACCACTTCAACGTTTCGCTTCGGATTCGATAACTTGCGGATATAACCGAGAAACTTCCAATGATCCTTGGTGAGGCGGGCGAAGTTGAGATCGGCAAAAATATCGCCAAGAAGGATCAACCGCTGGAAACGATTTTCCTTGAGCACGCGCGTGGCTTCGCGGGCATGACTCGTCTCTGCACCGAGATGCAGGTCGGAAAGGATCAGCGTGTTGTAGCCATGCAGATCCACATCTCCGTTGTAGCAAGGGAATGTTACGGGGTGATTAAATGTGCATCAATATTAGTGCAGTAGTAACCAAAGCGGTAATTGAATGGCAGGAAGGGAGTTAACTCGGCGGAAGGGAAATATTTCAACAGTGTGAACAGCTAAAATTCCCACCGCACGAGAACGTTTGAGTTCTGCTATTTCTGAGCAGGAGGAACGTATTCCTTGGGCAGGGCCGAGCCTTCTCCAAAGAAAAACTGATCCATCTGCTTCACGATGACTTCCTGATCCTCGCGGCGGGCCGGGTTTAAGCGGTATTCGTTCAGCAGCATCTTGCAGTGTTCTACCCACATCCTCCAGGCCTGCTCGGAAACATTGTCATACACCTTGCGGCCAAGGTCGTTATCGAACGGGGGCTCGTCCAGGCCGGGCAATTCTTTTTTGAGTTTTACGCAGAAGACCATGTGCGCCATAGAATTCCTTTGAAGAGGGAAGAATCGTTAAAAAATGATTATACGGATAGGGAACGGCCTTCGGCTAGGTTTTGCGCGACATCGGCAGGAACACTCGTTCTTCAGTCGGCGTCGGGTCGCCGGACGCCGTTATTGTTGCTGTGCTGATGCTGGCGAATACTCAGCCATGATTGCCGCCAATTGTTCGGGACTTATCGGCGATTCTTCTTTCGGATTACTTACTGCGCTGGTTAATTTTCCTTTGATGCCGACGTAGACCGCATTATAGGGTTCGTCGCCAACGTTCTCGACCTCGTGCTTGAAGGGCGGAAACCATCGGGCTTCACCCGCCTTGGAATAAACCTCGGTGACCTTGCCGTTGGGATCAGTGAACCGGAGGTGTCCCCCCGTGACGATGACCACTACACCGCCGGGGTGGTCATGCATCTGAGACCTCTCGTGCGGCCCATAGTGGACGCTGACCACTTGCACCTTTTCATTCTCAAAAAGCAGCCGGTAGTGCTTGGGTTCTATTTTGGTTGGGTCTTGCGCCGCGCTATTTACTGCAAGACATAAAATCACCGCTGCGCAGAAAGATCTGCACAACATGGTCGCCCCTCCGCCCAAATTTGAGATGTTGTCGGACCTGAGGCAACGCTACGCTGCGGTACTGAGCCTGTCAACGACGGGCAGCCACAGTGCCCCAAAGTGGTTAATCGGGGCCAATCCAGGTCTGTTAGGGCGGTAGAGGGTGGACGAAATAAGAACGGCGCCGCTGATGCGGCGCCGTTCTTGAGCTAAACGAATCCGTAACTTTATTTCTTTTCCTGATCTTTATCTTTGTCCGGAGCCTTCTCTTTACTCTTGTCCTCGATGGAGAGCAGTTCCACTTCGAAGATCAGAGTGGCATCTGGGCCAATATCGGCGCCTGCACCGCGCTCACCGTAAGCCAGATCGGAGGGGATAAAGAGCTGCCATTTCGAGCCGACGGGCATGAGTTGCAGCGCCTCAGTCCATCCCTTGATGACTCCACCTACAGGAAAAGTCGCGGGCTGGCCGCGTTTATAAGAGCTGTCAAACTCTGTTCCATTGATGAGCGTGCCGCGGTAGTTGCAGACCACGGAATCGCTGGCTGTGGGCTTCGGTCCCTTGCCTTCTGTGAGAATTTTGTACTGCAGGCCGCTCGGCAGCGTGACGATGCCTTCCTTGCTTTTGTTGGCAGCGAGAAAATCCGTTCCTTCTTTTTTGTTTGCGGCGCCCGCGGCCTGCATCTTCGCTTGTTGCTTCTCGTGCATTTCTTTCTGCACATCGGTAAGCACGGCCTGGGCTTCCTCATCGGTGAGCAGAGTTTTACCACCCGCCAGGGCGTCCTTCAGCCCACGCGTCAGAATGGCCGGATCGAATGGAACCGACTGCTTGTTCAGACTGTCCGCCATTCTCTTCCCAGTATTCATCCCCAGGGCATAGCTGAACTTATCTTTTTGAGTCTTGAGCGCCAACGGTGCCACGGTCTTTGCCGCGGTTGCCGGGTGATTGGCTGCGGGTGTCTGGGTTTTCGTGGAGGAGGCTGGTGGAGTCGCCGGCGTTGAAGTTTGTGCCAGGGCATGCCCTAGCAACAACGTTCCAACTGCCAATAGGTTGACTGCTGTCTTCATAGATTTATGCATTGGGGTATTGTTTCATCGCAGGGGAATCTCCGCAAACGACAGGTGCGGAATTTTCTCGCTTTTCATCCGTTTGTAACAAGTAGAAGCGTGTGGCGGAGCGGGATGGTAGGTAGTTAATGGCGCTGGATATAGTTGACCTTAATCTCGGAGATCCCAGAACAATCGGAGATACGCGCACTGCCAGTCTGAGTAGCAGCAGTTACGATGTGCTCGTTCTCCGACTTGATTTTCGTCGACTGTTGGCTGTTCGAGTTCGAATCTGAATCCGAGTCCATCGACTTGTAATCCACAGCCGCGTCGAACGTCGTGTATCCTTTGCCCTGCTTCTTGTCGCGAAAGTCGAGATAACAAGTCTTTGCGTCGTCAAATAATTGCACGCGGTATTGGATCTCTGGACTGTTCGATGTGTTGATCCAATCAGTTTGCTTCTGAGCAAAGCCAAGCCCAGCGAGAAGAACCATCGACACGGCAGCGACTCTCAACATCCCGTCGGGTCTCCTTTCCGGAAAGGTACACGGACCAACATCGGACTGTTAGCGATTGAAGATTAAATGGTGGGCCCGCAAGGATTTGAACCTTGGACCAATGGATTATGAGTCCACTGCTCTAACCGCTGAGCTACGGGCCCAAATTTCTACAAATAAGTCTGGATCGAACCAGTGCTTTACCCCGCAACGGCTCCCCTTGGATAGTAACAAAAACCGGGCCAATAGCCCCCATTTGAGCGTTCCTGAAGAATCTTCGTCAGACCTGGAGCACATCGCCTTCACGGGCAACCATCTCGTACAACACGGGATTAACGAAAAATCCGATGAAGAGGCGGGAGATGAGGCCGGCCACGATGACTATGGCGAATGGCCTTTGAGTATCCGATCCAATGCCGGTGGAAAGGGCCGCCGGCAGCAATCCCAGGCACGCGACGAGAGCCGTCATCATGATTGGACGAAGGCGTAAGAGCGAAGCTTCCCTGGTGGCCACGCGGATCCCCATACCTTCCAGCCGCAACTTATTGATGTAGGAAACTAGAATGACGGCAGTCTCCACGGAAACCCCGAGCAACGCCAGAAGACCCAGGACCGAAGAAACGCTGAACGGAGTGTGCGTGAGCTTCAGCGCAACCAGCGCTCCTACTGGTTCAGTCATGATGACACCCAGGGCAATGGTCACGGGGAATTTGAAATTTCCGTACAGTGCGAACAAGATCATGAAAATCAGCACGACGGCGAGTGGACCGATAAAATACATCTGGGACCTGGCTTCGAGAAACTGGCTGTATTCGCCGCCCCATTCCATCCGGTAGCCCTGTGGCAGTGTCACCACCTTCTTCACGGCCGCCTGGCCGTCTCGCACCGCCCGCTCCAAGTCTCGCCCCTCGACACTGTACTGCACGCCGATGTAGCGGGAGTTGTTTTCGCGATAAATAAAGGACGCACCGTTGCCCTGAGTGATATTGGCGAGCTGGCTGAGTGGAATTTGCTGACCATCCGGGGTGCCCACCAACAAGTTTCCGATCTCATGGGCGCTGCTGCGAAACTGGGGCTGCATGCGGACGACCAGATCGAACAGCTTTTCCCCTTGAATCACTTGAGTGACCGCCTGCCCGCCCACTGCGGCCGAAATCACAGCTTCGACATCGGCAACGTTGATCCCATACCGGGCGATTTTGCCGCGGTCGACGTCGAGCAGAAGACTAGGCTGGCCAAGTTCGCGTACGACGGTGAGATCTGTGAAGCCTGGTATTTTCGATAGAGTGGTCTTGATCTGTATTGCTTTATCCTGAAGGACATTGAGATTGTCGCCATATACTTTGACCGCCAACGAGCTTTTGAGGCCGGTCAGTGCTTCGTCTACGGCATCTTCCGCGGGTTGAGTGTAGTTGAAAATAATTCCCGGGAAGGCAGTGAGTTTGTTGTTGATCGATTCGATGAGCTGTTTTTTCTCGCTGATCTGGCCGGTCCAACTTTTGTCCTTGTAAGGCTTGAGGCCGACATAGAACTCGCAGTTGAAAAAACCTGTGGGATCGGTGCCGTCGTCGGGGCGACCTAACTCCGAACCCACGACGGTGACCTGCGGATACGACATAAGGATGTCGCGTATCTGAGGCGCAATGCTCCCAGCCTCTTCGAAGGAAATAGTGTAGGGCATGGTGGCCCGCACCCAGAGCGCGCCTTCGTCAAGGTGGGGCATGAATTCGCCACCGATGAAGGGAACCAGAAGCAACGCAGCCCCAAAGATCAAGGTGGCAATTGCGATGGTCGTCTTCGGCCGATCGAGTGCCCAATCCAATTGCCCTGCATACTTCCGCTTCATCCATTCGAATGCGCGATTCGGTTTCTCCCGCACGCCTTTCTTGAACCAGTAGGAGGCGAGCACAGGGATCAGCGTCAGCGTCAAAATGAGCGCACCGATCAGCGCAAACGACATCGTCTCGGCCATCGGGTGGAACAGTTTTCCCGAGGGGCCACTTAAGGCGTAGATCGGAAGGTATCCGGCGAGGATGACGGCAACCGAATAGAAGATGGGCCGATCCACATCTTTGGCAGCGGCAAGAATAACCTCGCTCAGGTTGTAGGTCTGCCCCTCGCGCAGTGCCAGCTCGCGGTAGATGTTCTCAATCATCACGACCGTGCCGTCGATGACAATTCCGAAGTCGATGGCCCCGATGGAAAGCAGATTCGCGGCCACGTCGTGCGCATGAAGCACGATGAAGGCAAACAAGAGCGAGAGCGGAATCGTGAGCGCAACGATAACAGCAGCGCGAAAGCTGACCAGAAAAAAAATCAAAACAACTAAGACCAACACCATGCCACGAAGAAGATTCGCCTCGACCGTGTCCGTGGTCAGGTCTACTAACTCACTCCGGTCATAATAAGGATGAATTTTGACGTCAGGAGGCAGAATCTGACGGTTCAGTTCCTCGGTCTTTGCTTCCACACCTTTCAACACGTTTTGCGTCTGCTGCCCACGCAGCATGAGAATGACACCTTCCACGGCGTCGTCATTTTTCTGGAAGCCGAATTCGCCCAGGCGCGGCGCGTGCCCGATGGTTACGTCTCCCACATCGCGCACTCGAATGGGCACGCCTTTGTTAGCTCCAACTACGATGTTTCCAATGTCATCTGTGTTTCGGACCAACCCGATCCCGCGAACGTAATAGAACTGTCCCCCTTGAGAATAGAAGCCGCCGCCGGCATTTGAATTGTTAGCAGCCAGAGCCGCAGTGACCTGCGGAATGGTTAGGTGATATCCGTAGATGCGCGCTGGGTCGAGCAGCACCTGATATTGCATCACCGTTCCGCCGAAGCCTGAGTCGTCTGCAACCCCGTGAACCGATCGATAAGCTCTCTCAATCACCCAGTCTTCAATAGTTTTCAGTTCCTGTGGGCTGCGGTCGGGACTCTCCAGAACATAGCGATAAACCAAGCCGCTAGGACTGAACAGGGGCGCCAGAGTTGGGGTCACTGCTGTTGGCAACGTCGCTTGCGCTAGCCGCTCAAAAACAATCTGCCGCGCAAAATAATCATCGGTGCTCTCCTCGAAGGTCAGGATGAGATCGGAGAGCCCGTAGAGCGAGATGGAGCGCATCACAACCATGTGAGGCACGCCGTTCATCTCGAGTTCGAGGGGAAGAGTGACTAGCCGCTCAACTTCTTCGGCGGCATGGTCCGGCCACTGGGTGATGATTTCAACCTGAGGCGGAGAGAGGTCGGGATAGGCATCGACCGGCATCCTTTGAAAAGACAGGATCCCGCCGACTGTGATGAAAGCGGTCAGCATCAACACCAGGAACCTTTGCCGCAGCGCCGCTTGGACTATTCGGTGGATCATTCAGTCTTGATGAATCCCATTCTTAGAGAGTCGTTGGAATTGTCTCTCAAAGTCTTCACGATCCGGCTAGCGCTGCAGCGAGTTTGCAAACTGCAGGAACAAGCTTCCATTTCCGACGACTCGGTCACCAGGTTTCAGCCCACCGGTGATCTGCGTCTGACCATTCAAACTTTCTCCGAGTGTTACCGATCGTCTGCCAAACTGGTTCGCAGATGCCGCGGCATAAACAAACGGCTGGTTCTCGGTATCCCGCAGGACGGCGGCATCGGGAAGAGCAATTGCATCGCGAATCGTACCGGCGTTCACGGTCGCAACCACGTACATATCTTTTTTGAGCTTGTCGCCAGGATTTGGAGTTTCGATCCGCGCCTGCAATGTGCGCGTGCTCGGATCCAGAGAGGCCGCGACATACGCAATACGCCCGTGGAACGCTTCGGGATAAGTGTCCGTCTGAATGGTCACCGTATCTCCCACGCGAACGTAGGGTAAATCTTTCTGATAGACGTTCACCAATACCCAGACAGTCGTGGTGTCTGAGATCATGAAACATTGCGTGGTTCCGGGCTGGATGACCTGTCCGGCTGATACATCCTGCTCGACCACGAGGCCGCTGATTGGCGCTTTCACGGGAACTTCGAACGAAGGTGGAGCTTTCACGAGCGCGTCAGGATCGGCGATCCCCATGACCTTCAACGCGGCTTGAGCAGACGCAAGGTCACCGCCGGCCTGAACCTCAACCGATTCCGCCTGCTCTACATTCTGTTCGGCAATCGCGTGGTGCTGATATAAATCCTGGGCGCGAGCGTACGCCTTTTGTGCCAGGGCATAGGCATCTTTGGCCTTGAGATAGTTGGTGCGGAGCTGCGAGTAATCCGGACTCGCCACGTACAACATCGGTTCGCCCTGTTTCACTTTCTGTCCCGGAACAGCGACCATTCTGCTGACCGGCCCGCTCACTTGAGTGATAACTGGCGTTGTGTGGAAACTGTTGTAAGCCACGGCACCGGTCAGCCGGAGGGATCGGGTCAACATCGTAGGCTGGACTGTCAGGACCTGCACATGCGACATCTGATCCTGCGGAACAGTAAACAACTCTGGGTTGCTTGAGTTGTTCGCGCCGCCAGAGTTATCGGAGGCATTTGATCCTGACCCCTGGCAGCCGGCAAGTACCACGATGATCGCCGATAGGGCGGCCAGTGCAGGAGTCAATCGCTGCCAACGATTCTCGCAGATGTTCATGGCAGGTTTCTCGTTCCCACCGCTTCCTTCAGTTGTTCCAGAGCGGTCATATAAGAGGCCAGCGCCTGTCGATACGCCAACTGGACGGAGCGGTAACTGCGCTCGGCATCGAGAAAATCCAACAGGCTGGCGGCACCGCGTTTATACGCATATTCGCTGATGTCACGCGAATCCTGCGCCTGCTTGAGGTACCCGGAAGTATAGAGTTGCACCACTTCGTCATTGCTCCTCACCGCCTCATAGGCATTTGCAACATCGGAAAGAACAGTATCGCTGGCCGCTTGCCGCTGCTCCTGTGCCTGCGTGAGCGCATAACCGGTACGCGCGATTTCTCCTTGATTGCGGTTGAAGATCGGCAACTCAAAATTCACAAAGAGCGAAGCAGTGTTCTCACCGGAAACATGCGTAAAGTCGTACGTGCCATTTACGTCCACCTTGGCGTTCGCTTTGGCCAGCAATATCTGGCTCTGCGCTGCCGTTATTCCTAGTTCCGCGGCACGGAAGTCGGGGCGCTCGCGCATCGCTTTCGTCTGCAAGTCTTCCAGGTTCGCCTTGAGCGGCTGATACGCCAGATCTCCGATCACGTCATAATCAGCCGGTACTGCGTCGTAGCCCAGGAACTCACGCAGGCCCACCAGCGCCTGTACCTTCGCCAGGCGCGCTGAGGATACGTCGGTCTGAAACTGAAGAAGCTGCAACTTGATCTTAAGATAGTCGCCTTCTCCGATGTAGCCCGCCTTTAGTTGCGCCTCCCCGATATCGACCGTCTGCTGAAATCCCTTCAGATCTTCAAGCGCGAACTGAAGCGTGGATTCAGCCAGTAAAACGCTGACGAACTGTTGGCCTACATTGAAGGCCAGGGTTCGTTCGGCATCGGTTACTTGGGCGCGAGTGACGGCGGTCTGATCGCGAGCGGCCTGCAACCTTCGTTGCCGCTTGTGGCCACGTTCGAACAGATAACCGATCCCGATATCGAACTGCTGGGTCTGGTCCAGATTTTCTCCAGAAAAATCTTGCGGGCTAAAAAATGGGATGAATTGGCTATCGGCCCCAAGCGTTGGATTAGGCCGCAGGTTCGCGGTAATCTCCTGGGCCTGGTTCTGGAGAATCAGAGTTCGCGTCGCTTTTATGGAATGGTTGTGCGCCAGCGCCAGATCAATGGCCTGATCAAGGCTGATCAGGGTCGTATTTTGTCCACTGCCCGTTCCCACTAGCAGCAGGAAAAACATCGCGGCCGGAGCCAATATCCGAAAGCACCTGGAACGCATAAGGGTTGAGATCAAAGCGCTTTCACTTTGGTCCAACAGAACTCGAACCGAGGCTCGAACCTGACGAACCCTTCGCCAAGCGCTGTCGTTCCCAATCATCCTCCTAGTAAGACTGCGACTCCAAGCTGAATGGATGTATTCTAACTCAGCGCGTTCACGATTCTGGCCACACTGATGATCCTTCTCAGAGGCGGGAATATAGAGCCTGCGCCGCCACCGCCGTCGGGCACCGTGCCATAAAAGTTGCCATTCAGCCCAAGGGTGAGAAAACAGTCGCCAACCGATTCAGCAACCACCGAATCGGTCTGCGCGAAGCGGCGGCTGTCAAAGTTGCGCAAAGCAAAAGCAGAAGACCGGCGCAAATTATTTTCGAAGCGTGGATGGGGAGTGGTGGTGCTCCAGTGAAACTGCTTCCCGCCTTCAGGAAGCGGGATCGGTCAGGCCCTGCATGAATGCTGTCAGGCTTGTTTCCAGGGTGCTCTTGCTCGCCTCCGGCAGGTCGATGAAGCGGAAGGGTTGCAGCCAGCCCTGCGTGGCCCACATCGGAAATAACATCTGCGCCTTCTCACGAATCGTGGTTTCGCCGAGATGAAAGATAAACTCGACCACGAGTTTTTCGTCGAGCGGCTTATCGAGGTTCACCAGGCCTCCGGTGCTGGAGAGTTGGTGAAGTTTTCCCCGCACTTGGCGCCGGTTGGGCAGCCGAATGAGCGTCAGAATCGACCCTCGAAGCTTCACTCGGAACGGGCGTGGCGTGCCCTTCTCCGGACGGGCCGAAGATGCTGCAAGGGCGATTTGTTCTGCGGTTTGCGGCATACTTGGCCTGCAGTATGGCACCACGCCGAACACCGCACGAGGTTACGAAAGAACGGGATCAGGACTGCTGGCGGTATCACGCCGAGCGGTTTATTTTCGGCCGGGACGAGCTTCGCCGTGAGCGGAGAAAATATTGTAAGGCCAGACGTTCCCGCTTCTGCTTGAGCGATTGCCGGAGGTAGCGGCAGCACCGTTGGAGTCGCAATGCCAGTCTTGCGGAGGGTCGGCGATTCCCCAAATGTTTCCGGGATTGTATAGCGCCACGCCGATGAGGAATTGTTTTCCATCGTGACCCAGCGGCAGGCAACTCGCCACACGCGCAGAAGCGCTTGCGCCGCCGGGAAGATCGCTCAACAGAATTGGAGTTTCGAGGGGTAAAGCCTGCGATGTGCGGAGTCCGCAGCCCTGCGCGCTCACTACCAGAGCATCGCAGGTTGCGGAAAACTGGTGCCTCCGGTCCATGCTGGTCACGGTCACAGGAATTTCGACCCGCACTCTGGTACTGCGCCGCACGACTCTAGGTGTCAAAATTTCCATGGGTCAGATTTTCATGGGCGCGCCTTTACGCTGGCCTCAACCCCCTAGTGTGACAGAAGTGAGGCCGCGAGAGTCCCTAAGGTAGGGACAGACAAGTAACGGAGGTAACTCCCGTTAGGAGGGATTCAGACATGGGATGGGCCGCGCTCGTCTTTTCTCTCGACATTTCAACGCCTTCTTTCGCCTGATAAGATGGCTCACCTCAGTGAATCCGGAACTTCTTTCGCCTGTTGGCCCTCTCGCGACATTGAACTCAGTGGAGCGCGACTGGAATCTCCTGCTGGCCGCGAGTTCTCCCGATTGTGGTCAGAGGGATCTTGATTGGATCCGAAGTCTGCTGAAATTGGAGAGTCCGGTCGATTGGACTACCGCGCTTAATCTGGCCGATCGGCATGGCACATCGTCGTTGCTTTATCGAAATCTTTCGCGTCTACCAGACGTCGTCCCCTCCTCCACGTTGGCAGTGCTCGGTCAGCGTTACCAGACCAACATCCACAAATCTCTTTTTCTCACGCGCGAACTGATCCGCATTCTGGACTGCCTCGATGCGCTGGGCATCGAAGTTTTGCCCTACAAAGGCCTCGTGCTTTCGGAGATGTATTACGGCGATATGGCGCTGCGCCAGTCCGGTGACCTCGACTTGTTCGTGCGCAAGGGCGATGTAGCGCGGATTAAGAACGCAGTTCGAGAGTTGGGATATACAGTGCGCGTGCCGATTCCTGAAGAGGCCGAGCAGGACTATATTTCGTCAGGATACGAGTGCACCTTCGACAGCGCCGCCGGCAAGAACGTGCTTGAACTGCAGTGGGCCCTACAGCCTCACTTCTATGCGGTCGATTTTGACATGGATAGGTTGTTTGGCCGAGCGGTCGAGGTCACGGTCGCGGGCCGCACGGTGAAGACGCCGTCCCCGGAAGACCTGTTCCTGGTGCTCTCGGTGCATGCCGCGAAGCATGTTTGGGGACGCTTGATTTGGCTTTACGACATTGCGCAGGTTTTGAAGGTGGGGAATCTGGACTGGAATTGGATCGAAGTTCAGGGGCAAGAACTCGGCATCGAGCGAATCCTGCGCATCACGCTGCAATTGGCGAACCGGTTCCTGGCGACCGCGATTCCGCCGCCGATCGAAAAGTCGATCAAGGCTGATCATGTTGCGCAAGCCTTCGCCGATGAAATCGCAGAAAGGGTGATTCGCGGCGTCTCTTACGAAGAAGATCAGCTGTCTTACTTCCGTTTGATGATGCGGCTTCGGGAGCGTCGGGCCGACCGAATTCGATTCTTTACCCGCCTCGCTTTTACTCCCGGCCCCGGCGAATGGGAAATGGTTCGCTTACCCAAGTCTGCGTTTCCTCTCTACCGGCTGGTGCGTCTGGCGCGGCTCGCCGCTCGTTTTGCACGCGGCTAAGTCAGGAGTGCGGCTAAGGTCAGGAGTATAGATAGCAAACCAGCCCCTCTCTAAGCACTTTGGACGATTGACTTGAAGGGGGTCTCGAACTAAGATTTCCTCCCTAGAACGGGCCAAACTTCTGCTGCCTGACCGCATCACAATAAAACCAAGCCGAAGGAAATGGTCCTAAGACACGAACAGGACTTGGTTGCTCTATTTTGCAGACGTGATGTTGCACCGGCCACTGAACCGAAAACGGAAGAGCTAATCGGCCGAGAAGCGAGGGGGAATATGTACTACCTAGCACGTAAGCAGGTCGTGAGTTTTGTCCCGAAAAAAGGATGGGGGACAAGCTTCGCGATATCGGTTGCCATGTTGTCTGTTTTCTTCGCACTCTTCACCAATCTTGCGAACGGTCGTAACGCGCCTAGCTCCACTGAACCGGCAAGTCTTTCTCCGCAGGCTCAGTCCAGCATTTCTGCAGCGATGGGGCGGGACATTCCAACCTACCAGGCAAAGGCCACACGCGGCCGCATTGAGGCTGACAATGCACGTCAGAAGCTGACCGCGAATTTTACTGCGCACGGCGTTGAAGTGGTTAGCGGCCGCCAAAATTGGACGATGGTTTTGCAAAGCTACGGTTATGGTGACACTTTGCAATCCGTAATAGCAGTGGCTCCAAAGGCGAGTTCAAACCGCGTGGAATACCGGCGGGGCGCGCTTACAGAATGGTACTTGAACGGGCCGTTCGGGCTGGAGCAGGGAATTACGGTGCAAAAGCGGCCGGCACACGCCGATGGCCAGCCTCTGACCGTGGCATTCGCCATGGAGAGTAATCTGGCCGTGGCACTGGATGGAAATGGAAAGGGCCTGACTCTCACTCGCGTCGACGGTCAGATGGCGTTTCATTACCGCGGACTGTTGGCTTACGACGAAAATGGAAAAAAATTACCGGCGTGGCTTGAGCTGAAGGCTTCGCGATTGCTGTTGCGAGTCGAAGATACGTCAGCTCGTTATCCTGTGGTGATCGATCCCTTTGTACAAACCGGCGAGCTGACGGCCTCGGATGGGGTTCCGAACGCCGAGTTTGGTGACTCTGTGGCAGTGAGCGGCAATACTGTAGTGGCCGGCGCGCCGGGGTGCCTGAATTGTGGATTCATTGGGGCGGCGTACGTGTTTACCGAGCCGGCAAACGGCTGGGGAAACATGACTCAGACCGCCAAGTTGACCGCATCGGACGGGGTGGCGAATAACCAGTTCGGTTTTGCCGTGAGTATTGACGGTGGAACGATTGCGGTGGGAGCGCACGGCATGAATAGTGGCAGAGGCGCAGTCTACGTTTTCACCGAGCCAACCAACGGCTGGACAAACATGACGCAGACTGCGAAGCTGACGGCCTCCGACGCTACACCGAGCGAGTTGGTGGGCCGCTCCGTATCGATCAGCGGCAATACGGTGGTCGCAGGGGCACCTCAGGACAACAATGGCGCTTACAAGGAGCAGGGCGCGGCCTACGTTTTCGTGGAGCCTCCCAACGGTTGGGCTGACATGACCCAAACCGCAAAGCTTATCCCTTCGGACGGAGTCTCTTATGGCGAAATGGGTTACTCAGTTGGGATCGACAGCAATACCGTGGTGGCCGGCGACCCGAGCCCGATTCCCACGAGAACGGCGTCGGCAGGCAAAGCTTACGTGTTTGTTCAACCCCTCGGCGGCTGGGTCAATATGACGCAGACGGCCGAATTGACTGGCTCCGATGCAGCAGTTGGTGCACGCCTGGGGAATTTCGTGGGCATCAGCGGCAACACGGTGGTAGCAGGAGCGCCTCTGGCCACGCCCGGAACGAAACCGCAGCAGGGCGCGGCATACGTGTTCGTCGAGCCGGTAACCGGCTGGGCGAATATGACGCAGACCGCCAAGCTGACTGCCTCGGATGGCGTACGGAGCGCTTACTTCGGAAGGGCCGTGGCCATCAGCGGCAACGAAATTGTCGTCGGAGCGCCGAATCAAACTGTGAACTCCGATGCCGGCGAGGGCGCGGTTTATGAATTCCTCGAGCCCGAAACTGGCTGGGCGAATATGACCCAGAGCACCGAACTCAACGCGATTCATGCCGGGGATAACGATCAAGTTGGCTGTCGCGTGAGCGTCGACGGCGCCACAGTTGTTGCAGGGGCCCTCGGCGGGAGCAAGCGAGGCGCAGTTTTCGTATTTACAGATACGCAGTAAGTAAGGTGTTGGTTGGTGATTTGACCGCGAACCATCAACTTCTGAACACTAATCTTCATTTTCCTTCTCGCGTGACTCTGCGTCGGCGTGCAGCCATTCGTCCAGAGCGTGAGCGAGGAGTTCGATATCCTGGCGGCATTTCCTCAACTCCTGCACCATCTGCAAGGATTGATGGATCGTCTGCTGCTTTTCTTGCACGTAGGTTTCGTGACGTTTCCGGATGAAGGATTCCAGGGCTTCGGCAGCCGCTTCCCGTTCTTCTTTCACCGCGCAAAACTCAAGTCCAAAACAAAAGCCCGAGCGGCTGCGCACAACGCCTGCAACGCGAATTTTGTCGGGAGTCTGAAACTCGACCTCCATCAGATCGCCGGGCTGCAGGTTGACTCCGCCGTAGAGCTCCATGCCGGCGCGGCTTAGCTCGCAAACCAGACCGGGCACAGTTACATTCTCGGAGTCAGCATGAGCCGCGATCAAGACCGGCAGGTACACATGAAATCGGGGCCAGCGGCGAGTGTTGATTGCGTCCATCGTTGGGGAGTTGTCATCAAACTCGAGCTACAAGCTCAATTTCCATTCAACTATTTCAAGATTCCGAAATGCAGAAAGTAGGCCGCTGTGGCAAGACCTGCGGTGAGCAGACCAACTGCGCCGGCCAGCTTAAAGCGCCAGGGCCGCGGTTCTTCGCGATTCGCCGAGGCAGCCCGCAGTTTCTCGATCCACTCCTCTTCGGACTTGTTCTGGTTGGATTGCTGCCAAATCAGCGTTCCCAGGCGGCGCTGATCATCGGCCGCGAGGGAAACGAAACGAAACGGCTGCAACGCATCGCTAACTGGACGCAACATCTCCGCACCTCCCAGCACCGAGCCCTCTCCGGTCAGAAACATCACCTTCACTCGCGATCCCTGGTCCACGGGCTGCGGGAGCGATAAGAGCCCCCCGGTTAGCGAAATTACTTCAAGGTTCGCGCTGGTACGTTGACCATTTGGAAAGCGGAGCACAGCCGGAGTATTGTTCTCCAGGTGGGCCCGCGGAACACGCCACTGCGAAGAAGGTTGGGGAAGGCTGCTCATAACGAACCCAGTATGCGGCGGCATGGTTACTAACTGAAGATTACCTAGGTGCCGCTTTCGGTCTGGTTACTGGCACGAAGGACGTAACACTTCGAACAAGACATCCGTCCACGAACCTTCGGAAAACTTGCGGTGGCGGTATTGATGATCTCCACAGCCACTTCGCACGATCAACCGCCCAAGGCTTCCTGGAGCTTTCCGGATTTCACTGCGGGGCCGCGTTTTTTCTGCAAACCACCCAAATGACGATCAAAGAGATTTCTTATCTGTCGGGTTATTCTCAGAGTCCAAATTTCGATCGAGCGTTCCAAAAGAAATTTCGCTGCAGTCCAACCTGCTATCGAAATCAACAGCGGCAGCCGATTGTGCTTTGGCCGCCGTAGTTGTCCGGTTGATTTGCACGGGTTGCGCTCGCCGAAATTCGAGATAGAGTTGCGACAAATCTTCCTGATTTCATGACCCCTTCGAAATGGCTTGCCGTCCGGGACCTGCCACGCCTGCCCAGCGGCAAACTGGATGCGAACTCGTCCCAGAAAATCCTGGCGGAGCATCCGACTGTGGAAGATGCCGATTTTTTCGCCCAATCGACCAGCGGATTATGACCCTAGGTAATCTCGAGCCATGCAGCCTGACTTGAAAGAAAAGGTCCTATACCTTATCGTGAATCAGTTGCATTCGCGGGGTCGCTCTGCCCGCTTCTACTAAGGTGCGTTCCGTGAAAGAGGTTATTTCCGTGTGCGAACAGCTGGTCTCGGCCCGAATGGATAATCGGTAATGGCAGGTCTGCGTGTCGCGGTGTTGGGGGCCACTGGGGTTGTTGGAAGCGAGATCCTCTCCGTTCTCGAACAGCGTCGTTTTCCTGTTAGTACCCTCCGCCCGTTAGCCTCGTCCAGATCAGCAGGGAAGACCGTGCGGTTTTGTGGTGAGAGCATTCCGGTTGAGGTCGCCTCCGCTGAGAGTTTCAAGGATCTCGACATCATTCTGGCCAGTGCTGGTGCGACAGCAACCCGCGAGTTGATGCCTGCCCTCCGGAACAGCGGCGCCATACTCATTGACAATTCAAGCGCCTTTCGCATGGAATCTGACGTACCTCTGGTTGTTCCGGAAGTGAATCCGGAGGCGCTCAAGACCCACAACGGCGTAATTTCTAATCCAAATTGTGTTGCCATTATCTTAACAGTCGCGATCGCGCCTATTCACCGAAAGGTTGGAATCAAACGAATCGTTGTATCGACATACCAATCCGTGAGCGGTGCCGGACTGGCAGCGATGAAGGAACTTGAATCGCAGACTCGTTCGGTCCTTGAAGGAAAGGAAGCTCTCCCGTGCGCACTGCCGCACCCGATCGCGTTCAATGTTTTCTCCCATAACACGACCGTTCAATCCAATGGTTACAATGGCGAGGAGAATAAGGTAATGATGGAAACCAGAAAAATTCTGGGGGATTCAGACCTTGCCGTAACTGCAACTTGTATCCGAGTTCCCGTCGTGCGCGCTCACAGCGAGTCCATTAATCTGTCCTTACGCAACCCCCTTTCAAGACAAGAGGCCCGGGATCTATTGTCCAAGGCGCCAGGTGTAGAAGTCATGGACGATTGGTCTAATAACATTTTTCCAACTCCAAAGATTGCGTCAGGCCAGGATGTTGTCTATGTGGGACGCATAAGATCCGATATTTCGCAATCCGGCGATACAGGATTGGATCTCTTCGTATGCGGTGACCAACTCCGCAAGGGTGCCGCTCTAAACGCAGTTCAGATTGCTGAACTGATTTGCGCAAGCAGCCCTAAGAACTGAAGCGTTACTTCCCTCCGCTTAAACCCACGGCCCGTCTCCAATCACGCCGATCAAGCGGATAGCGCGACGGGCAACAGCACTGCCGAACATCTCTAAGTAAACATATAGAAGCCAGTTAACCTCACGACTTACGTCTGCATCGGCGGCGTTGTAGATTTTCTTAGACCCCGCGACTGTCACCGAATACCAAAACGTGGGTTTCTCGATCAACGAGAAAGCGTCGCGGTTGAGTCTGTGGAGTCGGATGCCGCGGAAGCAGCAGTTGAGCTTTCCAGCAGACGTTCGATGTTTCCGTGAAAAAACAGGTCTCTTTCGCGGTCACTAATCTCAGAAGCGGCGCCGTCTTCGTCAGCGATGGCCCCAAGAAAACTCTGTTGCGTGCCCTGCAGCCGGAAGACAGGCCAGTCCGTTCCAAAAATCACTTTGTGGTTGAGGCCCTGGGAAAGCGTCCTCTTGACCGTGTCGCCCATTCTTTTGTGCGTCATTGTGCTCTGAAAGGCACTTATATCGAGATAGACGTTCGGCCTGTATCTGCACATCATGGCACACTCCTCCGTGAAGCTGACGGAGCCGTGAGCGAGAATGAAATTGACTGTGGAAAAAGATTTTGCCGCATTATCTATGAGGAAAGGATTACAAGTGCTAAAGGAAAGAGCGGGAGAAGTAGGGCCGATATGCAGAAGAACAGGTACACGATGGTGGGCGCAGACCTCGTAAAATGGGAACAACGCAGGATCACTGGGGCTGTAGCCACATGGAGGATATAGTTTGAGGCCCCGAAACCCAAATTCCACCAGAGAGCGTTCGAACAGAGCCAGACCGTCCTTGCCCCAGCGCGGATCTACTCCACCAAAAACCTCAAATTTCCCTGGATGCCGGGCAAGCACTTGCCGATGCTTATGAAACGATTCCTCAATGGTCAGCACGCAATCTTTCAAAGCGTAAGTAAAGTCTGGAATGAGAAGAATGCTTTTGGAAATGCCTGCCACTGCCATCTCAGCGACCAGTTCGTCGCAGAGCGGGTCCTGCATCTTCTGTTCGTACATCTTTCCCAGCTTGCTGGCATTGACAATGACTCCCTGAGCGGACAAAGCCGCAGCCATGTTTGCCGTGGCGCCAGCAATAAACGACTTGGGAATGTGTTCTCCAGATGCGATGTGACAATGGGCATCGATGATCTCCGCCGCTAGATGATTCGAGTCGTCCATGACATCCCGCTCATCCTTTGCGAAGGCTTCCTGCCTGCTCCAGAATCTCTTTGCTCATCTTGAGGGCATCATTCACCGTGCGCAATTCGCCCATATTAACCTGAAAGTTAATGCGGCCCAGGTCGATCTTGAATACTTCCTCAAAACGAAAAACCATTGCAAGGATCGCGATAGAATCCAGTCCCAGCTCTTTCTGGAGATGAGTTTCCCCGGTAATCGCGGTCTTCTTGAATTTCCGCGGCACCGTCTCGACAATGAGAGACAGCACCTTGGTCTCAAACTGGCTATCGGTATCCATTTATGCACTCCATTTATGCGCCTTACTGGTCACGGTATGACTTACAATAGTAGACTGGAAATGTTGAGCTATCCTTTTTCGATCCAGCTTTAGGTTGGGCCGTAGAAACCCATTTTCGCATGTAAAGGCCTGGTCAGTAAAGACTATTTGCCCGACATTCATCGACCTATGACGTTGATTAATGTCGTTGACGAAACGCTGGATACGTTCCTGCACGGCTGCACCACCCTGGGGATTCTTTGGTAGAACAACGGCAATCAAGGTTGGCGATTCTTGGCTAGAGAAAACCACTGACCTTGCTACTTCAACGCAAGCATCAAGCTCCGCTTCGATGGCTTCGGGGTGAACCTTTTCTCCTCCGCCTGTAATAATAATTTCTTTCTTTCGTCCTACTAAGTAAAGATAGCCATCCTGATCCATGCGGCCGATGTCGCCGGTCGCGACAGAGCTATCTCCGATGAATGTCCTCTCCGATTCTCCCGGAGCACACTCAAAATACGATCGCGCTTGAGTATCTTTTCTGTGGACAATGATTTCTCCATCGGAAGCAAACTCCAGCCTAACCCCCGGAAGCAGACGGCCTACGGAGCCTATCCGATTCGCTCCTGGAAGATTCAGGGAAACCGATCCAAATTCAACCAGCCCATAAGTCTCGAACAGCGGGAGCTGCATGCGCCGACATAGGTTCAAGGTGGAACGCTTGATGGGTGCCATGCCGGTAACCATAAAGCGCATGCGTCCTCCCAAGGCGTCATAAATGCTTCGGAAGAGGAACCGGGCAATTCTTTCGCGCACCGAGCGTATCGGTATCGCGAGTGCAATATCAGCCACCATCTGTGCCATCCATCTTTTGCCTGGTGGAAGATTATCAAACCGGGATTCAAAAGCTTCATACAGTGCGGGCGGCGCAATCAGGAGCGTCGGGCGCAACTCCTTGAGAGCGCGAAACAGGTGGTTCGGATCGGTGACGATGAGATCGAACCCCCACCAGAAAGCCGAGTAATAGGTCATACGCTGCTGGAAATTTGATATTGGCAGGAAGAGCAGCAGGCAATCATCGTGCCGAGGCGAGATTGCCTGGGTAAATGCATTCACGGTGGCTTCTACGCCCCGGCGGTTGAGTATGAGACCTTTGAGTCCGCCCGAGGATCCAGAAGAAAAAATGGAACCAATTTCGTTATATTCTGGGTCGGCGTCCGCCACCCCACGCTGTAGAACCCGGATGTTTGAGTTTTCGTCATCGAGATAAGCTATTGGAACGTCCCCTTCCCGATCAAGGTTACCTTCCGCCCTAGAGACCAGCAGCAGCGAAAGCGAGTATTTTTCGAACAGGTCAGCGGCTTTCGCTGATCTAAAGTCATCGGTGAAAGCCACACTGACAGCCTGTAGCTCCAGCAAGGCCAGATCATAGACGACCCATTCATAACAATTGGGGGCGCGGATACCCACGCGCATTCCCGGCCTTAACCCCCATGCTGTCAACTTGGCGCATGCCGCCGCGACGTCATTATGGACATCTGCGTAGCTTCTCTTGACTATTTGTCCTTGCTCGAAAGTAAACACCGAATTATTGTGCTGGTGACTAGCGAGGCGGAATTGCAACTCTCTTAGATCAATAAACGTTGATTGGTCTATAGCCATTGAGCTCTCCTGCCGAAACAGAATTGTAAAGGCCTGAGATCGCGCGGCGTTCCTTGCGGCCGCCAACGGCAAGATCGAAATCGACTAACTGGCTTTGTTACAATACCAGCTATCTTCAAATTAGTTAGCCGCCAGCTAAACCTTCAAGCTGAACGGTCAACGCGAAGAGACTGTACCTCAAGCGTGCTATGAAGGAACTGCACCTAGAGGCTGCTATCAAGATCAACAGTATAACATCGCACTAAGTTGTTAACTCTACACAGGGAAGCGCAGAGGGCGGACATTCACACTACAGGTCGGGATAAATCTCTTGGGGAATCATATCTTCGCTGGCACGCGTAGCTTAACATTTTATGACTATCGCAAATAACGAGCGATCGTTTCCGGCGATGCACTAAACCCTCTTGTTCGAGACCTCGCAATAGGCGATTGATATGTTCCGGGGAAATAGAAAGCAGTTGTGCCAGCTCCCATTGTTTCAGGGGAATATTCAACGGACATGCTCCTGATGATTTCGACGGGGCTGATTTCATGCTGCGGGATAGCTGTAAAAGGAGATCAATGAGGCGCTGCCTTGCTGAATGGAGCATGAGCGCCGAAAGTTTGACCACGCTTTCCCGAATTTCATGAGATTGCATCTGGTGAACGTACAACGAAAAAGAGGGTTTCGTCATCAAGTAGGCTCGAAAAACCCGAGCTTCTATCCGATGCAAAGTACACGTCGTAAGCGTGTGCGCTGTTGTAGCGTGCGACTGCTCTAGGATCACCGTGGTGGCTCCCAGCAACCAACCGACGCCTCGCACACACACGATAACTTCGTTTCCCTCGCAGTCCACACGAGCTAATTTGAGTAGACCATCGCTGATGAAGTAGACCGCGTCTGGCCTGGAGCCTTGACGAAACAGTTGAACTCCCGCGGGGTATTCCTCGGTCGAAACCGTAACAAGCTCCCGTAGGCACTCAGGTGGCGACGGCGCTGAGAACAGCATGGCGGGTTCGAAATCACCAATGCTATGCGCTGGCGCGTTCTCCAAAAACTGCCGCACAGGTTGTCTCCTCTACTGCGTAATCAGGAGTCTAGCCCAGGGAGAAGACAAGGATAATATCAGATTTGTGTGCTGCTTCACAAAAGTGTGTCAGTTCCGTTACGAAAGTAGAACGCAAACGACACTAACGTTTCTGGGCCGGATGATAGCCTCGAATCTGGCGTCACCGTTCGCAAATGTGCGACGGTTGAACAGAACCCAATAAGTATAAAGACTTACGTTATGACCCACTTCAGTTTATTGTCGACTATCGAGCGCCTAAATCGTCGTCACAATTGCGAATAGCTCAAAAATCCAAGCGGCTTGCTGACATGACCGACGCAACGTCGGTCTCATAATTCATCAGACTGCACGATTCCCGGCTGACAAATTGAGTTTGTGAATGATGGCAATGCACCCACAAAATATTGACGCAGATCAAGAAGAAGTATGATCCCAATCAATGTGGTACTTAGTGACGCTGCCCATAATAGCTCTTGAACCGCCACAGGCGGAGGGGTCAACTTCCCACCGACAAAATGGCCTTATTCTGCGGAGGTAATAACAATGGCGACACTTTTCGAGATGCTCATGAAACTTACTTACACTCTTACTTGTTCCTTCGCGCTTTGCTTCGGATTTTCTTTGGCTGCTTATACTGCGCCTGCCGACACATCCACCATCACCGAGGCGGAGCTGGTACGGCGTACGCAGCAGCTTTATGACGCTCTGCCTTCCGGCGACCAGACGCCTTGGAAGACCTACTATGCGGATGACGCGATGGTATATGACGAGAAGGGCCGCTCGATGGACAAGAACGGCACTGTCGCGGACGTAGAGCCGCTGCCAAAGGGTTACAGCGCTGTAATCAAGGTCGTAGAGCCGCACGCCATTTTCGCGCCGGGAGTTGCGATCCTGGCCTTCAAGTGCGATGAAGCCGAAACCATCTTCGGCCAGGAGCGGCACGCGCAATATCACACGGTGGACACGTGGCTCTATCGCAATGGCGCCTGGCAGATTGTGGCGAGCCAGTTGATGCGCTATTACCATGACCCGGCCTTGGGAGTATCAGATGACCGGCATTGGAACGATTTCGCCGGCACCTATGAACTCTCAGCGGGCAACCGCCGTGCGGTGCTGCGGGAGGGCAACGATCTTTTTATACAGCGCGGGACAGGCGCCAAGACGAAACTGTTGCCGGAATCTGGCGATATCTTTTTCTGCGCCGGCGTAGAGGGACGAATTCTTTTCCATCGAGACACCTCCGGCAAGGTGGATGCTCTTTATGACCGGCGTTGGGATGGGGATCTTGTTTGGAAGAAGGTGCAGTGAACAGTACGCGAAGGACGGGGCACCTCACCAGTAACAACCGGTTGTTTACTTCCGAGCCTCGCAGACGCCGGAGAGTCTCTCGAAGCCATGGTCAAGATGGGCAGGCGGAGGCATTCAGTTCCATTCGGTTCCTGGAGATCATTTTACAATGCTGAGGCGGCCGAATGTGCGTATCATCGCCGAAGCATTGGAGCATCATATATCGGCGAACGGCAGCAAGGATCACAGGCTGTAAGTCCGGAAACTGTGCGATATTCATTCTGAGAATATGTGCGGGTTGCCATCTGTAACTCGCTCGCTCTTAGATGACTTGTTCCACAAATGGAGGACCTTGCGATGGATAGCTTTCTTCAGGACGTTCGCTTTGCATTCAGGTTGTTAAGTAAGAGTCCTGCTTTTACGTCAGTCGCCATTTTGACCTTGGCTTTGGGAATTGGCGCGAACACGGTGATTTTCAGTGTTATCAATTCTGTTTTATTGCATCCTCTAGGGTTTCGCGACCCTGCCAGCCTGGTCCTGGTAACGTCTGACGATCCCGCGCTGGGTTTGCATGGTCTGGAATTCTCGGTTCCAGAATTAGAGGATATGAGATCGAAGCCCGGCGTTTTTGAGGAGGTTTGTGCCTTCTTTGAAGGGAACGCGAACCTGACTGGCGCCAAGCAACCAGAACGTCTTGAAATCCTTGTTGCCAGCTCCAATTATTTTTCCATGCTGGGTGCTGTTCCCCAAAAAGGCCGATTGTTTGGTCCCCAAGATTTCGCCTTAGGATTTGCCGAGGGGGTTGTTATCAGCGATGGCCTATGGCACCGCGGCTATGGAGCGGATCCTGATGTTATCGGGAGAAGACTGCAACTCGATAATGATCCATACACGATTATCGGTGTTCTTCCCCCTGGGTTTCGCCATCCGGGCATACCCGGCGTGACGGAGGTTGAGGTATGGCTGACTGCCGGGTTTAGCGCAGACCCCTTTGCCAAGCCCGTCCGCAGCGCGCGCGTTCTACCCTTGGCAATCGCCAGACTTAAACCGGGGATAACTCTGCAAGAAGCCCAAGCCAAACTTGATGTCATGTCGGCCCAGCAAAGAAGGGATTTTGCATCCGATTATCCCCCTGGATCCACCCGGACGGTTCAGATTCGCTCCTTGCAGGAATCGCTGGTGGGCAACGTTCGGCCCGCTCTGCTGCTTCTTATGGGGGCGGTAATCCTGATCGTTCTCATCGCCTCCGTCAATCTCGCAAATCTTCTTCTCGCCCGTGCTTCCGGAAGACAGCGCGAGATTTCCATGCGGCTCGCCCTGGGAGCAAGCCGGCCTCGGATGATCCGCCAAATGCTCACCGAGTCGGTATTGCTGTCCTTGATTGCCGGTGTGGTCGGCGTTCTGACCGCCGAAGGCTTTCTGCGTTTTCTTCTTCGCTTTGTGCCGTTCAACATTCCGCGACAAAGTGAAATCAGCATCGACTGGGTGGTCCTTGGCTTTGCGATCCTTATCTCTTTCGTTACCGGCTTGGTGTTTGGCCTTGCTCCAGCGATCCAGTCCACCAAAGCTGACCTCATTGCCGCTCTCCGGGAAGGCGCCCGCGGCTCTGGTTATAGCACCAAGACCCACCGCTTGCGCGGCTTGCTCATCGTTTCCGAGCTGGCCTTTACCGTGGTGCTTATGATCGGAGCTGGTCTGCTGATGCGGACCTTCTGGCGCCTGCTGCAGGAGGACCCTGGGTTCAATTCCGCAAATGTCGTGGTTTCGAACATCTGGCTTCCGATACCCAATGATCCAAAACTTGATCCCTATTTCGACATTTCACATACCGCTCGCTTTACCCGGGAACTCTTGCGGAGGGGGAGCGCAATTCCCAGCGTCGAACTGGCTGCAGTCACCTCAGATTTGCCTGCCACTCCTGTACCGGATAACCGTTGGACCCATCTCACCATCGAAGATTTGCCTCCTGGCTTTTCGGAAAAGCTTGCTGCAAAAGTAATCAAGGTAAGCCCTGACTATTTTAGGGTGATTCAAACTTCCTTGGTGCGGGGCCGTTTCTTTAGCGAAAGCGATGAGGCTGACAAGCCCGTGGTTGCGATAATCGATGAAACCTCCGCTCGACGGTATTGGCCAGGTCGCGACGCTATCGGCAGACGGCTCAGGTTCGGTCAGGAGTGCAGCCAAGTGACCGCCGCGGAACAACTGGCCGGTTGCGTCTCGAACCAGCCGTGGGTGACGGTAGTCGGCATTGTCAAGAACATCAAATACGCCGACCTTGACACTGGAGTTCCTCATATCTACACGTCGATTTACCAGCGCAGGAGCAGGATTCTTAGCCTGATGTTGCGTACGCCGCTAGCTCAGTCTCGCCTCGAGCCGCAAATTCGCAGTGCCGTCCAGGCGGTCGATCCAAACCTGCCTGTGTTCGGCGTTCGATCGCTGAATGACGTCATGGAAGGCTCCATGGCTCCGCAGCGTTTCTCCGCTGAGTTGGTGGGAACCTTTGCTGTGATGGCGCTCCTGTTGGCTTCTGTTGGGATTTATGGATTGCTGGCGTACTTGGTAGGACAACGCTCGCAAGAGATCGGCGTACGTATCGCCTTAGGAGCCCAGCGAAGTCATATTCTCAGGCTGATCTTGACTCAGGGCGCGTTGCTGGCTGGCGTCGGTGTCTGCGTTGGACTCACTTTGGCGGCAATAGCTGCGCCGATGATCGCGGCTCTGCTCTACGGAATTCGCACTATCGATCCAATCGTATTTCTTGCGGTTCCTCTTATTTTGTTAGTGGTTTCCTTCGCGGCCAGCTATATTCCCGCACGCCGGGCAGCCAAGATAAGTCCCATTGTGGCCTTGCGTGAAGGATGAGTCAGCTAAAAGGCTTTTTAGTAATTAACGTAGACTAACATCCTCCACAACAGAAAACTTAGGAAGCAGGCTCGTGCGGGCTTCCTGAGAAAAGCGATGTAGACGGAAAACCAGAAGTATAGTTTAAGTGCTTGAAAAGATTGGTCGGGGAGAGAGGATTTGAACCTCCGACCCCCTGGTCCCGAACCAGGTGCTCTACCAGGCTGAGCCACTCCCCGACTAGGCTGCGGGTGGGGCTTTGAGGAAGGCCATGCGCCCGCGCGCTTTTACTTCTAGACAAGCATACCGATTATAACATCGCTACCGCCGCTGGTTCCCCGTACTTGTGTAGACATTTTTCGCGCTACACTGATGACGCACCGGGGATGACATACCGGGAAGAAGCTGGACTTGGGGACAGAACTTCGTTTCACGATTTGATCGCAAAGCTCGCGTAGGCAAAGATTGCATAAACAAAGATCGCATAACCTGATCTGCCAAACATGATCGTCCTCTGCGCCAGTCGTCTGTACACGCCGCTCGAAGAGATACAGAATCCACTCCTGTTTATTGAGGAGGGCATTGTCTCTGCTGTTTCTTCGCGCGCCGACCGGGAAGTCCCCAGCACCGCCACGGTGATGGATCTCGGTGACGCGATTCTGGCTCCGGGGTTCGTCGACATTCACATGCACGGGGGCGCCGGTCTCGATGTCATGCGAGCATCGGTCGCCGAGCTGCCGCATTTGCACAAATTTCTTGCGACTCACGGTGTCACCGGCTATTTCCCGACTACCGTGGCCGCGCCGCTTGACCAGACATGCCTTGCTCTCGAACACCTTGCCGATGCGATCGAGGTCGGACAGCTTCCTCAGGCCGCGAACGCTGCGCCGCAGGCTCGGCCGCTCGGGATCCACCTGGAGGGACCATTTCTCAGTCACAAACGGCGCGGCGTGCATCCCCCGGAGAATCTGCTTGAACCCACACTGGAAATCTTTGATCGTCTCTGGCAGGCGGCCCGCGGACACGTGCGCATGATGACCATCGCTCCGGAGCTGCCGGGAGCGCTTGAGGTAATTTCAGAAGCGGCGCGGCGCGATGTTTGTGTGAGCATCGGCCACTCAGATGCCGTGCTGGAAGCTGCGCGTGCGGGGGTGAGAGCCGGCGCGCGGCATGCTACTCATACATTCAATGCGATGCGGCCGCTCGATCATCGCGATCCGGGCATCCTCGGTGAGGTGCTGACCGACCAGAATCTTACCGCCGATATTATTGCCGATGGCATTCACGTTGCGCCTGAGGTGGTGCAGCTTTTCCTGCGGGCGAAGGGCGTCGAAGGTGCCGTTCTGATTACCGACGCCACCGCCGCGGCCGGAATGCCGGACGGCAAATACCAGCTCGGGCCAATGCAGGTTGAGGTCAAAGATGGCAGATGCACCCTCGATGGAAAACTCGCGGGCAGCGTCCTCACTATGGATGGCGCGGTGCGCAACGTGACGAAATTTTCCAGCTGGAATCTGCGGGACGCGGTTCGCGCCGCAACCCTGAATCCTTCCCGCGCCACCGGGCTCGCGCAGCACGGACACATTGCGCCAGGGGCGGAAGCCAACATCGTGGCACTCAGCCCAAATGGAGACGTGCGCAAGACGATGATCCGCGGCCGCGGATTTTAGCACTCGGTTTCATCGGTGAGAAGTTACGAAGAAGGCCCGCGAAATATAGGAAATCTAGTTCGGCTTGCGCTCTTTGGATTCCGCCAGGTAGCGCATCAGAACGGCTTCATCGGCGCGGGAAAGCCGGTCGAGAAAGGAACTGTCCACGTTGCGGTCTTCGACGGTTTGGGATCCACTCGACTGTCGCAGTTTGTCGCCAAGTTCAGGTTCGTTGCTCATTACCTGGGTGTAGAACCATAGGAAGTGGCGCATCTGGTCAAGCGTCTTGCACAGTACCTGGATGGCCTCGGTCTCAGGCAGGGCGCTCATGGCTTCCATCAATTCCGGGTCGCTGGGGGCTTGCATCGCGGCGCAGTTCAACTCGCGCTGAATCACGCGCAGATCTTCTGTTACTCGCACCATCCGGGTGTGAAGGTCGTCCATCTGAGTATCCGTTCCCATGAATTAAATCGGTCCGTCGTGACGATCACTCTGTATTCCGGCAATGATCATCCTGCCGTCTGAACATCTCATCGGCAGCACGCAGCGGATAGATGTCCCACGATCATGCGCTTTCGTAATTCAAGGGATTACTTTCGTCTCAGATTTAGCCTGGCGTGAAAAGACCTCCGAACCCCGCTACTGGTAAGGCTTTTCACGTTTTCGCTGAAGCGATCTTGGCGGCGCTCACAACTTCCAATCATGGGGGATGTATTCTCCGCCGCGACCAATGGTGTAGTTACCGTGCTCCGATGTTTCACTTCCAGCGCATTCGCGACTTGTGGTACAAACGCGCATGGTAACGCCTGCCGCGAGCGTGTCTCATCAACCACTCGTCCGCGCTATTGGCCGCTGGAGCCTGGTTGCGCTGGTGGTGAATTCCATCATCGGCAGCGGAGTCTTCGGACTGCCCTCCACGGTAACCGCTCTCATCGGCAGGTCCAGCCCCTTCGCGGTGGTTGCTGCCGGGGCTGGAATGGCCGTGATCATGGGGTGCTTCGCCGAGGTCGCGTCGCGCTTTCAGCAGGCCGGCGGTCCTTATCTTTATGCTCGCGTCGCTTTTGGACGCTTCATGGGAATTCAAACCGCATGGATGCTTTGGCTCGGCCAAGTTGCCGCGCCTGCCGCCAATGCCAATTTGTTCGTGATTTACCTCGGCGAGTTCTGGTCGCATGCAAAAGACCCGCTGCCTCGCGCTCTTATCCTTACGCTTCTGGTGGGCCTTTTGACATTCATCAACATTCGCGGCGTGCGCGGCGGGGCTCAGGTGAGCAACCTCTTCACCGTAGCCAAGCTGGTGCCGCTATTTGCGGTGATTATTCTAGGATTGTTCGTGCTCCACGCTCGCCACTGGGAAATTGCGGCTCCGCCGACGGGGCCTACCAGCACCAATCAATGGTTGAAAGCCGTGCTGCTGTTGGTTTTTGCCTATGGCGGATTCGAGACTGCATTGGCACCGATGAGCGAAGCGAAAAATCCGCGCCGTGATGCGCCTTTCGCGCTGTTCACGGCTCTGCTGGCCTGCACTGTGATCTACGCGCTCATCCAGTGGGTGGTCGTTGGAGTTCTGCCCAATGCCGCGAGCAGCCAGCGTCCTCTGGCCGACGTGGCGCGGATTGCGCTTGGTCCTGTTGGTGCCGCGCTGGTTGCCGTGGGCGCTCTTATTTCTTTCTACGGATATCTAAGCGCGAAAATTCTAGCGATGCCCCGCGTTCCCTTCGCCCTCGCCGAGCAAGGAGACTTCCCCAAAGCCTTCGCTGCGGTTCATCGCCGCTTTCACACCCCGTATGTCTCGATCCTGGTATTTGCGGCCATGGTCTGGGGATTAGCTCTGATCGGCGACTTCAAATGGAATGTCACGCTCTCCGCTGTGGCCCGGCTTCTCTACTACGGCGTAGGCTGCGCAGCGTTGCCGGTACTGCGCCGCAAGCGACCGGAAGGCGCAAACGCGATGTTCCACCTGCCCGCTGGAAATTTCTTCGCCGCGCTGGGCGTGATCCTATGCGTGATCCTGGTAACGCGCGTGGATTTCGGTCAGTCTCTGATTCTAGTCGCGACCATCGCGCTGGCGTTGGTGAACTGGGTGGTCGTGGCTCGCCGAGGTGCGGCAAGCGCCTGACGAGTGAAAGGCGACTGTTTTTCCTAAGGGATTGTCTGCTCCATCTCTAGCAATGTCTTCTTCCGTTCGACGCCCCAACGATAGCCGCTGATGTTGCCATCTTCGCGGACCACGCGATGGCACGGGATCGCGACTGCGACTGGATTGGTCGCACAGGCGCGGGCTACGGCTCGGCTGGCAGTCGGCTGGCCGATCGCCTTTGCGACTTCGCCGTACGAGCGTGTTGACCCGAACGGGATCGACTGTAGGTACGTCCACACGCGCCGCTGAAATGCGGTCGCGCGGATGTCCAAAGGCAAATCCGCATTTAGTTCTCGTCCGGCCATCTTCTCGAGCAAAACCGCGACCCAGGCTTGCAATCCGCCTTCGTCGGGCTTACGCGTGGCAAAAGGGAATTCGCGCTTCAAACCCTCAAGCAATTCGCCATCGGACGGCGCGAACTGGATGGCGCAAATACCGCGGTCGGTGGCGGCGATCAACATGCGCCCCAGCGGCGAATCGACACAGGCGTATCGGATGGCTGCGGCGACGGCGCCCCGGCGGTACTTGTCGGGTGTCATGCCGAGTTGCGATGCAGTCTTCTCGTACAAGCGGCTGCTCGATCCGTATCCAGCGTCGTACATGGCACGGGTCACGTTGTCGCCGGCTTGCAGATTGCGCTTGAGCAGGCGCAAGCGGCAAGAGTCGGCGTACTCGCGCGGAGTAATCCCGAGCGCCGCTTTGAAACGACGCTGCAGGTGAAACGGACTTTGCCGGAAAACTTTCCCCAGGTGCTCGAGCGTGACCGGCTCATCGAGGTGCTGCTCGATGTAGCGGCATATCTCCTTCGCGGAATCCGATTGAGGATTGCCGCTGATTGATTTTGGACGGCAACGCAGGCAGGCGCGGAAGCCGGCTTTCTCCGCTTGCTCGGGATGCGAAAAAAACGTTACGTTTTCGCGCCGCGGCCGGCGGGCCGGACACGAAGGCCGGCAATAGACGCCTGTGGTTGTGACTGCGAAGACGAACGCTCCATCGTGGGCAGAGTCGCGCGCCATCACAGCATCCCAGCGCTGCTCTTCCGCTACTTTTGAGTTGGAGCCTGCTACTGGCATTTCGCTTGGGAGTTCCTCTGCGAGTATGGCACTCGCCATCACTGTTGGGAAAGTCATGTTTGTGGTTGTCATGGTAGAAACAGCGTACGGCTGAGACGCGCTAGCGGACTATCCGGATCTTGCGGGCAAAGCGAATTATCGGTTCTCGGTGTTCAACCCTCGGTGCGCAGGATTCCGTGTGCAGCGCCGAGCACTGGCGATTTGCGCCCTTCTCCGGAAACGACTAGATTTGCGATGGACTCTTAGTAACTAATCTCCAATTGAGGACTGAATGAAGAAGTCACGTTTCGCGGCGTTTGGCACCGTTTTGGCTGTGCTCCTGGCCTCCGCTCTGGCGCAAAAAGCTACGCCGCACCTCCTGAGCACTGACGAACTTAAGAAAGCAGTCCCGGCGGAATTTTATTTCCTCGGGCAGAAGGCGCCGACACAAATGCGGAACTCAGCGGGATTTCAGGTGGCCAACGGCAAAATTACACTCGCCGCCCTGGTCGACAGCTCTGGGTATTCAAGCGACGTTCAGCAGAAATATCAGGGCTTGCTCATAACCGAGTCAAAGCTCAGCATCGGAGGTTCGGATCTGCCGGCGGGAGAATATGGATTCGGATTTGCGGGCGATAAGTTTGTTGTCATGAATGTGGCCAACGAAGATCTGCTGAGCTCCGCCTATCGGACCGACGCGGAGTTAAAGCGTCCCGTACCATTGAAGATGGCGGACGATGGCGCTGGTTACAAGCTGTACGCTGGGCGGAAGTGGATCGCAATCAAGCCGCAGTAGCCAAGGGAATTTATTTCTTACCGAGAGCCCGTTACCTGTTTATCCGCAGGAGCGGGTTTTTTGTTGCGACGGCAAAAATTGTTCTAAAGTTTTGCCGCATGGTGCCGATAGCTTGAACAAGTATCACCATGCGAGCCGGCACAATCTAAGGCGTTCTTACGCGCAGCGTCATAAGGAGGAACCAATGACAATCAGTCCAATTTCGGCTGCGGGCCTCGGTCAGGATGTACTTTCATCCAGCAACTCATCGCAACAGCAAGCCTTACAGGCTCTGCAGAACAGTCTCGCATCGAGTGATCTGAATGGCGCTCAATCGGCGTTCCAGACTCTGCAAAGCGTTCTGCAAAACTCGGCGACGGCGAACGGCACCAGCCTCTTAAGCAATTCCCAACTTTCCACTGATCTGACTTCGCTAGGCAGTGCGCTGAGTTCAGGCAATCTGTCTACTTCCCAGTCGGCTTTTGCGACCGTCCTGGGCGACCTGAAAAACACTGCCTCGCCAGCGCAGACCAACGAGGCCAACGCCACATCCCAATCAGTGCAGTTGGTCGAAGATCTGCTCAGCACACTGAATTCGACGAGTACTGCGAGCCTTGATTCTTCGAGCAGTGCGAATCTCACGACTTCCGTGCTGCAAAGCTACTATGGAAGCAAGAGCGGCTTAAACGTTTTCGGATAGATTCGGCGTGTCCCACGGAGTCACTATGACAGCACGGGGTCTTCATTGAAGATCGTATTGAAGAATCGGTCTGCCGACCTCTAATCCGCCAGAGGATGGAACGGGCCAAGCAAGCTGGACACTCCGGAGCGCTTGCGCAGTTCGCCCAGCAGGGCGCCTGCCGCGTTGGTGTACGTTTTGCTCGGGTCGGAAGGATCGGCCCAGACTGCGTCGTAGATAATTTGCGCGGCCTCTTTCACATCGATGTGCAAAGCGCCTTCGCAGACGTCCAATCGCTCCTGCAGGCGGTCGTAACACGGCTTGCAGATCGTCGCCGCCTCGGGGCCCTGGATGTGATGTTCTCCCAGCGTACAAACTGCCGGCGCACTTGTGACTTCCGCATGTGCCGCGAAAAGCTGTGACTTGAATTCCTTTAGAAACGCCTCACGCTCCTGCTCGACGACGGACGTATCGGGGACCGTTTCGGTCGTAACCTGCACTTTTGGAATGGCTGTCACCTTGGCCGAAACCCGTTCCTGGCTGTTGCAGGTAGGGCAAGCGTCAAGGTCGGCAGAATAGTAAAGATGACAATGGGCGCACGGCAAGCCGAAGCCAGACAACTTGCGGGCATCGCGCCGGAGACCGTTCTGCAGATCACTCCGGACCTCACCCTGCGGCGGGACAGATCGTGCGGGTTTGGCGGCGGCAGCTTGGCTCACGTCCATGTTCAGTCTCCCCGAAAAAGGCTCACGTCAGCTTTCAGTGTAAGGAGTTCGACAGTCCGTATGAAAATGACGGCAGTACACTGCCTGATGGTGCCGCGTTTCGGCTACTGCGACTTCGTTTCTTTCATCAATTTCAGGAGCTCTTCGCGGCGGGCGCGATAGAGTTTGCGCTCGGGATCGAGTTGCGCCGCCGACTCCAGTTCGGCTAGAGCCTCTTCATAGCGATCCATAGTCATCAGGCAGGCCGCGAGCGAGTAATGATTATCTGGGGAAGCCTTGATGAGAAGCGCTTCGCGGAACTCTTTCTCGGCGGCCTGCAGTTGCTGCTGTTGGAATAATGCAGTGCCAAGAGAGTGGTGGGCCGCATCGGAATCCGGATTGAGAGTCACCGCGAGGCGCAACTCACGAACACCTTCGTCCAGCTTGTCATCCAGCAATAAAGCTTCTCCGAGCACGCGGTGTTCGGCAGAACTGGTGGGATTTTGCCGCACCGCCAATTGCAATTCGGTCACGGCGTTGCCGTATTCCTTCCTCGACATATAGGCGCGGGCCAGGCAGCCGTGTCCCTGCTCCCACTCGGGATGATCGCGGTAAAGCTCGCGCAGTTCAACGATGGCAGCGTCAAAGTCGCCTTTGTCGCAATAAGTGTTTCCCAGGTTATTGCGAACGGAAGCTTCCTGGGGAGCAAGCCGCTTGGCCTCGCGATATTCGGTGATGGCATCGTCGAGCTTGCTTTGTTCGTGCAAGATCAGCGCAAGGTTCGAATGAGCTTCCCAGAAAGGCTGGCCTCAAACGAATTGCCTCGCGGTAGGCGGTGATGGCTGCCGGTACATTGCCATCGGCGTGCAAGGTGATGCCCAAGTCGTAAAGAGTGTCAGGGTTATCGGCATCGCGCGCGAGCGACTCGACAAATGCATGCACGGCTGCTCCGTATTGGCCGTTTGAGTAAAGCCCGAGACCGAGAAACTGGTAAGCCTCCGAGTTCTGCGGGTCCATACTCAGGGCGGTGCGGGCTTCGGCGATGGCGTTGGGGCCGTCATCGAGGCGATAGAAAATGTAAGCCAGGCTGCTGTGATTTTCAGGCAGATCGGGCATGAGTTGCGCGGCGAGAGTGATCTCGTCGAAGGCATCGTCCCATCGCTCCTGCTGGCGAAGCATGGTGCCGAGAGCGAAGTGCAGGGCGGCATCTTTCGGATCGGAGTCTACGGCTTGGCGCAGGTCGAGTTCAGCCTCGTGAAAACGTTGCGCGGTAGCATCGCTGGCGGCACGCACCAGTGGTGCGGGGATCTGGGATGCGGATTGAGCGCCGGCGGCTGCTTTGCTGGTTGCCGGTTTGCTGCTGGTAAGCGCGCGAACCAGGTCGGCATTGGCGCCGGCAGCTTCGAACTGATGAATCTGTTCTTTGCCGGGAACATTCGAGAGTCTGCGCTCCTGAATCAAACGGACGAGGCGGCTGCAAGGCACGCCGGCCATTAGCCACGCCATCAATTGCGTAGAGTTCACCGGTTGGCTTTCGCTGGCGCAGGCGGCAAGAGCTGCCCCAAGAATAAGAAGAAAAACCAGGCCCTTGCGCTTCAATCGATTTCTCCGGTGATGGTTTGGGCTGCTGCGGTGTGGTTGCGCGGTCATCGACAACCCGTGGACCCGCTGCTCAACATTAATTGCCGGCACAGACTAAGGTAAGGTCACGGAGGTAATCGGTGGGGATGACTCGCTGACAGCCAAAAAGGCTAAGGCTTGGTAAACGAAACAAGGCGTTTGACTTAGAGGCAAGCGTCCAGTAGCGTATAAGAGTATTATTGTCTTTTGGAGGTCCTTATGTTTGAAGGTCTGTTCCAACCAATGCATCTGCTTGTGATTTTTGCCATTGCCCTGCTGGTGTTCGGGCCAAAGAAGCTGCCTGAACTGGGCAAAGGATTGGGCGAAGGGATTCGCGCCTTGAAAGAGGGCATGAAGGACAATCCCCCGGCGCAGGCGCAGGCTTCTACCGAGCAGAGCAAGAGTTCTGAATCCAAGGAAACCAAGGTCTAGCGAGCTTTGTCGCAAGACTTCGTGGGCATTCTCTCTAGATTCAAACGGTTGTTTCTTGTCCGCCTTCTTGTTGGTCGTCTTTATTGCTCTACGAGCGTTCCGCTCCAGGTTGTTTTCCGGGTTCCTATCCAAAGTCGCGTGTGTCGGAGTTTTGCTCTAGTGTTTGTGGCGCGAATCTGAATTCAAAATTCGGAGGTGGAAGTGTTGCGTAAAATCGAACTGGTTGTCTTGGTAGCGTTCGTGGGATTTACGTCGGCGGTTTTCGCCGATCAGGTGACGCTGAAGAATGGGGACCACCTCAGCGGCACCATCGTGAAGTCCGACGGAAAAACACTGGTCCTGCACACCGATTACGCGGGCGACATCACACTGCAGTTCGCGGCCATTACAGGAATCAAGACCGAGCAGCAACTGCACATCAGCACATCGGACAAGAAAACTGTGGTCGGGCCGGTGAACGCAAGCGATGGAAAAATCGAGGTCTCGACCAAGGCCGGCGGAACGGTGGAAGTCCCTGCGGCGAATGTTGTATTGATCCGCAACGATGCCGAGCAGGCCGCGTATGACAAATCGCTGCATCCCGGCTGGCGCCAAGGCTGGAATGGCGGCATCAATGTGGGCTTTTCGCTGGCTCGCGGCAACAGCGAAACCACCAATTTAGGATTGGCGATCAATGCCACGCGTCCAACCTTAAACGACAAAACCACCATTTATTTGACCTCGGTCGACACCAACAATCAGCTGGCAACTCCCAGCACCGTGGCCAATCTGATTACGGGAGGGTTTGAGTATGACCACAATTTCGAGCCGCGGGTCTTTGGCTTTGTAGCCGCGGACTTCATGAGCAATGCGCTGCAGGATCTGGATCTGCGCGGTGTGTATGGCGGCGGCGTGGGCTACCATGCGATTAAGTCCGACATCACCACATTGGACCTGCAGGCTGGATTGAACTACACGCATGAAACTTATTCAAACGGCCCACAAGTCACGCCTCCCACGGTTCCGCCGACTTTCGTTTCGTATGGGGTGACGAATCGATTCGCCGCGCTGACCCTGGGCGAACAGTTGGGATACAAAGCGGGGAAGAGCACGGTGATTACAGAAAAAGCATTTGTCTACCCCGACATGTCCGATACCAGCCAGTATCGATTCGAATTCGACTTGGGCACAGTCACGAAAATCAGCAAGTGGCTGGGCTGGCAGAACCAGTTCAGCGACATTTATGTTTCGAATCCGCCGCTAACCGCGAAGAAGAATGATCTGATCCTGACGACTGGGCTAAACTTTTCGTTTACTCACTAAGGATTATTAAATGGGCTGGAATCGCAAAAGCCGCTCTGTCACGAGCGGCTTTTCTTTTCCGGTTTTCGGATGATCAACTCGGTTCCTGCGCTTTTCTGCTCACCAAAACTTGAAACATTCGTCTACTACCGGGTAGAGTACTGGTTCCCGCTCGCCGGGTTCTTTAACTCCCACAACAATAGGAGTCCGCTCGATGCGTCACGCTGTGATAGTGCTGATCGCTGTCTGCTGCTCCGGTGCATTTTCGTTCTCTCAAACCGTTGACGAACTGATCGCCAAGAACATTGAGGCCAAGGGCGGGATCGAGAAGATGAAGGCCATTAAAACCGTCCGCATGACGGGCAAGTTCGAAGGCGGCGATGGTTTTACTGCATCCATCGGTCAGGAAAACCAGCGGCCGAACCTGATTCGCGAAACCTTCAAACTGCAGGGCATGACCTCTGTTGAGGCCTTTGACGGCACAAATGGCTGGCAGATTCAGCCCTTCGGAGGGAAAAAAGATCCAGAAATGCTGGGCGAGGACGATCTGCGCGACTTGCTGCTGGATGCTGACTTCGACGGTCCCCTGGTCGATTACAAGGAGAAGGGCAACACGGTGGAATACCTGGGGCACGATGAAGTTGACGGCGACGATGCGCTTCGTCTGAAGGTCACACTGAAGAATGGCGACCTCGTTTATTACTACCTTGATCCAGATACGTTCATCGAGATTCGCAAAGAGGTGCAGCAGTTTATTCGCGGATCGGTGCGAGATCATGTGGTCGGTCTGGGCTCCTACAAGCCGGTTGCGGGTGTGATGTTCCCATTCTCTATTTCGCGCGGACCGAAGAATCATCCCGACGAACAAACCTTCACCGTGCAAAAACTCGAAGTGAATGTGGCGATCGATCCCGCAGACTTTGCGCTTCCGGCGTCATTGAAAATCGAAGAAAAGAAGTCCGGGATCGTAGGGATTCACTGATTTCTTTCCGAAGAGTGACGATGAAGGCTGCAACGATGAAGTTGCAACATGCGGGCTGCAACGAAGTTCACTTGCGTCGAAAGGGCACTGTAAACATGAGAGCATTCGCCATCAGTTTTTGGGCAGTGGTAGTGCTGTTCGCTGCAGTTTCACCCAATCAATATCTCCAGGCGCAAGCGGCCTATCGCTTTGACTCCGCAGCCGTATCGGGATTGCCCGCGAGAAATATCGGCTCAGCCACCATGAGCGGTCGCATCGCCGCAGTCGACGCGGTTGAGGAGGATGGCCGCATCACGGTGTTCGTGGGCGCGGCCAGCGGAGGAGTTTGGAAGTCGGTGAACGGCGGCACAACTTACAAGCCAGTATTCGACCGGCAGGACGTGCAGTCGATTGGCGCGGTGGCGATTGATCCCTCAAACTCCAAGATCGTGTGGGTGGGCACAGGCGAAGCCTGGACGCGCAACAGCGTATCGGTAGGCGACGGCGTTTATAAATCGACCGACAGTGGTGAGAACTGGACCAACGTCGGCCTGAAAGATAGCGAGCATATCGCGAAGATTCTGGTGAACCCGGGCGACGGCAACGATGTGTTGGCGTGCGCGACCGGGCATCTGTGGGACGACAACGACGAGCGCGGGGTTTTCCATACGAGCGACGGCGGCAAAATATGGAACAAGGTTCTGGCGGGCGCGAATGGCTCGAGTGGTTGCGCAATGATCGCGCGCAGCAAACAGGAACCGAAGACGATTTATGCCGCGATGTGGGATTTTCGGCGTCAGGGCTGGACCTTCCGCTCGGGCGGTCCGGGCAGCGGGTTGTTCAAGTCCACCGACGGCGGCGCGCACTGGAATGAAATCACCAACGCAGCGGGCTTGCCGGCTAAGCCATGGGGCCGCGTGGCGGTGCAGGTAGCGCCGTCGAAGCCGCAGGTGGTTTACGCCAATATCGAAGCGGAGAAGGGAAGAGGGCTTTATCGCTCCGACGATGCTGGAACAACCTGGACCCGGCTGGATGCCAGCAACTACATGGTGTGGCGTCCATTTTATTTCGGCAACCTAATCGTCGATCCCAAGGATGAGAACAAAGTTTTCAAACCCGATCTCATCCTGCTGCTGAGCAATGATGGAGGAAAATCTTTCAACATCGTTTCCGGCGGAGCGCATGGCGACTTTCACGATGTGTGGATCAATCCTTTGAATCCGAACATCGTAATCGCCGGAGACGACGGCGGCTTGTGGCGCAGCGAAGATGGCGGCAATCGCTGGAAGCACCAGATGAACCTGCCGGTCTCGCAGTTCTATCACGTCAGCGCCGACAATGCGGACCCGTATCACGTTTACGGCGGCCTGCAGGACAACAGTTCCTGGGTGGGCGACTCGTCTTATCCGGGCGGCGTCAGCAACTCGCGCTGGGAAAATATGTATGGCGGCGACGGCTTTTGGATGTTCGAGGATACTTCCGATCCCGACTACATTTATGCCGAAGCGCAAGGAGGCGAGATTGGGCGCGTGAATCGTTACACGCACGAGACTCGGGACATCCATCCCTGGCCGAATTATGGCGAAAAGAAGCTGCGCTTCAATTGGAACACGCCGATTCACATGAGTCCCAACGAAAAAGGAACGCTGTACATCGGCGCGCAATACTTATTTCGTTCGCGCAATCATGGGCAATCCTGGGATCGCATTTCTCCCGACCTGACCACCAACGATCCTGAGAAGCAGAAGCAGGAAGAATCTGGTGGCGTCACCATCGACAACTCTTCAGCGGAAATGCATACGACCATTTATTCGATTTCAGAATCGCCGAAGAACGGGCAGATCATCTGGGTCGGCACCGACGATGGCAACGTTCAAATCACACGCGATGGTGCGAAGACCTGGACGAACGTGGTCGAGAACATCAGCGGGCTGGGAAAAAATTCGTGGGTCTCGACCATCGAAGCCAGTCGTTTTGATGAAGGTGCTGCGTATGCCACATTCGACCGGCATACGTTCGGCGATATGAAACCATATGTCTACAAGACCACAGACTATGGAAAAACATGGACGGCGCTTCCCGCGCAGGAGAGCGGAGTACGCGGCTACGCTCATGTGATCAAGGAAGACACGGTAAGCCCCAATGTGCTTTTTCTCGGCACAGAATTTGGATTGTGGATTTCGGTCGATGGCGGGCAGCACTGGGCGCAGTATAAAGGCACTGACTTTCCCTCAGTGGCAGTCGACGACCTGGTGGTACAGCCGCGCGAATCAGACCTGGTGCTGGCGACGCATGGGCGCGGTATCTGGATCGTCGACGATATCTCTCCGCTGCGCGCACTCACGCCGGAGGTCATGACGAAAGAGGCAACGCTGCTTCCCGGACGTCCGTCCATTCAATATTTCGAGGTTAACGGCGGCTGGGCGGAAGGCGACGAAAGTTTCCACGGGCGAAACCGGCCGGAGGACGCGCAGATCACCTATTACCAGAAAGGCCGCCACATTTTCGGCGATTTGAAGATCGAGATTTTCGATCAGGATGGCGAGTTGGTAGATACGGTGGCCGGCAGCAAGCACCGCGGTCTGAACCGCGCCGGGTGGGGAATGCGTGTGAGGCCGCCGGCGGTGCCTCCAGCAGCGTCTGCGCTGTTCGAAGCGGCGCAGGGACCGCGCGTGTTGCCGGGCACGTATACAGTAAAGCTGACTAAAGGAGATCAGACTTATACCGAGCGGTTGGATGTGGCGATAGATCCGCGGGCGAAGTATTCGATCGAGGAGCGCAAGGCGCAATTCGATCTCTCGATGAAGATCTATAAAGAGCTGGAACACATGACGTACGCGGTGGAAGCGATCGAAGCGGTGCGAGACGGCGCAAGTGCTCGGGCTGCCAAAGTTACGCAGAAAGATCCGCTGCGCAAGCAATTGCAGCAACTGGCGGCGGATTCTGACGCGCTGCGCTCGAAGATTGTCGCTACCAAGGAAGGTGGCATGATTACCGGCGAGGAGCGCATCCGCGAATTGCTGGGCCAACTCTATGGCGCGGTGACTGGCTACGACGGGAAACCTACGGACTACCAAGTGACGCGGGCCGACTCCTTGGGGCATGAATTGGAAGATGTTATCGGCGACTTCCAAAAGGTCACGCAGAAAGAACTCCCGGGAATTAATAAAAATCTGAGTAAGAAAAAAATGGAGGCGATCAAGGTCCCGGTTGAAGCGGAGTGGCAGAAGAGTAGAGCTGAATCCGCGGTTGCCGCTGGAGCCGGAATGCGTAGAGCGGTCGAGCAGATACGGGAGAGGGATTAAATAGAGGCTAATAGTAGAAGAAGGCTTCTACAGCGCTATCTGCGTCCGTTGTTATTTCTGATTGGACGAGCGCCGCCCAGCACCAGTTGGCAGAGATTGTCGACAAAGCCAGGTGTCAAACGGTCATGGCGTAACAGGAACCGCATGTAGATTGGACCGTAGAGCGAATCGAGTAGCAAGTCCATGTCGATGTCGTGGCGAAGTTCACCACGCAGGATTCCGCGGCGCAATGTGGCATAGGCTTCCTGTCGGCGCGGCTTCATGAAACGTTCACGGAAGGCTGTGATCAGACCTCGATCGCTTTGGCCTCCGCCCAAAATCGCCGAAACAATACGCCCCCGCGGGCTGCGGAAGATCTTAGTGAGTTGGCGCATCTGCTGGCTCATGTCGGTGTAAACGGAGCCAGTGTCCGGAAAGTGGAGTTCTGGAGTGGCGCTGCGCGCAAACGCATCTGCGATCAGTGCAGCCTTATCGGGCCACCAGCGATAAACCGTTGCCTTGCCCACGCTGGCGCGAGCCGCTATATCGGCAATCGTCAAATCGGAAAAACCATTTTCTCCCAGAAGCTTCAGGGTCGTTCGCAGGATCGCCACTCGAATCGATTCGCTGCGCGGACGCCCCGGCGGGCGCTTGCGATTGCTTCCTGCGCGCTTGCTATGAACCGGTGTCTTCTGGCGCATAAACCTACCCTAACATATAATCAGCACTAGGGATTTAGAATCCAATACGTCTAGTATCGAATCTAAATTCGAGTCTGTGGGCTTCGTTTCGAGCCGGTGCGCAACTTTTTTCTTGTTCATTTCTTGATTTTGATTGAACCCTGGAGTGGTGCCTAGCCGATGTGGATTGTTGCATTAGCTCTCCGGCGTCCTTATACCTTCATCGTGATGGCGCTCGTCATCATTATTCTGACGCCAATTACGATTCTCCGCACTCCAACCGACATTTTTCCGAGCATCGATATTCCCGTGGTCTCGGTCGTTTGGTTTTATACGGGCTTGTCGCCGCAGGATATGGCCGACCGCATCGTCGCCAATTCCGAGCGCGGAATCACCACGACGGTCAATGACATTGAGCACATGGAGTCGCAGTCGGTGTACGGCCTCGGCGTCATCAAGGTTTTCTTCCGCCCGGGCACGAATGTGCAGGGGGCGATTGCGCAAATTACGGCAATCGCGCAGACGACCGTTCGCGGCCTTCCCCCCGGCACTACGCCGCCGCTCATTATTTCCTATAGCGCGTCAACCACTCCCATCATTCAACTGGGACTAAGCAGTAAGACTTTGCCCGAACAGCAACTCTTCGATCTCGGCCAAAACTTTCTGCGTAACTTTCTAGCGACGGTGCCGGGAGCGGCCACGCCCTATCCTTACGGCGGCAAGATTCGACAGATTCAAGTGGATCTTGATCTCCCGAAACTTCAGGCTTACGGGCTCGGTCCGAACGATATCGTTAACGCAGTTAATGCTCAAAACATCATTCTGCCGACGGGTACGGTTAAACTCGGTCCGCTGGAATACAACGTTGAAATGAATGGGACTCCGCAGACCATCGCGGAGTTGAATGATCTCCCGGTCAAGACGGCGAACGGTTCCACGCTCTACATGCGTGATGTGGCGCACATACGCGACGGTTTTGCCCCGCAGACTAATATCGTGCGTCAGGACGGTAACCGCGGCGCGCTGATGTCGATCTACAAGAACGGCAATGCTTCCACCCTGGAAATTGTTAAGGGCGTTAAGAACATTGTTTTGCAGGCGGCGCAAGCACTGCCGCCGGAATTGAAGATTACTTCGCTGTTTGACCAGTCTCTGTTTGTGCGAGCGTCGATTGAGGGCGTGTTGCGGGAAGGGCTGATTGCGGCGGCTCTTACCGCCGTCATGATTCTAATCTTTCTCGGCGACTGGCGACCAACCATCGTCATTTCCATTTCGATCCCCCTCTCGATTTTCGTTTCGATCATCGTCCTAAGCGCCATTGGCCAGACGATTAACATCATGACGCTCGGAGGGTTGGCGCTGGCGGTCGGCATTCTGGTGGACGATGCCACGGTGGAAATCGAAAACATCGAGCGCAACCTTGCCATGGGCAAGGAGATGAAGCAAGCGATTCTTGACGGCGCACAACAGATCGCCGTTCCTGCCTTTGTTTCCACGCTTAGTATCTGTATTGTCTTTGTGCCCATGTTCTTCCTGACGGGCGTGGCGAAATTTCTCTTTGTGCCGCTGGCGGAGGCGGTGAGCTTTGCCATGCTGGCCAGCTATCTGCTTTCGCGGACGTTGATTCCTACCCTGGTCATGTACATCATGCGTGGGCATGAGCATCGCGCGGAAACACCTAGGTCTTATCTTGGCCGCTTTCAGCGCGGTTTCGAGCGCAAGTTCGAAGATTTCCGCCGGGGCTACGAGCAATTGTTGGAGACCACGATTGAGCATCGCGGCATTTTCGTACTTTGTTTTCTCGCTTTTTGTCTGCTTTCGCTGGGGCTGTACTCCTTTCTAGGGGAAGATTTCTTCCCGCAGGTCGATGCTGGCTTGCTGCGCTTGCATGTGCGGGCGCGTCCGGGTTTGCGAGTCGAGGAATCGGCACGGCTGATCGACCAGGTGGAGGCAGCGCTGCGAGAGGAAATTCCCCACGGCGAGTTGCAGACGATTCTCGATAACATAGGTCTGCCGAACTCCGGCATCAACCAGTCTTACAGCTCGAACGGAACGATTGGCACCAGCGATGCCGAAATTCTGATTGCGCTTGATCCCGAGCATCATAGTCCGACCGCGGACCACATACGGCATCTGAGGGAGGTGTTGCCGCGGCGCTTTCCCGGCGTGGAGTTTTTTTTCCAGCCCGCCGATATTGTTACTCAGATTCTGAACTTCGGTCTTCCCGCACCTCTCGATGTGCAGATCGTGGGCACGGATATGGGGACCAGTTACGGGATTGCCCATCAGATTGCGAATAAAATGCGGCACATTCCCGGTGCTGCCGATGTCCATGTGCAGCAGTTGCTGTCTTTGCCCACGCTGCATCTCGATATCAACCGCACGCGGGTCACGCAGGTCGGGCTAAGCGCGCGCGATGTGGCCCAGAGCGTGCTGGTTTCGCTGAGCGGAAGTTTCCAGACTGCGCCGAATTTCTGGCTTAATCCGCGCAACGCCGTTACCTATCAGGTTGCAGTGCAATCCCCGCAATACCGCATGACCAGCATGCAGGACTTGATGACCATACCAGTGATCTCGCAGCAAGGGCCGCAGTTGCTGAGTAACCTCGTGCAGTTGTCGCCGACAGCAAGGGCGGCGACCGTGAACCATTACAACGTGCAGCCGGTGATGGACGTTTACGCTAGCACCCAGGATCGTGATCTTGGCGCGGTGGCCGCCGATACTGACAAAGTGCTCAAGACGTTCGATGGCAAGCTGCCGCGTGGTACGCACATCGTGGTGAGGGGACAGGTCGCCACCATGCGTTCGTCGTTCTTTGGGCTGGCCGTAGGGTTGGCTGGTGCGATTCTGCTCGTCTACTTATTGATCGTTATTAACTTTCAATCGTGGCTCGATCCCTTCATCATCATCGCAGCCCTTCCGGGCGCGCTGGCGGGCATCTGTTGGTTTCTGCTGTTGACGCGTACTACGTTGAGTGTGCCTTCGCTGACCGGGGCGGTGATGTGCATGGGCGTGGCCACGGCCAACTCTATCTTGATGGTCAGCTTCGCGCGCGAACAACTAGATGAAGGGATTCCCGCGGTGCAGGCTGCCGTTGCGGCCGGATACACCCGCATGCGGCCGGTATTGATGACCGCGCTGGCCATGATCATCGGCATGGTTCCGATGGCGCTCGGTTTCGGCGAAGGTGGCGAGCAAAACGCTCCCCTCGGCCGGGCCGTGATCGGTGGTCTTCTATTTGCCACGGTCGCAACATTGTTTTTTGTCCCGAGTGTATTTGCCATGTTCCATAGCCGGCGCGAGGCGCGGCGCGCGCGTCTGGAACAAAGTAATCTGTAAGAGGCATGAGTAGTTTTTGGAGGAATCGGGGTTCAGCATGAGTGCAGAGAACGAATCAGGACAAAAGTCACGCGAGACGCTGGTGAGCCAGGGCGAAGAGCATCACGCTGTCAGCGTGCAGGCACAGCGCGACGAGGAGATCGAAGCGATCCAGCGGCAGTCGAAGCACCAACATGTGGGGATCCAGAAGCCGCCGGAGGTTCCACCGGCGCCTCCGCGCAAGGCCTTGACGCTGGTTGCTCTGGCATTGCTGATCCTGCTGCTTGCGGGTGGGCTCACGCTGTGGAGTCATGCGAGCCACGAACGTGCTCTGGCAAATGAGACGGAGCGCGAGACCGTGCCGACCGTGGCGGTGATTTACCCGCAGTCGGAAAAGCCCGACGAGGATCTAGTACTGCCAGGCTCGCTGCAGGCTTACGAGGAGTCTCCGATTTATGCCCGCACCAGCGGATATCTGGTGCGCTGGTACAAAGATATTGGAAGCCGGGTGAACAAAGGCGAGTTGCTGGCGAAGATCGACACTCCCGAAGTCGATCAGGAGTTGGATCAGATGCGCGCCGCCCGGCAGCAAATCGTGGCGCAGTTGGAACTGGCCAAGATTAGCGCCGACCGTTGGGAGAACCTGCGCAAGACTGATTCGGTTTCCGCGCAGGAAGCGGATCAGCAGACGAGTGGATACAAGCAGGCGCAGGCGAACCTGGCAGCAGCCGACGCGAATGTTCGGCGACTGGAACAGCTTGAGGGCTTCAAAGATGTTTACGCGCCGTTCACCGGCGTGTTGACGCGCCGCAACGTTGATCCAGGTGCGTTGATTAACGCGGGAGCCGGCGCTGCGGGCCGCGAGCTGTTCGATATTGCGCGGGTCGATCCGCTGCGCGTATTTACCAGCGTTCCGCAGGCGTATGCACCGTTTATAAAAGTTGGCGCGAAGACCGCCGTCACCTTGCAGGAGTTTCCTGGGCAGAAATTTGTCGCGACCGTAGCACGGACGGCCGAATCCATCGATCCGACCACGCGGACTCTGCTGACCGAGGTGGATGTTCCTAACAAGGACGGGCGTCTGCTGCCCGGTTCCTTCGGCGAAGTACACTTTGCCGTGGGCTCGGGCGTGAACAAAGTCACCGTTCCCGTCAATGCGATGTTGTTTCGCTCCGAAGGCCCGCGAGTGGCGGTGATTGGCTCCGACAACAAGGTGCGATTGCGCCCCATCAACATAGGACGCGATTATGGCGCGACATTGGAGATTCTCGGCGGGGTTTCTCCGTCCGAGCAAGTCGTGGTGAACCCCGCAGACTCACTCGAAGATGGCCAGCAGGTAAAAGTGGCGCAGACGACGCCAAATCAGCAGCCACCAGCCCAGGCTCAGCAGGGTGGAACAAAGCCGCAGCAAAAAAGAGGCGGGGAGTAATGCGAGGTACGATTCCTCTCGTCGTCTTGCTGCTCGCTTTTACCGCCGGATGCACGGTCGGTCCGCGTTATAGTCGGCCCGCAGCTCCAACGCCGGCGCCGGATGCGTGGAAGACGCAGCCGCCATGGGAGCAGGCGGCTCCGAAAGATTCAATTCCCAAAGGGGCATGGTGGCAGATTTTCCATGATCCCGCGCTCGATGCCTACGAACAACAATTGCTGCAGGCAATCAGTCTCTGGAGGCCGCGCGCGACCGTCTCACGCAGGCTCGTTCTCTGGCGCGCGTAGCTACCGCCGACATGTTTCCGCAGCTTTCCGCCGACCCCGCCGCTTACCGCGAGCGCGGTTCAGCTAATCGTCCTTTAAACGGAGCCGGACCGACCATTGTGAACGGTGTTGCGCAACCGATTCAGCCCTACACGCAAAATGTATACACGATCCCGTTCTCGCTGAATTATGAGGTCGATCTTTTCGGACGCGTGCGGCACAACGTGGAGGCCGCCAATGCTTCTCTGCAATCGACTGCCGCCGATCTGCAGAACGTGCAATTGGTGTGATGCAATGGATTGCTTCAGATATCGCAGGGTTTGTTCCCGCAGCTCTAAGAAAGTAGCATTAGGAAACGCTATGTTCTTACGACAGAGTTATTTTTGAGCCATGCACCAATTTAATCTGGTCCTTCAGTCGGCAACAGCAACCCTGCTAGCCTTTACTGCCCTGGCATTAATGACCAGCTTGAAGCAAGGAAAGCATCTGTGGGCCGGCATTGGGTTTACGCTTTGCATTTTCTGTTATCTGATTCTGGAAGCCTCATTTGTACAAACAACGTTTCTGCGTGTGATTGTCCTGACAGGCTCTATCTGGGCACCAATCTTCCTGTTGCTGTTGTCAAAGTCTATCTTTGAGGATCAGTTTACACTCACCCCCGCGGTGGGACTGTGGTTTCTCCTGCAGACCACTCCCCATGTTCACCATTATATGAATTGTGGTTTTGGCATGTCTACGGTATTGATGACTGTGTTCGATATTTTGGCGCAGGTAATTTCTCTGGGCTTTGTTTTGCGGCCATTTATGTGGCCATCAAAACAAGGCGGACTGATCTCGTTGTGCTCGAGTTGCTTGAGCGCGTCGCGCGGCGAATTGGCATGGACGGTCGTCATCGAGCCTTCGTGGCCGGTGTTCATGGCCTGCAGCATGTCGAGCGCTTCCTCGCCGCGGCACTCGCCGACGATGATCCGGTCCGGCCGCATGCGCAGCGCGTTGCTGACCAGATCGCGGTGCCGGATTTCGCCCTTGCCTTCGATGTTGGGCGGGCCGCGTTTCCAGCCGGACGACGTGCTCCTGCTGCAGCTGCAGTTCGGCGGCGTCTTCGATGGTGATCATGCGCTCCTCGTCGGGAATGAAGTTGCGATAGACGTTTAGCAGCGTCGTCTTGCCGGAGCCGGTTCCGCCGGAGATGACGATGCGATGCGGCCACGCACCGCCGCCTTCAAGAATTCGGCCATTCGGCGGGACAGTGCGTGCCGACCTCGACCAGACGCTTGACGTTGCAACGGCCGCTCGCGCGAACTTGCGGATCGAGACCAGCGGGCCATCGAGCGCCAGACGGGCGGGATGATGGCGTTGACGCGCGAGCCATCCGGCAGGCGGGCATCGACCATGGGCGGGGATTCATCGACGCGGCCGGCCGACCAGAAACGATTTTATCGATGATACGAAGCAGATGCGCGTCGTCCTTGAAGCGGACATTGGCACGCTCCAGCTTGCCGAAGCGTTCAACGAAACAAAGATTGTGGGTATTGATCAAAATATCGCTGACCGTCGGATCC
>CAWEEW010000014.1:0-105250 GCA_963808195.1 uncultured Acidobacteriaceae bacterium | reverse complement strand
CGCTCGCAGCTCAGATCCAGGAAGCCGGAGGCGAGGCCGTGCTCTTGCCGATCGCGCCGGATGAACCGCATCGACTGCGGCAGTTGATTGAGCAGGGTCTTGAATCCGATCTTCTAATCATGACCGGTGGTGTCTCCATGGGACGCTACGATCTGGTCGAGCAAGTGCTTGGCGAAATGAACGCTGAGTTTCTGTTCACTGGAGCGAGGATCCAGCCCGGCCGTCCTGTAGTATTTGGCCGAGTTCCGCTGGGGCACAAAGAAGGTGCAAGCGCTGCAACTCCAGCAGCGGCGCTGCTCAAGTATTTCTTCGGACTTCCCGGCAACCCAGTTTCAACTATGGTGACATTCGAACTATTCGCTCGGCCGATTCTCGAGGCCTTGGCTGGGATGTCCCCGCATCCGCTCGTCTTCGTTCATGCGCGTCTAAAATCTGAAATTCGCGTCAAGACAGGACTGAGACGGTTCCTTCCCGCCGTATTTTCCGGGCAGCATGAAAACTCGCAGGCGGAACTCGTGCCGTGGCAGGGATCAGGCGACATTGCAGCCCGAACTCGCGCGAATTGCTACATTATTGTTCCGCCGGATCGGGAGCAGATCGCCGCGGGAGAGTGGGTCGCGATTATGCTGCGGTAGGTGGCATTGGTGGCAAGATAGTTTGCTGGGTCTTGTTTGTGTGAGTGTCTCAGTTTTGCCGGCCTGGAGAGAAAAGCGAATCGAGCTGCGCCCGACGGACAGCCGAGGGCCGCTGTCCCCACGTGAGCATTTCCACAGACTGAGACACTAACCCCATGTTTGCGTCTTAACGATCTCGGGTTCTGTCCATGTAAGATAGAGCTTCCGCATGGCGAAGAAGCTTTCTCATTACGACAAAGCCGGCCGGGCTCGGATGGTCGATGTTTCCGCGAAGCCTACGACAAAGCGCGAAGCGGAGGCCAGCGCGTTTGTAAGCATCCCGAGCGCTGTGCTCGAAGCCCTGCCAAAAAATCCCAAAGGCGATCCGCTGGAAGTGGCGCGCGTTGCGGGAATCATGGCGGCTAAACGCACCGCTGAACTAATCCCGATGTGCCACTCTTTGCCGCTCTCGCTCGTTGATGTCGAGTTGAGGCTGTGCGAAAATGGCGTCGCTATTGCTACGAAAGTAATCACCACCGCCCAAACCGGAGTCGAGATGGAAGCGCTTGTGGCCGCCAGTATTTCCGCTCTCTGCCTTTATGACATGCTGAAGGGGATGGACAAGGGGATTGAGATTCGGGAGATTGTGTTGCAGCGGAAAAGTGGAGGAAAGAGCGGGGAGTACCGGCGCGCTAAGAAGTAAATAAAGAGCGATACGGAACGCAGCAAAGAGATTCGATGGCGAACGACGTTAAGCTGCTTTTGGTGGATGACAATCCGATGGTGCTGGGGATGCTGCAGCAGGCACTGTCTCCGTTTGCGCAGGTGACGGCGGCGGGCGACGCTGCGGATGCTTTGCTGAAGGCAGTGGACGATCCTCCGGAGCTGGTGGTGTGCGATTACCGCATGCCGGGGATGGATGGACGGCAATTGGTGGAGAAGCTGAAGAGCCGGCCGGCTACGTCGAATTTTTCGGCAATCCTGCTGGCCAGCAGAAGCGACATCGACGAGCGGCTTTCGCCGCAGGACGCAGCCGATGACTACATTGCCAAGCCATTTTTTCTGAAGGAAGCTACGCGGCGCATTAAGCGTACGGTGGATAGGATCGCGCTGGAGAAGATGGCGAAGACAGCTCCGTCGGACGGCGTGGTGCGCGGGAACCTCTCGCAGATGAATGTGATTGACCTGATGCAATCGCTCGAAATGGGACGCAAGAGTTGTCAGCTCAAACTCAATAACGCGGGCGAGAAGTGCGAAGTGTTCTTCGTCGAGGGACAGGTGAAGCACGCAACCTACGGATCTTTGCTCGGCGATCAGGCTGTGTTTAAGGTTCTGCGCTGGACGGGCGGGAATTTTGAACTCAACTTTGAGGGCACGACCGACCAGGAGACCACGCAGCTCAACACTCAGGGTCTGCTGATGGAAGGGTTGCGATTGCTGGATGAGGCGCAACGCGATGGGGGCGGCGAAGTTGGCGAGGAGGCTAGCAGCGCTGCGGCAAGCGGCGACAACAGCGCGAGCGCAGGCGGTTCGGACATAGCTGCTCCGAGCGCGGCAGTCGACGCCGGCAGAGGCCGGGCGGCGGAAGAGGAAGATGATGTCCTCCTCGACAACTGATGCCGGTGCATCGGCCGCTTTCACAGCTGCAGTGGTTACGGTTAGTGATTCGTGCGCGCGCGGGGAGCGGGTGGATGTCTCGGGGCCGGCGGTTGTCGAACTCCTGAAGCAGTCGGGGTTTCGCGTCGTAGCTACCAGAATTGTCCAGGACGATTCCATGCAGGTGCAGAATGCGCTCGTCCATTTCGCACTGGAAGCGCGGTTCATCGTTACAACGGGCGGGACGGGGATCGCCGTGCGTGACGTTACTCCGGAGGCGACGGAAGCGATCTGCGACCGATTGATCGACGGAATCGGGGAACGCATGCGAAGCGAGGGATTGAAGAAGACTCCGTTCGCGGCGTTGAGCCGTGGAGTGTGCGGGGTGCGAGGGAAGACTCTGATTTTGAATCTCCCAGGAAGTCCGGGTGGTGCGGTGGAATCGTTGGGGGCGGTGGTCGAGTTGATTCCGCATGCGCTGGATTTGTTGGATGGGAAGACGGAACATTCGTAGGTGAATGCCCAGCTTTTTAACAGCCGAAGAAGCATGCCCGGCTCCGATGGAGCCGGGCTTTGGGCCAGCACTACGGGCAGGAAGTGTTGTTTGCCGGTTGTTGAAAAACGAAAGTGTGAAAAACAGTGTCTTCAAAGACCGGTACATCCTGGGAGCAGTCCACGGTTGCCGAAGAAAGGGTGACAGCCAGGGAATTCGCTGTGCCGTTTATTTTTCCAGTGCTCTCCATTTCAGTCCACATAAACTGATTTGCACTGGTTATAGTTGGGCCACCTTCCTCGTCGAAAAGATCCACTTTCCAGCTATACATCACTGTTTGCGTGGAGCTTTCGCTCAATGTTTGAGTCGTTGTGTCCGTGTCTGTCTGGGTGAACGTGTTGTTGATAAAGTCGCAACCTTGGCACTCTGGGCCCTGGAGCGTCTCGACTTCCTGCTGGCTGCCTCCCGGAGTGTTGGGAACGGGCACGTAGCGGCACTTATCGCTGGGAGTTGGGTTAGCACAAGCCGTGGCACCGGAGGTATCGGCGTTCAGTGGGCTTTCGGTCGTAGTGTATTTCAATAGCGGATCCAGAGCCAGAATGGGCGCAAAATCCTTGGCGACGCATCCGCATTGATTCGCCGTTGTGCAGTTAGGGTAGGCCGCATGGCTGGCGCAGATAAGCGCTAAACCTGGCAGTGTCGGCTTACCGCTGGAATCATCCTGGGGCCCCAAAATCGCCCCTGGGACAGTGGTAACGCCATTGGAATTCGCTTCCATTGTAATGGCTGAAACCTCGACGGTATCCACTTCCTCCGGCGTACCGCTGGCTGAGGTCTGGGTGCCAACGCTGTAATTCGCCGTAGTCGATGAAGTCGGCGTAATTGAAACTGCCGGGTTTAGCCATATCAGGAACAAGTCCTGCGCATGATTGATGGCATTCGGATTGGTGCTTTGGGAAGCGAGCGAAACCCCTGTGCCATCGGTGAAGGTTTCTGAAAATGCGTGGCTGTTTCCGGTTGTCACCGAAGCTCCAAAACTTACGCTGAGAGTCCCGCCGAGGCCCAGGAAGTCCCCACCAGAGGTGTAAGTGATTGTACTTCCCGCGGTAAAGCTACTTCCGACTGTTGTGGTCGTACCGTCCGTGGTGGAATTGGTGTATCCGTTGCTGCTTCTGTTACCGGGCGGCGCATAGATGATGGATGTAACCTGATAGGCCGGGTAAAATACACTTGGCTCCTCATAAGTCCCACTAGCGGCGATTCGCAGGGTCAGGCTGGTATACGGGCAGGTGGTCGTAGTGTAATTGAGAGATATTGTGTCAGTGTACGTCCCGGGCACGGTCGAATCGAACAGGACGACTGCGTAGAAGTTGCCCCCGGGGGAAACATCAGCGGCTTCGGTTACGAGTGAGTAGGGGCTCGACGAGGTGGTCGAGCATAGCTGATAGGTGGTGCTACCGTAATTCGGACCGAAGTTGACGGTTTGGTTGGTCGGCTGAGTCACTGTGCCAAACGCCAAAGGGACATACTCTTGATTTTGGGCGTACATGAAGGATGGGAACGCCAGGAATAGCAAGGGCGCCACTGTCTTAAACATGGTATTTTTCATTGAAGTGTTCCTTTTGGTGTGGAACTAAGAGGGTAGGACTTCAGATGGGCTGACCTAGTTCAGGGAACCTGAAGGAGAGAAAGGGAGTGTTCGTCTCCGGCGCGATCGTAACTCATCGAAACGACCTGCTGAAATGCCTTTCGCTCCGTTACGAAGCACGAACACCGCGCCCAAGGTAATAAAGCGACGAGGCAGCCACGGCTGTTAGGACGAACAAGCTGCCGTTTACTCCAGAAACTGTTCGTCCAAAGATCCCGTGCGAGACTGCCCTGTTACGAAACCCGAACACACCGTTTCTCACCCACAGCTTGCGCCCCTGCGGTTTCGCCGAGGCAAGTCGTGGGCGACATTCGTTCGCAGCTCGGCGGCTGCGATGTCATTCGGATTATTAATCTACCGCGCAACTCCATCTAGCCCATTTGAGCTTGTAGTAGGCAGCGTTTAGGTGTCCCAAGCCGCCGCTTTCACGTACACTAACTTTCCTTGAAAACAATTGGGCACATTCTGGCGCGGTATACGGCTTGGATTTGGGGGCTGTTGCAGCACCTGGGAATTTGGGGAGTGTTCGCCATCGCGTTTGCGGATTCGGCGCTGCTGGGGATGCCGGTGGACGCGATTGTAGCGGCTTATGTTTATCAGGATCGCAAGCGGCTGCTGTTTTATGTAGTGATGGCTTCGCTAGGGTCGGCGCTGGGGAGCATTCCGCTTTACATCATTGGATACGTGGGCGGAGAGACGGTGCTGCGAAAGCGGATTTCGGAAGAGCGGTTTCTGCGGATTCACCGGTCGTTTGAGCGGCATGAATTTTGGGCGCTGATGTTTCCGGGGATGCTGCCTCCGCCGATGCCGTTCAAGATTTTTGTGCTGGCAGCGGCGGTGTTTGAGATGAGGTTTCGCGACTTCCTGGCGGCGATTTTTGCGGGGAGGTTTGTCAGGTTTTTTGTGCTGGCAATGTTGACGCTGTGGTTTGGGCCACAGATTGTTGGGATCATGGGGTCAGTGTTTCGGCGGCATATTTATTGGGTGGTGGGGGCGGTTGTGGTGGGAGTTTTGTTGGGGTTGGTGTGGTGGAGAAGTAGGAAGAGTTCCCGCAGCGGCTGAAGCTGGATTCGATCAGATGCTCTTTATGGCACGACGATTGGAACGTCGCGCCCTTCCCGGTTTTTTATGCTTTCCGTTTTTCTGACGCTCCCGTTTTTCCCTTCCCATTTCTCGTCCTGCCCAATCGCTTTTCTCAGCCGATCTTACGCGGTGCTGAAGCGCCATCCTCGCACGGTGCAGTATGGGATTGATCTAAACCCGCAAACTGCAAAATCAAAAGCAAAGGCGTCGGACAGGTGTGTCCGACCCACACAAGCAGCGGCCCGATACACCTGGGCCGCCGGACAGCCGGGGGCGGCTGTCTCTACATGTTTCGAATTTAGGCTGGGGAGATGTGGTCTGTGGTGGACTTGTTGAACCATCCGGAGAGAGCGCGCAGGAATACTGGGGTTCCGAACATTGCGATCGAAAAGAACAGGTCGCTTTCGACGGTGCCGCGGAAAAATGGAAGGCCAGCGGCGTAAGACATCATCGCGCCATTGATGCTTCGGGGATACAAGTCCGAATAAGCGGCCCACGCCGCAAAATTGCTGATCAGGAAGAACGAGACCGAACTGGTGAGGGCAGCGCCGATGACGCGGACCGGGCCTGATTTTTCGCGGAGATTCGTTCCGAGCCAGAGGATGGCTGCGTACCAAGCCCAGGTGACGAGGTGATCCCAAGTCAGCGGGTACGAGTAAATGAGCTTGGTAAGTACAACGTCGGTAGCGGCGAATAGCGCCAGAGGTATCCACATTTGGCGCCGGGAGCCGCGGGCTCCGAAGAACAGTAGCGACGCCGCAACCGGTGTGAAATGCCAGGCATGGGGTAGGACGTTCAACGGACCGGCGAACGGCAGGAAGCGGACGGCGATGGCTAATAGGACAAATAAATAGGGCAGCATAGGAGCACCTCGAAAGAAGCAGTTCTTATTGTCAGCGCGGTGGGGGAGAACGTCAAGAGGAGGAGTTTCTTTTGTATGCTTGATGGTCCGATGTTTTCGTCTAGAAGCCATCTATGTTGGGTTTCCTAAGGTTTTGAATTTCCTAGGTTTTTGAATTTCGGTGGTGGTGCAATTTGGCTTGCGCGCCGAGCCGGTCAAGCGGGAGATCCCTTCGACTTCGCTCAGGGCAGGCTCTTCGCTCCGCCTGAAAAACGGCTACGCTCAGGATGACACGGACGCTTCGCTCGATGGCAGCCGAGGGCGGCTGTCCCCACATAAGCACAACGGCGCAAGTTATTTTCGGGAGCCGGGGTCGGGGACTATTACACGATCACCGCCATTGCCGTAGACATCGCCGACAACTTGGAGATTGTGGTCGAGTAAGACAGCGGCGCTGAGGGCGCGGTTGGGTTGATTGCGATTGCCGGCGACACGGCTAAGCAGGCTGGGCAATCCCACGAAGCGAAGGTCCTGGAATGTCACGATGTAACCATCCACTGGAGAGCTGACGTTTTCAGTTTCTGTGATGGGATACTGCGCCCAGTCGAGGTAAACGCGTCCGAGGTAGGAGCGCTTTGCGGCGAGGGTGATGGGCGTCTCTTCGGGCTTGTAGCGGATCTCAAGCAAGCCTCGGGGATCGACTTCGGAGGCGAGAGAATCGACAGGCGCGAGGACGAAGAAGCTGGACGTCTCGACGACACCCGACCAATGGAAGGGATTGACCCAACTCGGGTAGGCAGAGGCTCGTAACGGTTCGGCGTTCTCGTAAGTGCGGGCTTCGAGGGCGTGGACGGCGCGGCGATGCTCGAAGTCGCGCAGGGCCCAGAGGAGGACAACGGCAACCAAGGCAACGGTGGCGGCGATTCGGCCGCGCGGGCCTTGCTGGCGGGCGCCGATTTCTTTGTCGACGAGTGAGAAAAAAGAGGGGACGATCAAGCCGAGAACGAGGAACGCGAACAGGATGGGCTCGAAGATGAAAACGATATCCCACGAATACCACTTTTCGGAGAACGGCCAGAACGGGCGAATGCCGTAGTTGTTCGTGAAGTCGAGCAGGATGTGGCTGAGGCCGGCGAGGCAGGCGTAAAGGAACAATAGTCCCCAGCGCGGGGGCGGGTTAGGATCGTTGACCTTGCGGCCGCGAAGACGGTGGATGAGATACACAAAGGCGACGACGACCGCAGCCATCAGCACGATGCCGATGAAGGAATGGGTGAAGCCGCGATGATGGGCGAAGGCGAAGGCGCGACCGTGGAAACGACTGAGGACATCGAGATCGGGAGCTTCGGCGGCGAGAGTGAGCGTAAGCGTGGCCAGCGCAGTCTTACGGTTGAGTCCGGCTCGTCCCATACAAGCGCCGGTCAGGAAGTGGGTGACGGGTTCCAAGCGGTAAGGAAAGATTCTATGGGGATGAGTGGGGAAAAGCCAACGGCGGGATCTAGCGGTAAGCCGATTTCTGCGCGATCCACCCCAGCGGCTAAAGCCGACAATGGAAAAAACCCGACTATCGCAGCGCTAAAGCGCTGCGCCACCCAAAATTGCCGTCCAAGTGCAACATTAAGTTTTCCTAGTCTTGGCATTTCCTAGTCTTGTTTCTTCTCGGCGTCAGGGCTGGCCGTGATGAGTGATGGGAAAGCAGGTTCCTCATCGGGCGTTCCGCCCGATTCGGAATGACATCGGTTTTTGCTTTCAGCCTTGGTTCCCTAGTCTTTGCGCTACCCAAATCGAGTACATCAAATTTTTCAGCACTCGCTGCTAACGAGTCGGAGCCAGAACAGTGAGGCAGTTCGGGACGGCAGTCATTTCAGCCGGGAGAGTGCCCAGCAGTTCGCCGTCGGCTTCTACGTAGATTCTGGGGCTGGGTAAAGGTTGATGGGGATTTGCGGGAACCGGCAGGTATTGGCATGTGACTTTTGTGGCGTGCGCGAGATCAATGCCAAGGGCAGCCCACGAGCCGCGCAGAAGGGCGCGAGTTACATAGGAAAGATAGGCGAGGCGGCTGGAGGTGCGGCAGAGGATGAGACGCAGGTCGTCGCGTCCGAGAGAGGCGCCGGGAGCTAGTTCCTTAATGACTCCGCCGAAATTGCGGATGCGCACGCCGAGAAGTTCGGTCAGATCTGCATGCTTGCTATGATCCGAGCTTTTCTCAGTCGAAGCAGTTTCGGTCGAGGCATTTTCGGTGTACTCGACCTGAAAGCGCGGCATGGCGTAGGTAAACCACAAATGCCAGGCTTTGGCGTAGTAGGCGGCCATGCCGAGGCGTCGCTTGGTTCCGTGGCCCAGTTTGTAGAAGAGATGAGCGTCGACACCGACACCGGCGGCGATCACGAAGTAGCGGCTGCCCGGTTGGCCCTCGAGATCGATGTATTGAATGCGGCCGAGAGCGACGCGGCGCAGAGTGCCGCTAAGAGCGGATCGAGCTGCCGCGACGGAATTCATGGGTAGACCGAGATCGCGTGCCAGCGCGTTCGCTGTACCCATTGGCAGTACTGCGAGCGCGACGTTGGTATTCGCCAGCACCTGAATGATGTTGTGGATGGTTCCGTCGCCACCGCAGGCGAAAATGGTGTCACATCCGGCGAGGACGGCTTGGCGTGCCTTCTCCTCGGCCTGTGCCCGGGAGTTAGTGAGAACGAGGGTGGCATCGACACCAGCGGCCGACAGAAGCGCCAAAACGGATTGCAACTCGGAATGGCGACGCTTGCGCCCGCCGCCAGAATCAGGGTTGTAGAGCAGAGCTGCCTTGCGCATGGCTTGGTTGAAGCTGGATTGTACCTGAGTCGTTTTGCGGCTGGTTACGAGGCACTTGGCAAATGGGGAGAGTTTGGAATAAGCTGTGGCCGCTCGGTAAGGGGCGCGTCTCCCTGTTACTCACCCCCGACGCTCGCCCACAATTTCGAATTGAGGAGGATTGACCAGATGAAAACTCTGGCGCATTTTCTCTGTGGAGTTCTGTGCCTAAGCGCTGTAGCCCAGGATCATACGTCACATGATCACCCCTCGCATGCGAAAGAGCATCCGGTAACGCTGGTGACCGGACTCGGGGACCTTCACCATCCGGTCTCTACGAAAAATCAGCAGGCGCAGCAGTTCTTCGATCAGGGTTTGCGATTCATCTACGCTTTCAATCATGACGAGGCGGCGCGTTCATTTCAACATGCCGCAGAACTCGATCCCAAGCTGGCGATGGCGTACTGGGGCGTCGCTGAAGCCGTGGGACCAAACTATAACGATCCTGCCGACCCCGACCGGTACAAGCATGCGCATGACGCCGTGCAACAGGCTGTCGATCTTGCCGGGTCTGCCTCGGCAAGTGAGCAAGCCTACATCCAGGCGCTGGCGAAGCGCTTTCCGGCGGATCCCAAGTCTGACTTGAAAAAGGCAGCGGAAGAATATCGCGATGCGATGCGGCAGGTGGTGAAAGAATTTCCCGACGACCTGGACGCTGCCACGCTTTTCGCCGAGGCCGGCATGAATTTGCATCCGTGGGGATTGTGGCATGTCGATGGGACCCCGGAGGCTGGGACGGACGAAATTGTCTCCACGCTGGAGTCAGTGATGAAGCGCGATCCCAACCATCTGGGCGCGATCCACTATTACATTCATGCAGTGGAGGCTTCGCCCACACCAGAGCGCGCGCTGGCCGGGGCCAACAAACTGGCTGAGCTTGCGCCCAACGCCGGACACATCGTTCACATGCCTGCGCACGTTTACATTCGCATCGGCGACTACGAAGCTGCTGTGAAAACCAACGAGCAGGCCGCGGCGGTGGACCGTGCATACATTAAGGCCACGGGAGTGCAGGGCATTTATCCGATGATGTATTACAGCCACAACCTGCACTTCATTGCGATGTGCGCGGCGATGAATGGCAACTATGCGGAGTCGATGAAGAACGCGGAGTTGCTGGTGGAGAATGTGGGGCCGCACGTGAAGGAAATGCCTCCGCTGGAGGGCTTCATGACGATTCCGGTGGCGGTGCAGATCCGCTTCCACCGCTGGGATGAAATTCTGAAGATGCCTCAACCAGACGCCGCCATGAAGACGGCGACTGTTTTCTGGCACTTTGGCCGCGGACTGGCTCTGGCTGGCACAGGCAAGATCAGCGAAGCGGAGGCCGAGTATAAAATTGTGTCCGACGCTGAGGCCGCCACGCCTCCAGATGTGATTTTCCAGATGCCGATCAATAACAAAGCCAAAGACATCATGAAAATCTCAAAGGATGTTTTGGGGGCGAAGATCGCGTTGGCGAAGAAAGACAATAGCGGTGCCATCGCCATGCTGCGCGATGCGGTGACGATACAGGACACCCTGAAGTATGGCGAGCCGCCTGATTGGTTTTTCCCAGTGCGCGAATCGTTGGGAGCGGCGTTGCTGATAAATGGGGACGCTGCCGGCGCGGAGAAAGTATTCCGCGATGACCTGGAGAGGAACTTGCGGAATCCTCGTTCGTTGTGGGGACTGCACCAGTCGTTGATCGAGCAGAAACGCGACTACGATGCGGGGTTCATCCAGAAAGAATTTGAGGCATCGTGGAAGGGCGGGAAACGGGCGCTGACACTGGATGATTTGGTGTAGGTTTGAATTCGTGCTGAGGGCTGGCGATTGCCGGCCCTTTTATTTTGTTGGCGATTGCTCTCTGCAAATCGCGTAAACCAGATGGGGAAGGTTTACGCGCGTCACTTCTTTCCAGATCACCATGCCATTTTTCTCGGCTACGCGGCGGGAGGCAAGATTCTCCGGGCGGATGATCGAAACCAGGCGCACGACGGGAAGGTGAGCGAATCCGAAGTCGCGGCAGGCGCGGGCGACTTCGGTCGCGAAGCCTTGTCCCCAGTGATCGCGGCGCACGTGGTAGCCAATCTCAATTTCGGTTGACCCATCTATCTCTTGAACCACTAAGCCGCAATCGCCAATCAACTCGCCACTCGCTTTGAGAATCATCGCCCACAGTCCGTGGCCGTCTTTGGTGTAACGCTGGCGGTTGCGGGCGATCCACTCTTCGGTTCCGTGGCGGTCGAATGGTTTGAGATAAAAGCGCATGGTCTCTGGGTCGGAGAGGATTAGAGATAGGGCATCTACATCTTCGGGATGAAACTCGCGCAAAGTCAGGCGTGGGGTTTCTAGAATTTGCATGATCTGCTCGCTGCGCTTCGCTGGACAGCCGAGACGGCTGTCCCCACATGGTTCATTCCCACTTATAATCTTGGGCGATGACTGTTGCCAGTAAAGACCTCGAAAAAAAGATTGAAGCGCTTCGGGAGAAGATCCGGCACCACGAATATTTGTATTACGTGCTGGATCAGCCGGAAATCAGCGACGCCGAATTCGACAAGCTGATGCGGCAGTTGAAGGACATGGAGGCGGAGCATCCGGAGTTGCTCACGGCGGATTCTCCGACGCAGCGGGTAGGAGGCAAACCGCGTGAGGGGTTCGTCAAAGTGGCGCACTCATCGCCAATGTTGTCGCTCGACAACACTTACAGCGAGGAGGAACTCCGGGCATGGGAGCGCCGGGTGCACGAACTGAGCGGGCGGAAAGAGATTGACTATGTGTGCGAGTTGAAGCTGGACGGGATGTCGCTGGCGCTGATTTATAAAGATGGAAAGCTGATACGCGGCATCACTCGCGGGGACGGGAGCGTGGGCGAGGATGTGACGCTCAATGTGCGGACGGTGCGGTCGGTGCCGCTGTCGATTCCGAAAGAGAAACTCAAGAAAGCTGGTATCCCGGAGGATTTTGAAGTGCGCGGCGAGTTGCTGATGCCGACGGCGGCCTTCAAGAAGGTGAACGAAGAACGAGAGCGCAAGGGGCTCGCAACATTTGCCAATCCCCGCAATTTCACTGCGGGTACGGTGCGGCAATTGGATGCAAATGTTACAGCGGAACGCCGCATGGACTTCTTCCCTTATATTTTGCTCGCCAATGGGCGCACATATTTCGATCGCCACTGGAAAACTCTCGATGCGCTGATGGCGGCGGGATTCAAAGTCAATCCAAATCGCAGGCTTGTGCACACGATGGAGGAAGTTTGGGCTTTCATTCAGGAGTGGGAGGGGAAGCGCGAATCGTTGGCGTACGAGATTGACGGCATTGTGGTGAAGGTGGATCGAACCGGTTTACAAGATGAACTTGGATTCACGGGGAAGGCACCGCGATGGGCGATTGCTTATAAGTATGCGGCGCGGGCGGGGATTACGAAGCTGGAAGACATTCGGGTGCAGGTGGGACGCACAGGAAAGCTTACGCCGGTGGCAATGCTGGCACCGGTGCTGATCGGCGGGACGACCGTGCGAAATGCCACGCTTCACAACATGGATGAGATCGAGCGGCTGGGCGTGAAGATTGGCGACTGGGTGCAGGTGGAACGAGGCGGAGATGTGATTCCGAAGGTCGCCAAGGTGATTGACGACAAGGATCATCCGCGGCCGCGTGAATTGAAAACGTTTGAGATGCCGGAGAAATGTCCGGTGTGCGGGACGAAGGTGGTGCGGACTGAAGGCGAGGTTGACTATCGCTGCGTGAATGCGAATTGTCCAGCGAAATTGCGTGAGACGATCCTACATTTCGCTTCGCGCGGGGTGATGAACATCGATGGCATGGGCGATGCGCTGGTGAATCAGCTTACCGAGCGCGGGCTGGTGAAGAATGTTGCCGACATTTACAAGCTGACGAAAGATGACTTGCTGAGCCTGGAGCGCATGGGCGACAAATCGGCGCAGAACATTTTGGACGAGATCGAGAGTTCCAAGAAACTGCCGCTGGAGCGCGTGATTTACGGGCTCGGCATTCGAATGGTAGGGGAACGTACGGCACAATTTCTGGCCGAGCATTTTGGATCGATGGAAGCGCTGGAGAAGGCTGGCGTAGAAGAGCTGCAAAACGTGAATGAGGTCGGCCCACGGATCGCGGAAAGCATTGTGGAGTTTTTTGGCATCGCGGCGAATCGCAAACTGGTGGAGCGGTTGCGCGAGGCTGGGCTGACGCTGACGGGCAAGAAGAAAGAGCGCGGGACGAAGCTTGCGGGAAAGACATTTGTGCTCACCGGGACTTTGACGCGCTTCACGCGAGATGAAGCGAAGAAGATGATTGAAGACGCTGGAGGGAAGGTCACTGGATCGGTGAGCAAGAAGACGGACTATGTGGTGGCGGGCGCGGATGCAGGGTCGAAGCTGGAGAAGGCGAAGGAGTTAGGGGTAAGTGTGGTTAGCGAAAAGGAGATGGAGAAACTGCTGAATTGACGGGAACCGGTACCATGAAAATCCCGCACACATAGCGGGATATTCATGGTAGTATATTTTTGTGATTGACCGCAAGACTGACCTCGCCCTGGTTCGTGCCGCGCTGCGGCGTAGCCGTGTTGTCGCACTGCTAGGGCCGCGCCAGTGCGGCAAAACTACTCTGGCGCGGCAGTTTGTACCGCCTGGTTCGCTCAATTATTTCGATTTGGAAGACCCGCAGAGCCTGGCCCGGCTGAGCGAACCGGATACAGCCTTGCGGCCGCTGAAGAAGCTGGTTGTGATCGACGAAATTCAGCGGCGTCCCGATCTTTTTCCGCTTCTGCGCGTCCTAGCGGACCGGTCGCCGCTTCCCGCGCGCTTTCTGATTCTGGGCAGCGCGTCGGAAGATCTACTGCGGCAATCGTCGGAAACGCTGGCGGGCAGGCTCGAAACCATCCCGCTGGAAGGCTTCCGGTTGGCGGACCTGGGGGCATCCGCGCAAAGCCGGCATTGGCTGCGCGGCGGCTTCCCGCTGGCTTACACTCCACGCCGGGAATCGGACTCGGTAAGCTGGCGGCGGCAATTTCTCCAGACTTTTCTGGAACGCGATCTTCCGCAGCTGGGCGTGCAGATTCCAGCTCTCGCCTTGCGACGATTCTGGAATATGGTAGCTCATTACCATGGCCAAATTTGGAACGCGGCTGAATTGGCTCGCGCTCTGGCGGTAAACGAATCAACGGTGCGCCGCTATCTCGATCTGATGGCTGGCGTTTTTATGGTGCGCCAGTTGCCGCCCTGGTTTGAAAACCTGGGCAAACGACAGGTGAGGTCGCCGAAAGTCTACGTGCGCGATAGCGGGCTGCTGCACTCGCTGCTGGGCATCACCAATCGGCTCGATCTTGAAAACCATCCGAAGGTAGGAGCCTCATGGGAGGGTTATGCGGTAGAGGAAGTGCTGAAATCGTTTGGTTCCGACGAGGCTTACTACTGGGCGACCTACAATGGAGCGGAGTTGGACTTGCTCCTATTCAAGGACGGTCGACGCATCGGCGTGGAATGCAAGCGCGCCGACGCGCCCGTGCTCACACCTTCGATGCGGACAGCTCTGGCTGATCTCAAGCTCGATCATCTTTATGTTTTGTATCCGGGGGACAAGACGTATGCGCTGGGGAAAAAAGTAGAGGTGGTGCCGTTGGCGAAATTTGTGAAGGCGAAGTGACAGGAACGTGTCTAGGTGGTGGCGGGAGCGGATGCGGGGTCGAAGCTAGAGAAGGCGAGGGAGGTGGGGATGAAGGTGATCTATGAGGGAGAGGTACGGAGGCTTACCCGATTAAGGAATGAGAAGGGCGAGCCCCTCGAGATGAGCCGATCAATTTCCTCGGGGCGATTTCGAAGATTTGTCCGTTCTGAAGTCAACCTCGATCGCAAACTTTGACTCTACCGGTTTCCCGTCCTCCAAAGCCGGCTCCCACTTCCATTGCTGAACCGCCTCCAGTGCTTTCTCGTCCAACCCGTGTCCAAGAGGTTTCAAGATTCTGATATCGTGGGCAACACCGTTTGCGTCGACCGTCAAAGCTAACATCACATTGCCATTGATGCCGGCTTTGCGAGCATCGTCGGTGTATTCGGGACCCTTCTGGTAAATCGGTCGAGCCATCGATTTACCGGTCTTGGGTCGGAACGCGCTGCAGTCCGACGGGTACGGGCCGGAGGACTGGAGATCAAGTGCAACGAACCGGTCTTTTTTCTGCGATACCGAGGTTACGCCGATATAGCGCTCTGCGCCGCTGACCACGACTTTAAGCCAAGGTCCCTCTCGCTCGATAACCTGGACGATTTCGCCGCAACTTAAAGTGCCGGCCGGTTGGGGGATGCACGGGTGCTCAAAAATAGGCGTGGGACGATGTTTGTCGCCTGAGGAACAGTCTATGTAGCCGACTTTTTGGCTAAATGCGCCCTGTGCAGAAACACACAAAGCCGCCAGTATTAGCACACGATTTTGGATGCGCATCAGAAAACCTCCGCCCCTCACGCGTCAAAGGTTCAAGGCCCTTGTCATCCTCTTCCACGTCTCATCCAGCGTTTCCGGCAGTATACGCGTTTCGCACACGACTGACACGAAGTTGGCGTCGGCGACCCAGCGGGGTAGGACGTGCATGTGGATGTGTCCGGCGATGCCGGCGCCAGCGGCTTTGCCGATGTTCATGCCGAGGTTGATGCCGTCGGGGGTGTAGAGGTCGCGCAGGACGGATTCCATGCGCTGTGCGAGCGCGATCATTTCGCTGGCGGCTTCGGGTGGGAGCTTGCGCAGTTCGTCGAGGTGGGCGTAGGGGACGATCATCACGTGGCCGGGCGTGTAGGGATAGGTATTCAGAATAACGAAGCAATGTTGGCCGCGATACACAATGCGAACCTTGGCGTCGTCGCCGGCTTGTACGGCATCGCAGAAGACGCATCCCGTCGCCTTTTCGGCGGAGGAAACGTAGGCATAGCGCCATGGGGTCCAGAGATAATCCATTGCAAGAGGCAGGTTAGCAGATGACGGGGCGGTACGGGTACCGTGAGCTGGCCTTTCCGACGGGCTATTGGTTTCCCGTCTTCATCGGCTTCCACCACCATTGATGATGCTTGCACTGCGAGGGGTACTCGGGATTGCAACGAGCATGGAAGGTATTCTCGGCGATGCCCAAGCCCAAGGCGGTGCCGACGAACATATCGGATGACCAGTGGTCGCGAGCCATGAAGCGCGTAAAGGTTACGGTGAATGCCGCCCCATAAGAGAGGACACGCGCCCACGGCTTGGGGTATTCGTCGGCCAGTACAGAAGCCATGGCCCAGGTAAACATGGCATGGCCGCCCGGGAAAGACGTGTTCACCGAGTGATGTTTGAAAAAGTCGCCATTGCCATTGCCTTCTCCGGGGCGTTGACGGGCGAAAATGAGCTGCATCGGGGTATAGATTAGGAACGTATTCACCAGAGTTTCCAGCTCTAGTTCTCCCGTCTCACGAGCATGACGATGTTCGGTTTTGATTCCGTAAAGCCAAACCCCCGCGAGTGAGCCAGCTAATCCGCCTATGGCAATATCGGAAGTGTCCTGATAAAGGTGGAAGTGGCTGTTGGGCACGTTGTTCTCGATATGGCGGTCGGCCGCGAGGAAGGCGCCTGCGCCCGCAAGCACGAGTGCGTCCCATTTGAAGTTGTGAGGCTTGAGGGGAGCGAGATAGAGTCTCTTCTGATCGGCGGCGATACGTACCGCGCTGCGCTTGAGGAGTCCGGGTTGCTGGTCAGAGCCGGTCGTTGTTTCGTCAGCCGCGGTTTCGTCAATCGTGGTTTCCGGAGCGGAGTCGGGGGCTGGAGTTTCGCTAGCGAAAGTTTCCAATCGAAAGTCGGCTACTCGGAAGTTTGGCGCGAAAACGGTTTCTTCAGCGCGAGGCGTGAGTAACAGGGACACGTTCGAAGCTTCCTGGCAGGTAGCCGCCACGGAATACAGAATGCTGAGCAGCACCACTAGCATCGATCGTTGAAGCAGCAACAGTTTATTCAAGCGTTGAATCTCTTCGAAGTAAGATTTTCCACAGGAACCGCGATTAGGATGCAATTGGTGAGAAAAAGCTGGCTAAGAGAAAGGAATTATTATTAGTTCGAGGGAGTGGCTGCTTAATTTCGCAATCAACATTCCGTTCAGATGCCCGCGCCTTCCCTAGGCTGACGTCTCTGAGCTAACCAGTTACTTGACTCATAAGCGAACCGGAAGCTAAACACCGCAAAGGATTGAAACACTGGCGTAACGTGCCTGAACAAATAGGTTTGACACTGTTTGCGAGGCGTTGCTATAGTCGAAGAGTTCCCTTTGGACGCGGGTTTCTGTAAAAACGTCCGGCAGCTGGGATTGTCCAAGCTCACTCGCCAGGGTGAGCCCACCACAACCAAACGACTCACTCCAGCAGTCCGCCAAGCAGGCTCCCGCATCCCGCCCGCACTGATGTGCGAGGTTTCAGCAGAGAGGCTTAACCTTGTTCGACGATACCACCGCTCACAACTCCGATTCCTCAATCGCCGTCGCAACCGAAACAGAACCGACGACGACTCAATCTACCTTCAACCAGCACGACACTACTGACGCGTCTTCGACCGAACGGAGTCAGAGCTCCGCGAACGCGACATCCAGTTCGGTTTCCAAAGAGGCTGAGCCTGCAACCCCGGCTGCCGAAGAGAAACCGGCTAATGAGGATTTCGCGTCGGCGCTGGAGAATTTCACCACGGAAAGCGAAGAAGCCGTGGGCGAAGACCGGGTAATTAAGGGAACGGTGTTGAAGCTGACTTCGACGCACGTGGTGGTGGATATTGGCACCAAGTCGGAAGGCATGCTGCCGATTTCGGAGGTGCTGGATCACGAAGGCCAGCCGAAGGTGAAGCCAGGTGACGAAATTGAGGTGATGCGGGAGAAGGGACAGACTGAAGAAGGCTACGTCAACCTCTCGCACCAGAAGGCGGCACGTATCCACGCCTGGGATGAAGTGGAGAAAGCGCACCAGGAGAAGCGGCCGGTGAAGGCGGTCGTGATCGAGCGAACGAAGGGCGGGCTGACGGTTGACATCCTAGGAGCGCGGGCGTTTCTGCCGGGATCGCAGGTGGATCTGAGACCGATCCGGAATCTGGATGGGATGAAGGGCCAGACACTCGAAGTCACAGTCATCAAGATTAATAAGAAGCGCGGCAATATTGTGGTATCGCGCAAGGAATTGCTGGAAGGCGAGCAGAACGAGAAGCGCAGCAAGACGCTCGAACATTTGGAAGAGGGATCGGTTCTCACGGGAGTCGTGAAGAACCTGACCGAGTACGGCGCTTTCGTGGACCTGGGCGGGCTCGACGGGTTGTTGCACATCACCGACATGTCGTGGGGACGGCTTACGCACCCGCGTGATCTGGTGAACGTTGGCGATCAGATTCAGGTGAAGGTTCTGAAGTATGACAAAGATAAGCAGCGGGTCTCGCTGGGCTTTAAGCAGCTAACACCCGACCCTTGGCTGGATGCGGAGCACCGCTATCCCGTGGGCGCGCACGTTTCCGGGCGAGTGATCAGCGTGACCGACTACGGCGCGTTCGTAGAGTTGGAGCAGGGCATCGAAGGGCTGGTTCACGTCAGCGAAATGACCTGGTCGAAACGCATGAAGCATCCCTCGAAGCTGGTGAATGTTGGCGATCAGGTTGACTGCGTGGTTCTGAATGTGAATCCGACTGAACGGCGCATCTCGCTTGGCATGCGGCAACTGGCGGCCAATCCGTGGGATGCGCTGCACGATAAATATCCGGTGGGTATGACCGTGGAAGGCCGGGTGCGCAACCTCACTGACTTCGGTGCATTCATCGAAATCGAAGACGGCATCGATGGCCTGGTGCACGTTAGCAATCTCAGTTGGACGAAGCGCGTGAAGCATCCCTCGGAAGTGTTGAAGAAGGGTGATCGCGTCAAGGCCATCGTGCTGGCGATTGAGCCGGACAAGCGGCGCTTGTCGCTGGGCGTCAAGCAACTGCAGCCCGATGTCTGGGAGACTTTCTTTGAAACTCACCACGTCGGAGACGTGATTCACGGTAAAGTGCTGCGCGTGGCTGCATTCGGGGCCTTCGTGGAGATCGCCGAGGGCGTCGAGGGACTGTGCCACAAATCGGAAGCCGTGGATGGAAACGGGCAGCCGCTGCATCTGGAACCAGGCGTCGAGCACGATTTCAAGATCATCAAGATGAGTGCGGAAGATAAGAAGGTGGGACTCAGCATCCGCGCGGTCGGCGAAGAGGCGTCGCGCTCAGAAGTTGAGGCTTACAAGCAGCCGGTGTCGAGCACGAGTTCGACCATTGGCGAGTTGATCTCCTGGAAGCGCGCGAGCAACGAAGGCAATTAGAAGTTTGTCATCCTGAGCGGAGTAGCAGCTTCGCGATAGCGAAGCTGCTGCGAAGTCGAAGGACCCCTTTCCCCTCGTAGGAGCTTCAGTCTCATCAGGGAATTTCCCCCTACTCTTTTGTCAGCATCGCAGCTGCCGCGGTTTGTTGCTGTCCCCCTGCCTGTTCTAGAATCAAACGTTTGCCCATCAACATCTGTTCCTACAGAGGAGCATCACTTTGCCTGAGAGTATTTACGACGTCGCCATCATCGGCAGCGGCCCCGCTGGATACACTGCGGCCATCCGCGCCGGCCAGTACGGATTGAAAACCGCAATCATCGAAAAAGACGGATTCCTCGGCGGAACCTGCCTGCACGTCGGCTGCATCCCGACCAAGGCGCTGTTGTTCAACGCCGAACTCTGGGATCACTTGAAAGACGCTAAGGAATTCGGAATCGAGGGCGTGGACGCACGCAAACTGAACTGGGCGGCGATTCAGGATAGGAAGTCAAAGATTGTTGCGAAACATGCCAAGGGACTTGAATTTCTGATGAAGAAGAACAAGGTCGAGACGGTAAAGGGCTACGGCAAGCTGACTGGGCCGGCGCAAAACGGAGTTTTCACCATCGAAGTAACAAACGATGGCAAGACCAGCCATCTCAAGACAAAAAATATTCTGCTCGCTACTGGATCTGAAGCGCGCATGCTGCCGGGCCTTGAGGCGGATGACCGCGTTCTCACAAACATCGAGATTCTCAGTTTGAAAGAGATTCCGAAGTCATTGGTCATCGTCGGCGCGGGGGCGGTGGGAGTGGAGTTCGCGTCGATCTATCGATCGTTCGATTGTGAAGTGACGATCGTGGAAATGCTGCCGCGACTTGTTCCCGTTGAAGATGAAGAGGTTTCGAAGGAACTGGCTCGCGTGTTTCGCAAGCGTGGCATCAACTTCCACACGAGCGCAAAAGTAGAGAAGATCGACAGTACGAAGAGCGGAATCGCTGTGACTATCAGCGTTGAGGGGAAGCAGCAGAAGATCGAAGCAGAGAAGATTCTGATCGCGGTGGGCCGCAAGCCACGCACGCAAAATATCGGACTTGAGAAAACAAAGATCAAGCCCGACCGGGAATTCATTAAGACCGATTCCTGGATGCAAACCTCCGAGCCGGGGATTTACGCCGTGGGCGACATCGTGCTCGGGACGCCGCAACTGGCCCACGTCGGCGCCATGGAAGCGTTGGTCGCAGTAGCAAAGATTGCGGGCAAACCGGGCAAACCAATTAATCCGGAGCACATTCCGGGCGCGACGTATTGCCATCCCGAGGTTGGCAGTGTAGGACTCACTGAAACGAAAGCCCGCGAAGCCGGATATAACATTAAGGTGGGCAAGTTTCCTTTTACGGCGAACTCCCGGGCTTCGATTGTGGGCCAGCACGAAGGCTTCATCAAAATCGTCTCCGACGCTGACTACGGCGAGATCCTCGGCGTGCACATCATTGGCCCGCAGGCCACGGAATTAATAGCCGAAGCAGTCGTAGCTATGGAACTCGAAGCGACCGTGGAGGACTTGATGTGGACCATCCACGCGCATCCGACTTTGGCCGAGGCTATGCTGGACGCGGCAAACAGCGTGTACGGGATGGCGATAAATGCGTAGGAGTTTACGCTAGGGCGTAAAATGAAGGTGCGAGATGTGATCAAGGACCTGGAGCGCGACGGCTGGCGTCTTGATCGCACGCGAGGCAGTCATCGGCAGTTCAAGCATTCGACCAAGCCGGGATTGGTTACAGTTCCGGGCAAGCCCGGCGACGATCTCGGACTAGGTACGCTGAACAGCGTCTGGAAGCAAGCGGGGCTGAAGAAATGAAAAAGTATCTAATCGTTGTTGAGAAGACGGGAACAGGCTATTCCGCCTACTCACCGGATCTGGACGGGTGTGTGGCTACCGGTCGGACGCGCGAAGAAGTCGAACGTGAAATGCAGGGGGCAATTACCTTCCATCTGGAAGGGATGGCACAGAGCGGCGAACCGATTCCCGAGCCCCGGACGTATTCGGCATATGTAGAGGTTCCAGCGCACGCCCAGTAAGCCGCACTTTCTTCTGGGGCGAATCGATTGATCTCCCTAGTCCAACTCGGCTCCGTCGACTACGCCACCGGCCTGAGACTGCAGCAGCAACTAGTCGCGCTACGCAAAGAAGAAAAGATCGGCGACGTGTTGCTTTTGCTCGAACACTCACCAGTCATCACATTAGGTCGCAATGCCAAGGCTGCGAATGTAATCGCATCGCCCGAAGTGCTCGCCCAGCGCGGCGTCGAGCTCTTCGAATGCGACCGCGGCGGTGACGTCACGTTTCACGGTCCCGGACAAATCGTCGGGTACCCGATCTTCGACCTCCGCGGATTCGCCACGCCCGATGGCAAGCGCAAGACACTTGGCGCCGTCGAGTTCGTTCGCCGCCTGGAAGAAGTCCTGATCCGCACCTGCGCCGACTTCGCGATTCCGACAAAGCGAGTGCCAGGACTAACGGGTGTGTGGACGGATGCCAACTCTTTGACATCCCAAGCTCCCAACTCCCTGTCATCCCGAGCGGAAGGGAACGATGAGCCTGCGAATCGTTCTCTGGAGTCGAGGGACCTGCTGTTTTCCGATATGGCTACCGCGGTCGATGGAGAGACGTCAGACGCAAGGGAGCAAAGTCCGAATACGCTGCATGCGAACAGCAGGTCCCTCGACTGCGAGAGCCGATCCGCTTTCGGATCGCCCCTCTCCGCTCGGGATGACAACTCTGGGAAGGGACCGCGCGACGCGCTAGTTGATACTGAGGCCAAGATCGCCGCCATCGGCATTCACATCTCCCGCTTCGTTACCTCGCACGGCTTCGCCCTCAACGTAAACACCGACCTCAACTATTTCAATTTGATCATCCCCTGCGGCATCACGGCGAAGCCGGTCACATCGATGCAGCAAGAACTCGACAAGCCGCTTGATCTGAACACTGTCGCCGAATCCATCTCCCGCAACTTTGGCACAGTTTTCTCCAGCCAAATGCTCTGGGTTGAAACGCTCGACGCCTTGCTAGGCCATACAGTGGGCGTTCCAATGAAGCCACCTGAGGAACTTCGCCAGCTCCACAAAGAAAGCGACGAAACTTGGGCGTGATGTACGGCTGGGATGTTCAATCGTTAGGGGCTTCTTGGCGGCCGCACTTCCATAAATAAAGGCATCTTGGCGACCTAACTCTAGTCACCGCCACCGTTGGGTCGCATGTGCATAGCGATACTGCGTAGACTACGACCCGTCCAGGCGTTTGGGTGACGAGGGGTTGATCGGAATCCAAAGGCTCGCAATGGGGACCAAAGTGACATCCATTTCGAAGTTCGAATTCATAAACTAGGAAATAGGACGTTGCCCCGGAGCAGTCTGCGCATTCGAATTGTGATTTTTTAGCGCTTTCGAGGGCCGCCTGCCTCAACATCGGATGGCCGTCAATCACTTTCGCCGACTCCACCGTGCCATCCTTCCGGAGTTGAAGGTTAACCCGTACTGCCCCCGAAATGCGGGCCTGCTGCGCCACTCGCGGGTATATAGGATTGAAGAGTTTGGTAAGACTGGCTGGTCTTTGCGCAACATCTAAAGAAGGTTGGTCCTGAGCAGAAACGGTAGTCACTGTGAAGAGTGCGACGAAGATGATTGCCGCAACCAAAGACCACTTCATAACAGGAAGTCTAGTCCGAGCCATTTCTCTGAACAACTGCGAAGACGGACCTTCACTAGCCGTTTCACCAGCTCTCGCGTTACCATCAATAGTTACGCCGGGACCGTTTCCATCATGGCCATCAAGAAGAAACAGACCAAAGCAAGCTCTAACGGGACTCGATCGCGCAATGGAGCCTCGCGATCCAAATCCCCACTTCTCGCAAAAGACGCGAGAAATGGGGCACCCACTTTTCCGGCGAAGTCCAACGACGCCCACCTCCGCACCTACTCCATCCCCGACACCCGCCTCGAGCATCCCGACCTCTCCGTCCGTCAGTCCATAGAAAAAGACAAAGACGGCGCCGAGCACGTCCGCTACGAAGTCACCGGAAATCTAAACGCGCCAGTCCCGCCGATCCGCGATTCGAAATATCTCGACAAGAAACAGTGCATCGAGATCTACCGCTACATGCTGCTCAACCGCAAAATGGAGACTGCGCTCGAAAATCTCTACAAGCAGGGCAAGGTGGTCGGCGGAGTTTATTTCGGACTCGGCCAGGAAGCCTGCTCCTGCGCCTCCGCCTACGCACTCGATAAGGATGACTGGTTCGCGCCCATGATCCGCAACCAAGGGGCGCTGCTGGTGCGCGGCTTCGCTGCCAGCGACACCATGATGCAGTACATGGCCAAAGCCGATTCGCCCACGCGCGGCCGCGATAGCACCTCGCACTTCGGCGACATCGAAAAGCGCAACATGGTCTCGCCCATCTCCATGCTCGGCGATTTAATTCCCGTGCTCACCGGCGTGGCGCTGGGGGCGCGCCTGCAGGGACGCAACGTCGCCGTCATGACCTACATCGGCGACGGAGGCCAGTCCACCGGCGTCACCTACGAAGGCATCAACTTCGCCGCCGTGCAGAATCTCGGTCTCGTGCTCTTTGTGGAAAGTAATGAGTGGGCCTATTCCACGCCGTCGGAGATGCAATACCGTTGCAAAGACCTTGCTGAGCGCGCAATTGGATATGGCATCCCCGGCGTGATCGTCGACGGCACGGACGCCTGCCAGGTCTACGACGCCGCTCGCGACGCCGTCGAGCGCGCCCACCGCGGCGAAGGGCCCACCATGATCGAAGCCAAAATGATGCGGATGAAGGGCCATGCCATTCACGACGCTGCGGCGTATGTCCCGAAGCCAATGTTCGACTTCTGGAAAAAGCGCGACCCTATTGCGCGGTTCGAGAATTATGTGGTGAAAGAAAAGAAGTGGCTGACGACGAAAGAGAATGCAGAATTGATCTCAGAAGTCGAGCGCGAGATCGAAGCCGAACGCGAAATCGCGGTTAATTCTCCGATGCCGACGCCGGAGTCAGCGGAGGGCGGGGTTTTCTGTGAAGACGGCTGCCACGAGATCAAACCGAAATACGGCATGCCGAAAGTAAAAAAAGGGAGCGGGGGATACAAGACAACTGAAGCGGCAGTGCATTTGAAGTAAGTTATGTCCTTAGACAGTCAAACCGTCGAAGAGATTTACAGCCTGATTCGTCAGGCAATTCTTGCAAAAGATATTCTAGCCGTGAGCTACCGAGGTTCGGTTCGCGAGATGTGCCCGCATGTACTGGGTAAGACAAAATGGTCACCATACGCACTGATGTATCAATTTGCTGGCGAAAGCAAAGGCGGTTTGAAGCGAGACGGATCCCCCGAGAATTGGCGCTGCCTCCGTATCGAGGAACTCTCTGACGTGGCTGTAAGAAAATCTAATGGAGAATGGCACACGGCGTCGAACTATTCAGCCATGCAGAACTGCGTGGCCGAAATTGATGTCCGAGTAGAAACAAAAGCCGCCTAGCGGCGAAAGTTTCAGAAACAATCTTTGTCCCTGTAAATCCGTGGTGAAAAGAGTTTTTTGACGTTATGCAACTTACCTACCTCGAAGCCATCCGCCAGGGAATCTGGGAAGAAATGGACCGCGACCCCTCCGTCTTCTGCCTCGGTGAAGACATTGGCATCTACGGCGGCGCTTTCAAAGTCACCGATGGTTTCATTGGCCGCTTCGGCCCCGAGCGCGTCATCGACACACCCATCGCCGAGTCCGCCATCGTGGGCGCGGCCTTCGGCGCGTCGCTCACCGGCATGCGTCCGGTCGCCGAGTTTCAGTTCATGGACTTCATCGGTTGCGCGTTCAACCAGATCAGCAATATGGTCGCGAAGACGCACTACCTCTGGGGTGTGCCCGCCCCGCTCGTGCTGCGCGGCCCCAGCGGCGGATACGTCCACGGCGGTCCGTTCCACTCGCAGAATCCCGAGATGTGGTTCGTCCACAATCCCGGACTCAAAGTCATCTGCCCCGCCACGCCTTACGACGCCAAGGGCCTGATCAAAGCCGCCATCCGCGACAACAACCCGTGCATCTTCTTCGAGCACAAATATCTTTACCGCCGTATTAAGGGAGAAGTCCCCGCTGATGATTATGTCGTCCCCATCGGTAAAGCAAACATCGTCCGTGAAGGCTGCGACCTAAGCATCATTACTTATGCTGCGATGGTCCACACCGCGGTCGAAGCCGCCGAGATTCTGAGCAAAGAAGGAATCGATCTCGAAATCCTCGACCTGCGCACCGTCTCGCCACTCGACCGCGACGCGATCGTGCAGACAGTCAAGAAAACAAATAAAGTTATTATTCTGCACGAGCACTCCCGCACTGGGGGATTAGCGGGTGAGATTGCTGCCATTATCAACGAAGAAGCCTTCGACGATCTCGACGGACCCATAGTGCGCATCGCCGGGCTAGACTCGGCAATTCCATTCTCTCCGCCGCAGGAAGAGCATTTCTTGCCTAAAGTCGGCGACGTAGTGCGCGAAGCTCGGCGGCTAAAAGCGTATTAGGGCGCTGGAGTTTGCGGCGAACTGGCGTCACACCTACTACTTCTGCCACAATAGTTCCTCCCGGAGGAATCATGGGCAAATTCATTCTCGGTGTCATCATTACTGTTCTCGTGCTCATTCTCGGCGGACTGGGCATCGCCATGCTGGGCTTTATACCCACCAACGCAAATGTGGCGCCGCCGCACCTCGAGCGGCGCATCGCAAACGGAGCAGTCGATGCCTCAATGGAGCGACACGCCCCGCGCGTGACGAATCCTCTCCCCCAACCGACCAGAATTTTGAAGACGGCATGAAGCTCTACACCATGAACTGCGCCGTCTGTCACGGCGCATTCGATCGCAAACCGGCCTCTCTCGCGAACTCTTTCTACCCTCCTGCTCCGAACCTCGTCTCCGATCCGCCCGATGATCCCGAGTGGCACATCTTCTATACCATTCGTACCGGCGTCCGTTATACGGGAATGCCCGCCTGGGAGAAAACTCTGAGCGAACAAGACATGTGGAAAATTACTAGCCTCCTGTCGCACTTGGAGAAGCTTCCCCCGCTGTGCAGGACTACTGGAAAATGAGTTTTGGAGTAACGGCACCATCAGGAGAGGAAGAGAAACCAATCAAGCACGAATAAATGATCAGCGGGGGGGATAACCGGAACACTACTCCTAATAAACGGAAGTATGCTGACACAATATTGGCCGCATACACAGGCACTTTTTCAAGGCATCTCTTATAACCGCTATAATATTTGGTTGCGTCCGGCCTCTGCTGTGAAGCGCGGGCCACGCGGAAGGAAATCATGCCGACTGACATCATCATGCCTCAGATGGGAGAGTCCATCGTCGAGGGCACAATCACCAAATGGCTGAAAAAGCCGGGCGACAAGGTCCAGCGCGACGAACCTCTGTTCGAAATCTCCACCGATAAAGTCGACGCAGAAATTCCGGCCCCTGCTTCTGGCGTTCTTCAAGAGATCAAAGTCACGGAAGGCACGACAGTGGGTGTTAACACAATAGTGGGGACCATCGCCGTCGATGGCGAAGCCGTTCCGGCACCAGCCAAGGCAGCACCCGTAGCCGCCCCGGAAAAGGCGGCCACTGAGAAGAATGAAAAGAAAGAAGAAAACAAAACCGCCATCGGGGCGCATGCTGGCACTCCGCGAGCTCAAGAGTCAGCACAGCCGACGTCAAGCGACGAAGAGGAGGCTCGATCCTCGCCGCTCGTTCGTAAAATCGCCCGTGAGCACGGTGTCAATCTTTCGCAAATCTCAGGCACAGGACTCGGCGGCCGCATCACCAAGCAGGACATCATGGCCTTTATCGAGCGCCCTGCGCCGGCGCCCGCTCCATCCGCCCCTGCTCCTCAACCGGCGGCCGCGGCAGCAAGCCCACGTCCCACGGTTGCTGTCTACCCAGGTGACTTGGTCCCATTAACCAACATGCGCAAGATCATCGCGCAGCGCATGATCGAGTCACGCCGCACCAGCGCTCACGTTCACTGTATGTACGAAGTGGACTTCACTCGCATTGTGACACTGCGCGGCAAACACAAGAACGGCTTCGAACAGCGCCACGGCGTCCGGCTCACTTTCATGCCATTCTTCGTGCGTGCCGCGGTTATCGCAATACAGCAGTGGCCGATCATCAATGCGTCGATGGAGGGCGACAGCATCCGCTACCACCGCCATATCAACGTAGGGATCGCAGTCGCTCTCGACTGGGGACTCATTGTTCCCGTCCTCAAAAACGCCGGCGACCTCAACTTCCTTGGCTTGCAGCGCGGCGTTACGGACCTTGGCGAGCGAGCCCGCAGCAAGAAGCTCAAACCGGAGGACGTCGAAGGGTCAACTTTCACGGTCACTAATCCCGGCCAGTTTGGCGCTGTATTCGGTCTGCCTATTATCAATCAGCCGAATGCCGCAATCATGGGCGTTGGCGGCATCACGAAACAGCCACTGGTTGTCACCGACAAGGAAGGCAATGATTCGATCGCAATCCGCTCTGTGGTCCACCTCACGCTTGGCTATGACCACCGCCTCATCGACGGCGCTGTCGCCGACCAATTCATGGCTTTGGTAAAGAAGACGCTCGAAAATTGGAATGAGGAGGTTGGCTAGCTTTAAGCGGTGGGATGAGAAGTCGTAAGGGATGGCTGATGCTTGCACCATGTGGACGCATTAAGGCAGTCCACCGTCCCGTCGATTATTTTAGAAATCCCGCTCTTGAACTTCTCTGGCTCGATGATCTCCCGGGCGGCGATCTGATCTGTCATCGCCAGTGCATTCTGTAGGAATGACATCGCTGCATCCTTCTTTTCTGTCCCTGGCTTGTCGCCAAAGAGTCCTTCGATTCCGCTGACTAGCGCCGGAACAAATGCAATTCCTCGCAGCAATTGAGATAGAAAGTCCATCACCTTCCTCCTTTGAATATTGTTAACGCGCAATTCGTTCCATGGGCCCTGCTGCTTCCCGCGGATTAGACCCCGATTTCATATGAGGCTGGCGAGAATATCGTTCAGCGTCACCAGATTCGGATCGGCCCCGTCGGTTGATTTGACAATCAGGGTCAGACAGACCTTCAATTCTGTCGCCTTGCTTAAAGCCAGTGCGAGCATCCCCGACACATCAATTCCTCCCACTGCCGAACTTTTCAGGGTGTTTGCAGTGGCCGCGGTTGCGTTCTTCAAATTGCTGATGATAGTGGTACTTGGTATTGTGCTCATGATTCCCCCCTCAGTTTTGAATCGTCTAAATTGTGTTGAGCGGGGCGCATTAAAACAAACAGATGCTGCCCCGAGTGAATCTTGTGATAGGCACTCGGACTCTAGAGTTAACTTTTCTCTACTTGATCCAATATTTATGCAACGCGATCGCTACGCTGATCGCCGCGCTGATAGCCCCGTTCACCATCCGGTTGTGAAGGCTGTTACGCAAATCGCTTCGTTCCAACATTGCAACCTTATCCTCCGTTATCTTGATTCGTCCCGGTTGTCCGTTTCCCACAAGCGTGTCCATCTTCGTTTCCAACCTCACCAGCTTATCCAGCACTGCACGCTGAAACTCAATGTCGATTGCACGAAGCGCAACTTCTCGATCACTAACCATCATTCCTATGCCCCCATCGCGAATCGATCATTACAAAGGGTAGTCAACGTGCAACGCGGCCGAGTACCTTGAATATCTCGGGGGGGACGACCCGTCATAGAGTCTCAAGAAATAAGTCTGAGTCTGCGCCACGCGAGTCAGGCTGAATGTTTGTGTTTCGAACCGTCCCAGCAAATTCCTGTCATTCGCCTGGCCCCAACCATAATCGTTCTCGCGGACCTCCACGCCGCCGCCTCCGCTAGCGGGCGCCACTCCGAGATCGATCTCTACTGTCGTCGAGCTTACTGCCGTGATCTGTGCCTCGGTAAGATTGGAGTGGTAGTAGGCTCCGATCTGAGTCGTCGCCAGGAGGGGAGGCATGTCCTGCAGCGCAATCGTGGTTGAACTCGCGCCATACTCAATTGCCAACGGCGCCGCCAGGTCGTTCGCAAACTGAATCGTGTAGAAACCACGATCATCCGCAGGATCGGCAACCTGAATTTCCACTTCTCTCACAATAGCCGCGAATATCGCTCCCCTTGATGGTACGTTCAGCGCAATTGCATCCCCCGGAAAGATATCGGCTGCCGCTCCCGGCAAAAAGTCACTCCACGTTTCGTAGGTACCTGACCAGGCGATTCCCGTGCTGTCATCTAAGGTCGCTAAAGCTGCGTTTTCGCAGTCGACAGCCGTACGGGCGCCCGGAGTTTTCGCCACACGCACTGCACCCCGTGTCCCGTCATCCGGACCACTCTGCAGTTGGGCTACGCTCGTCGCATTCTGTACTTTCGCCACTGCTCTCCCACTTCCGCGGTAGCTCGCAATGATCAGTTCATTCAGAACCGGTACGTATTGAGGATAAAAGTCCAGAGATGGATCGCTTGTGATCTCGCACTGCGCTCCTTCCGAAAGTGCCCCCACTAACTGCGTTACATAACTCGCGTTGGGAAGAGCAGTTCTCACTTCTCCGAGCGAGATGTGCGCGGCATACGTGAACGCAATACTGCACCGCATACTCCTTGCATTCACGAGAGCATAAGTACAGAAGCCTGGCGCTACGGGAGCTACTTCGTCGTACAACAACGTCGCGGGTGCAACTAGCGTCGCTTGATTGTTTGGGTCTATGTCCTGCACTTCCAGAACAAAGCGCACGTTTGCCGCCACCGACCCGCCCCCCCACCCACTCCCGGCAGGATGCAACGAAGAGTGATAGGTTTCCTCGCTGCGATACACTTCCATCGAGTATAGGTAAGTCGTGAAGAAATACTGATGCCCGGGCGTGGTCGCTAAACTTGGCCCGGTGAGTAATCCGTTGATGAGTGCCTGAATATTCGATCCCGTGTCCGTCGGCGTAATCTGAAATCCCGCCAAACATTCTGCCACCGAAATTCCTCCGGCGTAGAGGCCCCCTAATACGCCGTTCGATGCGGCCGCAAAGCTCACATCTCCGTGCTGCAACACCACCGCACCGCCCAACTCAATCTGCTCGACAAAGGTCACCGTCGTTTGCCCATCCGCTCCGGTTCCCCCCGCAATTTGCAGTGTCTGCGCAACCACCGACACTGCTGACGTCGGATCATTCACCACCCAAGTTGCCGGATCCAGACTTGGCTCCAGGTACTCTTCATCGATCATCGCAGGCTTAGTTTGGGCAAATGGTTTTTGCGACAAGTAGAACTTCAGGCTGAGCCCGTCTCCCACAAAGTAGTCTCGAACGTAGGCTTGAGGCTCATCCAGTCCGATCATCGTCACTTCGTTTACTAGCAGGTTTGGGCTGTTCAGCCGCAATCCTTCTGGAGAAAAATTCGCGTCGCTTTCATTCAGTTCATAAACCGCCGCGCCTGCCGGAGCCAGCAGCAAAGCTCCATTCATCGTGCGAAAACTCGCACGCGCCGCTACTGCGATTTCGGCTGCGTGAAACGAAAAACTCATTTGCGGATTCACCGCATACACCGCGAGTGTGTCCACATCCTGCACCGCGGCCGTGTTGAACTTTCCCGGCAGTACATCCTGCACTAATTGCCGGAGCGCGTCACCCGCGCTCCGATTTACGAAAGGGGATCTGTTCGGCAACACTTTCTGATCGAGCACGATCTCATCACTCAGCGCCTCCACGTTATAGCGATATACCGGACCCTGCTCGCCCCAACCGAGGTATTCGTATTGCGGAGCCGCACTCACATAACCTGTAAAGACATCGCTCCCGTTTGCTTTACCCAAAGTCACCCTTGCGCCTATGACAGGAATCACAAAGCCAGGCGTATTAGCTACAAGACTGAACTGCAGTTCCGCCGGCTGATTGAGCTTTCGCTCTATTCTTGGTGACTTGGTTCCATCAAGCAAACCGGTGTAATCCTGGGGACCTTGCCCCTGCAAATTATCGATAGTTAGCTTCATCTCGATTGTGAATGCTGCCTTTCCCTTGCCGACACGATCTCATTCGCCTGCAACTTGTACATGCAGATCGCAGCCGTCTGTTACTCGGGGTGCTTAGCGAAAGTTGCGTTTCTAGCTTGGCATAACCTAGGGTGGGTCAAATGTCACACGTCGCGATCTCACATCGAACCTTCCCGACTCTGGAATGCGAGATGCTAAGCAAGACGCTTTTCGCTTCAGTGTGTAGAAAAACCTCAATACAGCGCGGCCATCGCTGCCGGAAAATAACTCCGGTAACACAGGACCGCTTGACCGTCGTTCGTGTCCGTGTAAGGCAATGCCAGAAAAGACGCATGTAGTCCCACCGATATCAATGGGCTGGCAAGTTCTGCAAAATCTTCTCGCAGGAATTTCTGTGAAGAATTTTTCGCGCTTGCCGCGGTTGAACTTGCCGTGCCGCTTAGTTTCGCCCCGCCCGAGCTTGTTGGTGGCTTCCATCCCGCACCGGACTTGAAACTCACGCCGTTCGAATCTGCTCCCGGATTTGGGCTCAGCCGAGGATAGTAAAAACAAACTCGGCCCCCCGCTTCCGGTTCGACTACGAATAGGGCCGACCATTCCTGAAAGAACGATCCCCCTTCTCGATCTACAAACGCGACCACCACCTGTGCCGAAGCTCCTGTCGCCGGCGCCCCTGCCAGTAGTGGCTGCCCGAGAATCACTGCCGTATCTGTCACCTCAACCACACGCCCCACATTGAACGTCACCATTCGCACATAATTTGCGTCGTTGTTAACTGCCGCCGGATTGCTTACGTACGCAGCCGAAATTCCTGAGCCCACATAGCCAACCTGCTGTTGATAGTCCAAATCCACTGCCACGATGTTTCCCGTTGTAAACCCATTGACCGCCCCGGAGCCAAGGACAATCTCACTCGCAGTGGAGCCCGGCAACACCGCAACCGCGGTAATTGGTGTTCCCCCCGAAGGCGCCGGTGCCGCGCTGGAGCTGGTTGCCAGCACATTCATGTGCTCAGATCCGCCAGCCAGAGCCATTTGCAACTTTCCCCATTCGCGAAAGTCGAACTCTACTCGTGCTTCGGTCGGACCGCGGAACTGCACTGCTGGCAGCGCGGTCGTTCCCGACCGCACCACACCGGTCGGCGTGTCGTAAAACCGTGCGAAGTTCTCGATCCATCCCAAATCCAGCCACGGCGTCGGCGGTGAGTCCAGCGGGAATGCACCTGCTGCAGCCGGGTCGAAAATCGTCGGAGTTTCGCTGGCGCGATTTACCGGAGCGAAGTAAGCCCGCATCTGCCGCGTCACCGGCACCATGGCCGGCCGCAGTGGAGAAGTACTCATAGAAGCGTTACCTCCGAGAAAAAGAAAACGGTAAGCCCGGCGCGCCGCTCCACACGTCCGTCTTGATATGCCTGCTCATACATCGCCCGCCGCAGCGCCCGCCCCTGATACGCACTCGTGTTGTCTTCCACACCACTCGTCGTAGCCTCCTGGAAGGTTGGTTGGTTCCAGAATACGGTCGTTCCGAGGTCTACACTCGGCGATTGCGTGTAATCAAATTTTTCGGTATTTGTCGGCTGGCAGATCGCAAGTAGTTCACCGTCGAGCTGTCCCAATACTCGTCCCCGATCCACCATGCTTTGCACCGTCCCGAGCGTGCAATACGAAACCACGCACTGCAGGCTCATCAACGCTGCGTCGCCAGCGTGTCCGTCGATCACGGCTGCTGTACCCCACTCGATATAGAACGCATTCGGTTGGGGCTCCGCCGACGCCGGCGGCAGATTTTCTGCCACCAGCACTGCCGGTACCGTCGCACCGTTGATCGTCACCGTTCGCGCCGGATTCAACGCTGCCAGCCGCTGCTGCAGAGTAAGAAAAAAGCTGTCTTTGGCAAATTGCATGGACACCAGCTTCTAGCTGTTAGCCCTAACCTTTACGGCAGAGCTTCCAGTCTGAAAATGTTTTGGATGTCTTACGATTATGTCCCGCATGGAGAGTCGCTAACTCACTTCGATCAGAGTTACAAAGCAACTCGGGTGCGAACACCTAATTGCTCAGTGCAATGCAACTAACTGTCACTCAACTGCCGTTACCACATAGAAATATGCTGTGCCCGCGAAGTTCTCAGTTACGAACGCCTCGATGTGAAAGAGATCGCCGTCATACACTAAGCCTAGGACCGCATCGAACAGCTCCTCTGCCGTACCTATGCCCAGCGTGGGCAACTGCACCTCAATCGCCGACGCCGGCAGCGTAAACTCGATTCTCCGTATAGGACCCGAATTCCCAGTCGGCAGATTACGCGGCACAACTGGAGCCACAATAACTTGCTGCACGCCAGGATCTACCAGTCCCAACTGCCCGGCCGCATCGCTCGCCATCGCGGTCGCCGGTAACAGCAGGCTCACCTGGTCCCCACCTAGCGCTGTCAACATCGCATTTGCCGCACGCACCAATGCGTCTGCACAGATTCCGCTCCCCATGACTTCCTCCTACCCCAGGTTCACAAATCCATATCCACAAATGATGGTGAATCAACAATGGCTCAAGACGGGGGGCTTTTTCCTCACGCGCCTTTTTGCGCAACATACGGCGCCAGCAAACTCCGAACCATGTCATCCACCAGTGTTGGTCCGAAATATTGCAGCCTCAGTTGATCGATCTGGCTGGACTGAACATTCAATCCCGGCGTTGTCTGTGCATTCTTCACGATCTGTGCGCAAGCCACCTGCACAGGCGTCGGAATCGTGCTCCATCCAGCGTTATAGACGACATCCACTTCATTGAAAAACAATCCCAACGCATTCACCGGAAACGTAAGTTCCCCGCTGCCGTCCCAGATGTCAATTGTCGTCGGGTCGATCGCGGTCCACATCCCCGGCAGCGAAAAAACTAAAGCGTATTCCAGACTCATTTCAGGAAAAGGCCATTCACCCCGGCGCGGAATTCCGTAGCGTCCCTGCAGCGTCACAATCGGTGTAGTCGCCGGTGCCACCGTTACCAGCGGCAGATAGCTCAGCCTCACCGTGTTCAGTTCTGGCGGCATCTTCAGTCGTTCCTCATATTGATTCACGCCTAGTGTTACTCGCCGGCAATGCGCATCGATAATGGCTGAAGCCGCCGTGATCCACGATGGGTCCGTTGTGGCATTCAATCCATAGGTCAAGTAGTCCGTTGTCGCCAGATAGTTCATAGTGAGTTCTCAATTTTCCATTGCAACAAATTGCCGTTGGTCGCCAGTCGCTGCTCGTTGGCAATTCGTCCAACTCAGCCAACGACCAGCGACTGTCCTTAGCCTGCCCTGAGCGAAGCGAAGGGACCAACGACTGTGTTATTAGCGCTGCACGTTTATTTGATAGTGCGCAAAATTCGCCCCCTTTACCACGGGTGCGCCGAACTTCACGACCACCATTTGCTGGGTCAGTGCATTCGGAAGCCCCAGCTTGAACACCCGCGGATTCGGATCGCTCAGCCAGTGATACTCGATCAGATCCTCGGTCACGACGTACACCGGATACGTTCCCGGCGTTCCCACCGTGTACGGAATTGCCCAGTCCGGAATCAGAGGTAACTCTCCGGCCTGCGTAGTCAACGCCTTCACGCGGAACCCGGCTGTGATCTCCACGGTATTGAGCACCACGTTATATTCGGTTTTCATCTCCCGGTCGATCAGGTCCAACAACACCGGGTTGGAATAAATCGCCGTCGGACGCACCGCATACGACGAGCTCGCAACCATGCTGGCAACTGTGCTTTTGATCCCATCCACGATGCTCGCCGTTGTCCCGATCGTCGTTGTGTTGCCGCCCGCTACAATCTGCCCGATCACGCCGAAGTACTGCGTGGTCGTCGGAGCACTGAGCGATGTATCGTTGCCGTTCCACAGCGCAACGTCGTGCGTGCGCAGCAGTCCGTCCACCGAATCCGCCAGGTCCTTCGCCTGCAAGTAAGCGAACTGGCTTTGTTGCGCCGTCACTTCCAGGTCGAACAGGTTGTAGTTGAGCTGCGACACCAGCGCCTTTAAGGGCACTGCCAGCTCTATGCGAGTCGGCGATCCCACGACCGGTACAATGTTCCGCGGATCGACAAATGCCTGCGCCGCCGTCGGAGCATTGATGGCGGTCTCTTCAAAGAACCGCGAAGGATGCCCCGTCGCCGGCACCTGCTTGATCCTCTGCCCGAACGCACCCCGTCGCCGCACGATGTCGAAGATTTCGGTCTGATACCGGTCAACTTCAATCGCGCCAGGCCCAAGAAAGTCGGCTGACGCGTACAAATCCACAAATTGTCCCTTCATGTGTTCTCCTCGATTGATTTGTTCTGCCTCGAAATTCGATTGCGTTAACTCATTACTGCTCTGTCATCCTGGGCGAAGGAGTTGCTCCACGAAGTGAAGCAACTCCGTAGTCGGAGGACCCCTTTTATGCCGGATACCTGGCAACGGCTTCACCAGGGTTTCTCTTCGACGCTTTCGTGGCAAAGGGCATCCGCGTCCAGCGGCACGCCCTGCCACAAAACAGAAAAGGCACGACAAAGTCGTGCCCACCGTTTGCTCGAAAGTCGCGACTCGCGACTTGAAGCCCCTACTTGATAATCCCCGCCCGTGCCAACTCTGACTTCACCGCGATCCGCTGTTCGACGCTCAAGCTTTGCAGCGTCTTGTCGAGCACGCCCTTGTCGAGCTTCTCGCTGCCAGCTTCATCGCAGCTCTTGGCCAAGATCGCCGAAACCAGCGGCGGCAGGGTCTTTCGCGCATTCCGTGCTGCTTGCGCCTTTAAATCAGCATTGGATTTTTCCAGCTCAACTACCCGCTCCTGCAACTGCCGCGCCCCTTCACCGCGTGCCGACATCTCGTATCCCGGCTCTTCCACCGCCGCCGCAATCCGCTCAACCTTCGTGTTCAGCGCTTCCTGTTGCGCGTCTAGCCGCCCCAGCACACGATCCAACGATTCAGCCGCATTCGCCAGCCGCTCCGCCGTCGTCATCAACTGCTGCACCATCTCTTCGTTCATGTTGTCTCCTATTCGGGGATCTCACTGCAAAGTGAGTCTTGATTTTTCTTAACTAGGTACTGGGTACTAGGTACTACCCACTCAGCTCAATCCACGTGTCTCGGTAGGCTGCTTTGTCCCTTCGCAAAATCGCAGCTCCTGTAAACGTGACTTTCGACAAAGTCCAAACCCGCGCCGACTGATTCGCGATCTCGACTCCCGTCACTTCGTAAGACAAGCCCAGACCGCTCGGCCCTGCCGCCTCGCAAGCCTCGGCGCGTATCGTCGGACCTGCACCTGCGGAATACTCCAGGACGCTCGGCGACTTCCACCTCATGGTTGTCGTCAAAGCAAGAAGCCTGGTGGTCGCAGCCCGTAGTGAAGCTCTCAACCTGTATCCTTCGCTTGAACTCGTGGACCCAGACGGGCTCACCGCGGCATGGATGACACCAGCCCGCATCAGCCTCGCCCGAATCGGATCGCTGAGTTTTGGGCCACTGCCAGGTCTTGCCTTCGCAATCTCCTCGACGATTTCTGGAAAGTCCCTCGCAAAAAGATATCCGCCCAGCTCCACATTCCATCCCACGATCTCCGCGCGTGTGATCACACCCACTTTGCGTCGCACGTCATGGCGGTCAAGCCCAGGCGAATAATCGAGCGCCATTCCCAACAGCGAAGGCAGCGCCGCCTCCGCCGCTTTCTTTGTGAGCACAACAAGGTGTCCTTTCGCGCCCGAAGGCGACCTCTGCGAAGGTACATCGACCATCGTCAATACTCCCGCAAACGCAGCCCGGTTCGGATGTCCCTTCACCTCCGGCATCGCCACCGCCATGCTCTTCAACTCAATCATGTTTTTCCCCTTGTCATCCTTTCGCAGTTGAAGGACCCCTGGCAGCTTTCATCACTCAACGCCGCCACAGGGAATTCTCGTCACAGATTGGGTGCCCCATCCTTGCCGCGTTCTTTGCGGCAGGGTGGAGATCTTGACTTCTTCCGGACGATTAACTCTTCTCCAAGTCCCCCAACCCCCGCATCCTCCTAACCTCATTCACCGTCAACACTCCGTTCTGCAACAAAATCTGCTGAATCTGCGCCTCTTCCAGCGGATCCTGCGTTTCCAATTCTGCAAACGCAAACTCCAGATCGTTCCAGCCCAGCTTTTTCTGGATCGCATCCCGCGTCAAATGCTCCGCCAGCAAGCGCGCGGTGGGCACAATCGCCTGACGGAACGCCATGTCGTTGTATTCCTCGGCAGTAGAACGGTTTACATCGCGTTCAACTCCCAGGAAAAAGGGAGGCAAGTCAAACGCATCCGCGATCACTCGCAACAGAAATTCCTGCCACTGCAACCGTAAGTCAGCATCGGTACCTCCGCCAAACCGCAGCACCTCTGGCTTGTTCTCCACCGATAGAATCGGCACGCGCCCCGTGCCTTCAATTTCGTCCTGCCACCAGCGAATCAGCCGCTCGTGATGGTCGGGTGTCAAGTCCTGCACCCAAAGCGCATATTGCACCACCGAATTCGAAGCCAGGCGCGACGCATACCGGTGCGCGCCTAGAAACGCGTTGATCGTTTCAAATGCAACTTCCAGCCGGCCCAATCCAAATGGCGTGTGCGTTCGCGGATTCAGCCGGATATAAATCAGCTCATCGTCATCCAGTTTGATCTGGCTCCGCGGGCCCAACTGGTCCGTCACTTGCAAATATCGCTGCCCCTGCGGCGATCCATCCCAATCCAGATTCATCCGGATCGACGACCCATCCACAGGCCACATCAGCAGCGGATGTTGCGAATCACCCGAGTTCTGCACCTCGACTGCTCCAAACCCGCCCACAATGATGTCTTCCACCACTTGCTCGGAAAACGAACGGAACGAGTCGTCTGGATTCGGCGCATGAAAGTTGTCGGTAAGAATTTGCGCGCGCTCGGGACCGTCGGGAATCGTCTCGAGCGAAAGCCCCTGCCGAGCCTGTATCCGCCAGCGCATCCCCGCAATGCGATCCTTAATGCAGTTGATCGCCCGCCGTGGAACCGGTATCTCCGAAAATCGCCGCAAATTGTAAGCCGTCGGCTTCGGCATGATGTCGCCCGGCGGCCCGTACGAATTGAAAATGGAAGGCAACGGCAGCGTCCGCCGCTTTTTCTCCGCCGTCGCCAGTGAAGAAGATGAGGCCGCGGACACTCCCGCAATCCGGCGCACCGCGCCGCGCAACGTCTCTTTAATATTCATAAGATTTCGTCTTCCCCGGAAAAAGGTTATGTGGGGACAGCCGCCCTCGGCTGTCCGTCGAGCGCAGCTCGACAGTAGCGCCGGCAGCCCGCCGGCTGTCGCGAGGGCGTCTCGCCCTCGCAGTCGTAATCCCTCCAAAAGAAAAGCCCCGCCGAAGCAGGGCATATTCCCGAAATCGATTTCTGATCAAGGCATATTGCTGAAGACCCAGAAAAAAACGGCACCGACGCATGCAACGGCAATCGGCAGAATCAATCGCGGTTTTCCGAACAAACACAGAATAAGGGCTACCAGCAAGACGCGAGCAGCACCCCTCTCCCAAGCGTCCGCCCACTGAACCTCACGATCAACTCCACTCCGCTTTGCCAGTCTCCTCTTGGCATGAGCACTCTACTGACTGGCCCTAGCAAAATCGCAACCGAAGCTAAGACCAGCGATCCGAGCGTAGCCCAGCCATGCCAGTTTCCAGGTTCAGGTCTCATTCGAGTCCAACAGAAGACCCACGCATAAACCAGCCCCACTGGCGCGAGAAGGATCAAAAATCGTCGCAACAGTGTTCACGCTTTCAACTCCACCCGCGCTCGTTTAGCAATCTCCTCCATATCCGATGTCCGGACAATCTTGATCTTGCTTTCTTCCATAATCTCCAAAGCGAATCCAACTTCATCCCTGGCCCGATCCAACTCACTCTCGACGACCGCGGTCAACATCGGCGCCGCACCAGCGACGTGCACAATTACTGGGACGATGTCCCGATACTTCAATGCCAGCATCACCGCCGAGTCTACGCTCGCCCTCATCGACACTGCATGAAACAACTTGATCTCGTCGCCGAACCGGTACCCGAAATCAAACTCGAAGGGATCCCCCGGTTTTGTATAGGGCGCCGCCGGAACGGTATTCAAAAGCGCTAGCACTCCTGCCTTGTCGAACTCATCGCGCATCGCTTCCAGAATCTTCTGCCGCCCTGCTGGCTCTCTGGTTCGCCGCAGTTTTGGTGTTTCCAAGAACATCCTCGCCACATCCTCGATTTCAGCCGCCGTCGTCCTCTGCGTCAGAGAAGGCATGACCGGAGAAATCTGAACCAGATTTGAAAACGAATCCTCCATCTTCCTCAACAGCGTCACTTGATCTTTTGTCCGCCCTATCTCTCGGCGAATCTCCTTCTCCAGAGCAGAGAGTATGTCGAGATCTGCCTGCGGATCGAGGCACAGAACCCTCCCCCAATCTTTCATGAATCGCACATCTATCAACTCCGCCCCATTCGGCCCATCAGCAAGAGCCATTACTCCAAAATTGACAAACTCCCCCTTCACCGCGTCCGGCACATACCGCAGCAAGAAAAATTCGAGCTGTCGCCGATCAGCCATCGATGTTCTACCTGTGTCCCTCTGTGCCCTCTGTGTTTAGGTTCTAAGCCTGTTCCCTCCACCCAGGAAACGGCCTCCGCGGCGAAACCCGAAAAGCCTCAATCAACTCTCTCACCATCCCCCGCCGCGAAATCAAAGTTCTCACCAGCTTCTCCAATTCATCCCACTCTCCGCCGTACCACTCTGGAGGGATCTCTCCCGCGAGCGACCACACCACATCTCCATCCATCTTCTCGATCCGCGAAAGCCACGGCTCAAACGACTCCCACCCGCGCACGCTCTCATACACTTCGTTCCGCGCATAAACCCCGCGCAACGGATAATCCGGGAACGTCCATTCCCCGGCGTTGAAGCAATAGCCTTGATCGATAAACGCCGCCGTGTACTTCCGCTCCCTCGACTTTCTCCAGAACGCCGCCTGCCGCCCGTTCGCGTTTCCCGTCCACTTGTCCACCACCAACATCCCGGCAAATGTTTCCAGATTCCGCACCCGCCCGAACATCTCCGCGGGAAGGTAATCGAACACCTGTCCTTCCAGCGGACTCACCGCATACTGCGATCCAAATTGTAGCCCCGCCTGGCAGCGAATCACGTCGTGCGCCAGTTGAATGTGCAACTCCGCCGTGTGCTCCACCAGCCATTCATTCACTTCCACAACTTCCGTTCCTGGCACGGGAAGCCCCGCTCGCTCCGCTAACCGTGTCGCCAGCATCTCGTTCGTCAGCACCCGCAGATGCTGCGGGTTATTCCGAAACTTCACCACGTAAAAGTTTCCATCGGAGCAGCGCATCAAATGTCCTTGCGCCCCGCCCCGCATCCGCCGAACGTGTTGGACAGCTTCCACCAAGCAAGTGTGACGCGGGCGCCTCACCCGCGAAAGCTCCGAACGGGCGACACCTCTTCGCAATCAGGCCGACATCTTACCTCAACCCTGCCCAACTCCGATGTGACGTATGAACTTCTCCTCGATCCTCATCGTTCCATCACCAGGCTACTTACATCCAAGCCCCTCTTCTTCACACCGCGACCCGCTTCCTCCTGCCGAACCGCCAGCGCGATCGCCATTGCCATCACGCAATCGTCGTGCGCGCCATTTGCAGCCGCTGCAGTCCCGTCCGCGCGTCGAACGAATGTCCTGCACTCGTTAATGAATCGCGCGCTGTGAAACAACTCTGGCTTCAATGTCAGGATCGCAGCCATATTCTCGATCATCGCCGGCCTGCTGGCCGCAGACGTGACCCAGCCTTGCTGCCCATCTTTCTCGAAAACGTTTCCGTACTCGAGATGATTCATGTGCGCCAGCACTGCATACCCGTGATTGTTGCGCTCTACGGCCACCAACGCTCCTTCGTACCGCTGTCCTAGATTTGCAACCCGGCGTGCCAGTTCAAACGGTGGAAAATGTCCATGCAACTCCGCACACTGTATCCCCATCGTTCGTTCGATCACCTGAGCGCACGCATAATCCCCGTCCGACCCTCCGCCCGCCGTATCTACTCCTAAAATGTATTGTCGGCCTTTCTGCGGCGGAAGCCAGATCGCCAGCCTCCCGTTGTCTTCCAATCCCACCGCTTCCCGCGATTGCTTCGCCGCAGCTTCGATTGCGGCCGCCTCAAACACGCACTCTCCAGAAATCAAAAAGCAAGAAGCTGCATCCTCGGCATATTCCTGCGCCGCAAGATCGCGGTGCGTTTTCCATTTATTACGTCGCCAGGCAATTTGTCCTGCGCTGAGGGCGTAAAGCTCCACCAACCCACTCTCCTCCGGAGTTAGAGAAAGGATCTCTTCCGGCTTCACGCTTTCTTGATACCCCTCCTCATTCCACCAAGGGAAAAAATGCCGCGTGTAGCCTGTCTCATTCGCTTCTTGCCACTCCGCGTAAAATGTGCCGCTCGCACCATTCGGCGTGGATTCCAGTATAATGTCGCCGCCCGGCACAACCGCCGCTCGCAGCGAAGCCAGTGCCTCCCGCCCGCCGCGGGGCCAGCGGGAGACCTCCGAGCAATGCAAATTATGGATGGTCATCCCCCGCCCCGCGTTGTCATCCGCCGTTTCCACCCGGTACTCGCTGTCGAGTCGTGGAAACACGATCTGGCGGACATTGGAGCGCGACTTCACCAGCGCGCCTTGGCGCAACTTCTTGGGCAGGTTCTCCCAGAAGCGCTGCACGATGTTGAAAATCGCCTCCGCTGACTCCTGGCTATGCGCCACCTGAACCGTCAGCGCCCCGGGTCGCGTGATCGTCTGCACAAACAATCGCGCCGCAATATAGGTTGTGATCCCCATCTGCCGCGCTTTCAGCACTATGTTCTGCTTGCTGCATTTCCGCGAATACTCTTGCTGCACCCGATTCAAGCGCAGGAACTCCACCCCACCCTTCTTGGGCCGAATTTTCAGCAACGCCGTAATCAATAAGTCTCGTACCGCCTGCTCCCCCACTCGTTTATCCAAAAACTGTCCAAATTGTTGCAGCAAATAAAGATTTTCTCCCACAGTTCCCATTTCCTGGTTGGCGCCCGCAGATCATTCCACTTTCAGCCCTAGAAGAAATTCAAGATCTCGCTCTTCGTAACTGCCATTCGCACCTGGCCCCGGACCTGCGCGGGGGGAGGCCGCGCAGGTCTCGCCGAGCTGAATTCCTCGATCAACTGAGGGTTCCAGCGATGTTTGCCGCCAAGGTGTGCAGCGGATCGGGCGCCGTGGCGTCGGTATTCGCCAGTATCAGTTGCAAAGCGCGCTTCGCTTGAGCGACTCCTTGCTGAACGGTGGAAACCAGTCCGGTGAGGTCAACATTGTCCGTCGCCAGATTCTTAGTGGTGCTGGCTGCTGTCCAACTTGAACGCTGGATTGTGCATCTGTGAGCAGGGTGGTTGCATCGGTGAGAACTGCTGTACTGTTTGCCATTCTTTGCTCCTTTTTTATGCGGGATGGCGAATTACGCCACCGCTCCATTCGTCTGATTTAAGCCCGGCCGTTGACCCAGACTTTTCGAGTCTTCTTCTCAGTTTTTCACTCCACATTCCATTCAGAATGCTTTCGGCATGAAAAATGAAACCCGGAAGCTGATAGCGGGCTTCCCTACGCTTCCGTCGAATCCTCATTCCGCATTCGCGCGTACTGTCGAATTCCATCTCGCAAAATCATGCTTCGATCTGTCAGCTGGTGCAGTCCCTGCCAGTCCGGTTTCAAATCGAGTTGCGGGTCGTATCCCGATTGCGCCAGAAATTTCCAGCGCTGGTCATAAGATCGATTTCGTTTTGCCCCATGAAAAAGATGGTTCACCAGCCCTGGAAGATAGCTCACGTTCCTCCGTATATATTTCTCAGCGCGTTCCTGCCATTCCCGGCACAATCGGATGTAGGCCGGTGAATAACCGGAATACAACGATCGCTCAACCTGCCCCACCAGCGCCGACGCCATATGCCAATCGCCCGACCCAAGAATGGCGTGATCGATTAACATTCCGACACTTTCCAGTGCGCTACGCTTCGCCGCCCACGCAAATCCCGGATGCCAGAATTGTCCGCTGCGTACGCTGTAGTACCCGTACGCTGGCTTTTCTTGCGCGAAAGCTGGCTCATGGGGATTCGGCCGGTCCGTTACCCACTTGTAAAGAAATCCCGGAGTCGTAGCCAGCGGTTCATAATTCGGGCCCACATCCTGTGCATGACTGAACATCTGCAGCACGTCGTAATGCTGCAGCAACTGCAAAGTCTCCTGCGCCCAATCCGGCCGGCTGAATTTCACGTCGGCGTCAACCCAGGCGACGTATTTCGCATCTGCTGGAAGGCGCTGGATCAGCAGATTCAATACATTTTCCTTGTGCCAGATCTCGCTGGTCGTCCGCAGTTGCAAATGCCGAGGATTGCTCGCCTGCGTCACCTCAAAGTGCCGGTCCCCGAACGCCACCTCGGCCGTGTACAACTTCGCACCCGCCGTTTCGCACTCCCGCTCGAACATCCAATAGTTCCAATATCTCGATCGCCAGCGCAGCGGGTTTTCCAGCATCGTTACCACATGCAACCGGTCCGGAAATACATGAATACCCGGCCGCGCCTGCGAAGGATGCCCAATGCACCGTGCGCACTCGCAGTTCACGTGATGCTGAAAGTTCCACTCATCGCTCACAAAAGCACCTCTAGTTCCGTCCTCATCCGTGCATATTTTGTTGCGCAGCGCGCGTATGTCTCGCTTCATTACTCGGCGTTCTTACTTCAGCAGTCCCAAACTCGCCCAGCGTTCTAACTTCCCATGCATATGAATTCGCATTCCTGCTGTCGCATGGTCCACCGCCGCATTGCCTGTCTTCGCCGTAATCGTTGCGTTATAAGAAACCACGAACTCGTTCGCCGTCAGCGGCGCCTGCTTCGTTGCCTGTTTCGCCGCCATCGCCATCATGGCGGGCGAAGCACTCGGGTTCACTAGCGGCACAATTGCCGACAGTGACTCCACCTCCGAAAGCACCAGTCCGATCACAGCCGAAACCTTCGCTTGCGTGGTTTCATCCTGAATGTGCAGTGCTGGCAACAGACTGCCTAAGTTGGACTGCACTGTGTTCGTCGTCGTTTGGATCTGATTGAGCAATCCCGGCCGTGCCGCCGCATCCGCCGTTTGGTAGGCGGTGAGCAACGACTCGATGAGTTGCAGGTCCACGCCCACTTGAGATCCAGTGCTCTGGATTGTCTTTAGATCTTCGGCCGAGACACTCTGCCCGTGAAGCGCGGTCACCAGCGTTAGAATGTTCGCGGCCGCCGGAATCAGCGCAGCCACGATCTGTTCCGCTTCGCTGATCCAGGCTGTCGAGCAAGCCATTAACGTCATCGTCCCACATAAAACCATCGCCATACCTCGCTTCAGAATCGTTACGTCCCTCATCACTCGGCTCCTCAGATTCATAAATCGATTCACCAACAAACCTGCCCTTCAAGTCATAGGTCCCGCTGCAAACAAAAAAGGCACAGCTTTCGCCGTGCCACTGATAGCCAACTGTCTGTTAATTTCCCTTTTCCCGGCGAACCGTCACACCGGGGAGGCGCATTCATTTGATCGTAAATGGGCCGCTACCCGATCCTCCTCCGTAGGTCGCGCAACATTGATATACGTGTGCCCCGATTTCCCATCCGATCCCATAACTGTTCTGGTTCACGCCATTGATATCGATCGCATAGGCCGCTCCCAGATTCTGTCCCGCATCTACCACCGGAGAACTCTTCGTCGGACGAAAATCCAGCGTCATACTCGTCGCGAGGAGCTTGTAATAATAATTTCCGTCCGTCCCCGTCTCCTGGGTTCCCCCAAGCAGCCAGTTCACCAACGAAGTATTCGTTCTGGACCGTCGCCCCGCTCGCCTTGAAATCTTGAATCAGGTTCGTGATCTCAGTGCCGCCCACCGGATCGACGTTCGTCAGTTCATTCAAGTGCCAGAAAACTCCCCACGGTACTCCCCATACCGATTCCTTCCACACCAGCGCTTGAATCCTCTGGTTCAAAACTGCTGGCGGCAGCCCCATCCATGAGGGGTTCACTCCGAAGCTCGTGATGTTTTGCACGTTGAATCCGTCCGCATACGTGTCGTTGACGCCCAGATTTTCTTTTAGGGCCCCGCGCGCGCCGTTGTAGGGCACACCCGCCATGATCCCCTGCATCGTCGCCGTTTCATATCCTCCCGGATACACATACACCGGCGTCGCCGGCAACCCCGTTAGATTTGTCGTCATCCATTGCCGCGAGAGCGTAATCTCGTCGGTCGTTAACCGCGTCACGTCTAACTGCATGTGATAAACCGACGTTCTTACATCCTGTCCGCTCACGTCCGCCAGGTCCTGCGATAACAACGCCTGCGCTGTATATGCAGAGCATCCTGTTCCATACGGCCCTTGGCATGGCAGCGGAAGACTCCAAGTAAACTTCCCAGTTGCTGCCAGCGCCTGCTGCAACCCCAAAATCGTTCCTTGCGGTTGCCCCTGCGCTAGGTTGTAACTTACGCTGTCGCTCGCCCCAGTCACTGTTATCGTCAAGGTCTTGCTGCTGATGCTAATGTCGCGGCCGAGCCGCTACCAGTGTATTGAATGTCCAGCGCGTCCGTGTTCGTGTAGTAGGTGTGAGATATCGAGTGCGAAGTCACATCCCGCCCCGCATTGATCCACCCTTGAAACTCCGAGACTAGAGTCTGCGCCAGAGGATATCCCACCGTAATCGCCACTCCCACCGGCACGCCCGCCGCATCAGCAATCGGCAAAACTGTGTTCGCGTAATACGTATCCGCATTCGGTGTCATTCCTGCATCGTCTACCGTTAACGTCACCTCGGCCGGATATCTCTGATAGACTTCGACCGCGGGAGCCGTGTCCGCCGCCATATTCCCCGCTCCTGCAATCGGACCGCTGCCGCTCGTCCATTCCACATCCGTCGATCCTGCGACCGCCAGACTTGAGGCATAAAAATGACAGTAGGAATAAGTCACAGCGCCCGTATCATCCACCAATGCACCATCTCGATTCGCATACCCTTTATCGTTCACCATCGTGATCGCAGTCGCCGTTCCATCAAACCGGAAGCCGTCATAATTGAGGTGTGCTTCCGAGTTATAGATCTTGATGTCGCCTGGTCCCGGCGTGCTCTCATTTACGTAAAATCCCAGAGGCTGCGTGCCTTGAGGAATCATCGAATCTGATTCCATATTTGCGAATACCAGATGATCGCTCGTTCCCTGCACATACACTCCGTACTGATCGAACCAGTTCACCAGAAAATGCTGAAATGTCAGCCACGAGTCCCGTTAACATTGATCACCGGAACATTGCTCAATGCCATCGGTACGATCGGCTTCGTTATAGTAGGTCGCCGGAGATTTCCCACCGAATACACGTACACATACCCACTTGCCAGATAAAAATCCCATTGCGCCGTCAGGTTCGAGTCGCCGCCGTCACCTTCTGTCCCCAAATTGATCCAAACAGACAGAAGTTGATCGTCGTATAAGTCGCCGGCACCGGCGCCTTCCATGCATTCCCAGTCACGAGTACCCACGCCGCCGGCGGCACAGCGATAATATCCCGTCAGATTCGGCGGCGCTCCCGTGCCATAGGCATCAAACGTAATCGGATTGCCCGAACTGCCCGAAGAAGGCGGCACTAGACTCTCATTCCAAACATCTCCACGCTTAAACAGAATCGAATCCCCCGGCAGAAATGTCTGCCCATTCACATGCGCCATCGTCTGCCAGGCCGTCGCTGCGGACGTTCCACTTGCGCTGTCGCTTCCCGTACTCGAGCTCACGTAGTACGTCGTCGCTTCGACCTTCACACCAAACACTGCCAGCAACAAAACGCCAACGCCGAACCAATGTCATTCTGAGCCGAGCAAGACGATTCGCCTGGCCAATTGCCTCGCGGAATAGCAGATTCCCTCGCTCCTTCGCGCTCCGCTCAGCTTTGCTAAAAGCTCGCACAATCATCTCTCCCACCTTCCTCTCGCCAATAAAAAGGGCCACGGCTTTTGCCGATGGCCCCTCACCGCAATCGATGGCTCGACCGAGCACGATCGCGTCTCAATCGCGCTCTCAGCCTTCTCGTTCCGCCTCATCCTGAACGTTGTCGGCGCTGTCGTCCATGTCGTAATCCTGCAGCCCCGCGTTCGGCCGAAAGCTCCGGACCCGGCTGGGTTACTCGGCTCTCCGCGGATAAGGCGTCGGTAATTGCCCGCCCTCGGTGTTTGCGCCAACCAAGTTCGTGACACTGCGGGATTTCGATCGCTCTGCTCCAACGATTGAGTGGTCGATGGTTGTGCTGCTTCTGGATTGATCGCACTGCTCATAATGTGTTCTTCTCCAAGAATTGATGATCGATTCCAACCTGCAATTCAATTTCATGTGGGGACAGCCACCCGTGCCCGCTCTGAGCCGAGTCGAGCGCAGCCCCTCGATCGCCGCACCATCGCTTTTCCCGGCGCAGCAACGTCAAAGCGCGCCTGCAAAAAAAAGCCACCAGCTCTTCGCCGATGGCTCCAAACCTCGCCGCCAACTCTAATGAATCTCCCACGCCATAATCGTCGCCTCCGTCGGATTATCCGCCGGAATCGTAATCCCATTGTTCAATGTTCCGCCCGCCGTCACGCTCTCCGCGGTCCCGCTGCTTCCGCCCAGGAACGTGAACCCTGCCGAACTTCCGCCGTAAACCTGCGCGCACGTACTCGTACAACTACTCGTAATCGCCAGGTAATATTTGCCCGGCTGCAGTGTCGCGCTCGCCGCCCAGCTCAGTGTTCTCCAACCCAGTGCTCGGCGCAAATGTCGTCCCCGCGGTGTTTCCAATGTGCGCCACAATATTCCCCGAACTGTTCAGCACGCCAATGTCATAGGTATTGCTTGTATTGTCCGCCGTTGAAACATAGTAAGTTACCTGCGTTGTGCGTCAACGGAAACGTCAGCGCCACTCCCCACAGCTCCGCCTTATTCGCCGTACTCGAAAAACTGATCGCCGTTCCCGTCGTGTTCGTTGTAAACCACGGAACCGAATATGCCGCGCTGCTGCTAACGTTCGACCCGGCATATCGAGAAACATCTGCACCGTGGCGCTTCCAGAACTAGCCTGCAGCACCCGACCCAACACCTGCATGCCGGTTGGTTGCGTTGCACCCGCATCGTGGCACAAAGGATAAAATCCACTGTTCGCCGTGCTCGACGGCACAACAAAATCCCCGATCACCGTCGCCGTCCCATCGAAGCTGCAGAAAACCGACCCCGTACGCGCCAGCGTGACCACTCCACTCGTCCCGGCATTGGCGATCACGACTCCGATGGCTCCGCTGGTCAGGGCGCTCGCAGGCTTCGCCGCACAGCCCGCGGTCGTAAGCACCGCTAAGGCCGTTCACGACTGTTCCATTCGTTGTGTCATTGCAAAGTTCGTAACTCTGATTGGCAAATTTTCCTAGTTCAAATCCGCTGCCGCTCGTCGAATTTCCCGCCACATAAACCGTCCCAGGCCTCAACCCGCTTCCGCTTCCCGTGCTATTGAAGGAGCCCACGTTATAAGTTTGATCGGTCCACGGCTTAAGATTGCTGCTCGCATCGATCACCCACTTCAGCCCGCTGTTGATCCAGAACCCCAATCCCGGCGCCGCTCCGGATGTGGAGTTTTCACTCTTCACCACCGCATAGTCATCGCCGCGTCATATCCCAGCGAAGTCCGTTGCCACGTCGAGCTGTTTGTGTAACTTGAATAAACGTGCAGGTTTTGCGGCGTCGTTCCGTTGTATTCTCCCAGGTCATTCGCATCTTCCTGAAACAAATTCGTAAAGAAAGAACTCGTCGCCGTTGTCGCTACTTTCTGCGGAGTCCCGGCGTTCGCCGAAATGTAGAAATTCCCATCGTTCGAGATTCCTAGCGCCGAAGTTCCCGCTCCCGCCGCCGTCATCGGCCTTCCTGGAATCGGCGAACTCACCGACCACGGTCCTGCCACCAGCAACTGCCCATTCACTGTCACATTTCCGCTGAACGTTCCGGCCGTAGTCGAAATCCCATCGCTGCCCGCATAGTTCAGAGTCGATCCATTGTCCGTTAGTCCGCTGTCGCCGCTCACCGCCGTTCCATTTGTCGCATACAGGGCCACCTGAGTCGCCGTCCCGCTAGTTCACCGCTCCTGATCCGCCATCCTGCCCGCACGTTCCTGTTACCGTCAGATTTCCATTGATCTTCACTGGTACGTTGAATGTCTTTGCCGCCGCCGTGAGTCTCTCCAAATAACTGCTGTTATCTCCCACATTGCCGATATAGTTCGAAATCGCAATCGGCGCACCAAAAGCAAGTTGAGAATTCAACGGGATTGTCCCTGCGGACGGATTGTCCGTTCCGATATAACGTGTCGTTCGCATCGTTCGGCGGTCGAGACCCAATCGTCGCTAAAGTCTTGTAGGGATTGGAATCGATCAGAGTGAGAAAGTGCTGCGGATAAATATTAGTCAGGCTCCCGCCCTCAAAATTCAAAATACCTTTTAAGTTCCCGATCCCGCTAGACGTACCCGTTTGCAGCAAGAGCGCGCCAATATTCCCTCCCGGTTTTCCTGCGAGACATTGTTCCCAAACACCGCCAAAGAAGTTACCACCAATATTTGGATTCCCTTGGCATTGCCGGATGAAAATTTGGGGGTAAAGATTCCCAATCACTGAAACCATGTTGGAAGGTTCAGTTTCCGAGATAACAGGAGCTGTACTGAAGCCCTGTCCTCCATTGCCAGGAATCAGGATTTCTGCCGGCCAGAAGGGTAACACCGGATCCCAGGAAGTCCCGTTAATGGTATAGCTCGAAGTGTTCGCCGAAGCCGTATCCGTAAAGGTGCAGACCAACCCAGAGCATTGCGCCTGCCCGGTAACGACACTCCCGCATGTTGTCGTGCTCCCTCCTCCACAAGCTCCTGTCACAGGAAAGCTTGGAGCGTTCACCGCAGAGGTTCGCCGATGGTTGCATCCGCAAAATGTCATACGTCACGGTGTCGCCCGGCGCGGAGCCAGGAACGTGCGGGTATTGCACCGTGATGCTTCCCGACCCGTTGGTCAGCGCGTATCCCGCAAACAGCGGAAAGCTGTGCCACCCCTGCGTCGTATCGTTGACGATTACGTAGTAGTTATACTGCGTCGATCCTGTATTTGAAAATTGCGGAACATGGGAGCCCGCCGGACCTTCTCCACCTGTGATCGAAAGTTGCTGTCCACCCTGAAAAATAATTCCCGCCGCGCTGAACACCGTTCCACCGCCAGGATTGTACGGATGCGTACAGGGCCCGCCTCCCTCCTCCCAGTACAGGTTGTCCAGTTGCGTTCCACCGAAGCTCCCCAGAATGGTTTGTGTATTCACGCCCCACATCCCAAAACCTTCAATCACGCTATCCGTGATGTGCACGCTGTTATTGGCGTACACCGTCACGCCATTGCCGCCGCACTGTGGACTGATGTTCGCCTTATCGATCCAGATGACTGGAGCGGCTGCGGTCGATCCGCCCGAATAAACGTACGACCCGCAGTGATTCGCCGTGCACTGCACGGGCGCACTATTCTCATTAAAGTTACGAATTGTCGCAGACTGATCGTTGTTCACCACGAAAAACTGGTTATAACGCCCCCCCGCCGAGAGATTAACGTCAATCCCTTCCATGAGTCCCAGGTTAGTGGCATCGTCCTCGACCGCAGCATTCTGAATCGCGATCGTTCCCGGAGACGCTTCTGAAGCGATGGTTCCGCTGTGGCCGTAAGTTACAGTTGTTCCAGAAACTGTTACCGGACCATGGCTTCCCCAGAAGCTCGGCGAATCCGTAAAATTGATATTCGCCAGATCGCCCGTGCGCAGATTCCCGCATCCTGAAACCACGCTGATCGTCGCCGTCCCCCCCGCCTCCCCTGTGTTCGTTACTAAGCAGCCATCCACCTGAATCCCTGCAGAGAACGTAACTCCCTTGAGCGCGACATTGACATAGCTGAGGGTTGGGTAGCCCAGCATCCACGCCCGGTCTCGCGTATACGTGTAAAGCAATGTTCCGTTGCCTTCCACCACGCAGCGGGAACAGTGTTCGAACACTGTTCCATAAATTTTCAAGGCATTGGCACTCGTCCCGGTCGGAGGCAGCACAATACGGCAGTTCGCCGCCGTCGACGACAACCCGCACCCGTCGTTGATCGCCTCCTGAATTCCTGAACTAGCGCTGCTGATTGTGGCGCTGCTATAGGAATTCGCCGGGTTGAAGATGATCGTTCCCGACGTGGCTCCGCTGGTGCATGTACCACCCGTTACCTGCTCGATCTCCGTCGTCGCTCCCTGAGTGACGTACACGAAATACATTCCGGCGCCACTCGTATCAATCCCCATAGGACATGGCGTTAACGTCACCGTCGCCGGACTTCCCGAGATACTGAATCCACTTTGGCTCCAGTTGTCGGATGCAGTCACATATCGAATTGCGTTGAAATTATTCGTGCTCGTCTCCGTGTTCACCGGCTGCACAATGTTCTGGCTCACACTCGGACTCAGTGACACTCCGCCAATGCCGTTGCTCGGCGTCGTCGGAGCATATTGCCCAGACGTCGACGAATAGGTCAGCACCTGTCCATCCGCAGGTGCTCCTGTCCCTACCGGCACGCTCTGAATCTCTGTGGCGTTGGCGCTCGATGCACACGACCCCCAAGTCCCATTGCCCAACAGGCAGTTCAAAGCCGTAGCTGTTCCGCTCCCCAACTCGTGCGTCGGCACCAACCCGGTCACCAGGTCAGCCTTTGCCGCAGCCGTGGTGTCCACATACTGCTTCGGGGCGGCCTGCAGGGGCGCGGTTGGATTCGCACTCAAAGTCAATGGTCCGGTCATCGCTCCGCCCGCTGTCGGTAAGAAATTTCCCGCTCCTACTGTCGCGATCGACGCATCCACGTATGCTTTATTCGTTACGTCCCCAGTACCCACCGGCGTCGGCACATTCGGTGGCACCGAGAAAGTCTTGGTCCCCGTCACCGTTTCCGTCCCCGTCAGGTGGACTACTGCGTTATCGTTTGCCTTTCCCGCTAGCGCCGAGTTCACGTACTGCACTGACGCCGCTGGAGCCGCCGTTCCCGATCCCGGCGTAGTCCGCACTTGCGCCAAAGTAGCGGGTGAACTGGTCGGCACCAACCAATATTCCGTTCGCACCTCGCCCGGCCCCAACTGATACACCACCGTGTAATACACGCCCGCAGGATTCGCTCCCGCATTCGCCGCCAGCTCCACATTCAAAGCGCCGTTCGTTCCCAGCGTCACGTTCAGAACTCCCGCCGCCACGGCCGTCCCGCTCACCGTGACAAAGGCAGGCCACGTGATCACCAACACTCCTTGCGCAGGTGTTCCATCCGCCGTATAAACCGTGTCAACCACGTCTGTCAGCGTCGGACCACTCTGCGGACTAGGCGATGCCGCTCGTGCCGCCGGCCTGGCAGATGCAGATCCTTCCCCGACACACAGCCGCACGCTTAAAGCAGCGATCCCCACCGCTGCCACTAAACAAAAAATCCGCCCACACGGGCGGCTGGCCTGGAACATAATTCCTCCTCAATTTCTAAGGATGAGCTTTTGTGTTGCCGGACTTCAACTTCGTCCGTTCAAAAACTTCTCCACACTCCGCACGTAGACGTCCGCGAAATCCGCCACCGGCCGTCGCCCCTCGATCAAGTCCATTCCATCTTCTAGGGACCACCCCAGCACCCCAAGCAGCGCCAACGCCATCATCGGCGCTCGGTGAACCCCAGCCGCGCAGTGCACAAATAGTTTCGACTCCGGCACTTCCAGCGCAGCCAACGCAAATTTCACCCCGCGGGCAAACACCTCCGGAGGCTTCACCTCGAAGTCATCGTCTATCGGATTCCAGCAAACCTCAATCTCGTGGGCCTTCGCCAGTGCGGTATCGTCGAACTCGATCTGCATGTCGATGATGTGTGTAATTCCCGCACGCGACACGGCCGCCATGTTGTCCGCGTTCCAGATTCCGCCCCCGACCGCAATCCGGTCGGTTAGCCACGTGATATCGATCCCCACCCTGCGTCCTGTGAGGCGAACCTTCCGATTCGCCTTAATTTTGCGGGAAGGCCTGGCCACTATGAAAAACGACAGCCCATCCGGCCGGCCCGATTCCGTCCCACAACTCCGCTTCATTCTACGGTATCCTCCCCGTCCTTCACGGCTCCCGTGCCGATACCCACCACCTTAGACTCTCCTGGCAGTAACGACGGTAGAGAATTTGCGTCTTTGATCACAGGCTCAATTGGCAGCCCCATTCTCTTCAAAAGTATGTGCGCCAGCGAATCCTCCTCGGGATCCGCGGCCTCGGTCTCCTCAGTCGCTGGATGCAACCCCGCCATCTCGAACAGATACTTCGCTGGTGCAAGTTCACCAGCCAGCGCGGCATGTATCATTCCAGCCGCGATCTCTGTCGCCGAGTTACCCACCATGTTGGAAATGTCCTTCCGCACCCGCGCCATGTCCACCGGCTCTTTCGATATCGCCTTGCTGTTTTCTGCGGATTCTTCTGCGGGTCCATTGCCTTTACCCTTTATCTTGTCTTTGCCTCTAACCGTGCTTTCACCTTGCTCCGTCTTCTTGCGCTTTTTTCCTTCCGCGGCTTTGCCCTTCATCTTTCTCGTTCTCAATTGTCACCGTCCGGAAAATACAAAAGGCGCGCTTTTCGGCGCGCCTCAGATGATTTTTCCAAGTATTGCTTAATTCTTTACTCTATAATTTAATTATAGCATATTGCATAAGTCAAAAGTGACATAGATTCGACATTTATTTTTGCCATGTTTTCAAGCACTTGACTAAAAATCAATGCCTCGTCCCCCTTGACAACTTTTTCCACAACCCCTTTCAGCTATTCGCCGCTTTAGCCCTGATGAGGACCGTGGACTAGGAAAACCAAACAACAAGAGAGAACCTAAAAAATCAGGAGGCCCCAGAAAATTATTTCATAGAACCGTCTTGGGAGGGCACTACTTCACAGCTCGTGGAAAAAACTCGCGATTCGTAGCAGGGCACAGCTTCAGCCGTGCCGCCAAAGATCAATAAAGATCGGGGCTTTAGCCCCTGATGCGGCCCCAAGGCTAGAAAAACCCCACAACCAGGAAACCCTAAAAATCAGAAGACCCCCAAAAGCTATTTCATACAAGGAGGAACCAAAGCTGAAAGCAAAATATCGATGTCATTCCGAATCGGGCGGTACGCCCGGTGAGGAACCTGCTTTTCCCACCCGTCACGCGCCGCCTTGTCTCCGAGAATAAAACCAAGACTAGGAAAACAAGAACTAAAACCCAAAACATTGGAAGACCTTAAAAGCATTTCGTAAAACCGTCTCGGGCTGAAAGCAAAATTATCGATGAGGAATCCGATTTCCCACTCGGCTTCAGCCGTACGGCCCAAAGACCAATAAAGATCTGGTCTCGCCTGTATAGCCAATGACCGCACCGACTTCTCCACCCGAAAAACAAAAAGCGCGCCGCTTGGCGCGCCTCATCGACTATTGCTTATTTCTTTACTCTATAATTTAATTATAGCATACTGCATAGGCCAAAAGTGACATAGTTTGCAGATTTATTTTCGCCGCGTTTTCAGCAAGTTGCGTAAAAAACACCACTCTCCCCCTCTTGACAACATTTTTCGAACTTCACGAATTCCTCAGCCACTCTCTGCCGCCAGCTCAAGTAGCAAGCCGAAACCATACGCACACAGTACGAACGAGAACATCAGAACTAATAGGCAAACATTTCGCCCCCGTCCCTGGACCTTGCTCCCCAGCCGCCGAAAAGCCCAAAACGCGCTCGATACTCCCAGGAGAATCATCCCTCCCACCTCAATAAATGGTTCCACGTCGCTATTCTGGCCCGTTTCCTGCCGATTACTGCTCGTCCTCTCATCTTGCGAGACTGATAGCGCGCTCACGCTCACGCTTTCGTAGAGTTCATTGATCCCATTTGTAAGCGCGGTATAGCTCGCCGCGATCCATAGCAGAAACAAGCCGATCATGACCCCGGTCACGCTCAGCACTCTCCAACTCATAGTGTCTCCTCTTCTTTTACTTCTTCTACTTCCGGCAGCGGGTCCAGCAGCCGTGCCTTAAGAAAAGCTTCGCTGAGCTCGTCGAGCACTTCGGGCAGCCGGCGTTCAATCGTTCTGCGCGTGCAGTGAAGAATCCTTGCCGCTTGCGGGTGTTCGTGTTCTTGCAGCACCACCCGCGCCACGATCTCCCGGTCAAAACTCGCCAATTGGTTCAGACATTTCTCTATGTCATGAATGAAGATCACCCGATCTTCAAACGTAGTCGCCTTGTACGCCGTCACCTTTGCCCGAAACAGCTCCCGTCCCAGGAGCGAAGGCAATCGTCCCGCCTCTATCGACCACCGCATGTAGCGCCGCAACAAAGCCGCTGTCTTTTTGCGATACATCCACAAGTCTGGATCCCTGTCCCAATAGCTATTTGCCGCCCTTCGAATCTTCGCTTCATCGGAGTCTTGTTTTTGTTTGGGAAAATCGTGGACTGGCAAAACCGCTAGAAATGCCTCCACCGGTCCAACAATCTCGGAACCTTGGGCAGCCGATTCGTCAGTCGGTGGCAAAACGAATTCGCTATCGCTCAGATCCCTCTCCTCCGGATCTTTCCCCTCTGCGTCTGCCGCACCCCACGCCACAAACCCGCTCATGCCGCACCTCCCGGGGATTGCGTATCCGCCCCGGTGTCCTCATCGCTGATGCTGCGACCCTCTGCCCATCGCGGTCTCTCCTTTATCTGTGAGGTCTCCCGTTCGCCGGAAGGTGTTGGCAACTCGCCCATTTGCCGCGCACACCCTGCGCAATAGGTTTGCCCGCCACCCGCCGGACGCAACCACAAGCCGCCGCAACGTTCGCAATACTTCAATTCGAATCTCAACTCTTCTTGACGACCGTCCCGTCTGGCCTTCGTTTTCATGGCTTCTCCTGATCTTCGGGTTGTGCCTTCGAAACAAAAAAGCCCTGCGCCGGTCCCGCTAAGAGCGGGGTCGGACGCAGGGCTCGTTTCTATTTGCGATGGCCTGCTTGGGCTATTTAATTGCGGATGAAATTACGCGCGATGCAGCGTCACACGGGGGCTCGTGTCTTCTATGGCTCGGTGCCGCGTTCTCCGATCGGGTCGATCTCGCGTTGACGAAAAAATCCTTCTTCGTACCCTGACTTCAGCACCCGTCCATTTTGCACAATCACGCTGACCCGCCCGCTGAAGTTCAGGGTCTTCAACAGGCTCTCCATGGCCGCCGAAAGCACTTCGGCGCCACGCACTTTGCGGCGAAACTCCACGAAGTTCTTTTCCTCGTTGCAGTTATCCACGACTCGCATGATCAACCGGCTTCTGGGGGAGTGAAGTGAGTTATAGTCTACTGCGATCCTATAGCTCCGGATTTCTTGCGTCAAGGTTGTTATACCAACCAAGCTGTGGAAATCGTTTTTAGTTAGCGCATTGCTATAGTTAGCGTGCTATACTCCGAGCCATGAAATTCCGCGTGCTACAAGAGAATCTGCGCAATGCTCTTTGGGAGCGCATTGATGAAGGCGATCTGACCGGACTCCGTCTCGCTCAGCAGACCGGATTCAAGCAGGCTCACATCTCCAACTTCCTCAATCGCAAGCGCGGCTTGAGTCTTGAAGGCATGGATCGCGTCCTCACCGTCCAGCACCTTTCCGTACTCGATCTTCTCGATCCCTCCGAGGTCAACAAGCGCGCTTCCATTCTCCCGCCCAGCGACGATGAATTTCAGAACATCCTCCTGACCGACGGACACGTCGCCGCCACTCAACCGCTCATCACCAGTATGAACGTCAAAGAAATTGTGAAATTCAAGAAGAGCTTTCTTAAGAAGCTGAAGACGGAAACCGAAGGGAATCGCGATCAGTGGGAGCGTTTTGTAGTCATCAAGGTCGACGCCCGCGAAGGCATGAGCATGTATCCCCGCCTGCTCCCGGGAGCAACCCTTCTCATCGATCGCCATTACAACTCACTCAAGCCGTATCGCAAGGCCGAGTTCAATATGTATGCGGTTCTCAAGGACGAGAATTGCACGGTGAAATACGTCGAAACCGCCGGCAGTCACATGATCCTCCGCCCGCACAACCAGGCTTATCCCATCGAGGTCATGACCATGGAAGAAAGAAAATCGCCCTCCGACTACATCGTCGGCCGCGTCTGCCACGTCGGAATCGAAACCTAGCAGCAAGTGGCCAGTGACTAGAAGGGGATGGCCCCATCCGTTACCAAGAAACTAAGGATGTCCCACCCGTCGTTCTTTGACGGGTGGGCTGCGGTGTTGCCGACAGCGGAATAGCAGGAAGCGGATGGATTATGAGACAGGCTTTGCCGTTCAGACCGACAAAGACGCAAGCTTCGGCCTCTGAGGACTAGGAAACTAGGGAAAACCAAAAGCTGAAAGCAAAAATCGATGCCATTCCGAACCAGGCAGCACACTAAACCATATCAGTCTGAAGCGCACGCCAAACCGATGTCATTCCGAATCGGGCGGAACGCCCGCTGAGGAACCTGCTTTTCCATCCCTCATCCCAGCCGCCTTCCCTCTGAGCAGAAAATCAAGACTAGGAAAACTAAGACTAGAAATATCCAGGCTGCTGCACCACCAACCACCGACTTGCCTATTCCGCGTTCAGATTGTCGAACATCTTCCACAGCTTATCCGCCGTCGCGCGGTAGATCACATATCCGCTGCCGGCATCCGTAGTTTCGCGAAACAATAGTTCTCCTCTGCCGTCACCGTCGACGTCCACCACGTCAATCAACTCCAACCGAGGCGTTACGTCGAGATGAAACTTATCGGTCACTCCCGAATATAGTTTGTGCAGATTGCCGTAGATATCCGTTTTCGCCACCAGCGCAATGCTAAACGTCTGGTCCGCCGTTCCCGAGGCCGCCCCTGGCGCCGGGACGAAATGCGCTTCCGCCGTTAGGACCAGCACCGGCTGATTATTTACCCAGACATCGTAGGTTTGGAATTGCAGTTTCTCAAACACAGGCTGCTCCGGCTTTGCCCCAGATTTGCGCCCGGCAATAGGTGCCTTAGTTGCAAGCGGCTTCGCAGGAATCTGATTCCTCACCAACGCTCGCGCGTAAGCGCGAACTTGATCTCCCGCCAACGCAAGCATCTGATCACGCCGCTCTTGCTCTTCACCTGTTTTCCAGAAGAATTTGTAAGACTTCGGGTCAGGCCCGGCGGCATCGGAAATCGCAGGCACAAGTTGTACCGGCTCACCGCTAACCGCATTGGTCTTCCCTGCAGTCTCTGCTTTGACCGCCTTCGGCGCAGTTTCCGGTTCTTCTGGCGCAGTCTCGGTCGGTTTACCCCGTCGCAGCGTGGGCCGGTAGTAGGCTTCCGGTGCCTGAGCCTTCGATCCATCACTCGCAGAGCTCGGACTCGAAGATGTTGGTTGAGTCGTCTGATCCGAACCTTTCTGCGTTCCTCCGGACGTTTGTCCTTTCGCATCCACAGACTTGTCAGGTGTGGCAGGATCCGTACTCTTATTCGTTTCCTGCCCAGATGACGTTCCCGCTGGCCTAGTCGCGGCTGGAGCGGGTGCAGCCGATGGCGGAGAAGACTGCGAGGTCGGGGTTGCAGTTCCCGATCCAGCCGCTGAAGTACTCGTAGAAGCAGTCGTTGGCCCAGTCGATGTAGGTGCCGCCGTAGGTGTTGCCGCCGCCTTTGAAGTATCCCCACGCGTAAGCCGCGGCGGTTCGTCGCTATTGGCCAGACCCACTGGCACGTTTTCTGCCTTGTGAGTAGTGCTCGCCGCCTCTGCTCCCCGCGGCAAGTATGACCCCGTGCCCACCCAGAGATTTGCACTTCCCGGGTTCTTGCTGTGCAACGCTCCATCCACGGTAAAAAGGCCCTGCGAATCGCCAGCCTGCTCAGCCTCATAAACCGTGCCTGATTCCAGCGCCATCGGCACCGGATCGGCCTTGTAAACGCTCGCATCGTAGAACCTGTCGTCAATCCGAATTACGATCGGAATCAGGGTCGCCTTGCCGCTGCTATTCAGTTGCAAAAGCCCCACAGCTCGCGGCTCCGAACCCTTCGCCGGCTTCTTTTTGATTTCCGGCGGCTTCTCAGGAGTGTCCTCAGGCCGCTTGAGCTGCGGCCTTCCCTGCGCCAAACTCCACGGCGCGCCCGCCGCAAAAAACAATAGCAATAGAATAAGAATGACGGCTGGCCTCATTCTGCTGTATAAGAATTTTCTGAATACAGTTGGCTTTGAACCCGGCTCTGCTAGCCTGGAGTTTGCGGACACCGCTTTCGACCTTAACTTTTCTGAATAAGAGGCGCTCATGCTCAATATCAATGATAAGGCCCCCGAGTTTACTTTGCAGGACGAGAACGGAAATGACATCTCGCTGAAAAGCCTAAGAGGCAAAGTAGTCGTGCTCTATTTCTATCCTCGCGCGGATACTCCCGGATGCACAGTGGAGGCCTGCGAATTTCGCGATACCTACAAGCAGATGCAGAAAACCGGTGCCGTGTTACTTGGCATCTCCCCCGATACTCCCAAAGCTCAGAAGAAGTTTCAGGACAAATTCAAGCTTCCCTTTCCATTGCTGGCCGATGCCGACAAAAAGGTTGCGGTGGCGTTCGACGTGCTGAAAGAAAAGAACATGTATGGCAAGAAAGTCATGGGCGTGGTTCGGACCACGTTCATCATCGGACCGGACAGCAAAATCCAGCACATTTTCCCGAAAGTAAAGCCCGAAGGCCACGCGGGAGAGGTACTGGCTTATTTGAAAGAATCGACCAAAGGCGCAGCTTAGGAAAGCCGACGATAAGGACGGAGTTTAAGGAAGTCAAAAGCAGGATCGAAAATCTAGGACTAGGAAAAACCCGAGACTAGGAAACCCCGAAAATCAGACCCCAAAAGCTATTTTCATAAAGGAGAAGAAACCAAGGGCTGAAAGCAAAATATCGATGTCATTCCGAATCGGGCGATACGCCCGGTGAGGAACCTGCCTTCCCACTCGGCTTCACCTACCAAAGGCCAATAAAGATGCAGGCTTTAGCCCCTGACGAAAACCGAGAACTAGGAAAAAACGTTTACTCTGACTTCTGCAATCTGACTTTCTTATTTTGATTCTTGATTCTGCCTTGAACCCGTGACTCGCCTCTCACCCATCTGTCCGCTTGATCGCGCTTTCTTCGCTCGCAATCCGCGCCGCGTCGCTCGCGAACTCCTCGGTAAGATACTTGTCCGCGACCACGAGAACGTACGCCTTGCAGCCCGCATCGTCGAAACCGAAGCGTACCTTGGAGTGAACGATCCCGCCGCGCACTCTGCTGCCGGCAAGACCGCGCGTAATTCAGTCCTGTTCGGGCCTCCCGGTTACGCCTACGTTTATTTCATCTACGGCAGTCACTATTGCCTGAATGTTTCCTGCGAGCGTGAAGGCAAGGCGGGGGGTGTGCTCTTCCGCGCCCTCGAACCGCTCCTCGGCATCGAGGAAATGGCGCAGGCGCGAGACGTGGTGCTAAGCGGTCCTCGCGATCTTCGTCGCCTCACAAGTGGCCCCGGCCGCCTCGCCGAGGCCTTCGGCATCACCCGCGCACGTGACAACGGCGCCGATCTCACTTCGCCGGCCTCTGGATTATGGATCGGAACGGACGGGTCTCACCCGGGAAGTATCCGAATCTCTCCCCGAATTGGCATCACCCATGCGGCAGACCGGCGGCTCCGCTACTTCCTCGCGGAAAACCCATTCGTCTCCGGCCCTAAGGCCTATCGTTGACCCACGCTGCCAGCTTTCAGTTACAATCCGCCTGACTGCAATGAACACCACCAAACTCGACTACGGCATTGACGCTCCCGGCGTCATTCGCAACCTCATCCTCATCGGTTTCGCCCTCCTTGCCCTGTCGTGGTTCCTGCCCGTGCTTACGCTCGGCCCCATCCGCTTCGCGCTTCGTCCCACAGCAATTGGTGTCGGTTCAGTATGCCTATTGGAAGGCGCGGCCATGCTTCTGTACGCCAAGGTGGGAAAGTTTTACCACCGCGATCAGATGCTGGCGCGCATTATCTGGACTGGACATGAAAAAGTTCTCGACGTCGGCACCGGTCGCGGCTTGCTAATGATCGGCGCGGCGCAAAAGTTGACTACCGGGAAAGCTGTCGGCATTGATATCTGGAGCAAAACCGATCTTTCGGGAAACTCGCTGGAAAAAACCCTACGCAACGTGGACCTCGCCGGCGTCTCCTCCCGCGTCGAGGTCGGAAACGATGACGCCATAGCCTTGAGCTTTCCCGATGCCAGTTTCGACGTGGTTCTTTCAAATCTGTGCATCCATAATATTCCGGCTCGCGAGGGCCGCTATCGGGCCTGCCGTGAGATCGTCCGGGTGCTCAAGCCCGGCGGCCGAGCCATCATCTCCGATTTCAAGAATACTGCGGACTATCTAACGGCATTCCGCTCCGAGGGTGCAACGGCGTCGCGCGGCGCACCCGACTTTTTCCACACTTTCCCCCCACTTCGGATCATTGAAGTAATCAAATCCCCTTCTTGACAAACGGGTGTACACTGTCCCTCGGATCAAATGCGCCAAACCCGCTCTGGTAAAGGCATTTACTGGCATTGCCGATGGTCGGTACGGCGGGGAGACCACTCGAGAGCGGTCGGTCGCGAAGTGATTGTGAATAGAATCGTCTGTTTTTTCCGCATCTTCCCCGCGGAACATGTCATCTCACCGATCTGAGGAGCTTCTCTGCTCTGGTTGGGTCAATTTCGCGCTCTAGTGGTCACGGCGACGCTGGTTCTCGGGGCGGCTTTGCCGGCCCTATCCCGACCTGTGGACACCGCCGTCGTCCGGCCTAAGGTCACAACTGTTCCTTCCAGCATTGTGATCGGTTTCGTTGGTGGCTTCGTAAGCCACGACAACCTTCGCCACGGCCCTGTTCGCCTCGCCCAGCGAATCCAGCGATCCTCGCCCAAGGACACCTACGTTGCCGTGTTTGAAAACCGCCGCCGGAAGAGTGCCTACGATACGGTCATGCGCCTGCTCGATATCGATCACGACGGCGGCCTCTCCGTTGAAGAAAAAACTCGGGCTCGCATTATCGTCTTCGGCCATAGTTGGGGAGCCGCCGCCGCCGTATTGCTCGCTCGCGACCTGCAAAAGTCAGGGGTTCCCGTTCTGCTCACCGTGCAGGTCGACAGCGTCGCCAAGATCTGGCAGAACGATTCCATCATTCCCGGTAACGTCGCGGAGGCGGTGAATTTTTATCAGCCGCATGGTATCCTCCACGGCCGGGAAAAGATTACGGCCGCCGACCCGGCGAAAACCGAGATTTTGGGGAATTACCGCATCGACTACAGGAAAAATCCGGTCGCCTGCACTGACGAGTCTCGCGTCGAGCGTTTCTTCACTCCCGGTCACATGCAGAGCGAGTGCGATCCTCACCTGTGGTCAGTAATCGAAAACATAATGCGGGACCGTCTGTCGCCTCCAGGAATTTCACCGGACACCACCGCAGCTGCGGCCACAACCGCCGCCCAGCCCCAGCCTTAACCTCCAGATTTCCCCAGCAAAATATTATCGATCAACCGCGTCGAGCCGACAAATGCCGCGACGGCAACCAGCGCTCCCTCGATCACTGTGTCAATGGAATCGAGGCTGTCGGGATCTACAATTTCAAAATAATCAAGCCGAACCAAATCCTTCCCGGCAAATTCTTCGCGTCCCCCGGCCACTAGTCTCGCCGCACTTCGCTCACCGCCCTCCCAGGATTTTTCCACTCGCAATAACGACCGGCGCAACACCAGCGCCTCTTTTCTCTGCTGCGCATCAAGGTAGGCGTTGCGAGAACTCATTGCGAGTCCGTCCGTCTCACGCACAATCGGACAAGCAACCACTTCGACAGGAAAATTCAAGTCGCGCACCATTCGGCGAATGATCGCCACCTGCGCGGCATCCTTTTGTCCGAAGAAGGCCTCATCCGGCTCAACGATATGAAAAAATTTGCTCACCACGGTCGTAACGCCGCGAAAATGTCCAGGCCGCGATCTCCCGTCCAGCTTGTTGCTCAGTTCTTCCACCGTGACCCACGTCAAAGCGCCTCGTGGGTACATTTCCTCGACCGATGGCGCAAACAGTAGTTCCACGCCCTCCTTTTCCAACAAATCTCTGTCACGTTCAAACATCCGTGGATATTTCGCCAGGTCTTCGTTGGCTCCAAATTGTGTTGGATTCACGAAGATCGATGCCGCCACAACTTCGCACGAAGCCTTGGCCGCTCGCACCAAGGATAAGTGTCCTTCATGCAATGCGCCCATGGTGGGCACAAATCCCAATCGCTCACTACGCCCTTCCACGCGGCACGCGCGCCGCATGTCTTCGATTGTGCGGCAGATTCTCATAGAGGTAGCGAGATTCAGGAAGCAGCGATCCAATGAATTGCAACGTGTGCGCCTTCCAGGTCGCCCGCGACAATTCCCCTACTCCGTCGCAGCGCAATCTTCTCCTGTTCGGATGCGGTAGGTTTTTCTTGCACGAGAATTGCGACCACTCGGCCATAAGGCCACGCCGATGCGGGCAAATGGGCGAGCGCAGGCAAAACTTCTTCTGGCTTTAGCATCTGCTCTTCGTTAGCTGCGGCGCCGCTCAGCAGTCCGATCTTGTCAGCCCGGATCACGAGATACGGATTGCCCCAATGCTTGTTCTCCTGCGTCGGATACTTCTCAGGATCGGGCGCGCCAATGTTCTGCAGTAAAGCGGATGCGTCTGGCGCGGGCGGCACGTCGTGGCGTGAGCATGCCGCAAGAGAAAAACTCATCGCCACAATCAATCCCGGAAGGAGTGCAAAACCCATTTCGCGCGTGCTGCGCCGCGTTCCGAACAAACTCACCGCACCACCGCAGGCATATCTGCCTTCACCGCCCATACTAGAGCGACGACCCATCCGATCATCGTCCATCCCAGAAAAAAATTAAGCAAAACGATTCCGGCTATGTCCCGTTTGCTACGCGCGAGCGCAATCAACGACGGCAGGAAATACATTACGAAACCAAACCCGAGAAAGGGAAAAAAGAAAAACGCAGGGAAGAGGTTCGTCATAACTACCTCCTGGATAATATTAGCCTAGCACGCTCACGCGAAATGTTGGGATCGCTGGCCTCATCCGCGTGATCAGCAAAAATCCTGGCGAAGTATTCTTCACCTCTGCATAGCGCGCTTCCGCGCCAGAACGGTTTCAAACCCAGCCTTCGTCTCTCGCGGCAAATGATACGACTCCTCATCCGACGGATACTGCTGTGATCGAACGTCGGCGCGAAACGCCCTCACCGCATTCGTAATCAGCGAGGCCGCATCCCCGTACCGGCGCACGAACTTGGCCGGCGGCGCAAACGTGAGATTCACAAGATCGTGGAACACCAGCACCTGGCCATCGCACTCCGGCCCGGCGCCAATGCCAATGGTTGGTGTGTTCACTTCCGCCGTAATCATCGCCGCCACCTCGCGCGGAATCCCTTCCAGCACAATACAGCACACGCCGGCTCGGTCGAGAGCCACGGCGTCACGCATCAGTTGCTCGATCGCGCTCAGATTTTTTCCCTGCACCTTGTATCCGCCCATCACGTTAACCGATTGCGGCGTCAACCCAATATGCCCGGCCACAGGAATTTCCGCGTCAATGATGCGGCGAATCAGGTCGGCACGCTTTTCGCCCCCCTCGATCTTCACCACCTCCGCGCCGCCTTCCTTCACAAAACGCGTGGCATTGTTGAGCGCGCTTTGAGGGTCAACCTGATAAGACCCGTAAGGCATGTCGGCTAACAGCAGCGCGCTCTTCACGCCGCGCCGCACCGCCTTTACGTGATGGAGCATCTCGTCCATAGTGACCGAGAGCGTGTTCTCATACCCGAGAATGGCCTGGGCCAGCGAATCGCCGACCAGGATCATCTCGATGCCAGCCTCGTCCACCAGGCGCGCAGTGGCGTAATCGTAGGCGGTGAGGCAGGTGATGGGTTCGTGACGGAGTTTTAATTCCCGCAGAGTCGCGGTCGTGACCTTCTGGCGCATCGCGTCGTTCCCCGACATGCCGGGACGTACGCCAATTCCGGTGATGCTCATTGTTCCTCCAGTGCCCCTCCGGCTTGCCGGATAGAGCCTGTTTCGCATCTTCGTGGATGCTGGAGCTATTGTACCCGCAAAATAGCCCCTAGTCGACGCCTGTTTTATTTCCCCCCGCATCCCAGAAAATGATCATGTAGGGACAGCCGCCCTCGGCTGTCCCTCGAGCGAAGCTCGATGCCCTACCTGGCCAGGAAGGCACTCAAAACTCAGGTTGTAAGAGAATGGTTGGCACGCTGAAACAAAAACATAGTCTAGGGCACGCTGACGCTTTCGCCGCGGAACTGGCGATCGAACACGCCGCATGGTTGGTAACCGCTGACCCAGAATTTTCCAGGGTGGGCCAACGGCTCTCCATCTATTCACTGCCGCGACACGAAAAGTAAACTGGCCAACAACCAACGACGCCTCTCAAGCCCCCACCGCCTCCTGCCCGCCCAACGGCAGGAAATATTGCGTCCCCTTGATCGGCTCCGTTACTTTCCGCAAGAGTTCCTGCAAGTCTTCGTTGCGCTCCACGAAGTCGATGTCGGACGTATTGACGATCAGCAGATCTGACGACGTGTAGTGAAAAAAGAAGTGCTCGTAAGCCTTCACCACTTCTTCCAGATACTCATCGCTAACTGCCTTCTCACCCGGCGCGTTCTTTTTTTTCAGGCGTTTCTTCAGCACCTCGGGCGTGGCCTGCAAATAGATCACGAGATCCGGCGTGGGCAACTGTTCGCGGAAGTGATTGTAGTAGCGATTGTACGTATCCAGTTCCTGGTCGGTCAGGTTAAGGCAGGCAAAAAGTTTGTCTTTTTCGAAAATGTAGTCGGCGACCACGGTCTTCTGCGACCGCGAACCCAGGTCAAGCGCCTGCAACTGTTCGAATCGCCGCACCAGAAAGGCGAACTGAGCCTGGAACGCCGCCCCGCGCTCGCCCTCGTAGAATGCGCTCAGGAAAGGGTTGGTCTCCGTTTCCATCACTCGTTGCGCCGTCAGCCGCTCGGCGAGAATCCCCGCCAAGGTGCTCTTGCCAACTCGTATCGGACCTTCCACAGCAATGTAACGGGGGAGTTCGAAAAGATTCGCCATGGTTTACGCAATTTCTCGAATTGGCAGAATATCTCGGATGACGCCGGGTGGCAATTGAGGGAAGAGTTAACAGGCAGGAATTGTGCGATTGAGCGATTTCGTGATTGTGCGATTTTGGAAGTACATGTTTACGATTTTCAATCTCTCAATCACCCGATGGCTTAATGACTCAATGCACTACAATCCCCACATGCTCGCTCTGGTCCTGACCGGTGCTGCCACTGCGGCTGCTGTTGCCGCGGGTTATCAGTCCATGGCGCCGACCGGCCAATGGTATGGACAAACCTTCAAGGGATTGCCGCCCCGCTCACGCCAACTTGCCCTTACGTATGACGATGGCCCCAACGATCCGCACACAAGGCAACTTTTAGACGTTCTGGCAAAACACAACGTTCTCGCAACATTTTTTCTCATCGGACGCTACGTGGAGCAGCGCCCGGAAATTGTTGGCGAAATTGTCGGCGCTGGCCACGTCGTCGGCAATCACACCTTCACTCATCCCCTGCTCACATTTAAGGGCGAAACCGAGATCCGGCAACAACTTTCCGATTGCCGCGCCGCTTTGCAGGACGCAATCGGCCCGCATTCCAACCTCTTCCGTCCGCCCTTCGGCGGCCGCCGCCCCGCGGTTCTTCGCATCGCGCGTGAACTCGGCTTGGAACCCGTAATGTGGAACGTTACCGGCTACGACTGGAATGCCCCGCCCGCAGCCGAGATCGAGCGCAAAGTTATAAGGCAAATTCGCGGCGGCAACGTCATCCTGCTGCACGATGGCGGACACAAACAAATGGGCGCAGATCGCTCCCAAACCGTCTTGGCCACAGATCGTCTGATCACACGCTTCAAAGAGAAAGGTTATGAATTTTTGACCATTCCACAAATGATGTCGTGCCCTGGTGAGGGCCAAGGACTAGGAAAATCTCAACTAGGAAATCCAAAATTAGTAGGACCTGAAAGCTGTTTCATTAAGAACGAGGGAAACCCAAAGTTGAAAAGCAAATATCGATGTCATTCCGAATCGGGCGGTACGCCCGGTGAGGAACCTGCTGTCCCGCCCGTCACACCGCCCCGCCTCCGAGAATAAAACCCTAGGAAAACCGGGAACTAAAACCCAAACATTTAGGAGACCCTTAAAGCTATTTTGTAAAATGCCGAAAAACTTGCGATTCGTATCAGGGCATGGCTTCGGCCGTGCCGATCAAAGCCAATCACAAATGCGGGCTTGAAGCCCTTGATGAGAAACTCAAGAACTAGGAAAACCCAAAAAATGCAAGCTTTTTATTTCCCAAATCAAACCCTTCATCCCCGCACCGCCGCAAACGCTTCCTTCGCCGCCGCAATCGTCTGCTCTATATCCTGCTCACTGTGCGTAGCTCCAACAAACGCAGCTTCAAACTGTGAAGGCGGCAGATACACTCCACTATCCAGCATGCTTCGGAAGAATTTCCCGAACGCTTCGGTATTCGACTTCGATGCAGAATCCCAATCGGTCACCGGCCCCGGAGTGAAAAACCATGTGAACATCGATCCCACTCGGTTGTAACACAGCGGCACGCCCACATCTTTCGCCACTCCGGCAATTCCCTCGACCAGTTGCAGGCTCAACTTCTCGAGCCGCGGATAAATTTCCTGCTTGTGATCCCTCAGATGCTTAAGCATCGCGCATCCCGCCGCCATCGCCAGCGGATTCCCCGATAGCGTCCCCGCCTGGTACATCGGACCGAGCGGCGCCACCAGATCCATAATCTCGCTCGATCCGCCGTAAGCTCCAACCGGCAAGCCTCCACCAATGATCTTGCCCATCGTCGTCAGATCCGGACGAATGCCATAAAGCTCCTGCGCTCCACCAAACGCCACTCGGAATCCCGTCATCACCTCGTCAAAAATCAATACAGCCTTTTCGCGTTCCGTAACCATGCGCAGCGCCACTAAATAGTCATCCGCAGCCGGCACGCATCCCATATTCCCCACCACTGGCTCCACAATCACACAGGCAATCTGGTGTTTGAACTTCTGGAAGGCATATTCCACTGCTTTGATGTCATTGAAAGGTAGCGCCACCGTGAACTGTATAAACTCATCGGGAACGCCCGCCGATCCTGGAATTCCCAGCGTCGCAATTCCCGAGCCTGCCTTCACCAGCAGTGAATCGGAATGCCCGTGATAGCACCCCTCAAACTTCACAATGTACTTGCGCTTGGTATAAGCCCTCGACAAGCGGATCGCCGACATCGTGGCTTCAGTTCCCGAGTTCACGAATCGGACTTTCTGCATCGGCGGAAACGCCGCCAACACCAACTCCGCCAAGTCCGCTTCCGCCGGAGTCGAGGCTCCAAAGCTGGTTCCATTGCATGCCGCACCCACGATGGCATCCAGCACATCCGCCGCGGCATGCCCTAAAATCAGCGGCCCCCACGATCCCACGTAATCGATAAATTCGTTCTCGTCCGCATCCCAGATGTGCGATCCCTTCCCGCGCACGATAAACGGCGGTTCGCCGCCAACCGATCCAAACGCTCGTACCGGAGAGTTCACTCCGCCCGGAATCATCGATTCCGCGCGTTTGCGCAGACGGCACGATTCTTCAACTTTGCGGGACGTGGTGGACGGCATCGAGTCCTCCCGGACGGATGTCAACAGTGACTCGCGACTACTATATCAGCGCCCTCTCCGACAACTTAAAGACAAATTAACCAGATATTCATTCTTCTGCCATCATTTTGCAACATCGCTCCAGTAACTTAGGGTCATCACGTTGCCCTTCTAACCGGGAGGGTTCCAGGGACAGCTTCGGGGGCTCCGGGCTGTCCTTTTTGCTTTTGCAGCACGGACGCACTTCTCTTTGTGACTTCCGCCAGCCGATTCGTCGCGGACCATCACTTGAGATAGGAACGGACAATCTCCATCAATTCATCAGCCGCGATCAATTGTTCTGAATTCGGTTTGCGCGAGGCGTCAAGGACATGGAACTTGACATGATCCTCCAGCAGTTCCGCCATAAGTCCGTTCATTGCGCCGCGCGCCGCCGTAATCAATTGTAGGATGTCTCCACAATTCTTCCCCTCATCGAGCGCGCGCTCCATGGCATCAATTTGCCCGCGAATACGCTTCACCCGTAACTTAAGCTTCTCTTTGTCCCGCAATGTGTGAGCCATCTCAGATCCTCACATACTTTTTAACTTGACAATACTATACTGGGGTATGCTATAAAGCAATCCGTTAGTACTACGTTGCAACCCGGTTTGTAACATTCCTTTAACCAATTCTGCGTAGGCTCGGTGAGGTTCGCGCAACAACCTTGTCACACGTTCGTCCGGTTATCAGAGGAATTTAATAAGCAGCACGATTAACTATAGTTAACTAAGGTGATAGATTGACCTTATACCTGAATTGCCTTCGCGACTGAGCGCCGGAAGCCTTGAGTTAATCCTCCTGGTTGCAATTACGAAATTGACATCTCTTCTTAAACTCGCGCTAGGCACCGCCTTTGCCACTTTCCGGCGGACGGGGAAGATCTTCGCTTCGTGTTTCATATTCGTCAACTTAAGCTTCGTTCCGTCGCTAGCCCAACAACCCCCTACGCAATCGACCGAACCTTCCAGTGCGAACTCTGATACTCCCCAGGCCAATGCCTCGGCTGACGCGAACCCAGCCGATCTCCCTTCGGACGATAGTGCTGAGGCCATGTTCCCGCATCTTAAAGACACTCGCTTTTGGCTCTCGGGACAGGCCAATTTCATTTTCCAGACTCATCCTCCGTTTCCCGCCGACTACAGCGGCGCGCACAGCCTAGGCCCTAACTACGAAAAGGCCACGTCGCGAGTTGTGACGTTCTACACCGGCGTGCGCCTCAACAATTCCACCGAAATCCTGGTTGACATCGAAGAAGCCGGCGGCGCTGCGCTCAGCTCAGGCTTCGGACTCGCCGGCGACACCGATCTCGATATCGTGCGCAATCCACTTCTCAGCAAAGCACCTTACCTGGGCCGCGCTATGATTCACAAAGTGTTTGCGCTGAGTAAGGATAAGATAGAAAACCAACGCAACCCTTTCTCGCTCTTTGAAGAGCTGCCGCGCCGTCGCCTGGAGATCCGCTTCGGCAAGTTCAGCATGCCAGATTTCTTTGACATCAATTCCGTGGGCTCCGACACCCACTTTCAATTCACCAACTGGACCATCGACAACAACGGCGCATGGGACTATGCCGCCGACACGCGCGGCTACACCGTCGGCGCCACCGCCGATTTCGAAGATCGAAATTGGGGATTCCGTTTCGCCGAGGCGTTAATGCCCAAAGTTGCGAATGGAATTGATCTGGTCTATCGGCCGTGGCAAGCTCACGCAGAGAACTTCGAATACGAACTTCGTCGCGGCCTGCTCCCGAAAAAATCCGGCGTCGTCCGTCTATTGGCCTACACCAACGCCGCCAATATGGGCATCTATCGCGACGCCATCGCCAACTTCGAAGTAGGCCTCACGCCCGTTCCGGATATCACGAACCATCCCTGGCACATCACCCGCAAATACGGTTTCGGCTTCAACCTCGAGCAGAATCTCACGCGCTACATAACGGCATTCACCCGCGTCGGCTGGGATAACGGCAAAACTGAATCCTTCGCCTACACCGAAGTCGATCAGACCGTTGCAGCCGGCGTAGGCGCAAACGGCGCCTGGTGGCACCGCAAGCAAGATCGCGCCGGATTCGCTTTCGTATCGAACGCCATCAAGAAAGACCATCAGACCTACCTCGCCGACGGTGGTCTCGGCTTTCTCCTCGGCGATGGCAACCTAAACTACGGCCGTGAAAATATTCTGGAGACTTATTACACCATCCGCACATGGCGTGGCATCTATGTAGGTCCCGGCCTCCAACACATCAACAACCCTGGCTACAACCGCGATCGCGGTCCTGTCCTCGTCCCCGCGTTCCGCGCCCACATTGAGTTCTGAGGCTCTAAAGATATTGAATCCAATGTAGGGACAGCCGCCCTCGGCTGTCCATTCGAGCGAAGCTCGATAGCCTTTTCTTCAACTCTGCAACCTGTCGGGAATTACTCCTCCACACTCACGCCCTTCCAGAACGCCACATACCCCTTGATCTTCTTCGCCGCGGCCTTCGGCTCGGGATAAAACCAGGCAGCCCCCGCGTTCCGTTTGCCCTTAACCTCAACATCGTAATAGCTCGCCGTGCCTTTCCACGGACACTCCGTATGCGCATCGCTCGCTTTGAAAAACTCCTTATGGATTGCCTCCAGAGGAAAATACTGATTGCCCTCGACCTCAATCGTTTTTTCGCTTTCAGCCAGCACCACACCTTCCCACATTGCTTTTGCCATAATGCCCATATAGATTCCTACCAGGCTCGGCAGGTTCACAAACATCGACGGGGACAAGACAAGATGCCCGAAACAATCACCAAAACGCACTTCAACGGACACTCGATGGTCGGCGCGCTTGAGCGCGTAATGGTGTGTACTCCCCGCATCGCTGGATGGAACCGGCCGGAGTACGCCGCCCGCTGGCACGACCTGGGATTCCACCGTGCGCCCGACTTCGATCGGGCACAGGCGCAGCATGAAGCTCTCTGCCGGGAACTCGAGTCGGTTGGCGCCGAGATCATTGAACTCGCTCCCGATCCCGCACTCTCCCTCGACGCCGTTTATACCCACGACGCATCTCTCGCCAGCGATTACGGCTTGATCGTGATGCGTCCCGGCAAGCCCAACCGAGTGGTTGAAGGCGCGCATCACGGCGCATTTTGCTTGCGCCTCGATATTCCAACTCTGGGCAAGATCGTCGCACCCGGCACTACCGAAGCCGGAGACATTCTTTGGCTCGACTCCAAAACTCTGCTCATCGGTCATGGCTACCGCACCAACGCCGCTGGCATTCAACAAATGCGCGATCTACTCGCACCCAAAGGCGTGCAGGTTCTGTCCGCGCCTCTGCCCTACGGCCCCGGCCCCAGCGCTTGCCTTCATCTGATGTCCCTGATCAGCCTGCTCGACGATCACACCGCGCTCGTTGATCTCCCCTGGCTCGCCGTCGAAACCGTCGAACTCCTGAAATCCCGCGGATTCAAATTCATAGAGATCGACTACTCCGAGCGTGACACTCTCGCCTGCAACGTCCTTGCCCTTGGCAACAATCGCCTGCTCGCCATCGAAGAAAATCGCAACACGAACGCCCGCCTGCGCGAAAACGGATTCGACGTTCGCACCTTCCCCGGCGGCGAACTCTGCATCAACGGCAGCGGCGGCCCCACCTGCCTCACTCGACCCCTCCTGCGCGCCTAGCCTGGGCACACCTCATGTAGTGACGGGCGCCTTCGCCCGTCCCGCCGAAGCGGAAGCGAGGCGGAACCCCCACGAGCTCCGTTCCTGCGCGATCGCGACTGGTGTGCTCGATGTCGTTGCGGGCTAAGTCTTAAGACATATCGCAACCCCGCACCCCACCTCCTCAGTCCTGCTAAAATCAGAATGCATGCTTCTTCCCTTCGTCCGCGAACTCTTCGCGGATGTAGAAAAGCTTCCCGCCTTCGCGCGTGTAGCCTCCCACCTAAAGGAGGGCACGGGGCGTGTTCGTGTCTCCGGTCTTACCCCCACGGCAAAAGCCTTGTTGCTGGTGCTGTTTCAACGCGCTGCCGCCCGGCCGCTCATCTTCGTAGTCAACGACAACCGGGCCGTCGAAGACTTCCTGCCCGTCCTTCGCGGATTCTGCGAACTTACAGCCGCCTGCGATCCTGACTCAATTGTCTCCCTGCCCGCGCGCGACGTGCTTCCCTACCAGAATCTCTCGCCTCATCCCGAACTCCAGGAAGAACGCGCCACCGCCTTATGGAAGGTATCCACCGGCGCCGCTTCCATCGTGATTTCCCCGGTCGCCGCGACGGCCATCCGTCTGCATTCGCGCGACTACTACGAAAATCTCGCCCGCACCATCCGTCGCGGTGAATCCTTCGATCTCGAATCTCTGCTCGCGCACCTCAACACCGTCGGCTACACCTCGACCGACGTCGTCGAAATGCCCGGCCAGTACGCCGTTCGCGGTGGCATCCTCGACGTATACTCCCCCGAGGCCGATCGCCCCCTGCGCATCGAATTCTTTGGTGACGAGGCCGATTCCATTCGCAAATTTGATCCCGCCTCGCAGCGTTCTTCGAATCCCGTCGACGAAGCCTTGCTCCTCCCCCTCACCGAAACTCCGGTCAGCGAACATCTGCTCGGTGCAATTCACACCCGCCTCAGCGGAAAACGCATCACTGGCAACGAAGAAATCGTCGAAGCCGCCGTCCGCGCCGGTGGGCTCAACGTCTTTCCCGGCTGGGAGTTCTATTCCCCCGTCGCCGGAGCCAACAGCACCATCTTCGATCTAATCCCTCGCGCCGCCGTTCTTCTCGACGAACCCGATCAACTCAAACAAGAATTCGACCGCTTCTGGACCCGCGTCGCCGAGGCCCACGAGCGCAGCGGCGTAGGCAACCTGGTTCGTCCCGAAGATCTCTACATTCCACCAGATGATTGGTGGCAGCAAACCGCCGCACTCCCCGGCGCAGATGTTGAACATCTCGGCATCACCCGAACTCTTACCCCAAACGAAAACGATCCTGCCGAAGTTTCTTTCCTCACCCAGCCCTCGCCCCGCTTCCATGGCGCAGTCCCAGCCATGCTCGCCGAAGCGCAAAAGCTCAACGCCGAAGGCAAACGCGTCCTCTTCGCCGTCCCCAACATTGGCGAGGTCGAACGTCTCGCCGATGTTTTCACTGAATACAACGTCTCCTTCAAGCTCGGCAGTCGCACTCGCGGCGGCGAAAGTTATGCCGACGAAACCAGCTACTTCGCTGGAGAAATCTTCACCACCACGCTTGCCACAGCCTACATCCCCGAAGGCGTTCTCCTGCCCGAGTCCAATCTCGCCATCTTCGGCTCTCGTGATCTGTTTGACGAATCCGAATCCGTCGCCTCGCGCCCGCAACGCTCAAAATCCAAAGTCTCCGCCTTCCTTTCCGACTTCCGCGACCTCCAGGTTGGCGACTACATCGTCCACGTCGAGCATGGCATCGGCCAATATCAGGGACTGAAAGAAATTAACCACGGCGATGGTCCCGCCGAGTTCATGTTGCTCGAGTTCGCCGAAGCTGCGCGCCTCTACGTTCCGCTCACGCGCCTCGATCTCGTCCAAAAATACCGCTCCTCCGAAGGTGTCAAGCCGCCTTTAAGCCATCTCGGTACGCAAGCCTGGGCAAAAACGAAATCCCGCGTAAAAAAGGCCATGAAAGACATGGCCGACGAACTCCTCAAACTCTACGCCGAGCGCATAACCGCCGTCGGACACGCCTTCCCGCCCTCCAACGAGTGGTTCCGCGAGTTTGAAGACGCCTTCGAGTTCAACGAAACCGAAGACCAGGCGACGGCCATTAAAGACGTGATTCGCGACATGGAATCCACTCAGCCCATGGATCGCTTGCTCTGCGGCGATGTCGGCTACGGCAAAACCGAAGTCGCCATGCGCGCTGCCTTCAAAGCCATCAGCGACAACAAGCAAGTCGCCGTCCTCGCGCCTACCACCGTCCTCGCCTTCCAGCACTTCGAAACTTTCAAGCAGCGCTTCGCTCCGTTCCCCGTCACCATCGAAATGATCAGCCGCTTCCGCAACGCTAAGCAACAAAAAGAAATTCTGCAAAAAACCGAAAGCCGGCAAAATCGATGTCCTGATCGGAACTCACCGCATCCTTTCCAAAGACATAAAGTTTTCCGACCTCGGCCTCCTCATCGTCGATGAAGAACAGCGCTTCGGAGTCCGTCACAAAGAGCGCATCAAGCAAATGCGCAAGCAAGTCGACGTCCTCACCATGTCGGCCACGCCCATTCCGCGCACCCTCCACATGTCGCTGGTCGGCCTGCGCGACATGAGCGTGATCGAAACTCCGCCAAAAGACCGCATGGCCATCCAAACTGTCGTCGCCAGCTGGGACGAAAAACTAATTCAATCCGCCATCGAACAGGAACTCGAACGCGGCGGCCAGGTTTACTTCGTCCACAACCGTGTCGACACCATCTGGGAAATCGCCGCGAAGCTTCAAGTACTGGTTCCAAAATCCCGCATCATCGTCGGCCACGGACAAATGTCCGAAGGCGAATTGGAAAAAGTGATGCTGAAATTCATGCATCACGAAGCCGATATCCTCGTCTCGACCACCATCATCGAAAACGGCCTCGACATTCCGCTATGCAACACGATCCTGATCAACCGCGCCGACCGCCTCGGCCTCTCCGAGTTGTACCAGCTTCGCGGACGTGTCGGCCGTTCCAACCGCCGCGCCTACGCCTATCTCATGCTCCCGCCGGAAGTCGAACTCACGCCCATCGCGCGCCGCCGCCTCGCTGCGCTCAAAGAATTTTCCGACCTTGGCGCCGGATTCAAAATCGCTGCCCTCGATCTCGAACTCCGCGGCGCAGGCAACATGCTCGGCGGCGAACAGAGCGGTCACATCGAAGCCATCGGCTTCGAGCTTTATACCCAGATGTTGGAACGCGCGGTAAGAGAAATGAAAGGCGAAGCTGCGACCGACGAGGCCGAAACCCAACTCAACCTCGGCCTCAACATCCGCATCCCGGGTGACTATGTTCCCGAAGAAAACCAGCGCCTGCAAATGTACAAACGGGTCGCGAGGGTCGAAACCGAATCGCAGTTGAACGATGTTGGGTTTGAGTTGAAAGACCGCTACGGCCCACCCCCGCCCGCAGTCCGCAACCTGCTCGACTACGCCTCGCTAAAATTGCTGTGCATGAAAGTCGGCGTAAACGCCATCGAGCGCAAACGCGACAACGTCACATTAAAATTCCGCCAGGATGCAACCGTCGACCCCGAGCAACTAGCCCGTTTCGTCTCCGCCCAGCGCGGCGCACAGTTCACCCCCGACGGCATGTTGAAATTTACATTGAAAGCCACAGCCGCAGAAGAAGTCCTCCGCTCCCTCCGCACAATCCTCGAACAACTAGCAAGTACAGAAAAGTCGCCTGAGTCCACCCAAGCCCTGTCATCTTGAGCGAAGTAACAGCTTCGCGATAGCGAAGCTGTTACGAAGTCGAAGGACACGCTTCCTCCTTGCGACCACACGGACCTTGCGAGGCATTTGCCACACGCTGTGCCTATGATGCGTTTTTCGAAAACAGCAGCCAAGCCTTCAAAGGACGCAGCTTCACTGGCGCCGCAAGTCAACACACATGGAAGCGTAGAGCGTCAGAAGGGTTACAAGAACAGCGTTCACGTGGGGTAAAAACGCCGATTGAGACAACGTGGAAGAGCGGCGCTTCAGCGCCACGTTAGAGCCTCGCAAAATAAAAGCGGCTTTAGCCGCTGGTCGCCACTGCGCCTCACCCAATTCGCCACCCCCAAACTCCACCATATACAATTATCGCGGCAACCGAACTCGCACCGCCAACGACTAACGACCAATGACCAACGACCGTTTTTATAAACGACCGCCCTTATGCCCATGAAAGTTCGTAAAGCCGTATTCCCCGCCGCTGGCTTGGGCACGCGTTTTTTGCCCGCAACCAAAGCCCAGCCCAAGGAAATGCTCCCGCTGGTCGACAAGCCCATCATTCAATACGGCGTCGAAGAAGCCATGGCCTCCGGCTGCGATCAGATCCTCATCATCACCGGGCGCGGCAAGCAAGCCATCGAAGACCATTTCGACGTGAGCTACGAACTCGAAACCATGCTCGAGCAGCGTGGTAAAACCGACCTGCTCCAGATCGTTCGCTCCATCTCCGACATGATGCACGTAGCCTACGTTCGCCAGAAAGAAGCTCTGGGTTTAGGCCACGCCGTGCTTATGGCTCGCGAACTCGTCGGCGACGAACCCTTCGCCGTTCTCCTGGCCGATGACGTAATCGACGCCCAGGTTCCCTGCCTCAAGCAAATGGTCGAGGTCTTCAATCAGACCCAGTGCTCCGTTCTCGCCACGCAAATTGTCGAAGGCGAAATGATTTCTTCCTACGGCGTTCTCGACGTTAAACCCGTCGACAGCCGCTTCGGCGAGCGCCTCTTCGAAATCAAGAACATGGTCGAGAAACCCAAGCGCGAAGAAGCTCCATCAAACCTCGCCATCATCGGCCGCTACATTCTCACGCCCGCAATTTTCGATTGCCTCGCCAATACCGCCACCGGCGCGGGCGGAGAACTCCAACTCACCGACGGCATGCGCATGCTGCTGCAGAGAGAAAAAATGTACGCCTACGTCTACGAAGGTCGCCGCCACGATACCGGTGACAAACTCGGCTTCCTGAAAGCCACCGTAGAATTTGCCCTCAAACGCGAAGACTTGGGCCAACCATTCCGCGAATATTTAAGAGGATTGAAACTATGAAGCGTTCAAAAGGCGTCCTAGAAACTGGAGTGTCATCCTGAGCGAGGATTTTGCTTCGCGATAGCGAAGCAAAACCGCAGTCGAAAGGATCCCTTGCAATCGTTCGCGACCGTCGACCTCGCAAGGAATTTCCCGCAGGAGGGTCCACCCTTGTTACGTTCTATGCGACAAGGTGGAGATTTTGACTTCAGATTTTGGCTTCAGCGACTTTGGGGTGGCGCAGCGCTTCAGCGCCGCGGTAATTGCCATTGTCTTGAATGCGGCTTTAGCCGCTGCAGAAGGCTTGACGGTGCAACGGGCAGCGGGAAAGACGTAGACTAGGAAAACGAAAGACCAAAAAGCAAAATCGATGTCCTTCGAATTGGGCGGAACGCCCGGCGAGAGCCTGCCCTGAGCCTGCCGAAGGGAACCTGCTTTCCCATCATTCCGTCACGGCCGCCTCTGAGAGGAAATTAAGATTAGAAGATCGAAGAACTAGGGAACTGAGAACTAGGGAGCCAGACTTGGAACCAAGAACAGGAAAAAATTAAAACTAGAAACACCAAGACTAGGAAATATTGCGCTTGCCTTTTGGCGCCTTGGTGGCAGCGCTTCAGCGCTACGATAAGCATCCTTGAGAGAACCGGGCTTTAGCCCGTGACGGCTATCCTCTCATCGACTCCTTCAGCTTCTTCGACTTCTCCTCCACTCCCCGCGCCAACTTCTCTTTATGTGCGCCCAACTTTTTTCCCACAGCCTCATCCGCGATTCCGATAATCTGCGCCGCCAGAATCCCCGCATTTGTCGCCCCCGGCTTCCCAATCGCCACTGTCGCCACCGGAATCCCCGCCGGCATTTGCACAGTAGCCAGCAACGAGTCCAGGCCATTCAAAGAAGTCGAAGGAATCGGCACTCCGATCACCGGCAGAGTCGTGTGCGCTGCAATCACTCCCGCCAAATGCGCCGCTCCTCCGGCCCCCGCAATGATCACTCGAATCCCGCGCCCCGCAGCTTTCCGCGCAAAATTCGCCGTCCGGTCCGGAGATCGATGCGCTGAAGTCACATCCATCTCATACCCAATCCCAAACTCCTCCAACGCCTTCCCCGCCTCGCGCATAATCTCGAGATCAGAATCGCTACCCATCACAATCGAAACCAGTATTTTGCTCATGAGTCCCTTTAAACAATTTCGTACGTTTTACGTCCTGTCATCCTGAGCGAAGATATTGTTTCGCGACAGCGAAACAATATCGCAGTCGAAGGATCCCTCTTACGACCGCGGCTCGCGGCCATCCGAAGAGCATTCATCGAAGCCCTCGAAGCAGCGTGCACAGATGATCCCCTACTTCTTCAGCGCTCTCCCCGCAATATCCTTCCTATAATGCGCCCCATCAAACCGAATCTTCCCGCAAGCCTCATAAGCCCGCCCCACCGCACGCTCCAACGAATCAGCCCGCGCCGAAACTCCCAATACTCTCCCGCCAGCCGTATAAAAATCTCTACCCCTCTTCACCGTCCCGGCGTGAAACACCTTCACTCCATCGATTGCCCCAGCCTCATCCAATCCACTGATTTTCTTCCCCACTTCAAACGTCCCGGGATATCCTCCCGAAGCCATCACCACGCACACCGACGCATCCTGCGACCACTTGAAATCCCCTTCGCTCACGCGCCCCTCAATCGACGCCTCCAGCGCCTCCACCAGATCGCTCTCCAGTCGCATCAGAATAGGTTGCGTCTCCGGATCGCCAAACCTGCAATTGAATTCCAGCACCATCGGACCCCGTGCCGTCATCATCAGCCCGCAATAAAGCACTCCTTTATATTCCGCACCCTCCGCCTTCATTCCCGCGACCACCGGCTTCGCAATGTGATGCACCAGCCAGTCGCGCATCGTGTCGTCCACAATCTCCGCAGTCGAATACGCTCCCATGCCTCCGGTATTTGGCCCTGTATCGCCATCTCCTACTCGCTTGTGGTCTTGAGCCGCGACCAACGGTGCAACCCGTTCGCCGTCGCTCAGCACGAGGAACGACAGTTCATCCCCCTTCAAACATTCTTCCAGCACGACTCGCGCGCCGGCTTCGCCCACCATCCTTCCGCTGAGCATTTCAGCCGCGGCGCTGGCAGCATCTTCCTTGTCCGCAGCGATCACCACGCCCTTTCCCGCCGCCAATCCATCAGCCTTCACGACTACCGGCGGATGAAAGTGTCCTAATGCTTCTCGTACCTCCTCCACTGATTCGCAAACCGCATAGGGCGCCGTTGGAATCCGATGCCGCTGCAGGAACTCTTTCGCAAAGCTCTTGCTCCACTCCAGTTGCGCCGCAGCCTTGGTTGGACCAAACACCGGCCACTTGCGCCGCGTGAATTCATCCACTACGCCCAACGTCAGCGGCAGTTCAGGACCCACCACCGTAAGGTCGGGCCGCAGTCGCTCGCCCAGAGCCACCATCGATTCCAAGCTCTTCAAATCAACCGCGAGGCATTCCGCCTCATCGGCGATTCCGCCATTCCCCGGCGCACAATAAACCTTCTCAACACGCGAGGACTGCCGCAGCTTCCACACCAGCGCATGTTCGCGTCCGCCGCTGCCTAGAATCAGAACTTTCATAAGAGAAATTCAAGGTTAGGGGAGACCAGCAATGCTGTCAAACATCTCAAACAAGAATTATCCTGTGCCCCCCCGTTTCCCTCTGTATTAAAGTTTTCGTTTTGCAACTTAACTGCAATTAACCCAAGTCGTATAATCCTCTCCAATGATCACAGTCTCCAAAGAAGACTATCTCAAAGCCATTCTTGAGGCCGAGAGCGAGGGAGAGTCCGTCATCTCCGCCCGCCTCGCCGAATGGCTGAAGGTGTCAGCCCCGGCCGTCACCATGGCAGTGCGCCGCCTGAAAAAAGACGGCTTGGTACGCGTTCAATCCGACGGACATTTGCGCCTCACCGCCGCCGGCCGCAAAATCGCTCGCAAGCTTACCCTTCGCCACCATCTCATCGAACGCATGCTTGCCGAACTCTTCGGCATGGAATGGTGGAAGGTTCACGACGAAGCGGAGCGCCTCGAACATGCCGTCTCTCCTGACTTCGAGGCCAAACTCCTGGCCAAACTCGGCAAAGCCGGAATCTGTCCCCACGGCAACCTGAGCGAGATGGAGAGTCCCTCCAGCCGCCGCCATCGCGGCCTTCTTCTTCTCGCCGATGGCATCCCCGGATCGACCTATTCCGTCAGCGGTATCTACGAGCGCGATCGCCGCCTGCTCGAGTTTCTCGAAGCCCGTGGCATTCGCCCCGGCGCGAAGTTGCGTCTCCTCGAACGCAACTACGATCAAACCCTGGCTCTTTCCACCACCGCCGGAAATGTCTCCCTAGGCCGCGCCGCCGCCGAGCGCGTCTGGATATCCCCCTCCGATCGCTCTTCTCGCTAACTATCCCTCCATAGGCGGTGTCATCCTGAGCGAAGATTTTGCTTCGCGAAGCGAAGCAAAATTGCAGTCGAAGGACCCCTCGCATCTTTGCGTGACCATCGGCACTGCAAGGCATCCATACCTCGGCTTTGATTTGTCCTTGTAACCCTACTTAACCATGGTTTATCCCTTGGTGTATACTTACGCTAACCTCGACCGATGAAGCCCTCGCCCGCCCAAATCCCCGCTCACGCAGAAGACCAAGCCATAACCATCACCCACGAAGACATCGATCGCGCCCACGACCGCGTCCGCGTCTCCGATGCCCGTGCTCGCCGCGGGCTGTCCTCGAAGGCGCGCCTCCTCTGGTTACTGGTTGGCCCTGGTGTCCTCGTCATGCTCGGAGAAAACGACGGCCCCAGCATGCTCTCCTACGCCGCCACCGGCGCACGCTTCGGCATCGGCTTCTTCATCCCGTTCGTCGCCCTCACTTTTTGCATGGCAATCGTCGTCCAGGAGATGACCGTCCGCCTCGGCGCCGCCACGCATCGCGGCCATGCCGAACTCATCTTCGATCGCTTCGGCCCCTTCTGGGGATGGTTCTCCATGCTCGACCTCGGCGTCGGCAACTTCCTCACGCTTATCACCGAGTTCATCGCCATCCGCGCCGGCCTCGGCTTCTTCGGAGTTCCTCCCTGGCTCGCCGTCCTCATCGCGCTCGTCGTTCTCTACGCCGCGCTCATGAGTCATCGCTATTGGACGTGGGAACGCATCACCCTCGCGGCCGCCGCCTTCAACCTGATTTTCATTCCCGTCGCACTCCTGGCTCACCCGAGTTGGCACTCGGTGGGTCATGCATTCATCACCTGGCAGCCGCTTCCCGGCTTCAGCAAAGACACTCTGCTCATCGTCCTCGCCGACATCGGCGCCACCGTCACTCCCTGGATGCTCTTCTTCCAGCAGAGCGCCACGGTCGACAAAGGCATGACCACCAAGGACATCCACTTCGGCCGCATCGACACCGTACTCGGCGCCGCCCTCGCAACCGCTGCAGCCATCGCCACCATCCTCGCCACGGCGCCTCTGTTCGCCCATCAGATGACCGCCGAGAACTTCCAGGCCGCCGAGTTCGCCCAGGCCCTTCAACCCATCATCGGACGCTTCGGCGCGTCGCTCTTCGCTCTTGGCATGGTCGAAGCCGGCATCGTCGCCGCCATCACCATCTCTACTTCTTCCGCCTACGCCTTCGGAGAAGTCGCTCACAAGCCCCACAGCCTCAATCTCCCCATGGGAGAAGGCAAATCGTTCTACGCAGTCTTATCTCTGTGCGCCGTATCCGCCGCCGCCATCGTCCTTATCCCCGGCCTGCCGCTGGTTTACGTAGTCCTGATAGTCAATGTGGTCGCCGTTCTGGCCATGCCTCCAGCTCTCGTCTTCCTCTTCATGTTGGTCAACGACAAAGAAATCATGGGCGACCTCGTCAGTCCGCTGGTGGGCCAACGCATTGGCCGCCGCAGTCGTTTTCATCCTGACCGCCGCCGGCATCCTCTTCGGCATCAGCATCCTCGCCCCCAACACATTCACAGCCCTGGGAGGACATTAGAAATTATGGGGTGTCTTAGAAGCCAAAGATTGCAGTTTGACAGCCGCCCTGAACAGAGTCGAAGGGGCCGCCAGTCAAATCCATGTAGGGACAGCCGCCCTCGGCTGTCCAGTCGAGCGAAGCTCGACAGCGCCTTTGCCACCATCTATGAAATTTGAATTCTCAAACGATTAACCCTATGACCAAACATCGCACGCCTGCCTCCATCTCCGCCGTCGACCAAACCCTGGTCCTATCCTCACTCGAACACGATCAACTCGTAACCGCGAAGAAACACCCCGTCCCGCGCCGCCACCTGAAAGGCCCCGAACTCCTCATCCTCTGGTCTCTCCGCATCTACCTCCTATTCATGATGGCAGCAGTCGCCTACCAAGTCTGGCTCGCCGCCCACTGAAGTAGCTGGAGAACTAGGGGCGAGACAAGTTTTGAAAGGGCGCGGCTTCAGCCGCGCCGCCAGCACCCGCCAATGATGTGGGCTTTAGCCCCCGAGGGAGGAGTCTCCACGAACGCGCGTCCACTGCCGTGGAAGAGCGGCGCCTTCAGCGCCGCGTAAGAGTCCACACAACACAACCGGGCTTCAGCCCCCGAGGTCGGCTCCCTCGTGAGGAACTCAAGCGAATTGTCATCCTGAGGAAGCGGAGCCGCCCGCGAAGCGGGCGATCCCGACGAAGACCTATGTATTTCGGATAGCGCCGCAACAGTTGTCCGTCAACCCTGGCTCATCGCGCACCAGCACCCATCCCCCAAGACGAACCGTGAAGGGCAAGACTTCGGAGGCTTTTGGGTGGCGCAGCGGTTCACCGCTGCGATTACGGGGCTAGCTTTGAAAGGGCGCGGCTTCAGCCGCGCCGCCAGCGTTCAAACTATGTCATCCTGAGCGAAGTTTGCCGTGCGCGAAGCGCAGGGCAAACGCAGTCGAAGGATCCCTAGTCACATGGCAGTACCAACACAGAGTAGAGGCATTCCCACGATGCCGAACACGCCGGGAGAATTCCCCAGCGCCGCTATTCGGAAGCTTTTGCGTAGCGCAGCGCTTCCAGCGCTGCGATAAGCAGCCCAATGAAGGTGCGGAAGAAACGAACCGGGAAGGGCACGACTTCCAGTCGTGCCGCTCAAGGCCACATAAAGATCCGGACTTTAGCCCCTGCGGCAACAGCTTCTTAATGTAAGATGTTTTGTTTTCTCTTTCTCCACTCATGGCAGAACTCATTTGGGACGGCAAGTACGACGCGCACGGCAACAAGCGCGCGCCCGTTCGCATCGAGTTGCCCTTCCAAACCGTCGAAACCGTCAACGAGAGCGCGCAGGAACGCCAGCGCACGCTGGAGCTTTCCTCTTCCGGCCACGACCCGGAGTGGCGCAACCGCCTCATCTGGGGCGACAAGAAATACGTCCTGCCCTCCCTCCTGCCCGAGTTCGCCGGCAAGGTTGATTTGATCTACATTGATCCGCCGTTCGACACGGGCGCGGATTTCTCATTTGTCGCGTCGTTGCCTGCATCTGGAGACAGTGATTCCGAAACCGCGTTCCTCAAGGAGCCCTCTGTTCTTGAGCAAAAGGCCTATAGAGACACTTGGGGCCGCGGTTTGGATTCGTACTTGGAGTGGTTCTATGAAACCGTCAGCTTTCTTCGCGAATTGCTCGCCGAAAGCGGAAGCATCTTCGTACATCTAGACTGGCACGTAAGCTTCTACGCGAAGCTTGCCTTGGATGAAATATTCGGGGCGGAGAACTTTCAAAGTGAGATCGTTTGGAAGAGAAAGGACTCGAACAGAGCTGGCACTACTCTAGCGACGGTGACCGATACGATTTTGTTTTACGTTAAGTCAGAGGAGCCAACTTGGAATCCGCAGTTCATTCCATACAGTGACGAGCGTTTGGAGAAGGCTTACAAAGCCACGGAGGAAGATGGGCGGCGGTACGCATTGGCTGACCTGATGGCGCCGGGCGACAGGGCGGGAACGAAAGCCGATTATGAGTGGAAAGGGATTCGGCCGCGAAGTGGGCGACATTGGTCCTACACCCTAGGGAAAATGCAGGAACTCGACCGAGAAGGCCGCATCTTCCGGAATAGTGCGGGAGTTCCGAAGCTTAAGCTCTACCTGGACGAGGCGAAGGGAGTTCCACTCGGAAATCTCTGGACAGATATCGCGATGGTTAAGGGCGGAACTGAGGCAGTAGGCTACCCCACGCAAAAACCAGAGGGGCTTCTCGATCGCATCCTCAAAGCTTCCTCAACGGAAGGCGGACTCGTCCTCGACTGCTTCTGCGGTTCCGGCACCACCGCCGCTGTCGCCGAAAAGCTCAACCGCCGATGGATCGCCTGCGATCTAGGACGCTTCGCCATCCACACCACGCGCAAGCGCCTGCTAGGCATTCCCGGCGTGAAGCCGTTCGTTGTCCAGAATCTCGGCAAGTACGAACGCCAGCAGTGGCAAGTCGCCGAGTTTCCCTCAAACGGCAAAGACCGCCTCGAGGAACAAAAAGAACGCGAGGCTGCCTACCGCAAGTTCATCCTTGAGCTTTACCACGCCACCCCGGTCAGCGGCCACGCATGGCTGCACGGCGTCAAGTCCGGTCGCATGGTCCACGTGGCCGCAGTCGACGCGCCCGTAACCCGCGCCGACGTGAACGCCATCGCCGCCGAAGTGTGGAAAGCGGCGGCAAGGGCGCAAACTCTCCGCAGAAACCCGCCGTAGACATCCTGGGCTGGGAATTCGCTCTCGAACTCAACGAAACCGCCAAAGAAGTCGCCGCCCAGGCCCGAGTGGACGCCACATTCAAGAAGATTCCCCGCGAAGTGCTGGAGAAGAAGGCCGTCGAGCAAGGCGACGTCCACTTCTTTGAGCTGGGCGCGCTCTCCGTCGAAACGAAGATCAAGAAGCGCGAATTGACTCTGACGCTTTCCGATTTTGTAATTCCGCTCGACGACGTTCCGGCAGAAGTTCGCAGCGCCATCAAGCACTGGAGCCAGATGGTCGATTACTGGGCCGTCGATTGGGACTTTAAAGACGACACATTTCACAACCAGTGGCAGTCGTACCGCACCCGGAAGAACCCGAAACTGGAGCTGTCGCAGTGAAGCACGAGTATGCCTGATCCGAGGCAAGTACGAGGTCGTAGTGAAAGTCTGATCGACATTTGGGAATGACACGACCAAGATCTTGACGGTGGACGTTCAAATGAGACGTTCAGTGAAACAGCGAGGACTTGCTCCCGTCTCGCCCCTGAGTACACGGCCTGAATCTTCGTTCCGCATCAGGTAGGATATATGCCTGCCGCGCGAAGAAAACCGCTCGACGAAATGCCCAGCCTGCTGGATATCACGGCCAAGCTTCGCTCGGGGGCTTGCGTTCCCGCACTACGGGAGGCAGTCAAATCGTGGAAGGCCGGCGGGCGCAAGGGCATCACCGACACGACGGGCATCCTGCTGAACTATTGGTTCGATAGCCGATCACAAACTCGAAACCGGGCGCCCCTTCAGTATTACGATTCGCAAAGGGAAGCGATCGAGACGCTTATCTATGTTTGGGAAGTCGAAAAAGTCCGCACTCGCAAAGATCTGCTGGAACGATATGCCCAGAACATCAAAGAACTTCATTCCCACCTACGACGAATTCGCCCGCTACTGCACGAAGATGGCAACCGGCAGCGGCAAAACGAAAGTCATGTCGCTAGCAGTCGCATGGCAATACTTCAACGCTCTGCCGCGAGCAGGAAGACATCGCGAAAAACTACGCCAAAACCTTTCTGCTCATCGCGCCCAATGTGATCGTCCTGGAGCGACTGAAGGCCGATTTCGCCAAGGAAATATTTTCGCGAAGATCCGATCCGCCCCAAAGAATTCGATATCTTCTGGGACTTCGATTGCGTCATGCGCGGCGATGGCGAGCGAGCGCACTCCGAGGGCGTGCTATTCCTGACCAATATCCAGCAATTTTACGAGCGCCCAGAACGAGAGGACGACGAGCCGGACGCGATGACCGCGATGCTCGGGCCCTAAGCCGCCGACACAGAAACAAGAGCAGTCAGATTTCGCCGAGCGAATTGCCAGTCGCGCCGGACGGCTGCTGGTCATTAACGACGAGGCCCACCACACTCACGACGAAGGCAGTGAGTGGAACGAAATAATCGGACCAGCTGCATGAGAAAACGCCGCTGGCTGCACAACTCGATTTCTCCGCCACTCCGCGCTTCAAGAAGGGCTGGCAATTTTCCCGTGGACAGTCTCCGACTATCCGCTTAAGCAGGCCATTGTAGACAACATCGTAAAACGCCCGGTGAAAGGCGTCGCCAAGATTCCGGAGCCGAAGTCGGATTTCGCCAGTGTGCGCTATCGTGGCTATCTGACGGCAGCGGTCGAGCGCTGGAAAGAATATCGCGACCAACTCAAGCCACTAGCGCAAAAGCCCGTACTGTTCATCATGATGAACAGCACAGAAGAAGCGGACGATGTGGCGGATTGGCTGGCGAAGGCTTATCCCGCGGAGTTCGGTGACGGCAAAACGCAGATCATCCACACCGAAAATCAGGTGAGATTAGCAAGAAAGATTTGGAAGCGGCCGGAGAGGCCGTTAAGAGTGTTGACGCATCCGCAGAGCCCGATTCAATGCCATCGTCAGCGTTATGATGTTGCGTGAAGGTTGGGATGTGCAGAACGTGACGGTTGTTGTTGGCCTGCGGCCGTACACCGCGAAGGCGAACATCCTTCCTGAGCAAGCGATCGGGCGCGGTCTGCGGCTGATGTTCCGCAATCTGACTCCCGACTATACCGAGCATGTCGATATCATCGGCAACCAGAAGATTCCTCGAATTCGTCGATGATCTTGAAAAGCTGGAAGAGTTGCAGCTTGAGACTTTCGAGATCGGCAAAGATAAGCTGCGGATTTTGACCATCATGCCACTCGAAGAGCGCAAACAATTTGATATCGGCCTGCCCGTGCTGACCCCGACCCTGGTGCGAAAGAAGAGCCTTGCCGATGAAATCGCCACGCTCGATGTGATGTCTTTCCAAAGCATGCTGCTTCCGCTGACTGCCGACGATCCGAACAACAAGACTTTTCGCTACGAGGGTCACGACATCATCACGTTGCTCAAAATTGTCGAACGGGACTACAAGGTTCCTGAACCTCAAACGGCGCAGGAACTGATCGGCTATTACGCTCGTCGCATCGCCGAAGCGGTTAAACTGCCTTCGCAATTCGCGTCACTCGCGCCGAAAGTTCGGGACTTCTTCGAAAATAAGGCGTTCGGTCGCTGGGTTGATCTCAACGATATGGTCACCGTGCGAGCCATGAGTACACAGGTGGCTTCCTACGTGTGCATTCAGGAGTTCAGCCGCGTCTTAAAACAGCTGAGTATTGCCGATCAAGAGCCCCAACTCCTTGCTCCCGATCGTCTGCTTTCGACGTGCCAGCCGTTCCCATGGTCACGCAAGGTTTACGAGGCGAATAATTGCGCGTTCAATATGGTTCCCTGCGACAACGATTTCGAGCGCGCCTTTGCCCGCTTTCTGGACAACGCAGACGACGTAAACTCATTTGCGAAACTTCCGCAGTCCTTCGGATTCTCCATCGACTATGTAGACGGAGGCATGAATCTTCGGTCCTACTATCCTGACTTCGTCGCGATCGATTCGTCGGGCCAACATTGGCTGATCGAAACCAAGGGAATGGAGTCCGCCGAGGTCTCGCAGAAAGATGCCGCAGCAAGTAATTGGTGCGAGAACGCTTCCAGCCTTACCAAAGTCGCCTGGAGCTATCTTAAGGTTCCCCAGAAAGGTTTCGAGGTTCTGCAGCCGCGACATCTGTCCGACCTTGCGGCATTGCGGCCCGCCGATCAATCCCGATTTCCAGTCTTGTAACAGCTATATCCACTTCACATGTCTGACCCTTCGTTCGACTCTGCCCCTACGCATTCCTATTCAAAACGACTAAACTGATAGGTTCCATCATCAGGAAGGCCATCATGTCCTCGAACAGCTTCAACTCCCGCTCCACTCTCAAAGTCGGCAACAAGGAATACGAAATCTACCGTCTCGACGCCCTCGACCAGCAAGGCATATCCACCAAACATCTACCATTCTCCCTGCGCATCTTGCTGGAGAATCTTCTCCGCACCGAAGACGGCCGCAACGTGACCAAGCAAGAAATTCGCGCTCTCGCTTCCTGGAATAAAAACTCCAAGCCCGACAAAGAAATCGCCTTCACCCCAAGCCGCGTCCTGCTCCAGGATTTCACCGGCGTCCCCTGCGTCGTCGACCTCGCCGCCATGCGCGACGCCATGCGCGAACTCGGCGGCGATCCCGCTCTCATCAACCCTCTTCAACCCGTAGAACTCGTCATCGACCACTCGGTCCAAGTCGACGAGTACGGCACCGCCGGCGCCTTCGACGTAAATGCGCTTCTCGAGTTCCAGCGCAACAAAGAACGCTACTCTTTCCTCCGCTGGGGACAAACCGGCTTCCGTAACCTCGCCATCGTCCCCCCAGACACCGGCATCGTTCACCAAGTCAACCTCGAATACCTAGCTCGCGTAGTCTTCGTCCAAGAAGCCAGCGGCAACGGCGATAGAAAAGTCGACGGCCCCGCAACGGCCTACCCCGACACCCTGGTAGGCACCGACAGCCACACAACGATGATCAATGGTCTCGGAGTTTTGGGTTGGGGTGTAGGCGGAATTGAGGCTGAGGCGGCGATGCTGGGGCAGCCGGTTTCCATGCTGATTCCGCTGGTGGTTGGAGTGAAACTTACGGGGCGCTTGCGTGAAGGGGCAACGGCCACTGATCTTGTTCTAACGATTACTGAGATGTTGCGCAAGCACGGCGTGGTGGGAAAGTTTGTCGAGTACTTCGGCCCTGGCCTGCGCGAACTGCCACTCGCCGACCGCGCTACCATCGCCAACATGTCGCCCGAATACGGAGCCACATGCGGCATCTTCCCCGTCGATAAAGAAAGTCTGAAATATTTAAAACTCAGCGGACGCAGTACAGATCAAGTCGCTCTCGTCGAGGCTTACTGCCGCGAGCAGGGATTGTTCCACGATGAGAAAACCCCCGAGGCTGAATATTCCGAACTGCTCTCGTTGGATCTCGATACAGTCGAGCCGAGTCTCGCTGGTCCCAAGCGCCCGCAGGATCGCGTTATTCTTTCGCAAGCTGCCGAGTCGTTTCACAAGGCTCTGCCCTCGCTGATCAAACCAAAATCATCCGCAAAAACTACAGCAACCGGGGATGCCCCACTTCCCACTTCAGTTGCGGGAAGTGGGAACAACGGTCCCACGAGCAACGCAAAAACTTGGGAAAGCGAAGGCGGTAACCCCGCTGCCGTCGGCGTAGAAGATCCGAACGTGCACGAACACGTTGCGCCCTGCGTGAAAGACGTACTGAAACACGGCAGCGTAGTGATCGCGGCCATCACTTCATGCACGAATACTTCAAATCCCTCGGTGATGATCGGCGCGGGATTGCTCGCAAAAAAAGCTGTCCAGAAAGGCTTGTCCGTTCCGCCCTGGGTAAAGACTTCGCTCGCGCCTGGATCGAAAGTGGTTCGCGATTATCTGGAGAATGCCGGCCTCACTCCCTATCTCGAAAAACTGAAATTCCACATTGTCGGCTACGGCTGCACCACCTGCATCGGCAACTCCGGCCCGCTGCCAGAGGAGGTTTCAAAGGTTATAGAAGAAAAGGATCTCGTCGTCGCCTCCGTGCTTTCCGGTAATCGCAACTTCGAGGGCCGAATCAACTCCGAGGTTCGCGCCAACTATCTGATGTCGCCGCCGCTCGTGGTCGCCTTCGCGCTTGCCGGACGCATCGACACCGATCTCCGCAAAGACGCCATCGGCAGGGGGAAAGACGGTAAGCCCGTCTACCTCGCTGACATCTGGCCTTCCCACCGCGAAGTCGAAGAAGCGATTCAGCAGTCGGTTACCGCCGAGATGTTCACGAAGAGCTACGCCGAAGTTTTCCAGGGCGACGAGCGCTGGCGCGGCCTCGATATCCCCAAGGGCCAGACGTATGCCTGGGAAAAAGATTCCACCTACATCCGCCGCGCGCCGTACTTCGAAGGCATCAAGCGCCTGCCATCGCCGATAAAGGAGATCGCCGGAGCGCGCGTGCTCGCCGTGCTCGGCGACAGCGTCACCACCGACCACATCTCTCCCGCAGGCTCCATCAAGAAAGACAGCCCTGCTGGCAAATATCTGCAGGAGCACGGGGTCAAGCCCGCGGACTTCAACTCCTACGGCTCGCGGCGTGGTAACCATGAAGTGATGGTGCGCGGAACTTTTGCGAACGTCCGGCTGCGCAACAAGCTGGTGAATACTGAAGGCGGATTCACGCGTCACCTGCCGACGAATCAAGAGATGTCGATCTTTGATGCGTCGGAAAAATATATCGCTGAAGGCACGCCGCTCATCATTCTCGCGGGCAAAGAGTATGGCTCTGGATCGTCGCGCGACTGGGCGGCCAAGGGCCCACGCCTGCTCGGAGTGGACGCCGTCATCGCCGAAAGCTACGAGCGAATTCATCGCTCAAATCTGGTCGGCATGGGAATTCTTCCCTTGCAGTTTCTTCCCGGCGAGAGTGCTGAATCGCTCAAGCTGACCGGAGAGGAAGTTTTCGAAATCGCCGGCATCCGAAACGTGGTCGATCACTTTGCCGCCGGGTCGCAAGTGAAAGTTCGAGCAACTCCAAGCGGAAACAGCGGCGGAGGCGGGAAAGACCAGCCCATCGAGTTCAGCGCGCTGGTCCGCATCGACACGCCGCAGGAAGCTTTGTACTACGCTAATGGAGGGATTTTGCAGTACGTGTTGCGGCAGTTGCTGGTGGGGAAACCGCAGCCGGTGAGCGCCTAGTGCTTCGCGGTCTGGACTAAAACGGAAGCCTGGAGCCCTCGTCTATACTTCTCACCAGTTCTTCTATCTCCTGCTGGAGTTCATCGACAACTCGGTCAGGAGCGTTTCCAAGAATTTCCTCGACGTCGGCATTGTTATTTTGTGCGATGCATTTTGCGAGATCGTCGTCCATCCATGGTTGCCTAGGCGTTCCTTTTGTAGGAATTACGTGCGGTGAGACCCGCCCCCTACGAAATTGCACTATTAGTTTAGTAATAATGTAGTTTTGCTTCGGATTGTAGCGAACATAGTGATAGCTCCTAGTTTTCACAAGTTCGATGTTGTACTCATGCGCCCTGTCAACCAGCCATTTGACAACACTCTGAGTTATGGCGGCTTCCGAGTTTGTGCCCGCCAGCGCAGCGGCTGACAACACCTGGTACTTATTTGCGAAGCTCTCACGTACGTTTGGATGGTGATCAATATTATGTTGCAGGTTGTCCAAAAACGTTCTCAGTGCCGTTTTTTCCCACTCGTCTTCCACGTTGCGAAAAGTTAGGAAGAGCCCCCACAGGTTGCCATGCGCCGCCTGGCGTCTTAGGGTTTCCTCCAACGCTTGCATAACTCGAGAATAGGGGCCCTCGTGTTGAGGTGTGAGGCTGGTTGTTAGATCAAAGTTTACAATATCGAAGGGAAACATGCTGTTAAGCTCTGCGTAGTATTTGTTTTTTGGGTCGACGATAACATCTTCCAACGACGCTTGGCCGAACAGCTTGAGCTTTGGTGTCTGCGAAGACATCCGAGCAAATTTTGTAGGGTCGGTCTCGAATGCAGCAACGGCAAGTGTCCCGGGAGAACCTTCGGCTCCTTTCAGGAGGCCGTGTTTGTTGAAAAGCGATACATCGATACGATGGTACGCGGGGAGCGTTAAATAGGTAAGCTTTTGATTGTTGGCTTGCGTAATATCTTGAGCGCACTTCAACCACTTCGTTCGTACCCAGTGCTTTTCTGGATCTCGATATTCTCGCTCCCGAGTTATTAAGTGCTCTGTGTTTACATTGGAAAGATATGACTCTTCCGATCGAATTGCCGCCTGCTCTTGTTCGGCCTCGCGGGAAAGCTCCTCAAAAACATCTTTGAGGGGGCTCGGTTGGCTGTACTCGCTTTCGCCCATCTCCTATTTCACCGCCAATGCGAGGGCGCGAAGGATCATCTGAAAGTCATCGTCAGGTGCATCTGTCAGGAGTTCGCTCGAGATTAGCACGCGCAGGACTTTCGTTAGCCGCTCTTGTGCGTCCTTGCTTAGCTCCAACTCGGACGCAAGTTCGCGTAGTTGCACGGTATCAACGTGAAGAGACGCTTTACTTTGACGAAACGCCGCAACCATACCTCCTGGAACATGCTCGTAGACTGTTTCCTCAGCGAGCGGCGCGGGTAAATCATTCAGTGCAGCAACAAATTGTTTCTCGCTTTCCTTTTGCTCACGTTGTCTACGCTTGGTCGTGTACGCTTTCTGACGGGATTTGAATTCGGGAAACACTTGAGACCTGAGTATGTCCCACACATGCGCTTTCAGGGCTTGATAGTGAACGTCTGTCTCGCGGAAGCTGTCGCGGTCAATATTCAGTGCTGGCTCCAGTCCTTCACTTACGAAGATCTCGCCTGATACCTGGCCGAACTTTACTCCCTCGTTGAATGGATACCCGAGCCAAGTTCTATCGTAATTTCCAATTCCCACGTTCCGTATTCTGATGTGAAGTCCCCTTAGTTCTTCTGGTTCAATCCTCGGTTGTTGGCTGTATATGTAGCCATGAAACGCGAGCTTCCTTCCCGCAATTTCGTCTTCATGATTGATTGAGTACAGTTTGGGATCGGGACTCGAATACCCCACGGTAATCGGATTCGGAAACGACTGGGGGCGGCCAATCAGGATGTTGTCGACGGTAACTGAAAATCGTGCGGGTTGATCGACGGTCAAGGTAGTGAGGCCCTCGATGGTCCGAAGTTCGGCGTTGAAGGGGGTCTTTGGCAAATATCTGACCGGGCAAAGTAGGCCTAGTTCCCAAAGCATGTAATGGTATCCATCGAGAACGAGGTCGGCACGCCTTGCGTTGCTCACCTGTTCAAGGATTTCAGCGAACGTTTTGGCTGGGCGCGTATGTATGTTAAAGACGTCCGTCGCCCCCACCGCTTGCCTGACAAGGCTTGTAATCTCGCTAGTCAATCCTTTCTTGGCATCAGGAACTGAGATTACGGTGTAGTGGAGATCTTCGTCCTCTTCTATGCCATCAACGTACTGAATTGCCCCGATCTGGACACTGTCTCCAGTAACGGATTTCATGCTCAAGAGTGCGGTATCGTCTTTGTGGTAGGGATCGAGATTAACTTCGGCAATGAAGCGGGTCTTGTTGCCTCGGATCTTGGAGCTGACATAGAACCTGTTGCCTAACTGCGCCACAGCTAATAATCCGATTCCGATACGTCCGATGAGCTTGCGCTTTAGAAGCGGGCTCTTATCCGAGGATATTCGCTTCCGGCTTCCGCCAATGTGCTCCATGACACTGAGGAATTTTTCTATATCCATTCCTGTGCCGTTATCTGTGATGGTTAGCGTTCTGAAGCTGGGCGGATCAGTATTGATCTCTACTTGCGTCGCATCTGCATCGTAGGCATTTGAAACGAGTTCCTTTATGGCGGCAGCGGGGGAGCGGTAAAGTCCGGAAGAAATGTCAGCTATTATCTTCTGCGCTGCAATGATGTCTCGTTTGCGGGGTTTTTTCCCTGGGGGCAATTGCATCTCGGGAGCTATCTGCTTGCGGTGTCCCTGATCGGCTGCCATAGATTAACCATCCCTGGGAAACTCGGTGCGACAAGATATCGTCGGGCCGACACTGCATTCTGACCCAACACCGAGGCCGATAGCAATTACACTCTTTATTCGGTGACGGGAACATGGCATAGTGAATACGGTTTAATTAAGATCTGGAAGGGCCTGTGAGGAAGCTTTGATGTGCCTATGAAACGTTTGAGAGAGCGAGATGGGCCCAGTTTGCTGAGTCTGTTTTGCGGTCCGGGAGGGCTCGATGAGGGGTTTCGCCAGGCTGGATTTCGTACTGCCTTGGCGTTCGACATAGACGAAGAATGCGTGCGAACTTTCAATAAGAACCATGCCTTGGTTTCGCCAGTTGCTTATCAGCGCGACGTAAGGAAGCTCTCGATCGCTGAGTTAGACATGCTGTCGGGCAAAACTTTATCTCCAGTTGGTGTTTTGGGGGGCCCTCCTTGCCAGAGTTTTAGCATTTCTAATGTGCACCAAAATGGCTCGGACCCCCGGCGCAACTTGGCCGTCACGTACGCCCAGTTGTTGCGAGAACTAAACAAGCGCAGACCTTTATCTTTTTTTGTATTCGAGAATGTGCCCGGCTTAATGTCTGCGAAACACAAGGCGCGATACTCGATGTTTAAGAGATTTTTTCGGCAGGCCGGCTTTGAGTTGCATGAGCGTGTTCTCGATGCGAAATACTACGGTGTTCCGCAATGTCGGGAGCGGTTGGTCATTGTGGGAATAAACCGTGCGGTGCATGCCAAGGCGGTGTGGGAATGGCCCCACATTGAGCGCTCACGAAAGACCGTTAGACAGTCCATAGGAGACCTGCCAAGTCCGATCTTCTGCGATCGCACCATTGAGCCCAATTCTGTTCCTGTACATCCTAATCATTGGTGCATGGTTCCTAGATCGAAGAAGTTCTCGACGCCTGGCGCGTTGAAGAACGGCGAGTCGTGGGGGAGGAGTTTTAGGACGCTTTGTTGGGATGCACCGAGTTGGACGGTTGCTTATGGAAATCGAGAAGTACATGTTCATCCTTGTGGCCGTCGAAGGTTGAGTATTTACGAAGCAATGCTTCTGCAATCCTTCCCCAAGTCGTATGTGATGACTGGAAACATTTCGGCTCAGACTCGTTTAGTAAGCGATGCAGTTCCTCCGCGGTTCGCTTGGCACATTGCCATGGCGATTCGAGCTTGTCTCAACGTATGAGCGTCGATGTGTTCCCTGTGGCCAAACGTTCTTCTGTGATGGCCGCGATCCACGCTCGTAATACCAAGCCTGAGATGATTGTCCGCCGGTGGTTGCATTCCAATGGTTATAGATACGTTCTACATGACAAACGGCTTCCCGGTGTTCCAGACATCGTTTTGCCGCGTTTCTGCACGGCGGTAGAGGTTCGGGGTTGCTTCTGGCACAGTCATCACTGTTCCGATGGGCATCTGCCAAAGAGTCGAATAAGCTATTGGAGTGCAAAGCTAAGTAAGAACGCGAAGAGGGACCGACGCAATAGCGCGCAGCTTCGAAGACTGGGATGGAGGCTTATCGTAGTTTGGGAATGTCAAGTTTCAAAACCAACCACTGCGATCCAAAGACTTTCTCGGCTCCTCAAACAGATCCAACGAGCGCACTGAATGGTAATCGTTGTCTTGGGGTGCCGAATTCCTTCCGCTCCGGGAATTTTGGCAGCTTAACTAGTGCTGATAAAAGCGGGCCGCCAGCGCGCGGCGGCCATGCAGCGGAGTCGACCCACTGCCGATCCGGGTTTCATTGCGGCGCTTCCCTGCTCATCGCATACTAAAACCATGGAAGAGAATCTTTGCAAGAGATAAAACTGGCTGCCCTCCTGCCTGAATCTTCAAAGGAGTTTGATAATCTGAAACGAGGCAACAGCTGAGGGCTCGGGTTCCCGCGCCAACGCTGGCCTAAGTCGATATCCGAAAACTTTGCCTGCCTCCTACGAAACCGCAGTAGCCCGGATGTTTGCGCTGGGGCACGAACTGGCGCAGACGGCTCCGCACAAATTCGATCTGGCGCATATGCGGGTGCTGCTGGAGGCGATGGATCATCCCGAGCGGCGCTTTCCGAGCGTGCTGATTGCGGGGACGAATGGCAAGGGATCGACGGCGGCTACGCTGGCTTCCATCCTGCGCGCGTCCGGGTTGAAAACGGGTCTGTATACCTCGCCGCATCTGGTGAGGATCAATGAACGCATTCAGCTAAATGGGGAAGCGATCAGCGACGAGAATTTTGCGGCACTGCAGGAGAGCGTGGAAAGGTTTGCGGACAGGCTGGTGAAGCTGGGAGATTTGCCGTGGCATCCCAGCTTTTTCGAGATGATGACGGCGATTGCATTCGAGCATTTCGCGAGAGAGAAAGTAGAGATTGCGGTGCTCGAGGTAGGCATGGGCGGGCGGCTGGATGCGACGAATGTAGTAGAGCCGCTGGTCAGCGTGATTACCGATATATCGCTGGATCATCAGAAGTATCTCGGCAATACGGTGGTAGCGGTCGTCGGGGGAACGCTCATGCTGCCGTCACTGGGTGCCGTCCGCATTCCGGCCAGCTCCGCGATCGTTCGCGCAACGGGGAGGCCACCGAGATCATCTCGGGTGACAGCCGCCTCCGGCTGCCGGCCGGTTCCGGGCCTGGCCCGGCGGGCTGGCTGCCGCTCCGACGCATCAGCCTGGGGTCAGGCGGTCTCCTCGTGGACGATGTCGACCCGTTCCGGATGCCCGCCGTCACGGACGTCTCGGCCCGGCTGGGCGAGAGCGAGCTCGATGACTGGGAGCAAGTATTCCAGGAGACCTGGTCGCTGCTCCTGCGTCATCATCCGGCGATGGCCCAAGCAGTAGCCCAGCTGGTCCGGGTGATTGTCCCGCTGGAAAGGCCGTCCGAGGGAGAGCGAAGCTCCAGCTCACCCGAGACGTTCGGGGCCATCGCTCTGTCGCGGCCTCGCAACGCGACCTCGCTGGCCGTCACCCTGATCCACGAGCTGCAACACCTGAAGCTGAGCGCGGTGATCGACCTGGTCATGCTCACCCGGCCCGACGACGGGCGTCGGTACTACGCGCCGTGGCGAGACGATCCGCGCCCGGTGAGCGGCCTGCTCCAGGGGGCCTATGCCTACCTGGGCATCAGCGGCTTCGGCGCCGGCACCGCCATGTCACCCCGGAGGAGTACCAACTCCGGGCCCATGCCGAGTTCGTCCGGTGCCGGGCGGCGGCGGCGCTGGTGACGGCGACGCTGGCAGCCACCGGCCAGCTCACCGAGGACGGTGCCAGCTTCGTCCGGGGAATGGCCCGGACCCTGAATGACTGGCGTCACGAGACGGTTCCGGCTGAGGCTCAGCGGCTGGCCCGTCGCGAGGCGGACGAGCACCGGGCGCGCTGGATTCAGGCCCACGGGCAGGTCCCGACCTGATCCCGGGCGCCGCGGACCAGACGCCGACCAGCCGCGGGCTAGATGGGGGGTGGGTCGAAGTCGAAGTTCAGCCGCCGGCCATCGCTCAGCGCGCTGGCGTCGGGATAGTCATCGCCAAGCCCCTGATCGTAACGGCGCTGCGTGTCTTCCTGGAGGGCGTCGGCCTGGTCGCCGAGGCCATCGGCGCGCATGTCGGCGATCAGGTTCACGGCGCAGGCCAGGGTCAGGTTGTAATCCTCGCCCATGACCTGGCGTAGTCGCTCCAGCGTCTGCTCGCCGAGCTCGCGGGCCGCCGTGGCATCCCCGAGCGCGGCCAGGTCGCTGGCCAGGTTCATGGCCACGGTCAGCGAGTAATCGTGATCCCTGGACAGCCGGGCATCCAGCCCGGCCGAGGCCTCCTGGTCCAGCTCGCGCGCCGCCTGCGCGTCGCCGGTCACCCGCCGCAGCAGCGCAAGTCCTCCTATGCATCCGTAGGTATAAGGATGGTCTGTCCCGTAGACCTGGGCGTACTGCGCGACCGTCTTCTCGGCGAGCTCGACCACCTTCTCCGGTCGGCCTTGTACCCGCTGCACGTTTATCAGGGCGATGGCGGCGGCCAGTGTGTCGGGCTGGCCAGGGAACAGGCGGTCGTATAGTCCGTATGTCTCCTGCGCGAGGCTCAGCGCGTAGTCATCGTCGCTACGCAGGCGGCGCAGGGCAATCGACAGGTCCTTGGCCGCCCGCAGGGTCTGGTAGTTCTCGGCCCTAAGTTCCTCGCGTCCGTAGTCGTAGGCCTCCTCGCCGACGTCGACGGCCTCGGCGAAGAACCCGCACAGCCGCACGGCCCTGGCCAGGCCGTTCCATGAGTTCAGCACATCGGGCACGGACACCTCGGCATGCGCCTCCCTCTGCAGGAGGAAGGTCCGCTCATGCAGCTCGCGCGCTCGCTCGTAGTCGGCCGTGAGGCCGTGGTCGAGGGCCAGGTTGTTCATGACCCGCAGCGTCTGCGGGTCCTCGGCGCCCAGTGCGGTCTCGTGGAGGGTCAGCGACTGCTCATCCAGACTGCGGGCCGCGGCGAAGTCCCCCCTGGCCCGCAGGCCAGCGGCCGAGGCGTTGGTCAGCGCCCGGGTGATCGGATTGCGCTCGCCCAGGGTCGCGCGGGCCCGCTCCAGCGCCCTGTCGGTCAGCTTGTAGGACTCGCTGTACATGCCGAGTTCCCGCAGCGTGTCGCCCAGGTGTCGCTGCATGGCCAGGACCTGCGGGTCGTCAGAGCTGGAATCGGGATCCCATTTCTGCAGGAATGCCTCGGCTATGATCCGGGCCGACTGATGGTCGCCTGACCGGCTGAGATAGCGGACCATGTTGACGGCGAAGTCACGTGGCGGGCTGGCCGGGCAGCGCGGCAGGTCGGTTACGTCCGACGACACGTGGGCGATGAGCTCGGCAAACTGCGGCCATAGCCGGGTGTCGTCGGGGTTCACGGGTGCGCTCGCGGCCATGAGCAGGTGCACCTCATGTCGGTATCTGGCCTGATCGGGGGGATCGAGCGCCTCGCGCAGCAGAGCCTGCACCAGTCGGTGCACGATGATGGTCCCGCCTTCGATCCTGATCAGCGCGAACCGGCCGAGCTCGCGGATGGCCCTGGCCAGCAGGATGGGGTCACCGAGCAACCTGCTCAGGCTGGTGGACGCGGCCTGGGGGACGCGCCGGAACAGGTCGCGGGGGATGGGCTCAGGCCCGAAGAACGCACAGCAGCGGAGCAGTTCCACAGCCTCGGGTAGCTTGTCGCTGATCGTGGCCACCGAAAGACGCCAGGCGGCCGTCATGGAATGGGGGTACTCGGGAGGACGGCCCTCGCCCATGATCTCCGCGACGTGGCCCTTCAGCAGTTGCAGGTATTCATCGGCCGACATCCCGGTCTCGGCCTGCAGCGCCCCGGCCTGCTCTAGGGCGAGCGGCAGATCGCCGAGCTCCTCGGCCAGCCGGGAGGCCTCGGGATCGGAAAGGCGAGCGCGCACTCGCTTGCCCAGGAAGGCCGTGCTCTCCGAGCGGCTGAAGACATCGACCGCCACCGTATCGACGACCGCCTCCCAGTGATGATTGCGTGAGGTGATCAGTACATGACCCGACTCCCACGGGATGCTGTCGTCGATGTCCTCGGGGTCGTCCGCGTTATCGAAAATCAGCAGCCAGCGGCCGTACGGCGTACCGGTGCGCAGCGCATTCAGAACGGCCTGAACAGCGGCATCGATTCCCGACACGGTGGCGGGCGGAAGGCCCAGCGGCTGGGCCAACGCGGCCAGCGAGGAGCGCACCAGAGCAGGCTGGTCGGCGGGGATCCACCAGACAAGATCGTATTCGGACCGGTAGCGATGGGCGTACTCAATGGCGACCGCCGTCTTGCCGACGCCGCCCATACCCTGCAGCGCGTGCGGCACGACCGCGGTGACGGAGCTGGACACGCCTTCCCGTAATCGATCGAGGATCTCCTGGCGCCCGGTGAAGTTCTTGTTGCGCTTCGGAACGTTCCCCCAGACGGCGGGAACTCTCGACGCATGTGGCGAACCCGATACGGTCACCTTTCTATCTTATCCGTAAAGGGCCGGATCGTAGTAGGGTGGTATCGGTAGCACTCATGATCCATTTTTGCGACTCGAGGATCGGATATCGGGCGGCTTAGCGGTGCATGAATAGCTGCCGATAAAGGCAGCCAGATGAGGAGGCCTGCACATGATCGGCGAGTCGGCTACCGTCGCCAGCTGCGACATCGCGGATGGCGGCCTGATTGATATCAGCTCATTAAGCCTGGGCGACCTGCTAGACGGGCCTGACCAGTCCAGCCTGGCCAGAGTGCTCGAGCGGATCCTGGCCTCGGACCATGACAGCGCCCCGCAGAACGGGTTCTCGAACAGCATGTGAGCATGACACTCCGCCTCCGGCTAGCTCCCCGAGGCGTTATGTGCCTGACGTGAAGGACGGCAACCGTGGCCTGTCGGTACTGCAATGACTGGAGCTAGCCAGCCGTACCCTGGGACGAGGGCCTTCAGCGCCGCGGACAGCGACCGCTTCTTCGGCCGGGCCACTGATGCGGCCCGGGTGGCTAACCTGTGGCAGACGAACCGGCTGACGATCATGCACGGGGCCGCGGGCAGCGGCAAGACGTCACTGCTCGGCGCGGGCATCCTGCCACTGCTACGAGACGTGCGGGCCCAGATTCTGCCACCGGGCCCGCTGCTCGGGAACGCTGATCTCCCGATTGCCGCATTGCCGCGGCACAACCCATTCACCCTGGCTGTGCTCAGGGCATGGGCACCTGGCCAGACTGTGACCAGCCTCATCGGGCTCACCATTCATGACTTCTTACAACGGCTGGCCGACGGGAACCGGGGCACGATCCTTGCCCCGCTGGACCGGGCCGAGGACCTGCTGGCGGAGACGGGCCCGCGCCGCGCCCAGGCCAGGCAGTTCTTGGCCGACCTCGCGACTGCGGTGCGCAAGCAACCGCGGTTCCACCTGCTGCTGAGCGTCCGTACCGAGGCCCTGGACCGCTTCCGCGACGCCTTAGGCGGCGGTCCGTCCTTCGGAGTGCTGCCGCTGAGCCCAGATAACGCGCTGATGGCGGTGACCGGACCGGCCCAGGCGGGTGGTCGCTCCTTTGCTCCCGAGGCTGCCGAGCAACTCATCGATGATCTGCAGACCGTTCGCTTGGTCTCCGCCGATGGTCAGGAACAGGTGATCCGGCTTGATCACCTGAATCCGGCCCTCCTGCAGGTGGTCTGCTCGAGGCTCTGGAGCCTGCTGCCGGCCGATACCGGCATCATCTCCGCGCTTGACGTGCGGCGACACGGCGCTGCCGACACCGCCCTGACCGAGCACGTCAGCAGCGTGATCGCGGCGGTAGCGGCCGAGCACGGCCTGGCCGCCAGCCGGGTGCGCGCCTGGCTGATCCGTTCCTGCGTCACCGAGGCGGGCACCCGCAAGGTTCTCGACGAGGGCGTACGCGATACCGAGGGCCTCCCCAATCCGGCCGTGCGTGCGCTGGAAGACCGGCACATCCTCTCGGCTGAGTGGCGATCCCGGTGGCGACGCTATGAGCTGATGAGCGACCGGCTGCTCGGGCCGGTGCTGCGGGCCACCGATGACGTTCAGGCCGCCCCCGATCCGGCCGGGCACCTGCGAGAGGCCTGGCGAGCCTTCCTGCTCGGGGACCTCGACACGGCCGGGCGCCTGGCCGACCTGGTCCAGGCGGAGGCGGCCGACAGCGACCTGCGACGGCACGCCGAGGCCAACTCCCTGCTGGCTAACCTCGCGTACGAGCTCGGCAAGCCACTCGATGCCGAGACGCACTACATGACCGCGGCCCAGCTGTACGAGACGCTCAGGGACACTCGGTCGGTGGCCCGTCAGCTGGCCGCCGCGGGCCAGATGATGCTGGCCCAGGACCGACCTGCGGACGCCGTGGAAGAGCTCCGGGCCGCGGTGCGCCGGCTGCCCAGCGACCTGACGATACAGACCGAGCTGGGCTGGGCGCTGTGGCGACTCGGCCACCGCCGCGCGGGTATCGCGGTCCTGGACGGCGTCCTGTCCGCGGACGGGCAGAACTCAGACGCGTTGCGAGCCCGCGGCGAGATGCTCGCCGACCTCGACGACGCGCGTGACGCGATCCGGGATCTGGACCGGGTTGGTCGGCAGACCCAGCCTTCGGCTCGCGCGGCCCGCGGGCTGGCGCTGGCCTGGCTAGGCCAGCACCGCGCGGCCGATGAGGAGATCGACGCGGCGCTCGAGGATGCTCCGCAAAACGGCCCCGTCCTGCTGTATGCGGCCAGGGCCGAAGCCATCAGCGGCCACCGTATCGCCGCGGTGGAACTAGCCCAGAGGGCGATGCACGCGACCGATCCGGCGCTGCCCCAGCATCAGCGGAGATGGCCCAGGACCTCGTCAGCCAGGATCATGGCGAGCCCTAGGCGGACCGCCCCTGGCCTGGGCCACGGCTGCCGCCCGGAAGGCGGCCGCGGCCTGGTCAAGCCCGGTGAAGTCGGGTGGCCGCACCATCTCATGGGCCACCTTGTCGGTACTGGCCACGGCGGCCGTTGCCAGCCTGGCCGCCTCGTCGGCCAGGACCTGGGCATCGTCGCCCAGTCGCGGCGGGGCCAGCTGAGCGACGCTCAGCGCGTGCCGCTGCACGGTCGCGGCGGCCGCGTTGATCTCGGCTAACCGGACGCTCATCTCCTCGCCATGTGCCCCCGCGCGGCGCCGCCAAGCCGTACGCGCAGGTCGCCGACCGAGCTCAGCAGATCCAGGCACGCCTCGCGCATGTCGCGTGCGTCGCGCTCGCGCCGGTCGCGCCGGTTGCGGAGCCCCTCGCTGATGATGCCCGCCGCCTGCGGGAGGCTGGCGGCGACGATCCCGGTGGCCGCGGTGACTACCGCTACGGACAGGGCGACATCGGTCATAGCCCCATTATCCGTTTTAGGCGATCCCCTGCCGGGACGGATTCGCCCGGCGCGGCTACTTCAAGCCGTGACAAAGCCGAACGCGGGGTACGTCTCCGGCTCGGTCCTTGATGTCGACCTTAAGGATCCGCATGACCCAGCACGTAGCCGTCGCGTACGTAGCTGACCGGCTGCCGGTAGGCCTTCCCGGTCTTGCGGCCGGTGTAGGAGACCAGCATCAGGTTCCCGCTCAGCGGTGTCGCGAACGGCAGCCTGAGTGCGGCCCGCATGCGTACGTTGACCGAATTATCCGAGCCCAGCGCCTCATCGCCGCTCGGCTGCGCGTCGTCGCTCAGCGCCGGGATGTCTACGCACCGACCATCAGATCCGAACCGCCACCCGTGATAGATGCACTGGAGCGTGCCGCCGGTGACCGACCCGGCCGACAGCCGCGCCCGCCGGTGCGGGTATGCGTCAGCAAACGCCACGACCCCATCGCCACCGGCTCCGTCGTCACCGCCCAGACGCGCCAGCGCCCAGCCCTGGCCGGCCAGGCCGGGCGGCTACGGATTCCGAGCCGATGTCGCAGGCCAGAGCCACCGAATGCCAGAACTCCGTCAGTGCCGGGTGTGCATTGGTGAACTCTTCAGCCGTCATGCCCTATCATCACCTACACCACGACCTGTGGAAACACCACCCGCGCCAGCGCCGGCCTACGACGACACCTTCCACGAGGTCCCGTTCCAGCGCAGGATCAGCGACGTGACGTCTCCGGTGTAGCCGACCGCCCAGGCCGTTTGCGCCGACGCCACCGCGACGCCATACAGGAACCCGCCGCTCGACGGGCTCGGCGACTTGACCTGCTGCCACGACCTCCCGTTCCCGTGAATGACCAGCGTCTGCCCGGTGCCGGTGTACCCCACCGCCCACGCGTTAGAGCCCGACGTCGCGGTCACGCCGTTCAGGAAGTCGCCCGAGCCAGGGCTGGGCACCTTGCCACCTTCCACGACTTCCCGCCCCAGCGCAGCGCCAGGGTCTGGCTGTTCTTCGTCTCAACCACGGCCCACGCGCTGGTCGCGGACGCGGCGGCGATGCCGAACAGGAAGTCGCTCTTGCTGACGTCGGGGGTGGCGACCGTGCTCCACTTCCTCCAGCGCAGGCAGCGATTGGCCGGTGCCGCCACCACGCCGATAGCCCAGGTGTCGGTAGCCGATGTAGCGGCGACGCCATTGAATCGGCCACCGGAACCCGGCTTCGGCGCGGCCATCTGAGCCCAGGCCGTGCCGTTCCAGCGCTCGATAAACGGGTCCGGGCTGCTGCCGGTCGCGCCCACCGCCCAGGCCTGACTGACCGACACCGGCCTGCGCCGTAGCCCACCTCGACCCACAGGTTCGCTCTGCCACGTTGTCCCCAGTTGTTCCCGGCAGGGCCGCCCGATCTGGTCTAGGCGGGATGCGCCGGGTGGCCTTGCGTGAGGGCTTTGGCCTGCCCGGCCTCGGGGTGCTCGAAGGCGGGCTCCATGCCGTCAAGATCCCGCTGGGTCAGTCCGTGGGATTCGGCGACCCGGCGCCAGTTTGCGGTCGCCTGCGTGATCTCGGCGAGAA
>CAWEEW010000013.1:0-450442 GCA_963808195.1 uncultured Acidobacteriaceae bacterium | reverse complement strand
TATTTGGGAAATAGCAAGATCGCTTGCAACCAAGGCGGCACTTGTTACGTTCCGGGCGCCGTCTACCCCAACGGCAATTACCTCACCGGCATCATCCCCGGCTTCGGCAACGGCGTACAGAACGGCACGCTCATTCCCAGCGCTCCGGCCGCAGTGAATGACAGCATCACGTCGATCTATTCTGACTACAATTTCCCACTGAGCAACTTCAAGTTCACTTTTGCGGGGGGAGTTTCAACCACTGCTACGGTCACGCTGAATACCTGCCCAGCTGCTTGTCCTACCGCCGGACTGCCTACGAACATCCTGGCACCGGGCGGACTCAATGTGGGAGACCTGATTCTGTTCAACGTGCAAAACGCAGGTACCGGCGTGGGCGCGGCAAATGGCCAGGGCACCAGTTCGGTTCAGATCGCCACCGCAATCGCCGAGATTACCAGCATAGCCTGCGCCGGCCCCTGGGTGGTTGGCTTTGCCAGTCCCGACCCGCTCAATATCAATCAAACTGGCGCCAACAGTCTCGCCAATGCGCTCACTGCTGCCACCGGCGCAAATGACACCATAAGCGCCAACCGCTTGTTCGCGGTCACCTATTTCCTGCAGGTTCCTCCCGCTGGAGGCACAATTCAAACTCCACGCCTGATGCGCCAAGTCAACGGTCTCACCGCCGTCCCCGTGGCGGACAACATCATCAACCTGCAATTCAGCTATGACGTGATCAATTCCGTCGCCGGCACACTCGACGCGAATCAGGCGAATCCGCTGCTCGCGGGAGATAACCTGGCGCAGATTCAGAAAGCCAACATCCTGGTGATGGGGGAAGGTTTGCTTTCGGGAGGCACCCGCACTCAGAGCATGTATCTGCAGACTTCGGTCAGCGCGGGCAACATGAGCTTCTGTAATTCGCTGAGCAATAGTGGAAAGGTTTGCCAATGATTGGCTATCTGCGTCGGTCGTGCGAGGTTCAAGGGGGAAAAATGGGAAGAACAACCGCGGATTCGCGAGGCTTCACGCTCGTCGCGGCGCTTCTGTTGACGCTTTTGATGTCGGCCATGGCAGTCGGGCTGATTTACATGGTCAACAATGAGCAACGCATGGGCAGCAATGACCTTGAAGGCAACATCGCCTATTACGGCGCCGAGGCTGGCATCGAAAACCTGACCGCCTCGCTCTCTCAGCTATACCAGACCTCGCAGACACCGAATGCCGCCGCCCTTTGCGGTCTCACCGCTCCCGCCTACTATCCCACGGCGGTCACCGGTTCCAACATCACCGGCATGAATTACACCACTTCGATCAGTTGGCCACCAAACAACGTCTGTCCGACTGCTGTGAACCCGACGGGCACGTGGGATATCGTCGGCGCCGGCGCGAACCAGGGGATGGCGGCAACTCTCATCCCGTTCAATTTGCAAGTAACCGCCACGAGACAGTCGAGCGCAGGCCAAGTGGGCACCAATGCATTGGCGGCTACCGGCGCATCCGTGAACCTCACGCGCACCGTAGAGGTGGCCTTGCTTCCGGCTTTTGAGTTCGGACTGTTCTGCGACGGCGACTGCGATTTCTTCGCCGGACCGAACTTTAACTTTGGTGGACGCATTCACACGAACGGCAATCTGTTTCTTGCATCAGGTTCGAGCTTGACGTTTACCGACAAGGTCGCGGCCGTCGGCGAGGTGATCCTCGACCAGCTGGAAAACGGCCATCCAACCACCGCCGGTTACGGCGGCGTGACTTACGTACCCGCCGCCTCTGGAGCTTGCCCTCCTGCCCCGGGGAGTGGGCCGGTACCCCCCAACTGCAACGCGCTGACCGCCGGCAGTTGGACGGGCGGCTTTGCGCCCTCCTTTGGCACACCGAACTACCCCAGCCCGCTCGCGTGGCCAAATATCTCCCAAGGAACCGTCGCGGCCGGCGGATTTAACAGCTACATCACAAACGGGTATACCGGCGCAACGAAATTGCAATTACCTTTCGTGCAGTCTGACGTAGTGGGCGCTATCGAGATTATTCGCCGCCCGCAGTTAAGCGATAGTCCGCTCTTGAGCACCTCACGTCTCTATACCGAAGCGGCAATCCGCATTCTTCTGGCCGATACCGAAGCCGACCTTTACCCTGGAAGTGTCAGAGCCGATGCCGCCACGCAGGACTTCCAGATTGGCACTCCGTTCAGGCAGGGAGCCAACGCCCAGGGTTTTGTAACGTTGCCCGCAGCGTCGGTAGCTACCGGAAACACCGTCGCTGCAGGGAACATGTACTATGCCACGGCCAAGCCGACCGCTGGCCCGAACAATTGGACTACGCTCGCGCCCACAACCTGCGCGACCACTCTAACCTCGTGGCCGCTGTTCGGCCAGGTTACCTCTTCGGCCCCCGATCCACTCTGCTCCGGCACCTGGCTTCGCGTGGAATACTGGAACAGTAACACCCAGACCTGGACTGGCATCACGTCAGAATGGCTTGGTTATGGTTTCTCGCGCGGCTACAATTGGCCGCCCACGCATCCTTACTCGACCAACACCGGCAACTATCCCTATTGCCCAAACTTTCCCAACTACCCAACCGGCCCGTGCCAAAACCCAATCGGCCCAGCGATCCTGATCCTGCAACAGCTGCAAAATGGCAAATTGCCCAGCACGGCAACCGGCGCCCTCGCAACAGCGAACAACTGGCTTCCCATCAATTTCTACGACTCGCGTGAGGGCGAGCCCAGAGACAGCCGTCCAGCCGACGTAGCGCCGCCAAATTCGGACTGCAGCCCGAACGGAATCATGAACGCAGTCGAGCTCGACGTAGGCAATCTGTGGCTCTGGCTGCAACAATCAGGACCCTACGCCCTTGGCAGCGGCAATAAGGTGTCCACGACCAACCAGAACGGCACCGTCGAGAACGGTTACATTCTTTATTTCATGGACCATCGTGGCATGATCCCCGACGCCCACCCGTTCCCTGGTTTCGCTTTCTATAACGGTTTCTCCGGAATGTCCGGCCTGAATGACGTAGTGAACAGCGGGTCGGCGGTCGGCGTGCCCAACGGCACGCTGGAACCGATCACATACTATGTCGCTTCGCCTACTCCTTATTCGCCGGAAGATACGGCAATAAAAGGTACGACGATACTTGGCGCGGCTGTCGACAACTGGGGTCAGAAAAACCTAGGTGCCGGATTTGGCATTCCGCTGGCGAGCATGGCCAAACCCTATTACATTCAGGGTTCCGTCGCCGGTAATTTGATCCAGTGTTACTCGGGAAGCACCACTGGCGTTCCGGCGTACGGCACGGCCACGGCCGAATGGAACATGGTAACCGGCCCACGGCACGTGTTGCGCCTGATCGACGGAGGCATGGAAACCACCGGCACGAGTTTTGTGCCACCCACGGGCGCGGCGGTTCTGCCGAACGGGCAGGCGTGCCCGGGGACGTGCGGCTTCACCGTCGCTTCGGAGGAACCGGTTTACGTGTACGGAAACTACAATACCGGGCCTGTAGACCTTTTCTGGCCGAGTGAAAATACCACCACCAACCCACACTCTGCCGCGGCCATCATCGCGGACGCGGTCACTTTGCTTTCCAACCCGCCCATCAATAATGCGGCCCTCCAGGTGCCGACGAACAAAACGGGCTGGTTTGACCTGGAAAGCTTTCTCTATCCCCAGCAAGCCGTAAAAAGTGGCACCAACCCCGGCCGGCAAGGTAACACCAGCTATTACCGGGTCGCCATTGCCGCTGGGAAGAGCATTCCATTCCCGCAACCGGCATGGGGTGGGCAGGATTTTGGCACCGACGGCGGTATGCACAACTTTCTGCGCTACCTCGAGGATCGAGCCGACAGCGGAAACGGCGGCGGAGGCACTGTGAACTATGCAGGTTCGCAGATCAGCATGTTCTATTCGCAATATGCCACGGGAGTATTCAAGTGCTGTAACTCCGTGTACAACGCTCCTATCCGAAACTATTTCTTCGACACACAACTGCTGAACCCGAACAATCTGCCTCCCGGAACACCCGAGTTCCAGGACGTGGTGAGTTTGGGCTTCCACCAAAGCTTCACACCGCAGTAAGACTGCACGAAGCTGAATCTAACACCCCGGTCGTTCGCGACCGGGGTTAATTTTTTGTACTATTCCACCCGCGCATCACTTCCCGTAGGATTCACACACTAAAATCGTCCGTGCGTAAACCAACTCATCCATGAGCGCACTGCCAGCGACACCACAACTCAAAAGTCCGGCCACAGCGCATCCAGGTTCGCGCTCGATCTGGACTGTCTTTTCTGCCAGCGCCATCATCGCCTTCGGCCTTTTCTTTATTCCTGTTTTCATCATTCGTCCGTTCCGCTATCAAGCGCCCCGGTCGCTCCTGATTGCTATGGCGCTAAGCCAGCGCGCACCTCTGGGCACGGCGATCGCGGGCGTCGTATGTCTTTTTTGTGTGTTTATGCTATGGAGAACTGGCGGCCGCTGGCGCAAGGCTTTGCTCGTGCTCGCAATGTGCGTCGTCACCTTCTCGGCGGTAATGGCGCGGCTCAATCATTTCGAGTGGATGTTTCATCCCATCCCCACTGCGCAATTCGTGGCGCCGTCCCAGAGCAAACTGGATCCCAAAGAAATGATCCTGGCTGTGCACTTCGGCGCTGATGCCCGCGCGTATCCCATCAGCCAGATGGCTTACCACCACATTCTGAATGACGTGGTTGACGGGGTGCCGATCGCCGTCACCTATTGAACGCTTTGTCACACCGGTCTGGTGTGGACAAGAACGGTTAACGGACGGGTGCTGCATTTTTACCTGGCCGGCATCAACAACCAGAACTTCCTCATGCGCGATAAAGAAACTGGAAGCTGGTGGCAACAGATTACCGGCAAAGCGATCTATGGCCCGCTGAAAGGCACGGCGCTCGAACTCGTTTTGAGCGACGAACTAAGCTTCAGCGAATGGAGAAATGAATTCCCCGGCGGCGAAGTGCTCGCTCCCATCGCCAAATATACGAAAGAATACGATCCCAAATGGGAGCCCGACGTAGCCAAGCTTCCCGTCGTGATCAGCTTTCCCGGCACCGAACCTAAGTCCCGTGACGTGGTCATCGGACTCACCGTCGCCGGCGCGGCTCGCGCCTATCCTTGGGAGACTTTCGCCAAGCAGTCTCCGGTTGTGGATCGTGTCAACGGCACGCCGCTATTGCTCGTCCTCGGTCCCGATGGCAAATCATTTCGCGTCTTCATCAGCCGCATCGAGGGCAAAGACGCAGAATTCTTTCTGCAAGGCGAGGAACCAGCCGAAGCGAAGACAGGAAAGACTTCTGACGCTGAGTCTGACAATAAGTCTGAAACGAAAAACTGGATCCTGCTCGACACACTCACCGCCAGCCAGTGGAACTTTCGAGGCTGCGCCACCTCCGGTCCCGTGCAAGGAAAGTGTCTCGACCGCGTCCCAGCGTTGAAAGACTACTGGTTCGATTGGCGCAACTATCATCCCGAGACCAGCATCTACAAACACTAATCCGAATTGATCTACACTCTTAGTCTTCTGGAAGAAATTCAAAGCGGATTCCTCGCCAAAGAACGGCTCGGAATGACAAGAGGATAAGGAGGTTTCACCCGTGTCTGCGATTCGCGCCATTTTCTGGGACGTTGGAGGAGTGCTGCTCACTAATGCGTGGGACCATACCGAACGCGCCGACGCGCTCGAACATTTTCATCTCGATGCGAAGGAATTTCAGGCGCGGCACGAGATGGTGGTCTCATCTTTCGAGCGCGGCAAGATCTCTCTCGACGAGTACCTGGATCGCACTGTGTTTTACAGCGTCCGTCCCTTCACTCGCGATCAGTTTCGCGACCACATGTTATCGCTGTCACGGCCCATGCCTGATGTTCTAGACTTCGCTCGCGCGCTGGCCCGTGCGGGGAAATACTTTATGGGCACGATCAACAACGAGTCTCGCGACTTGAACGTGTATCGCATCGACAAGTTTGGTTTGCGGGAAATCTTCCGCGTGTTTGTGAGTTCCTGTTTCGTCGGCTTGCGCAAACCCGAGAGCGGGATTTACCAGCTGGCAATCGAGCTTACACAAATCGCCCCAGAAGACTGCTGCTTTATCGACGATCGCTCGCTGAACCTGGAGTGTGCCGCAAAACTTGGGATGCACACCATTCAGATGCAGAGTCTCGAACAACTGAAAACCGATTTGGCAAAGCTGAACGTGCGGGTGTGAGCCTCCCTCGGCGTAAGCAGACAACCCGGTAACGCGAAGCGGCAACGAATCTCAATCCGCTCAATTTTCCTGCGAGTCGGACGATGTCAAGATCGACAAACTCGAGGAGGATTACTTAACGCATGAACAGCAAGTCGCGTTTCGTCACTTCGCTATTTCTCGCCGCCGCACTGGCGTCTTCCGTGTTGGGCATGGCGTGCGGCCATCATCATTACTACCGGGTCTATGACCCCTATTACAGCGACTATCACGTCTGGAACGACAATGAGGTGGTCTTCTACCACCAGTGGGCAGGCGAAAATCATCGCGATCCGGATCGCGATTTCCGCAAGCTCCGTCCTGAGGAGCAGAAAGAATACTGGACCTGGCGGCACAGCCACGGCGACCACGACCACCACTAAACTGATCTGCGGCAGGGGAGTCGATTTCGGAGGCTCCCCTGCTTGAGTTTTCCCACCCTAGGCATTTGGAACTCCTCTTTCTGCTCAACTCACCATCCTTGTTTTCTAATGCTGGCTTTCTGTTTCCGTTCTTTCTGAGGCCTGCTCCCCGCGTCCGCCACTACTACTTCCGCTCGTTAGCACATCCTTATATACTTCCTCGTTGCTCGGAGGCCGTTCATGTTCCTATATCTTGCCAACCGCATCGTTCCAGTTGCACTGCTCGCTCTCACGCTCTCCGCGCAGATCTCTGTGTACGCCCAATCCAAGCCTCGCGCCCGCGATCTCGGAGTTCCGTTCGACGGCACGCCGGGCCCGAACAATGCCATCACTGACGTCAAAGGAGTCGAGGTCGGCCACACCACCCTCATCTCCGGCGAAGGCAAACTCGTAGTCGGAAAAGGCCCGGTGCGCACCGGCGTCACCGCCATTCATCCCCGAGGTAAGACCTCTAACGACGCCGTTTTTGCCGCCTGGTTCACGCTGAACGGCAATGGAGAGATGACTGGCACCACGTGGGTCGACGATTCCGGTTTTCTCAATGGTCCCGTGCTGATCACCAACACGCACAGCGTCGGCGTGGTCCGTGATGCCGTCATCGCATGGAAGGTTAAGCACGGCACGCCTGACATGGAAGGTTATTGGTGGTCGCTCCCAGTTGTCGCCGAAACCTGGGACGGCTGGCTCAACGACATCAACGGATTTCATGTTCATCCTGAAGACGCCTGGCACGCCCTCGACATCGCTCATTCCGGCCCGGTCGAAGAAGGCAACGTCGGCGGCGGCACGGGCATGATTTGCAACGAATTCAAAGGCGGCATTGGAACCTCCTCGCGTGTCCTCGACACTAAAGCTGGCGGCTATACAGTCGGCGTCCTGGTTCAATGCAACTACGGACGTCGCGATCAGCTCCGCATTGCAGGCGTTCCGGTAGGCAAAGAAATTCCGGAAAAGCCTGCCTACGGCAGCGACACTGGCTCAATCATCGTCATCGTGGCCACCGACGCTCCGCTGATCCCCACGCAACTCAAGCGAATCGCCAAGAAAGTCTCCCTGGGTCTCGGCCGCGATGGCAGCTACTCCGGTGACGGATCCGGCGACATCTTCCTCGCCTTCTCTACCGCCAACCCGGGGGCGGTCGGAACCAAGGGCCTGCACCAACTCACCATGCTCCCCAATGATTCCTTGGACCCAATTTTTCTTGCCACCGTGCAAGCCACCGAAGAAGCCGTGATCAACGCGATGGTCGCCGCCGAAACCATGAAAGGCATCGACGATCACGAGGTCATCGCGTTGCCGCACAACCGGCTCCGCGAAGTACTCAAGAAGTACAGCCGCCTGAATCAGTGAGAGCGCTCAACACATTGTGTCATCCTGAGGAGGGCGTTTCTTGCCCGACGATGGACCTGAGCGAGCCGCGCGACGCGTCGCGCTTTTTGCGATGCAATAATTCGCGCGTTTGGCTCGCATCCACATCCTGCCGGCAGCGCTACGGTGCCTATTCCCACAATGGAACTCTCACCCGTCCCCCATCGTTACCTTCGCTGCCCCACCCTCGTGCCTATCCTTCCCGCCGCAAAAGACTACACTCGGAATTGTGAAGCGGCATTACACCATCGCGCGGATTAAGGGTGGCATGAAGTTTTCGTGCACTCGCTGCGCGCACCACGTCAGCACGTTCGATTTCGACTCCCGCGATGGCAACCTTCGCACTCAGGCCGCCACCGCCATCAACCGCCACGCCACCAGCGTTCACCACGAACCCGTAATGTTCTCTTCGCTCGACGTTCAACAGCGCGTCTGGCGATCTTGACCGGGGCACCAACAATAGCTCTGTATGTAGGGACAGCCGCCGACGGCTGTCCGCCCGTGTACATTCTCGCCTCACTCAACATGTTGTCATCCTGAGCGCAGTCGAAGGACCCCTGCACTGCTTGCAGTTCCCGTGTCCCCTCAAGGAATTCTTACACTGCACTCAGCACGGTGAGAATTCCTCGACGCGTCTTCACACGCTGCACACTTCACGGGGTCCTTCGACTGCGTTGGCCTTCGCTTCGCGAACGCCAACTTCGCTCAGGATGACAGCTTATGGATTGCCTCGGCTGCAAAGAGCATTTCCGCTCCCCACTTCTCAGCCATATCCTGCCAGCGAGGATTCTTTGATTCGATCAACGCAGTTTTCTTCGCCCGTCTCCAACCCTTCAATTGCTTCTCGCGGCCAATGGCTTTGTAGACATCGTCGAAGCTCTCGTAATACACCAGCCGGTCGCAATGATACTTGTTGCTAAAGCCTTCCGTTTCGCCGCGCTTGTGTTGCAGTGCGCGCCGGTAAATGCTGTTCGTCATCCCAATGTAAAGCGTTCCCGAACGGCTGCACATGATGTAGACGAAATACTCGTGATCTTTCATGGCGTGTCATCCTGAGCGAAGCGAGACTTTGGCGAAGCCAATGGCTCGCGAAGTCGAAGGACCCCATACCCGCGTGAGCGAGCACCAACATCGCAGGGAGTTGCGACCTGAGAGCCTTCCGCGTGTCGAGAATCCAGATCAAAAAAACACAGATCGAAGTCGCTAAAATATCTATAACCAGCAACTTGTGGACTTTCGATCTGCACGCGTCCGGCTAAAATATTGAATCGGAGTGACTTGCACGGAAAATATTGGAAATGCGGCACTTGCTGAGTTTGCGAAGTCGTGTGCCGCGCTGCCTCCGCTCATTTTCTCGGGCCGTTCCATAGTTGTATGAGCTAGCTCTACTGCCTCTGCTTGGGCAATGATGCGATGCTTTGCGGGCAGCGCGCAAGGTCAGATGTCAGACGTTTGGTTGTGGAAATCTTTGGCGCGTTCGCAATTGACACCACGTAGAATTGCGTGGAGATGTACGCCTTGAGGTTTCGATGGTTGTTATCGGTTACGGAAAATATCGGAACTATCGAATCCAAGAGGTGCCTGATGGTTTCCTTGATGAGTTGGCTAGCTTCTATCCCCTTAGCATTGAGGCGCACTCTGGATCTGAGTTTCTTGACCTGCAGCTCACCATCGCGATCCACGAGGAGGTCCTCCGACGGCGAAATGGCGGATCGGCCATGCCACGGCAGCCAACCGCTAGAGAGCTTGCCGTCAAGCTCGTCACGAAGGGATTCCAAATACTGAGTAAGGATCATCATCCCGATCGCGGCGGAAGCAACGCCGCCCAGAAGACACTAATCTAGTGAGGGAGCACCTTGTGCGGGCCTGCGGTGATGTTGAGGATCACGACGCGAACGGAGCTTTGGTGATTCCTGATCCTTCCCCCGGATCGGGCCCGATTACGGATGAGGACATTCCATTCTGATCGCTCGGGGTCGGCGCGCGTTCCGGGTTTTGTGCTAGTAGTCTGCAGCGGAGGGCTTCGCGGTAGGCTTCGTCGATATGGGTTTTGAGGCTTCCGCGGTTCAGTGCTGCGAGGTCTGCGATCACTGTGTCTTTGTCAGAATCTTGAAGCCTCCCCTCAAAGTAAAGCCATGCGAGGAGGTGGGGCGTGCTCTGAACCATGCTGTTGTTCAGAACCGTTTTCGCTAGGTTCGAGGCTTTCTTATCATCCGTCATGAAGGCTTGCTGACTTTTCTTGGCGAATACAATCGACGAAATCTCGCCCTTGCTTAGCCGCATTCGGTTCTCGATGATCTCAACATCCTGGAGGTCCTCGATGTCAATCCGACAGCACTTGAAGTCCCCGTTGCCGATTTCGCGCCTCAAACGAGATTGCAGTTCTGTCCTTTCCGGCCAGGCACGCCCGGGTTTGTGGAGACATTCATATCGAACGAACTGCGTGCAGCAAAATGATACCCCCGCTAGCTTTGCGGCCGAATACAGAACGCGGGAGCTCAGAGCATTCCATATCGAACAGGTGTCCGCCACATTGAGCCGCTCGAACTTTGAAGGATCAATCATGGACCAGCAGCTTCACCCCGAATAGCGCGGCGATCTCAGTGAGTTCGATTTCGGACACCAGCAGCATCTCGGCGGCTCTTGCGTTGGTTATTATGCCTTCCGCTATAGCGTCGAAGCAGAGGGACACGTAGAAATATGAAAGTCCGCGCTGAAGCAGATTTCTTTTCCTTTCTGCTGACTGGGGCGTCAGGCCGTCTAGCTCTGGATCAGCCTTGGCGGCGGCGCTGATACTTACTCGTCTGAGCTGGTCGAACTCGGCTTCGCCGATTAGTTCGTTCTCCTTTAGCGCGATCGCCAGTGCCGTGGTGTTGACCTTTAGCTTATTCGCCCAGCGTACCAGCTCAACCTGGTCCCAGTTCTCCACCGGTAGTTTTGTGATTATCGATGGCGGAAGCAGATATGCAGACGCAAAGGTGTTTGCGCGGATCTCGATCAGCTGTTTGGCATCCCACGACGTAAACGAGACAACGACGTCATCGTTTTTGTCGAGAATCGCGTGAGCCCCTTCGTGCGCCGCCGTGAACCTTTGCCTGTACACGTCCTCGGAATAGTTCACCAGGACACATGGACCGGCGTAGGGGTGGCGGACGGTCAACCCAGAGATGTTGGAGTTCTCAAGCCGTCTTCGAAATACGTGGATACCAATCTTTCGGAGATCAGCGTATACATCCAGCGGAACCGTCGTTGGTGACGATGCCAAGTGTTTCCGCAATGCAGCAGCCGCTCGCTCGCCATGAGCCTTGAAGTAGGTCCCGGACGGCTGAAAGATGAACGGGGAGCGGATCCTGTGCAGTTCCCGACTTAAGAACTCCTCACACTCGCAAAGGAACAAGAACTCCTGCACGCTCCATCGATCTGGTTTCGAAAACTCGGAACCGAAGCGTCGGTAGAGATTCTCCGTCTGCTCAAAGGCAGCTCGTCTTTCGTTTGACACAAAGAATCTGTAGTCGCATTTGTAGAGGTCAGCAACGATCAGAATCTCGTCACCCGTCGGGCTGGTGGTTCCCGCCTCAAACTCTCGCAGGCGCGCTTCTTCTATCCCGGTAGCCGCTGCAACCTCTGCGGTCGGCAGTTGGAGTTGTTCGCGATACCTCCGCAGTTTTGCTCCGAGCTCTAGGAGATCCAGTGCCACCCTGATTACCTAGCCTTATCGTATCGACTTTCAGAGGCGGTGGAAAGGATGCTGGGTTGGGCGCGAAAACGGCATGGCAGCCGTGCGGTGGTGGGGCGGTGTCGATTTTCTCCGCGGACAGTCGAGGCGGCTGTCTCCAAGTTTGGGGTGCTTCCATCGGCGACAACAGGTTCCTCGCCCGCCTTCGGCGCGCTCGGAATGACATCATCAATGGAAGGACTCTATCGCGCGCTGAAGCGCTGCGCCACCCAAAATCACAATTTAGTCGACCACAGCCTTATCCGTAATCTCCAGCCCGCGGTCGATGATCGCGAAGGCCTCGCGCATCTGCTGCTCGTTGATGCAGAGCGGAGGGTTGGTGAAGAAAGTGTTCCAGCGGACGAAGGTGTAGAGGCCCTGCTCGCGGAAGAAGCGGCCGAGGGCGGCCATCTCCTCCGAGGTGCCGTTGAAGGGAGCCATGGGCTGGCGCGTTTTGCGGCTGCGCACCAGTTCGACGATGCCGAACAGTCCGATCGAGCGCACCGCGCCCACCGACGGATGCTTCGCCTGCAACTCGGCCGCCAGCTCTTTGAGAATCGCGCCCATTTTTTTCGCGTTGTCGATCAGCCCATCTTCTTCATACACGCGAATGGTCGCCAGCGCCGCCGCGCATCCCATGGGATGGCTGTTGTAAGTCAGTCCTCCATAAAAAACTTTGTCGTGAAAATGCTGCGCGATGTGATGCCGCATGCCAACCGCTCCCAGCGGAAGATAGCTCGAAGTCAGCCCTTTCGCCATGCAAAGCAGATCGGGAACGACCTTCCAGTGATCGACCGCGAACCATTCGCCGGTTCGCCCAAAGCCAGACATCACTTCATCGGCGATCATCAGAATTCCGTATTTGTCGCAGATCTTGCGCAGGCCGACGAGATATCCATCCGGTGGAACGAGAACGCCGTTCGTCCCAGTGACCGGCTCGAGAATGAACGCTGCGATGGTTTGCGGGCCTTCGAGCTGAATGGTCTCCTCAATCATGGCGAGAGAAGATTCAGCCGATTCCCATCCGCGCTCGATGCCGTGATAAGGATCGAGCACGTGCACGACGCCCGGAATGCCCGGCTCGGCAGCCCATCTGCGCGGATCGCCCGTAAGGCTGATCGCTCCAGCAGTTGCGCCGTGATAAGAGCGATAGCGCGCGATGATCTTGTGACGTCCGGTGAAGAAGCGCGCGAGCTTGATGGCGTTCTCGTTGGCCTCGGCTCCGCCGTTGGTGAAGAAGAACGTGTCGATATCGCCTGGAGTGATTTCGGCGAGTTTCGCGCCAAGCCGCGCGCGAACTTCCGTAGCCATGAATGGATTCGCATAGGTGAGCGTTGCGGCCTGCTCGGCGATGGCTTGAATGACGCGCGGGTCGCCGTGTCCGATGTTGACGGACATGAGCTGGCTGTTAAAGTCGATGAAGCGCTTGCCTTCGGGCGTGTAGAAGTAAATCCCCTTGGCGCTGGCGACCGGAATGGGATCAACCTTCGACTGCGCGGACCATTCGTAGAGCGTGTGCTTGCGGGAAAGGTCGACAATTTCTTTGCCGGACATTTTCTTGTCAGTCATGGTGGGCGTGGTGAGAGTTGTGGTCATGGAATCCTCAGTTTGCTGATTGCAGAATCGCAGATCATTGAGTCATTGAGCGATTGAGTCATCGGGAGATTGAATGCAACACGCGTCTATATTTTGCTTTTCAATGGCCCGATGACTCAATCACTCAATGACTCAACTCTAGAATTTTCGGCTGTGCTCTTTAGCCCAGCGTTCGACTACGACTTTCTTATCGGTGTAGAACTCGATGGCGTCGCGGCCCTGGCCGTGGAGATCGCCGAAGAAGCTGTTCTTCCATCCGCTGAAGGGGAAATAGGCCATGGGAGCAGCGACGCCGATGTTGATGCCGATGTTTCCCGCGGGCGCTTCGTAGCGGAAGCGGCGCGCGGCGGATCCGCTGGAAGTGAAGAGCGATGCCTGATTGCCGTAGGCGCTGCGTTCGAGGAAGGCAAGGGCGTCGTCCATGTCGTTGGCGTGGACTAGGCTGAGTACCGGACCGAATATTTCTGTGTCGGCAAGGTCGCTGGTTGCGGGAACGTTGTCGAGGATGGTCGGATTTACGAAGTTGCCGGATTCGTATTTCGGAATCTTCGAATTGCGCCCGTCGAGGAGAACTTTCGCACCCTGCCTCTCACCGAGGCCGATGAGCGATTCGACGCGTTCCTTGCTCTGCGGCGTGATCACCGGACCCATTTGAATCCCGTCTTCGAGGCCGTTGCCGACTTTAAGTTTTGAAGCGGCGTCGGCGATGGAGTCGCGAAACGTTTTTTGCGCTTCGCCAATCGTAACCGCGACGGAGACGGCGAGGCAGCGCTGGCCCGCACATCCGAAAGCGCTGTCGCTGATGATTTGCGTGGCCATGGGCATGTCGGCGTCTGGGAGAACGACGACGTGATTTTTCGCTCCGCCCTGGCACTGCGCGCGTTTGCCGTTCGCGGCGGCGCGTGAGTAAACATACTTTGCGACCGGCGTCGATCCGACGAAGCTGATGGCGCGAATTTTGGGATGATCGAGAAGCGCGTCCACAGCGGCTTTTCCACCATTGATCAGATTGACTATGCCTTTGGGCAAGCCCCGTTTTTTCGAGCAGCTCGTATACGTAACGCATGGTGAGCGGAACGCGCTCGCTCGGTTTGAGGATGAAGGTGTTGCCGGTGGCGATGGCATAGGGCAGATACCAGAACGGAATCATGCCGGGAAAGTTGAAGGGCGTGATGGCAGCGACGATGCCGAGAGGCTGACGGATCATTATTTCGTCAATGCCACGGGCGACGTCTTCGAGGTTGTAACCTTGCATCATCATGGGGATGCCGCAGGCGACTTCGACGTTCTCGATCCCGCGGCGCATTTCGGCTTTGGCTTCGGCGAAGGTCTTGCCATTTTCCTGCGTGATGATGCGGGCGATGTCGTCAATATGCTCTTCGAGCAGCATCTTCAGCTTGAAGAGTGGCTGGATGCGGTCTTCGGGCGGCGTGTGGCGCCACTCGGGGAAGGCTGCGGCGGCGGCTTCTACGGCCTGATTGACTTCAGCGCGTCGGCGAGCGGGACTTGAGCCAGTACTTCACGCGTGGCTGGGTTGACCACGTCGCGCCATTCTTGCTTCGATGAACCGGCGGACGAATCGGTCCAGTGGCCGTTGATGTAGTGGGTGAGCTTGATGGCGGAGGGTGCGGCTACGGTGGTCATGTGTTTACTTTTTATCGCAGAGCGCGCTGCATCTTGAGAATTCCCTGCGACTTTTTCAATGATACTTGGGTTACAAGGTCCTTCGACTGCGGTTGGTCTCGCGCTTGAGGCGAAGACCAATCCTCGCTCAGGATGACAGAACTTTTAGACTAGCTGTGCTACGGCACCTTTCTTGTCACAAACGGCGGCCAGCGCTGACTCCAGCACATCGAGGCCCTCATCCATATGTTCATTGGTGGCTACCAGCGGGACAAGCACGCGGATCACGTTCGAATACGATCCTGCGATGATCGTAATCAGGCCGTGCTCGTAACAATAGCGCGTGATCTGTTTGGTTTCATCGGTTGCCGGGATTTTTGTTTCTTGTGACTTCACAAGTTCGATGGCTTGCATGCCGCCGAGGCCGCGCACGTCGCCGACGATGGGCCAGCGGCGCTGCCATTCGCGAGCATGGCGCTGGAAGCGGTCGCCTAGTTCATCGGCGCGTGTCAGTAAATTCCCTTTCTCAAACAAATCAAGAACAGCCAACGCCGCGGCGCACGAGAGCGGATTGCCTGCGAAGGTTCCTCCGAGGCCGCCAACGGCGGGCGCATCCATGATTTCGGCGCGGCCGGTGACAGCAGCGAGCGGCAGGCCGCCGCCAAGAGATTTTGCCGTCACTAGAATGTCAGGTTCAATCCCGTAGCGCTCACTCGCGAACATGGCGCCTGTGCGTCCGAAGCCGGATTGGATTTCGTCGGCGATGAAGAGGATGCCGTGCTTGTGGCAGAGATCAATGAGAACTTTGAAATAGTCCGGCGGCGGCGCGACGAAACCACCCTCACCGAGGACAGGTTCAGCGATTACTGCCGCGACTTCTTCGTTGGCGACTACGCGCTTGAAAGTGTCTTCGAGATGGCGGGCGCAATACAGATCGCAGGACGGATACTTCAAGTTATAGGAGCAGCGATAACAATAGGCAAAGGGAACGCGATAGACCTCACTGGGAAACGGCGCAAAACCGGCTTTATACGGATGAGTCTTGCTGGTGAGCGCGAGCGTCATCATGGTGCGGCCGTGGAATGCGTCCTCGAAAGCGATGATGCCGGGACGTTTCGTGTAAGCGCGGGCGATCTTGACGGCGTTCTCGACGGCTTCGGCACCGCTGTTGACGAATAGAGTTTTCTTGGGAAACTTTCCCGGGGTGACTTCGTTCATGCGTTCCGCGAGACGGATGTAGCCTTCGTAGGGCGTGACCTGAACGCAGGTGTGGAGAAATTTGTCTAGCTGTCCGCGGATAGCATCGACGACAGGTTTCTGGCGATGGCCGGCGTTGGCACATCCGATGCCGCCGGCGAAGTCAATGTAACGGTTGCCGTCGACGTCTTCGAGCCATGCATCTTCGGCCTTCGCGACGTAGATGGGCGTGCCGTGTGAAAGGCCGCGGGGCACGGCTTGGGCGCGGCGCTCGGAGAGTGCGCGGGAGTTGGGGCCGGGGATTGGGGTGCGGAGTTGAATTGTACTCATATCAGTTTCTCGGGAGAATGCCTTGCGGCAGTCGTGGCGTCGCATACATCAGCAGGTCCTTCGACTGCGGTTGATCTTCGCGTTGTGCGCGAAGATCAATCCTCGCTCAGGATGACAAGGGTTTTGAGATCGCGCCTTCATTTATCAATACCAAGTATCAGTGACAGCAAAGTTTAGTACCAGCCGATTGGGGCTTCGTTCAGATTGATGTAGACCTGCTTGGTTTCGAGGTATTCTTCGATGCCCCAGGGGCCGAGTTCGCGGCCGAAGCCGGATTGTTTGTATCCGCCCCACGGGGCTTCTACGTACGTGGGCTGCATGTGATTCACCCAGACGATGCCTGCACGTAAAGCTTTGACTGTGCGCATCGCCTTGAAGATGTCGCGAGTCCAGACAGCGGCAGCCAAGCCGTAGGGGGAGTCGTTGGCGATCTTGAGCGCGTCTTTTTCGTCTTCAAAAGGGATTACTGCGGCGACGGGGCCGAAGATTTCTTCGCGGGCGATGCGTGCGGAGTTGGTGACGTCGGAGAAAATCGTGGGCTGCACGTAGTAGCCTTTGCTGATTTTCTCGGGGCGCCCGCCGCCGGAGACGAGCTTGGCTTCTTTCTTGCCGATCTCGATGTAAGAGTTGACGCGGTCGTATTGTTCTTTGCTGACGAGCGCACCCATCTTGGTTTCGCGGTCGAGCGGCGGGCCAAGCTTGATCTTCTTGGCCTTCTCGGTCATCGCTTCGACAAAGTTTTTATAGATCGATTTCTGAACCAGGATGCGGCTTCCGGCGGAGCAGACTTCGCCTTGATTAATGAAGACACCGAAGAGGGCGCCGTCGATGGCGGCTTCGAAGTCGGCATCGGCAAAGAAAATATTAGGCGACTTGCCGCCGAGTTCGAGGGTGACGCGCTTCACGGTGTCAGCGGCTTGCTTGACGATTATTTTGCCGACAGCAGCGCTGCCGGTGAATGCGATTTTGTTCACGTCGGGATGCTGAACGAGCGGAGCGCCGCAAGTTTCTCCGAAGCCCGTGATGATATTGACGACCCCTGGAGGAAGTCCACAGTCGGCGAAATAGTTTGCGAACTCGAGCGCGGTGAGTGGCGTTTGCTCGGCAGGCTTCAGAATGCAAGTGCAGCCGGCTGCGATGGCCGGAGCGAGTTTCCAGGCGGCCATGAGCAACGGATAGTTCCAGGGAATGATTTGTCCGGCGACGCCGACGGGTTCTTTGAGCGAAAGGGACATCGCGTTGTCAGGAACGGGGTTCACATAGCCGACGACTTTGGTGGCGAGGCCGCCGTAGTATTCGAAGCAGGTGGCGGAGTCGTTGATATCGAATTCGGCTTCGACGACAGGCTTGCCGGTGTTGCGGCATTCGAATTCGGCTAACGCAGGGAGATTGGCGCGGATTTTTTCTGAGAGGCGAAATAGGACGCGGCCGCGTTCCTGCGCGGTACTGGCTGCCCAGGGACCTTCTTCGAACGCCGCTTTGGCCGCGGCTACTGCGCGGTTGACGTCGTCGGGGCCGGCGTCGGGAACCTGGGCGATGATTTCTTCGGTCGACGGATCGTAGACCGGGAAGGTCTTCGCGGATTTGCTCGCGACCCACTCGCCGTTGATGTACATCTGATAAGCGCGTACTTCCGTAGTGACTCCGCCGGACATTTTGGTTTCGACCTCCTGCCTATCTCAGCGCTAAAGCCGCCGTCGATTTCGCAAGCTTCCTTGCAGCGCCAAAGCGCTGCGCTATCCAAATCGCAATCCCAATCAGACCTTGTCAGCAGCCAGCGGCACGACTGAAGTCTTGCTCTTCCCAATCTGTGGTTGCGGCGCTTTGTGACGGCCGTAGACGAAGAAGAAGAACGCGGCGAGACCAATGAAAAACAGCGTGCCGCCGAACATCCATATCTCGTAGGACCATAACGATGTGATCTGCTGAGCCGGAAAAAACACAAGCGCGATCCCCAGAACCGTAGTCAGCAGGCCGCTGGTACCCGCAAGAAACATGGTTGTATGGCTGTACTGGCCCTGTGGCGTGGTTTCCTTTAGTGCGAACCAAATCAGCGCAGCGAACATATAAAGGAACGGAACGAGTTGGAGAACGACGGCCAGCGACAAGAGTTTCTGGAAAACTTCTCCGGCTCCTGCGGGGCTCAAATACAGGAGCGGCAAGAGGCCGAAGACGCCCATCAACTTATCCCAAAACCACCAGCCGTAAAAGTTCCCCAGAACCAGGATCGCCGAGACGATTCCTTGGACGATCAATGCGGCGTACGGCGTGGCGTAGCGGGGATGAACCTTGCCGAGCCAAGAGGGCATGTAGGAATCGAGGCCGGCGACGAAAGGAATGCGGGCGGAACCGCCCATCCACGCGGAACCTATGCCGGCAATGGAAAGGCTAAGCATGAAGGCAAAGGGGATGGTGATCCAGCCGAGGCCGATACTGCCGGCCATGTGACTGACGGCCTGAACTATACCTTGCAGCACGTTGACATTTTTTCCCACGGCGATGAGCAGGGTAAGAGTGGCGCCCACGTAGAGCGCGCCGGAAAGGACTCCGCCCAAAGCGACAGCACCGGGGAGGGTGCGGCGGGGGTCCTTGATTTCGTCGCCCATGACAGACGCGAGTTCGAGGCCAACCAGGCCGAAGCAGATGACGCCGAAAGAATTCAGGACGAAACGCGGGTCTGCGGGGATTTTGAAATCTACCGCAGTGATGGTGGTGCCAAAGCGCGACCAGATCACTACGCCCAAACCGATCAGGACGGCGGCGGCGACGAACGTTCCGATGGCGCCGAGATTGTTAATCCACTTGCCGACTCCGAGGCCGACGATGTTGAGCACAGTGAGGAGAGCCAGCAAGACTAGCGAAGTGGTGGAGGCGAAAACTTTATTATCAGCGAGGCCGAGATGAGCGGGACCGAGCACATAGACCGAGACGCCGACGAAGTAAAGCATCACGGTCGGCACATAGAGCATGTTGTTGGTCCAGTAACACCAGCCGGAGAGGAATCCGTGAAAGTCGCCGAAGACCTCTTTCGCCCACAGATAGACGCCGCCTTCGCCGGGATAGCGGTGCGCGAGTTCGATGACGGCAATGCCTTGCGGCCAGAAGAAAAGAAGAAGCGAGATGATCCAGAGCCAGATAGTGGCGCCACCGTTGGCTGCGATGGATGGGACTACGTTCAGGTTGAAGACGGCGACAACGAAGAGGAGAACGAGGTCGCGGCGTCCGAGGGCGCGGATGAGGTGGGGCTGGGCGGATTGGGTTGATGTAGACAAAGTTTGTTAGATGGCCGCAAACAGCAGGTTCCTCGCCGGGCTTTCGCCCGGTTCGGAATGACACACGTTTTATTAACTGTCGGCAGGACAGCCGAGAGCCTGGCCTGAGTTTGCCGAAGGCGCGGCTGTCCCCACATGAACCTTTCTGTTCTACACACTAGTGCGCGGCCAGCGCGGGCTGGCCAATTCGTTCCTGCTGCGCCTTAGCGAGCGATTCGGCTATGTCGCCGAAGGCAGCCAGATGTTTGTCGATATCGGCATCGGTGTGTTGAACAGAAATCGTCCACTGCTCATCCCACCAGTAGGGCTGCGGCATCACACCGCGGTTAACCATGGCGAACCAGTAGTGGCGCCAGAGATCGATATCGATCGTGGTCCAGTCGCGGTAGTTGCGAATTTCTTTCGGATAAAACATCAGAGCGCCGTTAGCGCCGGCTTGCGCGATATAGGCTTGCAAGCCAACTTTCGCGATAGTCTTGCGATATCCCTCGGCGAGTTTTTTCCCGAGCTTGTCGACGTGCGCGTAGTTGTCGCGCGTGAGGACTTCGCGGAAGGTGGCGAGGCCGGCAGCCATCGACACGGGGTTGGTGTTGTAGGTGCCGCCGTGGAAGACCTTGTGTTGAGAAATAAGGTCCATCACAGACTTGCTTGCGCCGAAAGCAGCGAGGGGAAAACCGCCGCCGATTGATTTGGCAAGGCAGATCATATCTGGCTTGACGTTGAAGTATTCGCTGGCACCGCCCCACCCGAGTTTTGCGCCGGTTTTTACTTCATCGAAGATCAGAAGCGCGCCGTTCTTGGTGGCGATCTCGCGCAGTCCCTTCAGGAAGCCGGGCTGCGGCAAGCAGAGGCCGACATTCATCAAGATCGGCTCGAGAATGATCGCGGCAATCTCGCCGGGATTTTCTTTAAAGCGACGCTCGACGGTGGCCAGGTCGTTGAATGTGGCAATGGTGACGTTGGCAAGAGCGGACTTGGGCACGCCGAGTCCGCCGGGAACGGATGTAGGATTATCGATATCGCCGAAGTCTGGGGCGTGGGGTTTTACACTGACCAGAGCGGAATCGTGCAGGCCGTGGTAAGCGCCCTCAAACTTTACGATCTTGTCGCGACCGGTGGCGGCGCGGGCCAGGCGAATCGCGTGCATGGTGGCTTCAGTGCCGCTGTTGCCGAAGCGGACCATCTCGACGGGAAAGCGCTTGCAGATTTCCTCGGCAAGTTCCCATTCCATGTCGTGAGGCATGCCGTACATAGTCCCGGTCGAAAGACGCTTTTCAACGGCCTTCATGACAGCGGGATGGCAATGTCCGGCCATGAGCGCGCCGAAAGTCAGATTGTGGTCGATGTATTCGTTGCCGTCGAGGTCGCGGAACTTGCTGCCACTGGCGTCTTTCACAAAGATAGGCCAGGGCTCGTAATGCCGATAATTGCTGGCCACGCCAAGCGGAATTCGTTTGAGGTTTTTCTTGTGCGCTTCGGCGGACTTTGGCGTTCGGCGCTCGTAGGCCGCGAGTTCTTTCTGTAGATCGGGATACATCGGACTGCTCCAGGATGGCTCAAGCCTGCAGCGCAATAGGCCGCGGGCCATTAGAATGCCGGGCGGTAGAACCGCCCGGGGTAGTGCTTTCTAGTCTAATCCTCTAACTCAAAAGAAATACTTTAATGCGAACTGCAAAAGCCGCGGATCACCGGCGGTCGTGATCTTGCCGAACGAGGTCGGCCCGTCGGAAAAACCGCCGTCGGGGTTCGAAAAATTTGCATGGTTGAAAAGGTTAAAGATTTCCGCACGGAACTGAAAATACTTGGTCTCACTGAAGGCAATCTTCTTGTGGACGGAGAAATCCCAATCGTCAAGTCCCGGACCGCAGCAGATGGTGCGCTGCGTGCCATTGTTGAACTGGCCGAGCGGAGGATCCGCAAAATCATTCGGATTGAAATAGTAACCAGGAGTGTTGAGGCCAAGCGAAGTGTAGGTCTTCCTCGGATTCAATGTCTGGAACGGCGCCACCAAACTCGGGGCCTCAGTCCCGAGGAAGAACAGGCTATTGATCAACTCGTTGTCATCCTCGGTGTTCAGACGGATGGGAAAGCCGCTCTGAAATTGCGTGATGCCTGAGAGCTCCCAATCGTCCAATACTTTGCCCTTCAAGCCTGAGTATCGACGAACGGGAATTTCCCAGTCGTAGCTGACCACAAAACGCTGCTTCGAGTTGAAGATCGAAAGAGCGCGGCTGGCGCCGAAGTTAAACGGGTTGAGGGTTTCTTCAAAGGTGGAACCAGTGTCGATCGACTTGCTAAAAGTGTAGGCGGCTTGGAACTGCAATCCATGAGAGAAGCGTTTCTGCAACATCATTTCGAGCGCATTGTAAGAAGAGTTGGCGATGGTGTCTTCCGCGAAAATGTCGGTGAAGACAGGAACGCCGTCGACGGGACAGCCAGTGCCGGGAGTATTTGGAGCTCCGAGCGGATTACAGTTTGGCGACGAATAGGGACGGAGGCCAACTAAATTGAGAGCTGGATTTCCCGGTCCGTATTTCGCAACTGATCCATAGGGCATGTGGAGCGTGAATCCGTTGGGAATGCTGTTGGCCGGCAGAATCCACTCGGCGTCTTCCGCAGTCGGCCCGCATCCATAGTCAGCCGCGAGTGCCTGGTTGGTAGGCGTCTGGGGCTGGTTCGCGTAATACTGCGAAATGTTGAACATATCCAGACAGGTTTGGGGATTCGATGGATTGATATCGTGAGCAGCCAGGAGGCGATGTCCCTGCGAACCGACGTAGCCGATCTGGAACATCATGTTGTTGCTTAAATCCCGCTGGATTGTCAGATTGTATTGCGAGGTATATTGCGAGCGCAGGTGCGGTTGAAATTCGCCGAAGAGAAGAATCGGCCGAAACAGCGAAAGGTCGGTCGGCGCGCCTTTGGTGGGAGTGATAATTCCGCCAAAAGGATTCGGAGTTTGAAATTCGGCTTGATTCACGTATGGGGTATTGAAGAAAATGTCGGACAGCGATGAACTGCCGCCGAAAGGAGGCTCGGCGCCGAACTGAGCCAGAACCAGTTCTTCGATTGGATTATAAAAAAGCCCCCAACCGGCACGAATGCTGGTTTTTCCAGCGCCGCCGAAGAGCGTGGCCAAAGGACCGCTCGAGAAATTAGGGCTATAGGCGATGCCAATGCGCGGTGCAAAAGCCTTGTAATAAGTTGTGCTCATCCCGGCGGGGACTCCTGGGTCGCCGGGAACAACCAGTCCAGTCGGTTCCGAGCCGGTGTTAGCGCAGGTGGGATTCGATACACCGAGACCCTGCCAGTAGGCCGTGCTATTCGTGATTCCGCAAGGGTAGACCGTGGAATTTTGTCCGGGCCGGAAGGTCTCCACGTGGCCGCTAATATCGGTCGGGGGAGGAGTAAACTCCCAGCGAAGGCCGTAATTCAGGGTCAAGTTTGGCTTGATCTTCCAACTATCCTGAATAAAAGGATAGACAGCGGTGCTGCGGACATCCTCACGCTGGCCTGAGCCTTGCGTGTAGCCATCTGCCAAACCCAGCAGAAATTCGGCGTATTGATCGCCGTCGCCAGGAAAAATTCCATTCGGGCCGCTGTTATCAAAGGTGTATTCACCATTGACATCGAAATAATAAAACTGATCGAAACGAGCGCGGCGAACGTCTGCGCCGAACTTGATGGTGTGGTTGCCTTTCACCCAGCTGAGTTCATCGGTCCATTGGAAACTGTTTCCAACCTGAGGCAGAAATCCCTCAAAGTTGTTACCGAACGAAGCGCCGCCCGAAATATTCACGAACGGTACACCGGTAAAGTTGGAAGGCAGGCCTGTGGTTATGCCCAGATTTGCGGCGGTACCAAATTCAGCGGTGATCGCTGAGGAATCGGATAGGCCGGTAAAGCAAACAGCCGCAGCCGTGCCGGTGCAGGAGGATGTGACCGCGTTGGATGTCTGATTCTTCAAGAATCCGAGTTCGCCCTCACGCATATAAGTGAAGTGAGCCTCGTTCACGATTGCATTATTGACGGTCCAGGTGTGAGTGAAGTTCCACTGCTGGAAGCGAAGGTTGTTGTAGTTCCCGAAGCCTGGAACGTTGGCGCTGGCCGCCTCAAACGAATTGTAAGGGTTGAGCTGACGGCCATCGTTGAAGTAGTAGTAAGCCGTGAAACTCTGGTGGTCGTTGATGCGGTGATCGAAACGAGCGGTGAACTGGTCGGCGTTGTCGGTGCCAACCGGCGTTACTTGAAATTGATTAGCGCCCTCGTTGGCGGCAGGGACAAACCTTTGAAGCAGATTCGCGGCGACAGGATCCTGGCACTGGGTGGGAATCGCACCGGTAGGAAAGATCGACGACCAGTCGACCCCGGCTGCGGGAGCTACCGCGGTGGGAACTGCGAGAATGGCATTCGTGCAGCCCGTGCGGCCATTCAAAACATTAGCCACGAATGAATTGCTAATCGACCCGCCACCGGCAAAGCCACCGACGTCGGCAAAGTTTCCACCGAATTCCGCAGCCGTTGGCACATTCAACAACTGTCCGGGCACGCCATCGCGGATGCGGCGCCCTTCATAGGAGAGGAAAAAGAACGTGCGATCCTTCTTGATGGGGCCGCCGAAAGTCCCTCCGAACTGGTTCTGATTGAGCTGCGGCTTGCTTGTGTCGGGGTAGCCTCGCGCATCCAGAATTGTATTGCGGAAGTATTCGTATACATTCCCGTGGAAGGTATTGCCACCGGACTTGGTGATCACGTTGACCACGGAACCTGAGTTGCGGCCGTACTCGGCGTCGAAGGTGTTGGTGATAACGCGAAACTCCTCGACCGCATCGGGAGTCGGTTGAATCGTAGGAGTATTTACAAATTGGTCGTTTGCGTCGCCGCCGTTGACGCTGAAGTTATTGGCGCGGGTTCGTCCGCCGTTAACCGAAACCGAACCGGCGTCCTCAGTGCCGGCAAACAAACTGCCGCTCGATCCCAACTGGGCCTGCACGCCGGGCTGAAGCTGGAGGAATTGATACGTATCGCGAGTGTTCAGGGGTAGTTCGTTGACCGAGCGGTCATTAATCACAGCGCCAAGCTGAGTGCTGGTGGTATCCACCTGAGGAGCTTCCGACGTAACTTCGACGGTTTCCTGGGATCCGCCAATTTGCAGAGTGGAATTGAGAGTGACCACCTGATTGACGTCGACGGTAATTCCCTTCTGAACATTTTTCTTGAAGCCGGTCAACTCAAACTGAACGGTATAGGTGCCGGGAGTGACTTCGACGAAACTGTAGTCGCCGCTATCGTTGGTGAGAGCGTCGCGGCTGATGCCGGTGGCATCATTGACCAGCGTGATCTTCGCATGAGCAAGGACGGCACCGGTTGGGTCGGCGATGCGGCCGACGATGCGGCCACTGGCTCCTTGAGCTGTAAGCAATGCGGGGATAGCGAGAGAAATGGCGAGGGCAAGACATACGATTCCCAGACAGATGGTCCAGCGGGGTCGCGTTGACGGCATGGAGCCTCCGGGCATCTTAAGCAGATGCAGTTTTCTTGGAAAGCTTTCTTGAAACCGTTTCTAAGAACTTCTCTTGAAAACGACAGCTTGTGTCCTGCCACAACCTTGCTATAATCCCGCAAGGTTAGAGAAGCATGTGGCGCGCTGTCAAGGATAAAAAAAGCGCTGCCTTGCATAGAAAATTCTTATCGACTCGTGGTACGCGATGGCCGCAAGCAATTCGGCACCTTACTTGAAGATCGGAGACGTGGCGCGGCGTGTGGGAGTGTCGCAGTCGGTCATACGATCGTGGGAAAGTTTGGGGCTGACGCGCCCTCGGCGCACCGAGAGCAAGTACCGGCTGTATACGGCTGACGATGTGAAGCTGCTGAAGCGCGCGCGGTTCCTGCGCAAGGTGCGAGGGTTGAATGCCGCGGCGATTGTTGAGTTGTTGCGGCGCGAAGGGCGGGTGCGTCCCGCGGTTGACGGGGCGGCGGGAGCGATTGGCTCACACTTGCGGCAATTGCGGGCGAAGCGCCGGCTTTCACTCGCGCAGGTGGCACAATCCGTGGGGATCTCGGTGGGATTTTTGAGCGCGCTCGAGCGTTCGCAGATGAGCGGCTCGGTGGGCACGCTGCGCAAGCTGGCGCGATTTTATAAGACGAACATCCTCGATTTTTTTGATGGGACGGGCATCAGCAGCCGGCAGGTGCGTCCGGAACAAAGAAAAGTGTTGGAGGCCGGCTCCGGCGTTCGTATGGAGTTGCTGGCGTGGGGAAATACGGTGATGGAGCCGCACTTGTTTCGCGTGGCGCCCGAGGCAGGCAGCGGCGAATCTTACACGCACGAGGGAGAAGAGTTTCTCTACGTCTTGCGCGGGCAACTGACGATCATGCTGGAGAACGAAGAATACCGCCTCAAAGCTGGAGACAGTTTTTATTTTGAGAGCGCAACGCCACATCATTGGAGAAATCCAGGGCGCGCAGAAACCTGGGTGCTTTGGGTGAATACGCCGCCGACATTTTGATTTTCTGCTGCATATGAAGTGCGGCGCTTCCGCGAGCACGACCGAAACAGCGAAGGAGCAACTGATGAAGACACAACATTCGGTGACCCTGCTGTTGTTGATGTTTCTGATTTTGTTGACCGGCTCGTGCACAAAGAAGACTCCGACGCTCAACTTGCTGGTGTGGGAGGGCTATGCCGATCCGGCATTCACAAAGGCTTTCGAGGAACAACATCACTGCAAGGTTTCGGCGTCCTACATGGGATCGAGCGACGAACTGGTGGCCAAGCTGCGCGGCGGCAGCGCGGGAAATTATGACGTGATTTCTCCCTCGAGTGACGTGGCCACATCGATTGCTGCGGCGAACTTGGCTGCGCCGCTGGATTTGACGAAGCTTCCGAGTTATGCGCAACTCTCTCCCCAACTGACTTCCCTGCCCCTGGTACGCATAAAAAGCCAGGTGTTTGGAGTTCCGTTTATGTGGGGGCCCGACCCGCTGCTCTACGACACCTCCGTTTTCGCGCAGCCTCCGGACAGGTGGAACGTGCTTTGGGATGCGAAATACCGGGGCAAGATTTCGGTGTGGGACGATCTCTCGACGATTTACATGGCCGCGCAGGTTCTAGGCTATGACAAGCCCGATCCCTCGCAGCTTTACAACTTAACCGACGAGCAACTCGATGCGGTGAAGAAGAAATTGCTGGAGTTGAAACCGAATATCCGCAAAATGTGGTCAACCGGCGGAGAGTTGACCAATCTTTTTCAGAATCACGAAGTAGTGGCGGCGATGGGATGGCCGCTGATGACCAATCAACTGCGCAAGGTCAATTTTCCGGTGGGTGAGACGATTCCAAAAGAGAACACAACCGGATGGATCGACCACTTGATGATCACCGCAGGCAGCGAGAACAAGGATCTGGCTTACGAATTTCTCGAGTACATGATCGAGGCGCAGACACAGAAAAAGGTGACCGACGTGACCGGGTATACTCCGGCGAATCCGCAGGCCGGGCAGTTCATGACGCCGGCCGAGGTCAAGAGCCTGCATCTCGACGATGTGGACAACTACCAGAAGCGGCTTTATTTCTGGCAGAATGTCCCGCGGCGCGGCAAGTACAACGAGATTTGGAATGAAGTGAAAGCGGCGCAATAAAACCAATACCTAGTACCCAGTACCACGTTGCGAGTCTCCGGCCTGTGCTTCAGAGTTCACCCTTGGTTCCGGCGAGAGATCCGATACGCTGATGAGCACATCTGAAATGACGGCCGTGCGGGATGCTGTTGCGGGAATCCTCGGCCGTCCTTTGCTTCGCATTCGCAACGTAGCCAAGAACTTCGGCAAGAACAAGGTATTGCGGGACATTTCTCTGGATGTAGCGGAAGGAGAGTTCCTCACGATTCTTGGAGAAAGCGGCTCGGGAAAAACGACGCTGCTGCGAATTATCGCGGGCTTTGAGAGCGCGAGCGCGGGCGAAGTTTGGATGGGGGATGAGCGACTGGATCGTCAGCCGCCCTACCGGCGTCGCGTGAACACTGTGTTTCAGCACTATGCGTTATTCCCGCACCTCACCGTTGAGCAAAATGTAGCGTATGGACTGCGCGTAGCGAAAAGGCCCGAGGCAGAGATTTCGTCCAGAGTGGCGGAGGCTCTAGTGAAGGTGAAAATGTCGGCGCACGCGAAGTCGAAGCCGTCAAAGATCAGTGGCGGACAGCAACAGCGGGTGGCGCTGGCACGGGCGCTGGTGAACCGTCCTCGATTGCTGCTCCTGGATGAGCCGCTTTCGGCGCTGGATGCAAATTTGCGGCGGCAGATGCAAGTGGAATTGAAGTCACTGCAGCGCGCGGTTGGGATTTCGTTCATCTTCGTTACGCACGATCAGGAAGAAGCGATGGTGATGTCGGACCGGATTGCGCTGTTGCGATCCGGTGAGTTGGAACAGGTAGCGACCCCGCGAGAAATTTACGGCAGACCCTCGACGGCTTATGCGGCGCAATTCATTGGGCATACCAATTTGCTGAAGGGCGAGGTTCGCGCGGGAGTGACGCGCTGCGGACCGCTGACATGGCAAACGTCTCTTCCCGATGGACCAGTGCTGTTTTCGTTGAGGCCCGAGAATGTCCGGCTTGCGGCGGAGAATACGGCGCTATCGAACGGTGTACGAGTTCGCGGAAAAGTTCTCCATCAGGCATTTCACGGCGCGGCGGAGTTGATTCGCGTTGACTGCGGCGACGGACTGGTAATGGTTGTTCGGACTTCAGGAAGTGGTGGCGCGTTGGACACAGTTGATCTGGAGTTCTCGGCGGCCGACGCCGTGCTGGTGAGCGAGTCGTCCGAAAGAATCTAAATGTTTTCCCGAGCTTACAAAGCCACGGTGACGCTGCCTCCACTTCTGTGGGTGACGATGTTTCTGCTGGCGCCGTATTTGCTGATGTTCTGCTACAGCTTCTGGTCGGTATCAGCCTCGCAGAGCATCGTGCACTCGTGGAACCTCGACAATTACGCGCAACTGCTGCGGGTCGATGTTTATTGGCAAACGCTACTGCGCTCCATGTGGATTGCCGCGCGCGTGACTGTTTTTTCTTTGCTGCTGGGGTATCCGCTGGCTTACTTTCTTTCTTTTTATGCAGGAAAGAAAAAAGATCTGCTGTATCAGTTGGTGATTATTCCGCTGTGGGTGAGTTACCTGGTGCGGGCTTATGCGTGGAAGACGATCCTCGGATCGGACGGGGTGTTGAACACCCTGCTGCAGTATGTGCACCTCACGAAGCATCCGCTGGAATTCCTGTTATATAGTCCGTTTGCGGTCGTACTGACGTTGACGCACATCTATACGCCGTTTGCGTTTCTGCCGATTTACGCAGCGCTGGAGCACATTCCGCGCAATCTCGTAGAAGCATCTCATGACTTGGGAGCGACTCCTGGGCAAACTTTCTGGAAGGTGATCTTCCCTCTCTCGATTCCGGGAGTGCTTGCAGGGGCGACGTTTGCTTTCGTGCTCAGCCTCGGCGATTTTCTTGCACCCTTACTGCTGGGAGGGCCAAGTGGCATCATGATTTCAAACATCGTGGTCAGCCTGTTTGGCGCGGCTTACAACTGGCCGTTGGGCGCGGCGATCTCGTTGTGCATGTTGCTGCTGGTAGTGAGCCTGCTGTTTTTATCCGAGCGGCTGGAAAAGAAATGGAGCTTCTCGTGAGCGACGCGAAATTGGTTTCAGGCTCACGCTGGTTGCTGTTCCATGCTGTCGCTGTGTTTGCGTTCCTTTACTTGCCGATCGTCGTTCTCATCCTTTATTCATTCAATGCGGAAGGCGTTGGCGGATTTCCGCCGCACCATCTGACGCTGGACTGGTACCGCACGCTCTTTGCCGACGGGCCGATCTGGGATTCGGTGCTCAACAGCCTGCAAGTTGCGCTAGCGGCGATGGCGATCTCGTTGACCTTCGGTGTGCCGGCGGCTCTGGCGCTCGAGCGCGCGCAGTTTCCGGGGAAGGCTCTGTTCCGGCGATTGGCGCTACTGCCTTTGATCTTGCCGGGAATTATTACGGGGCTTTCGCTCCTCATGCTGTTCAACGTGACGGGGACGAAGCTCAGCCTGATGACGATTGTCCTAGGACATGGAACGGCGTTGATTTCCGTGGCGACGACGGAAGTGTTCGCGGGCCTGCAGAAGCTCGACCGGGCGCAGGAAGAAGCTTCGCTCGATCTGGGGGCCAATTACTGGCAAACATTCTGGCGTATCACGGTTCCGAATTTGAAGTTGCCGATCATCGGTGCGGCGCTCCTTATCTTTACGCTATCGATGGACGAGATTGCGGTGAGCTTTTTTCTGATCGGGCGCGACAACACGCTGCCGCTGGAAATCTGGGGAAGGCTGCGGCGCGGCATCACGCCGGAGATTAATGCGGTGTCGACGATTATCTTTTTGTTTTCACTGATTGCGATCGTACTTTGGTATCGCTTGCGCGTGCGTGGCGAGGCCACTTCGGAAGCGGGCACGGAACTCGTGGAAGCCGTGGAAGGAAATGCGTTATGAGCGCGAATCGCAGGGACTTCATCAAGTTTGTGGTGGCTGGAGCGGTAACGGCGGGATGCCCCATCGACATTTCACTGGTGGCGCGAACCGATCAAGCGCAGAAAAATTCTGCGGCAGATGTAGACGGCGAGGACAATCGAATTTGCCACCAGGTGCGCGACGGCAAAGTGTTCACGCGGCAGGCGGCCTCGGTGCGGCACGATGTGGTGATCGTGGGCGGCGGGATCAGCGGTTTGACGGCGGCCTATCGTTTGCAACATCGTGATTTTCTCTTGCTGGAAAAAGAGCCGCACTTTGGCGGCAACGCTTACGCGATGGAGTATGAGGGCTGTACCTATGGTACGGGTACAGCATTCGTGTCGAAAGAAGAATACGCATACCACTTCGCGAAGGAAATTGGACTGGAACCGCTTCCGGTCAACAGTTCGGATGCGAGCATCCTTCGAGGCGAATTGATTCCGGATACGTGGGGCGACGGGCTCAATAAGCTGCCATATCCTGAGGCGGTTCGCGAGGGCTTCAAGAAATTCAAGAAAGAGATGCTCGCGATTGATTTAGAAAAACGCAGCAAAGAACTTTCGAACACGCTGTTTTCCGATTTTATGAAGGCATACCCCCCGGAGCTTAAGCAGTGGTGGGATGCTTACGGGCCGTCGAATTATGGAGCCGAGAGCGATGAGGCATCCGCGACGGTTGGCATTCTGGAATTGCAGAGCATGGCAGAAGAGAGCCCTGCCGACGATCGCTACACCTGGCCGGGAGGGTTGGGCGCGCTCACGAAAAAACTAGAGGACATTCTTCAAGCGAAATACAAAGATCGCCTGCAGGCCGGCTCGACGATTGTAGCGGTCGTGCCGGGAAAAGAAGAAGTGCAGGTTACTTACATGTTAGGTGGCGAATTGAAAACGGTGGCGGCTAAGGCCGTGATCATGGCGACGCCGAAGTTCATCACGCGGCGCGTTATTGAGGGCCTGCCTGAGAAGCAGAGCGATGCCATGCATCAGATTCGCTACATTCCGTATCCTGTGGTGAATCTGATTTTCGATAAACCGGTTTTCAATCACGGCTACGACACGTGGTGCCCGGGAAATACTTTCACCGACATCGTTGTTGCGGACTGGGTGATCCAGAAGCAGCCGGGTTATAAACAGAGGTTCAACATTCTGAGTTGCTACACTCCGATGAACGAGGGAAAGCGCAGCTTGCTCTTGACGGAGGGAGGCGCGCGTTCCATCGCGGCGAATGTGCTGCGCGACTTTCAGAAGTTGATGCCGGAGCTGAATGTCGATCCGGTCGAAGTGCACATCTACCGGCGCGGCCATCCTTTGTATATGTCGACGCCGGGATTGTTTACGGAAGTGCAGCCGCTGGTGCGGCATCCCATGGATCGCATCTTCTTTGCTAATACGGACTCCCAAGGGCCAGAATCGACCGCCAACGAAGCGATTCTTGCAGCGCAGCGGGCGGTGAAGGAAGTGACTGCGCGATTGGCGGGAAGGCCGGCTCCGAAGGGGAAGGCAGTCGCGGGGTAACGCGTCCTATCTTAAATTTTGCGCCTCTTAGATTTTGTGCCTCCGTTTTCAAAACCATCAAAATGTTCTTGGAACTTCGGGTTACTAACCTGCCGCACCTTTGGTGCGATGTAATCTCCTGATAAACCTCCACCCATAGTAAAGTTATAGAAGGGGCGGTTGCAGTCGAGGATGGGCCACGTCCGCCCGTCAACCCAATCAGATCGATAAAGGACAAACCATACTTTGAGTTTGAGCATTCGCAACATCGCTATCATCGCGCACGTGGACCATGGCAAGACCACACTGGTCGACGCCATGCTGCAGCAAAGCGGCACTTTCCGTTCGAACGAGCACCACGTCGAGCGGGTCATGGACTCGAACGAACTGGAGCGCGAACGTGGAATTACCATCCTCGCCAAGAACACGGCGATCTTCTATCACGACGTGAAGATCAACATTGTGGATACGCCGGGCCACAGCGATTTTGGCGGCGAAGTGGAACGCGCGCTGAAGATGGTGGATGGCGTGATGCTGCTGGTCGACGCCAGCGAGGGCCCGCTGCCGCAGACACGCTATGTGCTGAGCAAGGCGCTGGAGGCGAAGCTGCCTCCCATCGTCGTGATCAACAAGATCGACCGGCCCGACGCGCGCGCCCAGGAAGTGCTGAATGAAATCTACGATCTGTTCATCGATCTCGATGCCAAAGAAGATCAGCTCGACTTCCCAGTGCTCTACACCAATGCGAAGGAAGGAACTGCGTCGACCGATATTCGGGGCGGAGGGGAGAATTTGCAGCCGCTGTTTGAGGCGGTGGTGAAAACGATTCCGCCGCCTAGCGGCGATCCCAAAGGGCCCTTGCAGATTCTGGTGGCGAACCTTGACTACAGCGACTATCTCGGCCGGCTGGCCATTGCGCGAGTTTTCAACGGCACCATGTTCACCGGCGAAGACGTCGCCATCGCCAAGCTCGACGGCACGCTGCACAAAACCAAGATCACGAAATTGTTTTCGTTCTCGGGGCTGAAGCGCACCGACATCACGGAAACCGTACTGGGCGATATCGTCGCGGTTGCCGGAGTGGAGGGCATCACCATAGGCGAAACGATTACCGACGCAGAGAATCCTGCGCCACTGCCTCCCATCGTGATCGACGAGCCAACCATCGCCATGATGTTCACGGTGAATACTTCGCCATTCGCGGGGCGGGAAGGAACCTACGTGACTTCTCGCAATTTGCGCGAGCGGCTGGCGAAAGAATTGCTCACGAATGTTTCGCTGCGCGTCGAAGAGATGGAGACCACCGACGCGTTCAAAGTGCTGGGGCGCGGCGAGCTGCAACTCTCCATCACGATTGAGATGATGCGTCGCGAAGGCTATGAACTGATGGTCGGCAAGCCGGAAATCGTCACCAAGCGTATCGACGGAAAGCTAATGGAACCGGTCGAGCATCTCACGGTCGACGTGCCGGAAGGTTTTGTGGGGGTGGTGATGGAGCAGTTGGGATCGCGCAAAGGCGAAGTCACGAACATGCACAATCACGGCTACGGACGCGTGCGCATCGAATTCCGCGTGCCCAGTCGTGGACTGATCGGCCTGCGCAGCCAGTTGCTCACGGACACACGCGGCACCATCGTGATGAACTCCTTGTTCGATGGCTACACCGAGTGGCAAGGCGACATTCCACACCGGCCGACCGGCGCGCTCATCGCTGATCGCGCTGGCACCTCCACGGCCTACGCGCTGTGGGGACTGCAAGAGCGCGGGGAGCTTTTCGTCGGTGCCGGCATCGAGTTGTACGAAGGAATGATCGTCGGCGAGAACGCAAAAGATGACGACCTGGACGTGAACGCGGTGCGTGAAAAGAAACTCACCAACATGCGTGCATCAACTGCTGATGAGGCGATTCGCCTGGTGCCCTTCCGTTCGCTAAATCTGGAGCAAGCCATAGAATTCATTTCCGACGACGAGTATGTGGAGATCACGCCGAAGTCGCTGCGCTTGCGGAAAAAAGTGCTGCAATCGAATAAACGGAAGAAGAGAGCGATGGCCACGATGGAAGAAGTGTGAAGTCCCGCAGCCGTTCCACAGAATCGAAGGACCCATCGACGCTGCGAATGCTGATGGTGCCCTGCAGCTGCGGGACAACGTTTGCCGTCGCTGAAAACTACGATCGTGTTGGCACCGCCTGGAGCCGGTATTTGATCTGTCCGAGTTGCGGGAAGCGGCACGATCCTAAGAATCGTTTGCTGCGAGTTGGATATCACCGCGAAGGATATTGGAAAGTGGACGAGTGCTAGCGATAGATCCCAGCCGGTTCTGAAACTGGTTAAGTCTTCCCTAGTTATAGGTCGAATAGGTAGTAATTCCTAACTACGCCTGCTTTGACAAGTAACATTTGACAAACCTGCTATACTTCTGGCCGCATTCGACTGTTCGCCGGCTCCGGTCTCGATTTTCAGGAAGGTGTCCCCGACCTGCCAGTCCGCCGCATTGAGCTTGCACTTCGACAGCTCAATGCAGAGGAAGATGCGTGAAGAATATTTTTGTAGGCAACTTGAGCTTCAACACATCGGAAGACGAGCTGCGGCAGATGTTTGAATCGTTCGGGCAGGTCGACCGGGTCAGCATCATGACAGACCGCGATACTGGCCGCTCGCGTGGCTTCGGCTTCGTGGAAATGGCGAGCAATGAGGATGGCGAAAAAGCCATTACGGCGTTGAACGGCTCACAGGTCGGAGGACGTACGCTGAACGTAAACGAAGCCCGCCCCAAAACTGAACATGCCGGCGGCGGCGGACGTGACCGGGGCGGCCGGGGCGGCGATCGCGGCGGGGACCGTGGCGGCCGTGGTGGCGGAGGCGGCGGACGAGGCCGCTGGTAGTCGTTAATATCTGCTCGTTGGCAGTCTCTCAGTTTCTGTGTTCGCGCGGTGTTCTGCCTACGCGTAATCAGACGGTCGTTCTTCGACCACCGAATTCGGCCCGGAATGAGGCCACAAAATTGGCGGGGCTGGCCGCTTGGCTGGCTTCTTCGGCCCCGCCATGCTAGTTTTCCGGCACGCTCATTTTGAACGTGGCGTTAATTCTCAGGTAGTTCCATTGATGCTTCTCGACTGCCCCATGTAAACTGGAGCTATTGCTGGCGCCCGTAGCTCAGATGGATAGAGCGATTGCCTCCGGAGCAATAGGTCGGGAGTTCGAATCTCTCCGGGCGCACCAGATTTCTCCTCTCAACATGCACGCCCGGATTACCGGGAGCGCACGTACCGTTGTTTCCATTCGGCCTTTCAGTGGATTTCGAAGGTAAATTCAAGAGTCGCGCAACACTCCAGGCGCGAGTTTAGGGGCGGACAGGGACAGATGATAAACGCACACAGATTATCAAAGGCCATTGCCGGTTTGTGGCTGGCAGTCGCGCTGTCGGCGAGCTCCACGATTTGCTTCGGGGCAGATGAACCTGCAACGGCTAAGCAGAATCCAGCGTCTTCAAGCGCGAGCCTTTATTTGAAGGTTCAACTAAAGAGTCCTCTCAAGGTTTCCAAATTGAAGCCGGGCGACACTGTTGAGGGAAGCTTGTCGCGCGACGTTTATTCTGCCGACCGCGAACTATTTCCTTCCGGAACTGACGTGCGTTTAACCGTGGACCACATGGAAAAAAGGCGGCGGATTGCGAATGATCACTGGCCTGGCGTAATCAAGTTATTTACACCGCGCCATGAGTCTTATCCAGTTTTCAAAACAGCAACTGTTTCTGGAACGAACGGCGAGACCGCGTTGCAGGTGTCGTTGATTTCCATCAGCCGCATGCGCGAGGTACACGCCCAAGCAAAGAAAAAGAAGAAAGATGTTAAGCCGGAGAATGCAAACGGCGCGGTGGAGACGAGCAAATCTGGCGGCGTTTACGGGCCGAAGAAGCTGCCGACGCCGACGATGGTGCTGGAGGCGGTTGCTCCGGCAAACCAAAACGGATCGACTGGCAATGGCGGAGGCTCGTCGGCATCCGACGTATCTGCTCTGGAGGCTCTTCCAGCGGGGACTGGGTTCAAGATTCTGCTTTTGGGCGATGTGAGCGCTTCCAAGAGCAAGCCTGGCGATATTGTGCAGGGGCGGCTGATTGAGCCTGTTCTGATCAACTCGCGCGTTGCCCTGCCGGCTGGCGTTCTGATTGAGGGAAAGGTAGTCAAGAAGACTCCACCGCGCTGGGGAAGCCGAGCAGGATCGTTATATCTGACGTTCACCGGCCTGACGCTGCCGGGTGGAAACCTTATTCCCATCTCCGCGTCGTTGGCCGGAGCGGAGCTAGATCAGCGATCGCATACCAAGATTGATGCCGAGGGGCAACTCCATGGCGAACATCCTGGCAAGGCATGGATGGCGATCAACATTGGCGTAACCGCTGGTATCGCGAAGGAAGTGGATGACGGGGCTCAGCTGATTATCGAAGCCATTGTTTCAACGGCGACCGACGCTTCCACAGCCGGCACGACTCGGATCATAGCGAGTTGTGTCTCGGGCATCTATATTGTGTCGCGCCGCGGCCGCGATGTGGTGCTGCCCAGGTTCACGGAAATGGATATCGCGTTGGACCGGCCACTGTCGGTGACGAAGAATGCTGAATCGACAGCATCGATCCCGGCCTCTGCGGTAGCCGCGCACGGCAACTGAGTGCCGCCCAGCTTGAGGATCGTGACGTGACGACTGAGCTCAGGCGACCGCTTCGTGAAATTTTCAAACCAATCTCTTTCGATATGAACTATGACGCTGTTCTGGTGGTTTCTTTCGGTGGACCGGAATCGAAGGAAGAGGTAATTCCCTTCCTCGAAACTGTGCTGCGCGGCCGAAACGTTCCGCGAGAACGCCTGTTGACCGTGGCTGAGCACTACTACCACTTTGACGGGAAAAGCCCGATTAACCAGCAGATGCGGAACTTGATTGCAGTGTTAAAAACGGAGTTGCAGCGAAACGGGCCCCAGCTGCCGATCTATTGGGGAAATCGCAATTGGCATCCATTCCTGACTGAGACACTGCAGAAAATGAAGGAGGATGGGATCCGGCGGGCCGTGGGGTTCGTGACTTCAGCTTATAGTTCGTACTCCGGGTGCCGGCAATATCTCGAGGACATTGCGCGCGCGCAGAGTGAAGTCGGCATTGGTGCGCCGGAAGTGGACAAATTGCGGGCATTCTTTAACCATCCGTTGTATGTCGAGGTAACCATCGCGCGCGTGCGGGATGCTCTGCAGGCGCTTCCGGCCGAGGCGCGGCAAAACGTACAAATCGTATATACGGCGCACAGCATTCCGGTTTCGATGGCCGACACCAGCGATTACGTCAGGCAACTCGAGGAAGTGCGGCGGCTTGTTTCTGAATCTTTGGGTCAGAGAAATGAGGCCCTCGTCTACCAAAGCCGTAGCGGCTCACCGGGGCAGCCTTGGCTGGGACCGGATGTTCTCGAGCATCTGCGTGAGGTGAAGGCTAAGAATCTGGCGTCCGCTGTCGTACTGGCGCCAATCGGCTTCGTGTCGGACCACATGGAAGTGTTGTATGACCTCGATGTGGAAGCGGCTCAGCTCTGCGATTCGCTGTCACTGCCCAAAGTGCGGGCGAAAACGGTAGAAGGGCATCCGAAATTTGTTGGCATGATTCGGGAACTGATTCTGGAGCGAACCAATCCTGGTTCGGAACGGCGGGCCTTGGGATTGCTTGGGGCGCGGCCGGATTCTTGTGCACAGGACTGTTGTCCGGCACCGCAACGTCCGGTGCGTCCGCACGCGAATTGAGATCTCCGGAAACTAAGAGCTTAAAACACAGAGGACACTGGGGTTCACAGAGGAAACACGCGAATCCGCTAAATGGAAGTGGGAACCCTGGAAGGGTCGTAGTCTGTGGCTTTCGGACGGCCTTCAACCAGGTGCATGGTATGAAGGATCGCCTGAATTACCGGTTCGTTGCCTACGGCCGTGTTCATCATCATGTGATAGAGGGAACGCGTCGGCCAGTCGGCGTCGAAGTAATGCTTGACGAAGGCGATGCGTTCGCGGTCGACGGCATCGACCTGTTCCTCAGCGTCAGTCGGGTTCAATCCATCTTCAACCAGACGGCGTACTTTTTCAGCTCGCGGCGCATAGAGAAAAACGTGAAAGGCGTCCGGCTGCTGGCGCAGGAAAAAAGGCGCGCCGCGTCCGACTACGACTGAGTTTCCTTCCCGGGCAATCCTAGTGGTGATTTCCTCCATGATCAACATCATGCGATCGGTGTCGAAAGTCTGGGCGCCGAGAGGAGAACTACGCTCGGAGCTGCCACGCCAGAAGGCTTTCGCGAGGCGGTAGAAGCGGCTGTCGATGCGCTCGTCGCAGCGCTTAACAGCGGAGGGCGCAACGTCGGCAATGCGGGCAATTTCTTCGGTAAGGCGGTGGTCCCAGAGATTCCAGCCCAAATGCTGAGCCAATTGCCCGGCAATTGCGCCACCGCCGCTGCCGTACTCCCTTTCGATGGTGACCAGTCGAAACATTTCGGCCCACCAATCCCCAGCTTCGATTATCTCTCAGAAGCAAGATTGATCTCTTCTGCCGGGCACTAGTGTACCGCGATTCCGCCTCCGGGCCTGCCTTTTTTCATCAGGAAGACCAGCGGAACCATGCACAGGATCGAGATGCCCAGGAGCCGGAAGTCATCGAGATAAGCCAGCATAGCGGCCTGTCGCTGAAGCGTGCCTTCGATCAAAGCATAGGCCTGCTGCGAGGCGAATGCCTCATTAGCGCCGTGCAGTCGCATTGCCTGGGTCGCGCCCTGCAACATCGTCCGAAAGGCGGGGTTGGCAGCGCTCAGATTGCGGGAAAGGTCGTTTAAGTGAACCTGGCTGCGCCGGTCGAGCATAGTGGTGACCAGGGAAATTCCGACACTTCCGCCGATGTTGCGGGCAAGGTTCATCAGGCCGGAAGCAGCGTTGTTTTTATCGCGTGGCAAGAACGCGTAGGCAGCCGTATTAATCGGGACGAAGAGGAAGGCCATGCCGGCTGCCTGAAAGACACGGGCCGTGGCCACGGTACTGAAGTTGATGTCCAAGTCAAAACCAGCCATATGGAACAAAGAACCCGAAAGCACGACTAAGCCGAAAATCAGCAGCCAGCGAGGGCTATAGCGCGAGAGCAGGAATCCGACCAGCGGCAGTAGTAGGATTATGGTGAAACCGCCCGGCATCAACGCCAGACCCGCTTCCTCGGCGGTGTAACCGAGCAGAGTTTGCGAGAACAGAGGCAGCAGCAACGTACTGCCGAGCAAAGCAAACCCCAGCATGAACATCAACAAGTTGGAAACGCCGAAGGTACGATCGCGAAACAGATGCAGGTCGATGATGGGATCTTTGTGTCTCCACTCCCAGATGATGACGAAGAGGAGAGAGAGAGCGCAGATCACCGACAGGATGACGATGAAGTGCGATTCGAACCAATCTTCGCGCTGCCCTTTGTCGAGAATAATCTGAAGAGTCCCCAGGCCAAGGGCGACGAAGCCGAGACCAACGTAGTCGATTCTGGTTTCACTGAGCTTGCGGCGCTTGAAATAGGGCGGATCCTGAATGAGCCGGGTGGTGAGCAGAATCGAAATGATGCCGACCGGGATGTTGATGAAAAAAATCCAACGCCAGGTGAAATTATCCGTGATCCAACCCCCGAGAGTTGGTCCGATGGCCGGAGCACTTACGACGGCCATTCCGTAAACGGCGAAGGCCATGCCACGTTTCGCGGGTGGAAACGTGTCAGCGAGGATGGCCTGCTCGCTGGGCTGCAATCCGCCTCCGCCGGCACCTTGCAGAACGCGGCAAATGATGAGGGTTGCAAGATTCGGCGCCAATCCGCACAGGAAAGAGCTGATGGTAAACAGAGCCACGCAGCCCATGTAAAAATTCTTGCGTCCGACGATTGAAGAAAGCCAGCCGCTTAAAGGAAGCACAATGGCATTCGAGACTAGATAGGACGTGAGGACCCATGTGCTCTCGTCCTGCCCAGCCGAGAGGCTACCGGCTATGTGCGGCAGGGCGACGTTGGCGATGGAGGTATCGAGCACTTCCATGAAGGTCGCGAGCGTGACGGTGATCGCGATGATCCATGGGTTTACCGCAGGACGCCATGCGTCGTCGTTCACCAAAGTGGTGGAAGCGGCACTCATTGCCGGATCCAAACCTTAGGGGTCACGGACATGCCGGGGCGCAGCGACTGATCGTTATTTTCGCCAGGATCAAGAACGATTTTCACCGGAATACGCTGGACGACCTTCACATAATTGCCCGTCGCGTTTTCGGGAGGCAGCAGGCTGAAGCGGGCGCCACTGGCGCCGGCGATGCTATCGACTTTGCCTTTATAGCTTCTGCCGTTGGCGTCGACTTCAACGGTGACGCGTTGCCCAACTTTCATTTCGCGAAGCTGTGTTTCTTTGTAGTTTGCGGTGATCCAGACATCGTTCAGCGGAATAATCTTCAGCAGTTCCTGTCCCGGAGCGACGTTCTGTCCAACCTCCACCGTGCGATCGCTGACCACGCCAGCGACGGCAGCAATAACCTTGGTGTACTGCAGATTCAGCTGAGCTTGATCGAGGTCCGCTTTCTTGCGTTGCACATCAGCCAGGGCAGATGCGGCTCTGGAGCGCACGACTTGAATCTGCTGTGGAGCAGTCTGGGCGCTGCGCCAGTTGGCTTCGGCCTGCGCCAATTTTGCTTGAGCCACGTTCACTTGAGCTTGCGCAGCATCCGCGTTGGCGTGAGCAGCTTGGACGCCCGCGGCATCAGCTGCAGCCGATGCCACGGCTTGATCATATTGCTGCTGCGAAATTTCCTGCTTGTCGACGAGTTGCTTGTAACGGCCGAGATCGTTCTGCGCTTTAACGTTGTTGGCTTCGGCTTGATCGACTTGGGCCCTGGCCGCCGCGAATTGTTGTCTGGCGGCGGCAATTCCTGCGCGGGCGTTGGCTACATCAGCTTCCGACGCCGACTCCTGGCTGGTCGAACTGACATCCGTGATGGGCACATTCACGCCGGCTGCGGCGGCGGTCGCTTGAGCGCTCTCGAAGTCGGCTTTGGCTCGCTCGTACGCGACTTTGTAATCCGCTGGGTCAATTTCCACCAATACAGTGCCTGCCTGCACAGCTTGATTGTCGAGCACGTTCAGCTTTATGACATTTCCCGAGATGCGGGTGCTTACGGAATTCACGTGGCCGTCAATCTCCGCGTCGTCAGTGGACTCGTAGCTGGTGACGTAGCGGTAGACAAAAAATCCGATCACCAGCAGCACGATCACGGCAACAATGATCGCGATGCGAAAGCCGGGACTCGACGTGCGCGCAGGACGAGTATGAAAGTCCCGTTCTGTAGAAGGCAGAGGCTTGGTACGGGTTTCAGGCTGCTCCGATGGCGGGGCAGGCGGGGTCTGAGTCGTCGTCGGTTCCATAAAATTAAGTTAGTGTTCGCCTTTCAGATATCGTTTGACGCCTTGTTCAGCGTCGCCGATGGCGCGCGCGAGTTCGATCTTGGCAACATTGTGGGCATACAGACTTTGAATATAACTCTCATGAGCGCCGGCTACGGACTCCTGAGCTTGTACCACCTCCAGGTTATCGGCGACACCAGCGGAGAAGCGATCCTGCGATTGCACCAGAGCCTGATCCGCCAGTTCGACAGAGCTGCGGGCGACCTCGACCTGATCGGCGGCGGACCTTAGGTCCAGCAATGAGGCACGGACCTCGAAGTCGATTCGGCCGCGAACATCAGCCAACTGTGAGCGGGCTTGTTTCAACTGGGCCTCGGCCTCAAGCACATCGCTGTGGGTTTTGCCGCCGGCAAAGATTGGAATGTTTACGCCTCCATTCACTTGCCATGTGCCGTTCGATTGCGCGGGAGTGACTCCGATATCGCCGAAGTTCGCATTGACGTCAAGTGTGGGGTAGTGGCCGGCAGTCGCAGCCCGCCGCAAAAGTTCAGCAGCACGGACTTGAGCTTGTGCCGCTTGATAGTCGGATCGCGAGGCATAGGCGCGCTGCAGGTAGACCTCGACGGGTAAAGCGGTCATTGCCTGATACGGAGCTTTCTCAGTGAGAGCAAACTCCTGACCCGCAGGCAGGCCGATCACGCGGGCCAGAGACAGTTTCTGTTTGGCAAAATCGTTGCGCGCGGCGATCAGTTGCTGCTGGCGGGTTTGCAACTCGACTTGAGAACGCAGTGTATCGATGGCTGGACTAAGCCCCGCCTTCTGCTGGTCGACGGCCTTGTTGTACAGTGCCTGAGCGTTTGTGACCTGGGCTTCGGTGGTTTCGATTCGAGCGGCGGACGCAATGGCTTGCAGGTAGGCGTTGCCCACAGCCAGCACCACAAGCTCGCGCGCGTCTTTGAAGGTGTATTGCGCCGACTTCAAACTCTCAGAGGCAGCGCGCTCCTTTTCCAGGTCGTGGAAGTTGAACACGGATTGGGTGAGCGAGGCGCGCGCATCAAAATAATTAAAAGGGCCGATCACTCGCGGAACAGGAAACGGAAAAACGTTGCTCTTGAATCCGAGTGCAGTGAGGCTCGTGGTTTGCACGTCTTCGCCCACGCGCGCCGAAAGGTTGGGCAGAAGGTTGCTGAGTTCTTTCCAGCGTTCGCCTCGTGCCGTAAGAGTCTGATCGCCGGAAAGAAGGAGGCCGAGGTTGTTGCGGAGCCCGCGGTCGATCGCCTCCTGAAAACTCAGTTGCAAAATTTCAGGAGTTGCGTTGCCCTCAGGCTCGCTGCCCGTGAAGGGACTCTGCGATCCAGGCAGCGAAATGGAAGGAGTAGGCACAGAGGTCTGTGCGATGAGTCGCATTACGGCGAAGAGCAGAAGAAATATGAAAGCAACCAGTCGAATTCCACGGGTTTGATTGGTGAGAGAGTCGGGCATCTCCGCTTTCTGAAACAAGTCCCAACGTGAAGGGTTCCTGGGACGACTTTTCTCTTTCATGGCATAACGTCCGCTTATTGATGCACTTAACGCGTCTCGCGATGCAGCAGCAAGATGATTTTTAAGCCGAAGATAAGAAATTGATGTAATCCCGGCTCCGCACAACTACTCACGGTCATGCAGGATTGGTGGATCCGCAAAGACTTTAGAAATTGTAATGGAAAGAGCATTACTGAAGACACCTTCCACTTCATTCAAGGAGGCCGATAGATTGGGAATGAGACTCAGACCGGAATCTCGAATAACCGGATCGGTGTCGCAATGGCATGGAACGCCCGTCTGCTCACGGCACTCGAAGAAATCGCCGAAATTGTTCATACTTCATTCGTTCACACTTCATTGGAATCCCGCTAACGGCCCTTACTGAGGAGCGTCTACTCGACTCGTGTCATCTTCAACTCCAAAGCCCGCGGCAAAAACGGTCGATCGCCGGAAGAGGCGGTGTCCGAGATACCGCGCTGATTTCCGTTTGAGCGTGAACTATCTTCGCGGTGATCACTACCAGACGGTTGAGGGTCACTCCCGGAATCTGTCGGAGGCGGGCATTGGCATGCTGCTGGCGGCTGAACTCAGCATTGGGGACGTTGCCGCCTTGAGCCTTTGCCTTCCAGAATTAGCCTCGCCGTTGGAACTGCGAGCGGTGGTGCGCTATCGCCACGGGTATCAGTACGGCTTTGAATTTTTGTCTCTAACTGATGAGCAGAAAGAAATGCTCGAGAAATTTCTTCACGGACGGGAAGAAGTAGAGTGAAGTCTTCTCGACGAACAGCTTCGCAGCGCGCCGGTGACCATGGCAGATTTCCGGAGGTCACCTTGGTAATCTTGTGGACAGGTAACCCAGGGTTCAAGCTGATCACGGGGATTCGTTCGCGAGAATGTGGTCCCGACGCTACCCATGGACAAAACCAAACCTAGCGCCGCGCCGGGGACTGACTGGACGCAACTTTTGGCTGATCCCGACCTAGCCAAAAATCTGGGAAAACTGCTGCAAACCTATCGCGATGCCCCGCCGGAACGCCGGGAAGAAGCTCTGCTTGCGGCGATGCGCGAGATTAAGCAAGCATCGTCGAGCACTTCAGGGGTAACACCGGCAGTGACAGTATCGTCGGAACCGCCTCCGCAGCCTGTGCCCACGTCCACTGCATCCTCACCACCGTTCGAGCCTGACATTTTTAGTCCGAACTGGGCGCAGGACCGCCGGCGGCATCTCCGAATCAAGTGCTTCGTGGCGGTGGAACTGCGGGTAAATGATGGCGAGGCTCCCATCTGGGGTAACCTCTCCAACACCAGCCTGGGCGGATGTCAGGTCGAGACAGCGACGTCGATCAGCGGCGGCGCCAAGGTGGAAATTGGTCTTTGGGTCGCAAGTGGAAAGATCTGGGTGAAGGGCCTGGCGTTGAACGGGGTCGTCACGCACAGTGGGCCGAATGCCGGAGTGCGCATTCGCTTTGAGGGAATGGATCCCGCCGAAAAAGAGCACCTGCGGCAGTTCCTTCGATACGTCCAAGATGCCGCAAAAGTGTCACGGAGCGAGTCCAGCTATTTGCGGTTGCTGAAATAGGGCAAATCTCTTTTTTTTCTTTTCTTCGTTCGTATTTCTCTTCATTTCACATCGCTCCCATTACCATTCTGCCAATCGGCATTTTTACCTGCGCGGGTGACATCGGTCCGCAGGAACTTGATACACTCAAACCGGAGTTGCAACCCTTTCTGCCTCGGGTACTCTAATTGGTTATGGCCGGTGGACGGTTGAGTGGGGGCAGATTTGTCCGCCGGGAGGAGCACGCATCGCATGGTAGCGACCGAACAGGCATTGGTGACCGACAAACAATTGGATTTGCTCTCTATTAACACGATCCGGACTTTGGCGATTGACGCGGTCCAGCAAGCCAATAGTGGTCACCCGGGAGCGCCCATGGGCCTGGCGCCGGTGACCTACTGCTTGTGGCAGGAGTTTCTGAGATACGATCCGGAAGATCCGACGTGGTTGAACCGCGACCGCTTTGTACTCTCGAACGGCCACGCGTCGATGTTGCTTTATGCCATGCTCCATCTTACAGGCGTGCGCGAGGTGAACAAGGACGGCGAGGTGCTGAAGGAGCTCGCGGTTCCGATGGAGGAGATCAAGCGCTTCCGACAATTGGGAAGCAAGACTCCGGGGCATCCCGAATCGCACATCACGACAGGAGTAGAGGCCACGACCGGACCGCTCGGCCAGGGCGTGGGAAACAGCGTGGGGATGGCGATCGCCAGCAAGTGGCTAGCCGCGACTTTCAACCGGCCAGACTTTAAAGTTTTCGATTACAACGTTTACGCGATGTGTTCCGACGGCGACCTGATGGAGGGCATCGGCGGCGAGGCCGCTTCCCTTGCTGGACATCTGAAGCTTTCGAATCTGTGCTGGATCTACGATCACAACCACATCACGCTGGATGGACCTGCGAGCTGGTCGTTTAGCGAAGACGTGGCCACGCGCTTCATCGGCTATGAATGGAATGTGACACGCGTCGCCGATGCGAACGATCTCGACATGCTGGCTCGGGCTTTTGAAACGTTCCAGAAAACGACCGATCGTCCGACGTTGATCATCGTCGACAGCCATATCGGCTACGGATCGCCGCACAAACAGGACAGCAATGCGGCCCACGGAGAACCGCTGGGCGAAGAAGAAGTGCGGCTGACGAAAAAATTCTACGGCTGGCCGGAAGATGCGAAGTTTTTGGTGCCGGAAGGAGTTCGCGAACACTTCCAGGATGGCGTTGGAAAACGCGGGCACGAAGCGCGGACGCAATGGACGAAAGTGTTTTCGGCGTATTCGCAGAAGTATCCGGAGCTGGCTGATCAGTTGCATCGCATGCAGCGACGCGAACTTCCTGACGGCTGGGATAAGAACCTTCCCACGTTTCCCGCGGACGCAAAGGGAGTTGCGACGCGCGAGAGCTCGGGCAAGGTGCTGAACGTACTGGCGCAAAACATCCCGTGGCTGAATGGCGGCTCTGCCGACCTGGCTACGTCGAACAAGACCACATTGAAGTTTGAAGGCGCTGGTGATTTTGAAGCGGGCAGCTATGCCGGGCGCAATCTGCATTTCGGCGTGCGCGAACACGTAATGGGCGCCAGCGTGAACGGGCTAGTTTTTTCTGACATTCGCGCGTTTGGCGCGACCTTCTTCAATTTCAGCGATTACATGCGCGCCAGCATCCGCCTGGCGGCGCTGTCGGAAATTCCTTCGATTTTCATTTTTACCCACGATTCGATCGGCGTTGGCGAAGACGGGCCCACGCATCAACCGATCGAACAACTGGCTTCGTTGCGTGCGATGCCGAATCTGATCGTGCTTCGTCCGGGGGACGCGAATGAAGTAGTCGAGGCATGGAAGATCATCGCGCACTTGCAACATGAACCGGCGGTGCTGGTGCTGACGCGGCAGAACCTTCCTACTTTTGACCGCACGAAATATGCACCTGCTGCTGGGGCTGCGAAAGGAGCATACATCCTTGCTGACGCGGCTGGCGGGAAGCCTGAAGTCATTCTGATCGGCACAGGCAGCGAGGTTGCGCTCTGCGTCGAGGCTTACGAAAAGCTGAAGACCGAGGGCGTACAGGCGCGAGTAGTGAGCATGCCTTCGTGGGAAATTTTCGAGCAGCAAGATGCAGGCTACAAAGAGAGCGTGCTTCCCTCATCAGTGAAGGCTCGCGTTTCGGTGGAGATGGCTTCCACGTTTGGCTGGGAACGCTACGTTGGGATCAAGGGACGGAAAGTTGGCATGCACCGCTTCGGGGCTTCCGCTCCGTTGAAAGACTTGTTGAAGTATTTCGGGTTTACCGCGGATGCGGTTGTTGCTGAGGCGCGCAAGGCAATGGCGGAAAAGTAGGCGTTTTTCCGCCCAGCAACGAAATGCGGGAAACGAATCACATTAACGATTGATCGAGCACGACGGCGGCCGTCGATTTATCAGGAGAAATCATCATGCAGCCCACTGGAGTTCTGGAAACCTCGAAAGCTACGAATCCTCTAAAAGCATTGCTCGGCTATGGACAGTCGATGTGGCTGGATTACATCCGGCGCGATCTGCTGACAAGCGACCAACTGAAAACCATGATCGAAGAGGATGGTCTTCGCGGGATGACTTCAAATCCTTCGATCTTCGAGAAGGCGATCGCCGATAGTTCGCTCTACGACGATATTTTGAAGTCGCTGGCTTCGCGAAATGATCTCGACACGACCGGCCGTTACGAACAGATTGCGATCCGCGATATTCAAGGGGCCGCGGACATACTGCGTCCGGTATATGAGAGTTCGCAGTTCAAAGATGGATACGTGAGCCTGGAAGTTTCTCCGCTGCTCGCGATGAAGACGCAGGAGACGATCGACGAAGGGCGGCGGTTGTGGAAGACGGTGAATCGCGAAAACGTGATGATTAAAGTTCCGGGCACGGCCGAAGGTCTTCCGGCGATTCGCCAGTTGATCAGTGAGAGCATCAACGTCAACGTGACGCTGCTGTTCGCACAGGAAGTGTACGAGAAGGTTGCGGAGGCGTACATCCTCGGATTGGAAGACCTGGCGAAGCGCGGCGGCAATCTGAAAAAGATGGCGGGCGTTGCCAGCTTCTTCATCAGCCGCATCGACACGTTGGTGGATTCGATGATCGACGACAAGCTGGAGACGGCGGATGCCGCTCAGCAGACGTTGCTCAAGAGCCTGAAAGGCAAGGTTGCGATTGCCAACGGAAAGCTGACTTATCAGCGGTATCAGAAAATCTTCAGCGGAGCGAGATGGGAAGCTTTGGCGTCCAAGGGAGCGCAGACTCAGCGCGTACTGTGGGCAAGCACCAGCACAAAAAATCCCGCGTATCGCGATGTGATGTACATAGAGGAATTGATCGGGCCAGATACCGTAAATACCATGCCGCCGGCGACCATCGATGCGTTTCGCGATCATGGGAAGCTGAGGAACAGCCTGACCGAGGACGTGGCGGGCGCGCAGAAGGTGATGGATGATCTTGCCAAAGCGGGCATCGCAATCAGCGAAGTGACCACAAAGCTGACAAACGACGGTGTGAAGTTGTTTGCGGATGCGTTCCACAAATTGCTGGCTGTGGTGGAGAAGAGCACTCAAACCAAAGGAAAGACTGCTTGAGCCATTTGAAATCTTCGCTACCAGAAACCCTCGCCGCGGCAGTGAAGACGACGACTGCCGCTTGGCAGGCGAGCGGCAAGTGCAGCGTCCAATGCTTACGGCGGCCGCCGCGGGATCCCACGATGTGAAATCGGGATTGGAAACCTTGGCTTCGCAATAGACTCTCGAATTATCTGCTGGCGGCAATTCGGACATGACGTACTAAGGAGTAAGAGATGCAATTGGGAATGGTGGGTCTGGGCCGCATGGGCGCGAACATGACGCGCCGGCTGATTCGCGGCGGACATCAACTCGTGGTTTCGGATTTGAGTGCGGACTCGGTGAAGCAGCTTGCTGGCGAGGGAGCCAGCGGCTCGTCGTCATTGGAAGATTTGGTATCCAAGTTGAAGCCACCACGAGCGGTATGGGTGATGGTGCCGTCAGGCGGTCCCACGGAGCAGACCGTGCAGAAACTAGCGCAGCATATGCAAAGCGGCGACGCCATCGTCGACGGCGGCAATTCATATTTCAAGGACGACGTGCGGCGGGCGGAGCAGCTCAAGGGCAAAGGTATTCACTACATGGATGTTGGAACCAGCGGCGGCGTCTGGGGCCTCGAGCGCGGATATTGCATGATGATTGGCGGGCCAAAAGAGGCAGTGCAGCGGCTGGATCCAATTTTCAAGACGCTGGCTCCCGGGGTGGGCGACATTCCTCGCACTCCCGGCCGCGAAAGACTTGGCGGCACGGCCGAACAAGGCTACATTCACTGCGGTCCCTCGGGTTCCGGACACTTTGTGAAGATGGTGCATAACGGCATCGAATACGGCATCATGCAGGCGTATGCCGAGGGATTCGACATTTTTAAGAATGCGACCAGCAAAGATTTGCCGGAAGATATTCGCTACGATCTGAATCTGCCGGACATCGCCGAGGTTTGGCGGCGCGGCAGCGTTGTGAGTTCGTGGCTGCTCGATCTGACGGCGATGGCTCTGACGGAAAACCCTACGCTCTCCGAATACGAAGGCTATGTGCAGGATTCAGGCGAGGGACGCTGGACGATTCAGGCCGCGATCGAAGAGGCCGTACCGGCGGAAGTCCTGACTGCGGCTTTGTATGTACGTTTTCGCTCGCGACAGCAACATACTTTTGCGGAGAAGATGCTCTCCGCCATGCGGCAGAAATTTGGCGGGCATGTTGAAGCGTGTGAGGGTCAGGCAGGCGCTGCCCAGCCGACCAAGAAAAGCGCGTAACCTACGGCAATCACGATTCTTTCAACGAAACTGAGGAACTAAGATGGCGCAACTGGCGGAACAACCCACAATAGCCACCCCGCGCATTGGCAAACAAGGCGACCCTTGTGTCATGGTGATCTTTGGTGCGGCCGGCGATTTGACGGCACGCCTGCTGATCCCTGCACTGTACAACCTGGCGCGGGCAAACCTGCTCTCGAAAGAGTTCGCGGTGTTGGGCGTGGCGCGTGCGCAGATGACGGACGACGACTTCCGCAAACGCCTGAAGGACGACGTTAAAGAATATTGCGGCGATTGCATCCAGGACGAACTTTGGGAAAGCTTTTCGCGGCGCTTTTATTACTACGCCGGCAATTTCGACGACGATTCGCTTTATTCCAAAATCAAAGAACGACTCGCCCAAATCGATCGTGATCACTCGACCCATCAAAACGTTTTCTACTACATGGCGACGGCACCGAGTTTCTTCGGGCCCATTGTTGAAAAGCTCGCCGCCACTGGATTGATGGATCAAAGCAACGACCACTGGCGGCGGGTGATTATCGAGAAGCCATTTGGTCACGACCTGGAGTCGGCCAAGGCGCTCAATCAGCAACTGCTCAAGCTCGCTGACGAAAAGCAGATTTATCGCATCGACCACTACCTGGGTAAAGAGACCGTGCAGAACATCATGGCGTTTCGTTTCGCCAACGGAATCTTCGAGCCCATCTGGAACCGCCGCTACATCGATCATGTGCAGATTTCCGTGGCCGAAACCGTAGGCGTGGAAGGCCGTGGCAGTTATTTCGAGCATGCCGGCTCGTTGCGCGACATGGTTCCCAACCACATCATGCAGTTGATCAGTTTAACTGCGATGGAGCCGCCCATTTCTTTTGATGCGAACGCGGTGCGCGACGAACAGGCCAAGATTTTGCACGCCATTCAGCCCATCAGCGACGAAGAAGTTCTCACCCGTTCGGTGCGCGGTCAATATGGGGCGGGCACGGAGGGTAACGAGCAAGTTCTGGCGTATCGTTCCGAAAGCGATGTGGCCCCCGACTCGCGCACCGAAACCTTCGTTGCGATGAAACTGCTCATCGACAACTGGCGTTGGGCCGATGTTCCTTTTTATCTGCGGACGGGCAAGCGCATGCCGGCGCGGAATACGCATATTGTGATCCAGTTCCGCCGTGCGCCGTTCGTATTGTTCCGCGACACTTCTGTCGAACACATGATGCCAAACCAATTGGTGCTGCACATCCAGCCGGAAGAAGGCATCTCGCTGCAATTCGCCGCGAAGGTTCCCGGCCCGGTGATGCGCCTCGGAACGGTGGACATGAACTTCGAATATCAGGAATACTTCGGAAAGCAGCCCAGCACCGGGTACGAACGGTTGCTGCACGATTGCATGATCGGTGATCAGACGTTGTTTCAACGCGCTGATATGGTTGAGGCGGGCTGGAGTGTGGTCAATCCGGTACTCGATCTGTGGAAGGCGCTGCCGCCACGGAACTTTCCGAACTATGCATCGGGTACGTGGGGCCCGAAAGAGGCCGACGAACTCTTGGAGCGCGACGGCCGGCGCTGGAGGAATTTCGAGAAATGATTTTGGCCGGCGACATCGGAGGGACCAACGCCCGGCTGGCCTATTTTCAGCCCCAAAACGGAAGTCTCCGCTTAATTTCCGAGCGTATTTTTCCCAGCCGCGAGTATCGCGAATTTGGTGAGATTGTTTCCAAGTTTCTGTGCGAGTCGGGGGACCGCCCTGAGGTGGCTTGTTTTGGAATTGCAGGCCCGGTCCGGAATGGGCGGGTCGAAACTTCCAATCTTCCCTGGATCATCGAACAATCCCGGCTGGCGAAAGAAACGCAACTGCCCAATATTTTGCTGATCAATGACCTTGAGGCTAACGCGTGGGGCATCGGCGCCCTGAGCCGGCAAGATTTGGTTTCTCTCAATCAAGCGCCTCCATCCGCTGGCAATCAAGCGGTTATCGCGCCCGGTACCGGGTTGGGAGAAGCAGGATTGTATTGGGATGGCAGTCATCATCGCGTTTTCGCTTGCGAGGGCGGGCACACGGATTTTGCGCCGCAAGGGGAGTTGCAGATCAAACTGTTGCAGACCCTGACTAGCCGCTACGGTCATGTCAGTTACGAACGAATCCTTTCCGGCCCAGGCCTGGTGAATATCTACGAATTTCTACGCGCGAAGAATTGTGGCGATGAGCCTGCCGGATTCGCTCAGGAGCTTAGCCAGGGAGACGCCGCGGCAGCGATTTCGCGCGCTGCCCTGAGCGGATCGAACAAGCTTGCTGAGCAGGCGCTGGACTTATGGGTTTCAGTGTATGGCGCAGAGGCGGGCAATCTGGCGCTCAAGACCATGGCGACCGGCGGAATTTTTCTGGGCGGCGGAATCTCACCTAAGATTCTTTCCAAGCTAACGGGACCGATTTTTATGAGTGCTTTCCTCGATAAAGGCAGATTACGCCCGCTGCTGGAAGCCATCCCGGTTCATGTCATTACCAACGATAAAGCAGGCCTTCTGGGTGCAGCGCGATGTGCTTTGGTAAACGGCTGTCGTGACGGAGGCTCCTGAGCGTGCCAGATTCCTCTCCACAGATCGACATTCGCCGCTTGACCACGCCTCAAGACCTTTTCCAGGCAGCGGCTGACGAGGTGGTGCACGCCGCTATTCTCGCAATTTCGCAACGCGGGCGCTTCACCATCGCGCTATCTGGAGGATCGACTCCAAGAAGCATGTTCACATTAATCGCTGCCAACGCGAGTTCGGCGCTTCCATGGGAGCAGGTATTTTTTTTCTGGGGCGACGAACGCCATGTTCCGCCACAGGATGCCGAGAGCAATTTCCGCATGGCTCAGGAAAGCCTGCTGTCGAAGCTTCCGATTCCTCCGGCTAACATCTTCCGCATTCCAGCGGAGAATCCCGATGCTTCCGCCGCCGCAGAGGTGTATGAACAGACACTGCGGAAATTTTTCGCCCCGCAGCCGGGAGAGTTCCCCCGTTTTGATCTCATCCTTCTGGGTTTGGGGCCTGACGGACATACCGCGTCGTTGTTTCCGGAAACCGCGGCGTTACAGGAAAAATCGCGGTTAGTCGTGGCGAATCGGGTGGAGAAACTGGGGACCGACCGGATCACTCTCACCTTGCCTGTTCTGAACGCGGCCCGGTGCGTTGCTTTTCTCGTGAGCGGCACCGACAAAGCGGCGGTTCTGCGCGAGGTTCTGGAAGGCAGCGCGCCGGGAGAAAAGTATCCCAGCAAACTGGTGCATCCTGGCGATGGCAAGCTGATCTGGTTTGTTGATCGCGCGGCATCCAGTGAATTGTCTGCCGCAGCCTGAGCCGAGACTTGTTAACTGTTCTTAAGCTAAGACCGCCAGCCGCCAATTTCTTTCAGGCCTTTGCCGCGCGAGTGTTCGAAGAGCCGAACCCGGTGCCGGGTGTGCTCAAACTCGTGGATGTCGGCCCAGACTTCGGCCTGCCAACCCTTGGCATGAGTTGCGGATTCGCCACAACTGGCGCAACGAGTATGGAGGCTGACGGACGAGGGCTCGATTGGAACTGCTCCGGCTAATTCGATGAAAATGCACCGAACCTCCTGGATCTCCTCGTTCTCGTCGAGCAGGTGCTCATAGCGAAGCAAGTAGCCGAAACCCAGTTTGCGGGCTTCCGCTTCGGCCTCGTCCCGACGATGAAACGGGCCATACTCCGCCCGCAATTGCTCAGTCGAATCACAAGCCATCCAGAAGGTCTCTTTGTATGCCATTCTTGCCCGTCCCCGGACCGCACAACCGACTCTAGACAAGCCCGGTTCCTTCGTGCAATTTTCAGGCCGACAATACAGTCTCATAAATCGCTTTGTCTTAAACAGCTTAGATAGAATCCCTCAACGCCTGAGTGCATTGGTATACAAATGTTTTGCAGAAGTTGTTCCCCAAAGGCGGCAGGCCCAGCGAGTCGGGCGCAAGATCTTGCGCGCTAACGCACCTGCAAATTCCTGCCGCCGTTGGCTGGGAATTTTCCTATGCACCAACTCGACGCAAGTGCTTCAACTAAATTTCTAGCGACCTGCGGTATGTCCCAAGGGAAGACCAGGCCCAGTCACATCTTCCAGCCAGCGCTTCCCGCCGTGGCCGGCTACGTACATCGCCAGCTCAAGGCGGCTCCAAACCCCGAGCTTGTCGAAGGTGCTGCGCAGATGATTCTTGATCACCTGCTCGGTCGTGCCCATGAGCTTGCTAATCTCGCGATTGGTCAAACCCTCCCACACGAGGGTAGCCACCTGAAGTTCTTTCGGGGTTAATTGCTCACGCGGCGTCATGATGCCTTCCCTTCTTCCCGTTCGAATGCGGCAATCGCCAGCTTCACCCGCTTGCGGCCATCGCGAATACCGGCCCGCAGGAAAAGGGTGCGTAAGTGTTGCTTGACGGTTCGCGGGCTGATGTTTAACTGCCCCGCGATTTCCTTGTTGTTGCAGCCTTGAACCAGCAGATCCAAAACCTGCTGATCCCGTGGTGTAACCTTCATGCCATCGATGTCCATTGTGCGTTTCTCCTCGGTCCTTACGTCCTGCATTTGGGGTCTGCTGTGGTTCTTATCGGAATGTTCGCAACCGTTGTCGCACATGGTTAAGCACATTCTTCGCCAAAGATTCGCCAAATCTTCGCTATACAGTAAGCCCTTTGTGCGCCTGCACTTAGGGACGACAACCAAGGCTTTCAGAGAAACTTCAGAAGCTTCGTGCTAGGCTGATCTCTCCCAGATTGGGCTTTGGACAAGAACCGATGGCGGTGCCACAACCGAAAAAAGCTCTTCACCGCGCTCGCCGGAGCTGGGATGCGATTTGCGGAGGACAATATCCGACAGAACCTTCGACTGAGATAACCCTCCTGCCTGCAGAATCTTACGGAGACTTAGAACACCGTCAACTGGCTAACCAATCGACGTATGAGAACCGTCAGTATTCGCTCACACCGTGAGGTCTGCCGTCAGTCCTAAGATGGGAACTAACCGCCGAAGACCAGCTCCATCTTGGTACTCTCTTAACCTTCCATCCTTCCGAAAACCAGCCCACAATCGACTTCGGCGGCCGCTATAAAATTCACAGCCCGGTGATTTTTCTCTTCATGGCAGGACGCAGCCTCGAACCTGCGCGCAGCAATCAGTCTTCGTTCGTCGGTTATTTCGGGATCCAACTTCTGTTTCCGCCGAAATCGTACAAATCCAGTTTGCCGGAAAACTCGCCGCAGAACTAGCGTGGATACGGGAAGCGCTCTTGACGGGTCAGCTCTATCGTACTTAAGGGTTACTAGAGTAACATCCGTCAGCCGTACCTTAAGTCTGACATTGGATAAGCGATTGAATCACTATGCCAACCCATTGAATTCGGCATGGTTGTGGTCTCGTCATCGCGGCAACCGATGCATGCGCTGGTGTTTCGCGAACCTTGCTCAGCAGTACGCCAACCTTCGAATAACACTCTTTCGGGAGGGAATTGCACTAAAATAAGCTTTAGTTCTCCGGGGAGCCCCACCCACGCTGGACTGTCTGTTACCACAGCGAAGAACATCGTGACCGACCAGGAAAAAACTCCGGGCCTCGACGAGCAGACCTTTGGAAAGCTCGTCGAAGCCGCTTATGTGCTCCAGGAGCACAACCGCGAAATTCGGAAGATGGAAGAAAGCCTGGAGTTGCACAGCCAGCAACTCCGGGAGCAGGAGTCGGCCGCTGAAGCGCAGTTCCCGAGAAAAAGTCCGGATGCGCAAGAAAATGTTCCAGCGGGAGATTACACGCTCACGCTGGCGGAGATTGTCGAAGCGCAGCATCAGATTCAGAGACGCCATCTCGCGCTCGACCCGGCGATGGCAGTTGTAGCGGAAAGAGTCGCGCGCATCACGAACGCGAGCGGCGCGGGGATCGGACTGCTGGATGAAAAATTGGTCTGTTACCGCGCGGGCGCAGGCGCTCCAGCTCTGCCTTCAGGAATCGAGGTTCCGCTGACCGCGGCGGTCTGCGCGGCCACCGTGCGCACCGGGCAGGTCATCCGCAGTGAAGATGTAAGTCTGGAATTTCTATTCGATGCCGAAGGCTGCTTGAAGCGGGGAATTCAATCGCTGATCTCCGTGCCCATCTATCACGACGGCAATATCGTCGGCGCTCTAGAACTTTATTTCGATAGAATGCGCGGCTTCGCGGAACAGGACGTTCACACGTGCCAGTTGATGGCCGGCCTCGTGACTGAGGCGATTGGGCGAGAAGCTGAGTCATCGTTGAAGAAATCCGTGGCGTCAGAACGATCGACGATGCTTGAGGCCATCGAGAAGCTGAAACCGAACCTCGCGGCTTTAGCTGCTCAAGCTTCCAGCAGCGCGAGCGAGCCTGCCGACACCAGTGCGGCCACACTGTCCTGCCGGAGGTGCGGCAGCGAAGTGCTGCCGGTGGAGCAGTATTGCGGCACCTGCGGCGCTTCACGAACCTCAGATGGCGAACCGGAAGATAGCGAACCGTCGGAAATGCAGAACAAGCTGGCGGCGGCGTGGCACAAGCAACAGGCAGAGCAAGCTTCGCCGACTATACCAAGCAGCGTCAGTCCAGTTACCCAAGAAACTCGACGCCTTGCCTCGACGCAGTGGGATGCGACTGACTTCCAGCCAGATGACTACCCTGGTAAGGAACAAACCACTCCTCTTCCCGAATGGCATGAGACCGACGCAAAGCTGGTGCAGTTTCTGACTCCGGAACCTGACACGGACTCGATTGTATCTCCGTCTTCATCGTTCACTACACAGCTGGGGATGCACGATGCCGAAGACCATGAGACTTCACTTGTAAAACTGCAGCAGGAAGATGGCACATTGCTGACAGCAGCCGCGCCGGAGCTTACCCCAGCAGCAGGGGTGACTAGTATGCCGAATGAACTCATCCGCTTCTGGCATACTCGCAGAGGTAATTTCTATCTCGGCATCGCTGTATTGACGCTGGTTGTGATCGGCTGGGGAATATTGTCGGGCGATCACCAAGTCGCAGCGACCACTCACACAACAGCAACTCCCAGCACTTCGACTCGGCGCAAACAGCCGGCTCCGGATGCCGATCTTTCCATGTTCGACAAGTTTCTGATCAGTCTCGGTTTGGCGGAAGCGCCAGAGGCTCCGCAGGACAGGGGCAATCCCGATGTTCAGGTCTGGGTTGACTTGCATACCGCTCTCTACTATTGCCCTGGTTCCGACCTTTACGGTAAGACGCAGAAAGGCAGGTTCGCCAGCCAGCATGATGCGCAACTGGATCAGTTTGAACCTGCATTGCGTAAAGCATGTGACTGACCGCGGCTCTTGAACGTCTTCAGTCCATTTCGATTTGACAACCTTTTGCGGCGATAGTGGAATCATAAACGTCGCGATATCAGGAGAGCACGAGTGCCCCAGCCCAAGAAGGCGTCCGACGAGAGTACATTGCCCCAGCGTGAGTTGAATCCACTGCTGAATCCGCTGCTGGCGGCAAACATGGGACGATGGGCAGAGGTTTATTTCACTAGCGCACCCGAGAAACGCGAACAGGCCGTCGCCGATCTGCTGCGAGAACTTGAGAGTAATTCCCCGTCCGAAATTTCTTCACCTCAGCATGCCTCCGGTCAACGGAATTTTTTCGAAGAGGTTGGTCGCGTCGATCACAACGACAATCACGACAACGTTGGAGCGCTGGTGGATGACGGCAACACGTTAGCGACGCACGCACCTCCGGAATCCTTGCCGGTGCTACATTGCAGCGCATGCGAAGCGGTGAATTGGCTGGGGCAAAGATTTTGTGGAATGTGCGGCGCGACGCTGCCCGTCACTGCAGAAGCTCGATCACCGGAGCCAGAAGAAGTGCTGCCCGTCGCGACAACGAGTTGGACGGAACATGGGCTTTCCCCTCGCGAGGAGTCGGTCGAACGCGCGAGCGAGCCGGAACTTGGGCCAACAATCTCTGAAGTTAGTCCGACCTTCTACGATGTGAGCGACGGAGGCGACGAAGCGCCCGAGCCTGCCTGGCATCCGCCTAGCGATCTTCCTGCATTCGCACGAGCACCTGAGCCTGTGCCCTACCGGTACCGCGCCTATATCGGTATAGTTTTGTCGATTCTTCTCGTTGGACTGGTCTATTTGGCGTGGCGCCATGGGATCTCTGGCACTGGATCAACTCCGCAATCTGCGCCGTTACCCGCGATGCCAGCCGAGCGGACCACAAGTCCAGCCCAAGCAGAATCTGAAGCCAAGCAGAGTGCGACGCCAACTCCAACACCCGCTCCACCCGCTGCGCAAAACCCGGTGCCGCACACGAACCCGCCAAAGGCTCACGCCGCTGCGGCACGGAAGGCAATACCCGCTCCTCCGTCGCCCGCAAGTTCTTCGATTACGTCAGCCGCGCAGAGCGGCAATGCTGAGCTGCTTGTGGCGAAGAAGTTTCTCAGCGGAAGCCCGGGGACGACTCGCGATAGTAAAGAAGCCGCAACGTGGTTGTGGAAAGCGGTGAGCAAACAGAACCTTGCAGCGGCGCTGTTACTCTCTGATTTATATCTTCGAGGCGACGGTGTACCGAAGAGTTGCGATCAGGCGCGCTTGCTCCTGAATGCGGCAGCTCGAAAAGGCGAGGCTGCCGCCGCAGAGCGTCTGCGTAATTTGCAAAGCTTCGGTTGTCAATGAAAGCGTAAGCGAGATAGAACTTTGCGACTTCGATTCTTGCCGACCGCTCGATGTATCGCACCGGGCTTGCGGAATGACACTTTCCCGGCAATTACGCTTGCAGTTCTGGCTCCTGCCGACGTGACTCATACCAGAGGGCAAGCTCCACCCGGTTCCAGAGACCGAGTTTGTCATAAATCACGCGAAGATAATTCTTGACCACATGTTCCGTCGTGCCGATGGCATCGGCCACGTCGCGATTCTTCAAACCCTGGGCGACAAGCTCGATGACTCGGTTTTCCCGTTCACTGGGGACGCGGTTTCCATAACGGTCGTTTGCAAACATGATTGCCTCCGATATAACAGGGTTGCGAGTTTCACTCGCTTGATGCCACCGGTGATTCCGAAACGGAGGAACAGCCGGTTGAAATGAGCCTTTACGGTCCTGCGCGCCATCTTAAGCTGGCTGGCGATTTCAGCGTTGTCACAGCCTTGCAAAAGCAGTTCTACAATCTGTTGTTCGCGCGGTCCTAGCCGAACGGACTGCTCCATTATGACTACCCCCCGGTTAGATTCCGCCCCAGAGCCACGACGTTCCGCAATTCGGTAGCATCCACAATGCCATTTTGAGACAAGATTAGCTGTGACCAAAGAACAGCCATTTCCACAGGCACTTGCAGACATCGTGCCACTCTTCCAGAATCCGTAGGTGGTTCAGGAAAATTTCTCAAAAAAACCCACGCAAGGATTCAGAAATGCGATTTCATTCATCGAGAATCGCGCTAGTGTGGGCGAAAATGGCGACTCGGACCTGTTCGCACTAGGCAAAACAGAGGGTCAGGCACGCGAAGACCACGGCTCATTGAGGCGCTTTCCTGCAAAATTCAACTCTGACTGGAAGATAGAAGCCTTGTAAAAGATTCTTGAGATTGAATGAGCAAGGGTCGGTGGATATCGACTCAGGTAAACGCCCTAGGTGGAATCTGCCATACCAGTCAGAAACCCCTGAATAATTTACATGTCTGACCCGATGAAAAGGGCCGCTCAGGGCCGTGTTAAAGGTCGCGGAAACGGGGTTTCTAAACCCCAAAGCCACGGAGTCATCGGGCATTCGAGGTTTCCACAGGCTCGGGGCCGTTCGGGCTGCAATTTAACAGACTGTTAACATTCCCATGCTTGTGGCGTAACACTCGTAAGGCGATACTGGGTCGAGCCAATGCATCTCCCCGCTCCGAGTTCATTGGCCCCAGATGCCAAAGGAGATTGTCATGTCCCGAGCAGTCAGCAGTGCTCTCGCTGTGTCACTGTGGATTTTGCTTTCCGTCTCGTTCGCTCACGCGAACTCTGTTGACCTTCTGGCTTTCGGAGGCCTGAAGGATGGGCAAGCTGTAGCCAATTACTATCAGTCTGCTGATGGAGTTACTTTCTCATCTGGCTTTATTGCTTACATGCCTGCGAGTGCCGGCGGATCGGTGAACTACACGCCGCTCACAATCAATGGAATTCAGAACGTTAATCCTGCCGTGTTTATCACGAGCGCTACCGGCTCAATCAACATCGCAAACGGATTCACGAGTGGTCTCAATTTCTTTTACACTTCTCCTTTTCAAGAGACAGTAACGGTTTGGAGCGGTGCTAACGGCACCGGCACAGTTCTCAAGACCATCGCGCTTTCCGGCAATGACGGGAACTGCGCTGGAGGGAGCGGATGTAACTGGAGCAACGTAGGCATCAGCTTTACGGGGACCGCAGGTTCAGTGACTTTTTCCGGAACGCCTGGGCTTGGGATTTCTGACCTGACTCTTGGACAGGGCACCACGGCTCTCCCCGAGCCATCGTCCATCTATTTGTTAGGAACAGGATTGTTTGGCTTGTGTGCCAGCCAGCTCCGTCGCTTCATTGGCGCTTAATCGCCGGTTGCCAATTGTGCGGGCGGTCACGAGGCGCAATCGCCTCCAATCACGTGAGGCCGCGATGGAACGCTAGTCGCTGGTTCGCGATGGCGGAGCATCAGTTGCCGGAGCCAAAGACTCCTGAGCCAGAGACTCCTGAGCCGCAGCTGCGTATTGGCCGGAAGAGACGGGCACCTTCATAGAATATTTGAGCAGGCACCAGACGGCCCGCACTCCATCCTTCCATCCGATCTTCTTTCCTTCTTCGTACGTTCGGCCGCTATAGCTGATGCCAACCTCATAAATCCTTAGCCGACGTTTTGCGAGTTTTACCGTAATCTCAGGCTCAAATCCGAATCGGTCTTCTTCGATTGGGATCGACTGAATGATCTCGCGCCGAAAAACTTTGTAACAAGTCTCCATGTCAGACAAGTTGATGTTGGTCAGGCAATTGGAAAACAACGTAAGAGCGCGGTTCCCCACGGAGTGCCAAAAATAAAGCACGCGATGCGGCGCGCCGCCCATGAATCGCGATCCATACACAGCATCGGCCCTGCCTTCCAGCAATGGTGCTAGCAAGTATTTGTATTCGGAAGGATCGTATTCAAGATCCGCATCTTGAATCACAACGAAATCACCGCGCGCTTCCTGAATCCCTCGTCGAAGCGCAGCCCCTTTACCCATGTTGCGGGGTTGTTGAAAGAAGCGGATTTGAGGTTTTTCGGCGGCGAGTTCGGCGAGAATTTTATCCGAGCCATCCGTGGACCCGTCGTCCACACACAGAAGCTCTATATCGAGGGGCACTGCGAGTACCTTTTCAATGACCTGGCGTAGCGTCCTACGCTCGTTGTACACCGGCATGACGACAGAGAGCTTCATCAGGACAAGCGAAAACCATCTTTCGGGTAGACCGCCATTCTAAGTGGCGGGGCAGCCCGGCGCAACCGGAGAGGCGCTCCGCGCCCGTACTAAACGACTCCACCGGCCTATCCGTTTCGATTTCCACAGAATTGATCCCCCTCACCACGAAATTTACCTCGGCTTAATCTTTGCGTCATCTTGGCGCAACAAGTTTCGAGGACACTTGCTGCGCCCGATTCGTACGAAGGAACATGGAGTCTACTGGTCGAAGAAATGGCCAAGCCAACTCGACACGCCTCTGATACTGAACACACCGCGAAGTCTTGGGAGCCAACGCAGTTGGCTCCAATGTCGATTGAAAATGCCACGAGCAGGTCTGCCCAGCACATCTCTGACTCCCGGAGAATCGATGGAGACATTCCGAGAATGCCATCTGATGCAGTCCTCACTGCGTTTCGCGACCATAACATGACAAAAGATGGAGCAGCGACCCCTCGCGACGTAATGGTCGCGCTGACCTATGGGTTGGAACTGGTGCGCCATGGCGCAATGTTAGTTGCATTCGAAGGACGTCCGCAGCTGGCAAATCGCGCCGCACTGGCGATTCTGGGGAAAAAAGACGGACTTTCCATGGCAAGAACGGGCCTGGTAGCCGAGCGGACCGCCGACACGAAATTGCTGCAGAAGCTGCTGCAGGAGGCTATCGGAAATCCGGAGTTGGGCGAGCCCAAAGACTCACCGATCTCTCTGCCTCGCAAATCCACTCACCATGCACTCATTGTGCGAGTTGTGCCGGGGCCCGGGTTAGAGTCTTGGTCAGGCACTGAGAAACGCACCGCGCTGATGAAGATGTATGACCAAGATATGGGCCTGGCAGTCGATGCGGGAGTGCTGGTTCGACTCTACGGGTTAACACGAGGCGAAGCGGCGCTTGTGGAACACCTCGTGCAGGGCAAGTCGATTGAAGACGCAGCGGCAGAACTTTTCATCAGCCCCCACACGGCAAGAACTCACCTCAAACGCATCTTCATGAAGACCGACACCCATCGGCAGACCGAACTTGTGGTGCGAATACTCTCGGCTGTTCTATAGAAACACTTAAGAAACACTTAGCTTCTTGGCGCGAAAGCCCGTTTAGATCCCTCCGGAATTTCTCCGAGTGCTCGACCCGCCGGCCAAAGCTTTGCCTACGCGCCAAATCACATACCCACGAAATACCTCATTTGGGGGATTACACGCCCCTCGCAATGCAAGATGATGCTTTAGAAATGAGCACAAGTATGCAGACTTGGGTTCTTCAGAAAGACGAATTTCAGGGAAACGTCAGATTGAGTTCGCAACGACGCCACAATTTTTACCAATACTCCCTTTGGCGCGCACGCACTGGCGAACACCTTTTCGACGGCGTGGCCGGCGACCTCGCCGAAGCCATGGAGACGATGCATGCCCACATCGATTACATGACCGCCGGAAAAGGAACTAGCCTCAGGGAAGTAGTTACCGTCCTATGAAACCAATTCGACTCGCGCAAGCGGCTCCAGAAAGTAAGGCGGCTGCAACCAACCCCGAGAGATTCGACGTGATTGATCTCGGCCCATTCGACAACAACCAGAACGATGTGCTGGCGCTCAACGATGTCGCTCAGTGTGCCGGTGTAACTCTGAATCGAGAAACCGGCCGCATTGAGGCATTCCTGCAGGAAAAGGACTCTCGCCAAATGTTGGGAACCCTGGGAGGGTCGTTCAGCATCGCTCGCGACCTTAACAACAACGGCGAAGTCGTAGGAGGATCGTTGACCGAAGGCGACGAAAATTTCCACGGCTTTATTTATCGCGATCATCGCCTGCACGACCTGAATGAGTTCCTTGATCCAGGAACAGGCTGGGAGCTGATCCAGGCACTGGGAATTAACAATCACGGAGAGATCATCGGAATCGGGTCATGTACCGGTCAGGATCGTATCGTCCTGCTCCGGCCAAGAACGTAGGCATCATGGCAAAGGCTCTGGTTGCGCCTTATGACGAGGGAACTAAATGGCAGCGAAGCGGCACGTGTCGAACCTGGGAAGCTGTGCATTCAAGTTTTCAGACCGGGATGCAATTTGTGTATTGGCGGCTCTCCTGCTCTTAGGCGGCATCCTTTACGCGACCCCGATTTCGAGCGTGGGACGCGCCAAATTGCAAGACTCGGAGCAAGTAGCCAGCCTTCGAACTAATCAATCTGGAGCGGCATTGGGTTCTTCTTCGAGCGCCGTTCCGACTGGTCTTAACCCGGACACTTCGGTATACTCGCCGAGGGACGGCAGTTTCTTCGCTAACAATCGATACACTACCGTTAACGTTCCCGAGCCTCAGTCCCTCGTGCTTGTTGGAACCGGTCTGTTATCTATCGCAGGATTGATCCGTCGGCGGTTATTGCGTTGAGTTGTCGCAGTGGATACGGAACCAGGTCAATGGCGATGAACGGTATTCGAAATGTAATCCAATGCGTGGCCTTCCAGCTCGCGATATTGCTGCTGTCGATCATGGTCGCAATAATACCAGCACACGCAGAGCACTCATCCTCTCCGCGCAAGATCCAGCAAGATGCCGCTGGCAAGGAGTGCAGCCGTGCGGGCATGCCATGTTCCACCGCCTTGACTCCGGACTCATCCAAGTCGAAATCCGCGAGCACACAGCAGAAGCTCGACCAACTCGAACGTCAGAGCATCAATTCCATCAAAAGTACACAAGCGCGCGTAAACGCAAAAACTGCGCCTCAACGTCCGGTGGGCGCCCGCGGGGCAGAGCGGCAATCGTCGATTAATTTCTCATATCACGCCCCGTCAGCAGGCGGAACCCGCACTGGACCGAGGTAGTTTGTCGTCTTCATCCCGAACGATTCCGCATTAGAGCCACTTGATAGTCCTCCCGGCACTAGCCTCTAAGATGTGAATCTCCTGCAAAATGGACGTATAATTCTCGGTAAGCCAATCTGTGGACTTTAGCTTCCAAAAAAGGTGCTTTCCCATGATGTCGCGCAAATTGCTTTCTGGTTTATTGCTCACTTTCCTGACGCTGTCATTGTGCTCGCCGCTGCTCTTCGGGCAAACACAGGGCGCGACTAAGCCGAAGCCTCGTGTGGTAGTGATTGGGGTAAATGGGATGGAGCTGGACGTTATTCGTCCCTTGCTGCTGCAAGGCAAGATGCCGAACCTTTCCAGCGTCATTAAAAGGGGCGCCTACGGCAAGCTGCGCACGGTCTCCGCTCCGAACTGCCCGCGCGTCTACAGCACGCTATTCACCAGCACGAAACCTGAGGAGCACGGCGTCAGCGGCTTCATTGTCGGCGGCATCACGGCGAACACCAACATGCTGAAAGAAGAACCGATCTGGTCGGTGCTGTCGAAGCATGGCGTGACCGTTGGAATGGCCAACGTCCCCGCCACTTTTCCTGTCATGCCGGTGAATGGCTACATGATCAGCGGCATGCTTACTCGCGGCAAGAATTGTGAGGATGGCGTCCTCTGCGCTCCCAAGCTCTCCGAGGTCGAAGGTGGCGAAGCGGTCTATCCTCCCGCTCTGAAAGCTGAGTTGCTGAAAAACGTCGGCGATTTCTACATCGATTGTGAACGGATGCCGGCAGCCGCGGATTTGAAGGGGCATGAAACCGAGGTCATCGATGCGTGGCTGCACAAAGTCCAGCTCATCCGCGATCAGCAGACTCATCTCTTCGATTACTTACTGGAAAACCATCCCACGGAGTTCACCTTCCTGGCGCAGTCTTGCGAAGACCGGACCGGGCATTGGCTTTATCCCATCGCCCCTTACAACGCGGGCTACAATCCCAAAATCAACGGAGTGCGCACGGAGGCATTCCCGGACCAGTACGTTGCCTTCGATAAAGTGTTGGGCGCAATCCTGAAGCATACCAACGAGAATACGTACGTCATCATCGTTTCCGACCACGGCATCAAGCCGCTGCGCGAATTCGAAGAGACCGACCCGCACGCCCACATGGACCACGAGAAAACCACGCCGGTCATCGCGAAGCATGACTTTGCCGATGGCGACGACGTCCCGGGTTCGTTTTTTGCAATGGGCCCCGGCATTAAGCATGATTTGCGCCTGATGGGATTCGAAGCCTCCGTCTATGACATTACGCCAACCATCCTGCACATCTATGGCATTGAGCAGCCCAGCCAAATGCGCGGTCATGTGCTGACGGAAATCTTCGAAGCGTCGGACAACAAGGTGGCGCAGAACTAACTGCAGCGATCTCAGGGCAGATCAATTTAAGAGGCGCTTTTCGGCACCTCTTTGTTTTAATTCTTACCTTTTGTCGAGTGCGGAGTCGTTTTGTGCGCGCGCAGAAACTGCGCCTGATCTTCGGCCTGCTTTGCGTCCGCTTTCTTTCCCAATCCAGAGTAAGCCTTCGCCAGCAATTCAAAGATCTCTGCGTTGTTCGGCTGAGACTTAGCGAGCGGCTGCAGTTGCTTCACGGCTTCGGCAAAGCTACTCTCGGAGATTTGTGCGGTCGCGAGACCGAGTTGCGCCTCGATGCTGTTCGGTTGCAGAAGTAACGTGGCTTCCATTTGATCCTCCGCACCTTTCGGGTTGTTCAACGCGAGGTATACCTGCCCCAGAAGCAAGCGCGCTTGGAATTGTCCTGGCATCATTTTCAGGCTGGCCTCCAACGCATCCCGTGCGCCGGCAAAATCATGCGTTTTCACTAAGGCCTGACCTTCGAAGAACGCTGCAGTCGCGTCATTTGGACGTACTTCGAGAGCGCCCTTCAAATGCTGCGCAGCCGCAGCATAGTCCCCATGTTTCAATTCCAATTCACCAAGCTGCCGCAACGCAATTGGAGACTTTGGGTCGAGTTGCAGCACTTTTTCCAGCGACGCACGGGCATCCGCCTCGCGATCATCTTCAGACGCCATCATTGCCAAGTGCAGCAGGTTCTGCTCTTCAATCTTGTCCTTGGGATCGGGCAACATCGAAGGCTCAGGAACGTTGGTCGCGCTGCCCACGTCCGCCCTGCCGAGATAGCCCAGCGCTCTCAGTTCGTCGATCGTTCCCTGCCCGACCCCGCCTTTGGAAGCCTCGGATGGAGGCGTCTTCGCCCGCAGTTCGGCCAGCATTCCGCGAAACTTCTGTACCTGCGAATTCCAGGGCTCGTATCGATTATCCAGTTCGGCCGGGTCCTTGTGCAGATTGTAGAATTCCGGCCGCGGCGCCTCGATGAACTTGACCCCGTCGGCGCGCACCGAGCGCAGTGGCGCCCATCCGAAACGCAGAGGATAATCCGTTTCTCCGAATGCAGTTCGTGAAGGCAGCTCGGTGCCGGCAAAATACGGCGTCAGCGATTCGCCATCCAGTCGCTGAGGAACTGCCGCGCCTACGAGATCAAGTACCGTCGGTAGAATGTCCGTGGTCCGCACCTGGGCATCAATAACGTTAACCTCGTGCTGGCCGGATGCGCGCGCGGGCAACTTCAAGATCAGCGGAACATGCGTCGTCGAATCGTATAAGAAGATGCCATGCGTGTCTTCGTGATGCTCGCCCAGTCCTTCACCGTGATCTCCCACCACCACGACGAGCGAATGCTCGTAACGTCCATGGGCTTTCAGATATGCGACGAAGTTCGCGAGCGCTGAATCGGCGTAGGCGATTTCACCGTCATACAAATGATCTTTGTAAATTCGCGAATAGGGTGCGGGCGGCTCGTAGGGATCATGGGGATCATACAGATGAACCCAAACGAAATGCAGTCCCGCCGGCTGTGCGCTGATCCAAGCTTCCGCACGCTCGACTACATCCATGCCACGTCGTTCAACACGCCCCCAGCGGGATTTCGCGCGCGAATGTTCAGGGAAGTTGTCGTAAAAATCAAACCCTCGATCGAGGCCCGGAGCCAAACTTTTGCTGTCGAGAATCACCGCGCCGATGAACGCCGCGGTGTGGTATCCCTGCCGGTGCAAGAGCTCGGCCAAGGTTGGATGCGCAGCAGATAAAGGGACGGCAAAGTCCGTGACCCCATGCGAACTGGGAAGCAGCCCGGTAAGAATGCTGGTGTGCGATGTGTTGGTGATCGGGCTCGGAGTGAAGGCCTGAGTGAAGCGAATTCCATCTTTCGCCAGACCGTCGAGTGCCGGCGTCTCGATATTCGTGTAGCCGTAGCAGTGTACGTGATCAGCTCGCAAGGTATCGATGGTCACCAGGAAAACATCCGGCTGCCGCGCTTTCGTCTGTGCGAATCCATTCGTGCCCAGAATCGCAAGAAAAAGGATCGCAAGAAAGCAGAGGAGCAGCGGAAGATGAGAGAGCTTCACGGCCATTGAGACTAGCATAGTCGCAGCGTTCATCGAGCAGTGCCGGTCGTGTGTCGGGGTATAATCCTCTTTGTCCATGGCCTCTCTTCGTCGGCTTGCATTCCTGTTGATCGCTACCTCGGTTCTGGCCTGCGCCCAACGACCGGCCGAGGTAAAACCCACGCCCAACGTGGTGTTTATCACCATCGATACGCTGCGAGCTGACCACCTGGGATGTTACGGCGATAAGCAGATTCGAACTCCGAACATCGATGCACTGGCCTCCGAGGGCGTGCGCTTCGAGCGAGCGTACACCCCGGTACCTGTTACCTTGCCGGCCCATACGGTAATTTTCACCGGCACTTATCCGATGCTAAGCGGAATGCATGACTTCAGCGGAAATAAGCTAAATCCCAGTCAACCGACTCTTGCGTCCGTGCTCAAGCAGCACGGATATACGACCGGAGCTGTGATCGGCTCGGCCGTGCTCGACTCGCGCTTTGGACTTAACCAGGGTTTCGATTTTTATTACGATCATTTCGATTTCAACCGCTTACAAGAGTCGAATCTCGAGGAGATGAAGCGGCAGGGCGGCGCTGTAGCCGATGCCGCTCTGGACTGGCTCAGCAAGAATCGTCAGAAGAAATTCTTTCTGTGGATGCACCTCTACGACCCGCACTATCCCTATCGGCCGCCTCCTCCCTACAGCGAGCAATACAAAGATCGTCCCTATGATGGGGAAATTGCTTTCGCCGATGCCCAGGTCGGACGGCTCATCACTTTTCTTAAAGCTAAGGCCCTTTATCGCAACACGATCATCGTGCTTGTCGGCGATCACGGAGAAAGTCTGGGCCAGCACGGCGAGAAGACTCACGGCTTCTTCATCTACAACGCGACTCTCCACGTGCCGGCGATTGTTCGTTTGCCGGGAGTTCCAAGAGCTAAGGTGGTGCCCGAAATAGTGAGCCTCGCCGATCTCATGCCGACGGTGCTTCACGTCTTGAAGATCGATGTACCGTCGCAAGTGCAAGGCGTCAATTTGTTGACGATGATCACTCCGAACAAATCGGAAGAATCCCGCAACCTCTACGCGGAAACCTTCCTGCCGCGCCTGCACTTCAACTGGAGCGAACTGAGAGCCATCGAAACGGAAAAGTATCAATTTATCGACGCTCCGAAACCTGAGCTTTACGACTTATCTCAAGACCCGGGTGAAACGCACAACCTGTACGCGGATAAAAAAGCAGTAGCCGAGGAGTTGCAGGCTCGTCTGGCCAAGCTGATAAGCCAATACAGCGCAGGACAAGAACTGGCTGAAAAAACTGGTCTCGATCCCGCGCTCATGGAACGATTGAAATCCTTGGGATACGCGGGTTTTTCCGGAGGCGGCAATCCCACGATCACCGGCCGTTCCTTGCCTGATCCGAAGGATCGCATTGAGCTATACGATCTGATTTCAGATGCTATTGCCGAAAGTCAGCACGGTGATTATCAAGGATCTGCAGAGAAACTGCGCGCCGCGGCTAAGACCGATCCGAACTCCGTCCCTGTGCATTACTTGTTAGGGCTCGACTACTACCGCCTGCACGAGTTCGATCACGCAGTGGAAGAGCTTCAACGAGTTTTGCAGTTAAGCCCGGACTATTCGCTTGCGGTTTTCAACTTAGGGCTTGCGTATGCGCACACCGGCAACCTGGACCAAGCAATACAGACGCTGAAGCATGCTCTGGAGCTCGACGGCACAAACTTTTCCGCATCCTATAATCTGGGTGCGGCTTACACGAAGAAGCAGATGATTCCAGAGGCCGTAGCCGCGTTTCGGCAAACCATCAGCATCGCTCCGCAGTATGCTGCGGGCCATCGCGCCCTCGGCGAGTTGCTGCTTTATCAGGAACAAGTTGATGACGCGCTCGCGGAGCTGAGAATGGCTGCCGAACTCGACCCTCAGGATTCTGGCACGCACGCGTCCTTAGCAAAAGCATTGTCGGCAAAAGGGCTGAGCGCCGAAGCCGATGAAGAGATGCGAAAGGCCCAGCAATCTCAGCCCCAGTAGTGGTTTGAAGGCAACCGTTGAGATCGACGACTAGAGCGAATTTGCGATGGCACCGCGGCATTGTGCTGATGGCATGTGTCATCGCGCCATTCGCCTACGCACTCTCGGCAACGCCTTCGCAGCCGCACAAAGCTGCGACGAATGTAATTCTCATTACCATCGACACTGTCCGCGCCGACCACCTGGGCTGCTATGGGGCGAAGGACATTCAGACGCCAGCGCTTGACACGCTGGCCCACGACGGGATTGTCTTTGAGCACGCTATCTCACAAGTTCCGCTGACCTGGCCTTCTCATGCGGTTATTCTCACCGGCTTGTATCCTCTTCAAAATGGTGTTCAAGATTTCACCGGCCAGCCGCTTGAAGCGCGATTCCGTTCAGTCGCGCAGGCTTTCGAACAGCACGGATACGCCACGGGAGCGGTGGTCAGCGCTTTCGTGCTCGACCGCAGCTGGGGACTGGCGCGCGGATTCGATTTCTATGACGACGCGTTTTCTCCAGAAGCATTCGCCAACCGCGACCTGGGCCTCGTGGAACGCCGGGCCGGCGAAAGTGTTACTCGGGCATTGGCTTGGCTGCAAAAGAACCCGCGCCGGCCGTTCTTCTTCTGGCTGCACCTGTACGACCCGCACAGTCCTTACGATCCGCCGGAGCCTTGGCGCACGCAATATCAAAGTCATCCTTATGATGGAGAGATTGCCTACGCCGATCACGAACTCGGGCGGGTCATCACCTGGCTGAAGCGCAATCGGCTTTACGATCCGAGTTTGATCGTGTTCCTTAGCGATCACGGTGAATCGCTGGGCGAACACGGCGAGCAGGAGCACGGATTTTTTGTCTACAACTCGACCGTGCATATTCCGCTAATTGTCAAACCTCCGGCTGGAAACGGCTTTCGACCGGGCCGCGTATCGAGAGCGGTGGAGACGACTGCGATTGCGCCTACGTTGCTCCGGCTGGCTGGGGTTCGTGATTCCATGGAGAAGGAGATCCATTCCCATAGTCTTCTCGGAGTCGACGCCGAAGACGAGGCTTATAGCGAGACCTTTTATCCCTTCAGTTCTTTTGGCTGGAGTCCGCTGCACGCTTTGCAGACGAGTCGTTACCACTATATCGACGCACCGAAACCTGAACTGTACGACTTGACAGCCGACCCGGCGGAGAAAACTAATCTAGCCGCGCAGCAACCTGCTACAGCTGCGGTCCTGAAAGAGAAACTGACCGCCAAACTGCAGGACCATCCCTTTACACCCGGTCACAGCGATAGCTCTGAGCTAAGCCCCGACGCATTGGAGAAATTGCGGGATCTGGGTTATGTCGCGTATCGCTCGCCAGTTTCGCCAGAAGCGTTAGCAGCGGGCTTGCCTGATCCAAAAGATAAACTGTGGGAGTTCAATTCGATCCTCCAAGCCGAAGACGCTTTGCGCGCGAACGATGTCGCCAAAGGAAAATCTTTGCTACTGCAGGTGCGAGAAAAAGATCCAACGATGTATGTGGTGCCTTTCGTCCTGGGAGAAACGGCATTGGGCGCGAAGGATTGGGACGAGGCATCAGCGGAGCTTAGAAAATGTCTGGAGCTGAATCCGCACTTTGACCAGGCGATGTTGGGGCTGGCGCGGGCACTTATCTTTCAGGGAAAGGGCGAGGAGGCGAAACGGTGGGCACAAAAGGCGATAGAGTTCAATCCACAAAATTATCGCGCATGGTATGAGCTTGGCTTCATTGACTCGCGAACCGATAAACAAGCCGCCATTGTCGACTATGAAAAGGCAGTCTCGATTCAGGGGAACTTTGCGCCCGTCCAGCGTGATCTGGGTCTGCTTTTTTTTCAGCAGCAGAATTATGCAGGGGCCGCAAAACATTTAGCCCAAGCCGCGAAACTCGGGATCAACGACTCCATTCTTTACAATGACCTGGGAATTTCCTACAGCCGCCTCGACCGCCAGCACCAAGCCATCGAGAGCTACCAGCAGGCTTTGCATTTGGACCCAAATCTGGCGCAGGCCCATTTAAATCTCGGATTTGCCTACGAACAACTTAAACAGAACAGCCTCGCCGAGCGCGAGTATCAAAAGGCTTGCGATCTAGATGCAGATGTGTGTGAACTGATCAAGCGGCACCGGCCTTAGGTTTTCACTCAGACAATCAGTGCGAATCCGCTATTGGCCTGGTCGGCATATCCAGCCGCTGCAGCAAAACTTTCGCCTGCGCGGTAAAAGAGTTGTTGGGAAAGGTGGCAATAAAATCCCGGAGTAGTGACGCGGCGTCCGGCTTGCGTCCTTCCTTCAGCAGGAGATTCACCAACTGCAGGCGTGCCTGCGCCATGAAGGGATCGAGTTGCATGGCCCGGCGCAGAGCGCTCTCGGCCTCCGAGAATTTCCTCAGTCGCAGGTTCAACGATCCCAGAAGAAACTGACCTAGCGCCGAGTCGGGCTGCCGGCGCATGCCCTCGTCGAGATATTGTTTGGCATCGGGTAACTGGCCGGAGAGCATGCACACATTGCTCAAGTTGAAATAAGCGGCGGCATCGCTTTGATTGAGCTCGACCACACGCTGGAATTCCTTACGAGCTGCTGGAAAATCCGATTTGCTCTGATAGTCGGAGCCGAGATTGTTGTGCGCAAAATAATAATCCGGCGCAATGGCCACGGCTTTTTCATAGTGGCGAATCGCATCATCCCGCTTACCGGCGGAATCGGCGTCCTGTCCCTTCTTGAATTCTTTCACCGCAGACTTAGGGAAGTTGGCGGAGTACTCGCGGACATCCGTCAGATCGCGATTCGCACCGGAGGACTTGGCGAGCGATGCGGAATCGCCTTTTGCCGTCGCTTTCGCGATCAGCGTGATATCAACAAAGGCCGTAGGCGCTAACGAAGTTGCGGGGATCTCGGCTTCTTTGCGCACGGGTTCGTACAGTTGGTCATTCACGCTAAGCGCGTAGGGACCGGGCGATAAGCTGTGAAAGCCGTACTGGCCCTGGCTATCGGTATACGTGCTATCCCTGGGTGCTCCTAGATACTCGAGCGTTACCATGATTCGCTGCGGAGGGACGTCGCCCCGCTCAGTGCGAACGTGGCCGATGATTGAACCTAAGGTTTCCAGTTGAGCGAAAGCGGGACAACAAGCGGGCAACGCGAACCAGAGGCTGACGGCCAGCCAAACATACACGCGGGACTTCGCCGCAGATGACATACACCCTGCAAAATGAAGCGAAGGGCTCGCCGGAATTACCGGCAAGCCCTTGCTCGTAGCGTCGCTCGTCCTGTCAGAACCTAAGTTAGAAGCTCAACTTCAAGCCAAACTGCAGGTTCCGGGCATTAAGAGTGGCAGCGGCTTGGCCGAACGCCGGATCGTCTAAGCTGTTGTGAGCACCACCGCCAGTTGCCGCAAGGAGGAAGTTCGCCCGATTGAATACATTGAATGCCTGGGCTTCGAACTTCAAATTAACTTGCTCGGTGAGCTTGAAATTCTTTCCCAAGGTCATATCGGCGGACCATTGGCCCGGACCAACAAACTGGTTGCGTCCAAGAGTTCCGGCGCAGGCGAGGCAGGGCGCGGTCAGAGCTGGTAAGTTGGCTTGGGCTGTCGGCCCACCACCGCAGGATGAGGAGGCCGGAGCTGAACTTTGGAAGAAGCCGAAGCCAGCGCCGGGACACCAGCCGGAAGCCCACGTATAGCGACCTTGCTGGAAGTTGGCCACGTTGGTATTCGGCCGATCAACACCTGGAGATTGGTTGTCCAGGGTCCATTCGCCACCGATGTTCTCACAATTGCCGCCGTTAACGTCGGCAGCGGTGCAGGTTGCCCCGGGATTGTTAATTTCGACGAGATTAGCGGAAGTGTTGCGCGCATACGGCGACCAATGGGCCCCCGTCTGCATTGATACGATGCCGTTCCAGCTCCAGCCGCCGACGACAGCACCAAGCGCTCGATGGAGGTTTTGGCCCGGAAGTTGCCAAACATAATTCAGCACGAGGCGCTGCCGGATATCGAAGACCGCATTGCCGCGGTCGAGACCCGGATCGTTCACGTCCGTGCTGTAGCCGTCACCGCCAGCTGCACCGGCGGCCGTGGTTGCCGCATCGTGCCAGGACGAACCGTTGTCGATGGCGTGGCTCCAAGTGTAGTTGACGTTAAACAGAACGTTATGACTCATCTGTTTTTTTAGCGATGCCTGCAGGCCGTTATAAGCGGAGTTGTTGGCGTTCTCCCACTGTCGCAAGATGCCGTAGTTGACGTTTGGAACGCCCCCATTGAGACCGCAGACGGTGCCGTCAATCGGAATATTATTCGTAACGCAAGAGCCCACTGGGAGCAAAGCGCCATCCTGCCGGTTGATTTGCTGGGAGCGGAACAACCGGTGAGCGACAGTTCCTACCCAGTCCAATTCCAGAGTCATTCCTGGAGCGATTTCGCGCTGCAGGCTCAAGAACTGGTTGTAGACGTAAGGATCTTTGACTCCGCCGGGAAGCACAATGCCCGTCAGGAATGCAGTGTCGGGATTAGCAGCAGCCCACCCTGACAGATTCCCCACGGCCTGCGCACCCGTACCCTGACCAGGGTTCGTGCCTGGCCCGACAAACGTTGGTGCCGCGCCGGAGGTTTGGCAAGTGGAGGGCGTTGGACATACGGTCGGGCCATAGATAATCTGGTCGCCAGCGCAAGGCAACCCGGGAGTGCAGCTAAACGCGAGATTGAAGGAATAATACGGCGGATTCCAGCGCGAATTCGACAACGGGTTATAAAGCGTTCCTTCGTAGGAAATACCAAATCCTCCGCGGAGGGAAGTCTTGCCGTCTCCGAAAACGTCATAGGCAAAACCCACGCGAGGACCGAAGTCGTTGTATTGGTTGGGGCCAAGGCTGTTGGAAGTGGCGAAACCACCAGGACCGCAAACCCCGGCCAAAATAGCTTCATTGGATATCGTTCCGCCGTTGGGGAAACAAGTCGAGGCCGGGGAATTGGCGCTTGCAACCTGGTCAGGAAGGCTCGCCCCCGGTCCCAGCTTAAAGGTCGTGGTGAGGCCGTTTTCTTCGGTATGGCGTTGGTAGTAATCCCACCGCAGACCCAGGTTCAAGGTTAAGCGTTTTCTGACCTTCCAATCATCCTGGAAGTAAGCGCCCACCTCCCAGTTCCGAAAGTGGCGACTGTTGGTTTGTAGCTCGGCTTGCGGGTTGGAGCTGAAGGACGTGCAAGGATCCGATGTGCAAAAACCTGGGTTGACGCCGGCAGCCTGAAGCCCCGGAGTATCGGCAGCGAAAAAGAGCGGATCGGTAAAGCCGTAAGACGGGCGGGCCACGTTAAACTGGCTGTTCTCCATATTGCGCCTGAGATCGGCCCCGATCTTGAAGCTGTGGTTGCCATGACTGATCGAAACCATGTCGCCGTAGCTATAGATGTGATCTTTGAAGAACTGCGGATATCCGTTGTAAGAGCCAAACCCGGTTACTCCGTCGTCGAAAGTGACGTCTGGAACTCCCGGATGATTCGTATTGATTTGCAAATTGTTCTGGGTGTAGCCAAGCTTCAGCTCGTTTATAATTTTCGGAGAGAAGGTGTGCACGAAGTTGAATTGCCCGTTCGGGAAATGGTCGCTATTGGGGTTGGTAAAACCACGAGTGCAATTATTGTTGCAGTTGTTGCCACCGAACTGGTCCGTGTTGTGGTCCCAGTTGAACTCGATGAACATGCGATTGTTCGTGTTCCAGTTGTAATCGATCTTCCCCTCGGCCTCATTCCCATTGAACAGATTGCCCAGCGACTGAGTCTGCGAGCCAAACACCGCCACGCTGCTGTACAGGAAATTCGCTCCCCGGATGCCGGGAACGAGGCCTGCGATGGGAGCACCTGGAGTGTTCGGGCAGCCATCGGCATGCATGTTCACAATGTCCTGGGCTGTGACGCCTAGGAGCTTTGTCAACCTTGCGGCCACGACCGGACCCGGAAAAAGAACTGCGCTAGTAGAAACCGGCGCCGAGGGGCAAAGATACTGCGTGTAGTCGGGTAACCCGGATGCGGTCGTTGGAACAGTCGTATCCAAAGTAGCGCCGGTTGGAGTTCCAATGACGGACGGCTGAAAAGTGCTGTAGAGCATCGAGGCCGTCGAATTGGGAAGCGCCGACTCGACCGCCTGCCGAAACTGCGGAGACTCCACCGTGATGGTCGCGGGCGTACCCGAGGTCAAAAAGCGGTCGCCCTGATACGATCCGAAGAAGAAAAGCTTGTCCTTGATGATCGGTCCGCCAATCGTTCCGCCAAACTGATTAAAGTGGAGGGGTAAACGGGGCTGTCCCACCTGGTTCAGGAAGTATGGGTTGGCATCGAAATCGCTATTCCGCACATATTCCCACACGCTGCCATGGATGGAGTTCGTCCCCGACTTGGTGACCAAGTTATTGATGCTGCCTGCGCTGGAGCCGTACTGCGCGGACATATTCAACTGCAACTGCTGGAACTCCTGCACCGTATCTTCGATGGGGACGTTATTTTGTCCGCCGCTGATGTCCTTGTTCGAAACACCGTTGATCAGGAAGCCGTTGAAGTCTTCCCGCACGCCGTTGACAACAGTGTTGTGACCGTTCTCGAAATCCACGCCCATCACGTTAACCGCGCCGGGGGCCTGCTGCATGAGGTCATAAACGTTGCGTCCATTGAGCGGCAGGTTGGCGATCTGAGTAGAGGTGACGGTCGTAGAGAGTTTCGACTCTTCCGTGTTCACGGCCGACGCTTCGCCGGTGACCTCGACAACTTCGCGAGCCTGGCCCAACTGCATTTTTGCGTCCAAGCGAGCAATGATGCCCACATCGAGTGAAACACTAGAGTTCTCGAAAGTCTTGAATCCACCGGCTTCGACCTTAATCTTGTAAACGCCGGCAGGCAGTTCCTTGACGTCGTAAACGCCCGATTGATTGGTGGTCACGCTTACCGAAAGGTTGGTCCCCCGGTTGGTGATGGTCACTTTAGCGCCGGGCACAGCCGCGTTAGAAGGGTCGGTCACTGTACCGGAGAATTCGCCGTTCTGAACTTGAGCGATTGCAGTCAGCCCCAACATCGCGATGCACAATGCAACCAGGCAAAACCGAAGCTTCGTCATAACTTCACCTCTCCCAAGCTTTTATCTTTGGAAACCCCAAACTCGCTAACTTGACATCGGACCCAACTGAACCACTTAGCTCACAGGACACAATCCCCAACCGTTCGTAAAATGCGCGCCATTCTGTACTCTAATGACCGCTGCTGTCAAGGGTTAAGTTATTGATTCGTTGTGAAGAACGGATTCGGTAAGACAGTCCCTCACATTGCTTGCGCCTGCTTGTGGGCACTTCAAAGCACGTTTCCGTCCAAAGAACTTCCTCTTAGCAATCAATGAGTTACGATTTCCTAGTCGTTTTGTACTATGAGAAACTGGAGGCAGCGAGGAGTCATCCACCGCAATTTGGAATGAAACTCCAAAGACTATTTCAGGCTCGCGCTAGGGTCAACGCATACGTCGACTTGGATCGGTGCAGGGACCGGCATCGGCTAATGGATCTGTGGAGTAGCCCTATGCTCCTTAGATCCTTACAGTTTTTCTACAGCTTCTCCGGCGGTTTTGGTCCCGGGTTCCCGATGGCGCCACTTCCCTCGCGTACAACTAACTCCTGATCGACGCTCTGAGGTCCGAGGGTTTCGACCTTGCCCGATGGCCAATGTATGGTGATGGAGTCAACCCGGGTTGCGGCACCCAGACCGAAATGCAGTCGAGGATCGCTGGCCGACTCGAAACTAGAGTTCGCACGAACCTCGGACATCTGAGTGAGACCACCGGCCTTCACCTCCACGCGCGCACCAAACCCATCGCGATTCGAACGCGTGCCAACGGTCTTAATGCGCAACCAATGTCCGGGCTTGGCGGTCTTGTTTCGCAACAGCAGGGGAAGGCCATCCAGCACGCTGACGAGCAGGTCTTCCCTGCCACTGTTGAAAAAATCGGCAGCAGCGGCACCGCGGGCGACATAACAACGGGTAAGCGCCAACCCCGACTTCATCCCAATCTCTTCGAACTTTCCATTTTGAAGATTGCGAAACAACAGTGGCCGCTCAGCATAGGTCACTCCAAAAGAATTATGATCGACTTGCGGATTCACATGCCCATTCGCGACGAAAATGTCTTTCCATCCGTCATTGTCGAAATCGAGAAACTTCAATCCGAAACCAAGAAACGGAATGCTTACCGGGCCAAAATCCGCGGCCCCGGCCAGATCGGTGAACTCGCCATTGTGGTCGTTGTGGTACAGGTTATTCGTGTCATCGGAAAAATTCGCCTTTATGATGTCCGGCCATCCGTCGTTATCGTAATCGGCCGAGTCGATGCCCATTCCTGCCTGTTCGCGCCCATCCGCGCTGTATGCAACTCCAGCCTGCACGCCCACTTCGGTGAATCCGCCCTTGCAATCCCCGTGGTAGAGCAAACTGGGTGAGGAATCGTTGGCGACATATAAATCCGGGCAACCGTCGAGGTCGTAGTCGAGCCACAGTACGCCCAGCCCATAATATGAGTCGGGATCAATATTAAGTTTTTCGCTAACGTCGGTGAACGTGCCGTCGCCATTGTTGTGATACAGACGATCCCGCCCACCTTTCAGACCGCGCGGTCCGCATGAAACCGGGATGCCGCGATACTGGCAAAACGGTCCCTGCCCAAACTCCGGCAAGTGCTTGAGATCAAGGTCAACGTAGTTGGCGATGTAGAGATCGAGGTAGCCATCATTATCGTAATCGCCAAACGCCGCGCTGGTGCCCCAATGTCCAGCATTGCCCACACCCGCTTTGGCGGTCACATCGGTGAAAGTACCGTCGTGATTGTTGTGATAAAGCACGCCGCCATCGAGATAGTTAATATAGATATCTTCCCAGCCATCGTTGTCGTAGTCGCCGACGGCCACGCCAAATCCCCAGCCGCAATGAGTAAGCCCAGACTTGGCCGTCACGTCCGTGAAAGTGCCGTCGTGATTATTGTGATAAAGCCTGCTCGGATGGCACTTCTTCGTTTGCAAATCTTCGAGAGTCGATCCGTTGACCAGGAAGATATCCATCCAGCCATCATTGTCATAGTCGAGAACCGCGATTCCGCCGCACATCGATTCCATGATGTAGCGCTTTTCCGCGCCGCCACAAGTGAGGTGGAAATCGATGCCTGCAGCGTGCGCGACATCAGTGAACAATGTCGAAGAAGGCGCAGATTGCTTCTTGTTGGAGGATGAACTTTTCGACGGCCGAGAGCTGGGCAGCGAATGAACCGAGGGCTGCGAAGACTGTTGGCAAACGCCTGCGCAAGTCAGGAAAACTGTGACTAGAAATTCCAGACAGGCGATCCTTTTCAACGACCCAAGCCTCGCCATCACTGGATCGGCCCGGTGGCCATTCCTCCCTTTACAGGCTGCGCTTTCTTTAGCGAGGCAAAAGTCTCAAACTCCTGCTGCGCTTCCTCTTTCTTGCCGGTTTTTTCCAGCGCGCGCGCCAATTGATAGTGCCCGCTCGGATCGGCGGACTTCAGCGCGATGGCGCGGCGTAAAACAGGAACTGCACTGTAAGCGTCCCCTTGCGAGAGCAGCGCTTTGCCTAAATCGAAGAGAGCATCAAAGTTCTGGGGATCAATTTCCGTCGCTTTCTGCAACTGCGCGACCGCCGACTTCCATTCCCCTTCGGCTAACAGACAATGGCCAAGTTGATAAAGCACGGAAGCGTCGTTAGGCGATCGCACGAGCTCTTTTTTATATTCAGTAATCGCCTCCCGGTTACGGCCCAGGCTTGCGTAGGCAAAGCCGAGATGGTAATGGCCCAACGGAAGCTCCGGCTCCAGACGCAACGCCATCTGAAATTGTTCGACCGCTTGCAGGCTCCGGTTTGTATTTTGATAAGCCCGCCCTAAAAGCACGTGAGGTAAAGCGGTTTTCGGATCTGAACGAATGGCCTTCTCCAACTCATCCGCAGCTTCGGGATATCGATTGTCAGAGAGCAGCACGAGAGCCGTATCGAAGTGAATGTCGGCCTTTGAATTCTCGAGCTTCTCCGCCCGTCGCAATACTTCCAAAGCGTCCGGATTCCGGCCCTGCTTGAAGTAAACCAGTCCGAGCCAGTGCAGCAACTGGCTATCCTGGGGGAACTGCGCGATAGAGGATCGGCCAACCTTCTCGGCATCGTCTAGTCGATTCTCCTGAAGATAGCTGAGCAAGAGCCCGCGATCGACCTCGAGGTTGTCTGGAGCCATTTTCCGAGCTGCTTCAAGGTCACTGGCGGCCTGGGAGAAGTTCCCGGCATCGAGCGCGCTCTGTCCCTTGCGTATTAATGATGTGACGCTTTCGTTTGTTGACTGCGCGTCCGCCTCGATGGAGAGAGAAGACCAAAACAGAAGCGTCATCCAGAGGATGATCAGATATCGGGAGGTCGACATACCGAGAAGGCGGCGAGTGCTATTCGCGCAGTATACATCAGGGTCTCGTAGAGCCTGTGATGCTTGCCAAAGAGAGTATGATCATACCGCTAAAGAGATCGGCGAGGAGGAGAAGATGACTACCTGCCGGAATCGATTGCCGCGCCTGCTGTTTATTGTCGCCTTTGCGTTTCCTGTCCTTACAACTTTAGGCCAAGCGCCGCCGCCAGCCACGGAGCCCCCCGCCCCCAGCATCCGCGTCACCACCCACATGGTGCTGGTGGACGTGGTTGTAACCGATAAGCAGGGTAAAGCGGTGCCTGGTCTTCATCCCGAAGATTTCGTCGTGGAAGAAAACGGCAAAGCCCAGAAGATTGCCAGCCTGACCATGCCTGCTGAAAACGCGCCCCACGCGCCCACACAATTACCGCCTGGAATCTATTCGAACCGGCCGCAGTATCGCGCTAGCGGTCCGATCACCGTGATGCTGCTCGATGCCCTTAACACTCCCTTTAGCGACCAAGCCTACGCCCGCGGTCAGATGTTGCGCTTCGTCAAAGAGCAGTACAAGCCCGGCGAGCGCATGGGTGTCTTTACGCTGACCGGCTCCCTGAACGAGTTGCAGGATTTCAGCGGCGATCCGCAGATACTGTACGCGGCTTTGCAGAGTTACAAACCGCTGCAGGGGGAGTTCACACCGACACCGGGTCAGACAATGGCCAACGGAGAGGGTCGGGCAACTGCTGGACAGGTCGTAAATAGCCTCGACGCCAGCTCGCTCCCTGTAAGCGACTCGACCCTCGGAGTCGGGGTCTCAGGAGGGCCGGCCATGAGCGTCAGTCAAGCGCAGGCGGAGCTTGGTGCTTTCCAAACCGTTTCAGCGCAATATTACAAAGACCAACGAGCCGTGCTGACCCTCAACGCTTTGAATAGCCTAGCCCGCATCTTAGGCGGATTGCCAGGAAGAAAAAACCTGATCTGGGTCACAGGCGATCTACCTTTTGCCTTCGTTCCGGAAGAACAGACAGTTTCTAAGGCAGAGTTGGATGAGACTCTGCCTAGCCTGAACACCCGGCGAGTGGGTGAGCACTCTTCAGGAAACTACGCCTCGACCTTCCGCGAATTGCATGCGGAAGAAATTCGTGAGACTGGCGCCAGACTCTCAAGTGCGCAAGTCGCTGTCTACCCAGTAGACGCCCGCGGGCTATCGCTATCGCTTGCCACCGATTCCCAGGAAACCATGAGAGAAGTGGCGCGCGAGACCGGAGGCCGCGCCTATGTTAACCAGAATGAAATCAAAGTCGGAGTAGAGCGCGCCTTTCAAGACGAACTCGCCGCCTACACGGTGGCCTACTATCCCGATAACAAAAAGTACGACGGCAAGTACCGCCAGATTAAAGTGAAAGTAAAGCGCGACGGAGTGGACGTGCAGAATCGCCACGGCTATTACGCTATCGATCCCACGCAGATTAAAGGTTACAACCCGCAGGCCGAAGTCGTCTCCGCTCTGGGAGACGCTGTTCCCTCCACGCTGGTCGCCTTCAGTGCGCAGGTGAAACCTCCGTCGGCCAACTTAGTGAAAGATAAGATTGGCGTCACGTTTTTGGTCGACGCAAATACTCTCTCCGCGGAAGATTCGAGCGGGGGAAAGCATTTGAACGTAGCAATGTATGCAACTCTTTATTCGCCCGCTGGCAAAATCCTGGCGAATCGGAGCCAGAAGGTAGACCAATCTTTCGATGCCCCTACCTATCAGAAAATTTTGCAGCAGGGTCTGATGCTGCACATGGATCTGGATCCGCAGCCGGGAAATAATCAATTGCGCCTTGCCGTGCAGGACGGCCGCACCGGTCTGGTCGGAACCATCGATGCGCCTGCACCAAATCAATAGACAGCGCCCGGTTTTCGGGGGCGGTCGAACGTTTGCCGGATATGTGTGTTTATCTCCAGCTCAGAAGTTTGGCTTCCGAGCAGGCATTCAGGTAGTCATTCACCAAATCAATAGACAGCGGACCATATTCCGCCGACACCGCGTCGCGTATCTCTCCCACCGTGCGTTTCCCGTCGACAAAATTGAATATCTCGTACGCATACAATTCTGACTGATCCTGCACGTTGAAGAGAGGCGTCGCTTCGCTGTTGAGCAGCTTAATTTTGTTTACGCGCTCCGGCCCCAGGCGATCGACGAGCACATCATCATTCTGGTAGGTCAAAGGGCCGAAGTCGCTGGTACGAACGGGCACTCGACGAGCCGTTGCGTCGTTCGCCCCAGGGCCGACGGGATTCGTTCCCTGCGCTCCGCGCGCCTTCGCTTCGCGGTCAAGCCATGAATTGAACCGGACAACGTCATCGTTCAGCAACTCTACTTCTTCCACGTCTTCTTTTTCCGAACCGCCGGCGAACCCTACCAGCGATCGCAACACGCCAGTCTCGCGCCGCAGCGTCTGCGTGAGTAGATTGCGAGCCTCATACCAGGCTTGGCCAGCATCCAGTTGAGCATCGTTCAGCATCTTCTTTGCCTGCTGATAGCCCTGCGCCAAGCGTACCTCGCTCTGCGCAGCTTCAAAAGGCAGCAGATTCGAAAGCTCTGCAGCACCGATACTGGCATAGGCATATCCAGAGGCCGCACCAAGCAGAGCAACGCGTCTCAGCTTTGTCGCGTCAATTTGCTGAAGGCTATCGTGATCGGTGTGGATGTAAATATCAGGCCAGTCACGCAAATACAATGACGGAACTGCAATCATGGAAGAGTCGTAGTCATCGTGATCACTGCCGGAGGCATAAGGCGTGAGATCGGCAAAAAATTCGTTGTGTGTTCCCTGCCCCTCCGCAGCATTCTCAATCACCGCTGCCTCCGGCGTGGCTCCACTTCCGGCGTATTCACTTGCACCGCTGCGAATCGTCTCGGCGAATGTTGCGCCCACATCCGTGACAAAACTGGGTAGAGACCATGGCGTTGCAGTAACGTGCAGCACCGACTTGTTCTTGAACAAATCCCCTCCCACCATGTCCATGTGAATATCCGCCCGCAGCCCTTGCTTGATCTCCGGGTGCGCACTGAGAAAGGCCATGGTGCCTTCCACCTCTGGACCCCAAACGAAGCGAAGCGTCCGTTTCGGACGCGGCAAGGCACCAGACCGAACCAACCGGGCGACGATACGGGCCGACTCAAGAATCGTTACACAGCCGCTTCCGTTATCGTTTGCGCCCGGCCGCTGATGGTCGAGGTGGCAGCTATAGACAATCTCACCTGCCGCCGGATCGGTTCCGGGTATTGTGCCGGTGACCACTGTCCAATGACCGGTGCCAACCTCGGCCTTGACGTGCGCCTGCAGAACGATGCTTTCGCCGGCGCGCACTCGCGCACGCAACACGTCGGCAGTTTCGCGCGAAACCATGAACGCAAAACCTGACGGCTGCCGCGCGTCGAGATGTCCCCATCGCACGATGGTGCGGTCCAGACCGGACCATGCGGTGGTCTGGTTCGGCATATCGCTGACGATGCCCGCGGCTCCGTGTTTGATAACCGCAAGCGCCTGCACGCGCGCCAGTACGCCATCCGCCAGAACGATCTTGCCGTGCACGTCTTTCCCAGCATAATCGGTTTCATGGCTCCCGTCGCCCAAATCGACTAAGCTAGCCTCTACGTCAGCGTTATGGCTGTAATCAGCAAGCCGGATCGGATCCGTTGCCCAGTCTCCCAGCAATAGATGCTGAGGGCGTACCTCCCAGAGTTCTCCTTTTTCGACGGTCCATGCGTAATAAGAGCGCATCAATCCATACTGAGTTTTGCCATCCACCGGAAACTGTTCGGCATGAACATCTGCGAGGCCATACTCGCGAGCGTGTTGCAAGATGAATTGCGCCGCGTCATCGAACTGCGGGGTCGCAGGCACGCGATGCAGCCGCGTGATATATCGAAGATTTTCGTAAGGTGCGGCTCCGCTGGCCTCGTCGCGTAACGCGATCCACTGATGGGAGTCTAGAAAGGGTTGTTGGCTCACAGACGAGACACTACCAAGCAGGACGAAGGCACACAGCAGACGCAGATTCATAGGCAGAGATCATAACGTGGGAAGTGATCCCCGCGCGAAGAAGCCAGTCCGAGGAGTGCGGCTATCGTTCTAGCGCCTTGCGATCCCAATTGCCGAGGCTGGCTCCCGCTTCATAGGTAGATTGGCAAAAGTCGAGCAACGTCGCAGTCGGCGATTCGCTCTTGCGCACGTCCTCATACATCAGGAGAAATTCCGAAACCTGCTTTTGATAGTAAGCAGATGCGGGCCGAACCCGCGCGTCTTTGAACCCCCGAGGCTCAGGCACCGTGTAGGAATAAAACGCAGCGTCTTTAATGTCGCCAGCCCCTGGCCAGAACCCGACACTGCTTACCTCGTGGGAGTACGCTTCGCGAGTAATGGAGTCGGCGCCTGGCCGCGCTGGAGCGAGCCGGCCGGAAAATCGGCTGACCGCGAGATCGAAGCTTCCCCAAAAGAAATGCACAGGGCTGCTCTTGCCAACAAATCCCGCCCGAAATTGCGTGAAGACCGCGTCTACTGACAAGAGAATGCGCCAGAATTTCTCAACCGACGCTGGATCGTACGACGCATGCACGCGATCCTCATCGAAGGGAATTGGGTTGGGAATTTCGACCGGCGTTCTCCAGATTTTCACTTCGATCCCGGCGGACCGAAGCATCTCCATCAATTCCTGATAAAACTCCGCCACGGACTGTGGCTTCAGAGCAAGCGATTTCGAGATACCATCACTGGTCTCGAGCACCAGACGGTGGCCGATGAAATCAAACCAGAGCTCGAACCCACGCTGGCCGTATGGAATGAGAGAAGTGGAGAGACCGCGCGCCGAAACGTATAGGGGCACATTCCACCAATGATTCACCAGCGGCGTTAGGCGCAGCCGAACCTTACCAACCATCTGAGTCCACATGTGAAGCGTGGCATAGGTATCCTTCCACGGCTCCAAAGGAAGAGCGGGCCAGCATTCCGGTTGGTCAGCGATCGCCTGGGGCATGAAGATGTTTTACTTTTTTCCCTCTTTGAGGAACGTCCCTTCCTGCAGTTCCGTGAACGCCTGCTGCAGTTGCTGTTGCGTGTTCATCACGATCGGACCGTACCAGGCTACCGGTTCTTCAAGAGGTTTACCCGAAACCAGCAGGAAGCGGATCCCATCGCCGCCAGCCTGCACGGTGACCTCGTCGCCCCGGTCAAACAAGATCAGCGAGCGATTATCGGCCTCGACTGGAGGCGCAGTATCAAGCCACTTGATGGCCTCCGTCGGCACCGCGAGCGGACCAGACGCATTGCAGAACTTGCCGCCGCCGCCGAATACATACGCAAACGCGTGGCGAGTTGTTTCCACGGGCAACGTTTTTCTCTTTCCCGGCGAAACCGAAACATCCAGATAAATCGGATCGGCCGCAATTCCATCCACCGGACCCTTCTTCCCCCAGAAATTTCCGCAAACCACCCGCACGTGAGTGCCGTCATCATCTGTGACTTCTGCAATCTCCGCAGCTTTCACCTCTTGATAACGGGGCGCTGTCATTTTGAGCGACGCTGGAAGATTCGCCCACAACTGAAAGCCATGCATTCGGCCGGACTGGTCGCCCTTCGGCATCTCCTGATGAATAATCCCGCTGCCCGCCGTCATCCACTGCACGTCGCCGGCGGCGATAGCGCCGCGATTTCCCATGCTGTCGCCGTGTTCCACGGTTCCTGCCAGCACATACGTAATGGTCTCAATCCCACGATGCGGATGCCAGGGAAAACCCGCGAGATAATCCTCCGGAATGTCATTGCGAAAATCGTCGAGCAAAAGAAAAGGATCGAAGTCTTTCGTGTTTCCGAAACCGAAAGCGCGCCGCAGGTGCACGCCCGCACCTTCAAGCGTTGGCTTCGATTGAATGACTCGCTTCACTGGTCGAATCGACATGGATAAATGCTCTCCAAACAATTAATGTGCGCTTCGTAATGCTCGGCATACATCGACGAAAAATTACCGATCATACGGCTCGCGCCGAACGTACTGGATCGACGCGGAACCTCCTGGCCGCGACAATCGTAAGACCGATAAAAATTAGCAAAACGACGAGTTGTGCGATCAGGAAGGGCGGCTCTTCTTGCGTTGGAGCCAGAGCCTTCAGCGACGGTACCTTCATGAAGGACTGCGCAACTAGGACAAAAACATTGAAGTAAAGCGCGATTGAGGCAGTGATGACGTACATCCTACGCCACGCCCCTGCAAGGTGAAACGCGTAGCGTGCCGGAATCGCAATCGCCAGCACCACCAGCGACATAATGCCAAGCTTGTGGGAGGGCAGGAGATGGTCAAAGGGAAAACCGAAGCCAGTGACGCTGGTCGCCACGGTTGTGACCAGAAAAATCAAGTTCCAGAGATCGAGCCGTTTACCTGTGAAGAACCCATAAAGCACAATGAATCCCGAACCGATCCCGATCAAGCTGATCAGTACATGCAATAGAGTGTACGTCGCTGTGGACATTCCGAGAATCATGGTCACGTTTCCTTTTCCAGAATTGAGCTGCCATCTTACTCCGAACGATGGCGCTTTTGCGCGCTTCTTAGAGGAGATGCATCCCCGATGATTTTGGACACTTTTTTCTGGGAGTGAACTACTTTTGTCTGACGACGTCGGGGACCTCTGTTAACAGCGCCACCGGAAATTTCGAGAACAATACTGAAGCTCGAATGAACGTTGTCGTATCAGACTCCTCAACCGAAACGGTGTCTGAAGTAAATTCATTGTGAAAGGTTCGCGACACGCAATTCGAAGGAAGTTCCACGAGCGTATCCTTCCAAATCACCGCGTCCAAGGGGGACGCCTTGGGGTCTCCCAGCAACCGAGTCCACAGACGCGGAGCGGCTACAATCGCGGTAAGCCCGGCGTGCTGGCGCGCAAAAGCAACTAAATGGTCGGCCTTACCCCCCGCGACATTCAAAGGGACGTATTCTCCCTCCTTGAAAAGAGCGGCATACTGCTTTCGGCAATTTAGCGCTTTCCACGTCAGATACAACTTGATCCGGCCGTCTGCCATATTCTCTGTCAATTTCTGAATGATCGAGCTCCAGCAACTACAGGGCTTCGAGTCCAAGAGCTGCAATTCGCGCAGAACATTTTGGCGGCGTTCATAGTCGACCGCGCGTCGGCTGTCCGGGTCCACCAAGCTGAGATTCCATAGTTCACTGCCCTGGTAGATGTCGGGAACCCCGGGACACGTAAGCTTCAGCAGCGTCTGAGACAGACTGTTGAGCATGCCCAGTTTTGCGATGTCTTTTTGAAACGGCAAAAAATCGGCTAGAAATTGATTGCCTTCGTTAAATGTGAGGACTGCTTCGACGAAGTTGCGCACGGCTTCCTCGTACGGAGCATTCGGGTTTGCCCAGCTCGTCTTCTCTTTCGCTTCTCTGACTGCCTTGACCATGTACTCCGTAATTCGACGGCAGAAATCCGGTTGCATCGCTTCGGCTTCATCCGCCGGCCACGCCCCGAGCAGAGTTTGATATAGGAGGTATTCGTCATTTAGCGACGGCGCGGAGGTGCCGGCGATATCAATTTTCCTGGCGACATTCAGATCTCTCCACCGGCGAACCTTCCTGCCCCAGACCACGGGAATCTCAGAAAGCACGTTGATGCGCGCGCGCACGTCCTCGGAACGCTTGGAGTCGTGAGTCGATGTAGTGAGCATGCTGTGCGGCCAACGGCTCGCGCGGTCCTGCATTTTCCTGTGGAACACGTCTGCCGGGATTCCGAATCTTTGTGGATCCCCCCCCACTTCATTCAGCGAAGTCAGGCGGTGGTAGCGATAAAACGACGTGTCCTCCATACTCTTCGCCATGACCGGACTGGTGAACTGCTGGAATTTCATGGCAAACCGAATCGCCGCGCTCTGGAAAGAACTGATTTCATCCGCGTCGGCCGGTGCAAGCAACACATGTCGAGTGAAGTCGAATACGGTCGCGTCAGCGCCAGGGCTTTCCTTCTTGGCGCACGCCACCGCCCGTTCGATGTTTGCCCGGTCAGTCGCAGACATTTGATTGCCGGAGATGTATGTACGGTAAACAGGAAAGCAAGCAACGATTTTGCTGATGGCGTCGCGCAATCCGTTCACTGTGAAATCGCAAGTATGACGATCGGAGAGCGCAATGCGGCTGAGTGCATTGGCCAATACATTCAGTTCACTCGCCAACGCCGCATGCATTACGATCTTCTTACTTCGATAGAACTGGTTTTCGAAATTGATCGGTCGTTTAATGAAGGCTCGGTAAGTACGAGTCATTCTGTCGAGAGACGTCGGATCGACAAACAGCCCGTTTACCAAATTAAGAAAGTCGTAGCCGGTTGTTCCATCTACCGGCCAGTCATCCGGCAGTTGCTCATCTCCGATGAGTATTTTCTCGACGACGATGTAGACTGAGTTTGCATCGCGCTTTTTGCCTCGCGATTGCTCGTCCGACGCGCCTTGTAAACGGGCGAGATATTGAGCAGGATCATACAGTCCGTCGGGATGATCGATCCGTAATCCAGCCACCTTACCTTGTTGGATCAGGTCCAAGACTAATCGATGAGTTACTTCGAAGACCTGGTTCTTCTCCATGCACAACCCAGCCAAATCGTTGATGTCAAAAAACCTGCGGTAGTTAATATCGTCTGCCGCCACTCGCCAATACGCGAGCCGGTAAGCCTGCGCTTTAATCAAATCGTGGAGATCGTTGAAGCTTGCGGAGTCACCCGGTGTGCCGTTGATTTCACGTATGCTCATCTCAATAGATTCTGCTACTGCCGTGGAGCTATCACCAAGCGCCTGCAGGCGGCGCTTATGAATTTCCTTGTCGCGCAAACGTTCTGCACGTTTCTCAGGCGACATCTCGCTTCGGCTCGGCAAGTGGATGAATGCAGCGATCAGGCTTTGAAACTCCAGTAGTCGATCGTGCTGGGCTCCCAGCACTTGCTCAAGGTGAGAAAGACCTCGGGAAAGAATACGGGGATACTCGCTGGGATCCACCGGAAACCTATGTTGGAAAAAGAAGATGCTGAATTCTCCCTTGCCCTTGTCGTAAGTAAGTTTCAACTCTCCCGCATCAAGCACCTTGCCATACTGATCTGCTAACACAGGCACTAGGATCTTGTTGTCCAACTCCTCTTTCAGCGGCTGCCAGTCGATATCGAAAAAATCGGCATAACTTGAAGATTCTCCATTTTCCAGAACATCGATCCACCAGGCATTGTCACTGCCCATTACTCCCATATGGTTGGGCACGATATCGAGTATTTGTCCCATGCCATGCTTGTATAACTCATCTACAAAATGTTCATAGTCTGCATCGGTTCCAAGTTCCGGGTTCAGCCGGCTGTGATCGATGATGTCGTAGCCGTGAGTGCTGCCCGGCCTCGCCATTAGATATGGAGAGGCATAGACATGCGAGATACCAAGGCTTGAGAGATAAGGCACAAGATCAGCGGCCTGGGCGAAAGTGAAGTCACGACTAAATTGCAGTCGATAGGTCGCCAGCGGAATGCGATTCGCTTTCATGGACAAAGGAACCACGCAACCGACCAGGCAGGCATCTCGATTTGCTTTTGCCCAAGATCAAGGTCGGCAGACAGATTAGATGAGCTGACATAGATACCACGACCACAGGGACGCGGTATCGCAGCCGTCGCAGCGGAACTTAGATTCGCCACCAACGATAGCACCACATCGGCCAAACGCCACTCCACGGCAATGCCACCTTGCGCGTAGGTTCGAAAATCGGCACGGGTTTCTGCGCAATGCAGTAGAGGCAAAATCTCTTTCTTGCGCAACGAGAGCAAAGCGCGGTAGAACTGAAGCCGGTTCTGGCCCTGCTCCCCCTCGAGGCTCTGCCAGTCGATCTTCGACCGGATGAACGTCTGCTCGTCATTCGGGTCGGGAATCCGCTCGCGCATCTTTTGCGAACGGAACTGGCGGAAAGCCGGCAAACTCAGCGCGCCTTCCCTGTGTCACGTCTGCCGCAAGCTTGCCGTCAAAGTCACAAAAAAACAAGAACGGCGTCTTCGCGGCGAACTCTTCCCCCATAAACAAAAGTGGCGGAGAAGGCGACAAAAGCAGGATCGACATGGCGGCTTTCACGGCCTCCGCATCTGCAAGTGATGTAATGCGCTCTCCGAAGGCTCGGTTTCCGACCTGGTCGTGGTTCTGTAAGAATGAGACAAATGCACTCGGCGGCAAGTGACTACTTATCTCGCCTCGCACAGCTTGGTGATACTCCGATTGATCGCCTTGGTAAGCGAAGCCCTCGGTAAGACAGCGGCCTAAGATTTGAATCGGTTGTTGTGAGTAATCCGAGTAGTAGCCGTCTTTTTCTCCCGTGGTTAGAACATGAAGGACATGGTGGATATCATCATTCCACTGCGCGTTATACCAGCGAGCTTGACCCTGGCCATCTCGATCAAGATATCGAGCGGCGTTGTCGTAGTTCTCAAGAACAAGATGGACGTGCCGCCTGTCTCCGAACGTTTTTCTGACAGTTTCGGCAATCTCGGTAAGAATGTCGGGGACGGAGTCGTCAGCAATCGCGTGCACCGCATCAAGGCGCAAACCGTCGAAGTGATACTCCTCCAACCAATAAAGTGCATTGTGAATAAAGAAGTCGCGAACAAGTTGACTTCCGCAACCGTCGAAGTTAATTGCATCGCCCCAGGGGGTTCGATGACGATCGGTAAAAAATTCCGGGGAATACTCGCGCAGGTAGTTTCCTTCTGGACCAAAGTGGTTGTAGACGACATCGAGAAACACCATCAGCCCTTTTTGGTGGGCGGCTTGGATCAAGTTCTTAAGATCCTTGGGAGTGCCGTATGCGCTGTCGGGTGCGAACGGCAAAACGCCGTCATAGCCCCAGTTTCGCTTTCCAGAAAAATCGGAAACTGGCATGAGTTCAAGAGCAGTGACTCCCAACCTCGAGAGATAATCCAGCTTCTGTTGAAGCGCGGCGAAAGTTCCCTCTCGCGTAAACGTGCCTACATGCAACTCGTAAATAATGGCTTCTTCCCACGGCAAGCCACGCCACTCTTCATCCTGCCAGTCGAACGCCGAAGGGTTGACGACTTCACTGGGCCCGCTCACATCAGAGGGTTGAAACCGAGAGGCCGGGTCTGGCACTTTCGGCTGCCCGTCGATCTGGAAGCTGTAACGCGTGCCCGCGCAAGCTTCGCGTGTAACGAGCTCGAACCATCCCTCGTCATGGCGAACAAGCGATAGCGTACGCGAATTCTGACCCTCAAGCGCGACCTCGACACGCTGCAGCTTGGGCGCCCAGAGCCGAAAGCGAACCGAACCATCCTCACGGCACTCGGCACCAAAAGGCATTGCATGTTTACGTTTCATGCCTTCGGTCCTTGGCGCGCACTCGAGTTTTTTGGCGTTCCTGCAGCACAACCAACGATCGCACCTGCAGGGGATAGCTCGACCCCGCATCGTAGACAGTCGGAATACCGCGCGTCGTCTGGCAAGATGTGTCGACCAAAGTTAACCATCCCATCCCGGAGGCTACGGTTGGAAGCAAGAAAGGCACTGACTCATGATGCGCATTCATTAATAGAAGGAAATTCTGATCAGTAATCGGCTGGGCTCGTTCGTCCTGCTCCCCGAGGCCTTCGCCGGAAAGAAACATTCCCAATATCTGAACAGACTGCTGTCTCCATTCCTCGTCCGTCATCTCGCGACCATCGGGCATCAACCAGAGGATATCCTTTACTCCTGCTCCCTTAATCGCACGCCCCTGAAAGAAGTTTCGTCGACGAAACACTGGATGATTCTTGCGCAAGTTAATCAGCCGCCCGACGAAGGACAACAAATCCATATCTGCCGAACCTTCGCTCCAATCGATCCAGCTGATCTCGTTGTCCTGGCAGTAGGCATTGTTATTTCCGTTTTGAGAGTGGCCGATTGCGTCGCCGGCGAGCAGCATGGGCACTCCCTGCGACAAGAAAAGCGTTGCCAGGAAATTGCGCTTCTGTTGACTTCGTAGTGCCATTACGACAGGATCGTCTGTTGGTCCTTCGATTCCGCAATTCCAGCTCCGATTGTTATCCGTGCCGTCGCGATTGTCTTCGCCATTGGCTTCGTTGTGCTTTTGGTTGTAACTAACCAAGTCCTGCAGCGTGAAGCCATCATGGGCAGTTACGAAGTTGATGCTGGCATACGGCCTACGGCCGCTACGAGCATATAAGTCGCTCGAACCGGTGATGCGATATGCCAACTCACCAATCTGCCCGCCATCTCCTTTCCAGTAAGATCGAACCGCATCCCGGTAACGATCGTTCCACTCCGCCCACCCGACTGGAAACTTACCGACTTGATAGCCGCCCTCCCCTAAATCCCAAGGTTCGGCGATCAACTTCACTTGAGACAGCAGTGGATCCTGGTGAATGATGTCGAGGAAAGCTCCGAGCCGATCAACTTCGTGTAGCTCCCGCGCTAGAGTTGCCGCCAGGTCGAAGCGAAAGCCGTCTACGTGCATCTCGGTTACCCAATAGCGAAGGCTGTCCATAATAAGCTGCAACACGCGTGGATGCCTCATGTTCAGCGTGTTGCCGGTTCCGGTGTAATCCATGTAATAGCGTGGATTGTCGACCATTGCGCGGTAGTAAACCGGGTTGTCGATTCCACGAAAGGACAAGGTTGGGCCAAACTGATTGCCTTCGGCAGTGTGGTTATAGACCACATCGAGAATCACCTCGATTCCCGCCGAGTGCAGGGTCTTCACCATGGTCTTGAATTCGTTAATTGTTCCGGTTGCAGAGTAGCGAGGCTCCGGAGCAAAGAAACCAATCGTGTTATATCCCCAGTAATTGCGGAGACCCTGTTCCACTAACCGGCGATCATCTACGAAGGTATGGACAGGCATCAACTCAACGGCCGTAATGCCAAGTCTCTTGAAGTAATCGATGACCGGGGCGGTGACGACCCCGGCATAGGTTCCCCGCAGCTGCGGCGGAACTTCAGGATGACACTTGGTAAAACCCTTCACGTGCATCTCGTAGATTACGCTTTGATGCCAGGGGATGCGCGGCGGCCGGTCAGCTCCCCACGTAAACGAAGGATCGACGATCACACCTTTCATCATGCCGGGTGCACTGTCCCTACGGTCGAACGAGAGATCTTCCTGTTTATGTCCAATCCGGTAGCCAAAATGTGAGTCGCTCCATTTCATGTCACCGTGTATCTGCTTCGCATAAGGATCCAGAAGAAGTTTGTGGGGATTGAAGCGCAGCCCCTTCGATGGTTCATAGGGACCGTAAACTCGATAGCCATAAAGCAAGCCGGGACGAGCTTCCGGCAGGTAGCAATGCCAGACCTGATCGGTTTGCTCGCGCAGGCTCAGGCAGTGAGTCTGGCGGCGGCCGCTGTGGTCAAACAAACAGAGCTCGACCCTCTCCGCATGTTCGGAGAAGATTGCGAAGTTCACCCCTTCGCCGTCCCAGGTTGCACCCAGCGGATAAGGCTTTCCAGGCCACACGGTTGGCGCAGTGTGATTTAGCAAAGGAAATCTCCAGTCCCGCGAACGGCGATCTCAACTAACGAGTTCGTATCTACCGCCATTTTTCATCTCCTTAGTGTTTGGGACTCGTAAAGTGTTCGGGACTCATAAATCCGAGTGTCGTTTATGTCGGGATTTCATCGCCCCAAGTGTGCAGCGCTTTGATGTCGGGCAAAGGCAGCCGGTTGGATGAAATGACACCCTACTAGAACCGAACGGCAAGCGTCGGCCATACAGCCATTTCTGTCCCAATCTGCCCTGCCACACCTATGCCCAGTCTTCATGGGTTCGCATACTTCTAGGCATGCACACTTCACTGGATCGCGCCAAGGAGATTGCCCCGTGAGTACCGAAATGGTTGCGGTGACTGTTCCGCGCATTCCTCGAATTGGCGAGCCTGCGCCGGATTTTGAGTCCCATTCCACGCAGGGCGTTCTTCGCCTCAGCGATTACACGTCCAAGGGCAAGTGGGTTGTGCTCTTTTCCCATCCCGGAGATTTTCTACCGGTTTGCACAACGGAAATCATCGAATTCGCGCGCCGCAATGACGAGTTTGAGAAGCGTAATGTACAACTGATGGGATGTTCAGTCGACAGCGTTTTCTCTCATATTGCCTGGATTCGGAACATCGAAGAGGCGAGTGGAATTAAAATTCCTTTCCCCGTGATTGCGGACCCCGACAGGAAAGTCGCTCGCTTGTTTGGCATGCTGCACGATGCGGCGAGTGACACGGCGACGGTACGTGCAGTCCTTTTTATCGATCCCAAGCAGACGATTCGCGCCCTGCTTTACTATCCAGTGGCTTGTGGACGCAATATCGACGAGGTTTTGCGGGTTGTGGACGCGCTACAAACGGGGGACTCGAATCATGTCGCCACACCTGCTAACTGGCGTCCGGGCGACGCGGTAATCGTTCCCCCACCCACTACGCAAGCGGACGCGGAAGAGCGTGCTGCAGGCGGCGACGGCCTTGAGATCACCGATTGGTATTTAGCACGAAAGCACTTGGATACCGCAGACTAACTCGGCACTTCGACACGCTTCCGCCCGTTTTTAATCTGCCATCCACTGAGTGGAATCGCCGGAAGATTCGGGGTGCGCCATCGCCCTAAGTTCAAGGCAGCTCTGTAAAGCTCGCAACGAATAGAGGGCGTCGTCCAGCGCCTGGTCTTCCTCGATTGTATCGGTGCCGGCGGAAAACAACTCACGCGCTCGAGCAACAATCGCGCGCTCTGCCTCCGCGATTCGCTCCGGCAGCCGGGTTCTGTCGGTCTCGAACAATGCTGACACATAGAGGTCGCGCCAATGGTTAAGGCTAACGAAGGGCAAGTTTACATTTGGCATAACCGCCTCTGCTTGGGTGAATTCCAAGATTCCACAAATTACAGAGGCGACTCTAATTTCAGGTGGTCGGATGGTCCATACGGGAAGTAATGTAGTTTTTCCTCGGCTATTTACCGTAGGTGTTTCTAGCCAAGGATATATTTTGTATTGCTGCGTTCTTTATAGACCTAGCTCTAGACGAGCAATAATGTCCGGAAATGGACACTTGCATTTCAGGGGCGGACACCCAACATCTAAATCGGGCTCGCCGCCGAATCTTTACCTATAATGTTTTCAATGTGATAAGGCCAATCGGATTCTGGCGTTAGGATTGCATACTCGTAAGCGATGGATATCGCACGGCCAGAATTCAAAAAACAAAAACGACGCCGGCTAGTCATCTCGGCGGCCATCGGTATCTTCTGCCTCGTCGCGGTAACGGTAGCAGTTTCCCGGCTCAAACCAGCAGCTCCCGAACTTGAGCGAAGCACCGTATGGACCGACACGGTCAAGCACGGCGTAATGCTTCGGCAAGTCCGGGGTCTCGGGACGCTGGTTCCAAGCCAGGAGTTCATTCGTCAAATCCCAGCGGAGACCGAAGCTACCGTAGTTCGCATACGCATGCTTCCCGGGTCTAGAGTCACGGCGAGCGATGTCTTGATGGAAATGAGCAACCCGCAAGTCGAACAGGCTGCGGTCGACGCCAAGCTTCAATTGAAGGCTGCAGAAGCTCAACTTCAAAGCTTGCGAGTAACTCTGCAAAGCAATCTCATGACCCAGAAGGCTGGCGCAGCAACTGTAAACGCCGATTACAGCCAGGCCAAACTACAGTCTGACACCGATAAGGCGCTTTATGATCTCGGTGTGATTTCAGGACTCGCATACAAGAATTCCAAGAGCAAGGCAGACGAACTCACCACGCGGAACAACATTGAAGTCGAACGGCTAGACATCAACCTGAAGGCAATTGTGTCGCAAATGGCCGAGCAGCAGGCCAGGGTGGATGAGATTCGCGCGCTCGCGGAGCTCAAGCAAGCCCAGTTGGACGCGCTAAAAGTCCACGCCGGAATTGAAGGGATTCTAACTGAGTTGCCCCTGCAAGTCGGCCAACACGTGCTGCCGGGCACAATGCTGGCGAAGGTCGTTCAGCCCAACCATCTCAAAGCAGAGTTGAAGGTTCCGGAGACGCAAGCGCGTGACATACAGATGGGCCAGGCGGGACTGATCGACACTCATAACGGAACTATATCCGGGACTGTAAGTCGTATCGATCCGGCCGTGCAAAATGGAACCGTCACCGTGGACGTAACGCTGACCGGCGAACTACCCAAAGGCGCACGGCCGGAGTTGAGCGTCGATGGAACCATCGATCTTGAGCAGTTGAACAACGTTCTTTATGTTGGCCGCCCGGCTTTCGGACAAGAAAACAGCACCATCAGCTTGTTTAGACTCGATGCCGACGGCAAGGGAGCGGTGCGCGTTCCGGTAAAAGTTGGGCGCGCTTCAGTGAATTCAATCCAAATTCTTGAAGGGTTGCATGAGGGCGACACCGTCATCCTCTCCGACATGTCGCGCAACGATAATACCGACCGCATTCGGCTTGATTAACTCTCAGACGAGGCATAACCCTATGACCGAGGCAGGACAAACGCTAATCCAGATTGAAGACATGACCAAAACCTTCTTTACAGACGAGGTTGAGACCCACGCTCTGTCCGGGGTCCACCTTACGATTCGCAAAGGTGAGTATGTAGCGATGTCCGGACCATCGGGATGCGGCAAAACTACGCTGCTCTCGATCATCGGCCTGCTCGACACACCGACTGCCGGAGGGTATCGACTGAATGGCCAGCCTGTGGAGCACCTTGATTTTGCCGCGCGCGCGCGCATTCGCAATCAGGAAATTGGTTTCATCTTCCAGAGCTTCAATCTCATTGGTGATCTCACCGTGTATGAGAATGTCGAACTGCCGCTTACCTACCGCCACAAAATGCCTTCCGTAGAGCGTAGGAACCGCGTGATGGAATCGCTCGAACGGGTCGGCATGGCTCACCGTGTTCACCATTACCCCGCGCAGCTCTCCGGCGGTCAGCAGCAGCGCGTGGCAGTTGCCCGAGCCCTCGCCGGACATCCTTCCATCCTGCTCGCCGATGAGCCAACTGGAAATCTCGATTCGCGGAACGGCGAAGCCGTCATGGAATTGCTGAAAGAGTTGCACAACGAGGGAGCGACCATCTGCATGGTCACGCACGATCCTAGGTTCGCCAAGCAGGCGCAGCGTGAGCTTCATCTTTTTGATGGCAAGGTCGTGGCCGAACAAGAACTGTACAAACTGCTGCAGGATGCACATGCATGAACGGCATGTTCACGGGTCTTCGCCCTGCGTGCGCCGTGATGCGATGAGAAAGAGCTCCTATTCAGGTCCGTTCAGGCGGCTTCTGGCGTGGTTCCTGATCGGCCTTACCACCAGAGCAGGGGCACAAACCAGCGCGCCAGTCTCGTACGATATGCCAAAGTCGAAGAATCCCTTCGCCGCATATACGTCGAGTAAAGTGCCGCCGCTGCAGCTCACCAATTCACCGTTGCTCACTCAGCTCATTCGCGACGGCAAGCTTTACTTGTCGCTGAAGGACGCGATCCGCTTGGCGATTGAGAACAATCTGGATCTCGCCATCGCTCGCTACACCTTGCCGATCGCTACTACTGACGTGCTGCGCACTCAGGCCGGCGGTATTTTTCGCGGCGTAAACACCGGTGTGGTGCAAGGAACCCCGGGCGGCGGCGTCGGAGGTTTTGGAGCGGGGGCTCCCGGTGGCGGCGCAGGCGGCACAACCGGCGGCGCTGGAGGCGCGGGCGCGGGCGCGTCTGGCCTGGTGTCGTCGACCTTGGGCGCGGGCGCCCCGGTGGCTTCATATGATCCGGTAATCACCGCAGTTGTGGGTGCGGAGCATCAAACCACCCCATTGCCTAGCCTGCAAATTTATGGCGTGCCGTTGCTGCAACTCAATACAGGACAGGCCAATATTAACTACAGTCAGGCCTTCTCGACCGGCACCAGTATCTCTTTCGAATTCGATAACAACCGCCAGACTACAAACAGCCCGCTCTTTAACGTATCTCCAGCACTGAGCGCGCAGTATCGTTTTACGCTTCAACAGCAATTGCTCTCCGGATTCGGTTTCGGTCCTAACCTGCGCTATCTTCGCATCGCAAACAATGACAAGAAGATTTCTGATATCGCCTTCAAAAGCCAGGTCATCGCCACGATTACCCAGATTGAAAATATCTACTGGGACTTAGTGAACGCGTATGAGCAGGCGCAGGTTAACGAGCAGTCCGTCGCCTTCGCACAACAGTCGCTCGACAATGCAAGGAAGCAGTTTCAGTTGCAGAGCATTCCTGAGATGGACGTGATGCGCTCCGAGGCTGAGGTGTCGAGACGCGATCAGGACCTCACTCTCGCGCGCACGAGCCTGCAATTGCAGGAACTACTCATAAAGAACGCGTTGACCAGGAGCCTTGACGATCCAGTGCTTGAAGCAGTTGGCGTTATTCCAACAGATCGCCTCCAGGAAGTCCAGCCGCCGGCGGCCCATTCCGTCCAGGATTTGATTGCTCAGGCGCTGCAAGACCGCCCGGAATTTGCCCAGTCCGATCTCGATCTGACTAATCGCCGGATCAGCAGTCAAGCTGTCAGGAATGCCTTGTTGCCCTCCCTCTCACTCGTGGGGTTTTACGGAGGGTCTGGATTAGCAGGCCCTCTAAACCCCGCCTATAACCCTGCACTCACTGGAGTTCCCAACGTTTCCACCGTGCCCATCGACTACTCGGGAGCGCTACAAAATTCATTCAACAACACAGCGCCCGATTACTACATCGGTCTTAACCTGAGCATTCCCATCCGAAACCGCGTGGCGAAAGCGGACCAATACCGTTCCGAGCTTGAATACCGTCAAGCTGAGTTACGGCGCGAGGAGTTGAAGAAGCAGATCAGAATCGAAGTGCGCAACGCCGACTACGCGCTGCAACAGACGGCTGCTCGCGTGGATGCTGCGCGAAAGGCTCGCGATCTGGCGCAGCGCACCTTCGAGATCACAAAAAAGGAGCAGGATCTCGGCGCGGGCTCGATTTTCCAGACGATGACCGCTCAGCGCGATCTCTCGCTCTCCGAGCTCGATCTGTTCTCAGCCATGACGGTCTACGAAAAGGCCAAGGTTGAGCTGGACCGTGCCACCGCAAGTACTTTGGCGCATAATGGAATCGAGATTCAGGATGCGATAAAAGGCACCGTCAGCAATTCTGCTCCATAAGTCATGCCAACAACGGCAAAGCTGCGAGATATCAGTGTTCCCGTCCTAAGCAAGAGCGGGGTCAGGACGGCCCGGATTCTCGCGGCGGATGACCAGCAGGACATACTTGAAGCCATCGAACTGCTGCTCAAGCCGCAGGGTTACAAGGTTGATTTAGCGCGTTCCCCCGAATTGGTTCGGGAGGCACTGAAACACTGCACCTACGATGCGGTATTGATCGACCTGAACTACACTCGCGATACCACTTCTGGCCGGGAAGGGCTTGATCTACTCTCCGAAATCGTTGCGATCGATAGCACGTTGCCGATCGTCGTGATGACTGCGTGGGGCAACGTGGAATTAGCGGTGGAAGCCATGCGCCGTGGCGCCCGCGATTTTATCCAGAAACCATGGGACAACGCGCGCCTGCTTGCCATTCTACGCACGCAGATCGAGTTGCATCGCGCCTTGGAGGAGTCGGAACGTCTGGCAGCGGAAAACCGACTGCTGAACGCCCAGGGAGGTTCGGAGTTTATTGCAACGGCGCCTTCGATGCTGCCGGTACTTGAAACGATGTCCCGCATTGCGCCATCGCAGGCCAATGTCTTAATTACTGGGGAGCACGGCACGGGCAAGGAGGTCATTGCGCGCAGGGTACACGCACTGTCACTTCGGGCGGCGCGTCCTTTTGTGGCCGTAAATACAGGAGGACTCGCTGAAGCGTTGTTCGAGAGCGAACTGTTCGGGCATGTGAAGGGCGCATTCACCGACGCGCGTACCGATCGCATCGGCAGGTTTGAATTGGCGGATGGCGGCACTATCTTTCTCGACGAAATCGGCAATGTCCCCCTGCGCCAGCAGGCCAAGCTGCTGCGCGTGCTTGAGTCAGGAGAGTTGGAACGCGTTGGTTCCTCGCGTATGAGGCGGGTCGATGTCCGAGTGTTGGCGGCAACCAATGCTGATCTGACAACCGCGTCTCAAAGCGGCGAATTCCGGGAAGACTTGCTGTTCCGGCTGAACACGGTGGAAATCCACCTGCCGCCCTTGCGCGACCGCCGGGAAGATATTCCTGTGCTCGCCATGCATTTTCTTAAGCAATACGCTTCGCGGTACCGGCGTGAGATTAAGGGTCTTGATCCCGTTGCGCTGCAACTCCTCACACAGCATTCCTGGCCGGGCAACGTTCGCGAATTGGAGCACGCGGTCGAACGTGCGGTCCTGATGTGCGTTACCGAGCAGATTCAACCCGCCGATTTGGGCCTAGGCATGCAGCGCACCGCTTCACAAAATCTCGAAGAATTGAGTCTGGAGGCAGTTGAGACTATTCTGATTCGTAAAGCGCTTAGACGCTTTCAGGGCAACGTAACTCAGGCTGCGGAAGCACTGGGCTTGAGTCGCGGTGCGCTGTACCGGCGAATGGAAAAGTATGGGCTCTAGCCCACGAGCGAGCGAACCTACACATCGGATTCCGGGAACATCACATCGAGCTCCGCTCGGGAGGCGCATTACGGGCCTTTCTCTGCTCCTTATTACACCTGGTCTCCTTGTCAGTGCGGTTCTGGTTTGGTTTCAACATTGGTCACTCGCAGCGAAGTTGGGTTTGGTGGGCACGGAGGCTCTACTTTGTTTCCTCATCGGAGCAACTCTGCGCGATCGCATCATCCGCCCCTTACAAACATTAGCTAATGTTGTCGGGGCATTGCGCGAAGAGGATTATACGGTCCGTGCTCGCATAGCGGCACATGATGATGCGTTAGGCGAACTCTCGCTGGAAGTAAACGCGCTGGCCGATCTTCTTGCCCAAAACCGCACCGGGGCCCTCGAGGCCAACGCACTCGTACAGCGTGTGGTCGAGGAGGTGGAAATTCCGATTTTCACCTTTGATCCAGCCAAAAAAGTGCGGCTCGTGAATTCTGCGGGGCAGAGACTTCTGCAACAGTCCAGTTCGCAATTGCTAGGCAGAACCGCCGCGGAGCTGGGGCTGGAGAGTTCTCTATCTTGCGAGAACGAAACGCTTGTGTCTCTTTCTTTTGCGGGTGGCGCCCGATGGTTCGTCCGGCGCTGTGCCTTTCGCCAGCAAGGAGTTCCGCACACTTTGGTTGTGCTCTCGGATGTAAGTCGCGCTCTGCGGGAAGAAGAAAGGCAGGCGTGGCAACGTCTGATTCGAGTGATCGGGCATGAATTGAACAACTCGCTGGCTCCGATCAAGTCGATTGCCGGCAGCCTGAATGCACGGTTGTCAGCAACGAATCTTGATGCGGAACATCGTCGGGATTTTGAACGAGGCTTAGAGATCATCGAGAATCGGGTCGCCTCGCTGAACCGCTTCCTGCAAGCCTATCGCCGGTTGGCACAGATGCCTCCGCCTCTGCTGCGCGAATGTTCGATTTCAGCCCTCGTAAAGCGCGTAATCGTGCTCGAAGATCGCGTCAACGTCATGGCGATTCCCGGCCCCGAAGTAGTCATAACCGCTGACTCCGATCAACTCGAACAGATGCTGATTAATTTGCTGCGCAATGCAGCCGAGGCCGTGCTTGAATCTCCGTCGGCGCCTGCCGCGGAACCATTGAACGGATCGGGCAGTGTTGCAGGAGAATCTCGGTTATCAATTATCCTTACGTGGAGTCTCGACAAGAGCAACGTCATTCTGACAGTGGAAGATAGCGGCCCGGGACTTATGAACCCTAGCAATGCGTTCGTTCCCTTTTACACTACGAAGCCGAACGGCAGCGGTATTGGGCTTCTCCTTTCTCGCCAGATCTGCGAGGCGCATGGTGGTTCACTGGGGCTGACGAATCGAGTGGGGAAGCAGGGCTGTGTCGCAACGGTGGTCTTGCCAAAAACATCCAACATCCGCAATGGCCTGACCTACGGGCAGGAAGCGGGTGAAGATCAAGAAGCCACAAGGAAAAGTCTGATTATCTGAGTAATTCTCGCGTAAATGGATCGCGACGATGCGGCCACGGATACAGGCTTGTCTTCGGCATTAGCTCCGAGTTAGCCCACCAGGCCGCGGGAACTTTGACGATTGGTCAACACATTGAGCTAAAATATAGACACTAGGTTGCTGGGTTTCCGGCCCGCAGCCGTTTCTTTCAGGAGTAACTGTTATGGCGACTGCTCCGGTTATCGAGAACTTCCAATTTCAGGCAGAAACCGCTCAACTGCTCAATTTGATGATTCACTCTCTCTATACACAGAGAGAGATTTTTCTGCGAGAGCTGATTTCAAATGCTTCTGACGCGCTGGATCGATTGCGATTCGAAGCCCTGACTAATACCGGGTTAGTTCCTGCTGGTCATGAATACGAGATACGGCTTAAGCCGGATCTAACCGCCCGAACTTTGACTGTTAGCGACACCGGAATCGGGATGAGCCGCCAGGAACTTATCGACCATATCGGAACCATTGCGCGCTCAGGCACACAGGAGTTACGAAAGCGCGTGAAAGAGTCGCAATCGGCAGAAGCCTTTGCAGAGTTGATCGGGCAATTTGGAGTGGGTTTCTATTCTGCTTTCATGGTGTCCGACCGCGTAGTAATTGTCACACGTCGCGCCGGCGAAGCTTCTGCCACTCGATGGGAGTCTACCGGAAATGGCGCCTATACCCTGGCCGACTCGGAAAAGCCGAACCCCGGAACAGACATCACTCTTCACTTGAAGAAACCAGATGCCGAGAATGGAATCGAAGACTATACCGACCGTTGGAAGCTGGCGATGATTGTTCATAAGTATTCGGATTTCATCGCCTATCCCATCATCTATCAAGGCCCGGCACAGGAACCCGGCGAAGACGACACCAAAGAAATCAAGATCGAAACCAAAACGTTGAACTCCATGAAGCCGATTTGGACGCGAGGCCGGTCGGAGGTCAGCGACAGCGACTATAAAGACTTTTACAAGCATCTCTCCAGCGACATGACCGAACCGCTGAAAGTGCTGCCGTTAAAGGCTGAAGGAGCGTTCGAATACGAAGCGCTGCTCTTTATTCCTTCCCATGCTCCCTATGATCTTTTCTACCATGCTGCAGAATCAGGCTTAAGGCTTTATGCCAGACGTGTGATGGTGATGGATAAGTGCGAGGAGCTGCTTCCCCGATATCTACGATTCATTAAGGGAGTGGTCGATTCCAGCGACCTGCCGTTGAATATTTCCCGGCAAAGACTGCAGCAGGACCGCCATATTTCACAGATACGCAAATGGTTAACGCGCAAAGTGCTGGACACGCTTGCAGAAATAAAGGAAAAAGAACCGGACAAGTACCTGACGTTCTGGGGTGAATTTGGTAAAGCGATGAAAGAAGGAGTTGGATCCGACTACGATAACAAGGACAAACTGCTGCCGCTCCTTCTATTCGAATCTTCCAATGACCCGGCCAAGCTTTCTACTCTGAAGGAATATGTGGAAAGGATGAAGCCGGAACAATCCGAGATTTTCTACCTGACCGGGGAATCTCGCAAAGTTATCGAGAACTCGCCTCACCTCGAAGCACCCAGGCAACGGGGCTATGAGGTGCTTTTCCTCACCGAGCCGGTCGACGAACTACTAGTGCAGTCCCTTTATGAATTTGAAGGGCACAAGTTGAAATCGGTCACGAAGGGCAAGGTTCACTTGGGGACCGAGGAGGAGCAGAAGTCCCAGGAAGAGCAGATCAAGAAAAAAGAAACGGAATACTCCGCATTTCTGCAAGCCGGTCAAAAGAAGTTGGACCAGTACATCAAGCAGATTCGCCTTTCCACTCGTCTAGTCGCTTCTCCAGCATGTCTGGTGACGGAAGAGCATGAATATAGTCCGCACTTAGAGCGCCTGCTTCAAAAGGGGAAGGGTGCCGGCGCCAAACAACGCCGTATCATGGAACTGAACCCAAACCATCCTCTCATTTGTCGGCTGTATGAACGGTTCCAAGCCAACGCCGAAGATTTGGTAGTCGCTGACTCAATGGAGATTTTAGTCGATCTGGCTTTGCTCTCCGAGGGCTCGGAGGTTGCTGATCCCGTGCGTCTCAATCAGTTAACCATGGACTTGCTACAAAAGATCGTATAGATATCCCATTCCTTCGTAGGTGGAATAGATTATTTCTAGACCCACCTTACTTATCAGTCTTTGATTTTAGGTGTCGCGCTTATCACGGCGTATACTGGCATGACTATGAGCGTGCCATTGAATGATAACTGCGTCCAGCCACCTCATTATGGCTTATTAGTGCCTCTGTTGACTTGGACGTTTATTCTGCTGCTGGTCTTTGTGTCAACCACAGCATTGAAGCCTCCGCAGCCGCTTGCAGCAACGGCTGCTCCGGCAGAGTTTTCAGCCGAACGGGCCCTGATACATGTAAGAGCTATTGCCCAGACAGCCCATCCAATTGGAACTGACGCTAACTCCGCAGTAAGGGAATACCTGCTGGTTCAACTCACGGCACTTGGCCTGAATCCGCAGGTGTTTTCCTCTATCGGAGTTCACGCCAGGAACAGAACTGCAGCTATCGGCAACACACAAGACATCGTCGGCCGGCTGCCTGGAACGGCGGGCCCTCAGGCCATCATGTTGGTGGCTCATTATGATTCGACATATCGGGGTCCTGGGGCGGCCGACGATGGCGCCGGCGTGGCCGCTATCCTCGAGGCAGTTCGTGCGTTGCGGGCAGGCCCCGAATTAAAAAATGATGTAATTGTTCTTTTTACCGACGGCGAGGAGGTCGGTTTGCTGGGTGCGGATGCTTTTGCTTTCTCCCATCCCTGGATGAAAGACGTTGGGCTGATCATGAATTTTGAGGCGCGCGGCAATCAGGGGCCTTCCCTTCTTTTCGAAACCAGCGCCAACAATAGTTCTCTAATCCGGGCTGTCGCCGAATCCGCATCCCATCCGATCGGCTCGTCATTTTTTTATGCTCTGTACAAATTGTTGCCCAACGATACGGACTTCACGGTTTTTCGCTCATTGGGAACGCCTGGATTAAACTTCGCATTTGGAGAGGGTCTTGAAGCATATCACTCGCGCCTGGATACTGCGGAGAATTTAAGCCTTGCGTCTTTACAGCACCAAGGCTCCTATGCGCTTGATCTCGCCCGGCATTTTGGGCAGAGTGAATTGAGTCACTTTAAGCAGCGTCGTGGCGACAACGTGTTTTTTGACCTAATCGGCAGTGAGTTCATCACCTACGGAGAACGATGGATTTTGCCCGGTGAGATTTTCGTTACTCTTCTTTTGGTTTTGACGATCCTTCTTCATACTCGCAAATCGAAACTATCAGTAGCAAAAGTTCTGCTCGCGTTGCTCCCCTGTGTGGCAATTCTACTTGCTATTCCGATGGTGCTCGGGCTTTGTGGCTGGAGCCTTATCTCATCGATCGCGACTCATCGAATCATAAGTGATTCTTTACCGAATGCTTATCTGCTGATCGGCTTTATTCTTATCGGAGCTTGTACTGGAAATTTGTTATTGGTGATCTTTCGTAAGCGCTTCAGCATCTTGGAGCTCTCACTGGCAGGATTAATTTGTACATGCATTCTCAGTTGGGTCATCGCACTTGCATTACCGGGCGGCAGCTACCTACTGTTGTGGCCGCTACTGTTTATGACCGCTGGAGTGCTGTCTCTTGCGCTCGCCGGGAAAACACTGGAATCACGGTTTTCGGGCATGGCAAGCCTTGCCGGGTTAGTTATTGCTATCTTGTTGTTTGCTCCCTTGGCAAAGTTGTTGTATTTATTCCTCACTCTCGACCTGTTAACGCTAGTTGCTGTCGGGTTGCTCTTAGGGCTTTTGTTACTCATCTGCATGCCCATTATAAATTTAGCGGTGCCTCGAGTCGGGTGGCGACCGGTAGTGCTGTCTTTGTTGGCTGCTGCACTGATTTGTGCTGGCGCAGGAATCCACTTGTCGCACTACAGCCAAGAACATCCGCGCCATGACACTGTTCTTTACAGTCTGAACGCAGACGATAACAGTGCTGTTTGGATCAGCTTCGACCACTCAGTCGATGATTGGACCGCACAGTTTTTTCCCCAGCAGCCACCCGAGTCGAAGCCGGAGCCGAATTACCTAGGGGGCTCTTTAAAGAAGGTACTCTCGGCTTCGGCGACTGCGCAGAGACTTCCGCCGCCCCTAGCCGAAATCGAGACAAATGAGAAGAGTGGTGATGTTTACAGGATCAAGATGAAAGTTCGATCTCAAAGAGACGCCTCAGCTATTTACTTGAAGTTTGGCACGGACAGCCAACCACTCTCAGTGAGAGTTGGGGCTCGGGAAGCCACTTTTCGACCGGATTCCGGTCCAACTGCTATTAGGCTATACGGAATAGGCGCTCAAGGCATCGAACTCGATCTAACCATACGAGCGCGTTCCGGTGTTTCGTTTTGGCTTATGGACGAATCAACGGGTTTGCCAATGGAAGCGCGACCGCGGCCTTCTGACTTTATGGCAGACTTTATGACAGGTGATGGAAGCGATGTAACTTTTGTTTGCAGAAAGTATTCGCTGTAGGCAATTAGATAAATAAGTCTAATCGTTTATCCGTCACTTCTTATCCGCTTTTTACAATTTCGGCCATGACTGAGTGGCACCTCAGTTTTGTTTCAGGCTCATGGTAGCTTCGGCAATCAGCGTGACGTGGCCGCCCACATCAATGCCATCCTTCCCGGCTTCTCCGTGAATCTCCACGTGCAACAGACTACGGCGGCCCATCTTTGCCCCTTGCTCGCTGACAAAGTGTGTGCCAGCGGTCTTAGAGATCAGGCCGTGTCGCATCATGAATGCCGCCAACAGGCCGGTCGAACTTCCGGTCGCTGGATCTTCTGGCATGCCGTATTCAGGAGCGAACATTCGCGAGTAAGCTCCCTCTGGCGTGGGTGCGAATACGAAAACAATTACCGGTTCTCGATCCTGGCCCTTTAAGACTTTGATTCCGCCCATGTCGAGCCACGCCCGATCGACAGCTTCCTTGTTTCTAAATGCGATCAGCACAGTAGGATTGCCGGCGCTCACCAGTTGCGGGACGATTTCCAGCATGTCCGTTTGCGTGAGACCCAGCACGTTTGCACATAACATTGGGTCGTAGCATCTTCCAAACTCAATAGGAGGCGTTCGCAGCCAAATCATGGTTCTCTCGCCCGTCTGAATCCGGATAGGGACCGGCCCGACGTTCTCTTCCAGGCAAACATGCTCGATCCCAGCCGCGGTCTTTCCTTCGTGCAGCAAACAAAGTCGGTGCCAATCGTAGGATGTTCCGCGAAATCCATTTCGCGCCTAGGAGTGCAAATTCGCACGCGCGCTGCGCAATCCTTTCGCACTGAAGGAAAGGCGAAGGTCGTCTCCGAAAGATTCAGTTCCTGGGCAATTTTTGCTATCGTGATGTCATCGAGCCCAGTAGCATCGAGAAAAACAGCGAGGGAATTTCCTTCCAAGGGGCGGTCCGTGAAGACGTCGACTACGTAGTAGCGGTAGGAACACGCATTGCTTATCACAATTTCTCCTTACTCCAACTCCGCGATAAGGTCGATTTCCACACAAGCGCCGAATGGAATTTGTGCGACGCCAAAGGCAGCACGGGCGTGCTTGCCCCTTTCGCCGAAGACCTCGCCAAGTAACTCAGAAGCTCCGTTGGCGACGAGATGCTGTTCAGTAAATCCCGACGAGCTATTGACGAGCACGAGCAACTTGACGATGCGCTTGATATGGTCCAGGTCGCCGGTTGCGGCATCCAAGGTTGCCAGCAGGTTGATGGCAATCGAGCGTGCTGCTTCCTTGCCCTGTTGAGTACTGATGCCGTCACCAAGTTGCCCGACCCATGGCTTGCCGTCTTTCTTGGCGATGTTACCGGACACGAACAGAAGCTTACCGCTTTGTACGAATGGAACAAATGCAGCTACGGGAGCTGTAACTGCCGGAAGAGAAATGTTAAGTGCTTTCAATGTTTCGTATGCAGACATGGCTTTCTCCTAAAGGGGGTTCTCATGAGCGAACGCCGATGTGATGTCCGATAGCATTTTCTGCTCGAGCAAACAGATCAGCTTTTTACTTTCCCTAGCATTCATGGTTAGGTTAACATGCTAGGCTAAGAAGTTGATTAGCTAAATTACTATATGGATGCAGAATTGTTGTTCCGGGCCCTTGGCAATGATAAACGGTTGCTAATTTTACGCTGGTTGAAGGATCCTCGTAAGCATTTTCGTCCTCAGGTGGATGGTGATCTGGTCAAGGATGGGGTTTGCAGTGTGTTTATTACAGAAAAGCTGAGAGTGGCACAACCCACAGCTGGCGAGCATCTAAAGATCCTGTCGCAAGCGGGATTTCTGCGGGCTAAGAGGATCAAGGGCTGGGTCTTCTATCAACGTGACGAGCCGGCGATTCGACGATTGAAGAAGGCAATGATGGACAAAGTCTAGAAACATCACGGTCTGGTGTCATCTGTCGTTGAATGACTCGGTTCCTATCTTACCTCGCTTGGAACACAACCATCCTTGGGTGCGTACACCGGATCGGTTCCGTACTGTGCTGGCCTTACTTCTTTTCCCGTCATCACAAATTGCTCCACTCCACGCAGCAAGCGGTCGATATAGACCTCGATACTCTTGCCAAAGTACATTTGCACATAGTTCTTTTTGGTCGTTTCGAGCAGGTGGGACTCCAGGATGGGAGTGATCATGATCGACAGCTCACTTTGGGCTTCCCCGAGGCAGCGTATGTCCCAACAGGTCCACGACGCCTTTCTCGGGGGAGGACCAGTTTGCATATCGTAGCCTTCCCCCTCCCTCCAGTACATGAAGTCGCGTTCCACATAAAGGCCGCTGTAGTAGGTGAGGCCGTCCCTGGAACCCACGCCGGGCCATTTGTAGATGGGTGCGTGTTCCCGGACGTAGGCATGGTACTTGGTGAGATGACCCCGCTTGGAAATTACCTTCCAGATGTCGGCAGCAGGTGCCTGAATAACTCGGGTCAAGCGGACGTGCTCACCCAACTCCAGACCTTGCTTCGCAAGGTCAGCTTCAAATTGTCGTTTTTCTATTTCGTTCATGACCTACTTCCGGATGTGGGGTAGGTGATCATAACGTCAAACTACAGTGGCGGTTGCTTCGCGATGGCGGCCGACGGGTTCCACGGCAACAGGACACATCTTCAGCAACAGAGCGTTCCACGAAGTTCCCGTCGCTACTCCGTACACGACCAGGTAACTATTGGGGAATGCCTGCTTCGAGCTGAGGTCCCTCAAATTCCGGATAAGATCCACATCTCCCAAATGCCCGCCCTTCCCCATATTGTCAAAAAACACCTTCTTCAACGAAATTCCGAGCTGCTTCGCATAGTATTGCCAGACGAACGGTGTGGTGTTGAGAGGAACAAGAACCGAGATATCGTCGAAGCTCAGACCGTGCTTGCGCAAGAGTTTGTGAATAAGAGAAGATCCCACGTCCACAACCTTCTGCTGGTTTTTCGTGTCCATGAAACTGTTGACGCTATCAATTCTGCCGTCGGTCTTGCCGATACCGTCAATTATTTCCAAAGGACCGGGGCCGCCGGAAATCAACATCAGGCCCTGACCATCTCCGATGAATACGGACCCTCCCATCAACCGCTTCTGGTTTCGTTCGAAGTAATTCGAAGACAGGATCAGGACCTTGTCGGCCCCCCCGTACCCGACCAACAGCTTGGCAAGATTAACCGCAGTGAACGATCCAGTGCACTCCTGTTCCACATTGAAAACGATTGCGTTTGTCATGTCCATTTTTTGCTGCAGGTAATAAGGGACGTTGACGCACTCCTCGTCTGAATGTAAGGACCACGGATCCCCGATAGAAACCGAGTTTCCGTGGGCATAGATTATGTAGCTGATCTCGGCAGGCCGGGCCACTCCGGCGGCAAACATCTTTGTCACCATTTCCACAAAAATGTCGGCCTCGGTTCTTCTATCACCCGCAAACATGCCCGACATCGACTCCCAATCTTCGATGAGTTTCTGCTTGGGGAAGATGCCCCCACGCAGCTTTTGGGATATCTTCGTCAAGTCCCGTTCGCTCAATCCCCCATCGGACAAGATATCCGAAATGGTGATCTTAGCTTTTGGAACAAAGTAGTCGAGATGCGCGATAAATGACTTCATGTCGCTGACCTATGCCAGTGACCGCTTTACGCCGCAGCCGCAGCACTGAATGGCGTACCGCGAGTTGTGCTCTTCAGCAGCCGGTTGATTCCATAGTTATCCTTGCCTGCTACGAGAACGGCGCCATACTTATCCAGGGACAGCGCGGCACCGTACTCCTCAATCATGGTGGTGTCAGGATAGATCTTGACGTAGGGTGGTACATAGCGGGAAGCAAAACCGAGTCTGAGCACGTTTGCGTCCGCGTCATTCGGATTCGAAGCGTGACAGAGCGTCGACCAGAACATAACGAACTGACCGGCCTTCATCGGAATGGTCACCTTCTTGGACTCCTCGGGCTTTACATTGGGATCAATGAGAAGCTCCTCGTAGGCGTAGCCGAAGAAGCCGCTGCGAACGCCATCCTTTATGGTTCGGTTGACCCGATTAAGATCATAGGTCATCTTCTTCATTTCGTCGTAAAGCATTTTCTTGTGCGTTCCCGGCTGGAACTTGAGGCACGCGGTTTTCTCGGAAGCTTCCGTAAAAGCCGTCCACACCGTGACAGTTCCTCCGAAACCGGTCTCGGGCCATATGATCTGGGGCTTTCCGGAGGCCATAGCGAAGGTGTCTGCCTGATGCCAGTCAGTTCCCTCGTCGCCGCCGTACTTGGGAAAGAACTCCGTGCGCCAGCACAGGATATCTGGACCCAACGCGCTCTTGAGCTTGTTCACAATTTCAGGCCGGGCAACATGCTGGGCAAGAAATGGAACGTCTAAGTGCCGGTCATAATTGGCGATGTTATTCGGCCCAGAGTGCATGTCGATATCATAGATAGCGTGGGACCGATCGAAGACCTGGCGTCGGGCCTTGTTCCAGATCTGTTCCATTTCCTCCGGCTGGTATAAGGTGAAAGGTCCAACATAGCCGTTCGTCTCGAAAAACGCCTGTTCGGCATCAGTGAGGGCAAAGGGCTCTACATTCGTGGCAGTGACAGCAGTAGTAGTCATATTTTTTCCTTTAAGTGTTAGCCTCTTCTGGCTACCGAATAATCGTTCCTTATGCCGCTGTAGTGGACTCAGCCACAGTATCTTGCTTCAGCCTTTGCTGCTCCTCAGTCACCAAGAACGCCAGTTTTGACACCGTGGTCTTATCCTCTGAGAAAAGCGACAGATCGAAGCGGGTTCCGAAAGTTTCGTTGATCTGAGTTACAACTTGGATGGCCATCAATGAATGACCGCCCATATCGAAAAAATCATCCTCAAGGCCAACCTGAGGAACGTGGAGGGCTTCGGCAACAAATGCTCCTATCACGATCTCGGCAGTGGACCGCTGACGGCTCTGGGGCTTTGCGCCGTTATGCCCGTTCTCATTTTGAAGCGCGATACGATCAACTTTTCCATTTGGATTCAAAGGCACCTCCCTGATTTTGACAAAAGTGTTCGGAATCATGTTTTTTGGCAGCTTTAGCCGGGCGTATCGCCTCAAGTCTTCTTCAACACTGCCCCATTCCGCGTCTGAGACCGATTCTTTTGGAATTACATAGGCGACGATACGCTGATCACCTAACTCGACTTCCTTAACCAACACGATGGCTTCCTGCGTCTTGGAGTGCTGCCGAAGGACGGTTTCGATCTCTTCCAGCTCGACCCGGACGCCATGAACCTTGACTTGATAGTCCACGCGACCCACATACTCGAAGTTGCCATCTTTCGCCAGCCGGCCTAGGTCTCCCGTGCGATACAGAAGCTCTGACTTTCGCCCAAGCTTAACTTTGACGAACTTTTTCTTTGTCAGTTCGGAGTCGTTGACGTAGCCTTTACCCACGCCTTCTCCCGCAATGCAGATCTCGCCGATCTCGCGGTCGGCTACGCAGTGCATCTCGGAATCCATCACATAGACTCGGGTATTATCGATGGGAATGCCGATGGGCACTGAACCGGAAACGTAGCGGTTAAAGTCATGTAGCCTATAGTAGGTTGAAACGTCCGAGCATTCAGCGATGCCGTACACATTCACCAACTCGGTTTTGCAGGTCCCGGAATCAACCCAGTCCTTCAATCTAGCTCCGGAAATAGCCTCTCCGCCCAAAAACACAATTCGTAGAGAGTTCAGCTTCCGTCGCACATCTGCGGATTGGTTCTCCACTAAGGTGTAAAATGGACTCGGCGCACAGTTCATCAACGTTATCTTCTGCGCATCGATGGTACTCAGGGCGAGTTCAGGATTGAAATGATTCGCTGCAAGCAAATGGAGCTCTCCGCCGGAAATCAAGGGCATTACCAACGCCCGTTGGGTGAGATCGAAGCTGAAAGAGCTCACCAGAAGCACTTTATCCCGCGATGTTATTTCGAACTGTCTGGTAAACCAGTTCAGTAGGTTTCTCCAACCGCGGTGGTGAACAGCGGCCGCCTTAGATTTACCGGTCGAGCCTGATGTAAAGATTATGTACGCCAAGTCGCTGGGAGCAACGCCCTGTTGCGGATTATCGGAGCTTTCGCGCTCGATTTGCTCCTTGTCGCCGTCGAGGGTAATGACCGAACCGTCGTCTTCCGGGAGTATTTCCAGCAGGGCATTCATCGAAAGCAAATGTTTCAGCTTTATCTCTTGTAGCATCCCGGCAAGGCGCGCTTTCGGATAGCTGGAATCGAAGGGCACGTAGGCTCCACCGGCCTTCAGGATTGCCAGAACTGCGATTACCATCTCGCATGACCGATCCATACAGATGCCGACGCGCGAGTTCGCTTTCACTCCGCGCTTTATCAAATAGTTAGCGAGTTGATTGGCCTTGCCATTGAGTTCCGAGTACGTGTGTTTTGTGCTATCCGACACCATCGCAATTGCATTCGGCGTAGCGGCCACGCGCTGCTCAAATTGCTCGTGAATATATAAATCGACCGCGTAGTCGTCAGAAACACCCTTCTTCATCAGATCTCACCTTTACCGACAGATGCAGCGGATGTACCCTGATGGCTTTGGGCTACCGCTACGCAATTGACTTCATTGTGTGGTTTTACTCTTCAACTCAGCGGCTAATTGTCCCTATTTGCAACAACCTTGAGGCTGGTAAGCAGCTTAGTCATGTGTTCCGATCGGCACAACCTGCTTTTCGCAGAGAAATGGCCTAGCCAAATAGTCGAGGTCTCGACAAATATTCTTTTATCGCTGAAGCGGCTCGGTTACTCTTTAGTAGTCGCTGGCTGTGAAGCGTCGATCTAGCATCCGTAGTAGCGGACGCTCTTGTAACACCCAATACGCGGCCATTTCATACGGATAGGACACAATATTAGTCACAACCTCCGACATATGAGCGTCTAAAGCGCTCCCATTGAAGCTAAACTTACGCTTTACTTTGCCTGATACTCTAGCCTTTAGGGTTTATCACTTGAGACTAGAGGCAAAGCACAACATGCGATGAGTGCTTCAATTCTCTGCTGTTCCGTTTTCGTAAAAAATACGACGCCTGTGTGCAGGTTGGAATCTCTACGTGTGTAATGCTTCCAGAATTATCCTACCCGGGGTCATTATCATGTTGCGCCGAACGCTTTTGCCAGCTGTCCAGTTGCAGGTTGGTCTGATTGTCTCTCATTCGCTTGTCGCCAACTATCTGTGCGACCTTCTTCTCGGGTTAGACATGAATCTTACACCGGTGCTTTTGCAAGATCCGATTACAGCTACCAGTATGCTTCCCGCCCATAGTCAACAGGTGATCCTTTTTGACCTTCACGATCTTCCGTGGCCAGTTAGCACCTACCTGGATGCATTCAACCTAGCGTCGCAAAGCTCTGCTTTCATCGGGTTGGACCAGTCGCGGGAAGTAGGGGAGATAGCGGATTTGTTACTTTCGGGGTTTAGCGGCTTTTTGAGCTATGATCAAGTCCCTGACTTGTTGGGTCCAGCGATTGCTTCAGTAGCCAAGGGGGAGACATGGGTAACTCCTGACGTAATGCGGAAATACATGAGAATGACCTCCCATAGGTCTCTTTTGTCCGACTCCGGAACTGAAGTCCTTACCAAGCGGGAAAGCCAGATTCGTGATTTGCTGAAGAAGCGATATTCCAACAAAGAGATTGCTATGCTATTGGGTATCTGCGAGAGCACCGTAAAGTTCCATGTCTCCAACGTTTTGGCGAAATTAAATGCTACCGGCCGTCGAGACCTAACGCCCAATGGGACGGGCACTCTCGTTTTACCTAAGTGCGGGTGACGGTTTAGCTGTGCGAGTGCAATCAATTGGAACGAGTCTAAGGAGGAAGCTGTCGTGGCTAACGATCAAGAGGATAAGACCATTTACAACGTCGTGGTAAATCACGAGGAGCAGTATTCCATTTGGCCTGCCTATCGCGAAAATGCGTTGGGCTGGAAAGAGGCAGGTAAAAGCGGGACGAAAGAGGAGTGCCTCGCTTACATCAAGGAAGTATGGACGGACATGCGTCCGCTAAGCTTGCGAAAGAAGATGCAGGAGCAAAAAGTGGGATAGTACTTCTGAGCTTCTGTCAGAGTGCGCGAGAGCTTCTTTAATAAACGGAAGTTGCCGAGAAAATGATGGTCTCTGGATCGACGTCATCCCCTACAGCCGTGGATGGCCAAAGCCGTCTGTGGTTTGAGTCTCTGTCTTCGTCACGGGAAAAGGCGCTTCGAGTGTTCTGTTTTCCGTACGCTGGGGGAAATGCCAATATATTTCGCGACTGGCAACGGCATTTTCCGCCGGATATCGATTTATGCCTCGTTCATCTTCCAGGTAGGGGCAAACGCAGTGGTGGGCAGCCGTTTACTCGCCTTGAACCGCTGGTTCAAACTATTGCAGATCTCATCATGCGTGAGCCCCAGTTTCCGTATGTTCTGTTCGGGCATAGCGTGGGGGCACTCATCAGTTTTGAACTGGCGCGGGAGTTGCGTCGGAGACGCTTCACTCTGCCCCGGCGGCTCTTTCTCTCCGGTCGCCGGGCTCCCACCACATCTAGCGAGAAAGGTCCCGTCTTCAATCTTGCCGATGACGCTTTCATTGCCGAAGTGAAGAGGCTCAACGGTACCCCCAAGGAAGTGCTCGAACATCCAGAAACCAGAAGACTTTTTCTACCTCTGCTTCGAGCTGACTTCGAGATTGATGATACTTATGAGTACTATTCCGAAGAGCGTCTTTCGTGTCCTATCACCGTTTATGGTGGACTACAGGACCGGGATATTTCTCTGGAAAGTCTGCGCGCGTGGGAGGAACAGACCTCTGCCGATTGCAAACTGAGAATGTTCCCTGGGGATCATTTTTTTCTGCTGAGTCCCGAGGCTGGCTTCGTCGATGTTTTTCGACGAGATGCAGTCAGTATCCTGCGGTACCCCGCGCAAGCGGTCTGAGACTCCTCCAGCTTCAGTGTGCATCAGCCAACCACCTGACATCTTGTAGGGACGATAAAAGGAGACTTCCACTGCGGCCCCCCCCCCCAGCGATCGGCTCATCCTTCTCGCAAAGCCACGATTGGATCTACCTTAGTCGCCCGGTATGCGGGAACGAAGCTAGCCAAGAAGGACACCATGAGCAAAATCAGCGCGACGGATAGAAACACGACCGGATCGATGGGATGAACTCCATAGAGCAAAGTCGCAATCAGTGGCGCAGTCGCCACAGCTACGACTAACCCCGCCGATACGCCGGCGCCAGCTAGAAATATCCCCTGCCTCAAAATCAACTTTAAAATGTGATCCCGCCGTGCTCCAAGGGCCATACGGATTCCGATCTCGTGCGACCTCTGTCCTACCATGTAGGCAAGCAATCCATAGATTCCAATCGACGCCAACAGCAATGCAAGCGCCGCAAATAGCGCCACCAATTCCGCCGAGAAGCGGCGAGGGGCTAAGGACGCTTCCAAAACTTCATTCATGGACTTCACACCAAACACAGGCAGCTCTGGATCGACGGCATGAATCTGATCCCGAATTTGAGATTCGAGCTGTGCAGGAGGAAGATCCGTGCGAAGCACCACACTTAGAATCCTACCTGTCTGCTGATAGACAGACGTGTAAATGTGCGGAATCGCATCCTTATCAAGCCCGTCGTGCTTGATATCTTTCATCATTCCAACCACAGTCACCCACGGCAAGTTAGGGTTCTGCCCTAATTTGAGGCGTCTGCCGATAGCGTCGCGATCAGGCCAATAACGGTGAGCAGTAGTTTCGTCAACGATCACCACCATCTCTTTACCCGCTTCGTCGCCTTCGTTGAAAACGCGGCCGCGAACCAATGGGCATTGAATCACCTTAAAATAATCGGGACTGATCCGAATTACCTCCGCCATCACCTGTTGAGAAGATTCGATCGGCATATCTTCAATGATCAGACCTCTGCTGTTCCGCGGAGGGCTGCCCGGGAGATCCGACGTCAAAGCGGCCGTTTCGATGCCGGGGATCGCTCCCATCCGGCGTTGAAGTTCCCTGGCGAAAACCTCTTGGACTCCGATGTCGGGGTACGGATTAGTTTTTGGATCGTTGGGATTTGGCAGCCATATGCTTGCAGCGACCACCTTATTAGGGTTAAACCCGGGATCCTCCCGGAGCAGGAACCAAAAAGTGCGCAGCAGCAAACCCGCCCCGATCAACAAAACTACGGCAAGAGCCAACTCCGAAATAATTAGCCCTCCACGCAATCGGCTTGTCTTGCTGCCGTAACCCGAACCCCATGCACCTTCTCGAATTGCCGAAACCAGATCTGCCTTGGCTGATTGAATCGCAGGTGCAAGTCCAAATACTAAGCCGGTGATGACAGAAATAAGAAGCCCAAACAACAGAACCCTCCAGTCGACATTAACTTCACTTAGTCGCGGAATCTTGGAGGGCACAAAGCGAACAATAAAACCTAAAGCGCCTGCCGCTGCGACGACTCCAGCAATGCCGGCAATCAAAGAAAGGATCAGCGACTCGGTCAGCATCTGACGAATCATCCGAACCCGGCTCGCTCCTACAGCGAGTCTCACAGCCACTTCGCGTTGCCTTCCAGAAGCCCGCGCGAGAAGAAGGTTGGCGATGTTGACGGAAGCAATGAGGATAATCAGGATCACAGTTCCCATCAGAACCAACAGCATGGGCCGGATGTCGCCGACAAGTGACTCCTGCAGCGGTTGAATCCGAATCGACCACTGAGATTTCGCGGGATAGTCCGTGGGAAAGTCATTTCTCAGTTGACTTGCCATGGTAGTAAGCTGCGCCTGAGCTTGCTGCACAGTCACATTAGGTTTAAGCCGCGCGATTGCTCCCAACAAAATTCGTGTGCTGCGCGTAGGCTTGGGCCAAGGGTCTGCACTGAATCCGCATGTCACCCATATCTCGACGTCCGTAGCAATCGTTTTCCCGGGATGTCGAAACCCAGGGGGAACAACCCCGACAATCGTGTACAGGTCGTTATCGAGACGGATACTTCGTCCAACAATTCCGGGGTCCGCTCCAAAGGAGCGTCGCCATTCGCCATCACTAATAACGGCCGCTTCGGCAAAACCTAGCGCGAAATCCTGGGGACCAAATAGCCGCCCTACCTGGGGAGTTACTCCAAGCATGGAAAAATAATTGGGGCTCACGCCGATCGCTTCGAGGCGCTCAGGCCGTTTCGCTCCTGTCACATTCGTACTAGTAGGAAAAACGGAACTTACATCATCGAAAACTCCGGACCTAGAAAGGTCCTCGAGTTCAGGAACGGAAAATGTGACGTCATGCAACCCTAGGCCAGGATTTTCAAAACTGACTTTAACCAGACGATCAGGATCACGGAACGGAAGAGAGCGCAATAACACAGAATTAACGATGCTGAAAATCGCAGTGTTAGCACCTATCCCCAACGCCAGCGTCAGAATGGCGACCGTCGTAAATCCCGGACTCTTGCGCAGCAACTTCAGTCCGTAACGAACATCCTGAAAAAAGCTACCCATAAGACCTCCAGACTAGGCTTGGGACCATCCGATCACTAATTCTCGTCGAATATACTATGCTCCGTCAACTTTTGCGCGAATACATCCGTTTCATCCCGGACGATGCGGTTGACAACTACTCTGAAATATTGCCTGATCCATGAAACTCAACATCTACCCTAATATGAGCACTAAAGCATGTTTTGCTAGAAGTGACTACTTATGACCCAACAGGTAATGGATTGCTCGTCAGCATTCGTCCGTTTTGGTAATAGCGACTACTTCCTGTCGTTCACTAAGGCGAAGCGATCTTCCTTGTAATACTCGCAAAGAGATGACCCAATGAATTGGCCAGGAGCGACACATTGGGCTTCCTCAGCATGGTGTAGCGGTGGCCGCGCACCCGGCGAATGTCGACGCTGCGGCCCGTGCGCAATTCCCACTCCTCTCTCAGATAATTTGGCTCTTCGTTGTCGGCCCGGCGAAAAGAACGACCGATTGTTCGGTTTTGTTGTCGACCGACTGGCACCAACCCTACAACCTGCTTTCGCAGAGAAGAAACCTAGACGATTAGTAGAGGTTCATCTCGGCGTCGCGCTATGATATTTTTAGTTTAGTAACACTTCGCGGGGATATCAAGGAAGGCTAACCGTTGTAACCGTTTGGGATCTCGACGTACTTTCGGAGTCGATGTGATAGAACAAAAAGCAATTTTGCTGGATATCGAGGGTACAACGGTACCCATCACCTTTGTCTACAACACCCTTTTTCCATATTCGCGCGAGCGCATGTTTACCTACTTGTCTGCGCATGGAGACAACGCCGTGATACAGGATGCGCTTCTCGATTTGAAAGGGGACAATCAGGCAGATGTAGCCCTTGGCGCGCCGGCGTCAAACGGGAAAACGGGCTCCGAGTACTTAAACTGGGCTGCCACATATTGTCTCTGGCTAATGGACCGCGACCGCAAAACGACTCCATTAAAGACGATTCAGGGGCTCATCTGGGAAGAAGGGTTTAACGGAGGCGATTTGCAAAGCCAGCTATTCTCAGACGTGCCAGGATGCTTTTCCTCCTGGCGCGCGAATCACCACCGCATCGCAATTTATTCCTCAGGCAGCGTATCCGCTCAAAAACTGGTTTTCGGGTATACGCCGTTCGGCAACCTGTTGCCGTTTATTGACGCATTCTTCGATACCCGAACCGGCCTTAAGCAAGATGCAAAGAGCTACAAGATGATCGCCAGCGAATTGTCGTTGGAAGCGCGGGACGTTCTGTTTGTCTCCGACGTTCTCGCGGAACTCGACGCCGCTTCCCGTGCCGGTATGGCTGTAACACTATCTGTCAGGCCAGGAAATGCACCCATCTCGAATGGTCACCATTACCGAACCATAACTTCTCTGGCCGAACTGTAACCACAGCAATTGCTCAGCCTACCTGCCGACATACTTGCCGATGATCAATTTGAGCTTCTTCCGCGCCGCCGCGGGGATCGTCTTCGGATCGGTGATTATAGCATGCGCCAAGGCTGAACCGCATTTGCATCCCCTTTCGCGCGGCATTGCCGCCACGGTCGCGCGTATCACCTTCCCCGCGTTCTCAGCATTTTTCAACAGCACGGCGATTACCTGGTCCACTGTGACGGAATCGTGATGCGGATGCCAGCAGTCATAATCAGTCACCATCGCAACCGTGACATAACATATCTCCGCTTCGCGCGCGAGCTTTGCCTCTTGCAGGTTGGTCATGCCGATCACGTCCATGCCCAAACCACGATACACGTTCGACTCCGCCTTGGTAGAAAACTGGGGCCCTTCCATGCATAAATATGTTCCGCCCTGGGTAGAAGTCACACCCGCCTTCTTGCAGGCGGCGTCGATCACACCCGCCAACTCCCCGCACACGGGATCTGCGAACGCCACATGGGCGACGACTCCACCCCCGAAAAATGTATCCACACGGTGCCGCGTGCGATCGAAGAATTGATCCGGAATGACAAACTCAAGCGGCTTGTGTTCTTCCTTAAGCGACCCAACGGCGGACACAGAAACGATCCGCTCGACTCCCAGCTGCTTGAACCCGTGAATATTGGCTCGAAAATTCAATTCACTGGGAAGTATCCTATGCCCGCGAGCGTGACGCGCCAGAAAAGCGACGTCGCGGCCCTCGAGTGTACCGCACACGTAAACATCAGAAGGCACACCAAACGGCGTCGTCAGCCTCACTTGTTTTATCTTACTCAGACCCGGCATAGCGTACAGCCCGCTGCCGCCAATGATTCCGATCTCCGCTTGTCCCACTTAGCCTCCGAGTGTACTCGCGCGTTAAACAACAAGCTGCGAATATATAGTCCTAGTTTCTAACCCAGTCCAGCATCTGCGTCTGTCTCTACTGACAAGAACTACTGCTTTGTTTATTAACTTAAACGGCCTTAATAGTAATACCACAAGCAAATGAGCACACAATAAGCAATGGCGTATATATCTTTGCGACTGCCAGCGCTTTGGTCCGACATTTTCCACCCCTACTTTTGGTTTAGGTTTCGCCTCGCCCGTTTTGCCGTTCCACATCTTCCTTTGACAAGCGACAATCCCACCCGTGGCTCTTAGGGAGAACACTCCAAGGCTCCGGTCATTAGCTGTGCCCGAAGTGTTTTTCGAATCGCCTTAAAGCGGAAACCGTTATTCGTTTTAATAATAACTAGCGATTAATACTCGCGAATAGGCCTTTTAAAGCAACCGAACTTCGTCGAGATAGCGGGACATGACATAACACTTGCAGCTAGTCCCGAAGGCACGCTTGTTGAACTAATGCCTCATTTCAAGAATACGCTTTCAGTTGAAATCAATGGGCTGAAGACCCTTATACCTTCAGGAGCGAGATACATGTCTCTAAATAGTGGAACAGCATCCGCAGTAAGCACACTCAACGAAACCCTACGTACGCTCGATGTACGCACACGCGAGTTATTGGTGGAATCCGCGCCCTTGACAGAGCAGTGGTGCGAACAATGCACCGGCAAGCCCAAAGGTGGCATGGAGGAGTGGGCGAAAGACAATCGTCCCGGCAATGCCGACGATTGCGCGTGGTATCACGGCACTTGGCAATACCTGCGTCTTCTGGACATGGTTGCGGTACCTGACTGGCACCGGGAGTTCTATCACAAAGCGCTCGGGAAGATCCTACGGCGGAAACCGAACGCAAACGTTCTGATTTCGGCATGCGCCGATTACGGTATGCTGGCCATGCTGCACGAAGCCATGGGACTCACCGGCGCTACTCCAAAGATTGTCATCTATGACATTTGCAAGACTCCCCTGCTTTCCTGCCAGTGGTACGCCAAGCGGCACGGTATTAGTATCGAGACAAAGGTTGATAACATCATCACTAACCCAATTCCTGAAGCGCCATTCGATCTTATCGTGACCGATGAATTCTTTACGGTTTTGAAGGCTGAGTACAAGCCGCTCATTACGAACAAGTGGAAACAACTGCTCAAGCCGGGCGGTTCGGCGGTTACTGTTGCCATGTTAGGTAGCGAGACAACCCCTGAACTTCGGCGCGGCTACGCCGAGCGGGCCCGCCAGTTATTAGAGGCGTCAAATGGCAACTTCTTATCGGGACAAAATGAGCAACAGGCCGAAGCCATTATCGATCGCTTTGTCACGTTCGCCGAACTTCACACACGTCATATGGTGACAAGTGAAAACGAAGTTCATTCTTTGCTCTCAAGCTTCGATGATGTTACAGTTCGGCGCATTACAACCCCGGGCGAATGTGTCAATCCGACTGACTCGTTCCAGATCGTAGCTACCTTGGCTGAACGCAAGTAGGCACGAGCCTTTCAACTGCGGGGTTTTGTCTTTGTAGAACCGTCGATTTGCATTACGGGCTCCTTTGCCTGTTTGGAAAGGGGCCCGCCTTTTTGCACAAATCTCAGCGATTCAGCTTGTATACTCTCTGGCGGCTGAACTGATCCGCCTTGCTAGATATAGTCAACGGCTTTCCGAACACTCCCTCGGCTGATCCGACCGGAACAATATCGATCCTTTAGGTTCATGCAGCGAAGGGTGTTTTTTCGGGCTCGGCGATCTTTCGCTCGCTACCTACAGCGGGCGTAAGCAATGGCCAGCCCCGGCGTAGTACGTAGTCAAGCCACGCACCGGCCATCTGTGAAGTTAAGACGGCCGCCAGTACAAGAGTCGTATAGAACTTCGGGCTGATGATCCCGGCATCAAACGCGACGCTAGCCAGAACGATACCTGGTCCACCGCGCGCGTTAGTCGTAATTGCGAGGTTGATGAGATCCAACCCGCGGAACCCCGCGAAACGCCCCGCCAGAGATACCGAAATAATCTTCACCGCACAACTTCCCAAGATAAATGCAGCAATCATCCAAAAGGACAGCCCATGAATCAAGTCGAGTTTCAATCCAACAATCGCAAAATATACGGGGATAAAAAAAGCAAATGAAACCTTCCCTATTGCCTCGAGCGCCTCCGAAAACAGTTTGCGCCTCTTGTGGACAACGGCAAAGCCGGCAAGAAAGGCGGCAAATACCAGGCTAACATTGAGTGCTCCAGCAACTACACAATATCCGAGAAGAACCGCAATCGTATAAGCCACAGGCGAATGTTTCGCGACAACGTTGAATCGTGACCTGTTGATCCGCTTTACGATTCGAGGAACGATCGTCAGCCCCAACCCGAAGAAAGCAACAGTGCTGATCAAATGAACCGAAATCTCTCTTGAGTTGACTACAGTTTTGCCGGCGATCGCGGTCGCTACCGCCAGCGCCAACCACAGCACGATGTCCTCCAGCATGGCGACACCAAGAACGATTCTTGCAAAGCGAGTATGTAGTATTTTCAAATCGGCAAAAATCTTCGAAACAACTGGAACGGAAGTTACAGCGACCCCAACGGCGAGAATGATGATCAGGGAAATGCGATTACCGTTGGGGCCGGCGAGAGCCGGGCTGATGAGCTGCGGTCCCAACATAAGTCCAAGAACAAATGGCATTCCCGTACCCACAATGGCAAGCCAGGCCACTTCGCGGCGCTCTTCCCGGCCAAACAACTCGTGGGTTTCCGCCCCTGACAAGAACATCAGCAACAACAATCCGAGCCAGTAAACAAAATTCAAAATGTTTACCTGATGCTTCGTGGCTTCCATCAGCCCTGACGCGAACGGTAATCGGCCGATCAAATCGGGCCCCAGCACGATACCCGCGAGGATTTCGCCAACCACTTTTGGCTGCCGCAGTTTCACGAAGAAGTAGCCGCACAACTGCGCCAAGCCGACCAAGAGTAGGAGTATAAACAGGACCGAAGTCAAGTCAGAATTTGACACGTTTGCTCCCCGGCATCCTTAGGGATGCCTAGCGTAAGAAAGGTTGTCGTGAAGGTTTCAAGAAAAGCACTCGAAACCTATTCCTCGGGAGAAGAAGGTTCCCTCAATAACGAAGGTCCCTTGGTTTCCAAGGTGATGAAAGCACACAAGACCGTCGTCTTAGCTCGGTTTGTGGATGATCGTTGGTTAATTGCTCGTCGCAGGACACTCGTGTTGGTATTTGCCGGAACATTCAATAGCACCGAGTGGTTGTAGTGTTGGATCGCTGGATGGTCCTGTTCGAGAAACTTTTCTGATGTTGCCGCAACCGCCGCCAACGAAGCGATTGTCTGATGCTCGAATAACTGTGCGACAGTTAATTAAAAACCCTGCTGATTGATTCTTGCCACAATCTGAATGCCTTGAACCGAATCGCCTCCTAAGTCGAGGATGTTGTCATTGACTCCGATTTGATCGATGCCTAGCACCTGTTGCCACACTTCCGCAATCTTCTGTTCTACCGGAGTGCCCGGGGCTTGATAGGGCGTCGCGATGGCGGGACGAGGATGTCTTGAACCGGCGGCCGCGACTGGAGCGTCGGCTGCCTGCGCCAGCATCTCGGCCATCGGTCTGAGACTTCCGGCCTGGAGAATCATGGTTTGAAGGTCATTGGTAGATACGATCACCTGCGGCTCAGACTTCAGCTGAAGGATGCGCCGCAGTGCTTCCAAGCCTTCGCGGACGCTTAGCCCTTGTTCCATACGTGCCCATCCGACTCGGGGTTGGAAGGTTTTGGCAAAACTGGCTCGAGCTGCTTTCTTTCGTGCCACTCTCGCAGAACATAGAGTTCCCGGTTCAGAAACGCATCTCGACATGCATGACGCTGGATCTTGCCGCTGGAGGTTTTGGGAATCGTGCCCTTTCGTATCAGGACAATGGCGAACGCCTGCAGTTCATGGCCTGCCACGATGTTTCGTGAAATAAGTTTTATGAGGGCGTCGAGTTCGTCAAGGTCACTCTGAACAATAGATTCCGGATCTTTGCGTACCGCAACCTCTTGCACAACGACGAGGCGCTCTTCCCCTTCGATCTCCACCGAGAACGCCGCTCCGGAACCAGGCTGCAAGATAGGGTGGCTCTGCTCGACGGTAAGTTCTATATCTTGTGGATAGTAATTCTGCCCTCGAATGATAAGTAGGTCTTTCAACCGCCCAGTTATAAATAGATGGCCATCTTTCAGAAACCCCAGGTCTCCCGTGCGAAGAAATGGGCCTTCGTCAACCTCGGGTATCCGCGCGTTGAACGTCTCCTCTGTCTCTTTCGCTTTTCGCCAGTACCCCTGCGCAACACTCGGGCCGCTGATCCATATCTCGCCTACCTCGCCAGCGCTGCATTGTCGTAGTGAATCCGGAAAAACGATTCGCACGGCCTGCTCCGCGGGAGGACGACGGCCACAGGCCACCAGCAGCTTGCCTTGTTTTCGAGATATCTTTGCTCCATTACCCGATCCACCATTATTCGAGTTACCGTTGGCTCCATGGTTCACGGTAGTGACGCCATTCGGATCAAGACCTCCACTTACAAACAGAGTAGCTTCAGCCAGCCCATAACATGGAACAAAGGCCTCGCGACGAAAACCACAGTCGGCGAACTGTGCGGCAAATCGGTTCACCGTTTCCAGTCGTACTGGTTCCGCGCCGTTGAACGCCACCCGCCACGAACTTAGGTCGAGCCCGCTCCGGTCTTCAGGACGGATTTTGCGCATGCAGAGTTCGTAGGCAAAGTTAGGTCCGCCACTGGTCGTAGCCTGGTAGCGGGAAATAGCCTGAAGCCAACGGAGTGGGCGCTGCAGGAAAGCAACCGGCGACATCAAGATGCAAGGCACGCCTGCAAACAAAGGTTGCAGTACATTGCCGATAAGTCCCATGTCGTGATAAAGCGGCAGCCATCCGACAATGACACTGCCCGGCCTGGTATCGAACGCATTCTGGATCGTTTGCTCGTTATGCAGAATGTTCGCGTGACTTACCATCACTCCTTTGGGAGCGGCCGTCGAGCCAGACGTGTACTGTAAGAACGCGATATCTGTGCCACTTACAGCTGGCGGAGTCCACAATTCATCGCCTTCGACAGGGAGGGCGTTGGTGTCAATCCACTTGACATGCTCACCCGCCGATGCCGCGACCACGTCGCGAACCGCAGGAGATCCGGCGCCGGCGGTCAATACCACCGACGGCTGAGCGTCGGCCACGACCGACTCGACGCGAGCATTTCCTTTCTTATTTACACGAGGCGCATAAATTGGAACCGCGATTACTCCCGCGCACAGACAACCGAAAAACGTAACAATGTAGTCGGATTCTGAAGAATCGAGCAGCAGAGCTCGTTGACCTACCGCTGACTGTTTCTGCAATTCGGCCGCGATCTGCCGGGCTCGGCGGTAGAGCTCACCATAAGTGAGGCTGCCCCTCTCTTCTTCCCCATCGGCCAGGAACCGATAAGCAATCTGATCCTTCTGAGTCTCCGCCCTGAGCCGCAGCACATCAACGATGGTTGCGGTCGCCACCTCGTTCGATGTCGTGGTTCCGTCGCTCAACCTACACCTCCCTCCAACTCACCGGTGTGGCATCTTGTCCAGCTAGCGTTTTCTGATTTCCATGACAACGGGCAGGGTGCGCGGCCAATCTCGATTGCAAGTAAATCGATCGGAAGGAGACTGCGCGCCGGTCTCGGCGAGGGTAAATGAGGAAGCCGCCGGCAACAGTGCTTTGGCGTGGGCTGCCGCCAGAGAAACCACAAATGCCTCGTCAATACCTTGCGAACTGAACGACACTACTACCTCGGATCTCCCGCCACAACCAACCTCCCGTACGAGGAATTCCTCGACGAAAGGTACAGGGATTCCAAATTCATGACATGCTATGATTTTGTTTCTACCAATACGAGTGTTGGTTGCTCTGCGAGCTGCTCGCAACGAGATCTGAGGCATTCGGCATGAGACTTTTCCATCAGAACCGCGGGAGTGGTAGCGCAAGTCAGACGGCCGTAGGCGGGGAGTGCTGTTTTCTTGACACCGCTTCCACGCTGGCTGAGATTGGCGCTGGCTTTTACCTTCGAGGCTGGGTGCTCGGTACTGGTGGCAACTTCAGCTCAGTTCTGAGTTCTGATCCGTTGCGGCTGGCAATTACTCCCACCGGGAGCCACAAGGGCGAGCTTAACCCTATTGACATTCTTGAAATCGACGAAGCGGGAGAAGTTTTAAGAGGAAGCTCGCGCCCTTCATTTGAATACATGCTGCATTTAGCTATTATTCGGGCGCGAGGCGCAGGCGCGGTATTACATACACATTCCATTTGGGCGACAATCCTGTCAGGGCGTGGAGCTCCGCAACGTGGCCTGACAATTGAAGGGTACGAAATGTTAAAGGGCTTGGAAGGGGTTAGCGATCACCGTCATCGCGAGTGGATTCCCATCCTTCCTAATTCTCAAGACATGGTTCGGTTAGGGGCTACGGTTGAAACCATGCTCGACGAGAATCCTGATGTTCACGGATTTCTTCTGGAGCGGCACGGGCTTTACACGTGGGGTCCGACGCTGTCGATTGCAAGACGCCACGTCGAGATTATTGAGTTCCTTCTTGAAGTCGTTGGCCACACGGCTGGTTAGTGCCCGACAGTATTATCTGGAGCTACGAGAGGTGGAACATGGCATGCGTTACGATTCCCCAGGAAAACCGCTCACTAACTAACCCGACTGAAATCACCAGCTACCTCGCGTCTATCGGCATCGATTATGAACGTTGGGAATCCGATATCAGCGTCGACATTGACGCTTCGTCTGAAGCTATTCTTGCCGCCTATGCGCAGCAGATCGACGTACTAAAGAAGCGCGGTGGCTATGTCACCGCCGATGTGATCGACGTCAATCCGCACACCGCAGGACTTGAGGCAATGCTGGCGAAGTTCAGCATTGAGCACACTCATGACGAAGATGAGGTTCGTTTCATTGTTGCCGGACGTGGGCTTTTTTTCATTCACCCGCCAGGGCGGCCCGTAGTTTCAATCGAGGTCACTGCCTGCGACTGGATTAGAGTTCCACGCGGCACTTTACACTGGTTTAACCTCTGTTCGGAACGACGCATCCGAACCATTCGTCTTTTTCAAGATGTCGCTGGCTGGACGCCGCACTATACCGGTAGCGGTGTCGACCGTGGCTTCGAGCCAGTGTGCTTCGGACCAGCCTACTTTGTGCCCTCTGGCGTGAGCGCTGAATCCTCAATCGCTGCGGATGTCGACCGAAGCTAGTTAGCCACGCGAGTAAGGTGAGTTTGCTACCCAGCGAGCCGAGCCCTGCCCGCCGGTTGCAATAACCGTGTTGATCAAGCCACCGAAGAAACGACCGCCTTGTCTGATTCCTTTGCAACGTCACTGGAAATCTGCCCGTCATCAAACTTAACAACACGGTCCGCGACGTGATAGTAACGGTCATCATGGCTAATTACAAAGATGGTTTTACCTTTCGCTTTGAGTTCGGGCAAGAGCTGTAAGTAAAATATTTCTTTAAACACCGGATCTTGGTCCGCTGCCCATTCGTCGAACAAGAACATTGGTCGGTCTTCCATAACTGCCGTGAGCAGAGCCAGCCGTTTGCGCTGACCTTGGGACAAGTCGACAGTAGATAATTTCCCCTGCTCTATATTTACCTTGTGGCTCAGATTCAGTTTCTTCAGATACTGCGGTGCATCTTCGTGCAGATTGCTTCGTTCCAGCCCTAGGAGCTGGTCAAACACGTAGCAGTCAGAGAATACCGCGGCAAAGTGTTGCCGGTATCTCTCCCTGGTGGCAGGTTCGCTTGTCGCCGCCGTACCGCTAAGTTCGATGGTCCCGGTCTGAGGAAAGTAAAGACCGGTAAGCAGCTTCGCAAAAGTAGTCTTCCCGCTCCCGTTCCCACCAGTAATGAACACCAATTCGCCTTCATGAAACACTACATCGAGAGGGCCTAGCACGAAATCGTGCGCCTCACCCTCGCGAAAGTATGAGTGGGTTACGCCCTTGAATTGCAAGTCCCAACCGGGACGGAGTCCGAAAGCTTCAGGGACGATCTTGACGTCCTCATCTTCCAGAGTTGCGGATAACTCAAATCCAAGCTGCTCAACATTCCTAACGGCTACGTTAGCGCGCGCGACGTTAGGAGCCATGTTCATAATGACCTGCAGAGGCATCATGAGATACAGAAGTGCCAGGGTGAAACCTGTTAGAGTCGCTCGATTCATTTCGCCCGACCCTACCACCACAAGTAAACCGACTACAACAAAAACGAGAGTCTGGCCCCAGGTCGCCGAGGCGGTATAGATTCTCATCGCCTTCTTGTTGTTGGTTCTAAAAGAAGAGGCTGCCGGCTCCAGAACACGCGCAAAGAACGCATCGCGGCGTCCGCGGTGCAGCTTCAATTCTTTAATGCCGCCGAACATCGATTGAACATGCTTCAGCACCGCGTCGGCGTCATCCCGCGCCTGTTTAAAAATATGTTGAGCTTTCAGTACCGGTAGTTGGTACCCCAATACACCCACCACTAAGAAAAACCCGACAATAGAAAGCAGTTTCCAAGACAACAGACCGATATACACGAGGCAACCAATCACAATGGTGGTGTTAAGGCAGAGCAACGGGACTAGGAGCACGGTGTTGGTGATGACGGGCACATCGTCCGTGAGCACGGAAAGCACACGATGGGTGCCGAGTTCCTCCAGACGACGCAAAGGAGTCGCCAGCACTTGCCGGCTTATACGAAGCCGCAGAGAATATAAGGAATCTTGCCCGAGATCGCTCAGGAGTATCTCAGAGATATAACGCGTCACAGGCAGCAGAATACAAAGCCCCGCAAAGGCCAGTAACAGAAAGGACCGGGTAGCACCTTCTCGTTTCAATAGATTATTAATGACTGCCAGAAGAGCAGCATTGCAGGCTCCACTGACGACGGCGGCAACCACGCTGATAATAACGATCCGTCGTGAATAATTCAGGAAGAATTTTATAATACCCATCTGGCACCTATTGACCTGCGTGCTATTTATCGCACAAGTTTGCCAAAGATTTATCGAACTGACGCTTCGGAGAAAGAATTATAGTGCGACCTGCGAAGTACTCGATCGGATGCACGGTTTTTTACGAAATCCGAAACTGAGCTTTACGCACGACTGGAATATAATACCGTCAACGTAGAATTAGCCATTCTGCGCATACGCCGTACGCGATTTAGAAACCACTAAAATTTTACGAAACTGGAGAGGTCGCTAATATGCTTTCTGTCAGCCAGCGCGCAACACGCCTCCTGCAATCAGAGATACGGACGATGTCGCTCGAATGCGCGAGGATCAAAGGCATCAACCTTGCTCAGGGGGTCTGCGACACGCCAGTTCCGGAGGTCGTGCGCGAGGGCGCGCGCCAAGCTATGGAGCGTGGAGTGAATAGCTACACACGCGCTGAAGGGCTGCCGGAACTACGCTACGCGGTGGCAGAGAAAATGCGCTGCCACAATGGCTTGGAATGCGATCCAGAAACTGAAGTGATTATTCATTCCGGATCGACTGGCGCATTTTATGCTAGTTGCCTGGCGCTGCTGAATCCGGGGGATGAAGTCATCCTGTTTGAACCTTATTATGGGTATCATCTGAATACGCTGGTGGCGGTCGAAGCAAAGCCGGCTTTCGTCACCCTACAGAAGCCGGACTGGATCTTCCAACCCGGCGATCTCGACAGAATAGTTACGTCGCGGACGCGAGCGATTATGGTCAACTCGCCGGCGAACCCATCAGGAAAAGTTTTCACCAGACAAGAGTTGGAATGGGTCGCGGAATTCGCAGAGCGCAATGATTTATTTGTCTTCACCGATGAAATCTACGAAACCTTTGTTTACGACGGCAAGCATATCAGCCCCTCGACTCTATCTGGCATGCGCAAGCGCACAATCACCATTTCCGGATATTCGAAAACTTTCAGCATCACCGGTTGGCGAATCGGATATACCGTCTGTGACGGGAAGTGGGCACAAGCCATTGCTCCCCTTCACGATCTGGTTTACGTATGCGCGCCTGCGCCACTGCAGATCGGTGTTGCAGAAGGAATCTTAAAATTGCCGCAAAGTTTTTACGATGAGCTAGGGAAGGAATACCTGCATAAACGTAATTTGTTGTGCGATACCCTGCATGAAGTAGGACTTACGCCGTCCGTACCCAAGGGTGCGTATTATGTGCTGGCCGACGCCAGCATCCTAGAGGGCAGGACGAGCAAAGAGAAGTCGATGACACTGCTGCGCGAAACCGGAGTTGCAACTGTAGCCGGCAGCGCCTTTTACCACGACGGAGGAGGCGAGAACCTGATCCGCTTCTGTTTTGCCAAAACTGACGCCGAACTAGCAGAGGCCAGCCGAAGATTAAAAATGCTACCGGAGCGAACCGGCAAGATCGCCATGTCACAAATGTCGTAGGGTTGTAAAGTGCAACTCGGATCGACTCGCAACACTCTCTTACGGATGGGAATCCTGCTTCGTTTGCAGTTCTTCTGCCAGCTTTAATTCGCTCTCCGCTTCTTCTTTCTTGCCCATGTCGCGGTACGCTTGACCTAGCAGATGATGAGTGATCGAGTTGTTCGGGTCCATGGTGGCGGCTCGCTGCAGGGCGCGAACCGCCAATTCGAATTCTCCTTTTTTCTCCAAAACTTTTCCCATCAGAATATAGGGACCCGTCGAGGTTGCATCCAGCCAGATCGAGCGCTGTAGAAGCTTCTCCGCCTCCTCGAATTTCTGCACACGGGAATACGCGTCGGCGAGCTTGTAATATGTGGCCGCATGACCTGGGTCGATCGCCAACTCCTTCTGAAACTCTGCAATCGATTCTGGAATTCTCGCTTTGTACAGATAGAGCTCGCCCAACATGAAATGCACGAGCGGAAGCCTCGGATCGAGAGCAGCGGCCTTCTGTGCGTATTCTTCCGCAACTAGATCGAACTCCTGCCGCAGGAGCATGCTCGCAGTGAACAGATAAGCGGCGGCCGATTCGGCCGGCACGTCGAACATCCGCGCAAAGGCGCCGCGGGCACGCGGATAATCCTTGGTCTGGATGTAGCAAATCCCTAAAATGTAAGCCGCATCGACGTTCGCTCGCGGATACCAGCCTTGCACCTTTTCGAGCAGCGGAATCGCCTCCGCCGGATGCCCTCCTAAGTAATAAGACAGGCCGAGCAACTGCACTGCTTCTCCGTCCTTTGGATCTTCGGTCAGAGACTTCTTCAAATATTCGACCGCTTTCGGATAATCGCTTTTCTTATAATAGGCCGTGCCAAGTTCCAGATTTAATCCCTTCGCCACAGGGTTGCTGCTTTGGATGGCTAGCAACTGAGAGATCGCCTCATCGCTCTTGCCCTCCCGCATTAACTTTCGGGATTGAGCAAAATCAGGAGGCGCTTCCGGTGGTTGCTGTGCGATCGCAATCAACTCGAGCGGCCACAAACAAGCCAGGATGCACGCGAGGTGGAATTTCGCAGCAATGCGCGAGGTTTGTAGTCCGAGAAATTTAAAGAACAACTTTCTTCTCCATGCGACTCGACAGCGAATTCAATCTAATGCTGGTTCATGGCTCGTTGTAGCTCTTGCAGATTTTCTTTCGCCAGCGAATGACGAGGGTCGATCTGCAGCGCGCGCTCGAAATACGACTTCGCCTCAGCGAACTTTCCCAGTTCCGCGAGCGCCCTTCCCAGATTCGCCTCTGCATTGGCATCATTTGGTTGCTCTTGCAGCGCCGCACGAAACTGCTCGGACGCGCCTTCAAAATCGTCCTGCGAAGCCATCGGGTTGCCCAGATTGTAGTGCGCATCGAAATAATCGGGACGTATTTTCAGCGCCGCTTTCAAATATACAACTGCCTGTTCGGCTCGGCCCGTGGCCAGCAGCGCCGACGCCATCGCGTTATTTACAACCGCGTCGTCGGGGTAAACCCGTAGCGCCGTCTGATACCCTCGCACCGCATCGTCAAAATGTCCTTTCGCCTACAACATGGCGGCAAGATTGTGGTGCGCTGCAACGAGGCTGCCCGTCTCTTTGCCCATCGGGTGTGCTCATGGGCTACAACTCGGCGGGACGCGGTTGAGACGCTTCAGCATTTGTTTGGCGGCAGCCAGATCCGGGTTAAACTCCAGCACGCGGAGGATGTAATTCCGAGCCTCAGGCAATTTTCCATCCGCGCAATACGCGCGGGCAAGGTTGAGCCCTATGCTGCTTCTGTCTGGCGCACTCTGAAAGGCCGAACGCCAAAGCTTGAGTGCGTCGTCTACCTGTCCATCTTGAACCTCGATGACTCCAAGATTCGTCTCCGCATCGATCAGACCCGGATCGAGAGATAGCGCGTTTTGGTAAAGCTGGCGCGCATGCTCCGTGGCCCCATGCTTTTGTTCGATATATCCTAACGACGATAAAAGCGCCGGATCATTCGGTGACTCTTTGATTGCTTTCGACAGCCGATCGCGCGCCTCAGGTTCCGCTTCCTTCATGCCACCTTCTGCCAGGGATGCCCAAGCCAGCGCAGCGTCACGAGCATCCACATCAGGTTTATCAACGGAATAGAATGGAACCAACTGGGGTGCAAACGATTGTGGGCTCGCATCCTGCAGAAGTTGCGGCGAGACCTGCGGCCGGCGCGGAATGCGATGATCGGTCACCTGCGTGTGCGCTATGTCTGCGCTGGGCGAGGCTGGCATGTGACACGCGACACAATCGGAATGGTTCGCATGATGCTTGTCCGCGAATGACACGCCGTGGCAAGCCAGACACTTGCCGCGATAGTAAGCAACTCGCTCCTCAGCCGACGGGGACCGGTGGGGATCGTGACAGCTCGTGCAAGACATCGCGTCTCCTGATTTTTTCTTGCATTGGCTCTGGTCGAATGCTTCCATCTGGCCCACCGCGCCAATCGGGGAGGATTCCGGTGATCCCTTCAACACGAAATAGCGAATGTAATCGGAAAGATTTTCTCCGGCCCGGTATTCATGCAGATGATGCCCTGCGCGTTCAATCGCAACTTTGCCCTCGAGATGGCATTGCATGCAGATTTCGTCGCGGCGGGCGGGCTCCAACTTCACCGGATTCACGATTGTTGAACTTACGACTGCCGCATTCGCGACTGCTGCATTTACGCTCGCGCTGCCGGCATGTTTGGCTCCGGGACCATGGCAACGTTCGCAGCTGACTCCATTTTGAGTGAAAGGTGGATCGGGATAGCGGTTCTCGGTTCCCTTCGCTGGCGGCTGCATTCCGCTGACATGACAGTGCAGGCAACTCGTATACGCTGGAAGGTTCAACGGAATCTCGCGATCCGATTGGTAAGCCGGAGCAGTGTCCCACATTTGTTTGTTGGCGTACCAGTTCACCGGCGATTCGAACAGAAAACCGTCGGTCTCGAACAAATACGTTCTCCCGCGCCTTCCAGAGCCGATGAAATAGAGAAGCTCTCGCTTGCCCTGCACCTCGGGATCACCGGGACGATCAAAGCTCAACCACGCACGCCCGCCTTCGGAGTAGATTCGATAGTGGACTCCCGATTCCTTGTGCGTAAAATCAGCGGGAATAAGGGAATCGAGAGCTGGGCCACTCGCGTGAGCCATCGACGTCCGCTGGTAAGACTCATAGATCGCTGCGTGGCAGCGTGCACAAGCCTCATTGCCGATATAACCATTTCGGCTCGCAAAACCTGTGCCCGGAGAGGGCAGTTGGCTCGTCGCAGGGTTCTGACCTGCTCTGGCGAGCGGCAACAACACGAGAAAAAATAATCCCGCGGTCCTCACCCGCACACCCTGCCGTTCCCACGAATCACGTGTTACCCGCCTGCCGATTCCGGTCCTTATTGTATGCGATACATTACATGCGATAAAAAGAGGGAGCCCCGAAGGACTCCCTCCGCAAAAGCCGCTAACGATCCCTAAAAAATAAACTTCAGCGCAAACTCAAGCTGCCGCATGCCGGTCGCGGAGCCAGGGGTCGCGTCGCGCTCAATGTCCGTTATGATTCCTGTGTTGGGTACTCCTTGGGCGTTTGTCCCTGAGCAGTCGATGCACGTACCGCCATTCTGGTTGTTGTTGAAGCCAAGCGCAGGGTGATTGAACACGTTGAAGGCATCCATGCGGAATTGGAGTTTCGCGCGTTCTGTCAACGCGAAATTCTTCAAGATCGACGCGTCCCCAAAAAATACCCGCGGACCGCGATAACTGAAGACGCCGATGTTGCCTAACTTCCCGTTCCCCGGATTGGCAAATGGCCCGCTCAGCGAGGACAGGGCCGTGAAGAATGGCACGTAGGGAGGAGCGCCCACTGGGTGTTGAAGCGATCCTGCACCAAGAGGGAAGGACCCCGAGCCCTTGTCGGGGCGGCAAACCCCCACATCTTCCTGTCCGCCGCACTCGTTCGTGCTTGGCGTCCACGGCAAACCGCTGCCCCATGTAGTTGTGCCGGTGATCTGCCAACCACCAACAATCAAATCCTCCGCTCGGTGAGCATTGGAGGCAAACATTCTTCCTTTGCCGAAGGGCAACTCGTAAACCACGTTATTTACCCACACGTGATTTCGGACTTGATCGTCGGGTCCGTAAGCTATCTTCGGGTCGTCCGGATAATACGAGTTGTCGTATTTGTAAGCGTGGGCAAACGTGTAGTGCGAGAGGAACTGCAAGCCATGCGAGAATCGCTTCTCCACCTTTACCTGGAAGGCATCATATTTGCTGCTGGCATCGTTGCCTAGATAGTTGCCCTCGTCGATAGAGCAGCATTGCAACACGCCCGGCACAAGCCCTGGGGCCCCGGGAAAATTCGCCAGCGTATTTGTCGGGTCAGAGTAACTCGAATAAGTAAAGGCGTTGTAGTAAGGCCGCCGGTAGGCCTGGGGTGTCTTAAGCGAAGATGAACAAGTGGGATCTCCGCAATATCCCACCATCGAAGGGTTGTTGACGTTGTACGTGGGCCCATCGCCAGCGAATACGTGAGTGCCTTTGTTGCCGACGTAAGCAACGTCAACGGAAATCGACTTCGTGACCTGGCGTTGAACAGTTGCATTCCAGGCATCGAGTGTGGGTAGGCGCTGAGTAGTTGGGCGGATGTGCGGCTGCACGCACAGCTGGGTATTCTGCCCGGCGGTGTTGAAAACCGACTGTTGATAGCAATTTGGCCCTGACACCGGAAGAAGTCCATTCGATGGAATCGCCGGGAAAGTAAAGATGGGAGGACCCTGCGCTAGGGTAAACGCGGGTACCTCCTGACTGGCGCCTTGTGCCAATTGAGCGGCAAGCACAGGCAGAGTCTGCGTTACGGTGTGTCCAAAGTTTGAACCAAAAACTCCCATGTCAAAGCTTCGCCCATAACCTAGACGCACAACTGTTTTCTGATCTACTGCATAGGCGACGCCGAGCCGCGGCGCGAAAGCGTCCCAGGCATTGTTTATGTTTCCGTTTAACCCAAACCCTCCCTCACCAGCTATACGGTCCTCGCCTTGAACTAGGTTGGCAAAACCGCCTTTGTCCTTGCCGTTCACATATTCGGGGAAATAAACCTCCCAGCGCAAACCGTAGTTCAAAGTGAGCTTGGGAGTAATTCGCCATGTATCCTGCCCGTAGTAGAACATGCGATGCTGCCGCTCGGCCGCGTTTAGACTCGTGCTGACATATCGGCTGACTTGCGTCACGTCTCCCAGCAGGAACGTTCCCCAATCCAGACCTCCTATGCCGGCGTTCGACGTCGTGCGGTAATCGAAGGTGTAATCTCCAGTACGACCGGCATCGCTCGGCACCCGCAGGTTTTGCGCATACCTGAAGTCGGCGCCGAACTTGAAGATGTGGTTGCCACGGGTCTTGGTTATGTTGCCCACCCATTGAAATTGCTGCTCACTCTCGGTGAGAGGACAGTTGCAGCGCGCGACGCCCAAGCCGTCACCCCAATTGATAGTTGAGCCTCCGAAATTTCCACCGTTGCCCGACGAGGCCGAGGGCGTCTGGTTCAAAATGAATCCTCCCCATCCAGACGTCTCCAGCGCCTGGCTTCCGGTGAGGTTTGCGTTCGGGATTCCGACAGCGGTCATCGGGGTCGTTCCAGCATCGGGCTTGGAAGCAACGGGATTGTACTTAAAATATCCGAACCGGAAATCGCCCAGCAACGAAGTACTAAACGTCTTCGTCACGCCTGTGGATAGGCTGTAATTGTGAGTGATCGAACTGCCAGATAAGCCGCCTGGTCCGAATCCTACGCCTCCCAATGCGCCGTAGGATCCTTTGCCGGCTACGTTGAAGTAGTCGAGGCTAAATCGGCCAAAGACCTGAAGTGTTGGAGCGGCGTTGAAATCGATGCGCGTGTCGAAACTGTTCTGGCTGTAAGAACCCGATCCCGACGCCACATAATTGTTGAAGACTTGAGAGTTGGTAGGTGCCGGAAATAGTGCAAGAATGGCCGCAGCCTGGGGAGAAATGTCCCCAATGGGAATCTGATTGTTGACGTACTTAGCACGGTTGTTTCCACCATCACCCGGGACGGGTTTGAAGATTTGCCCACCTAGTATGATGTCAGCGGCAGGGCAGTTTGCCAACGACGTGTTCGGGAGTATGCAACCGCCCCCCTGCTCAACCTTCAGATATTCGCTGAGATCACAAACGCCGGTGGAAGTCGCCGGATTGCAAGTCGTCTGAACTTCCGCCGTTGGCACCGTCAACAGATTCGTCGCTCCATTCGTTTCCCGAGTCGCTTGATAATCACCAAAGAAGAACAATTTATTCTTGATAATCGGGCCACCGATGGTGCCGCCGAACTGCTGCCACCGGTCCGAAGGAATAAATTTTCCGGTCAGCGGATTGGCAGCAAACTGGGTGAAGGGATCGCGAGCCGCCGTCGCATCAGTACGCCGGAACCAGAAACCTTCTCCGTGGAAGTCGTTGCTTCCGGATTTGGTCTGTACGGTTACAACCCCACCCAGAGCCTTACCGAACTCGGCATCATAATTCTGCAGATCGATCTTGGTTTCCTGGATGGCGTCCAGGTTCGGATTCACAACGATAATGCCAAGGATGGGATCCTGATTGTCGGTGCCATCCAGTTCAAAAGCCGTGCCGCTAAAGTGCTGGCCGTTTACAAAAATCTGTTGGCTGCCCTGAGGGTTCTCCGTCGCGGCATGGCTCCAACCCACCATCTTCTGCGTTCCTGGGGATAACAGTTCAAACGAGGTAAAATTCCGGTTCATGATCGGGAGATCTTCTACGTATTTCTCGTTGAACTCGATCGACACATCAGCCCGGTCGGTCTTCAGTTGGTCAGCCTCAGCCGTCACTTCCACCTGCTCACTTGTGGAACCAACTTGGAATTGCCCGTCGATGTGGGCCTGAGCGTCTGCGGAGACATCTATATTCCTGAATTCAAGAACTTTGAAGCCAGCTCCTTCGATGCGCACGGTATAAGAATCGGGGATCAGGTGCGTAACCGTGTAGTTGCCGCTTTCATTTGTTGTGGCCTGATCGGTCGCCCCTTTTGCCTCGTCGATCACCGTCACTTTTGCGTTCGGAACTGCCGCGCCAGAGGGGTCCGTTACCGTACCAGCAATACTGCCGAAAATCGCCTGACCGATAGCGTTAGGCGTCCACAGACCGCAGAGAATTACGAGTGCTGCCACGGCTGCGAGATCTGACCTCTTCATGAGACTTCCTCCTGGCATCTGAAACAATATCCCCAAAACACACGGATATCGTTGCTGCGGTGCGTGCAAGTCGTAGTACAAAAGCACTATGGAATTAAGTTTCACTAGGTCTGATACCGTTAAACGGTGTAAATTATTGTTGTTGCAATTAGATAGAAAGCCAGTTACCCCTCTGTCACATGGCTTTGACCCGCAGTTACGCCGCCGGCCGGGAGCAATGCTTCCAGCAAATAGATAAGCTTATTAATAGTCATAGCCTCCGTGGCTCGGAGTCTCTATGCAAGCTGCTCCGCTATCTGGCCGAACACTCGCTTGACCATCCGGGCGTAGCTGTTAAGGAATATCAAATCGCTACTGAGGTTCTGGGCCGGCCCGGCGGATTCGATCCGCAAAACGACTCGACCGTGCGGGTGCAAGCCGGACGTCTGCGTTTGAAACTGGCGGAGTATTACTCGCACGAGGGACCCAACGACCCTGTCGTTGTGGAGTTGCCGAAAGGGTCCTATGCTCTCGCCTTCCATGTCCGCACTCCATCTCCTGTTCTGACTGAGGTAGTTCCTCGCGCTCGGAGTGGTGATCGCAGAAAGGCAGGGCAGCCCTCGAACCGTGGGTGGGTTATTGCCGTTGCGGCGCTGTCGGTTTTCCTGGCCGCTTCAATGGTGACGAGCGCTCTGCTGCTTGCGACCCGCGCCCGGACTCCGGTTGTCGCGAGGACATCGATTCCAGCCCCATACCGGGTATTCTGGGGCCACTTTGCCACCGGCTCACAGCCCCCATGGGTTATTTTCAGCAACGCGAACTTCGCAGGCCGGCCGGAGACCGGCATGCGGTACTTTGATTCCTCCTCCGATTCGCCCGGCGTCGCCCTAGATCACTATACCGGCGTGGGTGAGGTATTGGCCGTTCATCAACTCGACCACGTCTTCGATCTTTTCCGTCAACAGCTTCGCGTAAAACGCGGCAGCCTGTTTTCTCTGGACGATGCTAAAAGCAACGACCTCATTTTCGTAGGCTCGCCGGCCGAGAACCTTACGCTCCGCGATCTGCCCGGAACTCAAGAATTCATTTTTAAGCGAATCGAATCCGGACCGCGCAAGGGGGATTTGGGGGTCCTCAACGCCCACCCTCAGCCTGGCGAGGAACCGATATTTCTCGCGACCCTTCCCAAACTACCAGTCGTGGATGACTATGCGGTGATCGCCCTGGTGCCTGGCATCGACCCCACCCGGTCGGTTCTTATTCTTGCCGGAACCACGACCTTCGGCACTCAAGCGGCAGCAGAATACGTCTGCCGGCAAGATTCTCTTGCGGAGTTGTTGCAGCGCTTAGGCATCTTCAAATCTGAGGACATGAGTCCGTTCGAAGCTTTGTTGCACGTCAAAGTGGCGCACGGCGTTCCGGTGATTACTGATCTGGTCGCAGTACGTAAGCGAGCGAACTAGGATTGTCGCTCACGTGTCTGTGCATCATAAGATCTTTGTCCCAATTACTGAGGCGCGGGCGGAGCCAGATGCGGATCCAATTCGGCGGCTTTTCGATACTCCTTCCCAGCTTCATCTTTTATGCCTTTCTGTCTCAGGGCAGAACCAAGTTCGTAGTGCGCCAGCGCATACGATGGCATTACGCGAATCGCCGAACGGAACTGCAAGATGGCCCCATCAAGATCGCCCGCAGTCAGCAGTCGGTGTCCGGAATTGGTGGCGAAAGTCGCGGCCTGCAGATCGGTCTTTGCTTTGGTCATCTCGGCGCCGGCCTTGCTTTCCACCGCAGCCCCCGCAGAATCTCCCAGTTGCCGCAGAACCGCTGCCAACGTGGTGTGTGCTCCGGCGAAGTCAGGATCGAGGCGAATCGCCTGGCGCAAGGCGTCGGCCGCCTCTGGCAGTTTGTTCATCTGTTTCAGAACCGTGCCTAGTGTGTAATATGCTTCGGCATACTCAGGCTGAACTTCGATGGCATGGCGCAACTGCTCGGCCGCAGCCGGGAAATCTCCAGACTGCCACAGGGTGACTCCCAAGCTGTAATAAGCGTCCGCAAGGTTCGGATCGAGGCGAATCGCCTCCTTCCATTCCACAATCGCTGCCGGCAGGTCGTCGGAGAGTTTGAGCGCCAGCGCCAGGTCATGATGCAAGCTCGCCCTCCCCGGGTCGAGTTTCAGGGCCGCGCGAAACTGCGTGATTGCTCCAGCGAAATCCGTTTTCTGCAGATAGGCCGTTCCCAGATTTCCCTGGAACCCGGCATCGTCTGGATGAAGCCGGATCGCTTGCTGAAATTCCTTGATGGCTGCGTCCGCCTCCCCACGTTGCAGCATGGCAAGCGCAACATTGTTGTGGGCCTCTGCATCGCTGGGGGTCAGCGTCACTGCCTTGCTGAATGCAGCCACAGCACGATCTAGATCACCACGCTGCTGGAGCAAGAAGCCCAAGCGCGTCTGCAGTGGTGCCACATTCGGCTGCAGCTCGATTGCTCGTTCGTAGGATCGCAGCGCCTCATCGGAATTGGCTTCCGCTTCCATTACGATCCCGCGGTAATACCAGGCCATCGCGTCCTTTGGATCGAGTTGTAGAGCATGGTCGAGCGCTTCTTTCGCTTTCTGGTTTGCCTTCTCGCCCGAGAACGCTGCGCCGAGATGAAAATAGGCGGATTCGTCGTCTGGTTTTAGCTTCAACGCTTCGCGGAATTGATTTACCGCATCGGCAAACTTCGACTGCTGCGCGAAGAGTGATCCAATTTCGTCATGCAGCTCCGCTTGCTTGGGATCGAGAAGAATAGCTTGTCTGAATTCGGCGATAGCGTCGTCTGTTTTATTCCGCAAACTGAACGCGCGCCCGAGCGCCTGATGCGCCTGCCATTGCTTAGGAGCGAACTGCACGGCGAGGCGAAATTCAACCAGTGCTTCATCGAGTCGGCCTTTGGTTTCGAGCGCTTGCGCGAGGTAGGCATGGGCGATCGCTAAAGAGGGCCGCAGCTCGACCAGAGCGCGAAAGTGAACGATAGCGTCATCCACATTTCCCTGCCGCAACAATACTTGTCCCAACATATTCTGCGCGTCGGCATTACGAGGACTCTCGCTCACCGCTTTCTCGAAAGCTTTTCGAGCGACCGACAAATCGCCCTGTTGAAAAGCCTTCACGCCCTCCTGGTATACCGCGGCAGTCGCGCTGCCCGCGCCCTTTTCCTGCGGCGAGGCAACAGCAAAACCGCAGACGAGCGACAACACCAGCAAACTGGCGGGAAATAGGAAGGCGCGCATCAAAGTCGAGACAAGGGGTGTGTTTCTGATTCTGAATTCACAGAATAGCGCAAATGAACGCGCAAAATCCGCGCGACGGCATTGACCCCCGTCCGTCAACCAACCTAACATCGAAATCGGACCATGCCACCGCAACGTGCCTGTGCTTTTGTTCTCAAGTCTCCTTTCTACAAGCCTGTGCGAAGTTCTGTTTTCTTCTTTCTAAGCTTTCTATGTCTCGTTATCTTCAGTTTTGGTGGCCAGGCGAAGACCGAACGGGCGTCACCTTCGAACCCCGCCTCAGCGAAGCCCATCGCTAATTTCACCGACGTTGCCGAAAAAGCTGGCCTCACCATGCAGAATATCTTCGGTGGCATCGAAACAAAGAAGTACATCATCGAGACGACCGGCACAGGCGTAGCAATCTTCGATTACGATAATGACGGCTGGCCCGACATTTTTCTGGTCAATGGAACCCGCCTGGACGGTCTTCCCGCCGGACCAGCGCCCAGCAATCATCTTTATCGCAATAATCACGATGGAACCTTCACCGATGTCACGGTGCAAGCCGGCCTCACCGCGACCGGCTGGGGACAAGGGGTTTGCGTCGGCGATTACGACAACGACGGCTGGGAAGACCTCTATGTCACTTACTACGGAAAAAATCGCCTCTACCACAACCAAGGCGGAGTTTTTACCGAGGTCGCCGAGAAGGCCGGAGTAGCGGGCTCCGGAAAGGCATGGGGCTCGGGCTGCGCCTTCGTCGATTATGACCGCGACGGCAAGCTCGATCTCATGGTAGCAAATTATGTGGACTTTGATTTATCCACTGCACCCGCTCCGGGTGAGCGTGCCAGTTGTGTATGGAAAGGCGTTCCCGTGATGTGCGGCCCGCGCGGGCTGCCGGGCGCAAAGAACATTCTCTACCACAACAAAGGCGATGGCACATTCGAAGACGTGACCACGAAGGCGCACATCGAACGCACCGACGGACATTATTCGTTGAGCGTTTCGACCCTTGATTTTGATGAAGACGGCTGGCCCGATATCTACGTCGCATGCGACAGCACCCCCAGCATTCTCTACCGCAACAACCATGACGGAACATTTACCGATGTCGCCGTCACTGCGGGGGCGGCCTTCAACGAAGACGGTCGCGAGCAGGCGGGCATGGGATCGACCATCGGTGATTACAACGGCGATGGCCACCTCGACATCTTCAAGACAAATTTCTCCGACGACACGTCGACGCTCTATCGCAATAACGGAGACGGAACATTTACCGACGCCACTACAGCCGCTGGGCTGGGGCTATATGCGCAATATCTGGGATGGGGCACGATGTTTTTCGACTTCGACAACGACGGCTGGCCCGATCTGATTCTTGTGAATGGGCACGTCTATCCCGAAGTCGACAAACAGCATCTCGGCAGCACCTTCAAAGAACCGCGCATTCTTTATCACAACAACGGCGACGGCACTTTTAGTGATGTTTCCGCTGCAGCTGGGCCCGGCATCACGACTCCCGCATCGTCCCGCGGTCTCGCGATCGGCGATTTGTGGAACGATGGAAAACTTTCCGCGGTTATCAGCAATATGAACGCCACGCCGAGCCTGCTGGTGAATCAACTCCGGGCGCCCAATCATTGGATCGCGATTCATCCGGTCGGGACAAAATCCAATCGCGATGGGATCGGCTCGCGCGTCTCGGTCAAGACCGCAACTAGGACTCAGGTTGACGAAGTCCGTAGCGGATCCAGCTACGACTCGAACAACGATATTCGAGTGCACTTCGGACTCGGGTCAGCGGCCAGGATTGAATGGGTCGAAATCCGCTGGCTTAGCGGCCTGGCAGAGCGATTTACGAATCTCGCTGTCGATAGCATTCACACAATAAAGGAAGGAACCGGAACATCTGTTCCGCTGGATCCGAAGCATCACTAGCGTTTATTCGCGTTATCTGGATCCCAGCCGTGCTCTGAGGGAAGTCGCAGAGTGGTTAAGATTTACCGCCTTGCGCTTTCTTTTCAAACTGCGCCGTCCGCACAATCCCCTCGCCTTCCTTTACGAAAATCAACTGATTCGCCTTGATGTCTTTGAGCGTGTCGACGTGCCCGCTCGGCCAATGAATTTCGAGCGCATCGACTTTCTCCGCTTTCCCCAGCCCGAAATGCACTCGCAGGTCGTTCTGTGAAATGTAGCTCCCACCGCTGCGGACTTCATCGATCTGCTGATGCGATTTGCTTTCGTTCGGCAAATGCGCGATGCATTTTAGCCGCGCTCCAATGCCGCTGCGGTTGGACTTCGTCCCGATCGTGCGCACCTTGATCCAGTTATTTTGCATCGTGGAATCGCAACGCAATAGTTGCGGATAGTCGTTCACCGTGTTGACCACCACGTCGATGTCGCCGTCATTATCGAAATCTCCAAAGGCGCATCCTCGTGCAGCCACCGGATCGGAAATGCCCGTCCCGGCGTTCAGAGAAACATCCGCAAAATGCCCGTTGTGGAGATTTCGATACAGAAGTTTACGCTGCGGATACCCGGCCTCTGTCTTGAGTTGCTCAACTTCGGGATACACGTGCCCATTGCAGATCAGAATGTCAGGCCAGCCGTCGTTATCGAAATCGAAAAATCCGCAACCCCATCCGAGAAATTGCGTGTGCGCGCCTAGGCCCGCGGTGAAAGTTGCGTCTTCAAAGTTGCCGCCGCCCAAATTGTGGTAAAGCGATGGCGTATCTCCCGCAAAGTTCGTCTTCACCAAATCGAGGTTGCCATCGAGATCGTAGTCAGCCGCCGAAACACCCATCCCCGCTTGCGGCTTGCCATCCGGACTCAGCGCGCATCCGGCCTCTATCGCAATGTCTTCAAACGTTCCATTTCCCTTGTTGCGATAGAGCGCGCTCGCCGTCGAATCATTCGCGACATAGATGTCCAGCCAGCCATCGTTATCGAAGTCGGCCGCCAGCACACCCAAGCCGTAGGTTCCGTTTGCCCGGAAAATTCCTACAGCATCTGAAACATCGGTGAACGTCCCGTCTCCATTATTGTGGTAAAGAATATTCTTTCCGCCCTGCAGGCCCGGCGGACCGCAAGCCACCATCACGCTTTTGTAAAGGCATGGCCCGGACTCAGGCACCGGCGCGGTCGCCAGATCCATGTCGATGTAGTTCGCGACAAAAAGATCGAGCCGTCCGTCGCGATCGTAATCGACAAACGCGCAGCCCGTGTTCCAGCGCGTTCCTTTGCCCGCTACTCCAGCCTTCTGGCTCACGTCCGTGAAGGTTCCGTCACCGTTATTGTGGTAGAGCACGTTCTTGCCGTAGTACGTAACGAAGAGATCTTCCCATCCGTCGTTGTCGTAGTCGCCGATGCAAACCCCTTGCCCCCAGCCGGAGTGCGCGACTCCAGCTTTTGCGGTCACATCGGTGAAGGTGCCATCGCGGTTATTGCGGAATAGATGCGACGTCGGCTCGCTGCCCGCCGGAAAGCCTTCCAGCCGCGAGCCATTCACCAGAAAAATATCGAGCCATCCATCGTTGTCGTAATCGTAAAAGGCAACGCCACACCCGGTCGTTTCGAGCAGGTATTTGTTTTTGTGCTCCCCTCCGAAAATAGTTTTCGCAGTTAATCCAGATTCGCGAGCCACATTAATAAAGCTAACGCCCAGATCGCTGGCCGCCGCTTTCTGTTCAGGTTTATCTTTCTCCGTGCGCGCCGCCGCGCGCAACCAACGCGGCCTCGCCATGGCGAGCACATTTTCCAGAGACAACACGAGCGCCGAGCGGCTGAGAGACTTCAGAAATACGCGGCGTGAAGGGAACAAGAGGTCGGCACCCGGCCGATTCGGCGTGCTAGAATTCGCCTGCTTCTTATATATCCGGTAAGTCTTATACTTTGCAAGCCTCGGCCGGAAGTTGCATCGCCTCCGGCAATCGCTGGTATGCCGAATCGCTCGTCCGATCGTCGCGTCGCTTGTTTCCTGATCTCCGCTGTTCTCGAGCTACTCTTTCTTATTTCGTTTTCAGTTGCACAGCACCCACCAAAGCACCTTGAACTGACACGTACGGTGCGCACCTGGGAGTTCGTTCCCGTCGTCGGCCAGCGCGCCGGATTGTTCGGTAATGAGACCGGACGCATCGAGGCGTGGGTCTACCCGCTAAAACTCTTTCGCGACTTTCACTTAACCTTTCACATTGGCGGCCGCGCGCTTCAGGCGGAAAGTCTTGCTCGTACGCTCACGGTGCGGCCTGAATCCGCGAGCATTCTCTACGCTGGAGATTTGTTTCGTGTCACCGAGACTCTGTTCGTTCCCGTGAAGGAGCCGGGAGCCGTCATCCTGTTCGATATCGAGAGCACGCAGCCTCTGGATGTGGAAGCCGCCTTCACCGGCGATTTCGCCCTCGAGTGGCCCGCCGGACTTGGCGCCACTTACACCGATTGGGATACCACGAACCACGCCGTCGCTTTCGGAGAAGAGACGCATAAATTCTTCGCGCTGGTTGGCTCTCCGACGGCAGAAGATCCGCATCTTGCCTACGAAACAAACTACTCGGCGTCGCAAGAAACTACCTTTCGCCTGGGAGTCGCGCAGAGAAACCGGTCCAGCAAGCTCATTGTGATTGCCGCCTCCGTTGCAGGCCGCAACGAGGCGCAGAAAACTTACGATCATCTTACCTCTTCCTACGCCGAACTCCTGCGCGACTCGTCCGAGTACTACAGCAATTACCTCGAACAGACCGTCAACCTGGAGCTGCCCGACTATTCTTTGCAGCAAGCCTACGACTGGGCACGTGTCAGCGAAATTCAGGGTCTCGTGAGCAATCCATATCTCGGCACCGGCTTGGTCGCCGGATATCGCACCTCGGGGGTGAGTCAGCGCCCGGGGTTCGCCTGGTTTTTTGGCCGCGATTCGCTCTGGGCTTCATTCGCTCTGAATTCCACGGGTGATTACGCAACCACGCGCACCGCCCTCGATTTCATCGGCAAGTACCAGCGCAACGACGGCAAAATCCCCCACGAGATCGCGCAGGGCGCGAATTTTGTTTCCTGGTTCAAGGATTTTCCTTATCCCTACGCCTCCGCCGACGCCACACCGCTCTACATCATCGCGATGAACGACTACGTCTCACAGAGCGGCGACCTCGACTTCGCGCGCGACAAGTGGCAGAGCGTTCGGAAGGCTTACCAGTTTCTGCGCTCGACCTACGACGCGCAGGGCTTCCCGCAGAATGCCGGCGTCGGACACGGCTGGGTCGAGGGCGGTCCGCTGCTTCCAGTCAAGACTGAGTATTACCAGAGCGCGCTCGGCACCGAGGCCCTGCGCGCGCTCTCCCATTTGGCAGGACTCGTCGGCAAAGACGACATAAACAAAGAGCTAGCCGCGGAATTCGAACGCCGAGAAATTGCACTCGACCAGGCTTTCTGGTCGCCCGAGAAAAAACTCTACGCCTTCGCGCTCGACCAATCGAACCAGCGCGTCGATGAATCCAGCGTGCTAGCCACGGTCCCCATGTGGTTCGGTCTTCCCGATCCCGACCATGCGAACGACATGATCGACCAACTCGCCGATGTCGACCACCAAACGGATTGGGGCATGCGCATCGTCTCCTCGCAGTCCAAGGTGTACGACGGCTCGGGCTACCACTATGGCGCGGTCTGGCCGTTGTTCACGGGATGGGCTTCCGTTGGCGAATATCGGTATCACCGCGCGCTCCCTGCGTACTCCAATTTGCGCAGCAATGCCCTGCTCGCGCTCGATGGCTCCCTCGGCCATTTCACCGAGGTTCTCTCGGGCGATTACTACCAATCGTTCGCCACCAGTTCTCCCCATCAGATCTGGTCTGCTGCGATGGTAGTCAGCCCGATTTTACGTGGGATGTTCGGACTGCAAACCGACGCGTCGAGCCACCAAATCACGCTGGCGCCACACGTGCCGGCCGATTGGACCTCGTTTGCCGTTCGCAATGTCCGCTTGGGATCGGGAACCGTCGATTTTCAGTATAGAAAAACTTCCAACACCATCGTGCTTGAAACGAAACGCTCGGGTTCAGGGGATTGCTGGATCGAGTTTTCTGCGGCGCTCAGCCTGCGAACCGGAGTGATTTCTGTCGAAGTGAACGGCCGGCGATTGCCTTTCAAAATGCAAACGAACGCCGAGGACCAGCACGTATCGATGAAATTCCCCGTCGATGGCCATATAAACACTGTGGTCATCAAACTGAAAAACGCTTTCGGATTGTCGGTGAGCAATGACCTTCCGCCGCTTGGCAGCACCAGCCGCGGCCTGCGCGTGCTCTCTGAATCCTGGAATTCGTCGCGTACTCAGCTAACGCTCAAAGTTTCCGGCTTGCCGAATGCGCAATACGAAATCGCAACCTGGAATCCCTCACAGATCACGTCCGTGGAAGGAGGCACGGTCACTCCTACTGGAATCCACATCCAAATTCCTAACGGGCCGAGTCAGGAGTATTCGCGTCACAAGATAGTCATCCACTTCAGCAAGTCGAAATAGCAAAGGACGCTTCCGCTGCATCGCCGAAAAGATTCGCACTTTAGCGCGACATGAGATATTCGACTTCCCGTTCAATTTCCGAAATCGCGATCGGAGCGAGACCACCCTCGGTCAGTTTCCGATTAATCTGGGGCAATCTCGTTTGTTTGAATAAAGTCCAGGCTGCGATACCTGCTTTGACGCCTTCGCTGGATTCTTTATAAACCGCAATTGCTTGCGAAGGCACGGCGCGATCCCCGCTTTCTACGACATGCAGTGCTGAAGCCAAATTGGTGGACGCGACACGCAAACCACCTGCCTGCCCTGACAGTTCCTTCTTCGTGAGAATTTCAGAAATCTCCCGGCGAGCATCCGCGACAATCGACTTGAGAGCAGAATTTTGTTCGCCAAGGTTCGGCTCAATGTCCGCTAGTTGTTTCTCAACGGAACCAGCCTCTGCAAGTGCGCGACGCGCTTCCATCGTTTCGGCGAAGATCTGCCGACCGAGTTGTAGTTGCTTTCGTAGTGTCTCGACCGTCGCCGGCGAGCGTGGATCCATGGTGACTTTCAGAGATTGACTCTCCGTCCGTCCATCTACCGTCAGGCGAAGCTGGTAGGTTCCCGGCACAACTCTCGGACCGCTCGGCTTGCTGTCATCCTCATCCAGGCTCGGTTCTCCCGAGCCGCCGCCCCAACTTAAATTCCATACAAAGCGATGTGTACCTGGGGTTGTCGACAGTGCTTCGGGCTTGGGGAACCAGCGCTCGGCAATGGGAAGCGCCGCGTGCTTTTCCGAGTGTCGATCTTCCGAGGACAATCGCTGGACGAGATTCTGGTGCGCATCGAAAATCTCAAGCTTTACGTTGCCGGCCGCAGACTTCAGGAAATAATCAATCGCCGCGCCCGCAGGAGGATTCTCCGCAGTCGGCTCCTCCGGCGGAATCGGTGTGCCCGGAAATGAGTCGTTATCGATGCGAACCGCTGTCGCGGGACGGTAAAGCCAGAATGCGTCCGATTTCTTCGCGTCCAAAGTCTGTCGCAGAGGCGTGATGTTATCGAGAATCCAAAAGGAGCGGCCATGCGTAGCAACCACGAGATCGTCGCCATGAATCGCCAGATCGCGCACGGAGGTGACCGGTAAGTTGAGCTGCAACGATTGCCAGTGGTCGCCTTCGTCGAAAGAAACGTAAACTCCGAATTCAGTTCCGGCGAAGAGTAAGCTTTTGATCTGCGGATCTTCGCGAACCGCGCGTAAGAAAGCTGGCGCCGCAATGCCTTCGGTAATTGATTGCCAGTTGGCTCCATAGTCGCGCGTTCGATATAGATAAGGAGTGCGGTCGTCGTGCCGGCTGCGCTCAACCGCCGCATAGGCAACGGCAGGATCGAAGTGCGAAGCTTCAATCAGCGAAATCTTGCTCCAGGCCGTCAACCCCGTTGGCGTAACGTCTTTCCAGGTCTTGCCGCCGTCGCGCGTGACGTGAATTAATCCGGTGTCGCTCCCCGCCCAGATCAGATCACGGTCCAGAGGCGATGGCGCGATCGTGAACACAACTCCCAGACCGCGCTCTTTCGCATTCTCGATCGTCACCGGTCCTTGCGTTTTATGGTCTCCGGTCTGCGGCGTTGCTCCCGTGAGATCTGGGCTGATGGTCTCCCAGTGCAGGCCGCCGTCAATCGTTTTCATCACATATTGCGTCCCAAAATAAAGCGTCGTCGAGTCGGCGGGAGAAAAAACCAGGGGCGGAGTCCACGGCGCTCGGTACTTACGCTCATTGATCTCAGAAAGACCAAACGTCGGCACTGGCCATGGGCTCACGTTCTGGCTGAATCCGGTTCGTCTGTTAAACCGATCAACCGTCCCATAAGCTCCGCTTAAATACACAATGGATGGATTTTTGGGGTCGGGCGCGATGTATCCGCTCTCGCTTTCCCCGGAAGGAAACCAATCTCGCGGCGTGATCTGGCCATGGTCGGTGCGGCTCAGCACCGCGGCGCTCCCGCTGTCCTGCTGTGCTCCGTATACAACGTAGGGAAATTGGTTATCGGTGATCACGTGATAAAGCTGTGCTGTAGGCTGGTTATACCAACTGCTCCACGTCTGCCCGCGATCAAGGCTGACCGTGGTGCCCTGGTCCGTTCCGAGAACCATGCTCGAAGAATTCTTGGGATCGATCCAAAGCTGATGATAATCGTCACCGCCCGGCGCACCGCGAACCACAGAAATCGTCTTCCCTCCATCCTCCGACCGGTAAACAGCGACATTCGGAACATAGATCACGTCGGGATTTTGCGGGTCGATCGTGATCCTGTTGAAATACCATGCACGGCTCGTGAGCCGCGGGTCTGCATTCGCCAAAGCCCAAGTCTCGCCCCCGTCGTCAGAACGATACAGGCCAGATTTCTTCGCTTGAATTAATGCGTATACGCGTTTGCCGTCCGCGGCAATGTCCACACCGATGCGTCCCCAATCGCCTTCGGGCAGCCCGTTTCCGCTGAGATGAGACCAGGTCTTGCCGGCATCACGAGATCGGTAGAGCCCACCCCCAGGTCCATCGATTGGACCATAGACGCTCCATGGAGGCCGATGCGTGTGCCATGTCCCGGCGAACAAGAGTTGCGAGTTGCCGGCGCAAATCGCCAGATCTGAAACACCAATCTCGGCTCCTTCATCCAGCACTTTGCTCCAATGCACTCCTCCATCCACGGATTTGTACACGCCACGCTGCTCGTTTGGTCCGTAAGCATGGCCGAGTGCTCCCACGTAAACGACATTCGCATCTTGCGGATCGACCACGATCCGGCTGATCTGGCGAGTGTCCTCCAACCCAACATGCAGCCATGTCGATCCGCCGTCGTCCGACTTGTAGACGCCGTCACCCGAAGACAAATCCGAACGAATGTCGGATTCGCCGGTTCCGACATAGATGGTCCGAGGATCGGAAGGCGCTACGGCAATCGCGCCGACCGACCCGATGCGCTGATTGTCAGAGATTGGTGTCCAGACGGTCCCCGCATCGTTGGTTTTCCAGACGCCCCCGTTGACAGCACCAAAGTAAAAAGTCGTGGAGTCACCCGGCACTCCAGAAACCGCAACCACACGACCACCTCGAAACGGCCCGATTAACCGCCACTTAAGCCCATTCGTGAGTTCGGCAGGAATCGACTGTGTGATCGCGGAGTGCGCAACTAATAAAAGAGAGAGAGTAATGACAACGTGACGAAAGCACGACCTGACATTGTCCAAGCGGGGTTCCTCGTGGTAGCCAGTTTACTTGAGGCAGGGACCGTTCTTGAAGTGGCCGATACTAAACCAGGTTCGGGCGGCAGTTTATCTGGCCAGAAACCGCTTCCCTAATTGAAACGGCAGATCGATTGTCTCTAATTAATCAACCCCACAAGTGAAACGGTTGGGCCTCGAACGTCACTATTGATTATCACTTGTCCGCAAGGATCGCTTTTAACCCTGCATTCTGCCTGGGGACTGAAAGCGCCGTCGTTTCCGTTTGACGACACCAATCTACGCAGTTGAGATCGACTGTGAAAGGAAATTTGAGACACATGTCACTCGAAAATGCGACTAGCGCATTAACAGCATGACGCGGTAAGGTTCAACAACTCGCTCGTGTCGTCGGCCTGTTCAGAAAACGAGACACCTGCTATTGGGGCTAAGTACACAACAAGAGACTCGCCTGGAACTCCCGTTCCAAGCAACCTTCCTGTTACGCCGGAGAAACTATGCGCACCAGCCCGGGCCCGGTCAAGACCAAGATCCAGTGTGACAGCGAGGACATGTATGTGGATGACGCCTTTAGAACACTAGTGGGTTTGATCGAAAAATCCTCGGCCGCGGCCCCTTCCCACAGCGGTGGGGAAAACGTGCTGGTCGATACAGAAGTAGAAGGTGCCCGTTATCTTCTTGTGCGTATGCCAGGCAGAGGGCGTGCGGGTTCAACTGAGTCCCCGCGAACAGGAAATCGTGCGCATGGTCGCGAAAGGGCACCCAAACAAAGTGATTGCCGATGTTTTGAATATCAGCGCCTGGACCGTCTGCACCCACATGCGGCGAATCTTTGCAAAACTCGGCGTCGGCTCGCGGGCAGCAATGATCGCGCGGCTCCTCGAACTGGGAATCCTGAACCGGCGCTCCCCGACGGAACCGTCGTAAGAGCTTACTTGGACCCCACAATCAAAACACTACTTCTAACCCTGGCCGGCGATCTGAGGATGGTCATCCGCGCGACGGGTTGCTTTCCGAAGCGCATCTGGAGATATTCGCGTAACATCGGCTCCGCCTGCGTGCAATAGCCGCGAAATGTTGCCGCCGAGAATTAAAGCCTCGTTTTCTGCAGACAGCCCCAGCAGACGAATCTTCGCGATCTTGACTCCGGGATGAAGCCACGGCCCATCGGAGCCGAAGAGAAGCTTGCGTGGTCCCGCGCGTTTGACCGCCTCAACGATGTAGTCGAACTGACGCACAGCCGCCGTGTCGGCGAACACGTTCGGGTAACGAGCCAACTGGTAACTTGCTGATGCGCACGGAAATCATCGGTGTTGCTGCCGAGGTGCGCAACGATGAAATTTACATCGGGGTATTGTGGCGCGATCATGTCGACAATCTCGGCGCGGCTGGTGACATCGACGAGAAGTGGAATTCGGAAAATTCTAGCGGCGTGGCAAACTTCGCGAGTGGGCATGGCCTCATGACCGTGTATCTTGATTCCACGAAAGGACCATTTCCTGACGGCGTCGCCCACAATCTGCAGAATGCGTCCCGCATCTCGAGTGCAGTGAACGAATGCAAATCCGATCAAGCGCCCAGGATGGCGGGCTACGATGCGCGCGAGTTGAGCGTTCGCCACGGCATAGTCACTGTGAAACGGAGCCATCACGATGGTCCGGTCGATTCTGGCCGCGTGCGCACGGCGAAGATAGGATTTCAGAGGAGCATGAGTATTCCACGGAGAAGTCATCTTGTCGCCGAGGCCGGCATGACAATGGCAATCGATGATCATGTGTGCCGATCATGCACCCTGGCCCGGAAGGGACGTGCTGCATCGGGAGCGTGAGAAATCGTCATACCGCTTCCAGTCAGGGGAAGGTTCAGCCGGCGTTCAATGGGGATTAACAGCGCGCGGTCCTTCATCGTGGAACCCAACTTCAAGCGCGAGCGCGGAACGCCCAGCACGGCAACATGCATTCCCGGCTTTATCTGAGGCGATGCGAGGGGGAGAGAGCTTTCGAAATCGAAGACCGTAATTAAATCAGGAAATGTGGCTAGACTCTTCTGCTCTTTTCTTATGACGAGATACTCGTTGCAGACTCCAACGGCACACTCACCGCCGCGCCGGTCGTGCAATCGAATATGACCGAGAGTAAAGCCATGCGCTTCCGTCAGAGAAACAGAGTCGACGCGTCCGGCGAATAAAATCCGGCCTCCCATGAAACGAACAAGTTGATGAAGCAGGCGATCGAGTCCGTGTTTCATTTCGCGCAACACGATCGCACCCACTTGCGCCGCATATTTCAGCCCGCCAATCGCGGCGTGGTTTCTTACATAAGAAGCAGGAAGAAGATTACGCGCTACGGCCAGTGGAATGCCAGAACTAGCTGCGGTGTCGCGAATCATTTTGCCGGCCTTGGTCGCTGAAGTTCGAAGGCTGAGATGCACATAGTTGGAACTGCCCGCGTTCCCGCCGATTGCAACCACCCCGGCGATGTGCGAAGGACTGCGGTTGAGTCCGAGCGACCCCATTACGCCCAACGGATGGGCGCGGCCGTTGCACGGCGCGTCAACGATTGGAACTCCGGCAATCGCTGATTCGCGCCAGCCGTACGTCACAGCCTGCGGCCCGACTTCACTGGCGATGACGGCGCCGATGTGTTTCTTCTCCAACTTCGCGAGTTGACGTAACGCAAATCCGTGTTGGGGACGAGGCTGAACACCCGGACATGCCTCCCATGCTTCCCACAATCGACAGAGTTGCAATTAAGGTTGTCGGGGCGAGCTCATCGATCTCAACCAGTCGAGGCGAGCCCAAAGCAAGCGCTTCACTTCCCGCTGCCATGCCAGCCTCAATCGAGCCGCCACCCCCCGCCCCCAAAACGGCGCCGCCATAAACCAGTTCCCGCAGACGCCGCTCATCGAGGAGTTCCATCGTGAGTCCATGCCCGGACCATTACCACTCGAACTCCGCCTCCATTTCGCGTGCCGGCATACGGGCCGGGGCGCGTTTGGGAACACAGATCCCCGGCGGCTTGCCGTTCTTCGAGTGCGCTGGAGTCGGCTGGCTCTGCTCCCATGGCAACACCCGAGCCGTTGCAGGACGCCCCGCCAGGTTCATGGCTTGCGCGCTGGTCAACCACTCTTCCGATTGCTCTGCGATCTCCAGTAGCAGAGTCTCAAACTCGGCGCGCGTAGTTTGCAGGATGTGCGGTTGCGACAGCCACCGCAACACTTCGCGCCCGGTAACGCCCATGCGCTGCCGAGGCGAAGTGACGAGCCGCTCGTTGTAATAGCGGATCAAAACTTCTTCCACTACGTCCCACGCATTGTCGGCGCCGAACAAACGCTTTACGTCGGCCGAATCAAGAATCTTGAAAGCTTCTTCCAGAAGCTGCATGACTTCTACCCGCAACACGTTGACATGGCCGAACGACAGCCACTTGAGGTTATTGCGCAGATCGAGGCCAGCCCGGCGCACAATCGCGATGGAGCCGAAGCTCGGGTCGTATGCGCGTTCGCGAATTACATCGGAGATGCGCTTGTCACGCCAGAACAAAGTGACCTGGTGAATAAAGTGCGCGAACAGTTTATGGAAATCGGTGTTGGCCCTTGACCCAGATGGAACCGAAGCACCGCCATAGTTGAACAATCGTTTATAAGCGGACATGCGATCGCGATCGGTATAGCGCAGCACTTCGCGGCGATCGAACTGGTACAGGGCAAAAGCTCCGGCGCCGCCGGAAAGGCGCACCGTGCCGGCCTTGAACAGCTCCTGCAATTTTTGCACGACGCGAAAGATTCCGATCTTCTCGTGCTGCCACAGGTAATACATATCGCCGACGGCCACGATGCGTTCGGAGGTGATCGTCTCGTCGTAAGCTTCGACGCCCTGCGGAATCCGCGTAACGCCAAAGTCTTTCGCGGCATCGGGTCCCACGCCGGCCAGCGCCGCCAGACCTTTATCTGGCGGTGGCGGAACGTTGCTGTCCGCAGTCTCGGCGCTGGCCAGCAGGTCGTCAATTTGCTTGGTAATAGCGTCGGCGAGTTGTGGATTGCTGATAAGATCCGCCGAAAGCTTGCCGGCCACCTGTTCCTGCAATGCGCCTATGCGATCAAGTAGGCTTTGATAATCTTTTTCCGTCGCCATCGAAACCCCTCCTGGTGATATTCACCGCCGCAGCTCTTAAAAGTGGAGAGCTCACTAGATATTCGTGGCCAACGCTACAAGCGTGGCTAAATCGTCACTGAGTTGAGTTAACGCCTGTTGCACGCGCCCGGTGTAAAAGCCCGGCGGTAAGTTGCCGGCGGGAGGAGGCGGATTTGAATTTAGACACCCCAGGGCCATGGTGGCGAGTTGCTGCGCGACAGGGAGGAACGTACCCCGCACCGCATAAATTCCTCCGTCCTGGATCAGCGGTGGCGCCTCATCGGCTACGAAGCTTTGTACCCACTTGGCAAAATCCTCGAAATACAGCAGGCCATTGCCCCCACCAAAGTTAACCGGAAGTGTTTGCCTCTCGGAAGGACCGATGTATACGGAGTCCATGTTGAAACGGACTTCGTCGACATCTTCCGATATCACCGACAATTGCCTCGAAATCAGAACCAACTGGGTGCCAAAGAACGGAGTTGGGGTGTTGAGTCCGAAGAAAGACAGATTGTTGATCCAGCTTAAGGCGAGAGACGTAATGTAATCTGCCAGAACCCTGAAATTGGTGGTGTTCTGTTCGTCAAGTACGCTGTTAATGAACGGGTTCTGATTTCCTGCCGGGCCAATCGTGTAGATGCCATACAACTGACGCAACGCGCCAAGACTTCCTGCAATCAGGTCAGAGTTCGTTTGCAGATTGCCGCCAGCCGGCGGGGGGAAGGGTGGTGGGCCGAGCAAAAGCGTGAAATACGTATTCACACGCGGAACTCTGGGACCGCCCATGAAGCCGAACTCATCGACGAGTTGAGTCAGATGAGTGCGAACTACGTCCCGATAAGCCGCGACATCTTCGGGGTCGGCTACAGGATCAAGCGCGTAGAGGCCGTCTAACAGTGGCAAGGATTGATCCAGGGCTTCTTTGGCGCGAGTGTAAATGCTAGCCTGGGCACCGGTGATGCCTCCGGAAAGATCGGTCTGCACGGCATAGCTGCGCGGCACCCATGTGGATACAACGTGGCCTTCCACCTCGGTAAGGGTGAAGGATTGAGTCAGAGCGCCGACGAATGCTTTCGGATCGTTGTCATTCAGCTTCCATCCCAACACCGAAGCGATGGCCTGGTTGGCCATCTGGCCGAGAGCGGAACCGCCTGGCGACGAACCCCCGCCGCTGGGGAAGGCCGGAGATGACGATGAATAATTGACCTGCTCAGTAAGCAGGGGAAAAACCGGCGCGTTGACGGCCCCCGCAACCGCGCCAGCCATGTTGTTGATCGCTCCGGCGAGCGAGTTCTGTCCGGGTCCGGCAATCGCTCCGGCCACCGCGTTGCCCGCGGTGGTTACCGCAGTTCCCACACCGCCAATGGGGCCTGCCGGATTGGCTGCGCCCAAGGCGGTCATCATCTGCTGCAACATTGCGGCGATGGACTCAGGTTCGCCCTCGGTCACGACGCCGGAAAAATTGGCGGTCTCTTGATTCTCATCCTCGACATTGAGCGTGAACGTCTGTCCCCGCTTGAGGTTTGCGGGGTTCGGCAAGTGGGTAATGATGCTGCAAGGAATGGCCGGATAAAATGTGATGCTCGACTTCGCAAAGCTCTCGGCCCGGTCACCCGGAATCGACAGAACAAAACTCCCCTTGTCGACGCCCGACGAATTGAAATCCGGCGTGCCCGCGTATATGACCGCGATGTATTTTCGGGTAACAATGCAATTGGCAATAGTCCAAGCCATGGATAATCTCCTCTCACCCTGTCGCACACGATCTTTACTACGTGAGCCAAACGAACCAGTTTGAATTTTCGCGTCATACGCGACCGTCAATCCGCAGCGGGCCGCTTTTCAAGTCACACCCTGTCTCTCGAACCCATGCAAATCGATCGGGTCGGAAACAATCTGCTGGCCGATGTTATTGGCTTGCACCGTAACATTTGTCGTCCCGAGGTGTTCCGCAATCTCCTGCCAACAAGCCGCAAGGGCCTTGGTGACGGAATCGATCGGCAATCGGCATTGCTCTAACCCGTGCTTCACGCTACCGGCCCACGAAGCCCACTCGCGTCCGCGGCTTTGGCTCACGCTGGCTAGGTCGCGTAACTTTTCATACGAAATCAACTCTTCCGAGAATCGCTGCGCAGCCGAATGAAAACGATTCTGACATGTGGTCAGAGCGCGGCGCGCACGGTCGAGGTCCAACGGAACTCCAACCGCTTTCTGCGCCGCGTGGGCGCTGTTCAGGCATTCGTCGAGCAATCCCATTGCGTCCACAATGCTGTCTTCGAACTGGTCTACCAGCGCCGCTTCTCCCTTCAGCGGCTTGTCCTCGGCCACCGTCAAGCGAAGCGCGAGCAGATTATCCTGCAGCTTCTTGAGCTGGCTGTGCAGTTCGCGAAATGTCGCTTCCAACGCCACGGCGTTATCTCCTGACCAACTCATTGTAGAAATGTTTGGTAATGACACCGGGACGAGCCAGGCGCCGATTGAGCGCAACCCGAGCCGCACCGATCAAGTAGCGTTCCGGAATAATGCCGGGATCGACGCCGACCGCCATGCGCCGCGATGCTTCTTCGATCATCTGCTGATCTTTTTTCTCGAAGCGGATTACCTGCGCCAAACTCTTGTTGCCTAACGACGGATACGGACGATAGCACATCGTATCCACGGCCAGCGCACAGGCCTCGGGAAAAGTATCCAAGATCGCGGGAGGGATGCTCCCATTGTGCGGGTTGGGATACATCCGCTTCCACACTCGCGCATAGTGTTCAGCCTCCTCAGTGAATCCCATACGCCGCAACAGTTCGGCACTGATCAGCAGCCGCAAATACGGCGTCGGATGCGGACCGCGCGGATTGAAGGCAACCACGGCTGCTGGCGCGCGCCCAATTACGTCCATGAGTGAACCAACGACTTCGGGCCCGCCGAGAAACAGCGCGCTCATGTCCGCGAACATCTCGCGATTCCACCGCGTCCACGCCGCGGCTACAGATTGCCCGAGGTCGGCTTGCAAAAGCCGGTGCGCAATACTGCGCGGCACATCTTTACTAAGCCCGAGATCGCTCTGCAAATTGTGACTGACCTCGTGCATCACCGCACCCAGCGTCCAGGGGTTGATCATGCGGTGATACGGCAACTGCACCAGGGGAAACGGATTCAGTTGCTTGCCCAATTTCGTCATCGGGATGCCCCGCCGAATGGTCGCCGGAGCAAAGCCCGTCCTCATGTAACAAAAAGGCGGGGGAGCCGGGATGGAACTGGCCGTCGCCAATGCCGGTGTAAGCAACCTGATAACAATCCATCGCGATGCGGTCGCAACTCAGCAGCCAGTTACCGTACTTCGATTGCCGCTGGCCAAACAGCTCAAGATAAAAATCCCATATCTTTTCGATTCCCTGCACCCACTTGTGTGCTTTGTCTTTCCCGATCACCACGCGCTGCAAGTTCGCCGAGCTTGGCTCCTCGCTGGCTTGGTCGATCGAAGTGGTCACTTTTTCCGACATCTTCAAAAGTCCCCGCCGCAGCGTTGAAATCAACTGGTTCACGACCTGAATGTGTCCTTCTGACGGAGCGGCAGCATCGGTGCCGAACTCCTCGCGCCGGAACGGCCGGAGTGCGGCGGCGTGCCGCGTTACGTTGATGGATTGAGCACGCAGCCAAGGCAACAGTACGGCGGTCTTCGTTTCGCCCGGCCTGGTTTTGCCAGACTTGGTTTTGCCGGACCTCATCTTTCCGGATCTGATCCCGCCTTCACCGCGCTGGCGGCGGGAACCCGATTCCGACCGTACCGTTGTCTCGGACAGCGTCTCTGCAAGGCTTGCCATGGTCCTTACCTCAGCACCTGGCTGCAGCAGCGGCAGTAGGCTGGAGTCGCACAATTACATCGCCCACCGGATACTTGCCCGTACCTCACGCCGGGTCCGGCCACCGGAACGGCTCCGGGATGTGGCACACCACGCACGCCACCGACCCCGACGTGAGTTGGCCCGGCGTAGCCTCTGCCCCACCGGTAGTGCGGACCCATCATGCCTCTTCCCCAGCGGCCATAGAAGCGGCGTTCGAGCGCGTTGTGCCGGCGCAAGGCGTGAACGCGGTGTCTCGGTGTTCCGAGCACGCGCCTCGTCTGGTGCGCCAGGGTTCTTACCGCTGCATGAGGAGTTACGGTACGACCCCTGGCCGCTTGCTTGGCAATGCTGCCGACGGTGCGGCGAGCAACGCTTGGCATGGCCCGCAGCAGGTGTCGGGTCTGGGGAGTACGATGCAGGGTGCAGGCAATTTTCGCCACACCTTTGGTTAGGTGCGGAGTGACGCGCGAAACAGTTTTCGCGAGCCGGGGAAGCGCTTTCTTGGCCATGGGCAGCACGGCTTTTGCCACCACCGGAAGCAGTTTGCTGGCAGCCATTCCGATGAGAGGCAGGAAATGTTCCGCAGCTTCCTGTTCTGTCTCCGATTCCGCGGCCAGTTCTCCGAGGTGCTCCATCATCGCGTCGGGATAGATTTTGCGAATCGGGTTTTCGAACTCAGTCTCAAACTCCCCTTCAAATTCTCCCTCGCCTTCAAACTCGCCCTCCCCTTCACCGAGAAGACTGCCTACCGCGTTGCCGATGGCTCCCAGCCAGCCTTCACCTTCCACTTCCCCTTCGAACTCCCCTTCGAATTCTCCCGCACCTTCGAATTCGCCTTCGAGCTCGGTTTCGAATTCGTACTCGGACTCGTATGCCATGATCCTTCCTCCTTAATAATGTGGCGGCCTGTGAGTGAACGTGGTTAGCGCACAGCACGACGGCGTCGGCTGGTTTGCGGACGTTTGTAAGCGCGGCTGACCTTGATATTGCGCGCCAAGGCTGCGCGGCACGCTTTGTGGCTGCCGAGCACTTTGCGAACCTGTTTCGCCGCCTCACGGCCGGCGCTCTTCCGCGTGATGGGAATTCCCTTCGCAGCTTTTTGCTTCAGAGACTTCACGGTGCGCCGCATGACGGTTGGGACAACCCGAACCACAGGTCGGGTGCCGCGCCGCCGCCGGAGAATCTTGGCGAGCACCGCGCCGCCACGCACCAGGTGCTTCATGATGCGGCGAAGAGCGCGCCGGTCCGACGGCGAGAGCACGGTAATCACCGCGGCTCCGGCCATGGCTTCCGCTTCTCCTTCGTTCTGTTCTTGAGAAGCGGCTTCCGCCATCATCTCGGCCATTGCTTCGTTGTGCGTGAGTTCATGGGAAGCGATCTCGTGCGCCAGTTCCTGTTCTCCCTCGAACTCGCCTTCGAATTCGAATTCACCTTCGCCTTCAAATTCGCCTTCGCCGAGAAGGCTGCCGACGACATTGCCGATGGCGCCGAGCCAACCCTCGCCTTCTACTTCGCCTTCAAACTCGCCTTCGTGGAATTCCTGCTCGAGTTCCTGCTCCAGTTCGCTCTCCTGCATGTCCGCCATGTTCAGCCTCCTTGTAAATAATGACGACGCTCGTCAACTTAGCCCGCAACCAAAAATTCGTCTAGTCACATCTTGTGGGGAACTTGATTTAGGGTCACTCGAATGGGCGACATGGCGAGACTAGAAACAACGGAGTGAAGAAGGAAACATCCTTAGGAGCACAGACATTCACCGCACGACGACATGGCTCTGCAGCTGAACTCACTGAGCAAGTTCTGCTACCATTACTGTTCGGTGAGGTGGTCATGCCCCAATTTGTGATCGAGCGGGAGATTCCGGGCGCAGGTAGTATGTCGGATGCGGAAATGCAGGCGGTCGCCAAGAAATCCGTGGGCGTGCTGAAGGACATGGGAGCCGGAATCAAGTGGCTCCACAGCTACGTCACGGGCGACAAAATCTATTGCGTGTACCAGGCGCCGGACGAGGAAACCGTACGCGAACACGCACGCCGCGGAGGCTTTCCGGCGAATCGTATTTCGGCAGTTCGACGAATGATCGATCCCGACACCGCAAACTGAGTTAGTCAGAGTTTCACGTCGGGAACCTAGGTTCCGCATCGCCGTCGAGCGCTTCACGGACTGCCTGCTCGATCGGCATTACCCAGCCTTGCATCCACGCCGCCAGACTCGCAGCACTGCCCAGCCTGCGGCGCGCAAATTCCAAAGCTTTCTCTAATCTTGGTTGCTCGGCCAGCCCCAGCGGTGCGCCCAGTCGTTGCCGAAGTGCAGCAGCGGCTCCAGCCAAGTGCAGCGATTGCTCGGCGTTCGATTGCGCCGCGGCACTGACGGCGAGACATTCGAGCGCCCTCGCGATCCCGCGTTTGTGACCCAACTCCCGAAACATTTTGATGCTTTCGCCGTAAAGACGGCGCGCTTCGACGTCGTTCCCCTGATCACAACTCAGGCTTGCGAGATCAGAGAGAGCGCTGGCAATTCCCCAGCCGTCCCGCAGTTGCCGGAATGCTGCCAGACTTTGTTCGCAAAATGCGCGCGCAGTAATCAAGTCAGCTTTTTCCCGCGCGACGTCGCCCTGATAATTCAGCGTCCAAGCCACACCGGCGCTATCTCCGGCCTTGCCGAACATCGTCAGGCACTCGTCGTAAAACAAGGATGCGCGCTCATATTCGCCTCGCAACTTGGTCACGTTGGCGAGATTGCTGAGGGCGCGAGCAGTGTCCGCGGAATCGCCGAGGTCCTTCCATATTGCGACACAGCGCTCGAACAGCGAGGAGGCAGTATCCAGTTCGCCGCGATCGCGAGCGTTCACCGCAAGAGCGTTCAGAGCGATGGCAATGCCGCGGTTGTCGCTAAGCTGAACACAGATCTCTTGACTCTGTTCGAGCATTTGCTGCGCCGATTCGTAATCGCCTTGCTCACCCGCCAGAACTGCAGCAGCGAACAACAGCCGCGCGCGCAGCTTAGGACGACCCGCGGTTCCTTCCATCGCGAGCAATCGCGCGATCGCGTCCCGGCCCTCCGTCAGATATTCCCGCGTCTCCCAGAAGTGAAACAGGGCGGCGCCGAGCCGTAGACCCCACTCAGTCTCCTTGGTTTTGATCAGATAATCCAGCGCCAGCCGGAAGTTGTCGTGCTCGATCTCAAAACGGTCGAGCCATTCGGGATGAGCCGCCACATCCTCCGCGCCTTCTTCGGCGAGCACGAGATAATACGCCGCATGGGCGCGGCGAGCCGCCGCTTCATCGTTGCTCTCGCCAAGGCGTTCAAGCGCATACTCGCGAATGGTGTTGAGCATGAAGAACCGCGTCTCCGCATCGACTTGCTCCACTTGCTGCACCAGGCTCTTGTCCACCATGGAAGCCATGCCGTCGAGTATGTCGAGACCGAGATCGCCTTTGGTGTCGCACACCGCCTCGACGCCTTCCAGTGTGCAGCCGCCGGTAAACACGGAGAGCCTTCGCAACAGAGTCTGCTCCGCAGCGTTGAGCAAGCCATAACTCCAGTCCACCGTGCTGCGAAGAGTTTGCTGCCGCGTGGGCAAATCGCGGGCGCCGCCGGTCAACAGATTCAGACGGCTCTCGAGGCGGGTCAAGATCGCGGATGGCGAAAGCAGTTTAATGCGCGCCGCGGCGAGTTCGATGGCGAGAGGCAAGCCGTCTAGGCGAGCGCAGATGGCCGCTATCGCGGGCGCGTTTTCTCTGGTTAACGCGAATTCATGCTTCACCGCCTGCGCGCGATCCACGAAAAGCGCGACTGCCGGAAGCCCCGTAAGCACCTCGATCGGCGGAATAGATTTGAGGTCCGGCAGCACGAGCGGCGGCACGGGAAATTCATGTTCGCCGTAGACATGAAGCGGTGCCTGGCTTGTGACCGCGATCTTGAGCTTCGGGCCTGTAGTGAGTAACTGCGCGATCACCGCTGCAGAGGAGACGAGGTGCTCGAAGTTGTCGAGCAAGAGAAGCATCGGCTGATCCAGGCCGCTGATGTACTCTTTCAAGCTTTCCTGCGACGACTGATTCGCCGTTTCACGCACCCCCAACGCTTGCGCAATTGTGGAAGCGATCAGAGCGCCGTCGCTCACCGCCGATAGAGGGACGAAGCAAACACCGGATGGAAACTCGGCCACAGCATCGGCCGCTACTTGCAGGGCGAGTCGAGTCTTCCCGATGCCGCCCGGACCGGTGAGGGTCACAAGTTGCACATCCGCGCGACTCAAGAGTTGGCGGAGCGCGGTCGCTTCGTGTTCGCGTCCGATAAATGCCGTGCGCGGCACGGGCAGGTTGTTGGGACGGGATTCCGTAGGGCGCGTGGTCGTCTCGGCGAGACGGTCGCGCACCGAGGCGAGGTCACGAGCCAGATCCTGGGTGGAGGCGTACCGCTCCTTGGGGTCCTTGGCCAGGCAACGCTCAACGATCCAAAGGAATGGCGGAGGCGCTTGCAGCATTCTCGAACCGAGACGCTCCGGCTGATCGCGAAGGATCGCCGCCATAGTCTCCGCATGAGTCTTCTTCCGGAATGCAGGAGATCCAGTGACCATCTCATAGAGCACCGCACCAAAAGCAAACTGGTCAGAACGAAAATCAAGTTCGTCGCCTGTGGCTTGCTCCGGCGACATGTAGCCGACCGTGCCCAGCACTGTCCCATGCTCGGTGATTGTGGTCGAAGCGTCGGGATCCGAAATAGGGTTCACTCCCTGAAGTTTCGCCAAGCCGAAATCCAGAACCTTGGCGGTGGCGTCGCCAGCAACCATCAGATTTTCCGGCTTCAAATCGCGATGAACAATTCCGATGGCGTGCGCTTTGGCGAGAGCGTCGGCGATCTGCGCCGCGATTGCGACAGCTTTGCGAAATGGAATCGGGCCAGACTCCAGCAATTCTCGCACCGTCTGGCCAATCACCAGTTCCATGGAAATGTAGCGAGTTCCGTTCACGTGACCGAGTTCATAGATCGTGACGATGTTGGGATGATTGAGCGCGCAGGCAGAACGGGCTTCCTGCTCGAAGCGCGATAACAGGTCCGGTTGAGAGCAGCGCTCGATTGAAAGAGTCTTGATGGCGACTTCGCGCCCCAGGCGAGTGTCCCTGGCGCGATAGACCTCACCCATGCCGCCGGCGCCTAATCGCTGGAGAATTTCGTAATTTCCGAAACGCGTACCGGGTGACAAGGTGGACGGGACTGATGGAGTTTCCGGCGGGTTCATTGGCCTCGGTGTGACGCAGCTAGAGCCGCACTCAGCTGCACTGACTCGCTGAATTGCTTGGTCGCCACGATGAGCTTCGCGGCCGCTCTTCAGAGTTCGTCTATCATACCCCAGATTTCCGGTGATGATTCACGGATGTCCGGTCATTGCAGCGTTCGAAGCTGCGAGGCGGGCATTTGGTTACGGCGTCTCCTCTTCCAGTTCGAGGGCATCCACGCTTGCGTAGTTCACGTCAGGGACGAACGAGACGATTAATTTTCCTTGAGCATTCGGCCGGAGGCCGTGATAAGTCTTGACCAATGCGCGTCCAGAACCTGCCGCTTCCACAATATCCAGGTTGCGCGTTAGTGCGATGCCATTGCAAAAGATATCGAAGACGCGGCTGCCGATTCCGCCTCTCTTTGAGCCGTCCACTCCCCAGTATTTTTCGGAAAAATATAGAGTCAGCCTGTAACTTCCCTTGTCCACAGGAAGCGCGTAGTTGAAATTACCGTAACGTTCACCAGCAAATAGACCCGGGTCGGAAGTACCGCCGATCGAAACCTTATCGGACGCAAGTTGACCGCTACTGTAGTAGGTATCGGGCATCCACAGATTGCCTGCCGCATCGGCGAAAAAACTGTTCTGTGCCACCATGCGAATCGGGCGCAACCGGTGCGGCAGTCCGGGTAGAATTTCAATCGCGTTGATGATCGGCAAACCCAGCGAACCCGCAAAGTCGAGGTGAAGATAGCCGTCCTTGTTCGGAGATATATCGCGAAATACACGAACGTCGGCAGTATTCGCTCCCGCATCCGAAACAATATCGAATTGCTTCAAGAGCGGGCTTCCATTGAGTTGAATGTCGAATACGCGGCTGTTCTCTCCGCCGCCGAGCGAACTGGCAGGACTATAAGTAGTCTCAGCGAAATGAAGGCGCAGTTCATAGGTGCCGGGAGCGAGCGGTATCTTGTACGAGAACACTCCCGTTCTGGCGGTAAGATACAGCTCCGGGTTTCGAGTTCGGGCAATATGCTGGTTGGGCAGTTCTGTTATAGCGCCGCCCGTGAAGTATCGATCCCCGGTCCATACATTCCCTTCCTCGTCCTTGAAGATGGGACGTGAGTATCCGCATCGAATGCGAATCTCCGGACCCGTGGCTATAGCAGAGATGGGAGATGCCGGCGCATGCGGTGCGTCATTAGCGCTCGCATGACGGTGGCGATTGATCCACCATATCGTAGAGGCACCGGCCATGATCGCAAAAATCACGACAAATTCCAATCGGCCCAACAGGCGCTTGCGTACCAGGCTTGGCAGGCTCTCTTCCAGATGAATACGATCTTTTCGATGGCCGTTTTCTGTTTCCGAAGTCCGGGATGGATCGTTAGTTGAACGATCTTTGGTTTCAACTCCCCGTTGCAGATTCGTCGAAACCATCAGCACCGAATTGCGCGGCGGATTCTGCAACTTCGCGGCCGGAATCCGATCAACGAATTCCGGACGATAATGCCCGGTGGCCACCACAATCTCTATTGGTTGATCCGTACCTTCGCCTTCATAGAACTCTCGCAGCTTCTTCCGCAGCCGAAAAAACTCCACTCGGACAATCGAGTCCGTGGCCTGATCGAAGGATTGAGACCGGCCAAAGACATCCGTCGCAATGGAATATTCCTTGATGGCGTCGCTGTCGCCATCAAAATGTCTTTCGCAAATGTATTTAAGCAGGTTGGCCAACCGCGGCTTGTTTTCGAAGGCGCCAGAGTTCAATACTGCGTATAACGCGGCGTGCTCCTTGGCCCTGCGGCCCGGATTGACGTCGTCTGGATGAGGAATCGTTCCGCGAGTCGTCATACGGCAAACATCTCCGCTCCTTACTGTCGATTCAGGTGCGATTCCAAAACCGGGCGTCTTGGCCGGAGTGCACTTCCGAAATATATACCTCGCGTAACACCCCATGTAACGTCGGCATTTAACTGTTACGAAAACCGGAAGGTAACTAAGGCTAACGTTTCGCGGTGTCGCCAAATCGCCTAGAGTCGGGAGCGGCTCACCAGATTTCATATCGATAGCTGAAATCCCGACCAAGATGGAGCGTTCCAACGAATTGAGGATGATAATGAGAAAAGCTTACTGGATCTCCCCCGCAATGTACGCAACTCTATTGTTCTTCATCGCGAATGTTGCTCTAGCGGCCGAAGGGCCTTACGGCGGCACTCCGGCTCCTGTCCCTGGTACGGTTCAAGCCGAAAATTATGATACCGGCGGACAGGGAGTTGCATACAACGTCACCTCAATCAACGGCACGGGCAACAGCTACCGCTCCGATGGCGTCGACCTGGAAGTTACCACCGACACGGGTGGGGGCTACGATCTGGGTTGGACCACGGGCGGACAGTGGTTTCGTTACACCGTCAACGCGGCAACGGCTGGCACTTATACGGTCACATTCCGCGTGGCCGCAATCAACGCAGTGACCGATGCATTCCACATTTCCAACTCGTCGGGAACCAACCTCACGGGCTCGGTAAATGTTCCCGCAACCGGCGCGTGGCAAACCTGGACAAACGTCACGTCCACAGTGACCCTTCCTGCAGGTCAGCAGACTTTAACTTTTAACCAAGACAATGCAGGTTGGAACCTTAATTATTCCACCTTTACGCCTGCGTCTGGCGGCGAAGGCCCTTATGGCGGAACTCCCGCCGCGATCCCCGGAACGGTGCAAGCTGAGAATTACGACACCGGCGGCCAAGGCGTCGGCTATGACGTGAGTTCAACCAACGGCTCGGCGAACAATTACCGCTCAGACGGCATCGACCTCGAAGTGACGACCGATACCGGCGGTGGCTATGACCTCGGCTGGACCGCCAGTGGACAGTGGTTCCGTTACACCGTTAACGTTGCCACGGCGGGGCAATACACAGTCACCTTCCGCGTGGCCGCAATCAACGCGGTTACCGATGCCTTCCATATTTCCAACTCCTCGGGAAGCAACCTTACTGGCTCCGTCAATGTGTCCGCGACCGGCGCTTGGCAAACCTGGACAAACGTCACAGCCACGGTCACGCTCCCTGCCGGTGTGCAGACGTTGACCTTCGACCAGGATGGTCCCGGCTGGAACCTCAACTACTTTGCATTCACGTCCGGCAGCGGTGGTGGAACCGGCTCTTGCAGCGGGGTTTCCAACATCACCGTCGGCTCAACCACATACGTGCCGCAGTGGTGCCAGGAGTTCAACGGCGCCGTCGGTACTCCAGATACCAGCGTGTGGAATTTCGATCTTGGAAACAACGGCGGCTGGGGCAACGGCGAAGTAGAAGTCTACTGCGGGCCTCCGGGATATTCCGGCAATCCATCCCAATGCCCCACAACCTTCAGCACTTCCACCGCTCCTGTCTATATCGACGGCAACGGGCACCTCGTAATCCAGCCTAGAAATGTCAGTGGAACCTGGATATCAGGCCGCATGCAAACGGAAGGAAAACAAAACTTCACGTATGGCATTCTCGAGGCCAGTATCCAACTCCCCAACACCACAAACCAAGGCCTCTGGCCCGCCTTCTGGACCTTGGGCAGCAATATCAACACGGTTCCGTGGCCAACTTGCGGAGAAGCCGACATCATGGAGAACTGGTCGCCGCAAGTCGATGGAGGCGCAGGTCCCTCGGGTAACAATTCCACGATTCATACGGCAAAGACTGGAGGTAGCGGAATCGGAGCACGCTATACCTTCCCCAGCGGAGAATCGGCGGATACTGCCTTCCATACCTACGGAGTCGTCTGGACGCAGAACGAGATGCAGTTCTTTGTGGACAACGCATCGTCGCCGTTCTTCACAGTTACGCCCAGCAGCCTACCCTCGGGAGATACCTGGCCATTCAATCAAAGTATTTTCACAATCTTGAATGTGGCCATCGGTGGCACCCTGGGTGGATCAACCAGTGGCCTGTCTAATCCGCAGCCAATGCAGGTGGACTACGTTCGCTGGTATACGTCGCAATAGAGACCGCCATCGCGGATATTTCGCGAAGGCGAACGTCAGCTGTCACCAGTAATGGGATGAAGATAAGGCATTCGTCGAATAACTTACGACGAATGCCTTTGTCTTCACCTAGGTTGTTATTCCATTCCTGTTCCGCAGGCAATGCCGTAATACTACCGCTGTCTGGGGATGCGGCTTGACAGCCTTCAACGACGGGAATATATGTATCCATCACACGACAGGGGCTGCCTGCCTCCACTCAAGCGATAGGGCTATTCGTAAGCACGCATCTTTTCCACTTTTCTGGCCAAGGAGGCCCGCGATGGCGGCAGTTCCAGTCTCGACATCAGAGGTGAAGCTCGAAATTGTCAAAGCGCCGGAGGGGATTCGCGTCCGCTGCTCCGGCAAAATCACATCCGCCAGTTCGGGCACGCTCCGTGCTGAAGTTCGGAGCGTAATTCCACAAGCGAAGCGAATCGTATTGGACCTGGCTAACGTAACCAACATGGATAGTTCCGGTCTCGGCGCACTGGTTAGTCTTTATGTTTCTGCCAAAGGGCAAAATTGCGAATTCAAGGTCATTCACCTCAACCAGCGATTGCAAGAGCTGTTTCGGCTTACGAAGCTGGCTTCAGTATTCCAAGGACGCGACGATTTGCCCTGGGGATGAATAAGGATTAGTGCCGTCAAACGACCTAAAGAAAGGGCATGGACAGGGCGTAGCCGATCATTCCACGACTCGCAGGGTGTTCCCTTCGGCCGGGAATCCGAAGTAGTAGTGATAATGATTCCTGCAGCCGGGGTTGAACTGTGCATCGCAGTTTGGACATCGGGACTCGCTCTGCATGTACTGCTGAATGGTTAGCTCAGCGCCGCAGCTTCCGCAGAGGACGGCCTGCTGATCCCATTCAATCTCTAGCCAGACCTCGATAGGATGATCCGCCAGTTCTGCATGACAATCCTTGCAAGCATAGTAAAGGCCACAACACTTCATCCTGATCGCAATGATGTCCGTTGGTCCGTGATAGTGCGCGCAGCGAGTCTGAGTGTCGAGGTCGATGCCGAGCACTTCTGGGAAATTGAGGACCATTGCGCTATCACGAAAGTATCCGGCCATTTATCCGATTGTCAGCAGTTCTTCGTAGAAGCCGCCAATCTCCCGTGCGCGATCGACGAAGTGTATTTCAAAGATCCAGTGCCGCTCTCGCCCTGAAGCATCCGGCATCCGCATACGGTTGTGGTTCTTGGGATGAACATAAAAAGTGATCTTGTCACCCGCAATTTTCTCGTGAGGAAATACACCGATCAGATGTCCAGCGATGGGGCCGCCATATTCCCATCCGGCTTGTTCCGCCAGCCTCTGAGCATATTGGTATAGATCGGCCCCCGTAATGTCTGGATTTTGCTGAAAATAGTTCTTGCCGTTTGCGAATCCTTCTTCGATATCCTGGCATAGCTTCAGCTTCAATGGGTCCGAACCAACGACGTAAGTGCGCCCGAAATCAGCTTCCCACTCTTCGAACACAGGACCCAGATCGAGAAACACGATGTCGTCTTCAGACACTTTCAGGTCGGGTGGGTTCTCCTCGTAAGGCTGCAGGGTGTTTCGGCCGGCACGCACGATTCGTTTGTGCCAGTAGCGGGTAATCCCATACATGCGCTGGGCGAGCGTGTAAATGCTCTCGTTGATCTCGGTTTCGGATGTTCCAGGCCGAATGAGACCTAGCTCCTCGACCCCGTCAAACAGGCGTTGGGCCTTGATCTGTGCATCTAACAAACCGGCTACTCGGGTGTCTTCGAATTGCTCCATGATTCAAAAGATTACAGGTTCAAAGATTAAAAGCGCTCCAACTGGGAAGAACATCCGATCTCTCAGCGACCGTAGTGCGCGATGAAGACCGCTTTTCCGATCTGGTGGTCCTTGGCGGTCGATACTGCGAGAATACCGTGACAGATCTACCTCTTGCAAAATAAACTGATCCGGTTGAAGCCGGGAATCGATCAATACAACGCCTTCTCCCCCGGAGGCCGCGTCTTCCATCTGCGGTGCACCCACAACCACTGCTCGGGATACTTCCGCACGTACTCTTCAATGATCGAAGTAAATCTCTGCGTGTTGGTCTTGATGTCAGCTTCCAGATCATCGGTCCGCACCAGCTCCACTGCCGGATCGAAGCGCAGCCGGTATTTCCCCAGATCCGCATCCCAGATGGTGAACGTCGGCACCACCGCTGCATTTGTCTTAAGCGAAATCCGCGCCAACCCACTCGCTGTACAAGCCGGGATGCCGAAAAAATCCACAAAGATACCCTGCGGCGGAGTCATATTCGTATCCATCAATATACCGACCGCTTCTCCAGCTCTCATCGCCGCTAGTAATCCGCGCACGAAGTCATCTTTCTCCACAATCTGATTGCCGTGCATCGTCCGGTATTGGCGAATGAGCAGGTCGAGATAGACATTGTCCATCGCGCGCACCACAACGTGCATCCAGTGGCCATGCAGAGAGTGCGTAAACGCGGAGAGTTCCCAGCCTCCGAAGTGCGCGGTGAGGAACAAAACACCTTTGCCGCGCGCGTAAGCGTTCTGGTAGTTTTCGAGCCCATCATAGACCACCACCTGCTCAACGTTCTCCCGCGTATACCTGGGAAATTGGCAGACTTCCGCCAGTTGACGACCGAGCGATGCGAACTCCCCGCGCAGAATCCGCGCACGCTCAGCTTCACTCTTTTCCGGAAAAACCATGGTGAGATTGCGCATGCCTACCTGCCGCAATCGCACGTGCAGAAGATAAACCACCCAGGCCAGGCCTATGCCCGTGGCGTGGGCCAGCGCCCGTGGCAAAATACCCAGGATTTTGATGAACGGCCAGGCTGCCGCGTACTCAAGTCGCTGGCGCATTAGAGAAGCGTGAAGTTACCATTGCAGAAAAATATTTGCAAACAAGCCAAAAGAAGATTGTCCTATTCAACGACCGCTCTTGCGCGTGAAAGCCTGAGCGCAGCGGAAGGGGATCCAGGCAAGCCGCGCGATTCACGGAGCCCGCCCTGAGAGAGCGCAAGCGGTCGAAGGGCGCGTCTGGCTTGCGTCCTTACTTCGCCGCGTCCTGGGCCCATTTCGCCAGCGACGTCAAGAATGCATTGGCGCCCGCCGGCGGATCGATCTCGCCGATCAGCGATGTCCGGAACGGCACCATGCGCCCATAAAATTCGCGGGTACTGTCTTTATCCTGCTTGACCACAGCGCCGTTCAAACTCACTCCGGCAAACAGGCCGCGGGCCCGCGAATAGGTCAGAACCTCCGCCCGCATCTTCCAATCAGTATTCCCTTCCGCGTGACGCCCCACCGGACCTGCGGCCACCGAAGCGTCGGCCCCCAAGGCAAACTCGCTCGACAGCAGATGCTTCATTCCGTCTTTATTCATGATCAGCATCACCAGATCAACCGCCTGACCGCCGATCTGGAAGCCGACGCTGCCGCCGCTCACGACAAAGAATGCCGGCGCGCTCCATCCCTTGGGCGTGCGGCAACTGGCCAGCCCGCGGCCATACTTGCCGCCAATGATGAAACCGCCTTTCAGCATCGACGGCACCACCGCCACGCACTCCGCCGAACCCAACACTTCCTGCGGAATGCCTTTATCCGGCGCACCTTGAATATCGTCGAGCACGTCGGCTGCGGCCTGCACGCGGTCCGAAGCTTTTGTTTCCCTTGGCTGATCATCCGCCGCAAAGCTGAAAGCACAGAGAGACACAAGCAGGGTCAACAGTAATAGCTTTTTCATGGTTCCTCATCCATCTTCATGTGGGAGCGATGACTTGGATTGTAAACGATGCGTCCGAGATTGTGTCGAGATTGGCGAGAAGCCTTAGCAATGAATTAGAGCAGGAAAGAACCAGCAGGAAGGAAAGATAACTTCGAAGACAAAAAAATCGGGGCTAAAAGTAGTGACCCTAATCGCTACTCTCAACCCCGTCTCCCAGGTTCTGTGGTAGGTGAGGCGAGTATGCCCCGCACTCGCAATCGCTACAAGATCACCAAGGTCAGTGTCCTGAAGTAACGAGCGTCAGGTCTTGGGTCTTGGGTCTTGCGTCTCAGGTCTCAGGTCTCAATACCTAAGACCTAGCACCCAAGACCTGAGACCTGCCTTTACTTAGCTGCCACCAGCGAATGCGTAATCGCATGCACCGATAAAGCAATCCGGTTCTGCACGCCGACCTTCCGCATTAATTTCGCTACATGCGCCTTCACCGTGCGCTCTTCAATTCCTAATTGAGATCCAATCTCTTTGTTGGACCGACCGGCCACCAGCATCTCCAGCACTTCCTTCTCGCGGTCGGTAAAGGTCACGCGCCCGGCTGGGAAGATTCGCCCTGGCGACGACGAGACTCTCTCGATGAACATCGAAAGTACCCGTCGCGGCGCCCACACCGAGCCCTGGCTCACGATGCGGATCGCCTGCGCAAACTCCGCTGGCGAAGCCGCTTCGTCGACATAGCCTTTGGCGCCGGATGCGATCGCTTTAAGAATCGTCTCTTCATCCACGCCGGACCCAGTCACAATGATCCGTAGATCGGGCCGCGTAGCCTTCAGGCTGGCCATCACATCAAACAGGTTTTGGCCGGAGCGGTTTCCCAGAAGGATCAAGTCGACGCCTTGCAGCGTGGAGATCTCGGGCAGGCTGGCGGAAATTAGTTCGAACTCAGGCTCCGTGTCGAACAGGGCGCGAAATCCAACAAATCTTAATGGATCGCTCTCCACAACGGCAATTCGAATGATCGGCTTTCTCGCTACGGCTGCTTTCATAGTTTTCCCTTGTAGGGTTAGTTTCTTACAAAGAGCATAACGGCAATTCACCGCTCTGCAAAGAGAACGTGACCGAAGGGAAATTACGGGAGTAACATGAAAGAATAGTCTGAAACCGTGGCCCGCAGGATCGGTTACCGGTAACAGCCCTCAGGTTACGCCGGAAATATGGAAGCACTTGTACGCCGTGCCGTACCCGAAGATGCGGAAGCGATTGCGGCCCTGCACATTCGAAGCTGGCAATTCGCGTATCGCGGACAGCTTCCGGATCAGTACCTTGACAAGCTCGGCGAGCAACGGGGCCAGCGCAGCGAGTTCTGGCGGGCGCATATTTCGACTCCACCTACGAGCAAGAACGAAGTATGGGTGGTCGGCACCGACAGGCAAGTGGATGCGTTTGCCGCGATTGGCCCGGCGAGAGAGGCCAACCCGAACGTCACCGGTGAACTCTATGCGATTTACGTCGATCCCGATCGCTGGGGTCAGGGCATAGGCCGGACTCTGTGTACCCATGCGACCGGTCGACTCAAATCGCTTGAATACTCGACAGCAATTCTCTGGGTGCTTGCATCAAATGCGCGAGCCCGCCGCTTTTATGAGATTGCCGGATGGTCCCTCGACAGTGGAACCAAACTGGATAGCATGCCCGGCGTTGAGCTACGAGAGGTAAGCTATCGCATACTGTTCCGTCGACAAAACGAGGAATCATGAAAAAATACCCCTTGCAGATTGTGTTCATCATCACGCTGGCCGTCTTAACTCTAGCCGTCACGATGCCTGGGCTAGGCCGGCAATCAGTCGGCCAACAATGGCTTGCCCAACAAACTTCGACCTATACACCCAAATTTCCCGGCGACCCCGCCCGCTCCGATTCCGAAGCCGCCGCCCTCGCCTACATGCGAGTCGTCCTCCGAGCTCAACACCGTTTCCAAAAACAGTACGGCCATTTCGCCGTTACCCTCGCCGAATTGGTTCATTCCGGCTCGTTCACCAAGCGCATGGTCGACCCCAACCGCGGCGACTACACCGCCGGCTTCAAAGGCAAGAAGGATAGCTTCGTTCTCACCATGACTCCGAAGCAACTCGACGCCCAGCACCGCTCCTTCTACGCCGAAGATGACGGCAAGATTCACGGCGACGAAGAAAAACCCGCCGATGCTAATTCGCCGGTACTGAAGTGATTTCGAGGGTGTGCTCTAAACGCTCTGTCATCCTGAGCGAAGCAAGAACTTCGCAACTGCGAAGTTCTTGCGAAGTCTAAGGACCCCCTTTACACCCACGCTGTTGCATCGCCTCGGCCAGGCATTTCCACAACCGGCCCCTCTTTAAGCCGATCCTCGGTTTATGATGTGTGGTGGAAATTATCCTAAGAACAATACGGAGGAACTCATGTCATTAACCGTCGGCGCTCCCGCGCCAGAATTTACCCTAAAAGATCAGGATCAGAAAGAAGTGAAGCTCAGTGACTTCCGCGGTAAGAAGCCCGTGGTTCTCGTCTTCTACCCGCTCGACTGGAGCCCGACCTGCACCAAGGAGCATGCTTGCATGGTCAATGACAAAAAACAGTTCGAAGATCTGGACGCGCAGGTCCTCGGTCTCAGCGTCGACAGCACATGGTCCCACAAAGCCTACGCCGACAAGATGGGCATCCACTATCCGCTGCTCGCCGACTTCCACCCGCGCGGCGCAGTCGCCGCCAAGTACGGCGTCTATCTCGAAGACAAAGGTATCACCGGCCGCTCTATCTTCATCATCGACCGAGACGGTAAGCTGGCTTGGCGCAAGGACTACGAAATCCCCGTCGTGCCCGACATCGGCGAAGTTTCGAAAGTGCTCGCCGCAGTGAAATAGATAGACTTGTCATCCTGAGCGAGGATTGGTTCTTGCGCCCGGCGCAAGAACCAACCGCAGTCGAAGGATCCCTATATCACAAAATCCCCGGGGTGAGGATTGAGGGTTCTGAGCGGTCGCCCTACCCTCCCGGCTTAATCTCCGCCGCTTTCCCGTCGCGGTAATCCACCATCAGCGGCTTCCCCCCGTTCGGATATCGCACCGTCTTCTCCCCCGACGTCGCGCCCGCATCCGGAACGCCCATGCCGATCGCAAAATCTGCCTGCAGTTCATCCATCCCCGGCTTCACTTCATGTTGCGCAATCGCCTGCCAAATGTCCGCTGGCCAGAACTTATACAGATCATGTGGATCTTCCACATAGAAGATTTCGTCGGAATAAATCTTGTACTGCCCGTCGCTCTCGAATCCAATCGGCACGGCATAGCTGTGTCCATCTTTTTCAAACGTCGCCACGATTTGCTTCCTTCCACCCGGAGCAGCTACCGCGATTACGTCGCTGATCTGAAGCCGCTCGATCGGGCCCAGCAACCCCGCATCGTGCGCAAAATCGACCCGCTTCACAACCGGGACATAGCGATAATAGGTGTACCGGTATCCCTCCTTCACCCAAACCGGCTGCAGGGTTAACTGCTTCGCCGAATTCAAATCAAACGGGTGCAACTTCTTCGGCGAAACATAATATTCTGCATTCGAGTAGCCGGCACTTTTTGCCTGCTGCTGCTTCTGCGCCGCGAGATTATCCTCATGCCGCCGGTAGAGAATGTATCCCGCGCGCAATCCGGCCACCACCAGGGCCAGCGCCAGCGCCACTTGAATCCTCTGCTTCGCTTCCTCACTCATCATGCGGAAAAAACTCTATCAGATTGCCATGAGAAAGGTAGGATTTATTCCCCCGGGCAGCGGCTGCGTTACACTGGAAGAAGATAGATATTGGGGTTCGAAACCGGGAACCGGAACCCGGACACTGTGGAGGGAATCAAATGCCAACCGTCACCGAAGAAGATGTCCTGAGCGCGCTTAGAAGTTGCTACGACCCCGAGATTCCGGTCAACATCGTCGACCTCGGCCTTATCTATGGGGTGAACTTCGCACCCGTCCCTGCCGAACCGGCCGAAGAAACCAAGCAGGATGTAACCATTGATATGACGCTCACAGCGCAGGGCTGCCCCGAGCACGTCAATATCAGCGCGCAAGTGAAGTCGCGCCTCGAGCAGTTACCCGGCATCCGTAATGCCACAGTGAATGTTGTTTGGAGTCCGCCCTGGACTCCCGAGCGCCTCAGCCCAGGCGCCAGAAAACAGCTGGGCATCGAATAAGAAGCCGGAAGTTAGAAGTCGAAAATGAAGAAATAAAATCGCCGAGTTTTATTTCTTCGCTCTCTTTATCTGCAGCCTAACGTATTCCTCACCCACTCACTTCTTCCCACGCATCGATCGCGCTTCGCCCCGCCGCGTCGGAAATGCGCTTGCCGGCGCGCGCCGCCATCTCCATCACTCGCATGCCGCGATCAAAATAATCCGGCAGCGACTGCCGCACTTTCTCAAATTTGTCTGGAAATTCCGAGGCTAGCACCGCCAGCCCTACGCCCGTCGCCAGCACTCCTGCTGGATATTTCTTTTTCAAAAATAAAACCGCCGCCGCCCCAATCGCTCCCGCCACCGCAGCCTTCTTCCAGCTTTCCATGTTCCCCCCGCGAAAATTCTCTAACTGGAATTGTACATCCAGGGCATTCAATTATTCGCGATTGCTGCTGGACCTTTGTCATTCCCTCACCGCAAAAATACGTGTCCCGCATTCTCCACATGAATGCTCGATTTCCGCCGCGCGCCGCTTGCTACGTCGTAAGCGACCAGCAGATTTCCTTCGACAACTAGAATTTCTTTGTCGCTGATCCAGCTCACCAACGTGGCATGCGGCAGGAACGCGATGCGCCGCGGCGAGCCGTCACCGCTCTTGGCTTCGATACTTTTCACCACGACCGCCGGCAGATCGAGCAACGCCTTGCGAATGCGCTGTGACTCTTCCGGACTCGCCTGTCCATCCTGAGCGAGTTGAATCGGAGCATTTGCTTTAGCGGTGGCAACGATGGTTAGCGCAACCATCGTACGGTCAGGCGAAAGCTTGCCGTTCTGCGTATAAAAACTAACATCGTAATCAGGATTCTTGTACTCACTGCGCTCGTCGAACACAGTTAGGGTTTGGCCGTCGAGGCGCAGCAAAGTCTGGTCGTCACTCTGGTTCGCCCAGCCGCAACATCCTGTGTCTGGAATCGCTTCCAGAATCGCCCCCGTGCTCGCTGCATCCAACACCTGCCGTAGCGGCGGATCGAGTGGCCGCCCACTCCATTTGCCCGCACTTTCCTCATACACGGAGGACGCCTTATAGATCGACCGATCCTGCGCAGCGACAATCTGATTCAGCAGAAAGAACTTGCCCACTCCATCGTCGGGAACCCACGGTACGCCGTAAGGGCAACTTTCCTCGCAACCACCCGCGGGGCACGAACAATCGGGCAACGTAACTGAGGCCACATCTTGGCGCGCGCCGCCGGCGAGGTCCGTCTGCCAGATCGACCATGTCGTCTTGGTGGAAAGATCGACGCCGTCGCGTTGCAGTCGTCGCGCTTGGTTTGCCAACCAATACAGATGCTTCCCGTCTTCTGCGAGGACAGGCGCGGGCGCCGACTCTGTGATTGCCAGGTTGGACCCAGTGGTTGCCGTGCTTCGCGTCCCACCGAGCGCAAGCGTGATCGCTGCGTGGCCGTCCCAGAACCAAGCTTTCCCCTCTCCAGCAAGGTCGCCTTCCGCCAGCGGTAACGCGGACGGTGCCGCGAATAACATTTGTCCGAGACGATTTATGGAAAACTTCTGCGGTGAAGCGACCGCTTCCGCCGGGACCTTTACCGGCTGCATCGCAGCAAACGTTACCGGGTTGTATTCTACCGCCTCGCCCGGCGCGCTCAGAACCCAGAGGCGCTTATGTTCCCCTGAATTCTTATCCTGATTCTGATTCTTACCCTGCTCCTGCCCGCCGAGCGAAGCGGCCAGCAAAAAGAAAGCAAAAAATGTTCGAGTCATCTTGTAGATTGCCATGAATAAGGTGCGCCCACCTGACTCCGAAAAATACCATCACGATTGTAAACGCTGAACTCGCCGCTCTCGTGCCGCTTGCGTACAATGGTTGCTGAAACCCGATGAGTACACATCCCGAGAATCCGATGACAGCAACCACCTCTACTCCCGCCCGGCCGCATTCAGCCTCCGCAGAAATTCCCGAAGTTCCACTCACCACCGAGGGCTACAGCGTTTTACATCAGATGATGCGTTTTCGCCGGACCGCATGGCGAGCGCTGCCTGAAGCGACCAGATCGGCCATCGCTAGGGAAGCCGAGGCGGCCCTCGGTGAAATGGAAAAGAAGCCCGCCGGAGCCGGTCCCGCCGGACAATCCGCACTCTTTTCTCTGATCGGCCACAAGGGCGACCTGATGTTCGTCCACTTCCGCAACTCCTTCGCCGATCTCAATCAGGCCGAACTCAAGCTGGCCAATCTGCAATTGAGCGACTATCTCGAACCTACAACGTCTTATCTCTCTATCATCGAACTCGGGCTTTATGACTCGACCCTGAAGATTTACAAAGAGCTGACGGATCAAGGCATCCAGCCGCACTCCGACCAGTGGAAGGCCGAGATCGAGTGCAAACTCAACCGGCATCGCGAAGCGATGCATCCGCGGCTATTTCCCGAGATCCCTCCGAACCGTTACATCTGCTTTTATCCCATGGACCGGAAGCGCGGCGAAGATAAAAACTGGTACACGCTCCCCATCGAGGAACGCGCGCGGCAAATGAATGATCATGGACTGGTGGGCCGCCGTTATGCCGGGGAGGTGAAGCAGATCATTACCGGCTCGATTGGCTTCGACGATTGGGAATGGGGCGTCGACCTGTTCGCCGACGACCCGCTGGTCTTTAAGAAGCTAATTTACGAAATGCGTTTCGACCACGTTAGCGCCGTCTACGCCTTGTTCGGCCAGTTCTACGTAGGAGTGCGCTGTCCCGCGGCGGCGTTGGAACAATTGCTGAGTGGGGAATTGCCGAAATAGCCGACCAGCATTGTCAGAAACTTTTCACCACAGAGTCACAGAGAAAACAAAATCTAAGAAAATTCCAAGAAGGTTCTCTCTGTGACTCTGTGGTGAATCGATTTTAGAAGGTAGAGATCCCATGTCAACCCTCGGACTCATCGAATACAAAGATGCCAACCCGGAAGTACGCGCCGTCTACGACGACATCATGGCCACGCGAAAAACGGATTGGATCAATAATTTCTGGAAGGCTATCGCTCACGATCCCGCGACGCTCAAGCGCACCTGGGAAGATATCAAACAGATCATGATCCCCGGCGCGCTCGATCCGCTCACCAAAGAAATGATTTATATCGCAGTGAGCGTGACCAATCAGTGCGGCTACTGCATCGCCTCGCACACTATTGGAGCACAGAAGAAAGGCATGACCGATGCGATGTTCAAGGAATTAATGGCGGTAGTCGGCATGGCAAACGAAACCAACAAGATGGTCACTGGATATCAAGTGGAGATCGACGAGCAGTTCAAGAGCCGTCGTTAGTCGTTCGCGGCTAGTCTTTCGGAAGTCACTTTTTGCGGACCCGACTAAACTTGAACTCGTGTGCTTTCATATCCACCTTCCGCCCGCGAAAGCGCACGCCCTCAGCTTCCAGCCGAAACCGCTGTTCCATCGCCGAATCCCCACGAAGCTTGATTTCGCCGCCAGCGCCTAGCACGCGCTGCCAGGGCAAATTAAACCCGCGATGCAACACTTGCGCCACCTGCCGCGCCGCTCCCGGGAACCCCGATGCTAGAGCAATGGCTCCGTAAGTGGAAACCTTGCCCTTTGGAATGCGCCGTATGACGGCCTCAATGCGCAGCCGCATCTTCGACGATTGGTCTGCCGATGATTTTCGCTTTTTCACAATCCAATCCATCCGATGCGAATCAGCCATAACGATCCCACAGAAACGATCAGCCACAGGATCACTCCCTGCAGCAGCGGACGATGACCCACCTGTTTAATCGTCGCCATCGAGATGCCGCTGCCAATCAGAAACAAAGTTGCAGTCAAGCCGATCTTCGCAACTTTCACCGCAATCGCGTAAACGTGCGCCCCAGCCGGCAGATAGGTGTTGCACACTGCGGCAAGACAGAAAAGTCCGATGAACCACGGCCACTGAATCTTAGCCTTTGCGCCGCGCACGACTGCGGTGGCCACTGAGAGCGGAACAATCCATAAAGCGCGCGCCAATTTCACCGTGGTCGCAATCGCCAGCGCCTGAGTTCCATATTTCGCGGCCGCACCTACCACCGAACTTGTGTCATGAATGGCGAGCGCCGCCCACAGTCCGAACTGCGATTGGGTCAGGCTGAGCGCGGCTCCGATGCCGGGGAAGATCAGCAACGCCACAGAATTCAACACAAAGACCGTTCCCAGCGAGATCGCCATCTCTTCGTCGCTGGCCTGCGTAATCGGCCCCACGGCGGCAATCGCGCTTCCCCCACAGATCGCAGTCCCCGTAGAGATTAGAAACGCAGGCACGCGCTGAACTCCGAGCAGCGCTCCAAGGCCCATGCCCGTGATCAGCGCGAAGCTGATGCCCAGCACCGTGTAAAGGAAGCCGCTTCGTCCCGCCCGCACCACCTCGTGGAGATTCATCCCGAAGCCAAGCCCCACCACGGATGCCTGCAGCAGAAACTTGGAAAACTTCTTCGCTTCTCCCCCGTAGGGATGCGGAAAAATCAAACCGAACACCAGTCCCATCGCCAGCGCGACCGGCGGAGAGACAAGGCCGCTTGCACTCACCAGCAGGCAGAGAAGAAAAACGATGCGTGGAAGCATTCGAGAAAGTCCAGCAACTAAGAAGGGCCTATGCACCGCGCCGAGTTGCAGCAGCACACCCAGAGTTGCGTGCGGAGCTATGCCACCTTACGAAAGGATTCGAGGGCTTCCGCCTCGGAATTATAAACATCAAAAACGGTGAGCAGCTTCGTGACCTGCAGCAAGTCGCCTACTCGCTTGGTCAAGTTTGCCAGCTTGATCGTGCCTCCCGCGTTAAGCGCGCTGGTGCGCAGCGCAACGAGTGTTCCGAGTCCACCGGAATCGATGTAGTTCACCTCGCCGAGATCGAGCAGGATACGGTTGTTCTCCGATAGGGCCGTCTTGAGTTTCTCCCGTAACAAACTAGACTCCTCGCCGAACACAATCCGGCCACTGCAACCTACCACGAGGATTCCCTCCTTGGTAGTTGTTGCCAGCTTCAATTGCATAGCACGCTCCTTAATCCGGTAGAACCCCTCATTCCTGCCGCTGGAACCAAATGTCAAGATGAAATCTCTTTGGCACAAGTCCGTACAGGACGCACTAGCCTATCGCTTGTGCGCGCTCCTTAGCAAGCACAGGCTCGGAGTAGGCATTTTTGGTTGCGATGACGCTATACCCAGAACACCCTACATTACAACTCTCTTGGCTGTATGAATGCCGCCCCACTTCGAAACTGGATGCAACCGCTATCGCCTCACCCTTCATCCAAGCTACGCTTCAGGAGCTTTCGCGCCATGGATTCTAGATACAAGTTCTGGTTGATGTTTTTGTTGGCCGTTACGACTCTAAGTCTGACGGGTTGCGGGAGTTCGGGAACAAGCACGACTACAACGACGACTCCGCCGCCGACCCCTAGCTATCAATTGTCTGTGTCGTCACCGCCCGCAAATGCGGGAACCATTAAGAGCAGCCCAGGAAATATTAAATGTCCCGGCACGTGCTCGGACAGTTTCGCGCAGAATACTCAGGTCACGTTGACCGCAGCGCCGGCGGCTAATTACACCTTCGGCGGATGGGGCGGCGCTTGCTCCGGCATGACTCTTACCTGCCAGGTCACGGTCAGCGCAGCCACTAGTGTCTCCGCAACATTCACCGCCGTTATCGGCCCAACGTTCAGTATTACCGTGACCACTGCTGGAACGGGCACCGGCACAGTGACCAGCCCCGGCGGAATCTCCTGCACCTCCGGCTCGAACACGGGTTGTTCTGCGAGCTTCGCGCAGAATACGCAAGTCGTGCTCACCGCCACTCCGGCGACGAACAACATCTTCAACGGATGGTCCGGCGGAACCTGCACCGGCACCGCAACCACCTGCACGATTACGGTGACCGCCGCTACCTCTGTGACGGCAGCCTTCGCGCCTAACGGTCCATTCGGCGCACTGAACCACATCATTCTCTTCGCGGATGAAAACCGCTCGCTCGATCACTACTTCGGCTACATGCGCCAGTACTGGGCGAACCAGGGCATTGCAGACAAGTCCTTCGACGGACTGCCGCAGTTCAACCCAACCAGCGGACCCAATACTCCGCTGTACGGTCCTCCGCCCTCCATTCCCGGCTGCAATCTCGCGAACGACGTCGCTAGTTGCTCTCCGGACACATCCAATCAAATTACATCGTTTTCCTTCCATACACTCGTGTTGCCCAATGGTATTGGCACTGTCTGTGAAGAAAATCAAAGCCCTTTCTGGAACGAAGCTCATAACGATTGGGATTACACCAATCCCGCCGATCAGCCCGCGGAGGTGGATGCGAACGGAAATCCGAATCCTCCGCTGAACGGCTTCGCCTTTACCGCTGCCTACGACGCGCGATCGAACGCTTTTATGGATGTGAATGGCGTCCGAGCCATGGGCTATTTCGAAGATTCAGACCTGAATTTCTACTACGCCCTGGCCACGGACTTCGGCATCTCCGACCGATGGTTCTCTCCTGTCATGGACCGCACGCAGATTAATCGCGCTTACATTTACGCTGCGACATCGCAGGGATACGCGTATCCACCCGGCGGGGGCAATAAAACCTATGACAATCACTCGTTCACAGCCAAAACGATTTTCGAGGCTCTTGAGGACGCCGGCATTACTTGGAAGATTTACGTAGACCCTACGAACGTTACCTACACAAATCCCACAACACTCGTCACCGAAAACTGCGATACCGAACCGGCGGGAGAGGCGCAGGATCTGTGTCTTGCCGGGTCTTCGTACATGAACCAGTTCGACTACGAGACTCAGATACAGAACACCACCGCGAACCCCACCCTGTGGCAGCACTTCGCGCCAATCTCACAGTTCTCAATCGACCTGCAGGATGATTTAACCTTCCCGCAATTCGCCTATATCGAGCCCGCTTCCAGTGCGGGCCTGGATGAGCATCCTTCCGATGCCGACATTTCCCCGGTGAATGTCCAACTCGGCGCCCAATACGTGCAACAAAAGATCATCCAGCCCTTCTTGCAAAGCCCCACTTGGACCGATTCGGCCATGATTTTTACCTACGATGAGGCCGGCGGTCTTTATGATCACGTCTCGCCGCAGCCAGTACCGCCTCCCGGCGACGACAATAACCCAATTGACCTGGTCGCCGGCCAAAACGGCGGCTCCGGCGACATATGCACGAACCCCGGTCAGGTTCTCGGGCAGGGCACTTGCACCTTTGGATGGACCGGCTATCGCGTTCCCTTAGTCGTAATTTCTCCCTACTCCAAGCAAAACTTCGTCTCTCACACGGTGCGCGATACTACCGCAGTGCTGGCGATGGTAGAAGCCCGCTTTGGCCTCTCTCCACTCACCAAACGTGATGCCTATTACATGCCAGGCACCACGACTGACTACTCCATGGACGAGTTCTTCGACTTCACAGGCAAGCCCTGGGCCACGGCGCCCACGTTCCTCGCACAGAACACGACCGAACGTTGTGATCAAACACCGGCCACCACTTGGAACGAGCCGCCAGAGGTCACGGTTACGATAACCGGCGGCGGACAAGTATCGAGTTCACCCTCTTCTGGCGTGTTTCAGTGCACAACCGAATGCACGGGTGTATTTGCCACCACAACCGCCGTCACGCTTACCGAGACGCCGAATACCGGTTCGACTTTCACCGGCTGGACTGGAGCATGCACTGTCACCACTCCGACCAGCTGTTCCGTAACTGTCGGCACTGGGCAACAATTTGTCACTGCGACGTTTAACCCCTAACGAGAAACAGGGCGGAGCGATAAGAGTGCTCCACCTCTCATCCAAATTACGGACTGAATGGTTATGTGGGGACAGCCGCCCTCGGCTGTCCGGTCGAGCGAAGCTCGACAGTTCTTTGTTCGTGGCGACAAGCTGACACCTGACCCCGATCCCAGCCATCTATCCTGCGGCGCAGCCCTGCCCTATCACGTATAATCGACTGTTCCGTCCCATGAGTTACACCGTTCTGGCGCGAAAATACCGTCCGCAGAAGTTCTCCGAGGTCATTGGACAGGAGCACGTCACCCGCACCCTGCAGAACGCTCTCGAACAAGGGCGAACTGCGCACGGTTACATTTTCAGTGGCCATCGCGGCATCGGAAAAACCACCGTGGCGCGCATTCTGGCCGCGGCTTTGAACTGCCGTTCGTCCGACAAGCCTGTGGCGGAACCATGTGGCGTTTGCGAATCCTGCACCGAGATTCGCGCCGGGAACGCTGTCGATGTCATTGAGATCGATGCTGCCACTAATCGCGGCATCGACGAAATCCGTGAACTGCGCGAGGCCGCACGCTATCGTCCCGCTCGTGACCGGTTCAAGATTTACATTCTCGACGAAGCTCACCAGATCACCGACGCCGCTTTCAATGCGTTACTAAAGACGCTGGAAGAACCGCCGGATCATATCGTTTTCATGTTGGCGACCACGCAGCCCGAAGATATTCCGCAGACGATCCGCTCGCGCTGCCAGCATTTCAGTTTCCGCGCCGTGAAGTTTGACGACATCGTTGGACAGTTGCGCGATCTGGTGGGCCGCGAAAACATCGAAGCCGATGACGATGCTCTCGCACTGCTAGCAGAGGCTGGAGACGGATCCATGCGCGATGCGCTGTCGATTTTGGATCAGGCAATCGCGTCTTCCAGCGGAAGGCTCACGGCTGATTCGGTACGAAATTTAGTCGGCGCAGCTCCCGCGCACATTCTCGAAGAAGTAATGGGGGCGATCGCTCGCGGCGCAAGCGACGAAGTGTTGCGCCAGGTCGACCACCTCATCAGTGAAGGTCACAGCCCGACACACTTCGCGCGTCAGATGGTTCGCTTCCTGCGGAATGCCACGGTCGCAAAGATTGCCGGCAAAGACTCTTCTCTGCTGCAGGTTTCGAGCGAAGAGCGGGAGCGCGTGGAACGCGTGGCTGCTCTGTTCGGTGAGGAAGATCTCACGCGACATTTGCAGATCATGCTGCGGACGCACGGCGAACTCGGCTACAAACAAGAACAGCGATTCCATCTGGAACTTGGCCTGCTTAAGATGGCGCATGCGCAGCGCCTTCTGCCAATCGAGCAATTGCTGAGCGACGTGGCTGTGTCTTTGCAAGTTTCAGGCGCTGGAGCAGCGGCACCACGGGCTCCCGCGCGCCCATCGATTGTTCCTTCGGCCGTTCCTTCTGCCTCGATCGTTGCACCCCCACGTCCGAATCAGGTTTCACCATTCGCGGCTGATTCAGCTCGCAAGGGCACTCCCAGGCAGGATTCTTCCGCCGATCCGATTCTCGGCGGCGGCCCACGGTCCCTGTCCAGTGGAAACCCGCCCGCGCGAGTCGTCATGGGAGCTACCGCACCTGCAAATCTCAGCGAGAGCGCTGCCGAACTTCACATCAGTTCGCAGCCCGAGTCGCCGCTCGAACTGCAGGCCGAGCCTGCTCCACAAATTGTGCCAGCACCAGCGATGTCCGGTTCGGCTGCTCCTATTGAGAAGCTGCAAGGGGCCGTGCTACAGGCATTGACAGACGGCAATCAGAGAATTCTGGTCTCAATGCTTGAGGCAGGCGAATGGTCGGTTGAGGGCAACGAAGTGGTGATCAAAGTGGCGGAGTCGCAGACCGTCGTCGATATGTCTCTAGGCCCCGATGCCCGACGGCTCGCGATTGCTTCCGCCAGCGGCATTCTCGGGCGCGCGGTGAAGCTGAAGATTGTTCCCAGCGCAACCGTAGCGCCGACCGAAGGGAAGCGCAACGGCACAACTTACGGAGCGAATGGGACAAAGATTGGTGGCAGAGGCCGTGCCGAGCAGGATGCGGTTGTCCGACGGCTGCAAGAAAAGTTTGGCGCAGAGATTCGCACGGTGATTGACTACAAGGAGAAGCGGTAGGAAAACTGCAAGCCGAGGTCTTATGGGCGGATTTAATTTGCAAGAGCTGATGTCGAAAGCCAAGTCGCAGTACGAAACCCTGCAGAAGAAAATGCAGGAGACCGTGGTTGAGGCTTCTGCGGGTGGAGGTACGGTCACCGCGAAGATGGATGGCCGGAAGCAGTTGCTAAGCCTGCGCATCGATCCCGAGGCCGTGAAGTCGGGTGACGTAGAGATGCTGCAGGACCTGGTTCTCGCCGCCGTGAACGAAGCCGCGCGCAAGGTGGATGGTGCCATGCAGTCTTCACTTGGCGGCATGATGAGCGGGATGGGACTGTAGCATTGAGCGATTGAGTCATCGGTGATTGGGCGACTTAACATCCCGAAGCTTGGCGGGTACGAGGTTTTTATCCTTGACTTGATTTTCAATCACTCAATGACCCGATCGCACAATCACTCAATTTCCTATGTCTAAATTTGCCGAGCCGATGTCACGGCTGATTGACGAATTGAAGAAGCTGCCTGGCGTGGGCACGAAAAGCGCGCAGCGGCTGGCTTTCCACATTCTGCGCGCGAGCGATGAAGACGCCGAGGCGCTGGCCGCGGCGGTGCGCGACGTGAAGGCCAGCCTGCGGTTGTGCTCGGTGTGCAACAACATCACCGACGTCGATCCATGCGTCTATTGCACCAGCGCAACCCGCAACCAGCGGCTGGTGTGTGTGGTTGAGGAGCCAACCAACATCTCCTCCATCGAAAAGACCAAGCACTTCAACGGCGTCTACCATGTCCTCCATGGATCGATCTCACCCCTGCACGGCATAGGGCCAGATCAACTGCGCATCGCCAACCTGATCACGCGGGTGGATGCGGGCAACGTAGATGAAGTGATTGTCGCGACGAATCCCACGGTTGAGGGCGAAGCCACAGCGACTTACCTTTCGCATCAACTCAAGCGCGCCGGCGTGAAAGTTACGCGCATCGCGATGGGCATTCCGGTGGGCAGCGACATTGAGTATACCGACGAGATCACTATGCTGAAAGCTATGGAGGGCCGGAGAGAGTTGTAGAAAACCTCCATGTCTGTCTCAGTTGCGCAAGCAAGTTGAAACGCCCTCCTCGCCCTCGGCGACGGTCGCCATACCACCCTTTCAAACTCAAGACCCTAGCCACAGAGGCCACTAGGACCACAGGGTGGTTCTAGCTCAGTTCGATTCTGGTTCCAGGAATACATTGAGTTCTTCTTGCGCTGAGACCAGGCCTTCCGGGAGGGTGCCGCGGTTGTATTCGGCCATGCGGTTTTTCCACTTGAGGAAGTCGGTGATGCTTTGCGGTTCGACGCGGACTTCAACGCGGCGGAGGCTGGCTAGAAGCAGATTCATTTCGTACCGGAAACCTGTGGCCGTGCGGAGATTCTTGGCGGAGGGTTGGGTAATTTCGATTTTATTGCGGCGGAGTTCGAGCAGCCCCCAGCCTGCTGGTATCTCTTCGCGGCGGAGGAGTCCGGCGGGGACTAAATAAAAGCGCTCGCATCCGACTCCTCGCTCGGGCTTGAGGCGGAAGGGCTTGGCGCGGTCGGCTAGAAAATCCGAGCGCGTGACCTTGCACTCGACCAGCACCGAATGGCAGGCGCTCTTCCAGCCGATGGCGTCGGGCATCTCGCCGCTGGCGCAGGCCTGTTCGGAGAGAACCACGCCGCAGCGGTAGCGGCGCAGCCAGTAAACAGCTTTTGCGACGAGTTGGGCGTGGGTCATAAATATCTGGCTCTGCCTGCCGTCCTCCCGGTCGGTGAAAACGCGCAGGGCTTAACGGTTCGGCAAAGCAATCACGTTTATATGCGGAAGAATTGACGAGCGGAAGTGACTGCGACGCTACCTCGTCCGGCTTGAACTCCAATTGATCTCAGCGCCATTTGTCGCTATAATAGACGACAGAATGGTAAACGAACTTCGAGCTGTAGTCGCAGAATTAGGAGGCCGGAGAGCTTTTGGCCGTGCGCTTTCCAGCGATCGCGATATGCGAGACGCGATTCGCGATGGCTTTCCTCCGGGTGTGGTCGAGGAACTCATGCAGGCATCCGGATTAACTTTGAAAGAACTTGCGGCATCGCTTGATCTTTCTGCTCGCAGCCTGCAGCGCCGCCGCAGCAGCGGAAAGCTGGCGCGTTACGAATCAGACCGGCTTTACCGGCTGGCCCGTCTGGTGGCCATCGCCAACGAATACCTTGGCGATCAGGAGCGCACGAGACGCTGGCTTAAGCAACCGAACCGTGCTCTCGGTGGGGTCGCACCCGTAGCGGCGATCGACACGGAACTGGGAGCACGCCAGGTCGAAAATGTTTTGGGCCGCATCGCCTACGGCGGAGTTAGTTGAGTCGAATTTATCGAGTGCTGCGCAAGACTTACGCTCAAACTCCATTCGATGGCGAGGGAGCCTACCTGTTCGGCGGCCGATGGTCGAGTCCAGGGATCCGTCTCAGTTATGCGTCGGAACACCAATCTCTCGCGATGCTCGAGTATTTTGTCCACCTCGATCAAGGCGATTCTCCGGACGACTTGGTCTTAGCCGTTGCTGAATTCCCCGATGACATAAAAAGTGAGACGGTCGACGCCGCGACGCTCCCGGCCAACTGGCGCGAATCGGCAGCGCCTCCCGAGCTTGCCCGGTTCGGTGATGAATTTGCCCAAAGAAGAGAGCATTGTTTACTCTGGGTGCCTTCGGTTCTCGCTCCCAGCGAGAATAATTGTCTGCTTAACACAGCGCATCCCGACTACAAGAGGATGACCGTGCGCGAAGTTGAAGCACTCCAGTACGATTCGCGCATGTTCCGGAAAAAACCAAGCCGCCGCCGGCATTGATCAGCGGTCACCTTAACGATGATCCGCGGCCGAGGAAACTATGCGCGCGGCCTCTACTTTAAGGGCTTAATCAGAACTGGCCTATGGAGCACAGTCTCCAGCAAATGGCGTTCGGCTGCGATAGTTTGGGCGGCAGGAACCAAGGCGGAATAACCCTCGGCGGCGATGACTAAGGCTTGGTGGTGAGCGACACTGAGTGGCCTGCGGACAAATCCATTGTGGTGTTGCTCACGACTAGACTTGGCCATCACTCCGCGGTCTTCGATTTGAATACGGCGGATGTGGCCGTCGTGCGCGGCGTCAAGGGCGTTGGCCAGGCGTAGGATCGCGGCTAGCTGGATCGTCCCTTTCTGCTCATCGGGGAGAAGATCGCGCAGGGCTTTGTGGGTGCGCGTGGGCAGCGCTCCGTAATGAAAACGGGCAACGATGGCAGCGCGTTGCAGATCTGCGGGCTGCCAGCCGAGCGGCTTGCCGTGCGTTTTTATGAGCTTGAACGAAGTCTTATGATGGCCCTTCTGGCCTTTTGACTTACCGACATCGTGGAGAAGAGCGGCGGCAAGCAAGCTGGAACGGGCTGCGACGCTATCGACTGAAGGATGCCATCCAGAAGAAAGCAGACCGTCATAGAGCTGCAGAGCCAAGCCGGCAACCCGCTCGGAGTGCGCAAAGTCAGGATCAAGGCCGTTCGCCCACAGCTTCAGGCGGCGAGTGGCGAGCGCTTGAATCTGTTTGCCTTGCGGAAGAGCTACGCGCCAGACGTTCCAGAGAGCTTCAGGGCCAACCATTCGGGCGCGGTAGCCGTCGATGCGCGCGGTACGCTCGGCCAGGATTCGTTTGCGCCAGGCGTTGCGCGAGACGGGATCGGGAAAAACGCGGCAGGATACGGCAGTCGACCAAAGAACATCGAGGTCATGGACTTCGCCCAGGAGGTCCTGCAGTCTCTTGAGGTCGTTGCTCCAGGCTTTGTGCTCGATGGGAAGAAAATTTTCCACGATGTAGCGGAAGCGTTTGATCCCAATGCGCAAGCAGTGAAACGCAGTTTGCGAGCGGTTGCGAAGGGCGCGGTTGTGAAGGTCGTGAGCTTCCGTCCAGCGCTCGAGAGCCAGATGCTTGAAGAGTACGCTGCCCGGCCGAAAGCGCGCGGCCCGCGCGGGAAGCGATTTACTCCAGGCACGCCACTGTTTGCGGTCGAATTCTTCGAGAGCGGCTTGGGCTTCGTGCTGCTCCTCTTGTTCGCGACGACGGAGGATCTCGAGTAGCGTATGGGCGGCAGGATCGCCGGAGTCTTCATGCGCAGCGAGTTGCGAAGCCGATTCTTTGCTCTGTTGAGACTGCGGCAGCGGCAACGCAACCGAGCTGTCCCCTTCCACACGGGTTTCTCCGGGGTTCAACCTCTCGACCCATTCCATCATGACGTGGACGTCGCGCAACGCGCCGAGCCTCTGAAACAGGAGTTTGCCAGCCTTCTTCATCGCCTTCCAGTCCGAGGCGGGATCGAGGGCCATCAGACCATCGGCCAGAGAACGGCAGCGTCGCAAGGAGACACGCAGGTCATGAACCGGATCGGGCCCGAAATCGGCAGAGACGTGCTCGCACTCCTCCAGAACCTGCAGCAGCCAGTACCGGAGGCCGGTGGTTTTCGGAGCGCGAGTTGGACGGCTGGTTGCGGAAGACACGAGAATCCCGGATAGCTGAATTGTTCTCCGTTGCTATTCTCGTCGCTATTGGCGAGAAATGCCAAGTCCCAGGAAGCATGCCGGGCAAAAGAGCATGCCAAGAGCCGCATTTCAAGCACACCGCGGAGCTCTAAGCTCAGGCTGGCCCGAGAACGCCCCGTCACATTCATCATTTGCTCACTGCTTCCCGATAGTCCAAGCAGCATTCCGCGCGGGTTCCATTACCTCCGTAATGTGCAGACCCTTACCTGTTGGATTTACCCTTTTGTTGCAGAACTGCGGTCTTAGGAGCGATCTATCACGGACGCAACAACATTTCATGCCAACCGAGCGGCGTCGGCACGGGCCTTCGTACACAGCCTGAACATTCTGATCAAGTACGCGCGGATGTACGGCCCAGAACACAAACGGACCGAAGCGCAGTTCGAGATCGCATGGAAGGAATTGCAGCAGGGACTTCCATCCGCTGGCGAGGGCGGTTTTCTGCTGGGAGTCTCCGACAACAAATTATTGCTGGATGGAGTTCCTCTGGAGTCGGGGCAAACGGAACGCAGCTTCGGGCAGCTACTAACCACGGCCGGGCTGGCCAGCCTGCACTTCTCCAAAGACGTTACCCTCGATGATTTCACCCGCCTCGTGCGAGCTTTCACGGTAGCCGGTTCGAAGGCCCAGGACGTAGCGAAGCAAATCAAAGAAGCGCTCGCTGGCGGCAGCGGTAAGAGCACGATCAAAATTAATGAAGTGAAGTTTGTGGCGGCCGATCCTCTGACGGGCGACATCAGCGTGGCTGCGCAGATTGCCGCGCAAACTTTGGGACCCGAATTCAAGCAATGGCTGAACGACCCGCAGAAGCTGCTGCAACTGATCGCGGCGGCCGAAGGCGCAAGTGCGGTTGGCCAAGGACAACCCGGTGGAACCACGGTTCCTTTTGGAAGTGTCCCAAATGTTTCCGGGCATTGGGTTGCAGGACCCGCCCCCGAAGCGGGATCTGGAGCGGGAATAGGAACGGGAGCCGTGGGAGCAGGAGCAGCTACTGCACCGGCGTGGGAGGGCGGCGGCGTTGTGCCGCTGCAGGAGGCAGAGGTAGTTCAGGCGATCCGGCTTCTGACTCGATTCGGGCAGGTGAAGGACGATCCGAATAGTCGTCCCGAGGATTTGCAGAAGGATCTCGCGGAAGTCGACCCCAACACGCGGCTGAATCTCCAGCAATTGCTTGGCAGCCTCGCGGCGAAGGTCACCACCGAACAGCAGGAAGATACGCCGCTGCTGATGAAGGCGGCCGAGCATATGGCGATCCGCTTCGCCTTGGAGCGTTATTCCAAGGGCGAAGTCAAGGTCAATGCCGTGCATCAGATGATGGAGCACATGAGCCGGCAAATGGACTCGTTGCGCCAGATTCTGAAGTTGCAAGAAGACAAGATGAACAAGGCCGGCATTCTGGTGGAGTCGCACGCCGACATGCTGGACCGGATGTTCTGGGCGGAAGTGCCAGAGTCCGGGAAGAAGACGGTTCTGCTTTCGAATGAAGCTCCGTGCGTGCCCCCGCGCAACCTGCGGCAGTTCGTGGAAGTACTGTTGGATCGCGACGACAAGCAAACCTCAGCCGAAATCCTGAATAACTATTCCAGTTGCCTCGGCACGAAAGAGGGAGAGGCTCGCCGCAAGACAGCGATTGGATTGAGCCAAGTGGCGGATCTTTACTCGCGATTGGGTGGCCAGGCGACGGGGAACGCCATCCGCAGAGTGAGCGAGCAGTTGTGCGCGGAGAAAGACACCGAGCTGCAGAGCTTGCTGAGTGCGGCTTTCGTGCGCCTAAGCCAGGAGGCCAGCGAAGCCAGGAATTACGGAGCCGTGAACGAAGTATGCGCCGGGATGGAGATGCTGCTGCAGCAACGTCCGGTGCTGGTAAACGATCTGCGCCCGCGAGTCGGCGTCGAGAACCGAATTCCGGAATTTATTGAAGAGGCTTTGCGCAGTGAGCCGGTGCCGGCGGATTTGCTGGTGGTTTTGCGGCGCACGTGTCAATCAGGCGCCGAACATCTGGCCGACCGGTTCTTCCGCTGCATGCGCCGGGACGAATGCGATCGCATGATCGATCTGGTCAAGGAAATGGGATCGCCTGCCCTCGCACAGTTGCGGGAGATTCTGCGGATGGGCCAGCCGCGGCAGGCCTCGGCGGTAGTGGGATTGTTAAGCCGGCTGGACGTGGGAACTCTGCTCGAACTCTTGCCGGTGCGCCTGCCGGAGTGGAATCGCTTTTATCACGACATTGTGGTTCGGCAGATTGCCTATGGTGCTGCGCCGGATCGCGGCCGTACGCTGTTGGAACTCGCCGAAGTGCTGGATTCCGTGGTGCTGCCGGAGGCGATCGATGAAATCGGCATGAGTGGTGACATTACCGCCGCACCACCGCTCGTTGCTATGGCGCGGCCCGGCGAAGCGGCTTCGCGCTCGCCTCTGGTGCAAGTGAAAGCCATCGAATCGCTGGGACGCCTGCGGGATAACGAGGCTCTTGCGCTGCTGCGGGAGATTGTGGAGGCGAAGAAAAGATTTGGGTGGATTCATCACAAGGAGCTGAGGATTGCAGCGGCTCAGTCGTTGTCGAAAACCGATCCTCGTTACAGCGGCCAGGTTTTAGCCGATAGCGGCATTGAAGCGGGAGAACTGGCGATTGCCCCGCTGGATACGGCTCCTGCGTGCCCGTGGGTGCGGCAGCGGCGGTACGAGCGTATGGTGCTGCCCCGCGCGATTGGCGCGACGATTGGCAGTTCCTGGGGAAAATCAAAGATTCTGATTCGCGAGCTGAGCCTGGGCGGCGGCAAAGGCACGAAAGAAGACAGCCTCCGTATCGGTAGCGAGGCTGATCTGGAAATTTCGGTCGGCTTGCGCTCGAAGATAAAAGCTCACGTGCTATTGCGCCGGGCGCGGGTGAATGAAGTTGGATTCGAGATCGTAAATACCGACCTGGAAAGCCGCTACCGTCTAAGGAGGTTGCTGGTGGAAGCGACAAATAACGTCCCGCAAAACAAGGACGGGCAATGGAGCGGAGAGCGGAAAATTTAACCGCGAGAGCGGAGCGTCGCTCCGCGGACAGCCGAGGGCGGCTGTCCCTACATAAAAACACCAGTACAAAATTTAAAGCCTCTGTTCGCTGACGCGAATAGAGGCTTTTGCTTTCGAAAAAGCTGACCTGAGTTTACTTTACCTTGGCGAAAATGATAACCAGCGTATAGAGCGCGAGCGACTCGATCAGGGCCAGGCCAAGAATCAGCGCCAGCTGAATGCCGGGACGGGCCGCTGGATTGCGGGCCAGACTCTCGGCAGCGGATGCCGTCGCTTTGCCTTGTGCCAGCGCACAAATGCCCGAAGCAAAGGCCATCGAGAATCCTGCAGCGATGGCAACCCAATTGGTTCCCCCCGCGGCTTCGCCCTGCGCGAAGACCGGGACGGCGAACGATAGTACCGACAGGACCATGAACAATTTGCTTAACTTACTCATTGTGTTTCTCCTTGTATGAAATACCGCCAGTGGGTGGTTGACGTCATACCGTGCAGACGCCCTCACGCTTGCGGCTTGAAAATCAGTTCTCAGTTCCCTTCTTAGAACAAACGCGCCGCTAACTTAAACTCTAGTGCTCTTCCGAAACCGCGCCCTGCAGGTAAACAGTCGTCAACAGAATGAAGATGTAAGTCTGCAGCAGCGAAACGCCAATGTGCAGTCCCAGAAAAATAATCGGAACGCCAATGGGCACAAGCGAAAAGAAAACCAGCGTGACCATATCTCCGGCAAACATGTTGGCGAACAGACGGATGGTCAGCGAAAGCACTCGAGCCAGATGACTGATGAGTTCGATGGGAACCATTAATGGGGCCAATGCGGGCATCGGCCCGGCAAAATGTTTCAAGTAGGCGATTCCGGCGTGCTTGAATCCTTGAGTTTGGTAATAGAAGAAGGCGCAAAGCGCGCAGCCCAAGGGAACGATGGGCACAGCGGTGGGCGACTCGAAACCTGGAATTACGCCAATAAGATTGCAGAACAAGATGAAGAAACAGAGCGCCGCCAGGAATGGCGTGTAGCCTTCGCTGTGATGGCCGATGATCTCCTCGCTCTGATTTTGAATCATCCCTTCAACCGCCTCAAAACAATGTTGCAGAGCGCCGGGGCGGTCGACCGAAAGGCGGGAGCGCACGAGAAGAAACAGGATCAGCAGAAAGGCAAAGACCAGAAGCTCCATGGCGAAGGAGTTCGGGATCGGCGCAGCGGCGTACTTGACTTTTATGTGCAACGCCCGCAGCATCGCCGTGACCGGAGCGGCGAAGAGATTGTTCAAAATTTGCGTAAACCAAAGTTGTTCAGGCATAGGACAGCTTTTCGGTTCTTAATTCTAAATTAACGGCAGCGCCGGTTCGCCATTACACCCCACGAACCAGAGCCGCGTAAAGCTCGTAAAACGCCTCACACGCGATGGCAGCGACGGGCAAAAATAAGCCCGCAAGAAGCCCATTCAGGCTCGCGGGTGAAACAGTCAATATAGCATAGGCACCGAGGGCCATCAAAACATAGCGCAGCACGAAACGGAATACGACTTCCTGCCCGGATTGCGAGTCTGCAGCTCCGGTCGCGCGATCCGCAAAAGCAACGATCACGCGCTTCAGCCAGTAGAAGTTCACGTAAGCGATCACGCAGCCAAGAACGAAACCTGCGGCAGGCCGAGCGCCAAACCTCCACCATGCTAGTGCGGCCAACAATGGCGCGAGCACGGCCATGAAGCGGCGAATGCGGCGAAGAGCACCGGAGAAGAAAACCTCGGAAGCAGCTTGAGCCAAGCCGGGTTCGGTTTGTGGTTGGTCTTGCATCGAAGCCATGCAGCAACAGTGCGCCTACAGTTGTAATCACTTGGTGTCGCGCATAACGGTGCGGATCAATTCGATGAAACCGGCGGCGATGCCAAGAAGGATGCCTGCCAAATAAAGCCATGTGGTATGCAACCAGCGATCCAGTCCCGCGCCGATGAGCCATCCTACGACGAGGGCAGCCGGAAGCACGAAAGCTAGTTGGCTGTAGCGAGCGGCCTGCACCCAGAAATTTTCCTTCCGGGCGAAGTCACGACTCTTCGGATCTGGATCAGTGGCGGACATTGGGCATCAAGCCAACAAAGCGGATTCTACCCTAGCCGAACATTTCTGATTGCTGATTATTGATTATTGATTGCTGATTGAAATTTTATTCGCTTCTAGTGAACCAGTCTTGCAACCGCGGGATTCTGCGCGATACCGAGTGACCAGTTCACCACCTGAATGAAGCGGTCGGGCATGATGCCGATCAGCAGCGTAGCGAACGCGGTTATGCCGAGGGCGAAACGCATGGTCCAACTTACGGGCAGCAGTCCCCGTTCTTCGGGCTGGCCCATGAACATGGCGTTCGCCATCTTCAGATAATAGTAAAGACCGAAGACGGAATAAAGCACACCGAGCGAGGCGAGCGCATAATGCCCGGTTTCGATGAGGCTGAGGAAAATGAAATATTTCCCCCAGAAGCCTGCGAGCGGCGGAATTCCCGCGAGCGAAAGCAAAAAGATCAGCATGAGCACGGCTTCAGCGGGAGCGCGAGAATAAAGGCCGTTGAGGTCGTCGAGTTCGTCGCCGATAACTTTGCGATGGCGCAGCGATGTGATCACGCCGAATGCGCCAAGATTCATGAAGGTATAGACCAAAAGATAGATCAGGATGCCCTTGATGCCGTCGGCGCTGAGTGCGCCCACCGTCCCTGCGATGAGGCCGAGCAGCATGTAACCTACGTGAGCGATGGAAGAATACGCGAGCAGGCGCTTGGTGTTGGTCTGAGTGAGGGCGGCGAAGTTCGCCCCGGTCATGGTCGCGATGGAGACAAAAACCAGCAGCGGAACCCAGACGGAGCGCAGGGGCATCAGTCCCCAAAGGAGGATGCGCAGGAGCATCGCCCAGCCGGCGGCCTTGACCGCTACGGACATAAACCCGGTAACGCATGTGGGTGCGCCTTCGTAGGCATCTGGCGCCCATTGATGAAAAGGGATCGCTGCGACTTTGAACAACAAGCCGGTGATGGTCGTGAGCAACGCAACGATAGCGACCGGATTGTGCGGGTCGCGGGAAAGCAACCGCATGAGCCCACCCTCGATCTCGCGAAGGTTGGTCGATCCGGTGAGACCGTAGAAAAGTGACAGGCCATAAGCGAAAATGCCGGAGGAGAATGCGCCGAGCAACAAATACTTCAGGGCAGCTTCGTTGGAGCGGCGGTCGCGGCGCAGGAATCCGACCAGGACGTACGTCGAAATCGCCATCAATTCGAGGCCGATAAAAATAAGAACGACATCGTACCCTGAAGCCATGCACATCATCCCGATGACCGACAGCAACATCAGAGCGTAATACTCGCCGTGGTTCTCATGCTCGGTCTGCATGTAACGCATCGACATAAGGATGGAGACACCGGTGGCCGCGAGAAACAAGTAGAAAAAATAAATCGCAAAGCGGTCGACGAACATTGTGCCCATGAAGCCGGGCCAACCGCTTCCCGGGGGCATACGAATCGCAGTCATCCAGATCTCAATTTTGGTCACGCCCGCCGCGGCAAAGACAACGCCGATCAGAGCTGTGACGGCATTGATCCACTTGCTCTCGGGCGGAATCATTAGGTCGATGAGCAGGATGCCGATCGCAAACAACGTGAGCAGCGTGATGGGAAGAGCGAACAAGTAGTCGTTCAAATTGAATTGAGAAAGCGCGCCCACTTAGTTCTTCCCTTTCGCAGATTGCGCGACGGCGCGCGGATTGGCAGCTATCTCGTAACCCGCTGGCGAAGCAGACTGCATCGCCGAGGGGTTGTAGCCCGCATTTTTGTCAGTTCCGGCTTGCGCGACTGAAGCTACGCGCTCCTCAAGCCCAGCCACCGGTCGAAACGTTGCATTCACAGCAGCTCCAGCCTGCGGGTTGTGCACGTTCTGCACGATCTGATTCACAGGCTGCTCAAGAATCTGGAAAAATGGCTTGGGATAAAGGCCGATCCAAAAGGCCATGATGAGAAGCGGGACGAACGTGAGCACTTCACGGGGCGTTAAGTCGTGCAGCTTTTCATTCTTGGGATTCGTCACGGTTCCGAAGAAAACACGTTGGTAGAGCCACAGCAAGTATGCCGCCGCGAGAACGACTCCCGGAACAGCCCACGCACCCCAACGCCAATTCTCCATGAACGTGCCTTGCAGGATAGTGAACTCGCCAACAAAACCGTTGAGCAGCGGTAATCCCATGGAAGACAGGAACATGATCATGGTGATGGTCGCATACACGGGCATGACGTTCGAGATGCCGCCGTATTCGGAGATCTCGCGGGTGTGCCGGCGCTCGTAGAGAATGCCAACGATCAAGAAAAGCGCGCCGGTGGAGATGCCATGATTGATCTGCTGCAAGACCGATCCGCTCAGGCCGGCGGAATTCAGGGCGAAGATGCCCAGCGTGCAGAAGCCGAGATGGCTGACCGACGAGTAGGCGACCAGCTTCTTCATGTCCTTTTGCATCAGCGAAACGAGCGCGCCGTAGATGATGGCGATGAGCGAAAGCGTGATCATCCAGCCGCGAACTTTCGTGTGCGTCAGCACGTCCGGGAAAAATGGCAGCGAGAAGCGGATGAAGCCATAGGTTCCCATCTTCAGCAGCACGCCCGCCAGGATGACGGAGCCGGCGGTTGGCGCTTCGACGTGAGCATCCGGCAGCCAGGTGTGGAATGGGAACATCGGGACTTTAATGGCAAAGGCGAAGAAGAAGGCAAAAAACAACAGTGTTGCGATGGTGGGGCCGTAGGCTGGATCGGAATAAATCTTCGGCGCGGTTTCGTAGAGAGCGGTGAGGCTGAAGGTATAAACGCCGGTCACTATGTGGTGATGAAAATACAGGAACAGAATGCCGAGCAGCATTAGCACCGAGCCAGCGAGGGTGTAGAGAAAGAATTTTATCGCCGCATAAAGCTTGCGCGGGCCGCCCCAGATTCCGATCAGCAAATACATCGGCACCAGCATCGCTTCCCAGAAGACGAAGAAAAGGAAGAAATCGAGCGCCATGAAGACGCCGAGCATGCCGGTCTGAAGAATCAGAAACCAGACGTAGTATTCCTTTACGCGATTTTCAATGGCGGTCCAGGAAGAGAGAATCGAGATCCAGCCCAGCAGCGTGGTGAGCATGATGAGCAGAAAGGAAATGCCGTCGATGCCGATCACGTAGCCCGCGCCGATGGAGGGAATCCAATTGTTGGGCGTGCCTTCGATGAATTTGAAGCCGGGCATGAAACGCTGCGCCCAGAACATTGGAACGAGCGGCAGCGAGATTAGAAAGCCGCCGAGCGCGAAAAAGTTCGCGATCCAGCGGATCGCGTCTTTGTTCTCCTTGGGCACAAACAAGAGAACGAGCGCGCCTATCAACGGCGTGAAGAGGATGATCGAGAGTATGTGGTTTTGCATGAAGGTCAGCTTCTAGCTTTGAGCTACTAGCTTCTAGCTCATAGCTTCTAGCGAAAAGCATTGCTAGGAGCTAGTAGCTAGAAGCGGCATTTCAGTGATACACGTAATAAAACACGAACCCTACCAATCCAGCGGTCATCACCAGCGCGTACCATTGCACCAAACCCCATTCGAACATGCGCGCGGGATACGACAAGACGCGCGCCAGGATCGCGGGGCCGTTTACGCCGACGCCGTCGATGATCCACTTGTCCCACCAACTGGAAATGGTCGCGGTAAGGCGCGTCAACCATCCAGCGGCGTTGACTGCGCCATCGACAATGTTGGTGTCGAACCATGCGGAGCCTTCGCCGAGACCCAGCACCCCGAGGCGGACGCTCCCTAATTTTCGCCGTCCAGTGAAGACATAATCGTACGCTTCATCCACGTAATACTTGTGAAGCAGCGTGTTGTAGACGGGCGGAACAGCGGCAATGGGCTCGGCATAGCCCTTGTCGGCATGGCTATAGCTTCGCCAAGCCATCCCCCAACCAACGCCAGCGGCGGCGAGAGATAATCCCATCAACAACCACTCGGTGCCCGTGTTGTGCTCTTCTTCTTTCTCGCCGGTAGCCAGTTGACCGGCTTTGCCCTGCTCCTGCAAGACGTTGGCTTCGCTAGCGAAGACAGGTTCAAGAAACTTTGTGAAGCGGTCAGAGCCGCCGAGGCTGTGCGGCCAGCCCAGCCATCCGGCCATGAGGGCGCAGAGGGCGAGAATGACCAGCGGCCCGGTCATCGACACCGGAGATTCGTGAATGTGGTGCTCCGCGTCGTGGCTCATGCGCGGGTGGCCATGAAACGTTAGATACATCAGACGGAACATATAAAACGCGGTCATTAACGCCGTGGCATAACCGATATACCAGAGGAAGCGATAGGCGCCGCCCTCGCGCGACCAGGTTTCCCACAGAATGGCGTCTTTGGAAAAAAATCCGGCGAAGGGAAAGATGCCCGCGATCGCCAGCGTGGCAACCAGCATGGTGCGATACGTCGTGGGGATGCGGTGGGCTAGGTCGCCCATGTTGCGCATATCCTGCTCGCCGCTCATGGAGTGGATGACAGAGCCGGCGCCAAGGAAGAGCAGCGCCTTGAAAAACGCGTGAGTGAAGACGTGGAAGACTCCAGCCGCAAATGCCCCAACACCGAGCGCGAGGAACATGTAGCCGAGTTGCGAAACAGTCGAGTAGGCGAGCACGCGCTTGATGTCGTTTTGAACCAGGCTGATGGAAGCGGCAAAGATCGCGGTGAGCGCACCGACGATGGCAACAGTCTTCATCGAAGTGGGCGCAAGCACGAAGAGCGCATTCGAGCGTGCGACCATGTAAACACCGGCGGTGACCATGGTTGCGGCATGGATGAGCGCAGAAACTGGAGTGGGGCCTTCCATGGCGTCGGGCAGCCAGACGTAGAGTGGAAGCTGGGCGGACTTTCCGCAGGCTCCGACGAAGAGAAGAAGAGTGGCCGCGGTGATGATGGGATCGCCGATTGCGAAGCGTCCGCTATGTGCGATGTGGGTGACATCGGTGAAGCGGAGCGAGCCGAAATACCAGGCGATGAAAAACATCCCGAGAATAAATCCCGCATCGCCAATTCGGTTGACGATAAAGGCCTTCGCGGCAGCGTCGCTCGCCGACTTACGATGGAAGTAAAATCCGATCAACAAATACGAACACAAGCCCACTCCCTCCCAGCCAACAAACAACAGCACATAGTTGTTAGCCAGGATTAGCGTGAGCATCGAGAACATGAAGAGGTTGAGGTATCCGAAGAAGCGATAATACCCACCCTCATGCGCCATATATCCGGTGGAATAGATATGGATCAGCATTCCGACGCCAGTGACGAACAGCAGCCAGATGCTGGAAAGTGGATCGAGAAGAAAACCGGCGTCAGCCTGGAATGCGGCTGGAGAGCCATCGTGGGTTGCGTAGTTCATGTGCCCGGTGTCGGTGCCGAGCCACGTATAGAGGATGGTCTGATAGGGCTGATGGAAATGCTCGGGCTGCGACGACCACACTGAATATTCCCGGACCGCGCCGCACGCCATAAGAAACGCAAGCACGATGGTGCCGACGCAAACCGCGCTGACCGTCGCCTTCTGCAACTTCCGGCCGAAGAAAAACATGATCGCCGCACCGCAGGCGGGGAGCAACGGGATCAGCCAGATGTGGGTTAGGAAGAACATGTCGTTGGTCGTTCGTCGTTCGTCGTTGGCTGGAGGCGCGTCATTTTCCCTGACAGAGACTCACGCATTTTCTCGCAGCCGGCAGAGTACATGGGTCCTTCGCTTCGCTCAGGATGACAAGATTACTCGTGCTAAATAGTTGTTGCTAAGTATTCGTCACTAGGTGCTCGGAACTCGATACTGCTTCTACCACTTCAGCAAGTGCACCTCGTCTATATTCACCGTCTCCTTATTACGGAAGAAAGCGATCAGGATTCCAAGGCCAACCGCGGCTTCGGCAGCGGCATCAGTGATTACAAAGATGGCAAAGATCTGGCCGTGCACTCCGCCCCAAAGGCGAGAGAAGGCGACCAGGTTCAGGTTCACGGCATTCAAAATTAACTCGATCGACATCAGGACAATAACAACATTGCGGCGAGTGAGCACGCCGATAACTCCGAGCAGAAACAGGGCTGCACCGAGGACCAGATAGTGCAACGTCGTGATGTGGAGCATTGATTCCATTTCAGCTTCTAGCTTCTAGCTCCTAGCCTCTAGCGAAAAGCTAGGAGCTAGCAGCTAGAAGCAGTTTTCTTAAATCCTCTTCTTCGCCATCACCACTGCGCCAATGATCGCTACCAGCAACAGCAGCGAAGCGATCTCGAAGGCGAACATGTATTGGCCATACAACATCGTGGCCACTTTTTGGGTATTGTCGTTTTCGACCATCGAGAGCACATGCTCCGGGAAAATATTGTTTCCCTTGGTATAAACCGCGACGAACAATCCGCCTAACGCAGTCGCGGCAACAATTCCAACCAACCACTGGCTGTTGAACGTACGCTCTTTCGCAGCCCGGTCAATATTGACCAGCATGATGACGAACAAGAACAGCACCATGATTCCACCGGCATAAAGAATAATCTGCACGCCAGCGACGAAGGGCGCATAGAGCATCAGATAAATGGCCGCCTGCGCCAGCAACACGGTAATCAGCGCCAGCGCCGAGTGCACCGGGTTCTTGCGCGTGATCACCAGGATGCCGCCGATGAGCATGATCCCGGAGAGCATGTAAAAGAAAAATGGTGTGGCTACGGGTGCCATATTGAATGCTGTATCGACGGCCACAATCCCGCCGTGGCGGTCAAAATGAGAACGCCCAGCCCCATGGGCAGCAGGACCTTCCATCCCATCTGCATAAGCTGGTCAAAGCGATATCGCGGGAACGTGCCACGATACCAGATATAGAGGTACATGAATGCCGCAACTTTCGCGGAGAACCAGAAAATATCTTGAACGCGAATTCTCACTGCAGGAACGAGCAGCACAAGGCCAATCAAACCGAGCACTACGCCGAATCCGGCAAGGCCGATGGTTTGGATTCGGAAAAGAGGATGCTTCGGCATGCGGACCGCGTTGAAGAAACACATCGCGGCAAGAAAAAGAAATGCGACACCAGGAAAAAGCGAGAAGATCAGGTCCCAAGTCGAGCCACTCAGGAGATTCGGAAATGGGCGCAGCCATCCGCCGAGCCACAACGTGACCGCGATCGACGAGACTGCGATCATGGCAGAATATTCCGCGAGAAAAAATAATGACCAACGAAAGCCGCTGTACTCGGTGTGGAAGCCCGCCGTCAATTCCGATTCGGCCTCGGCCAGGTCGAAAGGAGCACGGTTGGTTTCGGCAACCATCGCGACGGCGAAGATAAAAAAGGCGATCAAGCCGAGCGGGAAAAACTTGAAGATGAACCAGACACCCTGCTCCTGCTGCGCCTGCACGATCCCGATCATGCTGAGAGTTCCGGTTCCGCTGGCGTTGAGGCTGGTCATTACGATGGCTGAGACCACGGCTAGTCCCATTGCAACTTCGTAGGAAACCATCTGCGCGCTCGAACGCAGTGCACCGATCAGCGGATAGTGCGAGTTCGAGGCCCAGCCCGCCATCACGATGCCAAGCACGCTCAGGGAAGAGACGCCGAGCATGAAGAGGATTCCGATGTTCATGTCGGTGACCGCGTGCGTGGGGCCAAACGGAACCACGATAAAAACCGTAAACGCTGCCAGCACCACCATGAAGGGCGCCATCCAGAATATTGCAACGTCAGCCTCGGTCGGAATAATGTCCTCTTTGAGCAGCAATTTTATGGCGTCGGCGATGGGTTGCAACAAGCCGTGTGGGCCGACCCGCATGGGGCCGAGGCGCACCTGCATGTGAGCGAGAATCTTGCGCTCAAGCCAATTCATCGCAATGACGGCGATCGAGAGTCCGACGAAAACCGCCAGGATGTATACCAGCACCCAAAACATGTTTCCCGCGGCGCCCGGCGTCTGGTCGCTGCTTAGGTAGGACTGAATATATTGGACGATCTGGCCCATCATGCCGTGACCCATCAGCGATCCACCTCGCCGAGAACAATGTCGAGCGTGCCGATCACTGCAATGACGTCGGCCACGAGTTGGCCGCGGCACATCAGGTCGAGGGCCTGGAGATTCACGAACGAAGGTGGGCGCACACGCACGCGATATGGCTGGGTGGAACCGTCGCTGACGATAAAGTATCCCAGCTCGCCTTTAGGCGCCTCAATGGAGTGATAGATCTCGCCCGCGGGCGGCTTCATCACCTTCGGAACTTTCGCCATGACAGGACCTTCAGGAAGTCCCTCAACGGCCTGCTCGATGATGCGGACCGATTGCCGCATCTCGGCCATGCGAACCAAATATCGATCGTATGTGTCGCCGTTTTGGCAAGTGGGAATATCAAAATCGAAGTTCTTGTAATTGGCGTAAGGTTGAGCCTTGCGAAGGTCCCATTTCACGCCACTGGCCCGGAGAACCGGGCCGGTAACGCCAAGCGCAATGCAATCCTTGGCAGAAATGATTCCGACGTTCTTGGTGCGCTCAACCCAGATGCGGTTCGTGGTGAGCAATTCCTCGTATTCGTCGATCTTGGGCCGGAAGAAACTGAGGAAGTTCTTTACCTCGCGCTCGAAACCGTTGTAGGTTTCGTACTGCAGGCCGCCGATGCGGAAGGCGTGAGTGGTAAGGCGGGCGCCGCAATATTTTTCGTAGATCTTTAGAATCTCTTCGCGGTCGCGGAAGGTGTAAAACAATGGCGTGATGGCGCCAATATCCAGAGCATGCGTGCCCAACCAGAGCTGGTGGCTGGCGAGCCGGTTGAGTTCGGTGAGGATGACGCGAACGTACTGCGCGCGCGGCGGAGCTTCGACATGAAGAAGTTTCTCGACGGTCTCGCAGTATCCCAAACCATTTGAGACCGCGGCAACGTAATCCATGCGGTCGACGTACGGATTGAACATCGTGTAAGTACGGTGTTCGCCGATCTTTTCCACACCGCGGTGCAGATATCCAATCACGCACTCTAGGCCAAGAACTTTTTCACCATCGAGGCGAAGAATGACGCGCAACACGCCATGGGTCGCGGGATGCTGCGGCCCCATGTTGATGACGAGTTCGTTCGCATCGAGAAACGTCTTATCGGGCGTTTCGAGATCGAGGTTCGAGAGTGTAGTGGGCTCGGTCATTTCTAGATTTAACGGCTCGCGTTCACAACGCTTAACTGCTGTTTCATTGTCCGCTTTCAATTCCGAGATTGATCTGTACCCATTCATTATCTTGCTGCAGGATGCCGTAATCTTTGCGCAAGGGATACCCCTTCCATCCCTCAGGCAGCAGAATGCGCTTCATGTCGGGATGCCCGTCAAACTTGATGCCAAACATATCGAAGACCTCGCGCTCCAGCCAGTTCGCGGCCGCCCAGATGGGTACGGAACTGGGGATGCTCTCGCCGTCAAGGATTTGCGTCTTCACTCGGATGCGCTCGTTACGCGAAAACGAGTACAGCACCCAGACGACATCGAACTGCTTTTCGCGCTTGGGATAATGCAGGGCAGTGATGTCGACGCAGTAATCGAATTGCTCTTCGTTGCGCAATATCTGGAGAATCTCCGGAATCAGCGAGCGATCGACCACCATATAGTTCTGACCGGCGTAAGTCAGCGGCTCGATGCCGGAACCGTATGTGCTCTTGAACTTCGCAATCATCGGTGAATCCCATGGAGTCGGCGTGGGGACAGCCGCCTTTGGGGGCGCTGCGGCGGGCTTCGGAGAAGCCGGCGACGGCGTTGGCGAAGCAGGTTTTTCAGCGGAAACAGACTTTTCGGCGGATGCCTTTGGGTCCGATTGAACAGATCCCGATGTTGTGGCTTTCACGCCGCCAGGGACGGTTGGCTTATCCGCTGTCGGCTTCGGCTCACCTTCCGGCGGTAGTGAAGAGGGCGACTTGGCTTCTTCAGACATTGCTGCGAAACGCACGAACCTCGGGCGCGGAGGGTTCAGGAGAGAACGTTAACTTTTATCAGCTTGGGGATACGGTGTCAACGTTTTGCACGGAAAAATAGAGCTCTGTCACATATCGAAACGGCCAAGGACAGGAACTACCCGCGAGCCTGCGCTTGATAGGACTCGATGAGGTCGCGAATGCGCTGGGCGTCGGCCTTACGATGGCCGTGACTGGTAATGGGATCGGTGCCGCCAGTCGACTCGATACGAATTTCTGACCACAGCACGCCGGTGGAAATATGTACCGAGGCAATCTTCGAAATGGCGATGCTCTCGTCGTTGCTGCCGAACCAGCGCGACTTCACGCGACTCACGCGGAGTGGGCTCACCACCAGTCGAGTGGGAAATAGAAAATTGCCCTGCGTCCAGCGGCTGGCGGTGAAAGTTTGGGCCTGTGCCTCGCCGGCGGGAGTGGGCGGAGTTACACCCATTCCAGCGCGCCTTTCGCCCATACCCAGATGTAGCCCGCGATGAGGATGACCAGAAAAATGAGCATCTCAAACAAGCCGAAGAGACCGAGAGCCTTGAACTTCACCGCCCAGGGAAACAGGAAAATGGTTTCCACATCGAAGACAACGAACAGGATGGCGACGATGTAATAACGAACGGTGTACCGGCCACGGGCGTCGTCGATGGGATCGATGCCGCACTCGTAAGGCATGAGCTTGGTTTTGCCGGGATTATTCGGGCGCACCAATTTCGCCGCAAGCAACGTCAGCGGCAATGCGACAACAATGACTGCGATGAAGATAAAAATTGGGACGTAGTTTTGCGGCATCAATCGCCTCGCGCGGCTTGCTGGCTCGCGAACTCCCGAGCACGTCATCTTACCGCTGATGAGTAGCTACTTCAAGCGGAGATGCTTCGGTTTCGAAAGATTTGTCGGGCAGCAGAAAAACCCTTCGTGCAAGATCGGACTTCAGCGTTGCGTCGCGGTAGTAGAGGTTCAGAATGCCGCCTTTCCAAATAAGCAGGTCGGGATTGTCGCGAGCAAATTCTTCCCAAGTCGCAGTCTCGCCGCTTGCCTTGCGTTCCTGGATCAGGAAGAAATAGGCGCAGGTAATCGTTTCGTGGTAGAGCTCCGTTTTGCCGTGGGCGGCTGCGAATTTTTTCAGGGCGCAGGAAAATCTCTGTAGCGCGTCAAGAAACGGATACTTGCTGAGGTAGCTAAACGCCAACTGAACGTGGTCGGCATGGTGAAAAGAATCGTTGGTGATTGCTCCACTCTCGAACCGCTCGATGATCTGGTCGCCAGTCACTTATGTGCGACCTCTTGTTCGTTTAGGTTAGCGGTCCGGGCAGAAGCTTTTTCGGCGGCAATGGCCCAGGCTGCGGCGCCGTAGATGACCAAATTGCCGACGTTATAGGCGCCGTGCAGCAGGTGGATGACGATCGCGAAAGCGAAAATGCTCACTAGAAACCAGGCGCCCCGAGCTGCAGTTTGCGGGATGAGAAGAAGGAGTGCGCCGATGATTTCGCCCCATCCTAATATTTGCCGCACGATCTCGGGCATGTGCGTGCGGGCAAAGTCGTGGCGAGCCGCGGGCATCAAGAACAGGATCGCCTCAATCAGGATCACTACGCCCAATGTCCACTGTAATCCGGTGATGGCGGTTTTTATTCGTTGTTCCAACATGGTGAGCCTCTTTATTTGTCTTTGTCAGATCTGTCTTTGTCAGCGATCCGCTTGCGGGTGGGCCGCCCTTTGATTTCCTTCAAACGATGACTCGCGCTGGAATCGAGATCGAAATCGTAGAAGCGTTTCAGTTCCTGAATGCGTTCGAGGGAGGCGGCATTGAACGGAGTTTTTCCGTCGAAGGCGTGGAGGACGATGCCCTCCAGTAGATCACCGAGGGTCATGTCGTGGTACTCCGCGAAGGCTTTCAGGACTTTGAGCAGACGCTTCTCCATGCGCACGCCGGTTTGGACGCGTTCGACCAGGAGTTTGGCGTCGTCGACCATGTGTACCAGTGTACTAGAATATCTAGGTACCAGAAACTAGGAATCGCCGCAGGTCCATATCCCGGACAGCAATCGCTAAATACCGCCTGCTCAGGCAGGCGAGAGCCTCCCCTGAGCAGGCGCGTCGCTGACGCTTCACTTCGGACGTCGAGTTCGGGGCGGTGGGCTTAGTTATAATCGCAGTTCGCTCTTTCGGTTAGGAAAGGTTCACTCTTGGCATTCGACGAAAATGTTTACGAACTGCGACGCCAGAAGCTGAAACAGATTGAAGCGCTTGGCCAAACCGCATATCGCAGCAAATACGAATTCACGCACACGATTCCACAAATTCTCGCGGACTATTCGGAGAAGACCGCGGAGCAGCTCGAAAATCCGCGGGTTAACGTGCGTGTGGCAGGCCGCATCATGGCAATACGACTGATGGGCAAGGCTGGCTTCTCTCATCTGCAGCAAGGCGGCCAGCGGCTGCAGATTTATGTGAAGAAAGACGCGGTCGGCGATCAAGGCTTCGACTTATACAAGCTGCTCGACCTCGGCGACCACATCGGCGTGAGCGGCTATTTGTTTCGAACCCGCACCGGCGAGCTCACGGTTCACGTAGAGGAAATCACTTTTCTCAGCAAGGATCTGTTGCCGCTCCCTGTAGGAAAAACGATTCAAGGTGACGACTCCGCGCCCGGCCAAAAGAAGTGGAACGAACTTGCTGACGTGGAACAACGCTACCGGCAGCGCTATGTAGATTTGGTCGTCAATCCCGAAGTGCGAGAAGTTTTTCTGAAGCGCAGCAAACTGGTGCAGTCGCTGCGGCGGACAATGGAGGCGCACGGCTTTGTCGAGGTAGAGACACCGATGATGCAGCCGATTGCCGGCGGTGCCGTCGCGCGGCCGTTTGTGACGCACCACAACACACTCGACATGGATCTGTACCTACGCATCGCGCCCGAGCTTTACTTGAAGAGGCTGGTGGTGGGCGGATTCGATAAGGTGTATGAGATCAACCGCAATTTCCGGAATGAGGGGCTGGGCTGGAGATGGAATCCTGAGTTCACCATGTTGGAAGCGTATCAGGCTTACACCAACTATCAGGGCATCATGGATTTGACGCAGGAGTTGATTGCGCATGCGGCGAAGGACGTAACTGGCGGCACGAAAACGAAGTGGACTGTCAGGGATGGCGAGAGCGAGGTTGTACACGAACTCGATTGGGGAAACTGGCAGCGGATGACCATGCGGGAAGCGATCATTCGCTACTGGCCGGAAGCAGCCGGCGCGAAGCCCGAGATGAGCGATTTTGTTTCCAACGATGGCGTGAAGGGATTGGTGCAACGGTTCAATGCAGGTCACGCTCATGCGGCCTATGATCCAAATGCGCCGGCGGGCAAGAACATTGCATCTCTGTTTGAAGCGGCAGCTGAAGAACATCTAACGCAGCCCACGATCATCTACGAATTCCCTACCGCGGTATCGCCTCTCTCCAAACAGAAACCGGACGAACCAGACTGGACCGAGCGCTTCGAGATCTATGCTGGACAAATGGAAATTTCGAATGGCTTCAGCGAACTCAACGATCCTGAAGATCAGCGGCGACGCTTTGAAGGCCAGTTAAAGGAGCGCGAGCGCGGCGACGAGGAAGCGCATCAGATGGATGAAGACTACATTCGCGCGCTCTCGTATGGAATGCCGCCAACCGGGGGCGTGGGAGTCGGAGTCGATCGTTTGTGTATGCTGCTAACCGATTCGCACACCATCCGGGATGTAATTCTGTTTCCGCTGCTGCGTCCGGAGAAAAGCTTGAATGCAGAAAACGCGCAAAATACTGAGGAAAAACATTAAAACCTTTTTCTCTGTGTTCGGCGTATAAGTTGGCAGAACCCCGGTATGCACTAGAACTGGGGCAACGCTCTTTCTATACTCTGCCCATGTATTTGGGCTCAGTAACGGCAGCGCTGTCGTAGTGTTCGCGAAAGTTCGAACACTGGGTCGACAGCGCTTTGCTTTTTCCCCAATGAGAATTTCCACTTCAGCCGATGCGCAATCACTTGCCGCTCTTGCCAGCTGAGGTACGCTGCGCCTCGAAGGCGGGCTTATCGGGGCTAAAGTTTGAGCTCAGATAATCGATCAACGCGTCGCGGTCGGTTGGATCAACAACCGCTCCCCATTTTGTCATCTTGTCGACTTCCTTCGTCCAGGCGGCCTTGCTCAAACGTTGCTGCAGGATGATGCGAGCTTCGTGGCACTCGAGACATGCCGTCGTCGCTTTCGCCTGCATCGGGCCAGCGGGAAGATCGGCCGTCACATTTGGCGCACCGGATTTCTGAGCCCGCGAACCCATCGGCAAAATGAACGCGATGGCGAGGAAACAGACGACTGCAAAAATACGCCGAAGCATCTGCAACAAATTACGCGACATGGATCCTCACCTGATCGATTGCGTTATAGAGATACCCGCTGGGATTCCACACTGGCGTTGCTGGCTGAGTCCGGCCTAGGGTGTCCGTGGCTCGCGACCCGATTTCATAATCGCCCGGCTTCGCCGCTTTCCACTCGAAGCTCCATAGTCGCCAGGCGTAGCGGGCTTGGTCGCTGCCCAACTTGGCGAGATTCCAGGTGACGCCGCCGTCGGTGGAGATCTCGACCTTCGCAATATCGGCCTCTCCGCCCCACGCCGCGCCTTGGATGGCCATTTTTCCTGACTTCACATGGGCGCCATCGATTGGGCCGGAAATGACCGACTTCACGCTCAATGCAGTAACGGGGTGCGTATCCTCCGGCTTGACTGCGTCGCCGGGCTTCACCGGCTGATTCGGCAGGCGATAACCGGGGCTCATGAAGTTGCCAGCGAATTCTGTGTCGAGCACTTTGATCTCGGTGAGCCACTTGCATGAGGCCGCGCCGATCCAGCCAGGAACGAGAGCACGCGCGGGAAAGCCGTGATGTTTGGTGAGCAGCGATCCATTCATGTGCGTGGCGACCAGTGTGTCGGCGTCCAGCGCTTTCTCGATGGGGATGCTGCGAATAAAGGGAGGAACTTTACCTGGAACTTCGTCGAGCCCGCGGAACATGACGTGCTTGCCGCTGGATTTCACTCCGGCGCGCTGCAGCACATCGCGCAGGCGCGCTCCGGAGAAGCGGGCGGTGCCCACCGCGCCTTTACCCCACTGGATGCCGGGAACCTGGGGACGGTGCAGGCTGCGTCCGTTACCGGCGCACTCCAGCGTATTGACGACTGAGTGGGTTTCGATTTTCAAGAGATCGTCGAGGCTCAATGTGAGAGGCTTTTCAACCTCACCGCCGATCGACAGCCGCCATTCTTTTGCCTGGGGATCGGTGGCATCGAGTTCGCTTGGTTCGTGCATGTGATTCCGCACGAAGAAGTGCGGCACAGGCGTGAGCCAGGTGTTGAAATACTCGACGGGAGTTTCGAGATCGATGAAGCGGTAGGAGCGGAGAATCAAACCCTCTTCGCCGGGAAACTCGATGGCTTGCCCTTGCGGCAGAGCCCACGTTAGCCCCGATGGTAGTAAACCGGCCGCAAAAGCCGCGGCGGAGAAGTGTTTTAAAAAATCTCGTCTGGAGTTCATAGTCAAGAAAGTTAATGCGCAAACTTGCCGGGCAACGCTTCGGCCTCGTCAGGGCGCAACCTGACTGAGCAAAAACATTTCGGTTCGAGTTCCTTCATCAAATTAAATTAGCATCACTAAATTAGCACCACCGGCCCGGAAAAGGAGAGTAGGCCAAAGCCAGGCCGGCGGCGATTCTGAAGGGGAAGCGCCCCTCAGAAAGTTGAAAGCCCATTGAACCGGGCGATCCCGCGTCAAATGCTGACGCGGGATCATCCCAAGTTAGGGCAAGTAATAGCGGAACGAAGTGAAGACCATCCCATCCAGCCCTTCCGGTGTCACGCCGACTCCTTTTGTGAAACCCGTGCCAGACCAGGTCTGACGAGTCACGTAGGAATACTGCGTGCCGAACTGAAATCTGCCCCGCGGACCGTTGTAGAAGCGGTACCAGAAGCCGATCGTGCCTTCGATGTCGGCGCGGGTATCCGCAGTGCACTTCGAGAGCGCCCCCGGATTGAATCCCGCAGTAACGGCGGTCGAAGGCGGAGTCTCGGTGTAGCAGCCGGAATTGTTGAATTGCGGCGATCCGTATCCGACGTACGTTTTCGTCGCAGCATCATAATCGGCCGAACGGGCGTCGAACTCCGCTCCGGTGTAAGTGTATACATCGAGTTTCTTGCCATGCCACTCAAGCGAGGCCAATCCCTGACCATTCTTGATCAGGTAAGGACTTCCGTCAGCATGGATGGACAAATCGGAGAGCTGGGAAGCGCCGTACCGGCCGATTCCGCTGCCGCCGAGAGCGTGCAAACCAAATACGATGTGTTTGTGGTCGAAATTCCAGCGAGCATTCGCTCCAAAGCCGCCACCGTTCTTGGAAACGTTGTAGGCGCCCACGGCGCTGGGGCCCGTACCGGTGCCGCTTGGGCAAGGCCCGGTAGTGCCGACAGCGAAGTTTGCACACGGGAAGACACGGTCACGAAAACGGTCATACAGACCGAAGACCTCGTAGTGTCCAAAACCAGGATCGAACGCGACCTTAGCGACAACGTCCGGCGATGGGTTAAAGGTATACGAGCCCGCCGGAGTGCAAGTGGTGAAGAAAGTTGGGCTGGTTGCACCAGTGGGGATGAAAGAACTGGTGCTGCAACCCGTGACTGCATCGTTGTAGCTATTGGTTGCGCCGGCGGAGCCAAGCAGGAAGTTGTTGGCGTTTCCGTGAGTCGTAAGCGTGCCTTGCGCATTCTCCATGGATACGGCGAACGCGACCTTGTGGTTGAAGTCTTTGGTGACGCGAATGGCGTATTGGCGCGCGAAGGAAAACCCAATGTTATATCCCGGATCGATGGTCATGGGCCGGGCGTCGTTGGTTCTACCCAAATCGTCGCTGGGTTGAATTCCCTCTTTATTCTCAGTGACCAGGCTCCACATCTGGCCGCCAAGAAAGCTCCATCCGTTGTCGAACTTTGCCTGTCCCCAAGCCTGGCGCAGGCGGAAAGAGTAGCTATTGGTCTGAGTGGCGGTGGAGGTATCGGCGGCGGAAAGAAAGTCGCCCGATATATAACTGGAGAACTCGACGTTCTTCATGCGGCCATCGATATACACCGTGGGCCGTGACTGTCGTGCGGATCCGAAAAATTCGGAGAGTGAATTCTGCGAAGCGCCCGGCATGGTCAGCGAATTGAATGGGGTCGTAACGTCCGCTGCCAAGGCTCTCGAGCGCCGCACGAATTCGGCAGCCGCGAAGCCGCCCGGCGTAATCGTGATGCCTTTGAAGTGGATGGAGATGACGGGACTCTCCAGCGGATTTGGCTTCACATCGGGCTGAGTCTGCGTGTCTTGGGTGTTGAGGCCGGACCCTGTGCCGTCTTGCTGAACTACGGCGCCGCTTGTCACCGCGGCAAGCTGTTGCTGCGGAGTAGCTTGAGTTGGCGCCGTGTCGGTTTTGCTGAGCGCTTGCACTGCGGACTGTTGGGCCTGCTGCAAGGCTTCCTGGCGCTGCAGTTGTTGTGTAAGCCGCTCAATCTGTAATTGCTGGGAAGCCAGGGCATCTTTCAATGACTGGACATCCGCAGCTGTAATGGCCGGCGGTGCAGGGGCAGCGGCCGCGTCTTTGGCGGCCGGCGCTGCCGACGCCGGACTCTCTGCCCAAGAGCTGGCGGCTAAGACCGCAAGCCCAAGAGCTGTGCACAACATTTTGTTGGTTGCTTTCATGGAATTTCAATCCTCTCCTTTGAGTTTTGGCGAAACAATGCATTTCGGGGGAGCTACAGAAAACTTTCGGAAGTCGAGGTTGCGCATATCGCGGCACGCGTTAATCGACTTAAACTATTATTACAATTACCTTACTAGAGATTGGGCGGTTAAACCCTTCACTCGTATTAAATTTTTGTTAATTATTGGGAAGTCCGGGGGATATTTCCCAAGGAAAACCTAGGTTGAATACGTCATGCCCCACCGACGCTGCAACCGGATCCATCGATTTGAATACCAACCCATCCACCACGTATCCGATAGCGATACAGAATCATGACTACGATCACTGCGCTCATGTCGTTCGGGTCCCGGCCATCATCGCACCTGGCCTAATCCCAAACCCAGAAAAAAAATCTCCGCTGCGATAAGCGAACGCCATGCAAAAGACCATCTCTATTTCGGGCCCGAAACGACGAACGGCAAACTAGCAGGCAAATGCACATACCAAAATAGTCAAAATCAACTAGATCCCTACTGGTCCATCACACTTTCACTTGCGGCCCCATTTCTTGATCGAACGAGCCGTTCACAATGCCAACCATGGCCGGAACGTGGGGCTATTAGGAAAAAGCACCCAACCGGATGGCGGGTTTGCGCTCCCCTGGAAAGTGCGGCCCAACGACAAAGATGAGGAGCACCGCCCCTATTCACTTCTTTGTCCTCCGACCACCATGGGCAGGACGCTCCCCTTTTGTTTGTCCTTGTCTTTGACTTTGTCTTTCTTTCTGGGCTTGCCTTTGCCCTTGGTGGAGCGCGGGCCAGATTCGGAGATGAGATCGGCCAAAGTCGTATTTTCCAGAATATTCGCAGCGGCATCGCGAACGTCCAGAAAGACCTGGTACAGAGTGCGATGCGGCAGGTCTCGGTCGATGAGCACGCGCAATTGCTCGGCATCGCCAAATGGGGCGAGCGGGCCATCGATCAAACGCATGATCTCGCTCAACCGGATTTCATCCGGTTCCCGGCGCAACTGGTAGCCGCCTTTAGCTCCACGAACGCTCTCAACCATGCGCGCGTTCTTAAGTTCGAGGAGGATGAGTTCCAGAAACTTTTCCGGAAGATCCTCTTCGTAGGCGATTTCGCGAATTTTGATAGCGCCTTGGTGATGATGACGTGCAAGCATCATCATGGCTTGGAGCGCGTAGAGCCCTTTTTGCGATATTTTCATGGCGGCGATTATGCCATAAAGTCCATTTATTTAGTAGACTTTATTTACGTGAAAGGGTGTAGCAAGCGCAGGTCCACCTCAGTAGGCCATGAGAAAGGCCTTAAGTCTTTAACTCCTAGCGTATTACTAGACTTTGTAGAAGTTTAATGAGAAACGAGGATGTGCATCGGATTGCAGTTGAAAGAACAAAATGGGTCCAACGACAGCGGTCCACTCAGGATTGAGCCTGAGGCTCGCGCCCGACGCGGAGCACTTGCACGGTAATATTATCGGGTCCGCCGCGTTGCCGGGCCAGTTTGACCAACATTGCGCAGCATACCGCTGGGGCATAGCCGGTCACAGCGGCCTCCATCTCTTCCTCGGACACGACGCCCCACAGCCCGTCGGTGCAAAGCAGCAGATCGTCGGAATCCTGCAGAGTCATTCCTTGCTCGGCGCTTTCGACCGCAACTTCCGTCCCTGCCCCTAAGGCAGCCGTGAGGATATGGCGCTGCGGGTGCTTCTCGGCGTCCTCAGGGCGGACAATGCCGCTCTCGACGAGGCGTCCGACATAAGAGTGATCGCGCGTGAGGCGCGAGATGTGAGAGCCTCGCACTAAGTAAAGACGGCTATCTCCGACGTGCGCAAAACAGAGTTGCCGGCCGCGAATTACGAGCGCGGTGCAGGTGGTGCCCATGCCATGCAACCCGGGATGCTGCTCGGCATAGCCTTGAATCCTCTCATGCGCTGTGGCAAAAGCTTCCAGCAAAGCTACTTTAGGATCGCCGCGGAAGACGTGGTCGTATACTTCACGGATCGTCTCTACCGCGAGTCGGCTGGCTTCCTGACCGCCTTCATACCCACCCATGCCGTCCGCAATCACGGCCAGTCGACCTTTGCGCTGAAAGTCTTCGTCGCCGGCGGGTTCCCAGTAGAGAAATGAATCCTCATTGTTCTCGCGCTGGCAACCTACGTCGGTCAGGCTCGCCACTTCGACGCCGGGTCTCGCATTCATGCAGTCAACGGACAATCCCTTACCTCAAGCGCACCGGGGGAAGTTCTAAGAGCCGCTATTTGAAGCTGCTCTCCCCCACTCTCCGTTCGATTACACGGGAGCCCCACTATGCCCGGCCATTATAGACAAGTGGGAGCCCGAAAAACGCAACGCGGAGGTGGAATTGCAAGAATTTGACAGGAGAACGGAAAGGCGCGCTGAACCTTACCGCTAAGCTTTCTACAGACCTTTGCGGGGAATTCCCTTGGATGCGCTTGTTCCCGGAGATTTAGGGACATCCGATTCGGCGCCCGTTAAAGTCAGGTCGGCGGACCAGCATTCAGAAATCAGCTTCCAGTCTCCGCTGTTCTGCTTGGAAAATACCCATAGATATTTGCCACGCTCTTCGCGGCGCTTGCCCGCTGTGCCCGGCACCAACGCGCTGTAGCGTCCCACTTCGTGCGCCAGGTCGCCGGCCACTTCAACGCGCATGGGCTCGACGGAAACCTCTCCCAAACCGGCCTCAAGAGCACTGAAGAAAAATTCGCGCACGGCTGCCGCTCCGCGAATCGCGGGAAGGTTCGAGCGTAACACCAGGGCATCGGGAGCGTAGAGATCGAGCAGTTCATCCAGTTGCCGGGTATTGCAAGCCAGAACCCATTCCTGCGTGAGACGGCGGACTGCAGCCTCCCCACGGCTCATGGGTTCGCCCTTGGCCGCAGCAGCAAGGCGAAGGCGGTCAGCTTCCCGCGCACTTTCCGGAGCGTTACCCCGCGGCGCAACGAATGCAGTCTCGCTTCCTCCAGGCAAGTAGTGATGATGATAATGGTGGTGATAGTGGTGCACCGCTCCGGCCGATCCTGCAGGAGGATGAATCTCGCGCGTGGCTCCGGGATCGGGATTTTGCGGCAGTGGTTCTGAAGCTGATAGCGACGATTGGGCTGCCGACTGAGCGCGCCCACCTTCCGCGGAAAAACCGCACTTCGCGCAGAACTTGGTACCGGGGCGATTCTGATGCCCGCACGACGGACAAGAAGTTGAAGATGACATTGACTCCGCCGTAGCGTCTTCTGTGGCTTGCTCGGAATCCATTTCCGTGGCGAGTCGCTGCATGGCTTGCAGCGCTGCGGTAATGGCTTCCTGGTTAGGACGTTGGCGGCGAATTTCGGGATACAGCCGCTCGTAAATCTCACTCAACGCTGGATTGTGCGCAGCGGCGCCATGTGCGGCATCCGGGCGATGTTCGGAATCCGCCGCCGAAGCTGTGGCTGATGGCTTGCCGGGTTTCTGTTCTCTATCCACGATTTAATCGCCGGTTTGAGTCTAACTTACCGGCTAACACTGACTAGCATTTTAGCCCAAGGCGGAAGTTCAACGCCGGGAAAACTCGATCTTCCCTTCCGCTTCGGTCGGAACGCCGTTGCAGGTTGCGGGGCGATACCGCCAGGCGCGAACCGTTTGCAGGATATTGCGGTCGCCCACTGTTCCCACACTTTGCAGAATGAGAGGACTGTGCACACGACCGTCCGCACCGACGATGAAGCTCACCTTAACATTGGCTCCATGCGCGGCAGGAACCATCAGCGGATCAGGGGTGGTCAAAGCCTCGGGCGGTTGAGTGTCTTCACAACGCGCGCGAGCGCTGATGTGAGGCACGTCACTGAATTCAGCAGCACGATGAGGTGCCCGCCATATCTGCTGTTCGCGTTCTTCAAGTACAGCATGGCGCAAACCCGTAGATGATGGGTTCACAGAGGCGAAACAGGAGAAAGCTGTAAAAATTAAAAACCAAGGCCAGATTCGCAAGACTGTTTTACTTAACGAAGGGCATTGCTCAACCATGCCCTGTTATTGGCAACTGTGGGGCCAGCTCTGATCCATCCTAGGCTGTTTATTATCATTGACTTGCAGGATGTTTTACGACGACCTCAAGCTGCAAAAGTGAAGACGATTGCACATGTCGGACGGTTCGCGATTGGCTGCTGAGAGAATATTTTTCAACTGCCATCAGAGCTTCGAAGAGTGCAGAGTCAGCAGCGTGATTTCGGGTGGACAATTCAACCGCACGGGAACCGTCACTGTACCGAGGCCGGCATTTGTGTAGAGCGGGAGTGGGCCAATCTGGTAAGTTCCCAAGACATACTTCCTGGCCATCTCCGGCAAGTAGAGCGGAGGCAAGAACGGCAGCCTGACCTGGCCTCCATGGGAGTGCCCGGAGAGTTGCAGGTCGATGGGAAACCGACATGCTTCATCGGCGAAGTCGGGTTCATGCGCCAACAGAACGACCGCTTCGTCGCGTGGGACATTGCGCAAGGTCGAGGCAAGGTCTGCCGTCCCGCCGATCACATCGTTCACTCCTGCTAGCCAAAAACGGCCACTGCCGCGCTCGATCGCCACGGACTGGTTCGCGAGGACTCGAATATTTTCGGCCTCAAGGGCTCGAGTAACGTGCTGCGGGTCCGTGTTGTCATCGTGATTCCCCAGGACGGCCCACAGACCGAGGGGAGCTGTCATTTGGCGCAAAAGGCTGGCGCAAGGTTCAGCCGCGAAAGCTGCTTTCTTCTCATCTCCGAACTCGGGCACAGATACAAAGTCCCCAGTGAGCACAATCAGATCTGGATGTAGACCATTCACCAACGGGATGGTTGCGTGAAGGGGATGTACGGAGAAATAAGGGTCGTAATGGAAATCGCTGAGCAGCGCGATGGTAAAGCGGTTCAGCGCTCGCGGCCAGCGCGGCAGGAAAAAATCGCGGCGCACGATCCGCGGTCGGTTCGGCTCCAGCAGCAGCGAATCTCCGGCAACCGCGAGCGTGCCAACGGCCGCAGCGCGAAGAAAGAATTGACGTCTTGTGGTGGGGATAACTGGCAAACGGAAATTGTTCTGCGCGCCCTGACGGCATGCTCTCCATCAGCATAACCTGAACCGGGAGAGTCCGCGCAGGTTAGAACCATTCTTTATAGCGGTAGACAGACACTCGAATTGGCGTACTGCATAAGCAGGAGGTGTTAGAAGCCAAAGGTCACCTGTAAATCGATGCGGCGGTTGGCCGCATTATTCGAGAAAGGACCGCTTTGCATTTGATTTGAAGTGTCGAAAAACCGCGAACCCAGAATTCCGCTGGGGTTCGCGAGGTTTACTTTATTGAAAACATTGCGAGCATTCACACCGAACGTAAGGTTATAGCGGCGATCAGAATTGCCGCTAGATAGTCCGCCCGGACCGCCTCCTCCACCACCGAAAATGGGACCGCGCGGCCCACCACCTCCACCGCCGCCTCTTCCACCTCCTCCGCCACCGCCGCCTGGTCCGCCGCCTTGTGCTTGATTGCTGCCGGCACGAGTAATTTTAGGGCCGAAGCCGAAGCTCTTGGTGAGTCGCAGATTCAACACCACATGCGCTGGACCTGTCGCGTAGTTGATGGGAGCGATTCTTTCGCCTGCAGTAGGAGCGGCGTCGAAAGTTCCGAGCGGCGTGCAGTAAGTCGTTGAGGGTGGCGCAGGCGGCACAACCGCAGCGCAAATTGCGGTCGAGACCAGCCCTGACCGATCGTTGAAGACAGAATCGTTATTGAGGTCATTCGTCGTCGTGATGTTAAAGGGAGACCCGGAGCTTGCGATCATGAACGGGCTCAGGCGGAAGTTATAAGGAAGCGAAAAGGAGCCACCGAAAAAAAGACGGTTGCGTGTATCGAAGGACGCGCGACCGTAGTCGGCGCTGATGTTGTGGGAATTCGAGGGAAGACTTGAAACTCCAGACGTGTCGCTGTTGGCGTAGTTCAGCACATAATAACCAAAGAGCTGAACTTTTGAGGCGACGCGGATGTTTGTGTTGGCCCACAATTGATTCTGCCGGAAGACCGCCTCAGAAACATACTGGTAAAGATTCGACGACGCGGTTGGACAGGATGGACTGCACGGCGTTCCGGGGTACGGCGCATTCGCATTGATCGTAAGCAACTGGTCAAATCCGCGCGAATTGATGTAATTGACAGCCAGGGTTGCAGATTTTGTGATTTGCCGCTCGACGCCAATGGCAGTTTGCAAGGTGTAAGGCGCGTGTACGCGCGGGTTGATCTGATAAATCGTGGGCCGGACCGGCGCAACCGCTCCGGTGCATGCCAGGAAGTTGGTTAGTGAGGGACACTCGGGGTTGTTGATGACGAACTGTTCCTGCGTGATGCCGTTCAAGCGTTCAGCTTCCAAAATTTGCGCTTCTTGAAAGCGGTCATAGAAAATCCCAAAGCCTCCACGCAGAACGATCTTAGGCGGCCCCTTCCTGCCGTCAACTCCCCAGGCAATCCCCAGACGCGGCGCCGGGTCCGCATGGTCCCGGATACCGGTCTGCGTTTCAAAGCGCAAACCGTAGCTGAAAGTGATATTGGAGCGAACCTTCCAATCGTCCTGGTAGTAAAGTCCGGCGTCGAAATTCCCCACCACTAAGGGCGGCGTCCCGGTTGTATATGTGAGCTGAGTCGCGATTGGTGTGTTTATATTGCCGGCGTTCTGAACTGCGTGCGCGTAGGAAATTGGGCACGGCGCCTGTCCGGCAGTAGGCACGCAACTCGTCTCCTGGGCAGTGTCGACCAGAGAAGAGAAGGTGAATGTGCCATTGAAACCGGAAGTGGAGCTGTTCGCGTCGCGAATCCCGCGCAGCCGCGCTCCGAACTTGATGGTGTGATTGCCGTGAATGATCGAAGTGTAGTTCTGCAATTCGTAGTGATCCTGATGATCGAGAATATTGCCCTGGCTGTTTCCTCCGCCGTTAAACGATCCCAGCACGTTGAGCGCAGGCTGGGCATTCGCCGCGAATTGATTGGCGATCTCGCGCAAGTATTGGAATCGCGTTTCATTCACGATCTTTGCGCCGAACACCTGGGTATCGCTGATTTGCAGCGTGTGCTCGGTGGATTCGGAGTTGTAAGCCTGAGACGCCAAGCTGAAAGTGCCGATGCCATCGTCGTTTTGAGTGTCTCGGAAATACTGGTAGCGAGCCGTCAGCGTGTTGTTCTTGCTGACTTGATAGTCAATCCGCGGCGTGATGTTGGTTCGATATCGATTGTTAGGCACAGACTCGATGAACGGGGTTGCGGCAAGCGTAGTGGGATCAAGCGTGAGCGCGTTGATGGCGGAGAGGTCGTTAATGTTTCGTCGCTGAGCATCGAAGAAGAACGATGCCTTCTTGTTGATCGGTCCGCCGATGTTGCCGCTGAATTGAGTGGAATCATAGCCCGGCTGATCCGCGCCGCCGAAAGGGTTGGGAGAGTTGAAAGCGGAGTCGTTTCCGCTCATGAACAGCTGGCCGTGAAACTTATCCGTACCTGGTTTAGTAAAGACCTCAATTCGTCCGTAACCGAGCTTGTCGTACTCGGCGGAAAACGGATTTGAATTGATGCGAATTTCGCGGATGGATTCTTTGGGCGGAAGCTGGCCTGCGGTGAAGCCATCGATGTAAAGTTGCCCGCCATTGGGCCCAGCCGACGGCCCCGCCAGCGCCTGCAAGTCGGTGAGCAGTTCATCGGGATCGTCGGGCAACGCTTCGAGTTCTTTTCCCGAAACCACAATGGCCCCGGCGTTGTTGGCCGGATTCACATCCACCGTCGGTGCAGTATCGGAGACCTGAATCTTCTGCTGCTCGACTTCAATATCCATCGAAACATTCAGGCGCCGCGGCTGATCCCCGGCGATGACTACGTTGTCGTTTTCGTAGACCGAGAATCCTGTGGCGACGATCGTCAGGGTATACGTTCCTGTGTAAAGCCCTTTGAACTCATATTGCCCCTGTCCGTTCGATTGAGTCGGTATGGGCTTCGAGGAAGCAGCCGCCGGCGTAAGCACGACGTTAGCGTTGGCAATGGCCGCGCCCGAAGGATCGACTACTTGCCCGCGCAAAACGCCCGAAGCGGTTTGCAGCGAACCGCCGGATTGCGGCGCGGAAGCCGGCGATGATGTTGTATTCTCCGGCGCGGCGGTCTGCGCTGCCGCCAACGTGAACATCTGCAGCAAGAACAAGAAGATGATAGCTATGAATTGCAAATATTTCCGAAACTTCATCCAATGTTCCATTCTTTGACAAGAATCCCGGCTTGAAAATTTGGTTGCATACTTCTATTGAGCACAGACAGCACTATGGGCCGCCTGCGTCGCCGGAAGGTGCGCTTAAGCTCCATGGCGTAAGCAACGCGGCACTACTGGCGCCGGGAGCGGCCCGCAAAATCGGCTCAACGCCGCTTAGCAACGTGATCACCGTGCCGACCCCAGTACTTCCCGCAGTCGAAAGAATCAGCACGGCGTCGCCTTTGTGCAGGTCAGTGAGCGAAGTCGCGAGTGCGCGAGTGAGCAAGCGCTGAAAATCCGGACTACCACCGGAACGCCCGCCCATGGCCGCTCCTGACGATCCCGCGCCCGTTCCGCCTGGGGCAGGTGCTGCACGGGAAGCGGCGCCGCCCGCAGGGGAACCCGAACCGCTGTCTGCGCCGGGCTGGGCTCCCATAGCTACTCCCTTTAACACCATTGCAATTCGCTGTGCCATTTCAGGGGGCAGGTTGCGAAGCTGAGAGTCGGGAGTGATTTTGACGACCACAGTTTTCTTGCCTACTAAATCGTGAACGCTGAGAGTCGATGAACTTGTGTCGACCGAATCAACCGTGCCCGCAATACTGGGGAACGATCCGGAAACAATTTCTTCCGCCTGTAGTTCGCCTCCATCCGCGCTGCGTTCGCCGCGCGCCCGCACTTGATCGCCAGAATGAACTTCCTGCAGCGTGCCCGCCTTGGCGTCTTCAAACTTCACAGAGTCGGGAGCGTAGCGGCGCATCGTTGTGTTCTGGGAGCTGTGAATGACAATGCGCTTGCCGCGGGCCGAGATGGTGATGGTTCCAGCCGCGGTATCGACAGAAGTGGCAAGTCCATCTACTCCACGTTTCTGCCAGTCTTGCAATTCATGCTGATGCAGCGTTTCGACGTCGAAACTTTTCATTACCACAACAGTCGAAGCAGTGAGCGACTGATTGTCGCCGGCGATTTTCCCCGCAATCAGAATGCGATCGCCGACCTGCAAGTCCTGCAACTGAATGGGGGTGCTGTTCTTAAGATCTTTTTCACCAGGAACGATACGCACGATGCGTGTAGCAGGCTGAACCGTAACGTTGACGTCGGCACCGGAATCTGGAGTCAGCGTGATCGAACTTCCATTGATAGACTTAATAGCCCCAATACGCCGGCTCGCCGCACCCGGCGCATTGTCCTGTTCGCTTTGTGGGCTCGAGGGCGAAGCCCATCCGGTTGGAACCAAAAGAACACTGGTGGCGATTCCCATGCAGAGTGTGATCGCTAGACGCCGGAATATAGCTCCAGTCATAATTGTTTTTGTCGATCGAGACAATTAACTTGCTTCTTAAATCTACATCGCCACGGTCGGTAAAAACGCAGGATTTACAAAGATTTACCTCAGCGTGAGTGAATTGTTACAACGGAGATACAGTACGGACAGGGCTCCGTACAAAATTGAGAGGGATAAAGGTTTGAGATGCCGGACTATTCCGCGATCAGCAAATTCTCCGCGAAGGGCCATTGCTCGTCGATCCACTGCGCCTCGCAACGGAAACCGGTGGTGCGGGCCATCTGAAATATTTCTTTTGAGGAATATTTGTGACTGCTCTCGGTCCAAATCGTCTCGTCCGCGAGGAACTCAACGGAAAGATCGGCGGCAGGGATATTCACGGTCTGGCGGATCTTCGAGCGCAGATGCATCTCTACGCTGCGCTGCCAGTGATTGATTCTTGCCACGTGCTCAAACTGCGCAAGGTTGAAGTCGGCGTCCAGCTCGCGATTGATGCGGCTGATCAGGTTCAAGTTGAAAGCGGCGGTCACTCCCAGTTCGTCGTCGTAGGCAGCAAGTAATTGTGCGCTCGATTTTTCCAGGTCGGTGCCGAGCAGGAGTGAATCTCCCGGCATGAGAATTCGACGAACCTCGGACAGGAACTGATTCCCTGCGGGGCGATCGAAGTTCCCGATGGTACTGCCCAGGAACAACACAAGAAGATGCTGGCCCTCGGAACGGTGCGCCGCGACCTCCAAAAGCCCGTCAAGGTACTCGCGCTCGAATCCGAGAATGCTGATGCAATCGATATCGCTAAGTTCGCGTTCGCACATCACGAGAGCCGAGCGGGAAATCTCGATGGGAAAGTAACGGGTAGGTTGGCGGCGGCAAAGCGCTTCCAGAATCTGGCGAGTCTTCTTTCCGCTTCCGCTGCCGAGTTCAGCGACCGCCATGGGACCGGTCAACCGCTCGACGATATCGCTGCCGTAACGCCGCAGCAGGCGCTCATCCGCGCGCGTCAGTCCGTACTCCGGCAGGTGGCAGATCACTTCGAACAGAGCGGAGCCGACATCGTCATACAAATATTTTGACGGCAGTTCCTTCTGGCCCGGCTTCGTAAGCCCTGCGTGCACGTCTGCGGCGAAGGCATAGTTTCTGTTCGGAGTAATCGCATGAACCAGCATCTTGGTAACCCCTTCCAATAGCGCATCTAAGTCGTCCGGCTAGCTGATTCAATGATCAGCGGCTCACACAGCGAAATCCCGCGTAAACAAATTGGTAGTGCGGCTGAAACCAATTGCGAAATGTAGGCCGTAACATGCACGCCGCGGTGCGCGCCGATCCACCCTTCATGACAAAATGCTTGCCGTCAAAAAAGTCTGCGGAATATCCGCGGTAAAATGGAAACGGCTCGAATCCGGGGAACGGCGCGAATTCTGTGGAAGTCCACTCCCACCCATTCCCAAGCAGTCCCTCAACCCCGAAGGTGCTTCGGCCCGCGGGAAACGCATTCACCGGCGCGGGATTCCAGCTCACAAAATCAAAGTTGCCAAACTGCGGCGCAGGCGCTTCTTCACCCCAGGGATAAGTTCGATCATCTCCAGCAGGAGTGCCATACGCCGCACGCTGCCATTCGCCTTCGGTGGGCAGCGACTTCCCTGCCGAGCGGGCGTAAGCTTTCGCCTCCGCCTGACTGACATAGACCGGCCAAGCCAGCGGCAACGCTATGTCTTCGAACATCGTGCGATAGATCCACCGATCTGCTTCACGCTTCCAAAATGCAGGATGGGTAATTCCCTGCCGTGCCTTCCAATTCCAACCTTCACCGTCCCACAATGCCCTCGTTTCGTAGCCGCCCGCAGCGATGAACTCAAGATACTGACGATTGGTTACCTGATAGCGGTCGATGGCGAAAGCCGGAACATGAACGCGATGAGCTTCGAATTCGTTATCCCAGCCAAAAACGTGGGAATCACGCGGGAGGCCGAGAGTGGCCGCGCCTGGGGGAAGTTCAATACTGCAATGATCGACGGGTGTGGTGCCGCCGTTCAACGACTCTCTTTGCGGCAACTTCCGCTCCAGCGGAAGTTGATGGAGCATGTAGGCCAGCGTTTCCGCGTGCATCAATCGATGCTCAATCGCAACGTTGAGCAGCGTACTCAGCGGGAATCCATCGGCCGCGGGCGGATGAGAATCAGCAATTGCCTCTGCGAATTTCTCATCGAGAACGGCGCGGATTTTTCGGACATATTGTTCCACCTCAGCAACCGATGGCCAGTCCGCGGGTTGATCGGAAGGCAACCCGCCGCCGACGGGATCAATGCCGAACGCAAATAGCCTGTCAAACTCGGGATGAAAACTCTTGAGTCCAAGAACGCGCTCATGGAACAAATTCCAATCGAAAGCTTCGAGATGCCCGATGTAGAAAATGATCCGGTGACGTTCGGCGATGGGCCGGTCGTAAAGCGAATCTCGCTTGACGATGCTGAATAGGTGGTCGGTTTGTTGGCGTGCGCCAGCGATTCGGGCGATCAACTCATGACTCGTGACGGTATCGCTCTGCGTGGCAAGCATTCCCTACCTCCGAGTTCATCTTAAGAAAGCCGACGAAAACAGACCGTTAGTCTATGCCTACGGGCCAGCCGCGTACCATAGGGTAATGCACCTACCGGTCTACTATGTCGACGCCTTCACTACCAGGGCTTTTGCTGGAAACCCAGCCGCCGTGTGCTTTCTGGCAGGGTGGTTAGATGATGATTTGCTGCGCGCGGTCGCAGCAGAGATCAATTTCTCAGAGACCGCATTTTTAGTGCCTGGCCGCGACCACTACGAATTGCGCTGGTTCACCCCCCGTTGCGAGGCGAAGCTGTGCGGGCATGCCACGCTGGCCGCCGCATTCATCATATTTAAGTTTCTCCAACCGGAACTCGACGTAGTGCGCTTTGAAACCCGCTTCAGTGGGGCATTAACGGTTTTGCGAGACGGGAGTTTGTTCGCGATGGATTTCCCTGCCCTGCCTCCCTGGGATTGTCCCGTTCCGCCAACCGCACTGATAGAAGGTTTGGGCAAAACGCCGACGGCTGTGACGCAGATTGCAGACAATTATTTCGCCGTGTACGAGCGGGAGGCGGATGTGGAAAGTATCCGCCCCGACTTTCGATTGCTCGAGAAACTCCATCCCGCGGGAGTCGCTATCACAGCGCCAGGCGATGATACCGACTTCGTCTCTCGCTATTTTGCCCCTAGCTATGGCGTCCCCGAAGACCCGGTAACCGGCTCGACGCACTGCTCGCTCGCACCGTATTGGGCTCAGAGGTTGGGTAAAACGAAGCTGCACGCTTGTCAGGTTTCAGAGCGCGGCGGTGAACTCTGGTGTGAAATGTTTACGAATCGAGTAATTCTCAAGGGAAGCGCAGTGCTTACGTTGGAGGGAAAGTTGCTGATCCAACTCTTCAGAAACAACCGATGAGAATGAACCTGCCGATCTCATTTCGCTGCGGATTCATAGCAATCTCCCTGGCGTCTGCGCTGTTCATCGGTCACTTCATGCTGCCGCCACAACGCTTCTCTTTCCGCGCGGAGAGCGCTAGCTGGTAAGACCACGATATAGGAGACGATACCGTTCTTTTCCACGAGACGAACAACGCGTCCCTTTTCTTGCGTAATGTAGTTGCGTAGCAGATCACCAACACGGAATCGCATAGTCAAACTCCTAGGCGGCGCGCCAGTGAACCTAAAGTTTTGCAGACTCGCCTTGGAATACCCATAGGGTATGTGCCGTAGGCGAATAACAGGCGAATGGCCTGCGTCAAAGAAGCCCCTTGCTCCGCAGGAATTCCTGCGCTACGTCTTTCACGTCGCGATGCTGGCCGTCCAGAGCGTAGTTCAGCTTCTGCATCTCTTGATCGGAAATTTTGCCAGCCAGGTCGGTGACCGCTTGCGCCACTTGGGGGTGCTGCTGCAACGTCTGCTGCCGGATCACCGCAACCGCCTCATACGGAGGAAAATAATGGCGATCATCTTCAAGGACAAATAGATCCAGCGCAGGAACCAGTCCGTCTGTCGTATTGCCCGCGGCTATATCGATCTGACGAGCTTTAAGCGCGGGAGCGAGTAAACCCAGGTCCATCACCCGAGGCGGCGAGGCAAAATGCAGGCCGTAGGCTGCGGCCAGCCCGGCGTATCCGTCAGGCCGTTCCATGAACTCGTAACCGAATCCGGCTCGCCACTGTGAAGCGTATGCAGCCGCCTGCGACAAAGTCTTGAGGCCTAGGCGGCGTGCATCCTCCCCGCGAATCTCCAGGGCAAAGGAATCGTTGAAACCGAAGGGCGGGCCGAGCGTAAGACCAAAATGATTTTCATATTCGCGCTTGACCCGCTCGTAGACCTGCCGTTTATCCCCTTCAACTTGCTGCTTGAGGATCGCGGTTAGAGCGGTGCCCGTGTATTCGGGATAGATGTCGATACGTCCGGCAAGCATCGCTTGTTGGCAGATATAGGTTCCCGCGAGATAGAAGCGGCGTTCCACTTTCAGTTTAGAATGCGCTTCAATCTCCAGGGCAAGTAGTTCGCCGAGAATCAGCGACTCGGTAAAGTTTTTGGAGCCAACGACAATGCGATCGTTCTGCGACGAGGGCGAACACGAGCACAATAAGAAACTGAGAAGAAGCAGGAGAATCGAACTCCGCCGCTGCGTTTCGAAAATTGCTGCGATGGCACGATACGCTCTCCATTCTTGCCGATTCTGTTTCATCGCGGCCGCAGACGCCTCTCGATCAAGCCTAAGCTGAAGTCCGCGGACAATGCCAGAATTGCGGCCGGAATCGCGCCGGCCAGAATGAGCTGATTGTTCACCATGGCAAGACCGCGAAAGATGAACTCGCCCAATCCGCCGGCGCCGATCGCTGCGGCGATCGTCGCCAGTCCCACCGAGACCACAACAGCAACTCGTACGCCGGAAAGAATCACGCTCAACGACAGCGGCAATTCCACCTGCAGCAACAACTGGGAATCTGTCAGGCCCATGCCGCGTCCGGCCTCGACCACAGCAGGATCGACTCCACGAATTCCGGTGTAGGTGTTGCGAATCACGGGTAGCAGCGCATAGAGAGTGAGCGCCAGAATCGCCAGGCGATCCGCACGATCGCCGAGCCAGGGTACGGGCAACAGAAAACCAAAGAGAGCGAGACTCGGAATCGTCTGAATAATGTTCGCGGCACCCAGCACCGGCCTATTCCAAGCCGGCCAGCGCGCGCTCACGATTCCCAGCGGTATTCCAATGAGCACCGCAAGAAGCGTAGAGATGCCCACCAGCCAGAGATGCTCCAGGGTCAGTTCAAGAACTTGTTCGTGGTTCTGCAAAATAAAATGAAAGAGATTCATGACGTACCTCGATTTGCCGCAGGGACCGTAGCTTCTGCAAAGGCTTGCGCGTACGCCGAGGCCAAGGGGTCAGTGGATCGCAGGAAATCCTCCGGAGGAAGAACTGTAATCAGACGGCCAGTTTCCATCAGAGCGATGCGCGAACCCAGCCGCAACGCTTCACGCAAATCATGAGTGACAAAAACTACGGTTTTATTGAGCCGTTGTTGCAGCGCGAGGAATTCGCGCTGGAGCTGGTCGCGAGTAAGCGCGTCGAGGGCGCCGAAAGGTTCGTCCATCAATAAGATCGCGGGATCAGCCGCGAGAGCCCTTGCAACTCCTACCCGCTGGCGTTGCCCGCCCGACAGCTCGTGTGGATAACGCGCTGCTAGTTTCGACTCGAGGCCCACCATCTGCAGGAGCTCTTCCACGCGGCCACGAATTCGATCAGCGGGCAAACCTTCGATCCGCGGCACCAAGCCAATATTTTTCTCCACCGTAAAATGCGGGAACAAACCTACTTCCTGGATGACATAGCCGATGCTGCGCCGCAACTGGATGACATCAGTTTTCGAGGTGGACGAGCCATTCACGAGCACATCCCCGGCGCTCGGAATCAACAGCCGGTTAATCAGCTTTAGTGTCGTTGTTTTTCCGGAGCCGCTGCGGCCCAACAAAACAAGAGTCTCACCGCGCTTCACCTGCAGATTCAGCCCGGAAAGCAAGCGCTGGTGATTCGGCAGCGTGTAAGCAACGTCGCGGAATTCAATCACTGTACTCTCAGTGGCACGTTGTTCCATATTCGCGGTACGACTCAACTTCGGGTACGACGAAGATCGTCAAATCATGTCCGCCAAGCATAACCTGCGGCGCCTACACCTGGCGCAGGAAAGCAGTCGCTCTTTCCCCGCGAGTTAACTCTCGTTCGACCCGCATCCAGAGTGCTAATAGACGACTCGACTCCCTCCCGCTACGATTTTGAAGAGATTCATTGTGGAAACTCAGTCTGGGTGTGAGTGTGTCTGCTTTACGCAATTTTCTTTGCTGGTTGATGGTCGCCCTGTGTCCTCTGTCGCTCGTCGCGAAAGATGCGGCCCCCGCCTCCGCCGTCTTGCGCAGCGATGGCGGGGTGTGGGTGAACGGCCTTGAGGTAACAGGATCGACGGTCGTTCTTCCCGGTGATTCGGTGGAGACTAAAGCCAGGGTCGTCGCCAACATCGACGCCGAAGGTTCGTCGGTGCTGGTTCAGGCGCAGTCGATTGTGAAATTCCAGGGCACCTACCTCACGTTAGAGCACGGCAGCGTCTCGGTGGGAACCTCGACATTAATGAGCGTTCACGTAAATTGCTTGAAGGTCGAACCCGTTTCGAGCGATCGCACAGAATACGACGTAAGCGATGTTAACGGCACGGTTCAGGTCGCGGCTCACAAGAAGGACGTAAAGATCGAGCACAGCGGGGCTCTCCACAAAGCTGCTTCGGAAGACAAATCGAACAATTCCGCCACCGTGCACGAAGGGGAACAAGCCAGCCGCGATGAGTCGAATGCTTGCGGAGCCGCGCCCCGCGCCGCGCCGGCAAGCAACGGTCTGAACCCCAAATGGCTCGAGATCGGTGGGGGCGGCGGAGTCGGAGCTCTGGTGCTTTGCCTTCTGCTGTGCCGCGGTAACAACCAGCAAAGTGTCAGCCCTTCACAGCCTTAACGCACCCTGAAGTTCGTAACTGGATCGACGAATCAGCGTATACTAGGGGTCTTGACCTCGAAGACACCCTAACAGCACGTTGCGCCTTCGCGATTGAGAAGAATTCCCTGAAAGGCGAGAAGACGTGCCGAGCCTGAGAAATTCTGGAAGTCAGATCCGGCGATCCCAAGGAACCGAAACACGGCTCTGCAGGCAGTCTATTTCGAAAAATTGAACAGCAATTTGCGATAGGTGCGTTCTGCAGCTAATAGTGGACGCTGCGATATTTTTTGTGAACAGCCAAGGGCAGGAGCGGATATGTCCGGAATCAACGGAGACAAGGCAAGATTTAACCGGCGGCGCAGGCAGAAGATCAGTCGACGTCAAAGCAATCAGAAGATGTTAAAGGACCTGGCCGAGAAAAACCTGGTCGCTCCCGCAGCACAAACCGGCGCCAAGGAGAAAGCATGAGCACGCCAGTCGACGGATTGCCGCTTTTGTATTCGGACAGCAGTCCAGCAAAAAAGAAGCGGGTGCTATTGCTTGACACCTCGCAGACCAAGCGCGATTTGCGGGCCGACGTCATGCGTAAACTCGGGATCGAGGTTGACTGCGCGGCCGATGTGCTCGAGGCACGGTGTTGGTGGCGCGCCGATCTGTACAATCTCGTCCTCATCAATGTGGCGGGCGAGATCGACAGCCGGGACAAGTTTTGCCTGGACATCCGGAGCGCGACTCCTCCACAAAGGATCGCTTTCTTCGTGGGCGGTCCCGAGTATCTCTCGGCTTCGCCGCAGGGTAACGATGTGCATGCGGGAGAAATTCCTCTGGCTAGCGAAATTGTTTCCGCCCTGCAGGCTTCCGAAGGCTCCTCGCAGCGGTGGGGAATACTCGAAGCGTGCAGACGGATTTCTTCAGTACGCTCGGTCAGCGAAGCTCGTTCCCGAGCACTGCGGGAAACACCTCGGCCCTCACGCTGGGCTGAAGCCATCGAACAGCATTCCGCACCCGAGCGGGCTCAGCCCGAAACTTTATTTGCTACACCAATCGAAAGAGACCAACCCTTATGAAGAATCTATACGTCGGAAACTTACCTCATAGCACCACCGAACCAGAGCTTCGCGGCCTGTTCGAGGCGCATGGCGCAGTTGAGCGTGTCAGCATTGTTACGGATCGCGAAACCGGCCGCGCGCGCGGTTTCGCCTTTGTTGAGATGTCCAATCCAGCGGAGGCCGACAAAGCTGTCGCCGCGTTAAATGGAAGTGAGCTTGGCGGCCGAGCTCTGAAGATTAACGAAGCCAAGCCCAAAACCGATTCGCCGCGTGGTGGAGGCGGAGGCGGAAAACGCTTTGGTGGCGGCGGTGGAGGCGGCAGCCGCGATGATTATCAGGGTCATGCTCGCCAGCCCCGCGAACCCCGCTGGTAGCGATCAACGAGAGTTTCGCGGAAGTCCAGCCTAAGCGGAACCTAATTAAGCAGAGTCTAGGAACTCGGGATTTGAAGAGAGCAGCCTGGTTAGATCAACGCTGCCGCAAAATAACGATTGGAGACTGGAATGCCAGGAAGAGGACGATCAAGCTTTACCAAACGCCAGAAAGAACACACGCGCCAGCAAAAACAGCGCGACAAGGCCGAACGCCGTACCCAGCGCAAGACCGAGGAGCCATTAGGGACATCGAGCGATTCGAGCGAACTGGATTTAGATGAGTTGCAAAGACATGCCGCCGAGCAAGCCGCTCTATTCCAAATGGGAGATGATTCCGATATTTCCAGCATTCCTCGCGGCCCGCAAAAAGACGAGCCGTAAACTCTTGCTGCGTGGCTCTGAGTACCTGCGGCAGAAAGTCCATCCAAAGAAAAGGGCGCGTCTTTAAATGACGCGCCCTTTTCAATGTAACGGCCTGTTACTGAATTCTGCGACCTTCCCTCTTACGCGAACACCTCGCCAGGCATCTTCGTCAAGGTTCGGCTGGCCAGAGTGTTTTGGACTACATGCGTGGATTTTCCCGCATTCGCCCAATCCACCTGCTTGCGCTCGATGCGCAGTTTCAGAACGCGCTCGATATGGCGGAGCTCGATGACCTCGGCGCCGGATACCAAACTGGAGGCCAGCCCTTGCGAGCCTGCCCGCCCGGTCCGGCCAACGCGATGAATGAAATCCTCCGCCATCTTTGGCAAATCGTAGTTAATTACATGGGCTACATCATCGATATGCAGGCCGCGCGCGGCCACGTCAGTTGCAACCAAGACGCGGAAACGTCCCTGCTGAAATCCGCTGAGAGCTCCATTTCGCTGCGATTGTGAGCGGTCGCCGTGAATCATTGCCGCGGAAAAACCTTCGCGCACCAGCTCTTTCGCGAGCCGTTCTGTGCCGCGCTTGGTTCGGGCAAAGATCAGCGTCTGGCCTGCTTCGGCATAAAGCAACTGGCGCAGGACATCGGCTTTCTCAGCAGGACGAACTTCATAAGCCTGCAACCGAACACTCTCAACCGGCTTCAGCACCGAACCGATGGCCACGCGAATGGGATCGTGCATAGCGTCGTTCACCAAACCCGCGACCGATTGCTCCATTGTGGCCGAGAAGCATAACGTCTGCCGGCGTTGCGGAAGCACCGCGAGGATGCGGCGAATGGCGGGCAAAAAGCCCATGTCGAGCATGCGGTCGGCTTCATCGAGAACCAGGATTTTCACGTCACGCAAGTCGATTAGCTTGCGGCTAATAAAATCCTGCAAGCGCCCGGGAGTCGCGACCACCAAACTGGACCCGCCACGCACCGACTGAATCTGTGTTTTTTCGGAGACGCCGCCAATAACCAGCGCAGCCTTCGGCAATCCCTTGCCACGCAATTTTTCGTATTCTTCGTTGACCTGAATCGCCAGTTCGCGGGTCGGCAACAAAACCAGTACGCGGACTTTCTGCGACGGTTCGTGCTGCAGCATTTCGATCACCGGGATCAGAAACGCCAGCGTCTTGCCGGTGCCGGTCTGCGCGGTCGCCAGCACATCTTTGCCTTCAAGGGCACAGGGGATGGCCTGTTCCTGGATCGGTGTTGGAGTAATAAATTGAGCTGCCGCCAGCCTCTGCTGCAAAGCAGAAGATAGCGGTAATTCTGTGAAACTTGTCATTCGTAATTTTCTTTCTGGAGGGCCTGACCAAACTCTGAATACACGTGTCGTGAGTTCCCATGCCGCTCTTAATTTTTGATTTGACGCTGAATAAACGGCAGGCAGGAAAAGCGGAGATGAATCTGATCCAACAGGATCACCGCGTCACGAGCAAACCGTGGCAGTAGCGTTGAGAACCATTATAGCATAAGGCTTTACTGCACCCCGCTCGATGCAGCATTACGAAAGTCACTGGGTACGCTTTGACGCAATTCAAAGCAGTGTCTTACCGGGGTTTTACTGCGGAATCCAGCGCGCATGATTTGTGAACAGGCCATTCACAAAGCAGATCTGGTAAGCAACAAAAACACCGAAGCAGAGACTCAGCAGGCCAGAAGCCAATGCGAGCCGGCGCGAGAATTTCTGGCGCCCCTTCCCCACGAACGTGAACGCCGATGCAATACTCATCGTGATCAGCATCATGCCGGCAATCGTGCCCACGCCAAAGATCAGCAGGTAGGCGATCGCCCAATGAACATTTCTGATCGTGGTTAAGACCAGCAATGCCACTGCCGCCGAACCGGCAAGCCCATGGACCACTCCCACCACGAAGGGCCGAAGATATTGATACAGGCCGCTCTTCCCGAAGGCGCGATCCATCCAAGCCAACGGCGTCTGATCGGGCGCGTCGGAATGAGCACGGGACTGGTGAACATGGGTATGCGTGTGGAGGTAGTCTCCATGACTGTGAGGATGAGAATGAACTACCTCATCGTCGTGCGTTTCGCCGGGCGGCGATCCAACAGGTAATGCTCCGACCGTCGCTGACTCGCCCGGCATCGCCCGCAGAAACCCAGCGACATTGATCAGCCCCAGGATTATCAGCATCACTGCGACAGACAATTCCATGCTGAGGCCGACTCGTACCGGGATCACGAGATTGAAAAGTATGATTCCCGCCCCCACTAGGAAGATAGTGAGGGTGTGACCCACTCCCCAAAATGCGCCGATTAAGGCTGCCCGCGGGCTGCTGCGCTGGTTGCTGACGATGGTTGTCACAGCGATTACGTGGTCGGGGTCGGTGGCGTGGCGCATCCCCAAAAAAAATCCCACAGCGAGGATGGAGAAAAAACCAACCATACGTTCCGCTCGATTATCTAGGACGACTGCTTCCGACCGCAAATCTGCAAAACAAATACCATGCCCGCGGTATCATCTCGCACGCCAAACTTCTTAAGGAGCAGCCGAGCGTCCAAATCGATACGTGAGGCTTACGCTGGCATACGACGGGATGCGAACTCCAACCACTTCCTGAATGTCCGAAGGATAAAAGTTTTCCGTAGTCTGCCCGGTGTAACCGCCGGCAAACAGAAAATTCACGCCTGCATCCATACGAGCATTGAGGAAAGGCCGCACCACGGCCCCGCGAAACTCCTTCACAGGAGCGCCCGTACACTCGTTCGCCACGTTTGGCAGGCATCCAGTACCCAGCGGCTTTGCGCCCACGTACTCGAACTCGCCGCGCGCCTGCAGATGGAAAGGAAGTTTCAGCACGGTTCCCAGCAGGTCGAATATGGTTCGCGGCGCTTCCGGCGTGGGCTCTCTACTATCGAGGTCGCGCGCATCGGCTTTGGAAAACGTCGCCAGAAGTGATCCGTGGCTAAAATTCCTGCGGACTGCGATCGTCATAAATCGAAGACGGCTGGGCCCTTCGTTTAACTGGAGGCCCGTATCCGGGTCGATTTTCGCCAGTTGCGCGCTGCTCGTAACGTGACCCAGGGTAAGCCGCAAATCGATCTTGTGGATAGTCTTGCTGGCGACCATCTGATACGAGTGCGAGGTGGCCACGGGAGTGCCCGCGGCAGTTGTCCCTCCAGAAATTCCATTTCCAATCCGGGGATCTTCCGTAAAAAAAGCCTGCCCAAAGCTCAGTGAGACGAGAGGAACGTACCAGACTTCCCGAGGAAGAAAAGAAAGATTAGCTTTTGGCGAATTCACTCCCACCCATTTCTGAAATGAATTCTGTGGGTGTAGAAGATCGTCATTAATGAAATCAATTTCATCGCGGCGCCAGCCGAGATAGTAACGAAAATGCCGAGCCGCGGATCCTTCGACAGCCGCATAAGGAGTTAGCGATTCAATGGTGACGTTGTTCCCGTCGACCGGAGTGAACGCGCCGTAGTATGTGGGATTGTTAGGATTGAAAAACCCATATTGATCGAGATCATCCCGCCGCGGCGCTTCGCGCCCATAATCGAAACCGCCCAATAAAGACAAATGTTTGGCGATCTTGTTCACATAGTTCGCGCTACCGCCTGCAACGGTACGAAACTCACTTTGCCGAATGAGGCCTTGCCCGAAATCTGAAAATAGTGAAAGGTTATAAGTGCGAAAAAAACCGGAGAGTTGCAATTGCTGATTCGCAGTGAGGTCCCAGTTATCGTTCAACGCCATGAGTCCGGTATGCGTCTGATCTTTCTGGCGCGGATCGATCGTATCTCCGTAGTTAGGGAAATTCGCGTCGGCCAGATTCCCAGCAAAAATCGGCACAAGCCCCGGAACGTAAGAAAAACCGTAATAACCAATGCCCAACAGGGTAAGCCGATGCTCGCCGACCTTGAAGATTCTCTGACCGTTGAGCTTGTATTGTTGGCGGTGCTCCAACCTATCCAGGAATCCATCGCCGTAAGAGCCTTCGAAGACCACGAAAGAATCAGGCGCAGGACTTAAGCCGGCTACAACATCGATGTCCCGATAATCGCCGGTGACTGTGATGAACGGGACGAGGCTGGATCTGAATCCGTAAGCCGCGGCCAGATTGACAGAATGATTACCTTCCCTAACATTGAACGCACCACCGTCGACCTGAACGCTCTCCACAACTTCTGGAATAAATATGTTGGGGTCGGCGTAGCCGTTGCCGTGCGCATTGGCCGAGAGATTGTTGGGCACGAGATAGCTTCCCATCGCGATGTACTGCGCGATCGGTTCACCGTGATCTCCTGCCACGCCGGGCGCAAAATATTGCGGCGCCTTGATCCCGCTGGACGCGGTTTCGATGGGGTAGCCGGGGATGGAGACCGGAGCGCCGGGGCGGCCAGGGTTGGCATCGAGCAGATCCTGGCGGACAAAAATCTTCTCCGCAGGATCGGGTGAAAGTATGTCGGACTGATTTATCTCGGCAGTGACCGTGACATTCTCAATTCGCGATGAAAGCTGGCCCATCCTTATCGTGATTTCGGAAGCAGTGCTGGTAGAAACAGTGGTAGCCCCTTCGACCGGTCGAAATCCGGCAGCATTAACCTTGATTAAAAACTGCCCCTGACGAGGCGTCAGTATTTGAAACCGGCCATCTTTCCCCGTCGTCGCGATTCCAAGAACCCTACCACGATCGATCAACTGCACCGCAGCGTCGGGCAAAGCATTGTCGTGGGGATCGACGACCCGGCCGTTTACAACAATGTCTTGAGCAAGCAGAGGAAGAGACAGAAAAATAGTAAGCAGCAGAAATGAAACTCGGGTTCTCACTTCAACTGTCTTACTACATCTGTAGGCAGACTGTCTCTCCCGCGAGGCTACGACGCGCGTCCTGCGGCTTCATCCCAGATGCGGGTCGCCTTCGTTTCGCGCAGCAGCAGGCTGCCCACGATAAACGTCATCCCGGCAACGGTCATCGGATAATAGAGACCCGCATAAATTCGTCGGACGCCCGCCTTCAATCCAGCAGGTCTGCTTTTCGGTGGAGCATTAGGAAACGGCAGAATTTTATCAATCGGCCGCCGATGCACTGCCTCCCGCTTCAGCCCAAATCTTATTCCCGTGAGTCTCCTTTAACAGGAAACTTCCAACGACGAACGTAATCCCGGCCACGATCATCGGGTAATAGAGTCCGGCATAGATGTTGCCCGTAGCTGCCACGCTCCAAAGTCCGATCAGCGGCAGCAAACCACCAAACACTCCGTTCCCTATGTGATAAGGCAGAGAGACCGACGTGTAACGAATCTTCGCCGGAAAGGCTTCAATCAAATAGGCCGCGATCGGCCCGTAAACCAGACACACGAAAAGAACTTGTATAAACACAAGCAAAACCAGCATGGGGAGATTCGGATTCGGAGCCTCCTTGGCGGGTACCAGTGCACCGTTCGCGCCCGTGGTCATGGGTGTGAGTTTGGTTGCACCGGTCACTTTGTCCTTGGCGGACGTTACCGTGACGATGTTGTTTCCCGCGGCGCGTTCCATGGCCTTGTAGATCGGTATATAGCTGACGACCGCGAGCAGGCAGCCCGCCATCATCAGCTTCTTTCGGCCAATGCGGTCGGAGAGTGCGCCGACTACCGTAAAGAACGGCATCCCTATCAGGACGGCGAGCGCTACTACTTCGTTTACAGTTTTGCCATTAATTTTCAGGATCCCCCCTAGATAGAACAACGCATAGTACTGCCCGGTGTACCAGACCACGCCTTGCCCAGCGGTGGCTCCAAAGAGCGAAATTAGAACGAGTTTCAAATTGGCCCACTTGCCGAAGGCATCCTTAAGTGGCTGCGCCGAAGTCATACCCGTGCTCTTGAGTTGAGCGAAGATGGGTGACTCTTTCATCTTCAAGCGGATGTAGAGTGAGATCAGCACTAGGATGATGGAAACTAGGAAGGGAATGCGCCAGCCGTAAGCGGAAAAATCGTCCTTTGACATCGAATATTGGGTACCCAAGATGGCGACCAGCGAGAGAAAGAAGCCCAACGACGCCGTGATCTGGATGAAGCTGGTGTAGAAGCCGCGTTTGTTATCGGGGACGTGCTCGCCCACGTAGACCGCGGCACCGCCATACTCCCCACCTAGCGCTAGTCCTTGGAGAACGCGGATCAAGAGGAGCACGATCGGCGCGAACCAGCCTGCCGTCTTAAAGGTCGGCAAAAGACCGATGGCAAAGGTTGAAAACCCCATGATCGACAGGGTTACAAGAAATGCGTACTTGCGACCGACAAGGTCTCCGATCCGTCCAAAAAACAGAGCGCCAAAAGGCCGTACCAGAAAGCCGACGGCGAATGTCGCGAGATAGGCGAGGTAGGCGAACGTGTCGTTGCCTTGCGGATAGAACTTCAGGGCCAAGATCAACGTCAGACTGCCGAAAATATAAAAGTCGTACCACTCGATCATGGTGCCGACCGACGAGGCCATAATCACTCGCCAGATGCTGTACTCAGTGTTAGCAGGTCCCGCTACTTGCGCAGCATTCACCATAGTTTTCTCCATTGACAGCTGATGATTTCCCGGACCCGGCGAATCATAACAGCTGCTTCAGCCGCGCCGGTAAAATGCCACTCGCTGGAAGCGATATCAGGCCAGTGATTGCCCCTGGGGAATCAGTTCCCCATCCCAAGAATCCATGCATCAGACTCGAGCAGTGATAAATTCATCGTCCGCGCCCTGTCGGCAAGCATTGTACCTCCCGTCTGGAAGTCCCTGATAGTCGAGGTTCCCGAAGGGGTGGCAGGTGGCAGATTTGGTTGCAACGGATCGCTCCCGAATTTCAAATGGGAGCGAATGCGCCTGGATTCAGTACTATGCCTCCGAGTTCGATCCACGATGGAGGGCTGACGTCCAGCAGAAGTGGACTCCAACCCACCTCAGCGCGGTATCCTAATTGCCCGAACGCGTTTGTGTCGATTCGTCCGCAACTCTCTCTTTGACTTAGACTCTTCCAAGAGTTTTTTCTGGAGGGTTCATTGGCTGGTGCTCTCAAAATTTCTCCCGCTCTTAAGAAGCGTGCCGCGCAAATCAAAGTACTCCTCATGGATGTCGACGGCACAATGACCGATGGCGGCGTTACCCTGCTCTCGCAAGCCGATGGAACCGCGCTCGAAATCAAAACCTTTGACGCGCACGATGGCCAGGGCCTTACCCTGGCGCACACTGCGGGCCTGCGAACCGGCTGCATCACAGGACGCGAGAGCGCCGCACTTCTGCGACGCGCTCAGGAAATGAAGATGGAATTCATTTACATGAAGCAGCCGCTGAAGATGCCGGCCTATGAAGACATCCTTCGCGTCGCGGGCGTTTCGGATTCCGCTGTCGCCTATATTGGCGACGATTTACCAGACATTCCTCTGATGCGCCGGGCTGGGCTCGCGGTCGCTGTGGGAGACGCCGTCCCTGAGGTTAAAGACGCGGCGCACTATACTACGACAGCTCTGGCGGGACGAGGCGCCGTACGCGAAGCGGTTGAACTCATTCTCAAGTCGAAAGGCCTTTGGCGAAGCATGATCGACAAAGCGCGCGCCTAGAACCCGCTGGCAGGCTACTGCTGGATCGCGGTTTCAGAGCTGGACGGCTTCTGCCACAACAGCCATCTCTTCAGTACGCGCCGATGTTGATCTCTGAACCATCGATCCGTGGATTACCCACAAAATCGGTGTTGCCATAGATAGAAGAACCGTTGCACCAGCCAACGCTACACGTCAGGCTGGTACTGCCGGAATCAATGGCCGGAGAATTGGATTCTATGTCGAGGTTCGGAGGAGTCGAGCTGGCGTTGTCGAAAAGAGGGTTGGAATTCGGTGAGTTCGCGTCCTCGCCGGTGGTCGCCTGATACGCGGCATAATTTTTGTAGTCTGAAACGCCCGCCCAAGTGATCGAAGTTCCCTTCACGTAGCCGGCGGCGGAATAGTAGAGGTTCCAATTCAGCGTCGCAGGGGGAGCTGGGTATCCGCTCGTGGTTTTCACGAAGCTGTAAATCCAGACGTTTTGTGAGCCGGCATAAACGATGTTGTTCTCGAAAATGTTTCCCGAGGCCTTGCCGGAGTGGTATTGAATCTGAAATTCGGCGCCCTGGTTCTTCGTGTTGTTGTTGTAAAGGGTGTTGTTGACGATCACAACATGATCGCTGCCGCCCACAGTATTGGAATAGCCTCCAATGGAGACGCCAACAGCATTGGAATCGTAAAAGAGGTTGTTGCGGATGGTCACGTAACTGGCGTCGTGCCCTTTGTGTTCGCTCGCCGCTTCCATCGCCAGATCGCAGGCGTAAACTGTGTTGAGTTCGAATGTCGTGTAAGCGCAGCCGTCACAATAGAGTCCGTCGGCATCATAGGAATTGCCCTCGCCCGGATTCTTGATCGCGCTGATGTTGTAGACCGTATTGCCGCTGATCTCGCCGTACATCGCCTGGTCGTAGCCGGTGGGGCCGACTCCTTCGAAGCCGATGGCATCGATGCCGATGTTGTCATTGTCGTGAACAATATTGTTGGTGATGGAAAAGTGAGTCACATTTCCATCCACATTCATCGACTCGCTCTCCCCAGTCTTCAGGTTGTAAACCTGGTTGCCGCTAATCGTAATAGCGGTAATGGGAGTGGTTTGCGTGCCGTACACGGCGACGCCGAAGGCATTCCCGGTCTTTTCCGACGTAGTCGTGACGTTGTGCACCAGGTTGTTTAGCAGTTGAACTCCCGTGCCCGATCCCGTCACCCAAATACCAGCCGGGGTCATGGATGCCTTGCTCGTCGTGAAATTGCGAATTTCAAATCCATTCACGGTGACATAGCTTTGGCTCACAATATTGATCAGACCCTGGGTGTCGTTCCCGCTTGACGGCGGGTTCGATGTGCAGCAAGTCAAGCCGGTTCCGTCGATCACGGCAGTCTGGCCTGGATAGCTCTCGAAGGTGATGTAATTCGACGCGGTCCCAGATGTCGGGATCGTCACCGATTCGTTGTATACGCCCCCAAGAACGTATACCGTGGCGCCCGCGGAGACGGAGTTTGCGGCGTGCTGAATCGTCCGCCAGGGCGAAGAGAAGGTGCCGGCATTGCTGTCGCTGCCGCTCGTCGATACATAATAGGTGGCTCCGCTTTGGGCAAAGAGAGACATCGATGCGATCATTACAACGATCAGGCCAAGCATTGTGGAAAGCTGCCGCGAGCTGGAATTCGCTGGGGAGGTCATGGGAAATCTCCTTCTTCGGAAGAGCGTCAAGAATTGATAGTCGTGGCGGGAACCGCCTTGCGGACTGCAAGAGTACTAAACTTTCTAATGATTGTCAATAATTTGCTTTTATTTCATTTATGCTCTCCAGCAAAACAACTTTCATTCTGATTTGACTTGACTTGGAATAACGTTCGCAACTATTAGTAATGGTTCGCAATTATGTGAACTCGCAACCGAGGGCGCCACGATCACTGCTCAGTCACACGGAGATTCTCAATGATAGCTACTCGCCGGACACCACGCTGCTGCTCACAGAGCCTGCTTCTCGCCGCAGTCCTTCCACTTCTTTTTACGGGATGTGGACGGAAGCCACGGCAGGTGCCAGAGGCACGGCCTGAGCCATCCACTATTAAGGTTAGCGTTAGTAGCGGTGGCCCGATTGTCTTAACCACGAGCACCGCCGAATTCCAGGTCTTGCCTTCGGGCTATATCCAAGCATCTCTTCTTCGGGACGGACAGAAACTCAGCCTGGATGAGCCTCAGGAAGGCGGTCCCGCGGAGAGCGATTACCTCGTTGACACGAGTGGCGCGGTTCACTTTACGCCTGACCTGAGCCGGGCAAAAGTGGATGAAGCGACGGGAAAGCTCGGGCGCGGAAAACGCGTTACGATTCCAGGGCAGCCTGCCGGAATACAGGGCAAGACTCTGCAACGGACGCAACAGATCGAGGTGTACGACGATTTTCCAACGTTGTTGCTGAGCAGCGCGACTTACACGAATGCGGGAACTTCCGACTATCAGATCGACAAAATCGTCGAGCAGCAACATCGCTTCAATTCCCAAGCAGCGAAAGAAACTCCCTACGACATGTGGTCCTATCAGGGAGCCAGTTACGACTGGGGCGAGGACGACGTCGTCAAACTCACGAAGACCTTTTCACGGCCTAACGTCTTCGGCGCCGTCGTGAAAGACGGCTATGGAGGCGGCATTCCGGTGGCTGCGTTTTGGAGTGCGTCCGTCGGTGAAGCAATCGGCCACGTCGAGACACTTCCGTTGTCACTGTCGCTGCCTGTCAAAGTGGAAGCAGACGGACGTGTCAATGCTTCCCTTACGATTCCAGTGAACGCTACGCTCAAGCCCGGTGAGACCTATTCAACGCCCCGAAGTTTTCTGGCTGTTTATTCCGGTGATTTTTATCAGCCACTCCGTCTGTGGTCGAGCGTTCTACAAAAAGAAGGATGGGAACTTCCCAAGCCTTCGAGCGAAGCCTACAACGTCAGTTGGTGCGGGTGGGGATACGAATTCAATGTCACGCCCGCGCAAATGCTCGGGACAGTTCCAAAGCTTAAAGAGTTCGGTATCAAGTGGGCTACGCTGGACGATCGCTGGTTCGATACGTACGGCGACTGGAATCCGCGACCGGACACATTCCCCGGCGACTCAATCAAGAAGATGACCGACGACTTCCATAAGCAGGGTGAACTGGTGCAACTCTGGTGGTTGCCCTTAGGCGCGGAAGACGGCAAAGGAAAATGGGAATCGCACAAATACGTTGTATCCAAGGTAGCGCAGGAGCATCCAGACTGGTTCATTCTCGATAAGAACGGCCAACACGCCCGCATGACCCGCGATTTGGCGGCGTTATGTCCCGCCGTGCCCGAGGTGCAAGACTACTACAAGCGCTTGACTGAAAAATTTATTCGCGACTGGGGATTCGACGGTTCAAAGCTGGACAACATTTATAGCGTGCCCATGTGCTACAACCCGGCGCATCACCACAAATCTCCGCAAGACTCGGTCAATGCCATGGCCGATGTTTACAAAACAATTTTTCAAACGACTCGCGCGATTAAACCGGAGAGCGTAACCCAGAGTTGCCCTTGCGGAACTCCTCCATCGCTCGCGTGGTTGCCGTATATGGACCAGGCGGTGACCGCCGATCCCGTCGGCGCGGTGCAAGTGCGTCGACGCATCAAAGTGTATAAAGCGTTACTGGGCCCGGAATCCGCTGTTTATGGCGATCACGTGGAACTCTCGGCGATGACCCGCGTGGGCAACAACTGGACCGAGCATGGTGACGATTTTGCCTCGACGATTGGAGCGGGCGGCGTGGTGGGAACAAAGTTCGTCTGGCCCGATCCCGGCCCAAAATTCAAAGCGGTCACGCTCACCAAAGAAAAGGAAGAGCACTGGAAAAAATGGATCGGTATTTACAACGAGAAGATGCTTTCGAAAGGCACTTTCCGCGATCTCTACGTTTACGGCTACGACGTTCCTGAGGCCTATGCAATCGAGAAGGACGGCAAAATGTATTACGCTTTCTTCTCGCCCGATGCGGCAACCTGGAAAGGCGAAGTGGAATTGCGCGGCCTGAAAGCGGGATCATACCACGTGACCGACTACGCGGACGGCAAAGATCTGGGCACAGTTACGGCTACAGACGAGAAAACTCCCCGGTTGACGACAAAGTTTAAAGACCACCTACTGTTGGAAGTTTCACAATAAAGCCAGGCAATAAAAATTCTGAAGTAATACGTATCTACTGCAGTATGTGGCTACTTGTGCGGGAAGCTTAATGGGTTAATGCTTATCTTCCCAATCGCACGCCGTGGCTGCGAAAAAACTCCTCTTTGTATTCGCGATCAGCAAAAGCCTCCGTCCCGCCGGCTCGGGTCGTCGAAAACGCTCCCGCGAGATTGCCCATCGCAAGGCAGGCCGGGACATCCGAACCGCGCAGATACTCAAAAAGAAAACCGGCATCGAAACTGTCGCCTGCTCCAACCGCGTCTACCGAATCCACCTTGATTGCTGGAGAAAAAGTCTGGCCACCGCGTTGAGCGATCGCCCCTTGTGTCCCGTTCTTCACAACAACCAGAGGCACACTGCCGGCGAGGAGAGACAGCGCAGCTTGCAAGTCTTGAGTGCCGGCTGATCTGCCGTGCTTCGCGCGCATTCGGCAGGAAAACATCGACATAGCGGAGACATATTCTCAATCCCCCCTGCCAGAGATCGTCGGGGTCATCGTTTGTGTCCAGAGAAATTGTCAGCCCGGCTGCTTTGATTTTCTGAAACATCTCAGCGGTACGATCCCTCAATCCACGCTGCAAATAGAAAGAAGAGAAGTGAAAGTGACGCGAATCGGTCAGATAACCGAAGTCTAGATCTTCAAAACTCAAATCAAAAATCGTGCCGGCATACGTGACCATGTTTCGCCATCCGTCCCGCTGCAGGATCACGGTGAGTCCGGTCTTGGTACCGTCGGTCACTTTGCGTACCTTGCCAACATCTACGCCGCCTGCGCTCAGTCGTTGCAATGCAATCTCGCCGGGCGGATCGTCTCCGACACGGGAGATAAATCCCACGCGACTGCCCAGTGCCGCAAGATTATGCGCAACGATAGTGGACGAGCCTCCCAGCGTGAGCATCATTCGATCCGCGAGAATCTCGCGCTCGGGCGGAAGTTCGGCAGGCAGACCGTAGAGAATCAGGTCAAGATTTAATTCGCCGGCAATCGTTACATCGAATCGGGGCAAGTTGAGAGGTCTCGAAATTCTTATTGGCTGAGCAGGCGATTCTCTAATGGAGCAATGAATCGTTTCCTACCCAAGCTAGTGATTCCACGCAGTTTCGATTACGCTTTCTTTTTATATCGTTTTCGTTCGTTTGTCCACGGTAACCTGAAAAGAGGAAAAGGCCCGCGAGAACAAGTTCGAAACACCAAGTCGCCCAGCCGCGCAATTCTACTGCAACGCGCCGCTACTGCTTTTTGCCGTGCAAGGCCGCCAGAGCCTCGCGCAGTGTATCGAAAATTCTAGCGGGGCCGATAATCTTCGTCAGGCCATGCCGATCCAAATCGGCCTGCAGGCCCGGTTCTATATGCGCCACCAGTACGCCTATACCCCGTTGTACCAAATCTTCGTGGAGCTCTCGCACGACACGAGAGGCGGTATAGTCCACATTCGTGATCGCGCCAGCATCCACAATCAGCCACTGCAGCGGAGAAGGCGCGGTGGCTACGAGGCAGCGAATCTCGTCCGAGAACCGGCCGGCATTCGCATAGAAGAGCGCGGCCCCAAATCGATAGACCACCAGCCCAGGCTCAGTGACGGCTCCCGCAACGGCCGGGATTGCCCGCCATATTCCGTCCTCACTTTCGACCAATACCGCAGTATGCGGATGATAGCTGTGCCGCACAATGCGGAGTAGCGAAAGCACCATCGCGAGGACGATCCCCTCTTCGACCCCAACCAGCACCACCACCACAGCGGTAATCACGGCCAACACATATTCGCCCGGACTTTCACGACGAATGGCCGCCAGCCCGCGCAGGTCGATAAGGCGCACAGCGATAACAAACACCATCGCGCCCAGCACGCACTGGGGAAGGTATTGCAAGGGTTTGGTCAGAAAAACGAGGACCAGCGCAACGATTGCCGCCGTGGAGAGATGCGCGATCTGGCTCTTCCCGCCGGAGCTTTCGACCATCGCCGTTTGAGTTGGACTTCCGTTCACAACAAACGCTCCAGTCAATGCAGCGGCTGCATTCGCTGCAGCCAACCCAACCAGATCGGTATTCTCGTCCAGACGCTGATGGTTCCGCGTGGCGTAAATCCGCGCGGTCGCCGCGCTTTGAGCGATGATCATCACCACACAAGATCCTGCCACGGGAGTCATGAGTCGGATGTCGTGCCAGGCAAGATCGAGCCGAACCAGATGCGGCAATCCTCCAACTACCGGTCCTATAATGCCGATTCCGTGTCCGGCGAAGTCCCATGATTTGCTAGCGGCAACCGCCGCTATCACAGCGATCAAAGGGCCCGGAATCCGCGGTGTTAAGCGGTGGAGCGCGAGAACTCCCAGCACCACGGCCGCCGAGAGGCCGACCGTCGCCGCATTCACCTGCGAAAGACCGTGCAGAACCTCGATCAGTTTTCCGATCGAATGAGGGGAGTGCACTTCTAATCCCAGCATTTCGCCCAGCACTGCAATGCCGACCTGAAATCCCACTCCCGTGAGAAAGCCCACCAACACCGTTTGCGACAGGAAGTCGGCCAGAAAGCCGAGCTTGAGCACTCGCGCTAAAAGCAAAAATCCAGCGGTCAGCAGCGCCACTAAACCGGCGAGCGCTACATACCGAGCGCTGTTGACCGGCGCCATGCCTGACACTCCACCGGCAAAGATTGCGGCTGTCGCGGAGTCCGCCGCCACTACCAGATATCGCGAAGATCCAAACGTCGCGAACGCCACCAACGGCAGCAACAGTGTGTAGAAGCCGGTCACCACGGGTGTGCCGGCAATCTTCGTATATCCCAGCACCTGCGGGATATTCATCGCCGCCAGTTCGACTCCCGCCAACGCGTCGCGGACCGCTCCGCGGCGATTAAAAGGGCGTATACCTTGAAACAGCGTTAGCCAACTTCCTTTCCGCAATTTTTCGGCGCGTGGGTGATCGGTTCCTTGCGCCGGCGAAGCCTGTGCTTTGTTGTTGGACTCGGCCCCTCCCTCTAAATTCATGGGCTTAGTTTTATCATGTGCCCGGCCTGCAACAATTACGAATCCTGTTGTTAGTAAGACTTCCGCAAGAGCTCTGTTGGTTTCAGGGTGCGTAGAGAAGGTGAGGGCGGCGCATGGCAGAACCGCGCCAATATTCCGCAGAGGCCTTCGCGAAAGGTGGCTGCATCTTCCGAAACGTTTGTGCGCGGAATAAACTAGTCGGAAACAAGAGTACGCAGCATGGAGACAATTTCGTGGGAAAACAACTGCCCGGACGCCGAGACTTTCTCAAAATGACGGGGATAATCGCCGGCGCTGGGCTGGCTCGCTCCAGAAGTCCCCTCAGCCTAGGGTCTACGCTCGGATTAGAGGGTTTCGGAACGGTTTCCTCTCAGTCCGACTCGACTCGCCCGGACTACATCTTGCGAATTTGTGCAAGTCCGGTTGAGATCGCTCCGAAACACATCGTCTCGACGATCACCTATAACGGTCAGTTCCCAGGACCCTTATTACGATTCAAGGAAGGTCAGGCAGCGACGGTCGAAGTCCACAACGACACAGACACTCCTGAGCAGTTGCATTGGCACGGTCAAATAGTCTCGACTGACGTGGATGGCGCCGCCGAAGAAGGGACGCCCTTCATCCCGGCGCACGGGATGCGCCGCATAACTTTCACGCCGCGACCAGCGGGCTTCCGTTTCTACCACACACATAATCGAGCTGGCGCCGATCTCCATGCGGGCCAGTACAGCGGCCAAGTAGGCCCCGTGTACATCGAACCCAAGCGTGAGGCCGGAAACTACGACCGGGAAGTGTTCCTCGTTCTAAAGGAATTCGAACCGTCTTTCAGTCAAGGCGGCGACATGGCCCAGGATTTCCTCGCTCCTCCTACGCGAGTGAAGGAACTGGAGTTGAGTGGCGAGTCTGCGATGAAGGCCTCGCTTGCGAAAGGGATGCCACACGGATACGAAGTGGGCTATCGATATTTCACTATCAATGGTCGCATGCTGGGTCATGGCGAGCCGGTGAGAGTCAAACAGGGCGAGCGGATCCTGTTTCATGTTTTGAATGGCAGCGCCACCGAGATTCGAAGCTTGGCCTTGCCGGGACACACTTTCAAAGTTGTCGCATTGGACGGCAATGCAGTTCCGGCCCCTGCCGAGCTCCCGGTGCTGTGGCTGGGAACAGCTGAGCGCGTTTCTGCCATCGTCGAAATGAATCATCCCGGTGCATGGATTTTGGGTGATCTTGCGGAAGATGACCGGGACCACGGCATGGGCATTGTCGTGGAATATGCGGGACACAAAGGAAAACCGGTTTGGATGGGACCGAAGCCCTTTCATTGGGACTATTTGCGTTTTGCGAGAGCAGGTGCAACCGCACCTTCGCCGGACGAGACGTTCGAGATGACATTCGCAAAAGACAACGCCGCCGAAGGTGGCTTCAACCGATGGACGATTAACGGAGCTGCTTATCCGATGACCCAGGGCATTGTTCCCGCGTCATTTCACTTGAAGCAAGGCGGCCGTTACCGCCTTCGCATGCGCAATGCCAGCGACGATATTCATCCAGTCCATCTGCATCGGCATAGCTTCGAACTGACCAAAGTTGCCGGCAAACCGACCGCGGGCGTGATGAAGGATGTTGTGATGCTCGGCGGGTACCAAGAGATCGAAGTCGACTTCACGGCTGACAATCCTGGTCTCACGCTGTTCCACTGCCATCAGCAACTTCACATGGATTTCGGGTTTATGGCTCTCTTCGATTATGTTTGATCCTCACAGCACATCGTATTAAACGCCAGCGATTGAATCGAACTGGCCTGGAAGGGATCCCTGAAGACATATCCAAACGATGGGGACGATCCTAAACGATTGACCTAGCGCCATTGTCAAACCTGACCTCGCGCGGAGCGTTGATCTCCGAACAGGATGCTAGACGCGTTGATCAAGTACTGTTCATCGCTAGGCCTCTCAACCAATTCGTCGGTATTCACGAACAATTAACATGAAATGGAATCCTCTGCCTGGTCTGCTTGACAATCGCTCCTAATATACTTATGTTAGCGCGCCATAACAGTTGAAGGGACTTCTAGTCTTCGCTGTTATCGAGGCCGGTTGGATCCTAGATTCAGGGCTATAAAACCGCCGACATGCTGGTCCCCGCGGCTGCGAAAACATCGGCGGCTTCCTGCTCCGCGATCGGAATAAATGCCTGCAAGATCGTAGGATCGAATTGGGTACCACTGCTACGGTGCAGACGCGCGATCGCTTCCGTGTGCGAAAGGCCCTGTCGGTAGCAACGATTCGAGACCATCGCGTCGAAAGCGTCGATCACACAAATGATTCGGGAAACCAGCGGTATATCGTTGCCCTTGAGCCCGGCAGGATAGCCGGTTCCGTCCACGCTCTCGTGGTGGTGTAGGGCAAAGAGGCTGGCTTCTTCGAGGCCGGGGAACAGCCGCAGGATGGACCAACTGTATTCCGGATGGCGATTAATGAGGGCGCGTTCCTCAGGCGTGAGCGTGCCCGGTTTCTTCAGGATCGCGTCGGGTACGCCGATCTTACCGACGTCGTGAAGTAGTGCGGCGACTTCTACCTGGTAAAGGCGTTCCTCCGGAATCTCCATCTTTCGAGCCACGCGCAGCGCCCATTCCGCCAATCGCGTGCTGTGGACTCCGGTGTTGATGTCCTTCAGGTCGAGCATCTGGTTAAACGCGCAAACCACAGAGTTGCGGAATGCGAGATGCTGCTCTTCCAGTTCCTTGACCCGGAGCACGAGCCCAGACAAATCCAGTCCCGAATTTAGGGTTACCGCCATGTCTTCTTGGGCCCGCGTTCCGTTTTCACTCTTTTCTACAACAGGTGGCACGATGCAAGCGCCTGGTATGTATCCAGGCGTCCGAAACCAAGATTCACATTTCCGATGTAGTGGGCATTCGCCAATCCGAGTGGAACCATTCGGCTGGAACAGTTGCCGTTAGTCCCCAGCATAAGAGCGGCTGTGCCAGCCACGAAGGGAGTGCTGAACGATGTGCCCCAACCCGCGGCATAAGTTCCCCAGGGATAGGTAGTGACGACGCCTTCTCCCGGCGCAGCCATAAACACTGGCGGGACGCCGTAATTCGTAAATGTGGACTGGACGTCAAGATTCGAGGTTGATGCGACGTCGATTACACCAGGAAGCCCACCGGGATAAACCATGGTGTGCTCGCCATTGTTGCCGGCAGAGGCGACAGATATTACACCGCGGCTGTTCGCATATTTGATAGCGGTTGCGAGTTCCGGAGAGTAACTCGTGTAATTGAAGCTCATGTTCATAACTTTGGCGCCGTTATTTACGGCATAGTAGATGGCGCGCAGAATGTTGGAATCATATGCGGTGCCTGCTGCGGTGAACGCTTTAAGTGGCATGATCCTGGCTTCGGGCGCGACGAGGTGCACGATGCCGGCAGTCATAGTCCCATGACCAAAGTCCGAGTACGAGCCGCCATCCAGCACTGCCACCGTGCGCTGATCGAGCACCGCGACCGTGCGCTGGTCCAGCGTAGCCGGTTGCGCCTGATTCAAATTTGGACTGGCCTGAACGTCGTTCATCTCCGAACCGCCACTGGTGTTGGTGGTGAAGTCGTAGCCGTTGACCAGAACACTTTTCAGAACCGGATTGGCGGGATCGACGCCGGTATCAATCACTGCGACCGTCGTTCCGGCGCCGGCAACGTTAAATGTTGCCTGAGTTTGAGCCGTGCGCACCAGTTGATTCGAGGGCTGCGCGATGTAACCGTGCCAAACCGTTGCCCCGTAGTAGGAAGCCGGTGCCTTGTCGGTTAGATACGAAGGATCGGAAAAGGCGTACTCTGGCACCGCATTCACGGTCTGATCGACTTCCACATCGAGAATGCCTGTCTGGAGACTGAGCCGAAGCAGCGACGTCACTGGATTTAGGACAGCGGGGAAAGTGATCAGGAACAGCTGCCCGTTGGGGTCGCCAAGGCCGGTGACGACCTTGCAGCCCGTCAATAAACAGGTGAGGTTGAGGCCCGGCAGTCCGAGCGTGTCGCGCACGATTAGACGCGTTTGTGCCTGTGCTGCTGGCGCGCAAAAAGTGGTCAGCAGTAACAGCAGGCACGCTACCATGCCCGCACGCTTAAGACTCGTATTTGGTTTTAACTTGCCCATCGTTTTCCCCTTTTGATCCAATGCTAGATTGAGAGTGTAGAGTGAAACCTTAGTGCTTTCCACTTACACCCGTACTCTTTCTGAAGTAACTCGTTCTGCTTCCTTCGGTAACGTATGTTCGGTTACCTTTGTCTCAAGTTCGTCAACGGAATCCACACGGTGTTGTGGCTCTCCGCCTTGATCGACAACCAGAGAAACTCCTTCGCTTCGAACTCCATCTGAAATTCCCCCGAGGCATTGGCCACGGTCGTGCCAAGCAGCTGATCTTTTTCTGTCGACAGATCAACTGTTACGCTGCGCCAGGGCCGCACTTCCCGCTTGTCCAGCACTTGACCGACTAAGTGAACTCTTTTGGCTTTCGAACGTCGGCCAAAACTCAAATCCACCGTCAAACCATCAGCCTCGTAAATGACTTGCCACATATTCAGTTCGCCGCTACGCATACCCGCCAGTAGCGGCTGTGCCAAGCTGTCAAAAACCAGGTTGGCCAGAGTCCATTTTCTCGGTTGCTGCGCCGCTGCCCTGCCGGCAAAACCCAGCTTTACGAGGCGCACCAGATTCTCCGGCGGCGTAAACGCAGCTTCGTCGGTCGCCAATTGTCGGACTCGGGTCCAGGCATCGAGGGTGGTCTTGCATTTTGGACAGCTTGCATCGAGATGTGTCCTGATTTCTCTGCCAACCTCGACTGCGTCGACTCCGCGGACAAAATCAATCCAGGGCTGTTCCGAAAAATGCTCCATTATTGTCCTCATTACTTCTTTGGGGGTTTGAGCTACTTGGGGACTTACTACAAAAGGGAAGGCAGGGGCTCCAAAAATACAATATCCGACAAATAAAATTCGATTCTCGTTACCCCTTTCCTATCAATAAGAAAGGGGCCCAATAATACGGATGGGGGTGGTGCTCCCGCAGTCGAATCGACGCTGTTTGGATCGCATCCGCTTTCGAATGCCCTTGCTGCAGCCCGGTATAGAACTCGACCATGAAGTCTTTCGTGCTGTCGTCGTTGACATCCCACAGGCTCAAAACAAGCGACTGCGCTCCCGCCTGCAATAGGCCACGGACCAGTCCCATCAGCTCGTCCCCGGGCGTGACCACATTCAACCCGGTGGCGCAGCCGCTGAGCACTACCAACTCGACGGGCAGTTGCAGATGAGCCATGTCGTACAAGCTGAGTTGCGATGACCCAAGACGAATTGAGGAAAACATTGGGTTGTCCTGGCGAAAGTATCCGTGGGTGGCGATGTGCACCGACTTGCTCCGCGGCCCATAGGTTCGCAGCACATCTTCCGTCGCATCGTTGCCCATGAATAGTTTGGCGTTCGGCAAAATTCGAGCGAGCGCCACCACTTCCGTTCGAATGGCGGGCGTTCGTTCGTCGGGCACGCCGAGGATTAGAGAATCGCCGGCCGCTGTAACCGGCTTCATCTGGCATTGTGCGTAAACGGCGGCACTGGGGGCGTAGGAAATCGCGAATCGATCGATTAGGTACGATTCGCCATCATGCAAGGCGTGAAACGGAACGTAGTGAAGCAATCCGTGCGGCACAAAGACGATGTGCCGAGCTTCGAGCAGATGCCGGATCGGTGCGATGAGCTCTTGATACAAACTCTTGAGATGTGCCTGAGTAGATTCCAGCAACGCCTGGCCGAAGGTGGCAACATACTGAGGATCGAGGCGGAATTTCGACATCTGGAATTGCAGAAGCTGCAGTAGCTTTTGAATTCGGGTTTGCACCGTCACCTGGCAGACCTGAAGGTTGTCTCGGGTCAGCACGCATGCGATGCTGCGATCCTTCGCGCAAAAAAATTCGACCAGCGCGGTATCGCTGGGAAGCGCCGACCGGATTTGCTCCATCGACATGGCGGAGGAAACCTGCACGCCCGCTTCGTTCGCCTCGGCAACGGTGGCTTCTTTCACGGCGCGTAAGAAATCGGCTTCCCGCGAGCGAGCCTGTTGCTCGAGTTGCTGTACCCGCTCTTGCGAGCGCTCCTCTGGACGAAGTTGTTCCCGCTCAATCAGGTTGTAGTACCAGTTCAATTCTTCGCGAAGGTTGCGGATCGATCGCACCAGTTTGCTTTGTCCAGGATCGACCGCGGTTGGCACGTGTACTGGCTGGTTGAGGAGATCGATCAGCGTTCGGGATTTTGCTTGCTCGATGTACTCGAACGCCTCCGCAAAACTATTGGGACGGCGCAGGCAAATGTCGACCAGATTCTCGTAGACTTCAAGTTTGTTCTCGAAGAAAGCGATCTTCAGTTCTTCTCCTCGCAAGCTGCTGCGCAGGCGCTCGACTGCCGTGCGGGCTCGGCCGTAAGCTACGTAGGCCGCGTCTTCATTTCCGGTTGCGCGCTCCACCTCGCCCATCAGAAACTCCGCCTGATAGAGGAGCGTCGGCGAGTCGAGATTCTCCAGATCGGCCAGTGCGGCCTGACAATGCCGCTTCGCGACAGCCGCGTCGCCCAGCCGTAATGTGATTCGCGCCAGCAAGAGTTCCGCCAGCACCGACTTTCCCCGCATCGGCGAGGTTCGGAAGAACGCGTGCGCCGCCACACAAAGCCGCCGCGCTTCAAACAGGCGACCCTCGGTGAACAGCACCAGCGCCTGATATAAGTCAATCAGGGAAGGCCACACCTGGTTCTGGTCGCGAACAAACATTTCTTTGACCGAGGCAAACAGCTTCACTGCCTCAAATGCCTGCCCCTGGCGGCTTGCTGCAATTGCGGCAAAGCCCAAGGCTTTGGCAGCTTCGTAACCAAAACCCAGCTTGTGGAAGGCTTCGTTCGCGGCTCGTCCTAGTTCTCCTGCTTCGGCGCTCAGATTCAATTCAAGATAAATTTCGGAAAGGTCAAGATTGCATAGCGCGAGTTGATAGGCATCGTTTGCTCTCTTGGCGCTGACGGAAGCGTCGCGAAGCATTTGAATCGCCCGGCCATACTCTCCGCGCAAGAAATACAAGTACGCGATGTTGTAGTCGGCGTAGGCAACCAGAATCGGCATGTTCTTCCGCTCGCAGTGCCGTCGCGCGACCTGGTGCAACTCCAACGCCTTGGGGAAATCGTTCAAGCTGATGTGGCACAGCGACAAGTTACTCAGAACCGCTGCAAGCCCCTCAGCATCATCATGAGCCAGCATCGGCTCGTAGGCGCGCTCGTAATACGCGAGTGCCTCAGTGAATCGATCCTGCCGGTGATAGATGTTTCCAATATTGATTTCCAAGCGAGCCAGCCTGCGTGTGTTGCCTTGTTGGCGAAAGATTGTACTCGCGTGCTCCCCCGCAGCCAGCGCCTCATCGTACCGGCCCAGCAGCAGCAACGACTGAATCGATCCGCTCAATGTCCGGGCGAGTTCGGTTTCTTCCCCAGTTTGCTCAAACAAAGCGATGGCCTGCGCGTGCAGAAGAATGGCTTCACCGTGTTCGTCCAGCGCATACATAGCATTCGCTTGTGCGCGGAAGCTGCGGGCAATGAGGCTCGGGTTACCAAGAGTTTGGGCGACGTTCAAGGCAGCATCCGCAAGCTTTTTAGCGCGATGCGTATCGATTCGAACTTCCTGCCAAACTTTGTCGGTAAGAATCGTTACGATTTCCTCCCAAGCGGCGCCGGGGTTTTGTGTGACGAACCGAGTGCGGCTGGAGGCATCGTCGAGCGCGAGCAGGCGCTCAATCATTGCATCCGATTCGGTCTTCCGAACCGCCTGGACGCTCATTCAGAAGCCTCTCTTTTCAAGGTGTTTTCTGAGATGCGCCAGGCAACGGGCTCGGATCGCGCCAATCGAACCGGTCGCCATGCCCAACTCGTCCGCGATTTCGTGATAAGGCCGCGGCGGAAGCTCGAAGAAGAGCAACCGCACCATCTGCTCGCACTTTTCCGGCAACTCTGTGATGGCGTCGCGAAGAATTTGTTCCTGCTGGAGTTGCACCAGCATATGCTCAGGGAGATCGTCGGCGGGAGCGGGAAGTCCGGCCTTACCGTCAGTGCCCTCTGGTTCAAGCTCAACCAGCCTGTCAGCGGCACGCTGGTGGCGGAGGCACTTGTGATAGCAGGTCTGCATCAACCATTTTGGCAGGGCACGGTGGTCGCGGAGGCGCGGCAGCTCCGAAAGCAGGTCCACACATACGGATTGAAAGATGTCCGCTGCATCCTGGTAAATGCCAAGCTTGATTGGAATCGAGTAGATGAGGTTCTTGTACTTATCGATCAATGCCGACCAGGCTTCCTGATTACCCTGCAGGCAGCGGCTAATCAGCTGCGAGTCAGAAAAGTCTGCCGGCCGTTCCTTTTGCCTGCCTGTGGCCGTTCCGGTCATCGAACGCCAGCATTCTCCAGAGCCGGACCACGAACGTAAAGCTCGTCCGCGTTCCACAAGGTGTAAGGGTCGAGCACTGCGGGATGGAAGTTGCCAACCCGGCTGTTCGCACCCGCAAGAATGTTTGGCGTTCCCAGAAAAATAAACGGCAGGTTTTCCGCGATCAGTTGTTGCGCGCGATCGTACAGCTTCTTGCGCCGGGCATAGTCAAGTGTGACCATCTGTTGTTGCATCAATTGGTCTAACTCACGTTCCCAGTCAGTTGCCGGCTGAGTTTCACCGAGGTGCCATAAGTGTGATGTCCCCGAATAGGCCCATACATTCATCTCTGGGTTTGGGTCCGCATCTCCGCCGCCGAGCGCCATGATCGCCGCATCGTAATCGAAGCTTTGAAATACGCGGTCAATCAGGGCGCGAAATTCCAGAGGAACAATATGCACTTGCATGCCCAGGTGCGCGAGGTCATCCTGCAGCAGGGTTGCCATCTTCATACGCTGGCTGTTGGATGAGCTGGTGATTATCGAAAATTCGACCGGCTGGCCACCAGCGTCTTGCAACTGGCCTGCGGAGTTCCACTTATAGCCAGCCGACCTCAGCAGCTCGCGAGCTCTCTCGATTGACCGCACCGGATGTGGGATCGCTTGATTGATCCACAACTTGTTGCCCGGCCCAACGTTGCCCCACAAGGCCGTCCCACGCACCCCGTAGACCAGGTTCACGATCGACTCACGATCGACCGCTGCCGAAATTGCCTGCCGAAACTTTAAATCGCGAAACCAGGCTTGCTTTTTGGACACGCCGTCTAGCTTCTTCGTGCCAAGATCGTTTAGGTTGAACAACAGGAAGTTATATTCAAGGCTCGGTCCCATATCGGCGAGTTGCAAGGCAATGCGGGCTTTCTCGTGCATCAGCAGGTTGTAGTTCTCCGCGCTGAGCCGGCTGATGATGTCTGTCTCGCCTGCCTCGAAACGCATCACTTGTGTGTCTTCGGTGCCCACAAACAGAAACACAAGTTCGTCTAAATACGGCAGCCGTTGGTTTTCGCCGTCAACCTTCCAATAGAAAGGATTTCGCTCCACCACGATTCGCTGCCCCGGCACGTACTCTTTGAGCCGAAACGGACCCAGTCCAGCTATTTCCGCGGTCCGCACATTCAAGGACCACGCCTGCGCGAAATGGCCTTCGCGATAAGGCTTCTCGAGCAAGTGCTTCGGCAACATCGCGAGCCCATCGAACAATCTCTCGGCCGCCGCGTAGGGGCGCGGCAGAACGAATCGTACGGTGTACTGATCTACTTTGGTAACTGTGATGGACTTGCCGTCGATGATCAGCAGGTCGCGCTGCGGCGAGTCCACTGCCTCATCCATGTAGACGCCGAAAGAGAAAACTACATCGTCGGCATCGAAGGGAAGGCCGTCGGAGAAGCGGATCCCCTTGCGGAGCTGCAGGGTAAAGGTCCGGCCGTCGGAAGATATCTTCCAGGATTTCGCCAGCGCGGGCTCCGTTTGTTGCGAAGATCGGTTGATCTCGATCAGATCGCCCATAAGACGCCCGATTACCTCGCGCGAAACCGCGTCGGTAGCCCTAACCGGATTAAGCGTCTTCGGTTCGGAGCGTTGGCCAATGGTCAAGTGTCCGCCGTAGCGGCCAGAGACGTCAGCCATCCGCGCAAGTTCTTCTCCGGGTTTCGCCGCCTCGGGAGCGACCTTTGCGGCAAAACATGCACCGGCGAGTAGACACACATATAGCAGGGTTAGGCCAGCAATTCGCTTCATATCGGACCTTTACCCCACAGAAAAGATTCCTGAGATAGTTCAGATTTTAACCGGAATGGAGTGCATCAGCGAGGTAACCATAGAGTACGGAAGTAATGATCAAAGCGCCTGCAGGAGCCAGAAGCCAACTATAAGAGACGAGAACGCTGTACTGCTCCAGCACACTCAGCATATTTCCCCAGCTCGGCACCGGCTCACTCACTCCGAGTCCAAAGAAGGAGAGCGTCACTTCGGCGGCGATATATTGCGGAACCAGCAGCGCCGCCTGTGTTATCAGTACCCCGAGCGCTTTCGGCAGGATATGCCGTCGCAGAATATAGAAATCGGATCCGCCAAAACCACGCGCCGCCAGAACGAAGTTGCGGTTTCGCGAGCTGAGAACGATTCCCCGCACCAGCCGGGCGGGCCGCGCCCAGCCAATCAAACCGATCACGCCTGTCAGGAGAAAAAAAGTGCGGAGCGCACTCAGATGTAGCGGCAAGAATGCGCGCACGCCCAGCAGGAAATAGAGCCAGGGCAACGAAAGAAAAAGCTCAGTCACGCCCATCAGCGACTCATCAATCCAGCGCCCATAGTACCCCGCAACACTTCCCAGGATGCCTCCTGCCAGCAGCGCAATAAATGTCGCTGTGATCCCAGCAGCAACTGAAATCTGGCCGCCGAACAGAATGCGAGAAAATTCATCCCGTCCGTAGCCGTCGGTTCCAAGAATCAGCATTTTGACTGGCTCGGCGACTCCAAACAGATGTATAGATGCTTCGTAAAAGCCCAGAAGCTTGTAAGTCGACCCGCAAACCAGGAGGCGAACAGGATAAGCGCGGGTCCGGTCTTCTTGATAACTTCCGGCTTGATCTCCGTTTAATACACGCGTCGACGCGTACACGAACGGACGAAAATGGAACCCAGCGGCGTCTTTGAAATGCAGTCGCGTCGGCGGAGCATATGGCAGTTCGCGCTTTTGGGTGGCGGGATCGTAGGGCGCAACAAAACCAGCTAACAATAGAATGAGGTGCAATCCTGCGAGTGCGGCAATCAGGATGGCGATCTTATTGCGCATCCGAGCCCTCTCTGCGAATTCGCGGATCCGATGCGAGCAGCATGATATCGGCGATTAGTCCACCGCTGAGTGTGAACAGCGATGAGAACATAATCCCTCCGATCACGAGATAGAGATCCCGGGAAAGCGTCGCCTCGAGCATCAAAGGCCCCAGCCCAGGCCATCCGCACACTGCCTCAACCAACATCGATCCGCTGAGGAGTCCGGCCAGAGAAAATCCGAGAAGCGAAATGGCAGTGTTGGCGGCAACGGGCAGTATATGCCGGAAGAGGACTCTGCCGGGCTTGATTCCGAATCCGCACGCAGCCTGGATATAAGGGGCGTCCAGCACTTCGAGGACGCTGGCACGAACGTGCCTCACGATCACGGCTGTTTCGCAAAGCACAAGGATCAGCGCAGGCAGGGCCAGATGCAATAGGATGTCTTGCAATTTCCCCCAGGTAGACAGGCCCTCGAAGTCGACCGACATCATTCCACCAACGCGCAGAATCCGCCAACGAACCGCGGCCGCGAGCAAGCCCACGGCAATCACAAGTTCCGGCGCAGAAACCAGGAATGAACTTCCAATAGTCACCGCTTTATCCAACAATCCGCCGCGCCTGCTCGCCGCCCATACGCCTAACGGAACGGAGATCAGCCACGTCAGCACCAGCGCCGTGGTCGTGAGCAGCAGAGTATTTTTCGCCCGGCCCCACAGCAACGGCGCGACGGGCACGTTGTATGCGATGGAATAGCCAAAATCGGCGTGCAGAGCGGATTTCACCCAGCGTCCGTATCTTGATAGCAGGGGTTGATCTAAGCCGTAGCGCGAGCGCAGTGCCGAAATCGTTTCCGGAGAAATCTGCGGATTCAACCTCATTTCGTCAAAGAAAGTTCCGGGCGCCATTTCGGTGAACAAGAAGCAGAGTGCCGACACTCCGATCAGCAACAGAATCGCGCGTATCAGCCGGCGTGCAAGGTAATTCACGCAAGTCCACCAGTGATGGCCGCCACGTTCGAGGCAGCCATTCTCGCCGAAGCCAGCAATCTCTTCGTCGCCTCATGTTTGGGGCTGGAAATGATCTGCTGGGTTGGGCCGGCTTCGACGATCTTTCCTCCAGACATAACTGCAATCATGTCAGCCAGCCGCGTCACCAGTGCCAGATCATGGGAAATTAAAAGATAGGTCAGGGAACGAGCCGCTTGCAGTTCGAACAATAGGTTGGCAATTTGCGCCTGAGTGGAAAGGTCAAGTCCTGAAAGTGCTTCATCGATAACGAGAAGCTCCGGGCGTAAAGCGAGTGCCCGCGCCAGCGCGAGCCGCTGTCGTTGTCCGCCACTGAAGTGAAATATCGACCGGTGCATCCAATCGGGAGCGATCCCAACCTCAATCATCAGGGCGCGGACTAAGTCGCGACGATCCTTTCGATTGCGGCCAACATGGCCGGCACGATCGTTTATCAGCAAAGGCTCCTCGATGACGTCAAGGGCTGAGAAGCGGGGATTCATCGCGGTAACAGCATCCTGAAACACCATCTGGATGCCAGTGCGAAACGGAGCCAGGTATCGATCATGTAGTTGAGCGATGTCTGTGCCCTGAATCAGAATCTGTCCGGCGTCTGGCCTTTCGAGACGCGTAACGCATCGCGCTACGGTAGATTTTCCCGATCCCGATTCTCCGACCAGCGCCAAAGTTTGCCCGCTCGCGATCTCGAAATCGACACTGCTTACGGCGGCGATGGGCACACGTTTTCGCCACAGACCACCCCGGATGTAATTCTTAGAGAGTCCTTTTACGAGCAGCAAGTTTTGGATTGGCTCTTCGCTTTTTGACAAGTCAGCAGGCAATTAAGTTGACCATTACTCCTCGTACTTGAAACAGTTCACGGGACGTGAAGGCTCGGGCAGGAACTCCCCCGGGTAGCGGCGTGAACAAACGTCCATGCGCTCGACGCAGCGCGGAGCAAACCGGCAACCCACTGGAAAGCAAGTTGGATCGAAAGATTCACCTTCGATCGCCGGAAGCCGCGTCCGTACCCTTGATCCTGCAACCACCGGCGGCATCATGAGTCGAACCAGAGCTTGCGTGTAGGGGTGCAGCGGTCTCCCTAATATCTCGGCGCTGCTCCCAGCTTCCACGATGCGGCCGGCATACATCACTGCGATGCGATCGGCAAATCCGGCAAATAACGCTGGATCGTGGCTGATTAGCAAAATCGCTGTCCCGTGTTGTTGCCGAATCTGCGCCAGCAACGCGATGATCTCTCCCTGCAGCGTTGCGTCTAGTTTGCTCGTGGGCTCATCGGCGATCAGAAGAGCTGGTCTGCACGCTATTGCCTGCGCGATTGCAATTCGCTGTCTCTGTCCACCACTAAGTTGATGGGGATAAGCAGAATAGATTTGCTCTGGAGGATCGAAGCCGACCTCTCGAAGCAATTCCATCACCCGCGTTCGCCGCTGCTGCGCATTGCTTGCCCAATGCGCAAGCAGAACCTCGCCGATCTGTGAACCAGCCGTCATTACCGGATTGAGCGAGAGGACCGGGTCCTGGGGGATCCGCGAGATCAGCCGCCCTCGTATCAAACCCAACTCTTTCTCAGATAGATTCAGCAGTTCGCGGCCACGAATCAGGATTGTTCCGGCCTCGCATTTTGCATTCGGCGGCAACAGTCGCAGCAATGCGCCTGCCAGAGTGCTCTTCCCGCAACCCGACTCTCCCAATAACCCGACGATTTCTCCAGCGCCGATGTCGATGCTAAGGCCATCGAGCGCGTGCACTGGATCGCTATCCTTGGAAAAGTACGTAATCGCCAGTTCCCGGACTTGGGCGGAATACTTTGTTGAGCTATCCACCTAGGCAACAGTCTCCCGTTCAGATTCTTGCCCATAACGTTTCCACAAGCAATTGCCTACTAAGGGGCGGGGCGGAGGGAGCCTTTAGCTTGACCTCGTTGCCCCGGCACGCATCCTAGGATAGAGATCAAAGTGTGCACTAAAGAAGTAGGGCCGTGGAAATCGAATTCAGAAAGCTATAGGTGATCGGCTGTGCAGTTATGAAATCAGGAGGTGTATCCGACTGCGCCGTTTGCGAACGGCTATGTTTCGCCTGGAATTCATAAAACCGTCGATACTGGCAGGCGTGAGCCGTTAGTTCTTTCGCTTCCTGAAGATATAAAACACATGGATGCGAAGGGCGATTTCGACATTGCTCTCAATTCAGCGACTTATTCGAGCGCTGCGTGTGATGTGATCAATGGGTCGTAAGGACTTCGTGCGTAAGGAGCGTTGTAGTCGCGACTTCCGCGGATTTCAAACCTTCCTACCAGCAATCACATTCTCAGATAGGGCCCGGCGTTGAAACCGTTCCAGAACTCTATAAGCTTCCTCGACGTACACTGATAAAAAGTAACCATCGAGCGTGCGTGCGCCGACACGGGCATAGTCGGGAACCTTCGCGTAAGTGCGAAATCCAAGCTTCTCCCACATCCGATACGGACCATCTTCGCTTACATCAATGTTGATGACGTCGCATCCTATTTCGCGGCACTTGTCAAGAATGACGCTCCACCCAGCGAGGATATAGTTGCCAAAAGCGCGAGCTTCTGGCGCGCTGGCCATGCGCTTGATCTCCACCACGTGTCGTCTGGCCGGATTCAATTTCACCCGTTCCAGTGTTGCGATGGAGACGATGGAACCGGCCTCTCCGGCGCGCGCGAGAAGCTGATAACAGTCGCCACGTGCAATCGCTTCGCGCACGGCAAAAATGAAATCCTCACCTTCGCGATCCGTCAGAGGGCGAGACATGCCGTTGGTACCCTCGTGGCTGGCCACCGCATTGATAATGGCGAGGATCTGCGCCGCGTCAATTTCGGTCAAACCGGTCGCCCACTCGAAGCGCATTCCGCACCGTTCAGTTAAGAGCCTGGGCCGGTATACTGGCCTCGATTGCCACTACCGCGGCGCCGACTTCAGCGACCGTGGAATTTTCCCCCGCTACCACATCCGCTACTTCAACAACATAAGCAACCAGCAGACTATGAAGGCGAACAAGGTGTCTCTTAAAACGAATCTGGTCCTCTGGTGTTTTAATCAAACGCATGCACATGTTCCACGCCAGATCCACATGATGGTCGGTATCATCGATGCCAAGGTGCGACCGCGCGCCTCTTGTAGCATCGTGACCGACCACCTTTTCCATACCGTCCAGCCATGCCGGCTGTGTCCAAGCCGATACCGACTCGACGTAGTACGCACTCGACACCACACCCATTGGCCCTTCGTCGGCTAAGGTTTGATAAAGATAACCGGCGAGCAGTTCGGTGGCGAACAACGGCCTTGTTCCATAGATCTCCTTGTCGGCAACCCCCAGCGCGTGCAAGTCCTTGGCAAACAAACGTCCGTGCAATCCCTCATCAGCTGCATATAAACCCCACTGCTTGCAGAGGACTGGGTCCAGATCCGAAGAATGCACGCACGCCAGAGGATTAATTTTGCGCATCATCTCTATACGCAATACTGACTCGATGGTCGAGCGGATAAAGAGTTCACGGCTGAAACTTTTCATGCTGGCCGCGACCCGGCTATTTTGGGCCACCGTATCGGCGACCAGATCGGAGAGAAACTTGTCGCAATGTTTTCTGAATTCGGGATTCAGGATCGTCTTGTAAGTATTTCTTGAGTTACTTCGTTCCGCTTCTTGCTCAATTTCAACAATTGTGGATGTCATGCTGTCATTCCTCGCAGTGTCTCGTTCTTGTACCTTGCAATCGGGATAGGGTCGTTCCGCAGGAGCATCTCCAAAACGCACATGGCAGAAATTTGTTTGTTATAAGCTTGACGTCGGATCCGGCTCGCAGGCCCATCGATGATTTCTCTCTCAACTTCGACGCCGCGATGCGCCGGTAGATCGTGCATGAAGATTGTTCCCGGATGTGATATGCGACGCCACATCGCAGTATCTACTTGAAACCCATGAAAGTGAGTTAACCACGAGGAATCACGCGGCTCCTCACCCATGCTTCGCCAGCGAACGGTATACACGACATCTACTTCCTTGGGCAGGCCACTAGGGTCGTGGATGAACTCAACAACCGCGTGATTCAGCCTGGCATTGCTGTGCGCGGCGGATACCATCGCATCGTTCGCACCGAATCCCTCAGGAGTGAGGACAGTGGTGTGCGTATCGCGAAATCTTGTGAGAGCCAGCACCAATGAGGCGGCGGTGTTATTCCACGCGCCAACGTATACGACTCGCCTGCCAGAGACATTCTCGAATTCCTGCTGAATGGTGATGAGGTCGGCGATGGCCTGCGTGGGATGCTCGGCTTTGCTCAGCGCATTTACGACAACCGTTTTGCCGCAGTTATCCGCGAGGGTGGTCAGTTCCTCGGTGCTTCCATTGGTGCGGATGACCAGCCCGTCGAGGTACAACCCGAAAACCATCGCCGTATCTTCCAGAGACTCACCGGTAGAGGTCTGCAGGTCCGATTCGGAATATAGGATGGACGAGCCGCCCATGCGTTGAATCCCGGCGAAGAACGAAGTGCGAGTCCGCGTAGAAGGTTTGGAGAAATAGAGCCCGATCAGCTTTCCTTTCAAGGCCGACGAGAAATCCAGTCGGCCCGCCGCGAGTTTTTCGCCGGTCTCGACGACGGTTTGCAGGGATTCTCCGTCCAAGTCCTGAATTGAGATCAGGCGATTCATTTCGGTACCCCAGTCGTGCCGCAAGCGGCGGTTAGTGAAGCTTTGCAATCGAGCAGAAACATCCGCTGAAGCGGATGCGCAAGGGATGGTGGATCAAGACCCACAACAACGCTGATGCGATCTCCCGCCCGCACTGTCGGGAGTTCCTTCGCAACCGCGTTTGCGAGGTTCGTTCTATTTCTGTGCCACGGGCAAACGATGAAACGGCCTGAAGGGTCCAGGGCGCCCAGATGCAATGGCCCACCCCGGTGTGAACACTTCCCGGCTATCGTATGGGCAATCCCCCGCGAATCCAACATGACGAGGTATCCCTCCGCTCCGGCTTCAATGAAGTTCTGGCCACGGTTGAGATGAATCACGGTCATTGGGCTAGGTGGCAATGTCAACCTCGTAACTGCAACCTGCCGACGGGCACGCCGCGTACAGAACGTCTGGCGGGATCCGAACGGTTTGGTCACGCTCGAAGGTCGCGCAAATGCCGTACCCGGCAACGATATCCAATTCGCCGGACTTCACGCTGAGCGTCACGCCCGGCCCACTCATTTTGCTTCCTGTCCAGCGCCCCGACAGACCTCGCTCCACCATAGGGGCCAGACGAACCGGAACAGATGATCCATCTTCTTTGGACGGGGAAAAAAAAGAGTCACCCCATGCAATCTGTTCCGTCAGACCGGTTCCAAACACGTCGCCCACGATGCGGCTCTCCTCGAACCCTCGAAGAATATCCCCCAGAATCGAAGTGCCATAAGCCTTCACGGCAGGTACCACAATTTCTTCAAGCACCATGCGGCTGTGGTGATTGTCAATATGTATATGCTCCAAGAAATACTGAACCTCGGCGTCCGGCCCAAAAACGGCGCGCATCATCTCCGCCATCTGACGGCAGGTAACACCAAACGCGGTTTCCACCTGCAGAATCGCTCCAAAATACCGGAACAGATGGCGATGGTCCCGGCATATATAGCTGTAGTAGTTATTCAGATAGAAAGAAGAAGGCAGGTACAATTCCCAGTAAGTGTGGGGAATCGGATTTAATCCCCGTGATGTAAGCACTTTCTGAAATAGTGTGCTGTGGCGAGTCGGATGGACTCCATAGCCGCATTCGTCGATGATAACTTTGAATAACTCGGACTGCAGTTGTCCATAGTTCCCAATGGCGTTCCGGGCCATGGCGGAAGATTCAACCAGAAAGTCGCCCGCGAGTTGGATGAGATAGGTTTGTGCCGCCGCCACCGGGTTCGCTGCTCCAACGATCAAGCTCATCAACGACGCGTTACCGGGGGCGGTAAAGCTCGTTCGGAACTCTTCGAAATAAGCTTCAAAACTATCGAGGGTCCAGCAACCGGAAGCGGAGAATTCGGCCTCGACTGACGAGAAAACATATGGCTCCATGCGCGAACGAATGACCTCGCCTGAAATGCGCAGTTCTTCACCGTAAAAGGTCTGGAAGTCGCTCCACTTGTCGTCCAGATTGCTTGCCGGAAGAAAAACAAAATCGCGTTCGTAGATGGACATCAGCAGCCGGTTTGCCACCAAGCTTGCGTTGGAGCGGATGCCAACCAATGGAATCGCGGTTTTGGTGTTCAAGCCGACAAAGTCTTCCGTCAGAAGAGGCCGGCGGTAGGGATTGTCTTCCTCCCAGGGCTGACTGCGGCTTTGAAATATTTCCGATCCCGCATAAGTTCGAATGTAATCATCGAGGGCCAGCCCGTCTGTCAGATTCGGGCCAATTCCCGTCGGAGCTACAGCCACATTGGCAGTCATATTTGCTAGGCTCCTGCGGTGCAAGCCGCTTCGGAAAGAACGCTGGAGAACGCTGCTTCGAGGATGTCAAGGCCCTTGTCCAGCGTCTTCTGTTCGATGTTGAGGGGAGCCATAATCTTCAACACTGAGCCCGTCGCGCCGCAGGTTTCCAGCAATACGCCGAGCCGGAATGCATCCTGCTTGATCTGTCGGGCGAGTTTGCCATCATGAACGTCGATGCCGGCGAACATGCCTCGCCCCATGCGCTCAATGCCCGAGAAGGCAAAGCGTTCGCACATCTTGTCCAGCCGTGATTCCAGGTGATCGATGTTCGCGGCAAGCGCTTCACCGAATGACGAACTCTCCCAAAACCCCAACGCAGCGGCGGCCGTAATGAATGCCAGGTTGTTGCCTCGGAAAGTGCCATTGTGTTCGCCCGGCTTCCAACGATCATGCTCACCGTTCATTAATAACAGCGCCATGGGCAGGCCAAGTCCACTTATTGATTTCGACAGGCAAACCATATCGGGTGTCACAGAAAAATGTTCAAAACTGAAGAAGCGCCCTGTTCTTCCGCAGCCGGCCTGGACATCATCGACGATCACCAGAGCGCCGATCCGGCGAGCCAGCGCAAAAATACGCATAACAAACATCGCCGAGAGCGTCTTGAGTCCGCCTTCGCCTTGAACGGTTTCGAGGAGAAAGGCGGCCGGCGGACTGATGCCACTCTCATCTGAAGTCAGCATTTTTTCGATATAGTCAATCTCGCCGCCGCCAAGAAACCCTTCGTACGGTAACCGCACGACCTGGTCTAGTTGCACACCCGCGACTGTGCGATTACTCCGCAATGCGGTGGCTGCAAGTGCCCCCAGGCTCACACCGTGGAACCCGCCCGTAAAGGCAGCAATCAGGCTGCGGCCCGTGACCAGTCGTGCCAGTTTCAGAGCCGCCTCGACTGCATTCGTACCGGTCGGTCCCGTGAACTGTACCTTGTACTCCAGATGACGAGGTTGAAGAATGACACGCTCGAAGCACTCCAGAAAACGAAGTTTCGCTTCAGTGTTAAGGTCTAGCGAGTGTACGATTCCATCGTCACGCAAATACTCGATCAGGGCACCTTTTAGGAGGGGATGGTTGTGACCGTAGTTCAAAGCGCCTGCGCCGCCGAAGAAATCGATGAACGCTCTTCCCTGGTCGTCAATAACAAAGGAGCCCTCGCCACGAGAGAAAATGACTGGATACTCTCTTGAGTAATAGCGAACGTTGGATTCAATGCGATCAGAAATGGAGGTCTCGAGCATGCTACCTCTCCGCTCTTTGAGTTAGCCCTTGCCCTGAGTCCCCGCTTGACACCAATTACGGATGAGTATTAAACATTTCTTTCTGGAAATCAAGTTTATTCTCGTCGCATTTTTCGCTCACCTATATAGAGGCGTGTTGCCAGTAATACATTCTACAATGAACAATGGTTAAGCTCTGTCGCCTAGGATGTCGAACTAATAATTAATATTAAGGATGGGCCGTTAGTCATGAGTTACTCAATCTATCGTTGTTGTCGACAGGTTCTGTTGACGACAATCTCGGTCGGGAGTAACTCCCCCTGAGGGGCGCAACATACATGACTACGTGTAAAACAGAGAATTCTCTTCTGTGGGAGCTATGTACCGCCAATTTCAAGCTGCCTACGAAGCCTACTTCCAAGATATATTGGCCTGGCCTGAAGTCTGTCGCCGTTTTCAAAAGCTTCGCTTTGACCATCAACAAGCCGCCGAAGAAGCCTAGGTAAGTCGAGACAGGGTGGCGCAGCGTATGGATGCATAGCATTAATCACTATCTTCGGATCGCGTTTCTGCGGGTCACGATTTCATAGGAGCGGATTGCATCTGCGAAACGTCCCCGACTGGCCAGGATCGCGGTTATCGCTTCATTACTGACCGGGCCCACGGCACTGACCGGGCCCACGGCGCAATGCGTGCGGCCTCCTGGCAATACTCGATCACGGCAGGATCACATCGCCGGAATGGCGATGGGAAACGGTCATGCCGAAAGTCTTCCGTACTATTCTTAGTTCTTAGTGCAACTAACAGGTTGCCGATAAAAATGAAATCATAGCACTGTATCGATTCCGATCCCTGTACCTTTCGTCGAGGTTTCGCTCGTACGGGAGGTTGGTTGTGGCAGCAAGTTCGAAGGTAGTAGCGTCGTCAGGATGGTGTTTTCAGAGGCTTTTGGGGCTTCTTTGGCAGTAGTCTGCGACAAATTCACTGCTGCCTGTTTTTCGTCATTGGAGCCTGTGCAGTCTTAAGGTGAAGTCTCCTTCCGAATCGACCTGGGTCGCAAATCGATTCGTGCCTTCCAAACGGTGATTGAAGTCACAAACTGACTGTCTGGGTGAGACCTAATAAGTATGGTGAGTTGGAGGGAGGTGTAGGTTGAGCGACGGAACCACGACATCGAACGAGGTGGCGACCGCAACCATCGTTGATGTGCTGCGGCTCAGGGCGGAGACTCAGAAGGATCAGATTGCTTATCGGTTCCTGGCCGATGGGGAAGAAGAGAGGGGCAGCCTCACTTATGGTGAGCTCTACCGCCGAGCCCGGCAGATCGCGGCCGAATTGCAGAAACAGTCAGCGGTAGGTCAACGAGCTCTGCTGCTCGATTCTTCAGAATCCGACTACATTGTTACGTTTTTCGGTTGTCTGTGCGCGGGAGTAATCGCGGTTCCAATTTATGCGCCTCGTGTAAATAAGAAAGGAAATGCTCGCGTCGAGTCGGTCGTGGCCGACGCTCAGCCGTCGGTGGTATTGACCGCCGGCGCCGGATCTCCTGCGGTTCGCGACGTGGTCGCGGCATCGGCGGGTGAGCATGTCAAGTGGATTGACACCAACGCCCTCCCTGTCGAAGGCGATGAATTGTGGACTCCGCCAGCTGTAAGTGGCACAGATATCGCGTTCTTACAGTACACGTCTGGCTCGACGGCCGCTCCCAAAGGAGTGATGGTAAGTCACGCGAACATTCTGCATAACGAGCAAACGATCCAGAATGCGTTCGATACCAGGCCGGGCAGTGTCATTGTCGGATGGCTGCCGCTTTATCACGACATGGGACTTATCGGCAATGTACTGCAACCTTTGTTTGCAGGCGTGCCTTGCATCTTGATGTCGCCGGTTGCTTTCCTGCAGCGCCCACTCCGTTGGCTTCAGGCTATTTCCCGCTACCAGGCTACGACCAGTGGCGGACCTAACTTTGCCTACGAACTCTGCATGCGCAAAATCCGTCCTGAAGACCGGAGCGGGCTCGACCTAAGTTCGTGGCGGGTGGCGTTCAACGGCGCGGAACCAGTACGACTGGAAACGGTGAACCGATTTGCCGCACAGTTCGCCGACTGTGGTTTTCGTCGCGAGGCCTTTGTTCCATGTTATGGGCTGGCTGAAGCTACTCTGTTTGTAAGTGGAGGTCTTGATCCGAATGGCGTCACTACCGTGAACCATGGAGCCAACGGTAACTCGAATAATGGTGGATCGGGTAATGGAGCAAAGATATCTCGAAAACAAGGCAAGCTGCTGGTGGCCTGTGGCCGTCGTCCTCCCGCGGAGCAGGCCGTGCGAATCGTTTTTCCGGATTCACTACGACAATGCAGCGCTGGCGAGGTAGGCGAGATATGGATCAGCGGCCCGAGTGTTGCGCAGGGGTACTGGCGAAAAGCGAAAGAGACAGAGGAGACGTTCAACGCGCGGATACCCGAGGTTGACGAAGGCCCATTTCTTCGCACGGGAGACCTGGGGTTTCTGAAAGATGGCCATCTATTTATAACTGGGCGGTTGAAAGACCTACTTATCATTCGAGGGCAGAATTACTATCCACAAGATATAGAACTTACCGTCGAGCAGAGCCACCCTATCTTGCAGCCTGGTTCCGGAGCGGCGTTCTCGGTGGAGATCGAAGGGGAAGAGCGCCTCGTCGTTGTGCAAGAGGTTGCGGTACGCAAAGATCCGGAATCTATTGTTCAGAGTGACCTTGACGAACTCGACGCCCTCATAAAACTTATTTCACGAAACATCGTGGCAGGCCATGAACTGCAGGCGTTCGCCATTGTCCTGATACGAAAGGGCACGATTCCCAAAACCTCCAGCGGCAAGATCCAGCGTCATGCATGTCGAGATGCGTTTCTGAACCGGGAACTCTATGTTCTGCGAGAGTGGCACGAAAGAAAGCAGCTCGAGCCAGTTTTGCCAAAACCTTCCAACCCCGAGTCGGATGGGCACGTACCGTACGGGCTGGCTTCGTGGGTAGCGCAGGAAATTGCGCGTATCCAGGGAATTGACCAGGAGCGGGTTGACCTCAACCAACCTTTTGCAGCGTATGGCTTGGATTCACTGGCCGCCATTGAGTTTGCTCACAAGCTGCAAACCGAGTTTGAAGTCGAGGTAGAGGTCTCGGAGTTCTTCGGTGACTCGACCATCACGGAAGTAATTCGACGCGCCACGAAAAATACGCGGACCCCAGTGAGGAAAGCTGAAAAGGAGCTGGCAGCGACCTATCCGCTTTCCTATGGCCAGCGCGCCCTGTGGTTTATAAATCGCATGGCTCCGGAAAGCGCCGCTTATAACATCTCGAAAGCCTTCCGGATCAGATCGTCTGTCGATGTAGCAGCGCTAGGAGATTCTTTTCAAGCATTAGTCGACCGCCACCCAGTTCTGCGCACCACCATCGTCGAGACCGCCGGAGAACCACTACAGCACGTCGCAGAAAAGGCCAAAGTGAGTTTTGAGTATTGCGCTGCCTCTGGCTGGAGCGATGCAGAATTGCAACAGGAACTGGCGGCTCAGAACCAGATGCCCTTCCGGCTTGCCGAAGGCCCTTTGTTCCGCGTTCATGTCTATCGTTTAGCCGAGAGAGATTACGTCATGCATGTAGCACTGCACCACATCATTAGCGATTTGTGGTCGCTCATGCTGCTTTTCGAACAAGTGGGAAAGCTTTACGAACAACGACGAATGGGGGCCGATCTAAAAGTCCCAACTTCTGATTGCAGTTATGCCGACTTTGTTGCATGGCAACGGGAGCAACTGGGTGGACCGGAAGGGGAGCGGCTTTGGTCCTATTGGAAGGACGAACTTTCCGGCGAACTTGCTCCCCTCGACCTTCCTGCTGATCATCGACGGCTGCTGCTGCAGACGTTTCGCGGCTCGTCCTATTCATTTGTAATCGATCAAAAACTGTGTGACCAGTTGAGACAGCTTGGCGCCCAAAAGCAAACCACCTTATTTGCAACTCTATTTGCGGCCTTTCAAGCTTTGCTCCACCGCTTGAGCGGGCAAAAAGACATCGTTGTTGGTTTCCCAACGACGGGAAGAGCGCGGGGAGAGTTCGCGCAGGTTGCCGGCTATTTTGTGAATCCATTGCCGCTGCGGGCGACGTTTGATCGTTTGCAGTCGTTCAACGAACTCCTTTCTCAGGTCCGTAACAAGGTCACGGGCGCTCTGTCCCATGATCTTTATCCCTTCGCGTTAATGGTCGAGAAACTTGGAATTGGACGCGATTCGCTTGCTCCCCCTGTTTTCCAGAGCATATTCGCCTTGCAAAAGACTTTCGGGAACTCTGAAGACTTTGTGCAGCTCGCTGTAGAAGAGCCAGAAGCGTACCTCTCGCTAGGCGACCTGCAATTGGAACCGATGCGTATTCCAGAGGAATCAGCCTTGTTTGACCTGAATTTGACTTTTGCCGAAGGGTCACTAGGGCTTTCAGGAACGTGGCAATACAACAGCGACCTTTTCGAGCACAGCACAATCGTGCGCTGGGTTGAAAACTTTAGAGTGTTGCTGGAGTCCGTTGTCTCTAATCCAGAGACACACGTGAGCAAGTTGAGCATTCTTAGTGAGAAGGAACGCGCAAGGCTGCTAGACGACTTCACTCTGGCATTAGTGGATTACGACCGGGAGCGGTGTGTGTATCAGGAGATTGAGGAACGGGCGAGAGTAAGTCCGAGGAAGGCAGCGATCGCGTATCGCGGGCGGGAACTGAGTTATGGCGAGTTGAATGCGCAGGCGAACCGGATGGCGCGGTATCTGGTTCGGATGGGGGTTGGTAAGGGAGATCTTGTCGGGATCTTTATGCGGCGGACTCCGCAGATGATTGTCGCCATGCTCGGTGTCTGGAAAGCGGGGGCCGGATATGTGCCGCTGGATCCGCAGTATCCGCCAGAACGGCTGCGATTCATGCTGCAAGATGCCCCTTCCAAGCTAGTGATTACGACTAGTAGCGTCCGTGACAGAGTGGGTGAGATACCGTCAAAGATTCTGTATGTCGATGAGGAAAGGGAGCAAATCGAGAAAGAGAGTTCCGAAAACCTCGACGAAGTATTGAGCAGTGGGCAAGTAGCATACGTGATCTACACGGCTGGCTCGACTGGGGCGCCGAGAGGGGTGATGCTGGCCCATCAGAGTGCGATGTCGTTTGTGACGTGGGCGAAGAGCGCTTTTCAGCAGGAAGAACTCGAGGGGGTGTTGGCGGCGGCTTCGATTGGCTCTGACTTTTCTATCTTCGAGTTATGGGCAACCTTGAGTTGCGGTGGAACGGTCGTGCTGGCGAACGACCTGATGGACTGGTGGGAGCATATCGACGACGAGGACCCCCACCCGGTACGTCTTATCAATACTCTACCGTCGGCAATGACTAAGTTGATCCAACAGGGTTCGCTACCCAAAAGTGTACGCACGGTAAATATCACCGGAGAAGTATTGAACAAGACGCTTGTCAGTCAGTTGTCGAAGGCTGGGGCTCTAAAGCAAGTCAATAACTTATACGGACAGAGTGAGACGACCACCTATTCAACCTGGACAACGGTTGGTGCAGGAGACACGGTAACGGTTGGTTGAGCGGTTGCGAACACCCAGTTATACGTGCTGGACGAGGAGATGCAACTGGTTCCTGGCGGGGTGGCAGGAGAGTTATACGTTGGAGGAGATGGCCTTGCCCTCGGTTACTTGAAGAACTTCAGGCTGACCGCCGAGCGGTTCCTGCCGAATCCCTTCAGCAAGGGGAACGGATCGCGGATGTACCGCACGGGAGATGTGGTGCGGTGGCAGGAAGATGGGCAGATGGAGTATTTAAGCCGCGCGGACCAGCAGGTGAGATTGGGTGGCTATCGGATCAAGCTGGAAGAGATCGAAGCCGCAGTGCTCGATCACGCCGGAGTCTCACAAGCTGTAGTAGTGGTGCGAGTGGACCATACGGGTGTGAAGCGGCTGATGGGATACGTGGTAGGCCGTGGCAAGAAGATAGATCCGGGCCAGCTCCGCGGCTACTTACAACAACGGCTCCCAGAGTACATGGTACCGTCTGCCTTTCAGCAGTTAGACAGTCTGCCGCTTACCCCCAACGGCAAGATAGATCGCAAAGCTTTAGCCGAGCTGGAAAGCAGAGAAACTATTGAAGAAACCGGCACTCCAGTTTTAACCCCGGCCGAGGAATTGATAACCGGTGTGTGGTCGAGCCTGCTGGGGAAGTCAAATATCGGAAGGGACGACAATTTCTTCGGCCTGGGCGGCCATTCCCTGTTAGTAACTCAGGTGATATCCCGGATCCGGGAAGTGTTTCAAGTGGAGTTACCGATGCAGGTGATGTTTGAGACCCCAACGGTCGCGGGGTTGGCTCGCAGCATCGAAAGTTCCACAAGAATCGAAGCACCTCCACTGCGGCGCCGGTCACGGCAGGAACGCATTCGGCTGTCGTTCGGCCAGGAGCGCTTGTGGTTCTTGTCACGCTATGAGGCCGAGGCCAGCTTGTATAACGTCCCGATAGCGGTGCGGCTGCGAGGGGCATTGAACATTGAAGCAGCGCAAGCCAGCCTGCAGGAGATGGTCAATCGGCACGAAGTGCTGCGCACCAGTTTCCCTGAAGTTGGCGACAGCACAATCCAGGATATCGCCGCAGAGATGGAAATGCCGTTTGCGGTAGCAGAGATCCGCGAAGACGAACTCGATCAGGTTCTTCGCGAACAGGCACGGCGATCATTTGATCTGAGCCATGGCCCGCTCATTCGGGCGTCGTTGTTCCACATCAGCAGTCAGGACCATGTCTTGCTGGTGGTGATGCATCACATCGTTTCTGACGGCTGGTCGTTGGGAGTGATGCTGCGAGAGTTCAACGTGCTGTATGACTCGTTCAGCCGGGGGGCGGCCTCGCCGCTGCCGCCTTTGCCGATTCAGTATGCCGACTATTCGGAGTGGCAACGCGAATGGTTGCAAGGCGAGGTACTCGAACAGCAACTCGACTACTGGAGAAAGCAACTGGCAGGCCATGAAACATTAAACCTTCCCACAGACCGTCCGCACTCGGCCAAGCCAACGCTGGCTGGAGCGATGGAGAGGTCGCGTTTGCCCGAGCCCCTGGTCAGCAAATTGAAGTTATTAAGCGACCAACAGGGCGTTACATTATTTATGACGTTGTTGGCGGGCTTTGAGATTCTTCTGTATCGCTACACTGGGCAGACGGATATCTCAGTTGGTTCGGGGATTGCCAACCGCAACCGGCAGGAACTGGAACCACTGATCGGTTTCTTTGTAAACACCCTGGTGCTGCGCACCCAATTTACGGAAGACTCTTCCGTAGCTGAGTTGTTGCAGCGGGTTCGCGACGTTTCGTTGCAGGCCTACGCTCACCAGGATATTCCCTTCGAGCGCCTCGTCGAAGCCCTGGATCCGGTTCGTGAACTCAGCCGTACGCCCTTCTTCCAAGCCTTGTTTGTTCTGCAGAACGCTCCCCTGCCGACGGTTTCCTGGGATGGGCTGGAAGCCACAGCGAGCATTTTGGAAACCGGCACCGCGAAGTTTGATCTGACCTTGTCGGCGCGCGAAGAAGATGGCGAGTTGGAGTTGTCACTCGAGTACAGAACCGAACTATTCAACGCGGAACGCATGAAGCGGCTGCTGCAGCACTATCGAACGCTGCTGGAAGGGATTGTAGTTTCAGTGGATGCCCGGATCAGCGAGCTTGAAATCCTGAGCGAACCAGAACGTCAGCAGTTGCTGGTGGAGTGGAATCGCACGGAGGCATCGTACTCGACCAATAAGTGCGTGCATGAGCTGTTTGAAGAGCGCGTGGCAAAGACGCCGCAAGCTGTTGCGGTTATGGACGAGGATCGACAGATCAGTTATGGAGAGTTAAACCGGCACGCCAATCAGCTGGCCCATTATTTGACTAAGTTGGGTATAGGGCCCGAGGTCAGAGTTGGCATTTGTATGGAGCGCGGCTTGGAGATGATGGTAGACGTTTTGGGAGTGCTGAAGGCGGGCGGAGCCTATGTGCCGTTGGACCCGGCCGATCCCAGCGCACGGCGAAGCTACATGGTCAAGGATGCCGGGGCTAAGTTTGTGTTGACCAATGAACGATTTATTCATCAGATGGCGGGGTGTGCCGAACATGTGGTGGATTTAAAAGAAGCGAGAGAAGAAATCGAAAAGCAGAGCAGCGACAATTTAAACGTGCATGTGGATCCCGAGAACCTGGCCTGGGTAATTTACACCTCGAGCTCTACTGGCCTGCCCAAGGGGACGGCGATACCTCACCGCAGCGCGGTGAGTATGCTGCAGCGGACTTTGATCGATGCAATGGATCAGAATCCATCAGTAGAACGATGGTTGAATCTCTACGGATCCACCGAGGATACGACTTATGCCACTTATGCCGAAGTAAAGCACGATGAACAAGGTGCGGTAACGACCGGGCGGTCCCAGTCCAATACTCAGGCATACGTTCTGGACCGGCACATGAAACTGGTGCCGGTTGGGATCAAAGGGGAACTTTACATTAGCGGTTCAGGACAAGCGCGCGGGTATCTGAGCCGGCCGGAACTCACGGCTGAAAAGTTTGTCCCTAATCCTTTTAGCCAAGCCAGCGGCGAGCGTTTGTATCGCACGGGCGATCTGGTCCGCTACCAGGAGAATGGCAACTTGGAGTTTCTGGGGCGGCTCGATGATCAAGTGAAGATACAAGGATACCGAATTGAGCCGGGAGAGATCGAAGCGGCAGTGCTCGAGTATCCCGGGATTGCGCAGGCGGCCGTAGTGGCGCGAGAGGACAAGCTCGGGGAGATGCGTCTGATAGGTTATGTGGTCGGCGGCGAGAAACTGGATGTTGACCGCTTGCGTGGCCACTTACAGCAACGCGTACCGGAATATATGGTGCCCGTGGCTTTGCTGCAGCTGGACACGTTGCCGCTTACCGCGAATGGCAAAGTAGACCGCAAGGCTCTCATCGAACTGGAGAGCAAAAAGGCAATGGAGACTGGCAGTCTGACGTTGACCCCCACGGAAGAATTAATAGCGGGCGTTTGGTCGGGTTTGTTGGGGAAGTCAGATATTCGACGCGATGATAACTTCTTCGATCTGGGTGGACACTCACTGATGGTTACCCAGATGTTGTCACGGCTAAGACAGGTGTTCAATCGCGAGATAGATCTGCGTGCAATGTTCGAGTCCCCGGTTCTCAAAGATCTTTCGGTTTACGTCGATCGACTTACCGGTTCAACTCAGCAGGCTACGGCCCGGCCCATCCTTCCCGCCTCGAGAGACGGGGACTTACCGCTGTCTCTACAGCAAGAGCAGCTCTGGTTCTTGGAGCAGATTACCGCCGGCAGCACTGTCTATAGTCTGCCGGCTACGGTGCGCCTAAAGGGCGATCTCGACAAACTCGCTCTGCGGTTGAGTCTCGAGGAGATCGTGCGGCGGCATGAAATATTGCGCACGAGCTTTGTGCAGGTTGATGCCAAGCCGAAGCAGCGCATCCACGAAACCGGGAACTTCGAACTCGTCGAGCGCGATCTTCGGGAGACCGCAAACGGACTGGCCACAGAGGAAAGGATCAACCGCGAGCAAAAGGAAGAAGCGACCTCTCCCTTCCTGCTCAGTCAGCCAAACCTGTTCCGGGCAAAGCTATTACGAGTTGCCGAGCAGGAACACATATTGCTGCTCACTTTCCATCACATCGTCTTTGATGGCTGGTCGATCGGTGTAATGGTCAATGAATTAGGGCAACTTTATAAGGCTTACCACGAAGGGCGATCCTCTCCACTTCCAGAACTCCCTATCCAATACGCAGACTACACTGTGTGGCAACGGGAGGGGATGGCGGATGGAGAGTTTGTTGATGGTTTGGAGTACTGGAAGAAAGAGTTGGAAGACCTGTCCGAGTTAGATTTGCCCTCTGATCATTCGCGGCCCGCAGTACAGAGTTTTCGCGGCACAGTGGAAAGATGGGAGATGTCCCCGGAGGTCAGCGCCACCATAAGGAAGGTTAGTCAGGAACAGGGAGTAACCCTGTTCATGACTTTGCTGGTGGGTTTTCAGATTCTGCTGGCACGCTACAGCGGCCAGCGGGACATCGCGGTTGGATCGCCGATCGCAAACCGGGCACAGCCGGAGTTGGAGGCACTGATTGGTTTCTTCGTCAATACTTTGGTGCTGCGCGGAACAATAAGCGGCGACATGACCGTCGAAAAGATTTTACAGAGTGCTCGTGAGGTGTGTTTGGGAGCGTACGCGCATCAGAGCGTTCCATTTGAGCGTCTGGTGGATGAGTTGCAGCCGGAGAGAGATTCAAGCCGGTCACCGTTATTTCAGGTGGTGCTTGTGTTGCAGAACGCGCCCGCTAGCGCGCTGCAAATGCATGGCGTGGAAATCAGCATGCTGCCTTCTGCCACTTCTGGCGCCCGGTTCGACCTCACTCTGCTGGTAGAGGACGATCCCGAGCATCTACAGGGAATGATGGAGTATTGCACGGATCTCTATGAACGACCAACCATGCGGCGAATGCTTGACCACTACCAACAGGTCTTGCGGGAGATCGCCCGAGATCCTGGACAGCTTGTTTCAACGCTACCCCTATTGAGCCCAGCTGAGCGTCAGCAGTTGCTTGCCGCGTGGAACCACCCGTATGCAGAGTCGCAGGAAACCTGTTTGCATGAACTGTTTGAGCAGCAAGCAAGTCTAACGCCCAATGCGCTGGCCGTCGCGCACAAGGGCAGTTCTCTTACATATACTGAGCTAAATCAGCGAGCGAATCAGTTAGGGCGTCACTTAAAGCGACTTGGCGTAGGGTCGGAAGAGTTAGTCGGCATTCTTTTGTCACGATGCTCTGAGCTGTTAGTGGCAATGCTAGGTGTGCTCAAAGCGGGTGCAGCCTACGTGTTACTGGATCCAGACGATCGGGATCAACTGGCCTACATACTCAAAGATGCCAGACCAGATGTGATAGTGAGTGAACAACGTTTGAGCAACAAGTTGCCAGCACACTCAGGCAGAACGGTTTACCTGGATGCACAGTGGAATGAAAGCAGTCAGGAGAGTGAACAAAACGTAGAAGCACACGTTCACCTGGAGAACCTAGCTTACGTTACGTATCGGTCCGAAGGCACAAAAACTCCTGAAGGTGTGGCGGTTCAACATGGCAACGTGGCGTCTTTGGTGTGCTGGGCAAAGTCCGTGCTTTCGGCCGACGATCTGCAAAGAGTGCTCACCTCGAATCCTCCAACTTCCGACCTATCGATTCTCGATACTTACGTTCCGCTGTGCTCCGGCGGGACCGTGGTCGTGGTGGATGATTCATTTTACGGAGTCGACCTTGAAGAGGGCAATGCAACCTTGATTAATGTTACCCCGTCAGTTATGAGGGAGTTACTCAGAAGAAAGGCGGTGCCTCCTTCGGTCCGCACCATTATGTTGACAGGGGAGCCAGCGTCTTCTGGGTTGGTAAGTAAGATTTATGACAATTGCGACGTAAAGCGAGTTTTCAACCTTTACGGACACTCGGAGGCTGCATTTGGTTTCACCGTGGCGGAGTTGCACCCTCAAACTGAGAATACGAGGATTTTGATCGGCAAGCCTGTGGGGAACACGCAGGCGTTTGTGCTGGACGCGCAGATGGAGCTTATGCCGGTGGGAACCGTGGGCGAGCTATACGTTGCAGGGGCAAGCCTGGCGCGAGGATACTTCAACCAGCCCGATCTCACAGCCGAGCGTTTCTTCCCGAACCCCTTTAGCGGTGCAGGAGGGCGACGTTTTTACCGAACTGGAGAATTGGCTCGATATAAGGCAAACGGCGAGATCGAACTTTGGGGACGTGTTGGCTATGAAACGAGGATTCGAGGCCATCGCATCGACTTAGAAGAAATCGAGAGGACCTTGGAGCGGCAGCCTGAAGTTGCAGATGCTGTGGTTGTAGTTCAGCCAACCGATACAGATGCGAACCAACTCGTTGCTTACATCGTTCCGCACAGTTTGAAAGCGGCTAAAGGCAATGCTTTAGAACGAACGTTGCGTGTAGCGCTCAAGCAGAGATTACCCGAATACATGGTGCCCTCTCATTGGGCCACATTAGAGAGATTACCGCTCCTTCCGGACGGGAAGCTCGATCGCAGCGCGCTACCCGCTGTGCAACCCAAGATGGAAGAGGCCGGCAGTCTGACGTTAACACCCACGGAAGAATTAATAGGGGGCGTTTGGTTGAGTTTGTTGGGGAAGTCAGATATTCGACGCGATGATAACTTCTTCGATCTGGGTGGACACTCACTGATGGTGATACAGATGTTGTCGCGGCTAAGACAGGTGTTCAATCGGGAGATAGATCTGCGCGCGATGTTTGAGTCCCTCATTCTCAAAGACCTTGCGACATACGTCGATCAACTTACCGGTTCAACTCAGCAAACCGCAGCCATTCCGCGGGTGGATCGCAAGGGGAAACTGGCGCTGTCTTATGGACAAGAACGTTTGTGGTTCATTTACCAGCTTGAGCCGGAGAATGTGGCCTACAACGTACCTGGGGCAGTCAGGATCCAGGGTCCCTTGGATGTGGAGTCATTGGAGAGAACGCTGCGGGAGATCGTGCAGCGGCACGAGTCGCTGCGCACCCGCTTCGTGAGCGTGGTTGGGGAACCGCAGCAGATCATTGATGCTAGCATCGCAATGGAAGTGCCAGTGACAGAGCTTAGTCATCTTGCGGAGCCAGAGCGGGAAGTGGAAGCGCGACGGCTGGCACTGGAAGATGCTCGGCAACCCTTCGATCTGGCGCGTGGGCCGCTGTTTCGGGTGAAGCTGTTGCGGCTGGCCAGCCAAGATCATGTGCTGGTATTCAACATGCACCATATCGTGAGTGATGCGTGGTCCATAGGCGTATTGGTGCGCGAGGTTTCGGCGATCTACAACAATTTCAGCACAGGGCAGCCTTCTTCCCTGCCCGAGTTGGATATTCAGTACGCTGACTTCAGCACATGGCAGCGCGAGTTTCTGAGTGGTTCCCTGCTGGAAAAGCAACTGGAGTATTGGAAGCAAAAACTGGCGGCCGTTGAGCCGCTTATGCTTCCGACCGACCGCCCACGGACCGCATTGCAGCGCCCGGAGGGTGCAACCACGCACTTCACGGTGCCGGTGGAACTTACGGAAGCGCTAAAGACTTTGAGCCGGAAACAAGGCGCCACACTTTATATGATTTTGCTGGCGGCGTTTCAGGCGCTGCTGAGCCGTTACAGCGGGCAATCTGACATCACGGTGGGATCGCCGATCGCGGGCCGATCGCGGACCGAGACGGAGGGGTTAATCGGAGTTTTCATAAATACGCTGGTGTTACGGAGCGATCTGTCGGGGCAGCCGGATTCGATTGAGTTATTGCAGCGCGTGAAGGCAACGACGTTAGAGGCATTCGCGAATCAGGATGTGCCGTTTGAGAAGTTGGTTGAAGTGCTGCTGCCGCAGCGGGACCTGACCCGATCGCCACTGTTTCAGGTACTGTTCGTTCTGCAGAACGTTCCCTGGACAGTATTGCAGTTGGGGGCGGCGAAGATGCTGGCATTTGATGTAGATAGCGCCGCAGCCCAATTCGAAATGTCGCTGGTTCTGGCAGAGACCGATTCTGGGATGGAAGGCGTCATTGTATACAACAAGGGGTTGTTTGACGCGGAGTCCGTCACTCGGATGATCGGCCATTACCAGATGTTGCTAAACGGGATTGTGGCGGAACCGAGTCAATCGATTGCTCTGCTACCCCTGATGACCCTGCAGGAGAGAAAACAGGTCATCGAGGAGTGGAACCGGACAGAGGCGCAGTATCCGCTGGATAAATGTGTGCATGAGTTGTTTGAAGAGCAGGTGGCCAGAACGCCGCAGGCGGTAGCGGTGATTTATGAAGAAGAGCGGTTGAGCTATGAGGAGTTAAATGAGCGAGCCAACCGGCTGGCCTGGTATCTTCGGGAGCGCAGAGTGGGCCCCGATGTTCTGGTTGGCGTCTTCCTGGAGCGCTCGTTAGAGATGCTGGTAGGGCTGCTGGGAATCTTGAAAGCAGGCGGTTGCTATCTCCCGCTGGATCCAAGTTTTCCGGCGGAGCGGCTGAGATACATGGTGGAGGATGCACGTCCAGCGCTGCTGTTGACTCAGGAGCGGCTACAGCAACGGATAGTGGATGCGGGAGCGCGGCAGACGCTGTGCCTGGATCGTGACTGGGAGACAGTCGGGAAGCGGCCTGAGACAAATCTGCAGCCGATCGGCTCGGGGGAGAACCTGACTTACGTGATCTACACCTCCGGTTCGACGGGTCGGCCCAAGGGAGTGATGGTCACAGGTCAAGCCTTGATGAACTTTTTGCAGTCAATGACGAGCATCCCGGGAATAGAGCAAAATGATGTGCTGGCGGCCGTGACCACGGTGTCCTTCGATATCGCAGGATTGGAGCTGTACCTGCCTCTCATTACCGGAGGGCGGATTCTTCTCCTGAGCCGAGAGACCGCTCGCGATGCTCATGAACTTCATCAGAAGTTGATCCAGCATTCAGTTACGATGATGCAGGCGACGCCGAGTACCTGGAGCATGCTGCTTCTCGACGGCTGGCGACCATGTTCTGCCTTTAAGATTCTCTGTGGTGGCGAAGCCTTGAATCGAGACTTGGCGACCAAACTTGTCGGCCACGATGTACCTGTGTGGAATCTTTACGGGCCGACTGAGACCACCATCTGGTCATGCCTGAAAGAGCTCAAGAGTTCGGAGGCGGTCACTATCGGGAAGCCGATAGCGAACACGCAGGTGTATGTGGTGGATGAAGAGATGGAGCCGGTGCCGGTGGGTGTGTCGGGAGAGCTGTACATCGGAGGAGTGGGATTGGCGCGAGGCTATCTGAACCGGCCGGAATTGACAGCCGAGCGCTTTGTGCCGGATCCATTTGTCAGTAAGAACACCGTAGGCGGAGAGCGGCTATACCGGACCGGCGACCTGGTGCGGTGGCAGGTGGATGGGAACCTGGAGTACCTGGGGCGACTGGATCAGCAGGTCAAGATTCGCGGATTCCGTATTGAGCTCGAGGAGATCGAAGCGATACTAGAAACCCATCCAAGTGTGGCCCGGTGTGTCGTGCTCGCCCGCGAAGACCAGCCCGGAGAGAAGCGCCTGGTTGCTTACGTGGTTAAGAAGACCGGCGTCCCCTGGCCGAATGCAAGTGGTCTGGAAGAATATTTGAAGGTGTCTCTGCCGGAGTACATGGTTCCGACGGTTTTTGTCGAGTTGGAGAAGTTATCGCTAAACCACAATGGGAAGATCGACCGCAAGGCGCTGCCGCAACCTGATAGGGATACACCTGAAGAAGAATATGTTGGGCCGCGCGATGCCACAGAAGAAACTCTTTGCCAGCTGTGGCAGGAAGTATTGCGGCGAGAACGTGTAGGAATTCACGACGACTTTTTTAGTATGGGCGGGCATTCTCTCCTGGCCGTGCTGATAATCGCGCGCATCAAGCTGGCATTCGCCATAGAGATACCCCTCAGTGCTCTATTTGCGGGGCCGACGGTGGCCAAAATGGCCAAACATATCGCGGCGGCGAACGGGCACGAAGGGCCGCGATCATCGCAGGTCCTGGTGAGTATTCAATCCCAGGGTTCACGAGTCCCCTTCTTCTGCGTACACGCTGTGGGTGGACAAGTAATTAGTTATGCAGAACTTTCACAAGAGATGGGCCTGGAGCAGCCTTTTTACGGATTGCAGTCGCCTCCCGCAAATTTGTTCCCGGAGTCGAGCATAAGCATCGAGCAAATGGCTACTCTGTACAACCGGGAAATTCGCAGTGTCCAGCCAGTCGGCCCTTATCTGCTGAGTGGCTGGTCTATGGGAGGACTAGTAGCTTGGGAGATGGCGCAACAGCTTGTTAGGGAAGGTGAGACTATAGGTTTGCTTGCACTCATGGATACTACTCCCCCCTCCGGGTACCTGGAAGCTGACGACAGAGATGATGAGATATCCATGCTCGCCCGTTTCGCTTTGGATATGAGCCGGTTAGTTGGCAAGGACCCTCGGCCTTTGGTAGAGCAATTTTTCCAGGCGGATGCGCAAGACCAATGGAAGATGGTGCAAGAAACTCTGACCAGCTCTGGTGTGCTGGCGCCGAAGACGGCGCATGCCGAAATGACTGCATTACTGGATGTATATACCCGGAATGCTCTCGCCATGAATAACTATTCCATCCAGACCAGTAAACAATCGGTGGTTTACTTTCGAGCGTCCGAGACGCCGGAGCGTTTCTCCAAGTTATGGACAAAATGGGCAGGCGGAGGCATTCAGTTCCATTCGGTCCCTGGGGACCATTTCACAATCCTTAGGCGGCCCAATGTGCGTATCATCGCCGAAGCATTGGAGCGTTATATATCGGCGAACGGCAGCAAGGAATCACAAGCTGTGAGTCCGGAAACTGCGCGATATACATTCTGAGAATGAGTTCGGGGTGCCATCTGTAGGCTAAAAACGGAGCGCGGCCAGGAACCGTGGAAAAGAAAACTGCTGCTTCCGCACCCGCAAAATGCACCATGTCGGCAGCAGCTCGCAAGAAGATCACAGCCTTTCAAAAGGAGCGATGGCGAAAGCTCAAGGCGGGGAAGAAGGCGGCGTAGGTAGTACAGACACAAATGGAGCCGGAGCGATGCAGATTTGGTTGAGTCCGCAGTTGCTGCCGCAGGGCGAGGTTTTCGAGGATGAGGTTCTCTCGGGAACTGACTATACTGAAAATCCAGCTGAGGAGATGTCGAAGCGACACGATCATGGCAAGAATCTTATCGGAACACCCGTAATCCCAGCTTGTCGCCAAGTGATTGATTCTGCCAGCGTGCGATGTTTTGGCGACCGATAGCCCAATTAATCCAGGAACTTCTGCGAGAAGGTCTGCATGCCATCACCCGCTACGAACCGAAATTGGAGAAGGTTATGCAACTGCACAAATGTGACACAAATGTTTTTCATCGATATCTCCTTAACGGCCCGATTGACTCTTCCGATCAAAGCTTGAGTCAGCGATTCTTTTAGCCAGAATAGACAAAGGGTCAATCACCTGTATACCATGAGAAATAAACTGCCTAACATGAAGGTGAACTTCCGTGCACCCCGCGATAAAACCATACGCTTTGTATTTTGCCTTAAGGCCCTTTAACAGTTTTATATCTCCAGGGCACCAAGTCTTTTTCACATCATACAAATATTTGTGAATCTTCTCCTGGTCAGTGGCGGTTGGAAGAATAATCGACCGGCTCCTGCACACTCCCTTCCAACGGCGATCAGACTGAAAAATACGAGCTTTCCTGGTTCCAGATGTACACAACAAGATATATCTACGATGGTTAGTCGGTAACGACTCGTAGATGATATCTATAAGAGATACAATACGAGATGAGATTCCGTCAGGCAAGTCAAGATGTGGGAAGAAGAAATGTGCTGTGATGCAAGGAATAACGATATGATCTACTTGGACCGACCATAACTTCCTCAGTAGGTGTTCCAAAGAACGTACCACGTTGCCGTATTCACCTTTTAAAATAGCCTCCGTTCTATCGGGAATTGTAGGATCGGACAGCAGATACAGTGTTGGCATGTTCTGCTCCGGCTGCCCCAGGCTGAATTTGTAAATGGAAGCCAGGAACTCCGCCGAAGCGAGCGGCCCCATACCACCCAGTATGCCCCAGATAGGCGGCGCGATCTTACAGGTTCTACTCATACTTCGATTGTCTAGTCAAAAACGAAAGGTGCAGCGAGGCGTGTCATTGTTCAAAATTCATTTTGCGCATTAATTTCTTGAAACGGGGTTCCTGGCGCAGGGGATCCATGACGGGATCGACTTTTAATCGATTCAACGCGTATCCTCGACTTCGGTAATCCTTTTCTATCAATCTTATGGCCCGATCTTTATCTCCGAGCGCAACATAGACTGCCGCCAAGTAATAAGGAACATGATCGTGCGCGGGATGGCGCCTAAACCGGTCAAGGACATTGTCGAGTTCTATCTTGTTCCCAGCCATGGCGTAGGCATAGGCAAGCGCCGCGAGCGACCCAGCATCGCCGAGTACAGTTACTAACTTCATTTCTTCGATTGCTTTCTCATACTGGCCTTGATGGATGTAAATCAGGCCAACGGAGAAATGGGTTAGCATAACTTTATCTTTTCTTAGTGCCTCCAACCCCTGGGCTAGAGCCGCATTGTCTTCGTGTTGCCAATAGAGAACTTGCATCATTGCACGGTTTGGCGCGCCACTCGATTCGTCAATCTTCTGGGCCAATTTCACTTCCGCTATTGCCTCATCAAACCGACCCATGGCTCCAAGGAAGATGCCATAGCGGGTGTGGGCCAAGACTCTGTTTGGATCAAGTTCGATGACGCGTTTTAGTTCTTTCTCAGCTTTCGGCCAGTCGTACTCATTGTCGAAGTAGATCTCAGCAAGTATTACGTGTGCCTGTGATAATTTGTCATCTAACTCAACCGCCTTAAGCGCGGCAGCTTCTTGCTGTCGATATGTTTTTCCTGGCGGTGAGCTACCTGGAACAGTAAAGCTGGATAATCCCAATGCCTCTGCTTGGCCTAAGTATGCCAAGGCAAACTGCGGGTCTTTCTGCACTGCTTGAACGAAAAGTTCCAGCGCCTTCTTCGCGTTCAGCATTGATCCGCCGACCCGAGCGTCACCTTTGCTGAGATATTCCATGCCTTTAATGTAGAGCGCATTGGCGTCGGCGTTTTTTGAATAGATAGCCGCGTCACTTTCCTTCGCTATGTTGTTTTCACTTAGAAGTGAGAGGCACGACGATTTAGGAGTCGAGAATGCTGAGCTAAAGCTAAGCAATAGGCAAAATGGTAGAAGAGGTCTAATTCTCATTGATCCTCCCGAATTGTGGTGTGTCGAATACCAGATCGTTGGATTTGAAGTAGCGGATCACGCGGCCCAATCGACGGACTTGCATAATCGCGTCGCGCCCATGCTCGGCAGCACGGTGACGCAAATGCCTGCCTGAAGTCAGCAGTTGGTCTCCTACGTCTCATTGTAGTTTGTGAGCGCCACAGAAGGTGGCATTCCATCGGAAAAAGCTGAACTACACTCAGCCTAGACGCGCAAGTTCACTCATAGCGGAGAGCAATCAGTGGATCAATCCTAGCGGCCCGCTGGGCGGGAACACAAGATGCGACGACAGCAACCAGCACCAGGACTAGAGCGACCGTTGAGAACGTGAGCCAGTCGTTGGCATTTATTCCAAAGAGCAGGCTTGCCATGAATCGCGTGAGGGCCAGTCCTGCTAAAACACCGACGACAACTCCCGCAAGAGCCACCCTGATTCCCTGTTTTAAAATGAGGCTCAAGATATCGCGGCGTTGGGCCCCTATTGCCATGCGAATTCCAATCTCGCGGGTCCGCTGCAGCACAGCATACGAAGTAACGCCATACAAACCGACAACGGCGAGTAGCAAGGCCAAGCTGGCAAAGCCGCCAATCAGGTAAGAAGGATAACGCCGGATAAAAACGGCTCGGGACTGATCGGCGATCTCATCGATCGACTGCGGCTTGACCATGGCAAGTTGCGGATCAATCTGGTACAGGGCATTGCGGACCGCGCCAATAAATGCTGTTGGATTAGCCCCTGTTCGAACCACATAGCTCATCGTGGAAAGCGGTCTCTGCTGGTCAAGATAGTAGATCATCGGCGGCGAAGGCAGAGCGAGTTCATTTTCGGCAACATCGCCGGCTACTCCGACGATTTTACGAACGGGCTCATTGGGAGCAAACGTAAAGCGCAGAGCCCTGCCAACCGGATCCTCGCCGGAATCGAAATAGCGTTTCGCAAAAGCCTGATTCACGATCACAATGGGCAGCGTATCGTGAGTATCGGACGGGGTAAAAAAGCGTCCCGCAAGCAGCCGAATTTTCATTACCTCAAAATAGCCGACACTGGCGGCGCGATTTGGGCATTGGTCCTCCTGACCAGGAGCGGTGGGCTTGCCTTCGATGACAAAGCGATTTCCCAAAAGGTTTCCAGTGATCGGCAGAGCGTTGGTAGCCGCTGCACCTTGCACGCCGGATAAGTTGCGGACACGGTCGAGAAACGTCTGCGTAAATAGCCGCACTTTGAGCCCATCGTAGGGCCAATTTTTGTCTGTCGGATAGGAGCTATCCGGGAGAGAAACATCAAAAGTGAGCACATCGTGCGAATCGAAACCAGGATCCTGATGGCGGAGAGCGTGAAGGCTTTGCAGCATCAATCCAGCACCGACCAACAACACGAGAGAAACTGCAATCTCGCCAGCCGCCAACAGGTCACGAAGACGCGATTGAGTTCCCCCAGTCCCGCCGCGGGTTTCGTCCTTCAGCACTTCGCTAATGCGCGAGTCGACAACCGTCAGACCGGGAACAAGTCCGAACACGACTCCGGTAAAGAGCGTAACCCCGCAAAGAAAGAGCAGCACGGGCAGCGATATTCCAGCATGGCGCAGATATGGCATCGACTGAAGAAGAGAGTCCGGGATGGCGGAAACCAGGAAGCGGACGCCCCAATGGGATGCAACAAGGCCAACCACGGCACCAAGCAGCGCGAGCATCAGGCTCTCGGTGAACAATTGAGAAAGGAGATGACTACGGTTCGCACCCAGAGCCGTCCGGATAGCAAATTCTTTCCGCCGGTCGATGGATCTTGTCATCAGAAGATTCGCAATATTGGCGCATGCGATCAACAAAACAAAGCCTACAGCGCCGAAGAGGACGACCATCAAAGGACGGACATTGCCGATGATCCTCTCACGCAAAGTCCCCATGGTGAAGTAGATGCTAGGATTCGCCTTTGGATATTCCTTCACCAGCCCGGCAGTAATGACATTCATTTCCTCGCGGGCCTGGGTTTCGGTGATACCCGGAGCCAAGCGACCAATCGCTTGCATCCAACGAGAGTTTCGAGCCGTGGTGGAATACTCGTTTAGATGGAACGGCACCCAGAGAGCCGGGGACAGGGCGGGACCAAATTCAAACTCCTTGGGCATTACTCCTATGATAGTAACCAGTCTCGAGTCCAGACGAATCTTACTACCAATGACATTCGGGTCGCGGCCAAAGTCGCTTTGCCAAAAACCGTAACTTAGAATCGCCACCGTGGGACCAGAAGTATCAGGTAGCTCTTCGCCATCGGCAAAATCACGACCTAGCATTGGTCTCACGCCCAGAGTTGCGAAAAAGTTTGTCGTGACCTGGGAAGCAGAGATTCCTCTGGACTCACCAATTCCTGTGAGCGTAAAAGATTCTGGGGAAAACCCAGCGATCAACCGAAAGCTCTTTGCTGTCCGTTTCCAATCGAGATAGTCAGGATATGAAGCCGTGAAAAAGCAGCAGCCCTTTTGAGGACGGTTCTCCGCCAGCGTAAAAAGCTTTTCCGGTTGTGAATAAGGTAGTGGAGCAAGAAGTGCAGGGTAGACAACCGAGAAAATAGTTGTGTTGGCGCCAATGCCAAGCGCCAATGTGATCAGTATGACTGTTGTGAGCCCGGAATTTTTCGACAACATGCGGATGCTGTATCGGACATTCGTGAGCAGTGCATCCATGATTTTGCCCTCCGCCGTTAATCTCTTAACGACTCCGTGGAAGAAATCTCCGCCAATTCTACTCCTTGCAGATCACTGCACTCTAACTTCCGAACTGGCGGCGAAGGCGCGTTGCTGTTGCCCGCCTGCCATTGCGATACAGCGCTGCAGGACTTCCGCGATGACTCGCACATTGGGTCGCCTAAGCATCGTGAAATGATCTCCATGCACTAATTGGAACTGGATGCCCCCGCCTGCCCATGTCGCCCATGACTTGGAGAGACGCTCAGGTGTCTCCGACGAACGAAAGAAAACAATAGGTTGTTCAGTGGGGGAAAGGACATAGTTATTCATCGCGAGTGAATTCCGCATAAACACGCTAAGTAAAGCAGTCATTTCCGCATGGGCGGTTTCTGGCGCAAGCACTCCATAGCTGCACAGGGCTTCTTGTACCATCTTCCATTGGTCCTGCTCGTTCGATCGCGAAAATTGTTTCGCCAAAGGCATTGGATCCCTGCCAACCAACCGGCTCATATCCAAAGCGAAACGGGCTAGCGCTGGCATCTCATCACTTCTGTCATCAATCTCCCGATACCTGGATGGGGGATTTGTATCTATAAGTGTGAGAAGGTCAATGGTCTCACCCTCCTTTTTAAGTTGTCGCGCCATCTCCCAAGCTACCAGTCCCCCCATAGACCAGCCACCCAGTAAGTAAGGGCCACCCGGCTGGACGCTTCGAATTTCCCGATTGTAGATAGTAGCCATCTGCTCGATGCTTGTGGACGACTCCGGTAATAAATCGGGGGGAGGAGACTGTAATCCGTAGAAAGGCTGGTCCGGTCCAAGTTCTTGAGATAGCTCCGCATAACTGATGACTTGTCCACCAATCGCATGTACGCAGAAGAAAGGAGTCCGCGAACCCCAAGGTTGAATGCTCACCAGGATCGGCGAGGATGGCGTTCGTTCATCGTGCTGGCCTATTGCCTCGATGTACTTGGCCATTTTGGCCACTGTCGGTGCTCCAAATAACGCACTAAGAGGCATCGTTATGGTAAACGCCGTCTTGATGCGCGAAATTACCTGGGCAATCAACAAAGAATGGCCGCCCAACTGAAAAAAATTGTCATGGACACCAACCGAGGAGAGCTTCAATACTTTGCACCAGATGTCACATAAACTTTCTTCCATCGGTGTACGCCCTTCCGGATCCACATTTTGCGTGTTGCTTCGAGTCTCCGGAACCAGGAGTTCGAGTGCTTTGCGGTCAATCTTTCCGTTCGATGTCAGCGGCATCTTCTCCAGCATGACCCACGCGGAGGGCATCATGTATTCCGGCAACCGTTCAACCAAAGAGTCTCTCAATCCGTCAACAGTGAGCTGCATACTTTCGGTAGGCACAATGTAAGTAACCAATCGCTTGTCTCCGGGACTATCCTCTCGAACAGTAACGACAGTTTGAGCCACACCTGGGCAATCACTAATCGCCTTCTCGACGTCTCCAAGCTCGATCCTCACACCACGGATTTTCACCTGGTGGTCCCGGCGCCCTACGAGTTCGAAATTGCCATCTACGGTGGGCCTAGCCAAATCGCCGGTCTTATATACGAAATCCTCTGCATCATGACTTAAGGGATTCTGAACAAACACTTCGGCTGTCAACTCGGGACGGTTATAGTAACCCAGTGATCGAAACGGGGTTCGAATGTGGAGTTCTCCCACTGTTCCTGGGGCACACACCTTTCCAGACTGGTCCAAGGCTACCGCTGTCGCCCCGGTCATTGGTTTCCCAATTGGTATCACCCGTCTCGACTGGTCCGTATCTTTGACCATGTAAAACAATTTAGTCATAGTAGTTTCCGACGGCCCATAAAGATTTACCAGACGCGGACCTTGTCTGCCCACTAACTCGTGCCACTTTTTTACATCAGAAGGCAATAACGGTTCGCCAGAGAGCAATACATACCGGAGTTGTGTCCAATCCTCACCGTTTGAGTAATTGATGATTGACCGAAACAAAGAAGGTACCGTGTGAACCAGGACAATATGTTCCTGCTTGATCCATTTTGCAAGTTCCCTGCCGTCGAGAAGCACTTCTTGGCTTGGCGGAATGCACACCGTTCCTCCGCTACACAAAGGGGCAAAAATATCACGCATAAACGCGTCGAACATCGGTGACATCAGCTGGCTTACCCGAGTTTCAAGCCCTAACCCGAAGGTTTTTATTTCCCATCGTATAAAGTGATCGATCGCCTTCAATCTTCCAGCGATCGCCTTTGGCTTTCCAGTGGATCCAGAAGTAAAAAAAATGTAGCTCAGATCGTCCCCATTTGAGTCTGCTCTTGACACACAATTCTCGCCAATATCTTGGGAAATGGCTTGAATAGAATGTTGGACGGCAAAAGGATGGAACCGCTCTGTCGATTCTGGACCCACGAAAGCCCACTTTGGAGCACACTCGCTGAGCAATGCATCCAGTCGCTTGCTGGGAATACTGGGCGAGAGCGGAACGAAAGCAGCGCCTGCCTTCAAAACACCTAGAACACACTCGATGATGAATTTACGGTTTTCAGCATATACAACGACTAGATCATTCCTGCGGACTCCAGCGGACCGGATACAACTCGCAATCCAGCTTGACTTCCGATCGAGCTCAGAATAGGTCAAGCATCCACTAGTATCATTAATCGCGACGAGGTCGGGATGCTGGGCCGCAATGTTGCAGAACATGTCATGCACGAATGGAAATGGCATGTGACACCTGCGTGTTTATTTAGATTTGGGAGAATCTGTCCAAAGTCCAAAATTGGAAGAGGCAATTGCTTCGATCTGAAATGGAGCATTTACGAAAGAGCAACATACCGTCACGGGCTACGGACACGATCGAAGGCAACTGGCGAATGGCGCGATCCAGTCACATAGAGACAGCAGCCACTCCAGCCCTTTCTTCTTGGTCTAGCCTCTGGTTCCAATTCTCGATTAGCTGTTTGTATACGACTTCTGGTAACAACGAGTAGTCGTCGATAGACAGCTCCGGGTTATCTCCGATGTTCGCCAAGAGCGTCCGGTACTGTTCGACCAACGCGGCCATGGTGCCAGCATCGTACAGGTCAGCGTTGTATTGAGAGGAACCCTGCATACCGTCCGCCGTCTCCTGCAAAACTATCGTAATATCGAATTTCACGGCGGCAGTGCCGGCAGCAAACGGTTCTAGCTTGATCTCTTCCCCTAAAGAAAGGTCTGTGACTGGCGCATTTTGCAGAAAGAACAGTACTTGGAAGAAAGGCGGGTGGCTAGGATCACGTTCGGGTGAAAGCGCCTCTACCAACTTTTCAAAGGAAACATCTTGATGGGTATAGGCTTCCATGGCCACTTCCCGCACCCGCCGGAGCAGTTGCACGAAGGTTGGCGCTCCGGAAAGATCAGTGCGCATAACCAGCAAATTGACGAAAAATCCGATCATGCCCTCGGTCTCGGTCCGTCTGCGGCCGGCTATCGGCGAGCCCAAAGTTATATCGTGCTGGCCGCTCCACCGGTATAGTAGCAACTGAAATGCCGCCAGCAAGGTCATGTATAAGGTTGCCCCGTGTCGGCGGCCCAGGGCCTTGATCTTATCAGTTAGTTCCTTCGATAGATTGAGCGGCGCAGATACGCCACGAGAACTGCCCCGAGCGGAGCGTGCTCGGTCCGTGGGTAACTCCAGCGTTGTGCCATTGGCTAGTTGTCGCTTCCAATAGGCAAGCTGCTGGTCCAGTACCTCGCCCCTCAGCCACTCCCGCTGCCATACGCTAAAGTCGGCATACTGGATAGGCATTTCCGGCAAAGGAGAGGGTTTCCCCTTGCCGAACGCTTCATAGACTAGGGAGAACTCCCGCATCAGCACTCCCAGAGACCAGGCGTCAGTAGCAATGTGGTACATGTTGATGTGTGCGACATAGTCATTGTCCGCGAGTCGCCAAGCCCTGACGCGCAGCATGGGATCACGGGCCAGATCAAACGGTCTTTGCGACTCTTTCCGTGCCTGCCTTCTGGTTTCTTCCACGCGCTCCTCCGGTGGGAGAGCGGTCATGTCAATGACAAGCAGCTCGAATTTTGTCGCTTCATCAATTATTTGTAGTGGTTCCTGGTCCACCGTCACGAAGCGGGTGCGAAAAGACTCATGGCGGCGGAACATTTCGGTCATCGTCCGGTTGAACAACTCTACATCGAAGGGACCCCTGATCCGCGTCGCGCCAGCGACATTGTAAGCCGCCGAGTCCGGGGCCAGTTCATGCACAAACCACAGGCGTTGCTGCCCGTAGGAAAGAGGCAAAGGTCGGTCGCGCGGGACGCGGACGAGAGAAGGGGTCTTCTCCAACAAGCCTTGCTGGATTTGCTGCTCGATCACCTTAGCCAATCCGGCCACCGTGGGTTCCTCGAACAGCCGCCGCAACGGTAAATCTATATGGAATACACTTCGAATGCGGGCCACAGCCTGAGTCGCCAGGAGCGAATGCCCGCCCAGGGCAAAAAAATCGTCCTGCACACCTACGCGGTCCAGGCGAAGCACGTCTGCCCAAATCTGCGCGAGCAACTCCTCCAATGTTGCCCGTGACCGTCGCGTGTTGAAGCCGGGGTCTTGCTTAGTTGGCCCACTCACAGGGATAGGCAGAGCGGCACGATTCAACTTCCCACTCGGCGTCAGGGGAAGCGCCTCCATCATGACAAAGTTGGAAGGTACCATGTACTCAGGAACACGAAGCTTCAAAGCATCCCGCAATTCGATGACTGTGATTTCGTGGTTAGGGACCACGTAGGCGACCAATCGCTTGTCGCTTGGCGTGTCCTCTCGCAATATCACGACCGCCTGACGTACCCGATCCTCCGCCTCCAGGGCTGCCTCGATCTCACCTAACTCAATCCGATAGCCACGCACCTTTACTTGCTGATCCATGCGCCCCAGAAATTCTAGATTGCCGTCCGCCCTGTAGCGGGCGAGGTCTCCGGTTCTGTAAAGCCGCGTGCCCGGTTCCTTGCTACAGGGACTTGGCACAAACCGCTCTGCCGTCCAATCCGGACGGTTCACGTAGCCTCGTGCCAAACCTGCTCCTCCCAGGTAGATCTGACCGACCACTCCAACAGGGGTCGGTTCAAACATTTCATCCAGCACGTACACCTGTGTATTCGCTATCGCTTTTCCGATGGGTGGCAGTAAAGGCCATTGGCTGGAAGGTGTGTTCAGACGATAAGCCGTAACTACATGACTTTCGGTCGGGCCGTACTGATTTTCCAGGATGCGTGAAGAGTGATCGAAGAATCTCTGCAGAGCAGGAGTTATTTTTAGTTGCTCGCCGGCAGTTATTACCTCCCGCAAAGCCGTCGTTTCATCGGCCGGAAGCTCGGAAACTTCAGCCAATTGCTGAAGTGCGACAAACGGAACAAAAACTCTCTCGACCTGCTGTTCATTAATTACCCGCCACAACAAGGAAGGATCGCGCCGAGTATCCTCATCCACAAGAATCAAAGATCCGCCCCCGCACCAGGTCGAGAATATCTCCTGGAACGAAACATCAAAGCTCAGCGACGTGAACTGCAATGTTCGGAGGGCTTTGCCATTTTCCCCATTGGATAGTTGCCAGTTCACCAGATTAGCGAGCGCGCCATGGACCATAGCCACGCCCTTTGGCTTGCCCGTGGAGCCGGAGGTATACATCACATACGCGAGACTTGTAGCATCCGTGTTGACCTTTAGCTTTCGGGGGCTTTGTTGAACTACTTCATGCCAGTTCGCATCCAGACAAAAAGTGGATTTTACGAGACCTGAGAAAGTGTTCAACAATTGTTCCTGAGTCAGCAGCAGTTCTACTTTTGAGTCTTCCAACATGTACGCCAATCGGGAATGTGGATACTGAGGATCAAGAGGGACGTAGGCTGCTCCCGCTTTCAGAACTGCCAGAACGCTTACTACCATATCGAGAGACCGTTGAATGCATATACCCACGCAAACGTCCAGCCCCACTCCGTTTTGGTTCAGGTAACGCGCCAATTGGTTGGAACGACTATCCAGCTCTGCGTAAGTCAATCGCTGATCGCCGAATTCTACCGCCATCGACCCGGGACTCTTGGCAGTCTGAGCTTCAAATAACTCTTGCACGCTCTGCGGCGCGTAGACCCCTTCCGTATGATTCCATTCGTCGATCAGCCGGTCTCTTTCGTTTACGGTCAAGAGGGGCAGCGCAGCAATGGAGCGATGTGGATCGGCCACAATTCCGCATAGCAACGTACAGTAATGGTCGGCCATCCGTTTGATGGACACGTTTTCAAATAGGTCCGTGCTATATTGCAATAAGCCCGTCAGGACTCCACGACCATCTTCTGAGAGTTGTAGCAACAGATCGAACTTCGATGTCCCGTTATCGACATTACTAAAGGGTTGGAAAGTAGCAGTTCCCAGTTGCAAGTCTGACTGAGGCGCATTTTGCAGAGTAATCATGACCTGGAAGAGGGGCGTGCTGCCCAGGTCCCGCTCAGGTGAGAGAACCTCGACCAACTTCTCGAAGGGAACGTCCTGGTGAGCGTAAGCTTCCAGCGTTATCTCTTTTGTCCTCTGTAACAATTCTGAGAAAGTTGGCGCACCGGAAAGATCCCCGCGGAGCACCAGAGTATTGAGAAAAAAGCCGATTAGTTTTTCCGTTTCACTGCGTCGGCGTCCGGCAATCGGCGTTCCCACCGCAATATCGTTTTGTCCGCTATAGCGATACAGCAGAGTCTGAAAGGCGGCTACCACGAACATAAATAACGTAGCGCCATTTTCTTCCGCCAATCTCTTTAATTGCTGAGTGAGATTTGCAGCTATCGCAAAATCAAATACTGCCCCGTTTTGGCTTTGTAAGGGCGGTCGAGGCCGGTCGGTGGGCATCTGCAACAGGCTACTTCCCACCAATTGCTGCTTCCAATAGGACAGTTGTTGCTCCAGCACTTGGCCTTGTAACCACTCACGCTGCCACATAGCGTAGTCTGCATACTGGATAGGCAGTTCAGGCAGTGGCGATGGTTGGCCGGCGCAGAATGCGCTATAGAGGACCGATACCTCTTCGACTAATACCCCTGTGGACCACGCATCAGCGATAATGTGGTGCATGGTGAACAGAAGCACGTGTTCTTGCACTCTGAGCCGCAGCGCTTTCACCCTGATCAACGGTGCTTGTTGTAAATCGAATGGCTGCCTTGCTTCTTCCCGAGCTAGCCTGATAGCCTCTGCTTCTCGTTCCCCCTCATCTACGCAGGTTAAATCCAGCAATGGCAATTGAACGCTGATCTGATCCTCGATGACCTGTTGCGGCTCGCCGCGTACCGCGACGAACCGGGTACGCAAGGTCTCGTGGCGGCGCACTATCTCTTTCACCGTTTTCTCCAACAGCTCGATCTTCAGCTCCCCTCTGACGCGCAACGCGCTGGGTATGTTGTAGGTTGCCATCCCGGGGCTGAGTTGGTCGATGAACCATAAGCTCTCTTGGGCAAATGAAGCAGGAAAGAAGATCACTTCCTGTGCGGCAGACTGGGGGATGTCAGTTGTGGATAAGGTCATGGTCATGGCTTTTTTCGGTGACTTGCAAACGTGGCTGCGGATTCAAGACATTGAGGGGTGAACCCGACTCAAGACTTTCTATTGTTTGGAGCGATCTTTATCTAATGGCCGTTATTTCTAGGTACTGAGCAGTGGGCGTTCAATCCACGGCATTTTTTGTGAAAATGCTCCAGCTGTCTTTAGCGAAGGATTTTCTTGCAGCTTTTTCATTTTAATCCGCCTCTACGGGCAATAAGGCGGCCTTGCGCACCCGCCGTTTGATGGCCGGCACAGATTGAACACCGTTGCCTCCACCCGTTTGCACTGCCCGATCAATCACATCTGCCAACTGGGCGATGGTTGGCGATTCGAACATCCTACGCAACGGAATATCCACATTGAAACTTTCGTTCATGCGTGTAGCCACTCGCGCGGCCATGAGAGAATGCCCGCCGATCATAAAAAAATTGTCGTGAATTCCCACACGTTCCACCATCAGCAACTCCGCCCAGATCCCCGCCAGCACCCTCTCCGTCTCACTTCGTGGCTCCTCGTAGACTCTTGCCGCGTACGCATCTGCTTCTGGCCTCGGCAGGGACTTGCGGTCAAGCTTCCCGTTCTCCATCAGCGGCAGCGACTCCAGAAATACGTACGCCGCTGGCACCATGTATTCTGGCAATTTCGTAAACAGAAACGACCTCACATCGGAGAGCAAGGAGCTCTGGCTAGTCCAGATATTTCTCGCAGCAGTTTGCTCCGGCATCTCACGAGCTTTGGTCCGACTGTTTCTGTGGGATGGTCGGACGGCATAAAGACCATGAATCGCGGTATGTTGAAGTAATTGGTCCTGCTCGTGATGCACTTCATAACCGCGCGTCCTGAGTAAGTTTGCAATTGTTTCCAGACGCCCACCAATGTCATGTACTTCAATGACTAGTTGCTGAATCTTGGGCCAATCATTATCCTCAATTCCTTCAAGAACAGACTGTTCGCTCTTTTCCACGTCGATCTTTAGCAAGTCAATCCGTTCTACCCCGTTTTCTTTGATGATTTCGGAAAGCGTTCTCAGTTGGCATGTATACTCCTTAGTCTCCAGCCGTGCTTCTAGCAATTCGTCGACAAGTTCACCAGGAGCGTGAACGTCTCTGAGTTCCTGCTGGTTGAGCAAAAATGACTTTACAACCTGACGCACTTCTTCGGCATTGGTGGAGCTGCCGGAAACTACGGTATTGTGCGGATAAAAAGTGAAGGCCTCCTGCTTTGCCTTCTCGGCTAGGCCGCACTCAAAGAGTCTTGCATTCAAACCGTAGAGTGTCGTGTTTAATTGAAGCGATTCAAAAACTGGAGGAATTGGCTCAAAAGCATAAATAGTAGCGTTTTGATACCGTTGTCCCACGAAGAGTGTAAATAAGCCGATATTGGCACCAACATCAAAAACGCAGTCTTCGTTACACAAGGTGATGCCGTGTTTTAGATAGGTTTGGTTTGTAAATATCTCGTCATAAACGAACTCAGTTTCGCTCTGGTTCTGATGGAAAATCGTCAGACCGTTCGGCAACTCCGAACACTTCGATGAGGCCCCCACCCCGTTTTTCCTCATCGCTAGCAGTTGGAGAACAGGGAAAGCATTCAGGGGTGAGGGAGTAATGTAGGCAATTAGCCGCTTGTCCCCAGGCGTATCCTCTCGCGCTACCACCACCGCCTGCCGCACTCCTTCCTGTTCCTGCAAAGCCGCTTCGATCTCCTCCAGCTCGATCCGGAATCCCCGGATCTTGACCTGCTGATCCTGTCGGCCCAGGTACTCCAGGTTCCCATCCCCCAGCCACCGCACCAGATCGCCCGTCCGGTACAGCCGCTCTCCCCTCCTGCCGCTCAACCCGTCGGGAACGAACCGCTCCGCCGTCAGGTCTCCTCGACCCCAATACCCTCTCGCCAGCCCAACTCCGCCAAGACACAGCTCTCCAGGCACTCCCACCGGCACTGGCTCCATCGCCTCATCCACCACATACAGACGAATGTTCGCAATCGGCTTTCCTATCGGAACGCTAGCATGGGTATCGTTCGCCAAGCACTTCCAGTACGTCACATCAATGGCGGCTTCTGTAGGACCATACAAATTATGCAGCTCCGCCCACGGCATGCTGGCCAGACACCGTCGGGCCAGCTCTGGAGGTAAGGCCTCTCCGCTGCACACCACCCGCCGGATACTCTTGCACCGCTTCGCTCTCTCCTCCTCTAGAAACACCGCCAACATCGAGGGTACGAAGTGCAGCGTCGTGATCTGTTGGTCGTTAATCAGCGCAGCTAAATAATTCGGGTCCTGATGCCCGCCCGGTCGTGCCACTACTAACTTCGCCCCTTCCAGAAGAGGCCACAAGAACTCCCACACCGAGACATCGAAGCTGAATGGGGTCTTCTGCAGAACAACATCTTTGGGTTCCAATCTGTACTCTTCCTGCATCCACAGCAACCGATTCAGAAGCCCGCCGTGGCTGTTCATCACTCCCTTCGGCCTGCCTGTGGAGCCCGAGGTATAGATGATGTAGGCCAGATGCTCGGGCAGGAGCGCCACATCCAGGTTCCCTCTTTCCTGCTCTGCGATCCGCCTCCGTTCCTCTGCTCCATCCAATTCGAGCACCGGACCACTATAAGGAGGCAGCTGTTCGCGCAGGCGCTCCTGGGTCAACAACACTTTGACCTGCGAGGTTTCAAGCATATAGCTCAAACGTTCAGGTGGATAATCCGGATCCAGAGGAACATAGGCTCCGCCCGCCTTCAACACGCCTAGCAACCCGACCACCATCTCGAGGCTCCGCTCCACCAGCAGACCGACGCGAGTCTCCGGCCCTACACCCAACTCCCGTAACCGCCACGCCAACTGGTTGGTGCGGTGATTGAGTTCAATGTAAGAGAGCTCATCTCCGCACTGAACAGCTGTTGCATTGGGCGTGCGCTCTGCCTGTTCTTCGAACAGTCGGGTAACCGTCTTCTCCGGAATGGACGCCGCAGTCGCATTAAAATCCTCTAGCAGGATGCGGCGTTCTTCAGGACTCAGAATCTCCAACGAGTGGATTGGCGCATGCGGGTCAGAGACCATGCCACTTAACAAAAGAGAATAGTGCCCAACCATCCGCGCGATAGTTGCAGCCTCAAACAACCCAGTGTTGTATATAATGAAGCCTTCCATTCCGGAATCGGTCTCTGCCAGAACTAGCGACATTTCGAATTGCGCTGCGCCGCTATCTACGTCAAATGCCAGCATCTTCGCCGTCCCCATTTGCAATCCTGACCAAGGAACGTTCTGAAGAACGAGCATCGCCTGAAACAGAGGCGATCTAGTTAGATCCCGCTGCGGCAGGAGCGCTTCTACCAGCTTCTCAAAGGGTGCATCCTGATGGGCATACGCCTCCAGTGTCGTTTCCTTGACTCGTCGCAATAATTCCATCGCATCGGGCTGGCCGGAGAGATCGGTCCGCAACACCAGCATATTGATGAAGACGCCGATTAGCGCCTCAGTTTCGGTCCGGGAACGTCCTGCGATGGGCGAGCCCACGGCTATGTCGTATTGACGTGTGTAACGGCAAAGTAGTGACTGAAAGGCTGCGAGCAAAATCATATAAAGTGTGGCGCCTTGTTTCCGGCTCAGGGTCTTGAGCCCTTCCGTAAGTTGGATTGGCAGCGTAAAGCGTGCAGTGGCGCCATCCTGGCGTTGCATTGGAATTCGGAGTCGGTCGGTGGGCAGCATAAGCGGCTCGACCGTTGCCAGTTTTTGTTTCCAATACTCCAGTTGTGCCTCCAGCAGGGGCCCACTCAACACCTCGCGCTGCCAGACGCTGAAGTCAGCGTACTGAATATCCAGCTCGGGCAAGGGCGAAGGCTGCCCCATGCTGAAATTGTTGTAGATCGCCGAAACCTCGCGCACCAATACGCCTACGGACCACATATCACTCACGATATGGTGCATGTTGAAGACCAGCACATGATCCTGGCTGCCCAGCCGCAGCAGCTTCACTCGAAACAGTGGTCCCCGCGCCAGATCGAAAGGTTGCTGCGCTTCCTGTTGCGCCAGCCGTCGCGCTTCCACTTCACGCTCTGGCTCCGCAAGATGACTAAGCTCTGTCACCGGCACTTCCACTGCGACGCTGGCATCAATGATCTGCTGCGGTTCCCCAACCACGCTCACGAAGCGGGTGCGCAGCGACTCGTGCCGCCGCACGATCTCCCGCAGAGTTCTCTCCAATGACTCCACATCCAGGGGACCCTGGATCCTGACTGCCCCAGGTATGTTGTAAGCTGCATTCTCCGGTGCAAGTTGGTAAATGAACCACAAACGTTCTTGTCCATAAGACAGCGGCAGCTTCCCCTTGCGATCCACCCGCGGAATGGCTACGGTTTGCAACGCCGACGTTCCCGAAGACGTGGACGGAGTTGTCGAATCCCCCAGCATCCCCTGCTCCAGCGCCGCCAATTCCTGAACCGTGCGATGCCGGAACAACTGCTCAATCGAGATATGAATGCCCAAATCCTCCAAACGCGCAATCATCCTGAGACCGATCAGCGAATCGCCGCCCAGGTCAAAAAAATCATCGTGAATCCCGATGGGCGAGACCCCCAGCACGGATTGCCAAACTTCTGCGATTCTGTGTTCGATCTCATTACGGGGCTCGACGAAAACACTGTTCAATTCGGGCCTGCTATGCGAGGGAGATGCGGTATTTTCCGGTAGCTGCGGCACTGAGTTTGACCGGCGTGACGAAAGGCCCAGATCCAGAGTTGAAACGACGACATGCAATCGCGTTGCGTCCAAATTGAGAATACGGTCGAAGACCTCGACTGCCTCTGCGGTGGAGAGAGCCACCGCGAGCCTCTGGCTACGCAGGTGCTCCAAATCGGCCGACACGGTCGCGTTATGAGCTATTCCGGAATCTTTCCAATCTTCCCATCCTATGGAGACAGTTTGGGTGGACGGCCCGAAGCTGTTGTTCAAGCAAAAGGCATCGAGAAACGCGTTTGCAGAGCAGTTATCGACGTGTGCAAATTCGCCCTGCACAGATTTGACAGAGGAACAAGCGGCGAAGAAATCAAGATTGAGATCTTTAAAGATACGCTCTAGAACGCGCGTGCCCTTGGTCTTGGGCGCGAGCACAGTTTCAATCTCGGCCGGAGTCTTGAACTGCACAATTCCTCCGCCGGGGAGGCCGGCAGCGTGGATCACTCCTTGGATCGCGCCGAACTTTTCAGTGGCTTGGGAGACGATCTCCCGGACCTGGCGTTCCTCGCACACATCTGCCTGCGCAATGACGAGAGGTGCGTGCAGCTCTTCAAGACTGCGCAAGGCATTTATTTGCAAGCGCGCTGCGGCCGGTGTGGACTCCGAATTCAGAAGGCGATCCCATTCCGATCGAGCAGGAGGAGTTGCAAGGTCCACCAAAATCAGTTTGGCCTTTGTTTCTTTGGCCAGATGTAAAGCTAGTGTCAGACCTATTCCACCCAGGCCGCCGGTAATGAAATAGACACCGCCTTGTCGCACGCGCAAACCCTCGCCGTTGGCGGGCAGAGACAAAGGCTCCAGATATTGGGTCCAAAACTTCCCCATGTGATAGGCCATGAATGAGGATTGAGGCGGGTTAGCACAGCACTGCAGCAGCATAGTGGCAACGCTGCGTCCCGGCGGGCCAACATCAATCACCGCGCAATTCAGATTCGGATATTCAAGCGGAATGGTTCTGCAAGGTCCTAGTACGATGGCTTTGTCAGGAGTGAGTAGGTCGTCTTCTACCACCTCTGCCAGACCATTGCTCACGACCCATAGGTTCTTTTGTTCGGCAGTGTTTTGATCGCCGACGCTCTGCGCGAGTAAAAATAGACTGTGAAAAGCCTGACGGGGAGAGACATGCCCCGCCTCGTCATCACGGTCGCCAGCATCATGGGTTAAACTCCAAAAATGCACGAAATTGCCAGGGCCACTCTGAAACAGAGCGAACAGTTTCTTATAGTGGCTGGCATTAGCAGGGTCGATGCGAAATTCATGCGCTCCCAGCCGTTCGAAGGCGCTTGACTCCGGCCCGGCCAGTACCACGCTAACATCATCGTTTGCCTTTCTTGCTTGCTCTACAAATTCCGATTCCAGCTTGCCGCCACGGCTGAACACCATCCATGAGCTCGATGTTTCCTGCCGCCCCACAAGTGGTTTCCAGCCCGATATTTGCTTCCACGATGGCGCATAGAACCAATCCGCCATGTCGAGCTTCTTGGTAAGAAGAGCAGGCTGAGCTTCTCCGAAGCGGGTGGGCTCAACGAAATACCGCTGTCTCTCGAAGGGATACGTAGGCAAAGAAATGCGGCGTGCTTGTCCCGCGCTGTATTGGCTGCGCCAATCCACCTGAACGCCGAGTGTCCATAGCCTGCCGAGAGTCTCCAACAGAACTCGATCTTCGTGATCGTAGGGTTTGTGACGGGTAAGGGAGGAAACCGCGATCGCAGTCGCTTTGTCATTAAAACATTGCTTTACGAACGAAGATAGCGAGCCGCCTGGCCCAACCTCCAGGTAGACGCGTTCCCCTGAAGCAGTCAGCGCGCTGAGCCCGTCCGCGAACCGGACGGTACTCCGCAAGTGTCGTGCCCAGCTCGCCGGATCCGTGGCAATTTCATCTGTCACCCATCCGCCCGTCAAGTTGGAAATATACGGAATCTTCGGTGTCCCTAGCTTTATCTTCGCTATCTCACGCTGGAATTGCCCCACAATCGGGTCCATCATTCCGGAATGGAATGCGTGCGAAGTGGCAAGCCGATGGCAAGAGATATTCTCTTTGGCTAACGCAGCTTCCAACGCGGCGATCTTTGCGGCGTCGCCTGAAACCACGCAACTCGACGGCGTATTGATGGCAGCGACGGATATGGTTCCATTGCAGAACGCTTCAAGTTGTTTCGCCGAACAGGAAATCGCCAGCATGGTTCCAGGCTGCGTCTGCTGCATCAGCTCTCCCCGTTTTGCGACGATGACCAGCGCATCCTGCAGGGACATCACACCGGACAAACAGGCTGCCACATATTCTCCGATGCTATGTCCTATCATCGCCTCGGGAGTGATCCCCCAGTGCATCCAAACCTTGGCTAATGCGTATTCGGTGATGAAGAGTGCGGGCTGAGTGAAATGCGTTTGAGCGAATTGCAGAACATCTGATTCCGCAAAAGGTCTGTCCGGATAGAGAATCGGCCTCAAATCGGTTCCTAAGCACGCTCGCAGAAGTTCCGCGCATTGATCGGCGTGCTCGCGGAAGACCGGGTCCATGCGATAAAGCCCCGCGCCCATTCCCGGATATTGGGCGCCTTGGCCCGGAAACATGAATACCACCGGGCGATTTCGCATTTCTGCGCGCCCCGTTACAAGTCCTTCGCCATTGGCATGGGTAAGCTGTTGGATCGCCTCAGCAACCGATTCGCAGACCACGACCCGCCGATAGGGAAATGCTTTTCTACCTACCTGAAGTGAATGGGCAATATCGGAAGGTCGAAGGTTGGGGCAGGCCTGGAGATGATCTGCAATTCTGGCAGTTGAGCAATCCAGCGCGGCCTGAGTCTTCGCGGAAAAAACCAGCAGATGATGTTGGCGATCAGATTTTTCAGTGTCGAGGTCGGGCGCTTCTTCCAAAACCAGATGAACATTTGTTCCGCCCATGCCCAACGAGCTGACACCTGCGCGCCTGGGAGTTCCTTCGGAATCCCACTCCCGGAGTTGGGTGTTGACATAAAACGGACTGGTTTCAAAGCTGGCCTTAGGATTGGGAGTCTCGAAATTCAAGCTAGGGGGCAGCGACTTGTGTTCCAATGCCAAGACCGTCTTGATCAACCCGGCGATTCCGGCGGCGGCATCGAGGTGGCCGATATTCGTTTTCAGTGAACCGATGGCGCAGCGGGCTTTCCGGGTGCTGCTCGAACGAAAAGCCTTCGACAAGGCAGTCAATTCGATAGGATCACCCAGCGGAGTTCCGGTGCCATGCGCCTCCACATAAGTAACGGTCTCGGAAGGCACGCGGGCAAAAGCCAGGGCGGAGCGAATCACATCGGCTTGCGAATCGACACTAGGAGCGGTATAGCCAACTTTGTTGGATCCGTCGTTGTTGACTGCTGAGCCCCGAATAATCGCCTGAATGGTATCGCCATCCTTAATGGCCTCGAAAAGACGCTTCAGCACAACGACACCGCATCCGTGTCCTGCTACGATGCCATTTGCCTTGGCGTCAAATGCCCGGAGGTGCCCATCTGAAGAAGCGTTCCCACCCTCCTGATACAGATAACCCTCCTTGAAAGGAACTCCAATCGAAACGCCCCCAGCCAAGGCAAGGTCGCAGTCGTAAGTCAACAGGCTGCGGCACGCGAAGTGAACTGCAACCAGAGAGCTGGAGCAGGCGCTTTGAATACAGACGCTGGGACCCTTTAAGTTCAATTTGTAGGAAACGCGCGTGGCCACGTGGTCTTTGTCGTTGCCGAGCATTAGCTGCAAGATGTCAGAAGAATTCAGGATTTCAGGATTGGACAACAGGTTCCTCATATACGTGCTTATGCTTGAGCTGGCGAAGACCCCAATCATTCCAGGATCATCGGAAGCATAGCCCGCATCTTCGAGCGCCTCCCAGGAGCACTCGAGAAACACTCGGTGCTGGGGATCAATCAGTTGCGCTTCGTGTGGATTAAAGCCAAAGAACTGGGCGTCAAAAAGATCCGCATCCTGCAAAACGCCCCCGGCCTTCACATAATTGGGCCGGCGCAATAATTCCGGATCGACACCTGCAGATACGAGTTCTTCCTCAGTGAAAAAAGAAATAGATTCTTTGCCTGCGCAGAGGTTCTGCCAAAATTGGATCAAATTCCTGGCATCAGAAAATCGGCCAGACTTGCCGATGACCGCGATGCTGGCGACATATTCTTCCTGGCGGTTAGTCAACTTCACGTCGGCCTCCCGTTACGGCGGCGAAGGCTTGCAGCTGGCGGCCGGCCCGCTCTAGGGCCGCCAATTCAAGTGCAGTGTCGTCTTGGGACCGTTCAAGATATTTGGCTAGCGCGGCAATCGTGGGGTAGCTAAAAAGGTTGACCAATTTTATTCGATCATTGAATCGACTGGCGAGCCGAGCGCAGATCAACACGATCATGAGTGAATGGCCGCCAAGATCAAAGAAGTTATCCTCAACGCCGACTTTGTCGATTTGCAAGAACTCCCGCCAGACTTCGGCAATGTAACGTTCTACCTCCGTGCGAGGCGCTACGCCGTTTTCTGCCGCCCGCGACTTTGTGCCTTCCACCTTCGGGAGGCGCTTCCGGTCTATCTTTCCGCTAGCCGTCAACGGCAGTTCTGCAATCTCTACGACCGTCTCGGGCACCATGGCCTCAGGCAGCTTCTGCCGGAGATGTCTCTTCAGGTCAATTGCGTCGAACACCTGCCCCGCCTGTAGCACTACATAGGCGACAATCCGCTTGGTATTCTTCTCTTCCTGCACGGTCACGGCTGCCTGCCGCACTCCCTCATGCTCCTGCAATACTGCTTCGATCTCCTCCAGCTCGATCCGGAATCCCCTGATCTTCACCTGCTGATCCAGTCGGCCCAGGTACTCCAGGTTCCCATCCCCCAGCCACCGCGCCAGATCGCCTGTCCGGTACAGCCGCTCTCCCCTCCTGCCGCTCAACCCGTCGGGAACGAACCGCTCCGCCGTCAGGTCTCCTCGACCCCAATACCCTCTCGCCAGCCCTACCCCGCCGAGACACAACTCTCCAGGCACTCCCACCGGCACCGGCTCCATCCCCTCATCCACCACATACAGTCGGATGTTCGCTATCCCTTTTCCGATCGGAACGCTGGCGCGAGTATCCTCCATCAAACACTTCCAGTACGTCACATCAATGGCCGCCTCCGTAGGTCCGTACAAATTATGCAACTCCGCCCATGGCATGGTCGCCAGACACCGTCGGGCCAGATCTGGAGGTAAGGCCTCTCCGCTGCACACCACCCGCCGGATACTCTTGCACCGCTTCGCTCTCTCCTCCTCTAGAAACACCGCCAACATCGAGGGAACGAAGTGCAGTGTCGTGATCTGTTGGTCCTCGATCAGCTTTGCCAAATAATTCGGGTCCTGATGTCCCCCCGGCCGGGCCACCACTAACTTCGCTCCTTCTAGAAGTGGCCACAAGAACTCCCACACCGAAACATCGAAACTGAACGGCGTCTTCTGCAGAACAACGTCCCCAGCCTCCAATCGGTACTCTTCCTGCATCCACAGCAAGCGATTCAGAAGTCCGCCGTGACTGTTCATCACTCCCTTCGGCCTGCCTGTGGAGCCCGAGGTATAAATAATGTAGGCCAGATGCTCGGGATCTAACGGCACCTCCAGGTTCGCTGCTCTCTGCTCTGCGATCCGCCTTCGCTCTTCGGCTCCATCCAATTCCAACACCAGACCGTTATAAGCAGGCAGCTGTTCGCGCAGGTGCTCTTGGGTCAACAACACTTTGACCTGCGAGGTTTCAAGCATGTACCTCAAACGCTCCGGTGGATAATCCGGATCCAGAGGAACATAGGCTGCGCCCGCCTTCAGCACGCCCAACAGCCCCACCACCATCTCGATGCTTCGCTCTACTAGCAGACCTACGCGGCTCTCCGGCCCCATCCCCAACTCCCTCAACCGCCACCCCAACTGGTTGGCACGGTGATTCAACTCTCCATAAGTCAGCCGCTCTTCCTCATAGATCACCGCCACCGTGCCCGGACTCCGCTGCACCTGGGTTTCAAACAATTCCACCAGGGTTCCTTCGGGAATTTCATGCTCCGTCCGATTCCACTCCTCGACCACCTGCTTTCTCTCATCTGCGGTCAAGAGAGGAATTGCAGCAATGGATTGACTTGGGTTGGCCACAATACCGTTCAGCAGCATCTGGTAATGATCGATCATGCGGGTAACGGACCCCGCCTCAAACAGGTTCGTGCTGAATTCAACGATGCCTTCTATCCCGGAACCCGTCTCTGTCAAGAACAGCGTAATCTCGCGTTGAGCCGCGCCGGAATGTACGACAAATGGGAGCATTTTCGCCGCCCCCAATTGCAATGCGGTCCCTGGAACGTTCTGGAAAATGAGCATCACCTGAAACAGTGGTGATCGGCTCAGGTCCCGCTGCGGCAGGAGAACTTCCACCAGCTTCTCGAAGGGCACGTCCTGATTCGCATACGCTCCGAGGGTGGTTTCCTTTACTCGCCGCAGTAACTCCAGCGAATCGGGCTGGCCGGAGAGATCGGTCCGCAGCACCAGCGAATTAATGAAGAAGCCGATGAGCGCCTCAGTTTCGGTGCGTGAAAATCGTCCTGCGATGGCCGAACCCACCGCGATGTCGTGTTGCCCGCTGTAACGGCACAGCAGCGCCTTAAAGGCGGCGAGCACAACCATATATAGAGTGGCGCCTTGTTTCCGGCTCAGGGTCCTGAGAGCTTCCGTCAGTTCGAGGGGCACCGTGAAGTGCATGGTTGCGCCGTCCTGGCGCTGCAGAGGGGCCCGGGGCAAGTCGATGGGCAGCATAAGCGGCTCGACCGCGTCCAGTTTTTGTTTCCAATACTCCAGTTGTGCCTCCAGCAGGGGCCCACTCAACACCTCGCGCTGCCAGACGCTGAAGTCAGCGTACTGAATATCCAGCTCGGGCAAGGGCGAAGGCTGCCCCATGCTGAAATTGTTGTAGATCGCCGAAACCTCGCGCACCAATACGCCTACGGACCACATATCACTCACGATATGGTGCATGTTGAAGACCAGCACATGATCCTGGCTGCCCAGCCGCAGCAGCTTCACTCGAAACAGCGGTCCACGCTCCAAGTCAAACGGTTGCCGCGCTTCCTCCCACGCCAACCTTCGCGCTTCCACTTCACGCTCTGGTTTCGGAAGGTGGCTCAGCTCCGTCTCCAGCAGTTCCACAGACGGGCTGGCATCAATGATCTGCTGCGGTTCCCCAACCACGCTCACGAAGCGGGTGCGCAGCGACTCGTGCCGCCGCACGATCTCCCGCAGAGTTCTCTCCAATGACTCCACATCCAGGGGACCCTGGATCCTGACTGCCCCAGGCATGTTGTAAGCTGCATTCTCCGGTGCAAGTTGGTAAATGAACCACAAACGTTCTTGTCCATAAGACAGCGGCAGCTTCCCCTTGCGATCCACCCGCGGAATGGCTACGGTTTGCAACGCTGACGTTCCCGAAGACGTGGACGAAGTTGTCGAATCCCCCAGCATCCCCTGCTCAACCAGCGCCGCCAATTCCTGAACCGTGCGATGCCGGAACAACTGCTCAATCGAGATATGAATGCCCAAATCCTCCAAACGCGCAATCATCCTGAGACCGATCAGCGAATCGCCGCCCAGGTCAAAAAAATCATCGTGAATCCCGATGGGCGAGACCCCCAGCACTTCTGTCCATAGGGGGGCTAACAAAGTTTCCGTGGCATTGGTTGGCAGCTCAATCGGACGGTCGAGATTGGGGCGAGCATATATGCGCCCAACCGTGCCTGCTCTTTCTTCGGCGGTTTCGACCTTCCTCGGCCGCGCCACCGCGGCCAAGTCTCGAGTGGAGATGATCGCTTGCGGACCGGGTTTAGCGCGCAATAGCCGACGCAGCACCTCAACGGCTTCATCCGGCCTGATTGCGCCACAGGCCGCGCCACTGGCGGCTGATGAGACGTCGCGATCTGCTTCCCCCCACGTGTCCCAGTTGATCGACATCGTGAAATAAGGACTGACCAAGAAATTGCGACGAGCGAGAGAATCGAGAAAGGCATTGGCTGCCGCATAGTCCGCTTGTTCCGCTTCACCAATCACTGAGATTAAAGAGGAGCAGAACACCATGAAGTCCAGATCCTCTCCTCCAAATACTTCTTCAAGCACCAGTGCCCCCTGGATCTTGGGCATGAGGATTGTGGCTACATCGTTGCGTGTCTTTAACGCAAGGGGTCCTCTTTTGGAAAAGCCCGCGGCATGAATCACACCATTGACTTTTCCCCATACCCCCTGCACCTGATTGCGGAGCTCATTCATCTGAGCTTGGTTTGCAACGTCCGCACTTGAAATAAGAACTTTGGCTCCGCCCTGCTCCCATGCCCGAATTCGACTTATCTGCTTGACCGCGGGGTCGCCGGTGTGGGTCTCGGGCCAGATGTCCCAGTGCTCTCGTCGCGGGAATGAACGTTGGTCCAAAAGTACGATGGACGCACGGGCCTCAGTTGCTAGCCATTCCGCAAATTGGAAACCTATATCGTTCAACCCGCCCGTGATCAGGTAGACTCCACCTTCACGAACCAGTTCCGTCCCATCTGCTTCGAGGTGAACCTGGTCAAAGGTCTGGATCCAGCGGCGTACCCCGCGGTAACTCACAACCGGCTGCTGCTCTTTTGATTCCAACTCGGCGACCAGTTGATCGACTAAAGAATCCTCCGTCCTCGAGTTTTCAGCTGGGACTTCAATATCAACGCTCTTGCAGGCAAAATGAGGCAGCTCACATGCGATCGTCTTGCACAAACCGAGAAGAGTCGCTTTGCCGGGCGATAGATCTTCGTGGCCGGTAATCTCGTGCAAACCACTGGAAACTACCACGCATTGAATCGGGCCCATGCCTTGTTCTGCGGTCGCTGCCTGCACCAGGTGCAGCGGACTATAGAGCGCAATGTCCACGTCCTGTTCCACCGAATCGCTGTGACCGATGTTCCAGAGGTGAAGGATTTTTTCGGGAAGCTGCCCTTGTTCTCCAAGGACGGCAAAGAGGGCATCGTAATCGGCTCGTGCGGTTGGGCGGATCGCGTAAGTCTGATGATCGACCCTGGTATATTCCTTTCCAGCGACCACAGTCACGACGTCATAGCGCTTTCGACCGAGCTTCAGAGCGAGCTTCTCTTCGAATCGCGAGTTGCCGCCAAACATTAAGACAGTCGCACTCTCCGAAACGTCGGCTTTCGAGCCTGACGAAATTCGTGCGGTTTCCTTCCAGCTGGGCAGATACAACCAATCATCAAGCTTTTTTCTGGAGGTGTCTGGACGCGAACCGCGCGAAACCTGCGCCTCCACCCAATAACGCTGGCGCTCGAAAGGATAGGTGGGTAGGGGAAGTCTTCGGCGTTTCTCGCCCGACGCGAATGCGTTCCAATCGACACTTGCGCCGTGAAGCCAGAGGTGGCCAAGCACCGTGAGCACATGTTTTACATCCGATTCTTCGGTTTGAGAATCAGGCAGCGTCGTCAGCATCAGGGGCAGAGCCGGGCTTGGGTAGGGTCTGGCGAATTGCGGTGGTATTGGTATGCCCTGGGCCAACTTCCAGGGTCAACCGGTCACTTCCATCACACAAGTTCCGAATTCCTTTGGCGAATTGAACCGTTCCGCGAAGTTGCTTGCCCCAGTATTCGGGATCAGTTACCTGTTCCTCGGTGATCCACTCTCCGGTAAGGTTCGAGAGGTAACGCATTCGCGGAGCATTGAGCCGAACTTTTTCGACTTCGCCAACAAACTGGTCGATGATTGGATCCATCATGGCTGAATGGAAGGCGTGAGACGATTGCAGGCGACGATGCACAACCTGCTGCCGGGCCAATTCTTTTTCGGCCAGTTCCAATGCATCGAATGGACCCGACAATACGCAAGAGGCCGACCCATTGATCGCAGCCAAATCAAGTCCCATCTTCAAGCAGCGTTGAACTTCCTTTTCTGAGGCTGCTATGGCAAGCATCCCGCCGCGCGCGCAACTTTGCATCAAGCGGCCACGAACGGTAACCAGGTTCAGAGCATCCTCGAGAGAAAGTACTCCCGCAAGACATGCGGCTACGTATTCGCCCACGCTGTGCCCGAGCATTCTCTCCGGCAGAAGGCCCCACGACATCCACATCCTGGCCAGAGCGTATTCAACGACAAAGAGCGCAGGTTGGGTAGTTCGAGTTTCCCGCAACTCCGCTTCTGCCCACTCATGTTTTTCCGAAGTGGGATAGAGCACGCTACGCAGGTCGAGTTGCAAATTAGGCTGGAGCAGTTCCGAACACTCGTCCACCAGCTCACGGAAGAGTGGCTCTTGGGCATAGAGCTGTTTGCCCATGTTGACGTACTGTGACCCCTGTCCGGGAAACAGAAACGCTACTGGCCAGCCCGCGCGGGAAACAGCTGAGGCTGCCAAGGACCTAACTTGCCGGTCCTTCAGTGCTGCGGCGGCATCCGCGTTATTTTCTGCCACCACAAAAGAACGGTGGCTAAAAGATGCACGACCCACTTGGAGGGTGTGCGCGACGTCCGGCAGACTGACGGAATCATTCGCAACTAAATATGCGCCCAGGTTGTCGGCTGCGGCTTCCAGAGCCGTTGCTGTTTTCGCGGACAACAATATCAACTGCCAGGGACGGCACACAGAGATGGAATCGTCTGACGGAGCCTCTTCCAGAATGACGTGCGCGTTGGTGCCACCTATACCAAACGAACTTACCCCCGCGCGGCGCGGTACACCGTTCGTCTTCCACTCGCTAAGAGTGGCATTCACATAGAACGGGCTATTGGCGAAATCGATCTTGGGATTGGGCTGCTGAAAATTCAATGTTGCTGGAATCTGCTTGTGCTCAAGGGCGAGCACTGTCTTGATCAAGCCTGCCACTCCGGCAGCGCAGTCGGTATGGCCAATGTTGGACTTGACCGATCCCACTGCGCAATACGCTTTCCTGCTGGTACTGATACGGTACGCTTGCGTTAAAGCAGTGACCTCAATTGGATCCCCCATCGGCGTCGCTGTTCCGTGAGCCTCGACATAGCTAATGGTTTCCGGATCCACTCCGGAGTCACGAAGCGCCTGTTGGATCACATCCCGCTGTCCGCTGACACTGGGCGCTGTAAAGCCCACCTTCTGCGATCCATCGTTATTAATGGCTGAGCCTCGGATGATCGCATGAATGCAATCCCGGTCACGAAGGGCATCTTCCAGGCGCTTTAGCACTACGATTCCCACTCCATTCGAACGAACCGTGCCTTGCGCCCGCTCGTCGAATGTCCGGCAGTGGCCGTCGGGAGAGACAATTCCGCCCTCCATGAATGAATCTCCCATAACCTGAGGAGTTCGAATCGTAACGCCACCTGCCAGCGCGAGATCGCACTCATGATGCAGTAAAGCTCGACTTGCTACATGTACCGTTACCAGGGAAGTCGAGCAGGCAGTCTGTACCGTGATGCTCGGTCCGGTTAAGTTCAACTTATACGCCACCCGCGTTGCCAGAAGATCGTTGGTGTTTGCGAAAAACATCGGTGTGGCATCGTTGGGATCCATCGCTTTGTGATCGACGCCTAAATTCAATAAGTAAGTGGGAGCTCCGCTGCCGGCATAGACTCCTACGCTGCCTTTGTAAGTCTCCGAAGAGTATCCGGCATCCTCCAGCGCTTCCCATGCGCACTCCAGCAAAGCCCGTTGCTGGGGGTCAATCAGCTCGGCCTCACGGGCGCTCATGTTAAAGAATCGAGCATCGAACAAATCAACGTCGTCCAGAATTGCGCTGTGTTTCACATAGGTAGGCGAAGTAAAGACTGACTCCGCGATTCCGGCCTTTCGCAGTTCCTCATCGGAAAACTCGACTGTAGACTCGACTCCTGCTTGGAGATTGCGCCAAAACTCGTCGATGTTCCTTGCCCCAGGAAACCTGCAAGCCATGCCAATGACGGCGAGCCCTTTCGTACGTACGCGTGGCTGCTCTGTTTCTATAATTTCCGCTACCATGGCTGGCGCGATCTGCGGGGAAGGTATCTTCTCGGAATCGAGACGATCCGCCAGTGCGCGAATTGTCGAGTATTGAAACAACTCGACTATTGTTAGGCTCGTGCCGAATTGTTTCTGCAGAGCCCCGTGAACTTCCGGGATCAATAATGACTGACCACCGACGTCGAAGAAGTTGTCTTCCACTCCAACTTCTTCAATCTTGAGAATCTGTTTCCAAATTGCCGTGACAGTCCTCTCCGTATCGCTCACCGGCAAACTCGCCGACTGCTTCAGGTCCGATTTGGGTTGCACAGCGGGTAGCGCGCTGCGATCGAGCTTCCCGTCCGGAAGGAGCGGTAATCTCTCTAATGTGGCCCAATGAGAGGGCACCATGTATTCGGGTAATCTCTGCTTGAGCGCTACACGCAACGTTCGTTCTAAAGCATTGCCTTTAGCCGCTTTCAAACTGTGCGGAACGATGTAAGCAACGAGTTGGTTCGCATCTGTATCGGTTGGCTGAACTACAACCACAGCATCTGCAACTTCAGGCTGCCGCTCCAAGGTCCTCTCGATTTCTTCTAAGTCGATGCGATGGCCTCGAATCCTCGTTTCATAGCCAACACGTCCCCAAAGTTCGATCTCGCCGTTTGCCTTATATCGAGCCAATTCTCCAGTTCGGTAAAAACGTCGCCCTCCTGCACCGCTAAAGGGGTTCGGGAAGAAACGCTCGGCTGTGAGATCGGGCTGGTTGAAGTATCCTCGCGCCAGGCTTGCCCCTGCAACGTATAGCTCGCCCACGGTTCCCACCGGCATAAGCTCCATCTGCGCGTCCAGCACAAACGCCTGCGTGTTCCCCACAGGCTTGCCGATCAAAATCCTCGTATTCTCAGTTTGAGGGTGCAACTCCGCCACGGTGAAACCAAATGCAGCCTCCGAGTGTCCGTAAAGGTTGAAAACTCGCTTTACGTCGCAATTGTCATAAATCTTACTTACCAACCCAGAAGACGCTGGCTCCCCTGTCAACATAATGGTGCGGACCGAAGGAGGCACCGCCTTTCTTCTGAGTAACTCCCTCATAACTGACGGGGTAACATTAATCAAGGTTGCATTGCCCTCTTCAAGGTCGACTCCGTAAAATGAATCATCCACCACGACCACGGTCCCGCCGGAGCACAGCGGAACGTAAGTATCGAGAATCGATAGGTCGGAAGTTGGAGGATTCGAGGTGAGCACTCTTTGCAGATCGTCGGCCGAAAGCACGGACTTTGCCCAGCACACCAAAGACGCCACGTTGCCATGTTGAACCGCCACACCTTCAGGAGTTTTTGTGCCTTCGGACCGATACGTAACGTAAGCTAGGTTCTCCAGGTGAACGTGTGCTTCTACGTTTTGTTCACTCTCCTGACTGCTTTCATTCCACTGTGCATCCAGGTAAACCGTTCTGCCTGAGTGTGCTGGCAACTTGTTGCTCAAACGTTGTTCACTCACTATCACATCTGGTCTGGCATCTTTGAGTATGTAGGCCAGTTGATCCCGATCGTCTGGATCCAGTAACACGTAGGCTGCACCCGCTTTGAGCACACCTAGCATTGCCACTAACAGCTCAGAGCATCGTGACAAAAGAATGCCGACTAACTCTTCCGACCCTACGCCAAGTCGCTTTAAGTGACGCCCTAACTGATTCGCTCGCTGATTTAGCTCAGTATATGTAAGAGAACTGCCCTTGTGCGCGACGGCCAGCGCATTGGGCGTTAGACTTGCTTGCTGCTCAAACAGTTCATGCAAACAGGTTTCCTGCGACTCTGCATACGGGTGGTTCCACGCGGCAAGCAACTGCTGACGCTCAGCTGGGCTCAATAGGGGTAGCGTTGAAACAAGCTGTCCAGGATCTCGGGCGATCTCCCGCAAGACCTGTTGGTAGTGGTCAAGCATTCGCCGCATGGTTGGTCGTTCATAGAGATCCGTGCAATACTCCATCATTCCCTGTAGATGCTCGGGATCGTCCTCTACCAGCAGAGTGAGGTCGAACCGGGCGCCAGAAGTGGCAGAAGGCAGCATGCTGATTTCCACGCCATGCATTTGCAGCGCGCTAGCGGGCGCGTTCTGCAACACAAGCACCACCTGAAATAACGGTGACCGGCTTGAATCTCTCTCCGGCTGCAACTCATCCACCAGACGCTCAAATGGAACGCTCTGATGCGCGTACGCTCCCAAACACACCTCACGAGCACTCTGTAAAATCTTTTCGACGGTCATGTCGCCGCTTATTGTTCCGCGCAGCACCAAAGTATTGACGAAGAAACCAATCAGTGCCTCCAACTCCGGCTGTGCCCGGTTTGCGATCGGCGATCCAACCGCGATGTCCCGCTGGCCGCTGTAGCGTGCCAGCAGAATCTGAAAACCCACCAGCAAAGTCATGAACAGGGTTACTCCCTGTTCCTGACTAACCTTCCTTATGGTGGCGCTGACCTCCGGGGACATCTCCCATCTTTCCACTGTGCCGCGAAAACTCTGTACTGCGGGCCGCGAATGATCAGAGGGCAAATCTAACTCGGACAGGTCTTCCAACTCTTTCTTCCAGTACTCCAAACCATCAACAAACTCTCCATCCGCCATCCCCTCCCGTTGCCACACAGTGTAGTCTGCGTATTGGATAGGGAGTTCTGGAAGTGGAGAGGATCGCCCTTCGTGGTAAGCCTTATAAAGTTGCCCTAATTCATTGACCATTACACCGATCGACCAGCCATCAAAGACGATGTGATGGAAAGTGAGCAGCAATATGTGTTCCTGCTCGGCAACTCGTAATAGCTTTGCCCGGAACAGGTTTGGCTGACTGAGCAGGAAGGGAGAGGTCGCTTCTTCCTTTTGCTCGCGGTTGATCCTTTCCTCTGTGGCCAGTCCGTTTGCGGTCTCCCGAAGATCGCGCTCGACGAGTTCGAAGTTCCCGGTTTCGTGGATGCGCTGCTTCGGCTTGGCATCAACCTGCACAAAGCTCGTGCGCAATATTTCATGCCGCCGCACGATCTCCTCGAGACTCAACCGCAGAGCGAGTTTGTCGAGATCGCCCTTTAGGCGCACCGTAGCCGGCAGACTATAGACAGTGCTGCCGGCGGTAATCTGCTCCAAGAACCAGAGCTGCTCTTGCTGTAGAGACAGCGGTAAGTCTTGTTCCCGGCTCACCGATTCGATTCTGGGACCTGCCGCCACCTGCAACCCACGTACCCGCAGCACCTGCTCCGCCAACCCTGCGACCGTAGGTGACTCGAACACTTGGCGCAGCGACAATTCTGCTCCCAACACTCTCCGCACTTGCGAAACCACCTGCGTCACCAGAAGCGAGTGTCCACCCAAGTCGAAGAAGTTATCAACGATGCCGACCCGTTCCAGCTTGAGTACTTTGGCAAAAATCGCGGCCAGATCGCGCTCCTCGGGAGTGCGGGGCTCCTCCGCTCCTACCTGCGCGCCCAAGGCAAGAATATCCATGCTCAGCAGGGCGTTACAATCGGTTTTGCCATTGGGATTTAACGGCATCTCTTCGAGCATGACCACATCATTCGGTACCATGTACTCGGGCAGCCGCTCTTTTAGGAAAGAGCGCAACTGGGTGCCGGTTTGGTCACGCGAATCTCCGTGATGCCGGGGCACCACAAAAGCCACCAGACGCTGGTCCCGGTCGCTGAAGGTCTTGCTCAGAACCACGGCCTCTTTGACTTCCTTGTGCTGACGCAGGGTGGATTCGATATCGCCCAAATCGATACGGAACCCCCGCAATTTCACCTGGTGATCCACCCGCCCAATGAACTCAAGGTTCCCGTCGGACGAAAATCTTCCCAGATCGCCGGTGCGATAGAGGCGGCTGGATGGTCCGGCGCTGAAGGGATTGGCGACGAATTTTTGTTCCGTCAACCCTCTGTCATTGATGTAACCGCAACCCACGCCATCGCCCGCAATGCAGATCTCTCCCGGAAGGCCGAAAGCCACAGGATTTAGCGATTCATCGAGCAGATAAACCTGAGTGTTGAAAATCGGCTTTCCTATGGGAACGGAGCTCTCCACATATCGCTCATAGTTCTTCAGGACATGGAAGGTGGAGACGTCACTGCACTCTGCGGCGCCATAGACGTTGGCGATTTCGGCGCCGCACTCGCGAGACTCAGCCCATTCCCGTATCCGCGACGCGGAGATGGCTTCGCCTCCCAAGAACAATGTACGTAGAGAACGCAACTTGGCAAATTCGGCTTTTGTATTTTCCACCAGAGGATAGAACGTGCTGGGGGCGCAGTTCATGCGGGTAATGCCCTGCTCTGCGATCGTCTGCACAATCAATGTGGGTTCGTAGTAACTCGAGGCCAGAAGGTGTAGTTGCGCCCCACTAATCAGCGGCATGACAATACTTCTCTGAGTAATATCAAAGCTGAAGGAGCTGATCACCAGAACCTTGTCTCTCGACGTAACGTTGAACTCAGTGACAAACCAACGCATCAGATTGGTCCAGCCGCCATGGGAAACGGCGGCCGCCTTCGCCTTGCCTGTAGATCCGGAGGTGAAGATGACATAACACAGACTGCTTACAGAAACCGTAGCCGGCAGATTGTCGCCGCTCTCGCCGGCGATCTGAGACCAATCACTGTCCAGGCAAACCTGGCGTACCTTGTTCTCAGGATGCTCAGGCAAAACCGCACGCAGCTCCTGGGTGGTAAGCACTACGCGCAAATCAACCTCTTCCACCATCGCGGCCAGACGTTTTGCAGGATAGGCGGGATCCAGAGGAACGTACGCGGCGCCGGCCTTCAAGGTGCCCAGTATCCCGATAATCATTTCCAGAGAACGATGCATGCAGATGCCCACAAGAACATCAGGACCTACAGCCCGCTTGCGCAAATAATTCGCCAACTGGTTCGCTTTCTGGTTCAATTCCTGGTAAGTCAATTGCCGGGCCCCACAAACCACAGCCAACGCGGCCGGAGCCTGCGCCACGCGCTCTTCAAACAGCTCATGCACGCACTTATTGGTCGAGTACGATGCCTCCGTGCGATTCCACTCCACCAGCAACTGCTGACGTTCTGGTTCGCTCAGGATTTCAAGCTCGCTGATCCGGGCATCCACTGAAACTACAATCCCTTCCAGCAGCGTTCGATAGTGCTGCAGCAGCCGCTTCATGCGTTCCGCGTTGAATAGTTCGGTTCTGTACTCGAGTGACAACTCCAACTCGCCATCTTCTTCGCGCGCCGACAAGGTCAGATCAAACTTCGCGGTGCCGGTTTCCAAAATGCTCGCTGTGGCTTCCAGCCCATCCCAGGAAACCGTCGGCAGGGGAGCGTTCTGCAGAACAAACAAGGCTTGGAAGAAGGGCGTACGGCTGAGTTCACGAACCGGATCCAGGGCTTCGACGAGGCGCTCGAAGGGAATATCCTGGTGAGCGTAGGCCTGCAACGAAACGTCGCGAACCCGCTGCAACAACTCAGCTACGGAAGAGTCTTCCGTAAATTGGGTGCGCAGCACCAGGGTGTTTACAAAGAAACCGATCAGTGGTTCCAGTTCCTGCCGGTTGCGGTTGGCAATCCCCGAACCAACTGAGATATCCGTCTGCCCAGTGTAGCGATACAGAAGAATCTCAAAGCCCGCCAACAACGTCATAAATAATGTAACGCCCTGTTGGTCGCTTAATAACTTCAATTTGCTGACCAGGGGCTCGGGCAAACGCGACCTCTCCATCGCTCCAGCCAGCGTTGGCTTGGCCGAGTGCGGACGGTCTGTGGGAAGGTTTAATGTTTCATGGCCTGCCAGTTGCTTTCTCCAGTAGTCGAGTTGCTGTTCGAGTACCTCGCCTTGCAACCATTCGCGTTGCCACTCCGAATAGTCGGCATACTGAATCGGCAAAGGCGGCAGCGGCGAGGCCGCCCCCCGGCTGAACGAGTCATACAGCACGTTGAACTCTCGCAGCATCACTCCCAACGACCAGCCGTCAGAAACGATGTGATGCATCACCACCAGCAAGACATGGTCCTGACTGCTGATGTGGAACAACGACGCCCGAATGAGCGGGCCATGGCTCAGATCAAATGATCGCCGTGCCTGTTCGCGAAGAACCTGATCGAGTTCGTCTTCGCGGATCTCTGCTACCGCAAACGGCATTTCCATCTCTGCGGCGATATCCTGGATTGTGCTGTCGCCAACTTCAGGGAAACTGGTGCGCAGCACTTCGTGCCGATTGACCATCTCCTGCAGGCTGGCTTGCGCTGCTTCAATGTTCAATGCCCCTCGCAGCCGCACCGCTATCGGGACGTTATACAAGCTGGCCTCGGCCTCATAGCGTGACAAGAACCACAAGCGCTCCTGGCCGAACGACAGCCGAATGCGTTCCTGCCGTGACCGGCGCCGCAGTGGAGGTGCTTCGATTCTTGTGGAACTTTCGATGCTGCGAGCCAACCCCGCGACCGTTGGGGTCTCAAACATCACCTGCATCGGTAACTCCACTTGAAACACTTCCCGGATCCGGGATATCACCTGAGTTACTAACAGGGAATGGCCGCCCAGGCCGAAGAAATTGTCGTCCCTTCCGATATTTGACTTCCCCAGCAGGCTCGACCACACACCGGTTATCAATTCCTCGGCCGGGGTTAAAACTGGAGTGCCGGTTTCTTCAATAGTTTCTCTGCTTTCCAGCTCGGCTAAAGCTTTGCGATCTATCTTGCCGTTGGGGGTAAGCGGCAGACTGTCTAACTGCTGAAAGGCAGACGGTACCATGTACTCTGGGAGCCGTTGTTGTAAGTAGCCGCGGAGCTGGCCCGGATCTATCTTCTTGCCACGGCCTACCACGTATCCCATCAGCCGCTTCACACCCGTATGGTCCACTCGCACCACTACTACAGCTTGTGAGACTCCGGCGTGATCGAGCACTGCGGCTTCGATCTCTTCCAGCTTGATCCGATAGCCACCCAATCTCACCTGCTGGTCCGCGCGGCTTAAATACTCCATCTGCCCATCTTCCTGCCACCGCACCACATCTCCCGTGCGGTACATCCGCGATCCGTTCCCCTTGCTGAAGGGATTCGGCAGGAACCGCTCGGCGGTCAGCCTGAAGTTCTTCAAGTAACCGAGGGCAAGGCCATCTCCTCCAACGTATAACTCTCCTGCCACCCCGCCAGGAACCAGTTGCATCTCCTCGTCCAGCACGTATAACTGGGTGTTCGCAACCGCTCGACCAACCGTTACCGTGTCTCCTGCACCAACCGTTGTCCAGGTTGAATAGGTGGTCGTCTCACTCTGTCCGTATAAGTTATTGACTTGCTTTAGAGCCCCAGCCTTCGACAACTGACTGACAAGCGTCTTGTTCAATACTTCTCCGGTGATATTTACCGTGCGTACACTTTTGGGTAGCGAACCCTGTTGGATCAACTTAGTCATTGCCGACGGTAGAGTATTGATAAGACGTACCGGGTGGGGGTCCTCGTCGTCGATATGCTCCCACCAGTCCATCAGGTCGTTCGCCAGCACGACCGTTCCACCGCAACTCAAGGTTGCCCATAACTCGAAGATAGAAAGGTCAGAGCCAATCGAAGCCGCCGCCAACACCCCCTCGAGTTCTTCCTGCTGAAAAGCGCTCTTCGCCCACGTCACAAACGACATCGCACTCTGATGGGCCAGCATCACCCCTCTCGGCGCCCCAGTCGAGCCAGCCGTGTAGATCACGTATGCTACTTGCCCACTGCTCAATACTTCGTCGAGGTTTTCGGAACTCTCTTTCTCGATTTGCTCCCTTTCCTCATCGACATACAGAATCTTTGACGGTATCTCACCCACTCTGTCACGGACGCTACTAGTCGTAATCACTAGCTTGGAAGGGGCATCTTGCAGCATGAATCGCAGCCGTTCTGGCGGATACTGCGGATCCAGCGGCACATATCCGGCCCCCGCTTTCCAGACACCGAGCATGGCGACAATCATCTGCGGAGTCCGCCGCATAAAGATCCCGACAAGATCTCCCTTACCAACCCCCATCCGAACCAGATACCGCGCCATCCGGTTCGCCTGCGCATTCAACTCGCCATAACTCAGTTCCCGCCCGCGATACGCGATCGCTGCCTTCCTCGGACTTACTCTCGCCCGTTCCTCAATCTCCTGATACACACACCGCTCTCGGTCGTAATCCACTAATGCCAGAGTGAATCCCTGCTGGTAATCATTTTCGGCTTGCTGTGTCTCCGTTCTAGGCCGCAGCGTGTCAACGATTGTCGCGGTTATTTCCTCGTTCGATATCGTGGTCTCGTCGTTCAACTTACACCTCCCAGCTACTCCACACATTTGCCAGGTCTACCTCAGGTTCACAGTCCTTGATATTGATCACATATGAAAGCTACCCGGTCGTTCTCGATGCGAATAACAATCGTTACGAAAGATGGCACACCAGATGAGTCGAAGTTTAGCGTGGGAACTTCTAGATGGAACACCGTAAGCTACGGAACGTTTCCACTCAGAGAGCAATTCGACTATTGATGTTTTTATCGAACTTCAGCGACAAATGTGGAAGTTTGCCTAGAGGAAGTGTGCGTGTCTCGCTCTGCGCTATGATGTGTGTCCGATTTCCCATTAGCTTTGGAGGGCAAGGCTACCGCACTGGAAGTCAAAACGTCCCATCATAATTGTTATGTCTTCCGTGTTGTCTACAGTGTATAACAGCTGGCCCGCCAATCCCAGGCTGAACCGTTTCTTGTTACACATTGCGAACTATAGCGAGATCAACTCCTTTGAATTCTTTGAGGCGTGTTGTATTGGTGATTCAATTGGGTCGAGTTCGTTGCGGTGACTGTATTACGAAATGCGAACACTCTGAAATGGACAAGAAAGGAGGGCGAGCCGCTGATTCGAACGGGAACCTCCGTGCCAGATCCATTCTTGTTCAAGACCCTAATGAAGTAATCATGCCCAGACGTAAGAGAGGTCCACCCACGCACGTTTGCCCTGTACGAAAGGCTTGAGTGCGTACGCACGGAACATAACCAACTGGTGCGAGTCGTGACGATGACGTGGAAGACTGCGTTTGTTCCGTCGCCTACGTCCGCACAATCGATTAGAACTCCGCGTCAGTAGCCGACTTTTTAGCGTCGTCTTCGTGCGTATTCCGTCAGTCTGCGAGTTGTGGCACTTAACAAGCGAGCATGTTCGCATTTTGTAATACAGTCGACGAGTAAACTTGAAACAGTTGAGATGCGGGTGTAACGTTCACCTAAGAATTAAAAGGCGTTAATCTTGGCATAGTTCGCAATGTGTAACAGAAGCAAGTTAGCATTGGATTCTGAGAGGGTTGATTTATACAGTTATCTCAAATATGAGGGGGGAACAATCGGAATTTTTATGGAGCACTTGCTTCTAGGGAGGTAGCGTTGCACGCCAGAAATGATCAAGACCCAGAGCATCTTAGCGTAAAGCCACATACATGTGTTTATTAGTCGTCCCCAACACTTCGTCGACCGGCTCTTGGCGTTACCCATTTTCTGTCTGAATGTATGTGAACGCTATGTTGTCGTGGTATGCAATTCGGACGAAGCCTCGCCAAGAGGAACGTGCGTTAGAAAACCTGATCTATTGGGGAATTGAAACTCTCGCTCCACGGTTAGAGGGAAACACCGCTCGGCATCATTCGCACTTATTTCCCGGGTATATATTTGCCCGCTTTGAAGGCTCCAAGATGTTGCACAATATCCGCTTCACTCGCGGGGTTGCCTATGTTGTCAGCTTCGGAGGGGTACCAGCTCCGATTAATGATGAATTGATTGCTGAAATGCAGGTCCGCATGGACAAGACAAACATTATATGCAATGAGAATGCGCTGAGTCCCGGCGATAAAGTGATGATCCAATCCGGTCTTTTGCGTAATTTTGTGGGTGTATTTGAGAGAAACGTGCCCGGCGCAGAGCGGGTGCAGATACTTCTCCGTAGCGTGGCCTACAGCGCCCATGTAGAAGTCTCCTGCTTAGACGTGGCCAGAGTTGCCTGATAATAAACGTGCAGATTCCGCCCGAACTCCACCAGTTGTTCACTCAGTCGAATCTATCTGATCATTGAGCGCGGGCGAGCGCAAGTGCCGATGACTTGCGCCGCACCTATCGCCAATTATTCACCTAGCCGTTAAATTGGGTACATCGTTGCGTAGTTGGGTCTCATGCAAGAAGACAGTTTTTCGAAGCGGTACAGCTAAATCTCCGAGATCCGGTTGCAACCCCGATCGTGGCTCAGATGGACGAACTGTTTGCCGTCGATGCAGAAGCTCGCCGCAAAACTCTGACTACTGCGGCGACATGTCCGGCGTCAGGAAATAGCGAGACCTCTTCTCGATGAAATCCTCCGCCAGATCGAGGCAGCGCAGTCCGCGGCTTTGCCTTGCAGCGCACTTAGCAAGGCTTGCCAGTACGCGCTCACACTGTGGAAGAAGCTCACCCGCTTCTTGGAGTATCCCGAATTAGAGCTAAGTACTAACCTGGCGGAGAATTCCATGCGCCCTGTGGCTCTGGGCAGAAAGAATTGGCTACACATTGGCAGTCGTCACGCGGGATCCAAAATAGCTGCGATACTCTCGGTCGTGGGAAAGCTGCCGACGACTCGACATTTCAATACGAGCCTGTCTCAGCACTATTCTTCCCGGACTCGCAGATGTAAGGATTCAACAGCTCGTGGAACTTACCCCCACGGCTTGGGCACATCAAAGTCGATGATCTGACTTGGCTTGCTTCAAGGGTGTGGAACCAAACACTGTAGCATGCTTTTCCCGGCTTATTTCACAGCTTCTATCCCATTCCTGCCCAGCTTCGGAATCGTTCCGATAAAATCGTGCAGAACCGAGACGCCGTGGCTGCTGTGGTTGCAACCGGCACTGGTAGGGGTTGTTTGCCGCACCATGAAAGTCGCAATCGTGTTTGGAATTCCTTGCGCATCGGAGTATTCTTTCTCGCATTCGTAGGAAGAGCTGCGTTGTCGGCTTTAGTCGACGGAAATTACTGGGGTGCGGAATGATCACCAGCCGAGCGCTTATTAGCGGGTCAAAGAGATACGGAATCGAGCTTGGCGTTGTGAGATCTACCGTGAGGCTGATGGGGACCGTGCTGGTCATCTTGGTTTCATCGGTTCTTGCACAAGGCCAAACTGATCGCCCACCAATTCGGGGCATTGCACATGTCGGTATCTACGCGACTCGCCTGGAAAGTTCTCGTGCCTTCTACAAAGACTTCCTAGGATTCGGCGAACCCTTCTCCTTACGGCGCGAGGACGGAAGCGAGTGGATCGACTACATCAAAGTAAACGACCTGCAGTATATCGAGTTGTTCGCCGAGCGGCGGCGGACAGGCGCGCCGTTAGCGCATTTTGCTCTGTATACCGACAGCATCGAGCGTATGAAGTCCTACGTGCAATCCCGCGGAGTGCAGCCGCTCGACGACATTCATCCGGGACAAACCGGAAACCGGTTCTTCACGCTCAAGGATCCTGATGGCCACATAATTGAGATTCTGCAATATGAACCCGGCAGCCGCACTGGGCGAACACGAGGCAGTTTCCTGCCCTCGGCTCGCATTTCAGGCCGCATCCTCCACGTTGGGATCAGGGTACAATCGCCGGAAACAGAGCGCTTTTACCGGGATGTACTAGGCTTTCGACTGTTTACAGATCCTGTTTCTTTTCCCCGGCAGCATGGATGGATCACACTGCGCGTTCCCGATGGGGATGACTATCTGGAATTGATCCCTTATTCGGCATCACACTGGCCGGAGTCTCAAAAATTACAAGACCATTTTTGCCTAGAGATATCGAATGCCAGGCAAGTCGTATCGGATCTGCAGCTTCGCGCAAAGGATCAACCTGCCTCCGGTTCACAGGGGATCGACGTCGATGAAGGTGACCACGAGGAATGGCAGGTCAACATCTTCGATCCAGCCGGAGCCCGAGTTGAACTTAGAGAACCCGAAAAGGAGACCCGGAACACGCAGGCTAAAAGGCCACATTCTGCGGCCAGAGCCAACGAATAACGTTCCCGGAGTCAGCGGCTTCCTGTTTTTCTGAACGGGTGGTTCTGCTAACCTCTGAAGTCTTTGATCATCCCATCAGTCCATGTCCAGATTTAAAAATATCACGCGCAGGGATTTCCTGAAATCGACCGCGCTCGCGGGCGCCTCCCTGCTGACTCGACGCTCTGCTGGCAAAAGCGCATCGTCGGTACTTACAGAACCTGATGAATCCTCCTCGTTCCGGGTATCGGACGGATGGGAACACCATCGGGGCGCACTTGGAAGCGCATGGGACGTCTGGCGGGACGATCCCGATAACGGGATCAAATGGCAGTCCGTGCCAATACCCAATTGTTTCAACGCCTATGATGCCGTAGACCCCGACGGAACATTTTATGAGGGACCGGCGTGGTATCGCATTCGACTAGCAGTCGCGAATCCTTTTAAAAACGGACGCACGCTCCTGCACTTCGAAGGGGCCGGGCAAAAAAGCGAAATCTTTGTTTTTGGGGACAAGATTGGACGGCATCGAGGCGGTTACGATGAGTTTGTAATCGACATAAGCGAGTCGGCTGCAAAGTTTCTGAAAGAGCCTGTTGCGGGTAACCGGGTTCCAATCGCGGTGTTGTGCGACAACTCCCGGGACAGTGAAACTGTTCCTTCCAGCCTCAACGACTTTCATCGCTATGGAGGCCTGTATCGCCCGGTCAACCTGGTTTATGTCCCTGCAGTCTCTCTCGATCGTGTTCACATCGATTCCGAAGTGTTATCAAGAAGCATGGCCAGAGTATCTGTCCGAGCTCGCCTCTACAATCCGGAATCGCTAAAGGGAGAAGTGCGTATCGAGATCCGTGTTCTCGATCCACATGACCGAGTCATTTATTCATTGGGCAAATCTTCTGACGTGTGGTTGGAAGAGCGAGAGATTGGATCTTTCGAAGCAAACGATCCCCAATTGTGGTCCCCTGAAACTCCCTCACTCTATCGCTTCGAGGTAACTCTGCGAGGCGAGCATGGCTCGATGAGCTTGACCGAACGTTTTGGCTTGCGCTCCTTCGAGTTTCTCCCTCATGGCCCGTTTCATCTGAATGGAGAGAGATTGCTCTTGCGCGGAACGCAACGCGAAGAGGACCACTCCAGTTTGGGACCGGCGATGAACGATGAATTGGTCGCGCGCGAACTCCAACTGATTAAAGATATGGGCGCCAACTTCCTCGGGCTTGCACACCACCAACAGTCGCGTCGAGTGCTGGAACTTTGCGACGAACTCGGATTGCTGGTCCTAGAGGAAGTTCCGTGGTCTCGCGGGGGTCTCGGCGGGGAATCCTACAAGCAGGAAGTTCGTGACATGCTTCGCGCCATGATCGACCAGCATTACAACCACCCGTCGATCATTGTTTGGGGCCTCGGAAATGAAAATGATTGGCCAGGCGATTTCCCAGAGTTCAATCGTCAGGAAATCCGATCCTTCGCTAAGGAACTGAACGATCAGTGCCATACTCTGGATAAGTCTCGCAGAACCTTCCTCCGGCGTTGCGACTTTTGTAAGGACATCGTCGATGTTTATTCCCCCTCGATCTGGGCCGGCTGGTACCACGGCCCGTATACGAGTTACAGGACCGTGTCGCAGAGAGAAATGGAAAAAGTAAATCATTTTCTGCACCTTGAATGGGGTGCGGACAGTCACGCGGGCAGGCACTCGGAAGATCCCGACCGGCTGTTGGCGATGCTTATCTCTGGACAGTTGAGCAGTCATAGCGTTGCCTATCTGCTAACTGGAGGTGTGGAGAAAGCTCCTGAGAAGGGCGACTGGTCTGAGAGCTACGCTTGTAACCTCTTCGATTGGCATTTGAAAGAACAAGAGAATATGCCTTGGCTGACCGGCACGGCGCAATGGATCTTCAAGGATTTTTCCACTCCTTTTCGCCAAGGCAATCCTATCCCTCACGTTAACCAGAAGGGGCTTGCTGAGCGCGACTTGACACTGAAGGAAGGCTATTACGTTTTTCAGTCCTACTGGGCCGACGAACCAATGATTCATATTTTGGGGCATTCGTGGCCGATTCGTTGGGGCGATCCTGACGAGCAGAAACTCATTAAAGTCTATTCCAATTGTGAAAAAGTGGAGTTGTTTGCGAATGGCATTTCATGCGGTAAGAACGACCGTAACTCGCAGAGTTTTCCAGCGGCAGGCTTGCACTGGCTGGTTCGATTTCTTGCCGGGGAGAATCATCTCAAGGCCGTCGGGAGCAAAGGTGACGACAACGTCGTGGATGAAGTCCGTTTTCACTACCAAACAAAGAAGTGGAAAGAACCCGCTCGTATGGTGCTAACCGAACTCACCCATAACCCCGGCATCGTGACAGTGGAGGCACGCTTGCTTGATGGCGCGAATATCAGTTGCCTTGACGCCAGGAACCGGGTATCTTTTGCGCTCGCCGGAGATGGCAAGCTCATCGATAATCTAGGCACAACCCGTGCTTCACGAACGGTTGAACTGACTAACGGCCGTGCCGAAATAGGTGTTTTGACCAACAACTGCAAGTCTGTTGTCAGCGTTTCGACAGAGGGAATCCAGACTGCATTCTTAACTGTGGGCTGACTGTCTTGCCGAAGTGTGACTTGTGAAAATCGCCTGGATTCATAAAACCAGGATTTAAGGTTCGAGGCAACTCTGACATCGATGAACGAGCGCCCGACAGTTCTTTTTCAGCCCCCGAATCACGTCGGCCTGGGTCACATAAACCGCCTATCCGCGATCGCGATTGCCCTAAAAGAGATACAAGAATCGGTTCGTTCAGTTTTCATAGTCGAAGGCGCCGGCCACGCCCTTCTCGACGTCCTCAACCTCCCCTCGTTGCCGCTGCCGAGCGACCATGCGATGTTCGAAACGGAGTCCTGGAACCGTTGGTCCAGTGAAAAGCGGTCGAGCTTGTCTCAAGAAATCTCCAGAGCGATTTTGAGAAATATCAGGCCGCAGGTTGTGGTTTTTGATTGTTTCCCGAACCCGGCGTTCGCGCGAGCTGTGCTCGAAGAAGGGATTCCAACGGTCCTTTGCCTCCGCTGGATGCGGGATATGAAGAAATATCTAAACTACATCCACGACTTGCTAGATCAGATTGCACACATCATAATTCCGCACGAGCCTGGTGCATTTGAAGTGCCACAGGCGATCAAGACAAAGAGCTGCTTTATCGGCCGGATAGTGCGGCCCTTTAAACAGAAAACCAAAGCCCTGGTGAATCACCCGAACCGGCAGGTTGTTATTATCGGAGGCGGAGGCGGCTATCCGGGAACAGTCGTCTTTTATAACTTGGCAATTAAAGCTCTGGTGGAGTTGCGACAGATAGACTCGACGGTCACAGGTCGACTGATTACTGGACCTCTTTTCCAGGATTGGGCGAAGCTCGAACTTGAAGCGGGCATCTCCCTCACTCCTTTTGAGCCCGATACGTTGGGGACCTTTTCAATGGCTGACCTGGTGATCTCCGCGGCTGGATATAACGTTACAGCTGAGCTCGTAGAAGTTGGAACGAAAACGATCGTAATCCCGGCTGAGCGCCTGTGGGACGATCAATTTGAGAGGGCGGAGCGGCTAGTGCGTGCACATTCACATTTTCGATTGTTTACGGGGGCTTCCTCCCACGACCTTGCGCGTATTATGGGGGATGTTCTTCAGGATACACCTACAATTCCTATCGGAATGTCAAGTAATGGTGCCTGCAGAGCCGCAGAACTGCTCTGCGGAATGCTGGAAGGATCCTGATTCTTCATCGAGCCAACAAATCGCGGGCGGTTATGTGTTCAGCTTCTTGGTGCTTCCGTTAGTCCTGTCTTCATTGAGCTAAAGATAGCTTGCAACAGCCCTGTTGTAGCTATATGAAAATTCGTCCTTGACGAATCGCCATAACCTGCTAGTATTTCGCGCTAAATCTCAGGGACGTAATAGAAATCACAATTTCTGTTAGTTGGATGTCTTCCGTTCACGGGCCCCAGTAGTTCCGAAGATAGTGACGAAGGTGCTGTTGTTCTTGCACGTTGCCGCGCAGGCGACTGTCGGTTGTGTTCGTGCTTTGTGTTGAGGTGCTTTGGTGCAGAGCGAAATGCGCAACACTACGTGCGCGGAACAGGAAATGCATGGTTTGGATCGCCCAGGAGTCGACAGCGCCGCGGCGGATTCAAACACCACTTCTGCCTCGTTGCTTCCTCTGGCGATTCGCCAGATGGCTCTCTTGCTTGGCATTTGCTTGTGTACAGCCCTTCTGAACGGTCAAACCCTTCTCGCCGGAAATCAAACCCTTGAACCGAATCTGGATTCGAATGCAGTTGGTTTAGCAGAAGCATTTCCGGTAACCGCCACGGCAGGTGGTCAGGTCGGATCGATCAATTTCTTCTTGGATGAAAGCTCAACCTCCACGAAGGTCTACGTGGGCATTTATGGCGATTCGGGTGGAAAGCCGGGAAGCTTACTAACGCAGGGGAACACAACCCAGCTTTACCCCGGTACGTGGAACAGCGTAGCCGTAACGGCCGCCAGTCTCACGTCTGGGACGGCCTATTGGATCGCCATCTTGGGTACGACTGGTGGCAAACCTTACTTTTACGATCAGAGCACTACGTCCTGCAACAGCCAAACCAGTTCGCAATCGAATCTCACATCCCTTCCAAGTACCTGGAGCAAGGGAAAAAGTTGGAACACCTGCAATATTTCGGCCTACGCGGTCACTGGCACTCTTCCTTCGACAGATGTAATCGGAGATCAGGTGATCGAAAGCAATCTGGACAGTAACCCAGCCGAACAAGCCGAAGCCTTCCCCGCCATCGCAAATACGACTGGCAGTATTTCCAGCCTGGATCTGTATCTCGACCCGACCTCGGGCGCTGGTCCTGTTTACATTGGCTTGTATGCGGACAATGGCCACGATCACCCTGGGACTCTTCTGGGGCAGGGGAGCACAACTCGCCCGGTCGCGGGAAGTGTAAACCAGATCGCCATCACACAAAGCAGCGTTACAGCAGGTCAGCGCTACTGGATTGCGGTGCTGGGCACGCAAGCCACCAGCCCGTACTTCAGAGACCGGCAAACCAGCGCATGCCATAGTGAAACTTCCTCTCAAACCACTCTCACGTCGATGCCCGCAACTTGGTCTACGGGAAAGACGTGGAACACGTGTTACATCGCCGCGTATGGCTTGTTGGGCGCATTCGTTCCACCCTCCATCACGGCTTTGCCTTCTCCTGCGGCAAACGCTAATGGCTGGAACAATTCGACCGTCACCGTAAGTTTTACTTGCACCGCTGGCACTTATCCTATTCAGAGCTGCCCTTCGCCGATTCCTGTAAGTTCGCAGGGGGCGGATCAAGTTATAACCGGAACAGTCGTGGACACTGCCGGGAACAGCGCCACCGCAAAGGTAACGTTGAACATCGATCTCACGGCGCCGACAGTAAGCATTGGATCGCCCGCGAACGGCGCGGTACTTACATCTTCTCCTGCAGCAGTTTCCGGAAGCGTTGCGGACAGCTTGTCGGGAGTCGCATCTATTACCTGCGACGGCTCGCCGGCAACGCTGCAGAGTGGGGCCTATGCGTGTGCGGTAGGGCTGACCGCCGGCGCCGATACAATCTCGGTGGTAGCCACGGATTTGGCGGGCAATGCCAGCTCGCAATCGGTCAGTGCGACTCTCATCGTTCCCGCGACGATTGTAAGTTTTGCTCCGCCGTCAGCGCCGAGCGGCACGCTGGTCACCGTTCAGGGATCTGGTTTCGCGCAGACTGGGTTCCCTCCGGAAGTAACGCTGAATCAGGAAGGAGGCGGAACAATAGTTGCTCCAATATCGAGCACGAACTCGGGGACGCTTTCCTTTGTTCTTCCGTCCGGCGCTGCCAGCGGCCCGATCACAGTCACCGTCGATGGTCTCACGACCGTATCGTCGAGTTCTCTCTCGGTGGTTGCTTCCTCCACTTTTTCGCTGAGCGCGGGCCCAACTTCGGTGACTCTGCTGCCCGGACAGAGTGCTTATGCTCAAGTGTCGTTGACGACCACGAACGGATTCACCCAGCCGGCCGCGTTGAGCGTCTCAGGCCTGCCCTCAGGGGTGGTTGCCAGTTTCCAGCCCCCGCAGATCACAGCAGGCGGGTCTTCGATCCTCACCCTGTCGGCACCCGGCGGGCAAGGAGCAAGCTCATCTACGCTGACCATATCCGCCAGTGCAACCGTGCAAGGAATTCAGCAGACGCAGACGGCTCAGGTCGGGCTCAGCGTAGAAGTGCCTAGTGGCAGTGCAACCTTTGTTGGGCAGGTTGCAGTTACAAGTATCTACAACACTCCGTTGGCTGGTGTCACCGTCAGCTTTACCGGGAAAAATTACACGGGTGCTCAGACCGGCTGCACAGGCTCGACAACAACTGACGGCGGCGGCAACTTCGTACTTACGGGCCTATCAAGCTCCTGCACAGGGTCGCAGATGATTCAATACGACCCCTCAACCGTTAGCTCCCCGCCAGGAAAATATTCGGGCGTAACCCTCAGCTATACGCTGACTGCCGGGCAAGTGACCACGCCTGGGCTCATCGTCCACCTGCCCAACGTAGCGAACGCGGAAACGTTCACGATTGTGCAGGATTCATCCAGTACCCAAACCTTCACCTCTCGGAGCATCCCGGGGATAACGTTCACGATCTATCCGGGAACGACATTTACGATGCCCGATGGATCCCAGCCCGATCCGTTCCCGCTGAGCATCGTCGAAATTCCGTACAGCCAGGTCCCCGACTTCATGCCGCCGAACCCGACCGAGGTGCCGGTGTTCGCGATGTCAATCGAGCCGGAGAACTCCAGTTCCAGTTTGCCAATTGCGATCACTTATCCAAACCGGAGCAATACTCCACCGGGCACCGACATGCCGTTGACTTCGCTGAACCCGACTTTGGGGATGATGGTCAACTATGGCACCGGTGCCGTTTCAGCGGATGGCACGCAGATCATCCCCGACCCCGATCCGGCGAACCCCGGGCATCTTTACGGGGTTACGAACTTCGATTGGTTCTTCTTTCTTCCGCCGCCACCCAATAACACCAATCCAAGCCCCGACCCTAACTGCCCCTGCGCAGGAGACCCGGTGGACTTCGGTTCGGGGCTTCTGACCGAAACCAATACCGACATCTCTTTTGGGAGTGCCCGGGGGCAGGTGGCCGTCACGCGCGTTTACCGCTCGATGGCCTCCAGTCTGGGGCCGTTTGGGCTTGGGAGTAGTAACAATTACAACTACTTCCTTGACTTAACTTATTATGCCGGATTGCTCACTGTAATTATGCCGGATGGAAATCGATTCCCGTTCGCGGAGCAAACGAATGGCACATATACGAATTCGACGGTTCCCTCGATGGCTGGCGCCGTCATCACCATCCCGGTAAGTGGAACCTATAACCTCCGCTGGAAGGACGGCACAACGTATCAGTTCCAAGCACTCCAGGTTCAGTTTAGCGGTGGGAATACTGGATATTTAACTGCCATCACGGATGCGAACGGCAATACAACCACAATTTCCAGAAACAATCTGGCAGAGATAACGCAGATCGCCGACCCAACCGGGCGATCGTTGAGCTTTGCGTACGGATTGGATGCGCAGGGGCACATCGGCCTGATCACTTCAATTACGGACCCAATCGGCCGCAGTGTTAGTTATACATACAACGTGAACTTCGGCGGCGGAACGATCGCCACCTTTACAGATGTGAAAGGCGGAGTCACTAGCTATACGTACAACAGTTCGAACCAGCTGACCTCTGTGACCGACCCGTTAGGTAATAAATATCAAAACACGTTCGATGCGAACGGGCGCGTGATCCAGCAAACCGCGCCCAACGGCGGAGTGACCCAGTACGCCTATACGCTGTTGAATTCCGGTGCACCGACAAGTCCGGTGAGTAGTGTCACGGTCACCGATCCAAGGCTCAACACCACCACGTACCAGTTCAATCCCGCGGGTTTTGTCCAGTCCCAGACGGACGCCATGGGAAATCAAACTTTCTATAACGTAAATCCGGCAACGAATCAAAGGGTGAGCACTACCGATCCTCTCGGGCGGACTACTGCCTACACCTATGACGCCAATGGCAACACCACCAGCACCACATTCCTGCAGGCGATGCCGTCCGGGGAGCAATTGGGGAGCTCACCCGACGTGGTTGGCCCAACTACGACCTCCTACGTCTATGACCCAACCTTCAACAAACCGATCAGCATGACTGACCCATTCGGGAACGTGACCACCTATACCTATGATGATCACGGAAACCTGCTCAGCGTCAAAGATGCGCTCGGTCGGCAGACTTCCTACACCTACGATTCTTATGGTGAAAAGGTGAGTTCCACAGATCCCTTGGGAAACGTCACGCAATATGCGTATACGAATGGAACGCTGAGCAGCGTCACTGATCCGTTAGGCAGAACCTCGACTTATGTGAGCGATCTCATTGGACGTCAGGTTTCCGTAACGACTCCCCTAGGCCAGACCACTCAGTATCGGTTTGATCCTTTGAACCAATTGGCCAGTACAACGGACGCGGTCGGGGACCGAATCACCGACGCCTACGATTCGAACGAGAATCTGCTTAGCGTTACCGATCCGCTCGGTAACATAACGAAATTCAGTTACGACTCGATGAATCGACTGATGTCGCGCACCGATCCACTCGGGCACACCCAAAGCTACCAGCGCGACCTCAACGGTAACATCACACAGTTTACCGACCGCCGGGGAACGATTACGGCCTACGCCTATGACTCTCTGAATCGCAAGACCTACGTAAACTATGGTCCAGGGGGAACGGTAGCCTACAGTTACGATGCGATGAACCGTCTCACTCAAGCGGTCGACTCCGTCACCGGATCAGTGGTTCGCAGTTACGATCTGCTGGATCGAATGATCTCGGAAAACACCGCGAATGGAAGTGTCAGCTATGCGTACGACGCCGCCGGGCGGCGAATTTCGATGCAGGTCTCGGGCCAAGCAGCAGTCGCTTATACCTATGATGCTGACAACGAGTTGACCCATGTGACCCAGAGTTCTTCCGCGGCAACTGCTGCCTTTGATGCCGACGGCCGGCGCACAACATTAACGCTGCCAAACGGAGCGGTGGCGAGCTACGGTTTTGATGCGGCCTCCGAAGTGACCGCCATCAGCTATCAGATGGGTAGTGCCAACCTCGGGAATCTAACATATAGCTATGATGCCGGAGGCCAGCGGAGCGCGATTGGAGGTAACCTCGCGAAAATAAACTTGCCCACGGCAGTATCGGCAGGCGCAGTCAACGCGAATCTCGAACTAACGCAGTGGAACGGCACCAATCTTACTTATGACGCAAATGGAAACTTGCTGTCTGACGGCACGAATACGTACACGTGGGACGCGCGCAATCGATTGGTATCGATCAGCGGCGGGGCGTCGGCGAGCTTTCGGTATGACCCGTTCGGCAGGCGCGTAAGCAAGACGATCGGCGCAACGACGACCAGTTACCTTTATGACCAATCAAATTCTGTGCAGGAATCGGTGGGAGGACTTTCGTCGGCAAACATACTAGCCGGTATCGGGATGGACCAATATTACCAGCGCACGGATGGTTCGGGAACGGGAAGCTTCATTACCGATGCGCTGGGAAGCACGGTCTCGCTGGTCGCAGCAGGCGACACTACGATCGTGCAATACACGTACGATCCGTATGGCAACACAACTTCCACAGGCACCTCAGCGAACTCCAATCAATACACTGGCCGGGAGGATGATGGAACGGGTCTCTACTACTACCGCGCCCGATACTACGAACCGAAGATTGGTAGATTTATCAGCGAAGATCCGGCGGGGTATTCGGCGGGAATGAATCTCTACTCCTACGTTGACGATAGTCCGCCCAATTTTGCTGATCCCTCTGGTCAGTGTCCACCACCGAATCCTTGTGCCCCGATGGGAAAGGCGCCAACCCCTAAGCAGTACCGGGATCTGGGATGGGCTGCACAAGCATCGTGGTACCTCGATCCGCTCGCAGGCGGCCTGCTTAACGTAGGTCTCATGGCCAATTTCCGTCGCGGCGCCTTGTTGGACGCGCAGGTCCTATACGGTGGGTCGCCGGCCTATGCGAATTACGCATTCGGTGACTATATGGCTGCCGCGGGAATTCCCCTGCAACTTGCGTTGGATGGCGCGAGCGCGTATGCGGCTCAGTCAGGTGCAACAAATACCTACTTGAACAACGGGGTTCCAATGGATCCGAACTACCCGAATTTGCCGGCCTCCAATGTTGCGAACATCACCCAGGGATATAACGACGAACAAAATGGAACTTTATGTACGCCTTCGAATTGACAACAGCGACGGATTTTGCCAATAGGACGATGGGGTTCCGGACAGCGAGATGCCGTGCGGTTCCTATGACTCCTTTGCTCGTCGCCCTTGGAGTCTGTGTCCTGGCGATTAGCTGTCAGCGAGAGGGCGACACGATTTGGTCGGCGGAACTCCGATCTCCGGATGGGCAATGGATTGCCAGTGCGCGCACCGTAGAAAACGGTGGGTTCGGCACAGGTTCCATTCAAACTTATGTGTATCTGAAGCGGACGAGTGGCTCAACTTCTCCGGAGACGATCTTGTCGTTTTTTCACGATGCTTCGCCGGGTGGACGGACGATAAACCTTGCCATGAAATGGGAGACCCCATCGCATTTGGAAGTTACGTATGACGGACATGCGAATCTGGGATTGCAGGTCGTCAAGTACGGCGGCATCGATATCTCGGTACGAGACCTTTCATCCACTGAAGCTCTGTCCCCAGATGGGCGATGGCTTGCAAGCGCCCGCACCACGCGGTGGTTCGGGCCGGGAACACCGGGGGAGGAAACGAATGTATACCTCGAGCGCAACAACAAGGACTCCCATCCTCCCGAGAAAGTTCTGGGTTTTAGTCACGATGCTACAGCGTCGCAAGCCGGCACTGTCCACCTCACATTGAAATGGGTAGCCCCCACGCATTTAGAAGCGACGTATGACGGGCACGCAGCTATTGACGTCCAGGTTGTAAAGTGTGACGGCGTCGACATCTCGGTGCGAGAACTGCCAAGGGATAAGTGATATGAGCCGCAGAACGGGCGGCATAGGGAGTCGCGCCTTGAGGTCGCTGGAAGTTAAGCAGCTCGCGATGTGCTTGTGCGCTGTATTTGAAATTTTGTTTTTATACAAAGTTAGTCCGAGAGGTGAACGACGATCTCGAACGGCGAGGGGACACGCCAATAACAAAGAGAGAATATGGCTGGAACTTCTTCAGCCGAATCTTAAAGGAACATGAGCGATTGTTTCCTGATAGCTCAGAGAGGACGTGGTGGGTTCTGATATTTGTGTTGTCGGTCGTCGGGTTCATTGTTGCCGACTTCTTCTGAACGTTCTGAACGCGGTCGAGTCGCCTAAATGAATAAATTGCCGAAGGGCCTCCCTGCCAGACAGGTGACTGGAGTTGGGGAGTTGGTCTGGGCAATCCGGCGCTGGTGGTGGGAAAGGAATTCGCAAAGTTGGCAGGTCGCCGTGGGAAGAGTAGAAGCCTGCGACTTCCTTCGGTTCGCTACAAACGCAGGATGGTTTAGCGCGCGCTACAGTTATTCTTTCGGTACAGAGGTGTTTTCTGGTGAGATGCGCAAGTGGATTATCGCGAGGAAGAGTTCAAGGGCCGAGACAGACCCGGACACGATTGAGCTTTCCAAGCTTTATCCAGTGGGATCGCAGATTCGAGTGCGGGTTGACCCGAAAGAACCGACCAGATCGGTGGTCGCTCGCCGAGAGTGAGTGCGGGATGGATAACTTTTAGCCGGAACTTTGTGGATGAAGCGTGCGGTACGGTGAATTAGATGCGACATAACGGCAAATTGCGATTGTGCCTAGCAGCAGCGATGGGCGCTGTCATCATTCTGTGCGTTGTCGCCCTGCCGCTTTTTGGCCAGAGCAGCGGCATACAGTATTTTTATGATGACATAGGCCGGCTCATCAAGGCCGTCGACCAGAATGGAAATGTCGCGACCTATGCTTACGATGCCGTTGGCAATTTGCTCTCGATTACGCGCTCGACTCTTCCGGCAAACAATGGCCTCGCTGTCTTGAACTTTACGCCGCAGAGCGGACCTGTCGGGCAGAGCGTGACCATTCAAGGCCAGGGCTTCAGCACGACCGCTTCCTCGAACACCGTGCAATTCAACGGAGTTGCTGCGGCGGTTACGGTAGCCACGGCCAACTCTTTAACGGTAACTGTTCCTTCCGCGGCAACGACCGGTTTGATTACGGTTATGGTTAGCGGACAATCCACGAATTCCGGCACCGCGTTCACGGTGACGAACGGAGTGCTCCAGTCCATTGCTGTTTCGCCCGCCAACACCTCAGTCCACTCGGGAGCGCAACCGCTGCAGTTTACGGCAACTGGAACCTTTGCCAACGGAAGCCAGCAAAACCTTACAGCATCGGTGGCGTGGAGTTCATCGAATCCTGCCGTTGCTACCATAAGCAACGCGCCCGGGAGCCAAGGACTGGTCACTATTGGAGTCGCTGGTTCAACGACGATCGTGGCCTTAAGTGGCGCGGTTGGCGGCACGGCCACACTGCAGGTGCTGAGCCCCACCAATTTGGTGGTCGAGCCGGCATCAACTTCGATATTTGCGGGGAACTCTCAGCAGTTCTCGGCGATTGCGACGTTCTCGGATGGAACTACATCGAACGTAACCGCGAGCGCGACCTGGACTTCTTCCAACACTTTTCTAGCGACCGTTAGCAACTCGTCCGGAAGCCAGGGAGTGGCTACCGGGGTGAATCAGGGGTCCGTGGCGATATGCGCTACTTTGCAACTCGAAAGTTGTTCAAACGTGACGGTCGAGCCTGCAGTAACCTCGGTGACGATATCGCCCACGAACGTGACGATTCCCATTGGCGCTCAGCAGTTTATCGCCACAGGACCGACTGGGCAGAATATAACGTCGCTGGTGACCTGGAGTTCATCAAACCCGGCCGTGGCGACAATTAGCAATACTTCGGGCAGCCAAGGATTGGCGACGGGCTTGAGCGTTGGCACAACCACGATTACCGCGACTGCGGGAACTGTCAGCGCTTCTTCAACATTGACAATGACTGCGGCGGTCCCCACAGTAACTGTGAGCCCCGGCAGAGATGTAATCCAGGCGGGGAACTCGTTCCAACTGAAGGCGACGCTGCAGAATCCTGACGGCAGCAAGCAGGATGTAACCCAGACCGCAACTTGGGAGAGTTCGGCACCAACCGTGGCGACGATTAATCAGGGAATGCTCGCTGCGCTGCAAGGCGGTACCGTCACGATTACTGCGACATCGGGATCGGCGACGGGTTCCTCCAGCGTGATCGTGACCACTTCCACCCAAGGGATGACTCCTCGATACATGTTCGAGGCCGCTACCGGTAGCACCGAAGGGGGCATCATTGCGGTCTACGCAGTGAACGCGTCCACGGGACAGCTCCGCCCTGAGGGAATCGTTTTACAAGACGGCACGTCTTCGGATATCGCCGTGGATCCCGCGAGCCAGTACGTCTATGTCGCCAATACGTCCTCGACTACCGCGCCAAACACCCTGTCGGTCTACACCGTGGGCGCGAACGGTTCGCTAACTGAATCGAGCGCACCACCAGTCGCGACCGGCAATTTCCCCAACGCGGTCGCGACTGATCCATTAGGCAGATTTGTGTATATAGTGAATGGAAATGACGAAACGGTTTCTGGATTTTCCATTGGGCCGAGCGGGGCTCTGACTCCCGTCTCGGGCTCGCCGTTTGGTGTGGGACTTGGTCCGCTGGCAGCGGTGGTCGATCCTTCGGGGCAGTTTGTGTATGTTCTGAATGCAACCGAGGGAACAGTTTCTGCGTTCACAATTGATCCCAATAGCGGAAGTCTGACGCCCGTCGCAGGATCGCCGTTCGCAACCGGGGTAAATCCGCAGCTCCTTGCGGTCGATCCATCGGGCAAGTTTGTGCTGGTAGCAAACTCGGGCGGTGGTGGTTCCACTTCGGAAGCTACCCCGCCCGCTGATCATCCCACGCGGGGCCCCGGCCAACTCATGCAGCTGGCTGCCCTTGAAACTTTCCCGCTTGCAGAGTTCGGTTCTATGGGCGCAGCGCTGCGCTATGTGTCTAATCCAATCGAGGGATTTGGCAGTAGTTCGGAGACCACGCTCCTGCCGGCGGAAAACTCGCCGGCGTTACCCGCGCAAACCGCGCGTTCAGGTTCTGCCGCCGGGCGCAGATTCAATCCCCAGGGTTGTGGTGGGGCGGACACGAGCCATCGCGGTGGCGCTATGCCGCAGGGTTGCGGGTCTTCCGGTAACGCGTCGATCTCGGTTTTCTCGATCAACACCACGTCGGGCGCTCTAGCCCCAGTGACCAATTCGCCGTTCGCGGTTTCCGCTACAGCCGACTCCATCGCCATCGATCCAACCGATAGGTTTGTCTACCTGACTTATGAAAGCAGCGTGGTCGATGGTTTTGCGTTCGATGCAACAAGTGGCAGCCTGAGCGAGCTTCCCGACGCTCCATATTCTGGCTCGCAGAGCTTCCTGACTTTCGTGGCCGTTGATCCTTCTGGCGAGTTTGTCTATGCATCGGGAGGAATCGGAAGCTTCGGCTCCAATCTGCTCACTTTCAACATCAATTCGTCCACCGGCAGTCTGACCCAGATCGGAAGCGTTCCCAATGCGCCGGGATTCTCTGATCTAGTTATCAGCAGGGGAGGGACGGGCGTAACCTATACTCCGCAATTCGCCTATGTCTTCGCCGGAGGCGGCACGAACGGCTCTAACAATATTTCGGGATATTCTATTAATCCCGTCAGTGGCGCTCTCACTCCACTTTCAAATTCGCCGTTTGCAGAAGGGCTTTCGCCGACCGGGGCCGCCGTGGATCCCTGGAATCCACTCTTATATGTAGCAAATAATTGTTCCGATTCCGCATGCGCCGAATCGGCTGGCAGTGTTTCCGCATACGTCATTGATCCAAATTCCGGCACGCTGACCCCGGCTTTGGGTTCCCCGTATCTGGCAGGAGCCAGTCCGCTTGGACTCGCAGTGGATCCGTCGGGCGGCTTTGTTTATCTCGTTGACAATGCCGATGTCACCCTGTGGGGTTACTCGATCAATCTGCCCGCGGGGAGCTTGTCGCCTTTGACCGGGTCTCCTGTTTATGGGAAAGAGAACGGCTTAGCTGGTGTCGCCTTTGATCCCGTGGGCGAGCACACTTATGTGTCTGCAAGCTTCGACTACTACTACGACAAGTGCACGCAAAATTGCGTGGATGGGCACTTGTACTCGTATAACTATCCGCTGTTCGCCTCGAACACTGCGGGGCAAATCGCTTTTGTCGACCAAACCATCACCATTGGTCCGTCACCGACTTCTCTCGCTATGGATCCGACAGGATGGTTTGCTTTAATCACCGATACCACAACAAACTCGGTTTACGTGATCTCCACGGCCACCGAATCCCAGGTGACAGGATCTCCATTTGCGACAGGAGTGAATCCCATGTCAGTGGCTGTTGATCCCACAGGACGATTTGTGTACGTCGCCAACCAGGGGTCTAATAATATGTCGGCTTATACCATTGATCCAAGCTTGGGAACTTTAATTCCTATCCCGGGATCGCCTTTCTCTGTGGGAAATGCTCCCATTTCCGTTACCGTCGATCTCTCCGGGAACTTCTTATACGTGGTGAATCAGCAAGACAACACGGTATCCGCCTTCTCGATCAATCAAACGGCGGGAGTGCTCACTCCTGTTGCGGGCTCTCCGTTCGCGACCGGAACCTCCCCGGTGTCGATCATAACGGAAGGTAAGGTCCAGTAGTGGCATTGACGGTCTCACGTGAAACCTCGTAGGCCAACCGTAGCCCGCATTTGTGTGGACTCGGCGTGGAGTCTCGTCGCGCTTATACTGGCGATCTGCACGCCAATTGCATTGGCTGTTCAGGACCTACCCAAGCCTGCCGCTCATGTTGGGGAACCTTCCCGCAACGACTTCCACGGTGTACCTGCGGATTACCCGCGCGTTACCTTTACCGACGTAACCGAAAAAGCGGGAATCCACTTCCAGCACTTTCATGGAGTACGTTCAACGCAGTTGCCCGAAGATATGGGATCTGGCGCAGCTTGGGGCGACTACGACAACGACGGCTACCCCGATCTCTACGTTGTTGACGTAGCGGCGCCGCTAACTGCCACGGCGGAGGAAATGGCTCACTCCCCCGGAGGGAACCGCCTCTACCATAACAACCGGAACGGGACCTTTACTGATGTCACCGAGAAAGCTGGTGTTGGGTTCAAAGGCGTCGGCATGTCGGCGGCTTGGGCAGACTATGACAACGACGGTTATCTTGATCTGGTCATTACAAGCTTTGACCGCATTATCCTCTATCACAACGATGGTGACGGCACGTTTACGGACGTAACCAAGAAAGCCGGGACTGGATAAGTACCGGGGCTTTTGGACAGGAGCAGCGTGGGGCGACTATGACCGCGACGGCAATGTAGATCTGTTCATCTGTGGCTATGTGAAGTATCAGTTTCACCCGGAAGATGTGAACAAGCCTTCGATGCAGTACAGCACGCTGGTACCTTTCACATTAAATCCTAGCGCCTACCCGCCTGAGCGTAAACTACTATTTCACAATAATGGCGACGGGACTTTTAAGAGGTCGCCCATGAGTCCGGCGTGGACGATGCCACAGGACGCAGCCTTTCGGCAGTGTGGTACGACTTTGACGGCGATGGGTGGCCTGATCTCTACGTGGCCAACGATTTGTGGGGAAGCAAGTTGTACCTCAATCTTCGCAACGGAAAGTTCAAAGACATTACCCGTGAAGTCGGAATTTCAGATTTCCGTGGGCAGATGGGAATCGCGGTCGGAGACTGGGATAATGACGGCGACCCAGACATCTTTGTAACGCACTGGATTTACCAACAGAATGCTACTTTTTGACAATCTCCAGTTTGTGCCCGGCGACTCTCGCCCGCCTGGGCCGTTGCTATTCGGCGATATCGCCGAGGAGGTTGGGCTCGGCCAAATTTCGCGCAACTTCATTGGCTGGGGAACTTCATTCTTCGATTACGATAATGATGGCAGACTCGACCTGCTTGTAGTAAACGGAAGCACCTTCCAGGACGACAAAAATCCTCGCCATCTAGTTCCCATGAGAAATCACCTCTTCTGGCAGAAGAGCCCGCAGGACGGCTTTTACGAGGTCGGATCCGTGAGTGGTACGGCGTTTCTCAAGGAGTATATTGGCCGCGGAGCCGCATTCGCCGACTATGATAACGACGGCGACATGGACGTGTTCATCGTGAATCAGGAAGGGCGTCCATTGCTTCTGCGCAATGACGGCGGCAACAAGAAGAACTGGATCAAGGTTCGGGTGAAGTGCACAAAGTCCAATCGCACGGGTTTTGGGACAAAGGTGGAAGTCCAGGCCGGCGGCGTCACCCAGAGTCAGGAGATCGGGGGACAGACTTCTTATATGTCACAGAATTTCCAGGAAGCCCACTTTGGATTAAACAGAGAACGGGAAGCAACTCGCATAACCGTCGCGTTCCCTAGTGGAATTGTTCGCACCTTGGACCATGTGAAAGCGAATCAGATCCTCACCGTAACGGAGTGAGTGGCAACGGTCAGCCGTCAACCGTGTTTTCGTCTAACGCTTACGTCCGAATTGCAGCTTTCCCATTCCTCTGATTCCACTCCACAAGTTCTTTGCGGGGTCGCTTGGGCAACAGATCAAGTACCTTGAAGTTCTCTAGCTGAGCCGCAATCTCTAAATACCGATCTCTAGACAAACAGCTTTCTTCCCCAAACTTTTGGCGCATTTCGAAAACGAGTTTTCCGGCAATTTAGTCGAAGTCTTAAGGAGGGGGAGTGGGAACAACAATATCCATCGTGAGACCATGCTCCGAAATCCACCATTGCATGTTCGGATAATTGCATGCAATTTTATCGATTCGCGTCCCAGGCGGAGCCAAAGATGGCCTTTCCTCGAGAGAGAACAGATGTCCGTAATTGCCGCGAAAGCATGTCAACACGAACTGCATGTTGAGCCTTCTCACAAATCGTCGTTACAACTTGACCGAGAGAGCAAGGAGGCGATACAGTGCAGCCCACGTGGTTCTCTCGCCGATCATAGAGCCATTGACGTGCCCTTTTCGGCGTCCGTTCATTGCTAAAGCGGGTCCACATCACTAACACCGGCTGATTCCGGGTTACTATCTTCCGCTTCTTCATCCGTTAACCCTAGATAGTTTTCTCCAGAGTACTTTGCCTTGATTGTTTGGGCAACGGAAGCGTCAATGTCTGACTGGAGGTTTCTTATGCCGAATCAGATTGCAAAGCATCTTGCCGACTTGCCGACGCTGAGTAGGTCGCTCTCTGCGACCCTATGGAAGCAACTGTTCGATGCGTCCCCCCGAAACTCCGCAGAGATCTGATGATCCCCATCCTTGCTTGTCGATTTCAGGAGCAGGTTTGGATCTCTCAACGCAGGTAATCGTAGCCACTTCGTCACAATCCATGCATCCGGCGATTACAGCGCTTGCTTGGTGATAGTAGGCCCGAAGGCCGGAATAACCTCCGATATTCCGGGCCGCACAAACGAGAGTCATCTGAGGCGACTTGGAGGCTTCCGCCATGGCTCGCGGGAACCATACCGACCTTGGCGCTCAACGCCTCAAGTAGTTGGTTCGGGAATGATAAAGTCCTTTATCATTCACTATCAGAACATGCAATATATATTTCCTCCAGACGCAAAAAGGATCTCAGGCCGCGCGCAATAGTGCCGAGACCTGCCATATATGACAAGCAAGCTGCACTTTGTTATTCTCATTCTTCTGGAGGAATCGCGATGCATTATTCACTCCGGGCCCCCGCTTTTGCCGTTATCCTCCTAGCTCTCGCTTCTCACTCGCTTCATGCGCAAGGATCCTCCAGGGCCTTTAACGAGAAAGCTCCGACTGTCCCGCTTTCCGATGTAATCGCGGCGACAGAATCGGCTCTTGACGACTATCAAACCTACGCGAAGTCACCAGCCAGCATAAAAGACGGCTTGCCACCGCTCGCTACCGCTGATTTTGCTAGCTTTTATTGCTGGGGCAGCTGTACAAGTAGGAAGGCCCCGCAGTATATAGTTTCGTAACAAAGTCGACAGTTAGGAGCGTGTTATCCACAGGTCCGCGTTTGCCTGGTTACCGTGTTAAGTAAGTTTACTAATACGTACTTAGATAGTAGCTTACATCGTAAAGTTAGCACGATGGTTAGTGGCATTCTGTTCTGTTTCCAGAACAGAAACAGGAAGTTATCGTCTGTTCTGTTGAGTTATGAGATAGTCTGCGCTAAGTTTTTTGCGCTAGCTCGCCTAATCAAGACAGGCAGAATGACGCGATCTTCCCAGACCCAACGTATAGCAGAAAATTATAAAAGCATATAGAACAATCCAAACCTGGCAAGCTTTGACGGCGGTTAAGTTTCATCGCGGAAGCGGGACACTCACCATGCTTGAGACTGAACATTACAGACCGAAGCGCGTCGATACGGCCCAGTTCCATATTCAGGCGGTGCGGAGGGTAATCGGTGTGATCCGCGAGCGTTTGGACGACAGCATCTCGCTAAAGGAAATGGCCGCGCTCGCGTACATGAGCCGTTTCCATTTCAACCGGATATTTCGCCAAGTCACCGGCTTGCCGCCACGGAGGTTTCTGAGCGCTTTGCGGGTACAGGCCGCCACTCGCCTCTTGTTGGACACGGACGACAGTGTTACTGACATTTGCCTAGACGTCGGTTACAACAGTTTGGGCGCGTTCAACCGCCGGTTTGCCAACGTATTGGGAATCTCGCCCATGAGGCTGCGGGGGATGCGGCAGACGCCGGTCGAAGATCTGCTGGTGCAGACCGAAGGGAATCCGCAAAAAGCGCCGGCGGAGAGCGAAACCTTAGTCGTGGGACGGATTCAGGCGCCTTTGTCTTTTTCAGGCCCGATTTTTGTTGGGCTTTTTGCGACCGCGATTCCGGAAGGTGCGCCGTTGGCCTGCGCTATCCAGCACTTGCAGGGGGCTTTCCAAATCCCTCGTGCACCTAAAGGACGGCACTACCTCTTTGCGGTCGGACTACCCTGGCCAGACATCATCGACGACTATTTCAAGCACGATTCCGCACTGCGAGGTGGCGGTGAACTTGTTTGCGTAGACGAGGGCATCGTGGAATGCGGAGACATTTGCCTGCGAGCGGCGATGCCGACAGATCCTCCCATCAATGTCAATCTTCCGGTGCTTTTGAGTAAGGCTCGGAGCTTGAGCAAGGCCGCATAGAAACTGTACTTCATTGGTCAAGGCATAAGAGCGGTGCCGACTAACTCCCATTTCGCGAAGCTCCCCATCAAAGTGCTGGTGGTATGGGGTGCAATCGCCGTGACTTGGTGGAGTGCTCGACTGCCGCAGCCACGCCCTGTAGAAGCGGCAGCGATGGCGAAGCGCTTTCATTTCCAACGGACAGTTCTGACGCCGCTCCGTCCGGCGGTGCAGAATCGCCGGAACGTCAATCCGAAGTTACAGGGAATTGTCTCGTGGATCTCAACGGTCGGCGCCGGGGTTGCGCTCGGAGATCTCGACGGCGATGGACTGGCGAATGACTACTGCCTCGTCGATCCTAGAACCGATGACGTCATTGTTTCGCCAGTGCCCGGAACTGGCGAGCGGTACCCTCCGTTTACTCTGCGACCTGATCCATCCGTATACGACCCAGCTACGATGGCCCCGATGGGCTGTTTGATGGCAGACCTAAATGAAGATGGATTGATGGACTTAGTGGTGTATTACTGGGGCCGGACGCCAGTTGCTTTCCTGCAGCTAGAACGCGCGGATAAGAAACTATCTTCTCGGAGTTTTCTCAGCCAGGAGTTAGTTCCAGGTAAAGAACGCTGGTACACAAATGCCGGATTAGTGGCCGATATGGATGGGGACGGCCACGCCGACCTTGTATTCGGGAATTACTTTGCGGATGGTTCCGTGGTGCTGGGAGGCGATGGGCCGGTCGAGATGCAATCGTCGATGTCGCGCGCGGGCAACGGTGGCAGCAAAACGATTCTTCTGTGGAAGTCTGCTAGTGCGGGCGAGATGCCAAAGGTGGAGTACCAGCGCGCCACGCAGATTGAACCCCTGCTCGGCACCGGATGGACCCTGGCCATTGCTGCCTGCGACATTGACGGCGACCTGCTGCCCGAACTTTATATCGCCAATGATTTCGGTCCGGATTTGCTGCTGCACAACGAATCCACGCCGGGGCACCTTGCGTTTCGCCGGTTGCGCGGCCAGCGCGGCTGGACGACGCCGAAGTCCAAAGTGATTGGACAGGACTCCTTTAAAGGAATGGGGGTCGACTGCGGGGATCTGAATGGGGATGGCATTCCGGATCTGATGGTGAGTAACATCACCGATTCTTATGCATTGGAAGAAAGCAATCTGGTCTATGTAAGCACGGGAGACACGCACGCGATGGCGGCAGGAAAGGCGCCTTACAAAGAAGCTAGCGAAAACTTGGGGCTGGCACGAAGTGGATGGTCGTGGGACGTGCGCTTTGGAGATTTCGATAATGATGGTGTCCCGGAAGTGGTGCAGGCCACCGGATTTGCGAAAGGATCGGTTGATCGATGGCCAGAATTGCAGGAGCTCGCAATGGGAAATGACTTGATGTTGCGCAGTCCCGCACATTGGCCACATTTCTCCTCGGGCGATGACTTGAGCGGAGCGAACGATCACGACCGCTTCTACGTGCGTGCCGCATCCGGAAGATATTTCGATTTTGCGTCCGAGGTGGGGCTGGCAGATTCCCAACTTACGCGCGGCATTGCGATGGGCGACGTGGATGGCGATGGGCGACTGGATTTTCTGACGGCAAACCAGTGGGAAGACTCTTTTCTTTTTCGCAACCTCAGCGAATCCACAGGGGCATTTCTGGGACTGCATGTTCTTGAGAAAGTTTTGCCCGGGGCTACGGCGATCAGCGCTGGTCACGCAAGGCAGGGTATTCGCGCTTACCCGGCATTCGGAGCGCGAGTCACTGTCTATCTGCCCGACGGTTCGAAAGCTGGTGAAAGAGGTTGATGGAGGCAATGGACATTCGGGCAAGAACAGTCCCGATGTTCACTTTGGCCTCGGCGCGGTGGATCAGAGTCCGCTTCACGTTTCGTTCGATTGGCGAGATCGGCAGGGCAGGGTCCGGCATGACGACGAAAATCTGATGCCCGGCTGGCATACAGTTCAATTGGCGGGTGTCAACAAATGACCGCACACCAGATGGATGCATGGGTTCATGCGCGGCGCATAGCCGGCCTGCGTCGATTCGCTGCTGCGATCACAGTCTTCAATATTCTGGGGCACACGGTGTTCGGGTTCGAACAATCGTGGGCGCAGCCCTTGGTTTCGTTGGCGACCACCTACGCCTGCGAAATATTTTGTGAGTGGATGGAAGCGCGCGCGGAAGGACGGTCGCCACGGTTCATCGGAAGCTGGCAGGAGTTTATAGACTTCTTGCTGCCTGCGCACATTACCGGACTCGCGGTTGCGATGCTGCTTTACAGCGGCGATCGCCTTCTGCCTACTGTGCTCGCGGCAGCGGTTGCTATCGCATCCAAGAACACGCTGCGTTTGAAGATTGACGGGCGCGCGCGGCACTTTCTGAATCCGTCCAATTTCGGAATCACGGTCACACTGCTGCTTTTCCCATGGGTCGGCATTGCGCCACCGTATCACTTTACGGAAAATCTGCACGGCGCTTGGTATTGGATTCTACCCACGATTATTTGTGTTTCCGGCACATTGGTGAACTACCGCTTCACCGGGAGGACACCTCTGATCGCCGCATGGTGGGCTGGCTTCGTAATGCAGGCGGGGCTGCGCAGCCTGCTATTTGGGACGTCGTGGATTGCGGCTTTGAATCCGATGACGGGCGTTGCTTTTGTCTTGTTCAGTTTCTACATGATCACCGATCCAGCTACGACGCCGTTCGATAAGAAAAGTCAGATTCTTTTCGGCTTCTCGGTGGCGGGAGTTTACGGTGTGCTCGTGTGCATGCACGTGGTATTCGGCCTCTTTTTCGCCCTGACTCTCGTTTCCGGACTGCGGGGCTTCGCCCAATATGTTGGGAGCCGCAGCCGGGCTGCGTATCCGGCAAGGGTTCCGGCACACGCGGCCGCGGCCATGCGCAAGACTGCGTAAGCGGCTCCGGTCGGCGGTGTAATTAGTCTGCGAGAACGATGTGATATGGCTGGCATTCTGCAAAAGTTGTTAGGCATTTCTCCGATTGAGGCGAGTTTTGCCCGGAGAAAGTTTCACGTTCATCACGACTCGACTCGCCGGCGCCTGGAGCAAGTGGGAGAAACGTTTCTGCGAGGGTATCACTTAGCGCTCGCCGACCAAGGGATCGAATTGCTGGTGGAGCAGTTGGACGAAATCGATTTGGAATTTCGGGGTTACGGCTTTGAAGGCGCGGCCATGGGCCTAGACATTCTCGATCAGTTGCAGCCGTGGAAAGCGCAGCGGATCCCCGAGTTGTTGCGCGGTCAGGGAAAACCGCACGTGTACATGGTGCATGTGGGAATTGGGTGGTCAATGGCGCGCTTGCGTTTTGGAATTAAACGGCGGCTGGCGAGGTTGGATTCCCTGCTACGGTGGCTGGCGCTGGATGGATTCGGTTTCCACGAAGGTTACTTCCACTGGCCCCGCTACGCGGCCGGGGCAACTCCGCGGTTCACAATGCTTCGCGGATACGGCTGGCGGTGCTTCGACCAGGGTTTGGGACGCAGTCTTTGGTTCGTAAGCGGCGCTGACCCGAAATATATTGCCTCCGCAATCATGCACTTTCCGGAGGCGCGACGCGACGATTTGTGGAGCGGAATCGGCCTAGCCTGTACCTATGCGGGTGGCGCCGACGGCAGCGATGTTCGGATGCTTCGCCTTGCTTCTGGGCGGCACTGGCCACACCTCGCACAAGGGGCTGTGTTTGCGGCAGGTGCCCGACAACGCGCGGGAAACATGGCTCCACAAACGGAGATGGCTTGCCAGTGGCTCTGTGGACTTTCGGCGCTGCGGGCGGCTGAATTGTGCGACGAAACGTTACGCAGCATGACAGAGAACGACACTCCCGCCTACGAAGAGTGGCGAAGGCGCATCCGCGAGCATTTGCAGTTCGATGAATTCTCTTGGCGGGAGCGTTCGCGCGCTTCCGATTTGGTGACGGCGGCGAGAAGCGTATGAGTTCGGAAATCGCCATTGTTGGAATGGCATGTTGCTACCCGGATGCGAACAACCCCCGCGAACTCTGGGAAAACGTGCTGGCACAGCGGCGGGCGTTTCGGCGGCTGCCGCCGGAGCGGTTGCGGTTGGAAGATTATTTCTCGAATGACGCCAGCGTACCCGATGCAATCTATGCGAGCGAAGCCGCGGTGATTGAGGGGTACGAATTTGACCGGGTGCGATTTCGGGTAGCCGGGCCTACTTTCCGCAGCGTCGATCTGGCGCACTGGCTGGCGCTCGACGTTGCGGATCAAGCCCTGAAAGATGCAGGTTTCGTCGATGGCCAAGGACTTCCACTGGAAACTACGGGAGTGCTGGTCGGCAATACATTGACCGGCGAATTCTCGCGCGCGGCCACGTTGCGCTTGCGCTGGCCCTATGTTCGCCGTGTGGTTGAGGCGCGAATGGGCGCTGAGGGGTGGGACAAGTCCTGGCGTTCAGAATTTCTGGATCAACTGGAAGAAGAGTACAAAGCGCCTTTCCCAGAGGTGGGCGAAGAGAGCCTCGCCGGGGCGCTCTCGAATACGATCGCCGGACGCATCTGCAATTTCTTTCACTTCGGCGGCGGCGGTTACACGGTGGATGGCGCATGTTCCTCTTCGTTGCTCGGAGTGGCGAAGGCATGTTCCGCACTGGAAGCTGGCGAACTCGATGTGGCCCTGGCGGGCGGAGTGGATTTGAGCCTCGATCCATTCGAACTGGTGGGCTTTGCAAAGGCAGGCGCGCTGGCGCATGGCGAGATGCGGATATACGACAAGGAATCGACCGGATTTCTGCCTGGGGAAGGCTGTGGATTCGTTGTGCTCATGCGAATGGCGGATGCGATCGCGCAGCATTTGCAAATCTATGCAGTGATTCGAGGCTGGGGAATTTCGTCTGACGGCGGCGGCGGCATCACGCGTCCTGAAGCGCGCGGGCAGAGATTGGCATTGGAACGCGCCTACCATCGCGCCAACTTTGGATTCGATTCGGTTGCGCTGATTGAGGGGCATGGCACGGGCACGCCGGTAGGCGATGAAGTGGAGCTAAAGACGCTGTGCGCAATGCGGGAGGCAGCGGGTGGAAAAGGACAGCCCGCCGCGATCGGATCCATCAAAGCCAACTTCGGCCACACCAAGGCGGCTGCAGGTGTGGCGGGATTGATCAAGGCAACGCTTGCGGTTCATCACAAGTTGTTACCTCCAACTACCGGAACCCGCGAGCCTCGTTCCGAAGTTGATGGCGAGGACGCAATGCTTCGAGTTCTTGCGGAGGCGGAGCCATGGCCCGCGGACATGCCGGTGCGCGCGGGAGTCAACTCGTTCGGCTTTGGCGGTATCAATGTTCACGTCACGATCGCAGGCTGCGAAGGCGAATGCAGAACTCGATGGTCCGCCAGTGAGAAGGCTCTGACAACCTGCCCGCAAGATGTCGAAGTATTTTTTCTCGATGGAGATTCGGTTTCCGAACTAGCTGGGAAGATTGAGCGACTAGCGCATCTCGCGCCCAATCTTTCTTCTTCAGAGTTGACAGATATTTCTATTAGTTTGGCGGGTCAGACGGAGAATGGGCCAGCGCGGGCTGCCTTGGTGGCGGCAACTTCCGCGGAACTCGCGGAACGCCTGCACAAGTTGCAGGCGCTGATTCTAGACGGTGAAGTTCGCCACATTGACACCAGTGATGGAGTGTTTTTGTGCATCGGTGGCGAGGGCTCGCGCGTCGGACTTTTGTTTCCTGGACAAGCTTCGCCCGTGCGACTGCGATCCGGCATTCATGGCCGCCGTTTCGAAGAAGTTAACGCCTTGTACAAGTCAGCGGCTTTTCCCGGATACCACGAGAGCAGTTCGACTGAGGAAGCGCAACTCGCAATTATCACGGCGGAGCTTGCTGGTCTGCGGATCCTCGAAAGATTCGGGATCGCAGCCAGTGTTGCCGTCGGCCACAGCCTGGGCGAGCTTGCCGCTTACTGTTGGGCTGGCGCCCTCGATGAAAGTTCTCTTCTCCAGTTGGTTCGCTTGCGAGGCAGGCTCATGTCCCCGGTCTCAGGACCGCGCGGCGCGATGGCGAGCATTGGCGCGAGCGCAGAGAATGTCGAGTTACTCGTGGAGGATGGTAAGAAAGTCGTCGTAGCGTGCTTCAACGCGGCTCGCCAGACAGTCGTCTCCGGGGAAAGCGAGGCGGTTGCGGCGGTTGTATCCCGCGCGCAGGATCGCGGGTGGACAGCGATCCTGCTTTCCGCGGCAGACGCGTTTCACTCACCATTGATGGTGCCGGCCGCGGAGGAGTTTCGCAGCGGGCTGGCCAGCTTCGAGTTACGGCCACTGCGCAAGACCGTGATCTCCACCATTACTGGTGCGGAGATTAGGGGTGAGTCTCAGTTGCGCGATCTGCTGGTCAGACAGTTGACAAGTCCGGTGCAGTTTATGCAGGCAATGTCCGAGGCAAAGAGCAGCGCGGATTTGTTCATTGAGACCGGTCCCGGAAATGTTCTCACACACCTTTTGAAAAGCGTTACGGATGTGCCAACCATTTCGCTCGACATGCCGGGACCTTCCCTAGCTGGGTTATTCATGGTGCTGGGGACGGTTTATGTACTCGGCGGACCGGTGCAACTGGAGCCGCTGGTCAAGAACCGATTTGCGCGTCCCTTTGAATTCACCCGTCAGCCAAAGTTTTTTGTCAATCCATGCGAGCTCGCCCCGGTTTCTGCGAGTGATGAGCGGAAACCACGCCCGGCGCTATTACCCGAACCGGAGAAAGTTCCGAAGAATCGTGGGCTGCGGGAAACGCCAGTTGTGGCAAATAACGGTAACGGCAATATTGCGCATCTGGTTCGCACTCTCGTCGCGCGGCGTACCGAGCTGCCACCAGATTCCATAGCCAAGACTGCGCGGTTGTTACGGGATCTCCATCTGAACTCCATAGTTGTGAGTGAGATCGTCGCGTCCGCGGCGCGGGAACTAGGGGTTAAGCCTCCCGCACATCTTCTGAGTTTCGCCGACTCGACTGTAGGTGAGCTAGCGCAACGTCTGGAGCAGTTGCGTACTTTTCAAGGGACTGCGCCGGTGCAGGAGACGGTGCCCGCCGGAATCGATGACTGGTGCCGTGCATTCGTCGTGGATTGGACGCCCCGCGCGCTTCGAGAACATCCTAAGATCAAGTCCGCTCCGGGCAGATGGAGTGTCTTCGGTGCACTCGATCATCCCTTATTGCAAACGTTGCGGGAAACCGCGCTGCCCGGCAATGGCGTGGTCGTGTGCATGTCCGCAGCTGCTATCGAAGAGCAATTGAATTTGCTTCTTACTGGCGCTCATAAGGCAATTGAAACGGATGAGGCGGAGAAATATTTCGTAGTGCTGGGACCGGTTGCGGTTGCAGGCGCCTTTGCAAGAACAATAAGTCTGGAGCATCCGGAAATTTTCACTCGTGTCATTGAGGCGCCATCGGGATCCGATGCGGTCCGTTACCTGAAGGCAGAATTATCGGGATCTCAAGCGCACGTGGAAGCGCGTTATGACACCGGCGGCGAGCGCTACGAGCCATGTTTCAGGCTCCTCGCGCCAGTGAAAGGAGATGCGATTCCGATTCGGCGTGGCGAAGTCGTGCTGGTCAGCGGCGGAGCCAAAGGTATAGCCGCTGAATGCGCGGCGGCATTGGCCAAAGAGGCAGGCGCGAAGTTGGTTCTGCTCGGACGGTCTCAAAAAGACGATCCTCTGGTGGCGGCACACGTCCGCGCCCTGGAAACAAGCGGTGTTGTCGTGAGCTATTTCCAAACCGATGTAACCGATGCACAGGCGGTGAGAGCCGCCGTCAGCGCGGCGGAACAAATGTACGGTCCGGTGAAGGGCATCATCCACGGTGCGGGTCGCAACCAGCCGGTGCTGGTCCGCGACCTCAACGAAAGCAAGCTTCGGACCACCGTTGCTCCGAAGGTACAGGGATTCCGCAATCTTGTAGCGGCTGTCAATACTGGAGAGTTGCGCTTGCTCGCGACCTTTGGCTCGGTGATTGGACGCGTGGGACTGCGAGGAGAGGCGGATTACGCGCTGGCCAATGCATCCTTATCGGCATTGACGGAGGAATTCGCCCACCTTCATTCAGGGTGCCGGTGCCTTGCGTTCGAGTCATCTGCGTGGTCGGGCATTGGGATGGCGGAAAGGCTGGGCACAATGGAGACCCTGCGCAGCGCCGGCATTGGGTCTATTCCTCCGGACAAGGGCATCTCGTGGTTTCGCAAACTGGTGAGTAGCACGCTGCCTGCGGCCACGGTGGTGGTCACCAGTCGGTTGGGAGCAAACTCGCCGGTTCCGATCGAGGCTCCGGCGCTGCCGATGAGGCGCTTCCTGGAGCGTCCGCGCGTTTACTATCCGGGAGTTGAGTTAGTCGTAGAAGCCGATCTGACGACAGCTTCGGATCCTTACTTGCTCGATCATGTTTTCCACGGTAAACCATTGCTGCCTGCGGTTATGGGCATCGAGGCGATGGTGCAGGTGGCGATGGCGGTCCGCGCGGAAAAGCAAATCCCTGCCGTGGAAGATTTGCGCTTCGAGCACCCGATTGTGGTTGAGTCTGGGTCTCGAGTTACGTTGAGAATTGCTGCGCTCGTACGGGAAACTGGCTTAGTCGACGTAGTTATTCGCAGTTCACAAACTTCATTCCAAGTGGACCACTTCCGGTGCTCATGTGCGTTCGCGGATGCACCAGTCTTCTCTTCGAGCAGCCGTCCTGAGTATGTGGCGCCGCCGAAGACCTCCCTTCTGCCGTTGGACCCACTGCGCGAACTATATGGAAGCTTGCTCTTCCAGGGACCTCGCTTCCAGCGGGTCGCAGGGTATCGACGGCTGAGCGCTCGTTTCTCATCGGCGGAGATTTGTCCTGCTTCGCATCGAGCAGGTTCACAGCAAGCAGGTTCGCAGCAGGCATGGTTCAATTCCTACCTGCCTGCGACTCTGATGCTGGGCGATGCCGCCGCTCGTGATGCCGCTCTGCATTCCATCCAGGCGTGCGTTCCGGATGCGACTTTGCTTCCGGTAAGTGTGGACCGAATTTCCCTGCATCAACTGGCTAGCGACGAAAGTCTGATCGCGCATGCTTCCGAGCGTTGGCAGAATGGAAATACGTATTGTTACGACCTCGAGTTGCGGACGCCTGAGGGTGCGCCTCGCGAGTGCTGGCAAGGTCTTCGGTTCCGCAAAATGGAGGATGCGAAGACACAAGATTTTCCGGACGCATTGGCCTCGGTTCTTTTGGAGTGGAGAGTTCGAAGAGCGGCGCCCGCAACCCGGGTGTTTGCGGCTTTCGAGCGCGATAAGAATATGGACCGGCGCCGGCGCAGCGAACACGCCATCCAACGGGCACTGGGTTCATCGTGGCCGGTGCGCTGGCGCGCCGATGGAAAGCCCGAAGTTGCCGCGCCCATGGCCGTCTCAGCGGCCCACAGCAATGGCCTCACGCTAGCAGTCGCCGCGGCGGGAGAGGTTGGGTGCGACCTGGAGCCCATTTGCCAGAGAGCGGAAGAAGTGTGGCGCGATCTGCTGGGACCGGAGCGCTGGCTGTTAGCGCAACTAATAGGCCGCCAGGCGCAGGAGGATATCCACACTGCGGCTACCCGCGTGTGGACCGCGATGGAGTCACTGGCGAAGGCGGGCATTTCGCAGAACGCCCCTCTGGTATTGCTGTCGTCCCCGCTCGACAGCAAGGGCGACATTTCCCTGGGCGCTCCCGGTGTGACGGTGGCCACTTCGGTGCTACGCCTCCAGAGCGATCCGATGCCGTACGCAGTTGCAGTTCTGACGAGGAGTGAGGAATGCGAAGCTACGAGTACAGACATCGAGTCGGTTTTGAAGAGACGAACGTCGTAGGAAACGTCTACTACACGAACTATATCCTTTGGCAGGGCCGCTGCCGGGAGATGTTTCTGTACGACCACGCTCCGCGGCTGGTTCGTGAATTGGATCACGGACTTGCCATGGCCACAACCCGCGTGTCGTGCTCTTACTACGAGGAGCTTGCGGCGTTTGATGAGGTCGTGATTCGCATGAGCGCCGGAAACATGACGCCGAGCCGGTTGACGATGGTGTTCCGTTACTATCGCGTTTTGCCAAATGGCGAGGAGAAGCTCGTGGCTGAGGGCGAGCAGGAAGTGGTCTGCATCAAGCGGCAGCCTGAAGGCATCGAGCCGATTCCGCTTCCGGAATTGTTACGGGATGCAGTAGCTCAATATATCGATCCTTGCCAATAAGAGGCAAAATAGCTGCGGCTTCGGCTCGTTCCGATTTTCCGGGAGCACTGTTTCCCAGCGGCCAGGCGGCAGCCTTCCGATGGATTAGCAATCTGGGAGTGGCCCGTTCTGCTGCCGACGCATTTAATGATGCTTGCCTAAAGGTAACCAGGCATAACAGGAGGGTGCGAGATGAAGCGTATTACTTGGTTCGTAGCGGTAGTAACTCTAGTAGCGGGATGCTCGGGGATTGCGGCAGCCCAGTGCGCCAACAACACGAATCCAGGGGGATTCGACCTTCTCCAAACTCCGAGTGGATCCACGGACAATTTGAGCAGTATTGGCCTCGGCACCGTAACCTTTCAGGGCGTAGCCTTGCCGTCGGTTGCAGGTGTCGGTCAGGCCGATACCATTGTGTGCCGCATCAATCCTCTCACCTATCCGATCTCTGGCGAGGGAGAAAACCTGAACATCCAGATCGTCGCGTTGCTTCTGCAGAGCGTCGGCACCGTAATCTGCGACAATACTTCACACTGCGGAAGCTATTACGGACAACCGGTAACCGTATATGCCACGATTAACCAGACCGATGGGGTTATTCCGACAACCCAGTTGCCCGAACCGGATGCCGCCAACATTAGCGCTTCGACCGGATCGATGACGGTGTTTTCGAACGATACATTTAACACGAACGGGACTACCATCCAGGCCGACCTCATCGTAGTGCCGCCGGGAGACGCAGTTACGGCCAGCGCAATTTTCACTACGCCCATGCCTAGTGATTCCATATCGGCCACTGGCAGTTCATGGAGCAGCACTGCGCCAGCCGGCTATCCAGTCTCCACTAATTTTCCACCGGGAGGCTTCTATGTAAACTCGTACGCCTCGTCATCGGTGCTTAGGGTTATCAAGGTGATTCGCGGCGCTAAGATTTTTCTGTATGGGTTGGCTTTGTTCCTTGTGGGTATCGCAGTACTTAAGATTCGCAACGGCGTCAGCAATGGCCGGTTAAACTTGCGCCCCGCCTATATGTTTGCGTTGGCTGCTCTCGCTTGCTTCCTAGCATGGAAATCGGGCAGCTTTGCCTTTCCTATGGTGGTTCACGCCAAGGCGGTATGCGCGTCAACCGGGCCGGTAACGGTTCCGGTTAAGGAGGGTGGCGTTACCGTTTATCACACGGTACAAACCGCAAACAACTGCGCACCTCAAATTGTGAAATCCCAATTTTAGCGCTCATTGGGAAGGTTCGCCTAAGAACCGAGCGGATTCGATGGTTGCCCATCTTTAAGATGGGCAACCATCGGCTGTTGCCTTGATAGATCCCATTGGAAAGCCGGACGCCGGCGTTTTTGCGTGCCCAGAGCGGCGGTCTGGCCTTCCTCGGGACTGTGCCTAAATCTGCTCCACCAGGCACTCGGGCTATATATTCAGGTGTGGCTACCATAATCAGATGGAAGGTCTGCCTACGGATCGCGACAAACCTGAGCGGGCAGAGGCCACGGGGCCAGCGAGAACCATAGTCGTGAATCCGGACAACGCTGCCCTCAGACGAATAGAAAGTGTAGTCGGTCAAGAGTGTGTCTGGGTGCCCAAGCGAATCGAGCGGTGGCTAGAGAAGGGGCGGCAAGACGAATTCTGGCGCGAGCGAAATCGCGGAAGTGCTCTCGTTCACGAAGGGATAGAAAGTAATGGCGGAGAGAGCGGGATTCGAATCCTCCCTGGAACCTGCATTCAGGGATTTAAAGAGCAGGCCAGAGCCAGTTCAGCGCTACCCTCGTAGCCCAGAGCCTGGACCATGGATCGTTGGGCGATCTCCTGGCATGGATTGCGGACAACATAAGACGTGACCTCTCTATTGATATACTCGCTCGACGGGCAGCCATGAGCCCGCGCAACTTCGCCCGTCTTTTCAAGCAAGAAATTGGCAAGACGCCGGGATTGCACGTCGAGGATCTTCGTCTTGAGGCGGCTCGGCGTCAGCTTGAATCGACGACGGCGAGTCTTGAAGAAGTTGCAGAGTTCAGCGGCTTCAAAAGTGCCGAGGTGCTGCGTCGTGTCTTCGCCCGACGGCTGGGCACGACTCCGGGCCAATATCGAACGTCATTCGGGATGCGGGCGGCACAAGAATCTAGAGCCTTGAGCAATCGCAGCAGAAGTCTTCCCATTGCGTCTTGATTGGTCCTGAAAAACGCGCTAGTAGTGACCGATCAATCGCTGGAGAGAAGCCGACTAATCGGGAGTTGACCGGGCACGCACATCGGACTCTGGAATTTGAGAATAGAAGCCTAGACAACTATTGTCCAGACCGCGATGATTTATTCATCGCGTCAAACGCTGCGAGCGCCTCTTCTGGCCGGGCGCGGACCACGAAATCTTCCGTAAGATTCACCCAGCGCACCTTCCCCGACGGGTCGATAAGGAATTCCGCTGGTCGCGAGATGTCTGCACCGTCGCGCCGGCCGTGAAGGTGCACCAGATCCCACCTGCGAATCACGTCCTCCTGTGCATCCGAAAGAATCGGAAACGTGTAGCCTTGCGACCGACGCAGGTTTTCGGAATCCTCGGGAGAATCCACACTGATGGCCATCACTCGAATTTTCCTTGCATCGAATTCCGGCAGTGCCTGCTCGAAACTCCGTAACTCGGAGTTGCAGAACGGTCACCAATATCCACGGTAGAAAATCAAAATCACGCCGGCTGCCTTGGCCGCGCTCGTCGCGGCGCGGGTTGTACTCTCTGGAGTGAACGGAGAATTCAACGCACCTGTTAAACTCACTGGGTGGTTCTGCGAATCCGGCAGCGTGAAATCTGGCGCCGTCTGGCCCACCTGCGGCGCGCCGTGCGAAGCGGGTAGCACGTGCCGCGCGCCGATAAAAATGCCGTAGAGGAAAAATCCGCTGAATGCCAACGCTAGCACCGCGAGGACACTGCCGAAAATTTTGCCGCGAAACAGGTCCGAACGCCGGAATGCGCGCACAAGCCCCAAGGCGAGCAGCACCAACCCGAGCGCGATCATCGGCAGGTTCGCCCACGGAAAATCGCGAAGCGCCGGGAAGCGAACGAAAAACAGCGGATAGCTAATCACTCCCAGGAAAACCAGCGACACGCCGGTCCACACTGCCCAGTTCCAGTTTCGTTTCATCGCTAACGCCTCTCCCCGCTCCACTCCAAGTACGACTTCCAATCTGTCTGCCCGAGAGCGCGGATTTGAAACTCATGCCCCTGAGTCTAGCCGAAAAATGCTATTTCGTGAGAAGGTCTTCGCGGGCGCGGTTGAGTGCTGCCACTCGTGGTTGCGTTCTTCGAGGGAGCGGATGGAGACGTAGCCGTTCTACCAAAACCCTTAAACCTCAATCCTGCAGTCACAGAAGACCAAGTCCTGATAAACGGGCTCCCCACACCTAATCCACTAAGGTAAGGGTTGCCGACAAACCAGAAAGAACTGCGAAGACATGCCGCATTGGTAGATCCCACACTTCTTTCCTTTCGACCTTATAACCCCCTCTTGATTTCCTTGAGGAGGCTGAGGATGCGGTGAACAAGCGGGTCTACATTGCCACGCGACCATAGAGCAAACGTGTCCAACGGTCCGATAGGAAAACCTGGAGTTCGTAACACGACCCCATCAGGAACAAAGTCTTTTGCAGAAGATGGGAGGAACATATATCCCACGCGGGCCTTTGTAAGGTTGACCCCGGTCTGAAAATGTTCTGCCATTTGATATCTGTCCAGAGGCATGTGATTCTTCAGAAAGGCCGCCGCGATCATTTGGTGCACACTCGGCAACAAATCTTTCGAGGGCATAATGAGGAGCTCGCCTTTGAGGTCTCTTAAGCTCACGTACTTCTTGCGGGCTGCCCTATGCCCTTTTGGGAGAGCCACAACAAGTCGCTCCCGAACTAGAAGCATGTTTCGATTTGGTCGTAGGCGCGGCTCAAATGACCAATGCAGACATCAAAGGTTCCCGAGCGTAGTCCTGTGATCTGCGGGTCTTCAGGTCCTTCTTTAAGCTCCACGTTCACAAGAGGAAGAGTGCTTCTGATCTTCTCGAGCAGCCGGGGAAGAATTTGGAAGCTCGCCGTCGGAATGAACCCGAGCCGGATTGTTCCTGCCTCACCGCTCTCTGCGTGAAATGCTGCTGCCGATGCCTGCTGAAGTCTCAACAGGATTTCTCGTGCCGCAGACAAGAAGACTTCGCCCGCACGAGTAATTTCAACCCGCCGCTTGGATCGCCGAAAGAGGGCAACACCCAGTTCATCTTCAAGCTGTTTGATTTGGACGCTTAGAGAAGGCTGGGAGACATGGAGTTGTTTGCTTGCCTGCCGAAAGCCCAAGGCTTCGGCGACCGCAACGAAGTATCGCACGTGCCTGAGTTCCATGGCTGATAATCCCCACCTATCAGAGTGACATGAACAAACTACCACGCCGTATCACTATGCAGACTCATCTTTCAATCTGTAACGCCAAGGAAAGTGGCGAAATCAGGTAGGAGGGGGTATGAAAATAGGTTTTCTGGGAGCCGGGAACGTAACACGCACGTTCGGCCGTCACTTGATAAATGCTGGTCACACCATAGTTGTATCCAACTCTAGAGGTCCGGCGTCATTGGCTGATTTCGTCGCCGATCTCGGTCCAGGCGCCATCGCGGGGACCAGGGAGCAGGCGGCCGAGTGCGACGTCGTTATTCTCGCTGTCCATTGGGTGAAAGTGCCTGAAGTGTTGAAAGGTATCGATTGGCGTGGCCGGATTCTGATCGATGCGACCAACGCGCACATGGATCCTAAACCCGACATCAGTCTGGCGGGAGTCACCAGATCGCGGGCAGCGTTAAAAGGGCGCACATCGAGCGAGATAGTCGCTGAGATGGTGGTTGGCGCACGGCTCGTTAAATCGATCAGCAACATGCCGATGGCCTGGATACAGGACTTTTCCCCGAACAAACCCCGTACCGTCATCTTTACATCAGGCGACGACACCGAAGCCAAGCGGCTAGTAGTCGAGTTGATCAACAGCACTGGATTGGTCGCGATTGATCTCGGATCGCTGGCAATAGGCGGTGCTATGCACGAGGTCGGCGCTCCTTTGTCCGGCCTCGAACTCCACTTCGTCCGGCGGCTTCGTTGAGAGTGCTCGAATGCCGACTGACAATTCCTTGCAAGCGCCAAAAGTCGAAGGAGAAATCAATGCAAGCCGAAATCCACGAGAACGCAGCAATCAACGAGTCTTGGTCAGAGCGGCGACGGACATTCGGATTCGCGAGGGCACGATCAGCCGAGCTTTTGTCGGACGCTCCTGAGGATTTCTTCCGAGAATCGCGGATTCTGCACGGCGCGAGCCAGTACTACGCCACCCATCATCGCCGCTGCCCGAAAGATGGCTTCTTTCCGGTCCCCACCCTCAGCGGAGAGCATGTTCTCAAGTCCCTGTGCTGCCATGGTGCAGCCGTCGCCTGGATTATCCCGGTGCCTCCGGCTCACGTACCGGTCAGCAAACGATGCTTTGCCCTTCCTGCTGGTGCTGCACAGCACGCGCCCTAGCGTAACCGTTTGTCCGTAGGCAACGGCAGCCGCCTGCAGTTCTTCCTTCGAACCGAAATGAGCATAGAACGCCCCGTGCGTCAGGCCGGCGGCCTTCATCACTTCGCCCACGCTTACGTTCTCAAATCCCCGTTCACGGAACAGGCGGGAAGCCTCCTTCACAATCCGTTCATGTTTTGCGGCGGTCTCTTCGACGGGATAGCGCATAACTGTCCTTGCATCCTCCATCTATGATGGTCACCATATCATATGCATGACGCTCATCATATTTGATGCCAATCGCGCAAAAAAGAGGCATCATGAAGCTCACAGGCAAGAAGGCTCTTATTACCGGCGGTAAACAGTGGCATCGGTCTGGCCACAGCCCGACTTTTCATTGCGGAAGGCGCGCAGGTCGCCATCACCGGCCGGGACCAGCCATTTTTCGCTGCTGACCGTATAAAATTAAGGCATTGGAGCAAGAGAGTGAGGGTTGAACTCTTTCCACCCGACTCTGACGCAGAGCGCGGCCACTCGATGTCCTGTGGGAATGTCTTTGACTGGCGGCCGAGTTCGAATGCCTTTCGCTGGTTCCTTGGTCGATGAAGTTCGACAGGTCTGCTCCCTAATGCAGCAACAGGAGAAAATGCCTCCGCGAGCTGTAGACGCTGTCAAGAACGCAAAGAGTTCTGGCATCGCGCGCATCTCTGTACTTCTGGCAATTCTCGTCTTCTGTTCCAGCGAAAAAGGCGCTGCGCTCGACCCCACAAGCCACATCTCGCAATATGGCCACAGTGTTTGGCGAGTGCAAGACGGGTACTTTGGGGGAGCTGCGCCAAGCAGCATCACCCAGACTATCGACGGCTACATTTGGGTAGGAACCGACGCGGGACTCTACCGATTTGATGGTGTGCGCTTTGTTCGATGGAACTCCCCGTCCGGGGAAGAGTTGCCCTCCTCGTTTGTCGTTGATCTGCTGGGCGCACGAGATGGAAGCCTTTGGATTTCAACGCTTGTCGGCCTGGCCCACCTAGTCAAAGACCACCTTACTCTGTACCAGAAAAATGCAAGGATGGCTGACTATGAAAATCATTGAAGACAGGGAAGGCAAGATTTGGTTCAGAGGAATGCGGCTGGACGATCGGGCACGTTATCTTTGCCAGGTTCTTGAAACCGGAGTTCGTTGTTATGGAAGCAAGGAGGGGGTTGGTTCGATGGAGGGGCCCTCGCGCAAGACCCCGCTGGCGATTTCTGGGTGGGAGGCCCCAAGACCCTTGTGAAGTGGCGGCCTGGAGCATCGCCCCAACCGGTGCGAGTCCTCAACAGTGGCGCGGTCGCGCAGGTCCTGCCTGAGTCCGATGCCTCTGCCTGGGTTGGGATAATGGTGGCAGGTCGAGGCGGGGGATTGCAGCGCCTGATAGAGGGCACTCTAAGACCGTTTCTCGCACCAAAGTTGAACGGCGAGACTATCAAAGTGAGTGCTCTGCGGAACGATCGTCAAGGGAACCTCTGGGTCGGGACGTGGTATCGAGGTCTTTACAGAATCCGGGGCACGGATGTGGATCACTATGGTACTGCCGAGGGTTTATCGAACGACAGTGTAATAGGAAGTGGCATTTTTGAGGATCGCGAAGGCAACATTTGGGTTGTGACGGCGCGTGGGCTCGAGATGTTTCGTGACCTTCGCGTGAGAAGTATTTCGAAACTCGAAGGATTGGATCATGACGTTGTAGAATCGGTGGCCGCGGCACGCGACGGCAGCGTCTGGATCGGGACGGGGCGTCTCCAGCTCCTGTGCCCTCACGCAGTATCGTTCGGGCCAGCGAAAGAACTGCCAGGAAACACCGTCACGACGACTTTTATTGACCATGCCGGCCGCTTGTGGGCGGGGATGAACAACAAGCTATTCGTCTATGAGCAAGGACGGTTCCGTGAGATCACGACAGAGGACGGCGGTGATCCCGGGATGGCAGTTGGGATCACTGAGGATTCGGAGCATCACATCTGGGTTGAAGCTACAGGACGGCTAGGAGCGCTGCTTCTAATCCAGGACCTGAAGGTTCGAAAGGAATTTCCCCCGCCTGAAGTTCCGTTGGCAAGAAGGATCGTGGCCGATCCGCGAGGTGGAATCTGGTTAGGTCTAATGACGGGTGATTTGGCGCATTATCGCGACGGTCAAATCAATATATTCAGCTTCGGCGACCACGCGAAGTCTCGTATTGATGCCATCATGGTGGCGTCCGACGGCTCCATCCTTGGCGCAACTGGATTTGGTGTTGTCGGGTGGCCATTCTGGGTGCTCCCGCTTGAATTTTGCTAACTGGTACTCTATTGAAGCCGGTTCACGGATCGGCTCTTCCGCCTTCGGTTTCTTCTCACTAGGCTCGAACTTTGATTTCTTCTCTACCGCTGCACCTTCAGCACGGCGCTGCTCACGCTCCGTATGGCGCTGGTGTCCACACCGAGGGATGCCGAGCCAATCATACCAGTCAGTAAATTCCTGTCTGTACTGGCGCGGGTTACCCGGAATATCTGCGGGGCGCGCTGCCCAGACTTACTCCGCAGTCCGTTCTCTGCAGTCCGGTTTGAGGATGAAATATTGCGGAATACGGGCATGTTTCGCGCATTTTACGGGAACGGGCGGCGGACTTTGTCTGCAGTTCAGACTGTGTGGCGGAGGAAGAGAGATTCGAACTCTCGGTACGGTTTTGTCGCGCTAAGGCTCGACGTGTCCGCAAGTTGCAGATAGCAAAGCCCTGCCAGAGAATTTCACCCGAAACCCGACATCAGAACTGGGCAATCAGTCCGGTTTCGATTTCGCCATCTATTCGTACGTGAACGGCGAATGCAAGGCGATTCTGTGGCAAAAATGGTCACGTCGTGAGGTTCCCAGGCAGTCTGATTGGGGTTCGCAGGACTGCGTGCCTACCGCGCAGTCCGGAGGCCTTGGGCGTGAATCCATCACGGACCATTGGCGCTCTGGCTGAACGAGCAGCCGATTTGATCGCCAAAGAAGGCCGCTGACTCCTTGAAATGGTGGAGCATGGACCGAACGTCCACCGTTTTGCTAAGGATAGGTCAAGGTTTCAGCCACGCTTCCGAGTACGCCTGAAGTCCCCCCAGGCCCTGAGGTACAGACAGGGCTTGTACCACCGGCTCCGCCGCCGCCGAAATTGCCCGAACTGCCCTTGTAGTAAACGATTCCCGTTCCGTCAACTTTCGCGCCGCTGACCAACGCCACTGCAGCGGACGGTCCGGCATTGCCGCCCGCGCCGCCACCGCCTGCACCACCAACTCCGCCGCTGCCTCCGTCGCCGCCTTTTCCGCCATGATATCCATAGCCGCTGCTGCCGGAGCCAATAGCACGGGCACCAGAGGCACCGCCGTTGCCTCCAGCGCCGCCAACGCCGCCGTCGCCACTACGGCCCGCGACCACCCGGGAATTATTGATGGTCACAGCCGACCCTTGCGCTGCCACGATTCCAAATGACCCTCCCCCCTGCTGTCCTCCGGGTGCAGGCTGTCCACCACAACCACCGGCGCCGCCTCCGCCGCCGCTGGAACCGCTGTAACGGAACCGGACGAGAAAGCAAACGCCGCAGTAGCCTCCACCCGCGCCACCGCCACCTCCGCCGCCAGCGTTTCCGCCAGAGGTTCCTACACCTCCCGCTCCCGCATTCCATGTCGCCCCGTTAAAGCGGCCGACAAGGTCGGTTGATGCCTTGCCGCCAGTACCGCAGCTGGCATTTTGGCCCGTGTCAGCACCTGCTCCGTCGTTTGGGGTCATAGGGGGGCAGAATGTGGCGAACGGTTCCCCATATTTCCCACCCGCGGCCGATTTCGACGTATTTCCGGGCGAGCCGGAGGTGCCGTAACAACCTGGAGTGGCGCAACTCCATTGGCATTCCGTGTATGGCCCGTTGTCGATCATTTCGCTTGCGCCAGTCCCCCCGTTGCTGTAAGAACAACTCGCGTTTGTGCCTGCGGTTTGCTGGTTGGCGTCGCCGCCCTTGGGACCGGCGGGCTGCTGGGCACCGGTGGCTCCTGTCCCACCCTGGCCTCCTACCACAAGGCTGTTGGTGACGGTGACCTGCGATGCTTGCGCAATCTGCGCGGTCACTGCCGGTGCGCCCTTGCCCGCGGTTGCTGCCGATCCGAGGATTTTGAAGCTCTGCAGAACCACCGGCTTCACCCCGGCGACGCCCACCGCCGGAACCCCGCCCGGCGGGGACACAACTTCTGATGTCAACCCGTCCGTCGGCCCCGAGGCGAGACAGCCGCCATAGAGCTGCGCGCCAGCCGGGGTGCTGCGGCTGTCAAATACCAGTGTCGCGGGCAGAACAAACTGATCGTACATTGCCAGCACATTGCAACCGTTGGAGGTGCAGCGCGTCAGCGCATAGGCCAGAGATTTGCACGCCGTAGTGGGAGCTGCGCCGCAGCTGGAGTTGTCGGTTCCCTGGCTCGAGGAGACGTAGACTGGATCCTTGACGCCCGAAACGTCGATGCCGCCACATGTGACTCCTGCAGTTAAATTCGCTTTTCGTTGGGCCTTCGGCTTGTTCCAGATCACTCCTTGCACATCCGCCGCCGCGACGGCTTCGGTCCAGCGTCGATCCATGCGGGCATCGCGAAACGAGGTCCGCCGTCCGCCGCTGGTGCCGAGATTTGGATGCGGCCCCAGCACGGCACCGCTAAGGTCGGCGCCTTTGAAGTCGGTTCCTTCCAGGTCTGCGAACACCAGCTGGGCGTCGGTCAGCACGGCATGGCTAAAGTTGGCCGCATCCAGATTTGCCCGCGTCAGGTCGGCGGGACCCTTGGATGTCCCGCCTAGATGCGCGCCAGTCAGATCGGCTCCCGCGAGATTCGCTTCGATCAGAATGGCTCCGTCCAGCATGGCGCCGGCAAGCTTCGCTTCCCGCAAATCGCTGCCGATCAGATTGGCGTCTTTCAGATTCTTGCCGGCTAGGTCCTTCCCGTGCAGGTCACAATACGCGCAGGAGAGCGACTCACCGGAGCCCATGATAGCGGTAGGGGCGGGTGTCGCTAACTGCTGTGGCGGGGGTACTTCTTGGGCCTGAATCAGAAGCGAAATGAAAAGTAAGCCAACGCCGGTCACGAAGACATAAGCAGATTTCATCGTAGGTCCTCCACGAATGTGGTCTTTACTAAACGAGCGGCCGATCCGCCGATCACTTACCAGGCGATCACTTACCAGGAATGGGTGGCAGCCACATGCTGACCGAGGGTACGGTCCGCCCGGTCGGTCCGGTCGTAGCGTTCTTGGGGCCTGCGATCTTGCCGCTGCCATCCGTAACCATGGCGAAATTCAGCGTATAGGCGGAGTGCCACATATCGACGGCTAGTCTGGCGGCCGCGATCTGATTTGTCGTCACCAGCGGATTTGTCTTCGGAGCCGTCTTGCCGTAGGTATAGATCGCCATGTTATAGTCCGACGCCGCAGCGCCCGACCCCGTGTAATACAGCACGTAGATATAGGTCATCTGCTCGTCACCGACCGTACTCATATCCAGATAGTAGTTATCCGCCGGGTTCGCCAGATAAAGCCACGGACTGGGCTTACCTTGCGCGTCGAAGAAACGGTTGACCGGTTTCATTTGCAGGTCATAAGCCGAGAGGCGGGATATCGTGGTGATCTGTTGGCCGGTCGAGAACTTAGTGTCTTCCAGCACAATGATCGTTCCGTCATAGGCGCAGGCTACCGCGACCGGATGGAACATCAGACCGGGGCGTGTGGGATCGGTAGCCGGTCCGGCGCCGATCTCGCCGAGAATAATGTCGGTGTCAGCCTTGCCCACACCTCCCGCGAGTTTCACGATCTGCAGCTTCTTGAACGAGGCGCTTACTCCGATCACGAGACCGGAGGGATGCAGACAAACCGAGTCGGGGAAATAGGCGAAGCGTCCGAAACTGGGTTGGACGCTGGCCATGTTGAACGGCGTAGTGCCGTCCAAAATAATTTTGCGAAGATGGAAGCCGCCGCCCTGATCGTAGGGAAGATTGGCTGAGCGCGGATCGACATAATAGTTTCCCAGCGTTGCGTCCTTGGGATCGGGAACCGGATACCCGTTCGGGCCCAGCACCCAGCCATTCGGCCCCATGAGGAACTTCGGCGGATACGGATCATAGATCAGGCGGGACTGTCCGACGAAGCCACAGTTTGGGAACTGCGTGCCAGTCATCGGCGTTCCGGGGATATTGAAGTTCATGAAGGCGTAGAGCTGACCCGTAGCGCCGGTGGCGCAGTCCGGGATTCCCATGCCTGCTGCCTGCCAGGACGGACCCAACATGCCGACTCGCTGACTGAGCGCGAGACCGGTCCAGTCGCCCAGCGCATTTCCAGTCGGGCTGGCGTTTCGGCTTGCGATCGTTTCGGTGGGCGCAACCTTGGTATCCATCCAGGCATAGGCGTTGTTCTGGTATGTCAGAATGCGGGCGTGAGTGTATTTCGAATCCGCAGTAAGTGGGACGGGGAACTCCACCAGGTACATGGTGATCTCATCGACGTGGAGCCGGTCATTGGGCTGCACACCGGTGGTGGCTTTTCCGGCGAGCCAGGTGCCGACATAGAAATCCGCTTCTAACTTCACGTTGCCGCCGAGCGTGTTATTGGGGAAGGCGATGGTGTAAGTCGTGGCGGTAGCACCTTCCGGGATCGGCAGTGTCTGCTGCACGGTGGGACGGGCCTGATCCTGATAAATCATCTTGACCACGAGACTGCGCGGGGTCCCGGCCGGACCCTGCGGGAAGGATTTGTTGCGCGGGTCCGGATGAACCGTTACGTGTGTGGTGATGGTGGTCGCGATGCTGTTGGTGATATTCCAGTCCGAGGTCGCGACCTCAATAATGGTTTCAGCCATTTGCGCGACGCCCGTGCAGATGTTGATCGCCAGCATGATCCAGCCGGCGAATGGGATTTCGTCGGCCACTTCCTCGGCCGTGACGATCGATTCGACGTACAGCAGTCCCTTGAGGCAGAGCTTGTTGAACAGGAAGCCCACCATGGTGGTGAACCCGCTCCAGTTCATCTTCTGATCGACCGCGGACGAACCGATGACATAGCCTAGGAACCCAAGACCAGCGGCGATCGCCGCGGCGATGAAACCCTTGGACGCGCTAAGCTCCTCGATGATGTCATAGAGCGGCTTATAAGACTGTGCCGCTGTGCCGAAGCCCAGCATGAAGGCGGGCACGCCAAGATTGAAGACGCCGGTGAGTGTACCGCCCAGGGCGGGAGTTTTCGGCCAGGGATTTGCGCCGGTGCCGATGCCCGATCCCAACACATCGGCCCGTACGGCGCTTGGGGGAAACGTGACCTTGGCCGACAGTGATCCGGGCGGGCCAAAGGGGATCGCCATGAAGTTGTTCATGGGCGAGAGCATCCCAAGGAAGCGGGTCTCGTCGTACTGCAAGCCCACATCGGCGACGATGTCATGCACGATGCCCGCGTCGTCGGCTTTCCAGTTTGGCAACGACAGCACGTTGTTGTTCGCGTCGTAGAACCGGATATAGCCACAGAGATAGCGGATATAGGAATTCTCCATATCGATCTGGATTTGCTGCTTGCTCGCGTCCGCGATCGTGACCTTGGTGGTCAGGCCATGGGCGCCAGTATTGCCGATGGCCGCGTTCCAGGCATCCGGTGCCTCTGCCGCGCGCGCCGCGAGAGACGGCGTTTGCGCGGTCGTGGATACCACGCTCTCGCCCTCCGAGACCGTCCAGAGTTTGCCTTTCAACCTGGCATCGTTTTTCACCCGGACCATCAACGGTGTTAGAGGCGCCAGCGACGCACTTTGTACCTGCTCGCTGACGGTCTGATGGTAGTAAGTTGTTTTTCCATCGAAGCCGGAGCCGGGATTGTCAGGCGGCGTGAATGGTTCCAGCTTGGCCCAGCCGCCGCTCTCGGTAGCGGGTCCCATGCTGCGCATGAGGTTCGCGACGTTGTTGATTGCGAGAGCGATATTGGGATCGCCCACCATGAATTCGTCGATGACTATTCCCGCGACCACTTTATCTTTATTGATAATTTCCGGATGGTGATAAATAAAATTCTGCGCGGTTGAGACATAGTCGATCGGGTGCGCATCGAAGACGGCGTCGGCGGCCATTGCCGTCAGATGGGTGTCGGACGGCGGAATATACAACGAAGAGAGGCCGATTCCAGTGGCGCTTTTCGCGTTGGGGAAGCCGCGCATCGTGTGCCGCAGATGCACCCGGATCACCGTATTTGACGGCAACGAAATCGGCTGCGCGGTGCGATGAGTCAATACCGAATTGGTACGCCCGGCCTTCAGCCTTGGTGAGCGCGCGTGGGCTGCGCCGAGGGTTTCCGGAGTGTGCGGCACCAGCGGATAGCGCTTGCCGGCGACTGAGACCCAGTAATCCTCACCAGGGTGTCCATCAGATAAATCGGCGTGAAAATGGGTTTGAAGCATCCGTACGTTTGATTGCGGCATAACTAATCTCCTTCGTAAATGACGCGTGGTGAATTGTTCAGTTGGGCGAGCACTGCGGCGTGCTTAACGGGGTCCATTTTCCCGTCGCGGTGTTGTAGGCCGAGCACTGGCTGGAGGATGCTGCGGGATAACGGGTACCGTCATAGACACCCAGATCGCCGCACTGGAATTTCGGATTACAAGCCAGGAATAACGATTTCAAATTGGCGGAACTGTCGGACTTGTTGTCATACGCGATGGTCTGGATCGAACCGATGGTATTCAAAACGTTGTGGGATAGATCCAGATAGCTCAACGCCTGCAAAGCATTCAGATTGGTAGAGAATGAATTGAGGACGCTGGTCAACAGATTGTAAGAAAGGTTGACGAAACTCAGATTGCTTTGAATCGGCAGGTTGAACGTCGACAACCGATTGTGCGACGCGTCCAGGATCAGCAGGTAGGTATTGGCGTTCAGGGTAATCGAGCCGAGTTGATTATTCGAGACGCTTAAAGAAACCAGCAACGGATGCGCGGTCAGGTCGAGCGTCGTCAATTGGTTGTTGTCCAGACTGAGGGTTTGCAGTTGCGACGGCGCCGGTTTGCCGCCGGCGGTGAAGGCCAGCGTGAAGATCGTCAGGGCGTTTGATCGTAAGTCAAGTTTGGTTAGCGAGATGAAATTCTCCAGGCCACCGATATCAGTGATCTGCCGGCCGGGGCAGTTGACCTGGCTGATCTGTTGCGCCGTTGTCAGGTACACCTCGGTTTGGCCGGGCAGCGTCGCGAGAATGCAGGCTTTCAGATTGGGGTCCTTAAACTTGACAATGTCGGTGGGTTTGCCGCCACAATTCGGCTTGGACCACATCTGTTGCGATACGCCGTTCTTGTTGCAACTCGTGGTCTGCCAGTTAGGCGAGAGCTGCCATTGCGCGCCGGTGCATTGCCCGGTTGAACCGTTAGGGCAGGTGACAATAATGCCTGAGTTGATGACCGGGAAAATCACTGGCCCATAGGTTTGTTGGGTGGCATCGACGTTGCCGCACCACGGAGCTCCGCCACCTTCTACCTTGCAGCAGGCATCCGCCGCAGGCATGACGGCGTTGCTGAAATTGGTGGCGGCGATGCTGGCGTTGGTAAAGTCTGCTCCACCCAACTGGCTACACGAGAAATTCGCACCTGACCCTGGGCCGACCGATGGAGCCTGGATCTTCGCATCGTTGAATTTTGCCGATTGTAGGATAGCGTCGCTGAAATTCACCGATTGCAGCGTGGAAGACTGGAAACTAGCACCGGGCATTGTGGCGTTCGCGAACAGCGTGCCGGAGAGAAGCGTGTTGTCGAAAATCGCGTTGGTCAGGGTTGCGCCCGAGAAGTCAACTCCGGAGAGCAAGGCGTTGTTGAGCTTGGCGTTGGTGAAAGTTGCAAATTGTACGATCGCCGGACCGGTTTGTCCGTTTTGCGACTGCAAAGAAGCTTGGACGAGGCTCGCGCCGTCGAAATGCGCGCTTGTCAGATTCGCCGCCACGAGCTGCGCGTGATCCAGGGTAGCGCCGGTAAAATCCGCACCCTTCAACGCCCCGAAGGTAAAGTCGGCGCCGGTCGTGGGGTTGATCGAGGTTGGTGTGGTGGGGCATGTGGTGCCGTTGGGAAGTTTCTGTCCGCCTGAATTGCCAAAGCCTTGGGCGCAGATGAATGTCGCGGACCCTGCTTGCGCATTATAAAAATGAGCGTTGTTGATCGCCGTGTGGTCCAGCTTCGCCTTGATCAGGGTGGTGAGGGTGAAGTCAACATCGGTGAGGTTGGCTCCGGTCATGTCGATGCCGGTGAAATTAGTCTGACCCAGTTTTGCTCCGGTGATGTCCTTACCGGCGAGACTGAACGACGTCGGCGTCAAGTTCTGGAAGTTGGCCGCCGTGAAGTCGGTTTTGCTCCAGTTGCTCTTGCCGTTGAAGTCGTTGCCGATCAGATGCACATCGAGCGTCGCACCGTTGAACCGCGTGCGGCAGCCGGTTCCCATCACAATGTTCTGGACCGGCCCGAACATCGCCTTGATCAGCGATGTCTCGGTGAAGTCGGCGCAGGTAATAACCGCGTAGGAGAAGTCCGTTTCATCCATTGTCGCGCCAATGAAACAGGTATTTGTCAGCGTAGAGCTGGTGAAGTCAACGGGGCCCTTCGCCGGTCCGAGTTTGGCTCCCTGGAATTTTGCGTTGGTTAGATCCTGGCCGGAGAAGATGGCGCCGCTGAGCTGTGCGCCACTAAAGTCGGCGCCGATGAGCGATCCGGCGGGATCCGCGCTGAAGTTATGGTTGGTCAGATCCTGATTGGCGTAGCTATGTCCAGTGCCGGTATTGGCTGCGCAGGCGGGTACGGATTTGGCCATGGCGGGGCAGGAGGAGGCCAGCGTCACCATACCTACCGTAACGAGTAACTCGAGGTAGTGCGACCGCCTGCGCCGGCCAAGGGTCCCACCTCGACCGCTCTGAGTTGACATTGTGCCGCCTATCGACGGCTCCGAGATGCCGAAGAGCGGCAACGGTGGCCTCCAGATTTACAGCAATAGCTGTGGATGTAGCGGGGCCCGTGAAATGTTACTACACCTATTGGTAAGTCAATAGATGCGCTTCTGCTGCGTCCTGCAAGTCTTTAATTTGGCGATGGATAGCAATAGGTTAATTCGCGACGGATAGTAACACGTCGCAGAAATCCGTCAAGAACTTTTTTATAATATTCCGAGAATGTTGTTACGAAAAACGGAACTAACTGAGAAAAGTACCCCTGGTTAAGATTGAGCTGAACCTCTAACCAAGCAGTGGCTATTTAGATGACTGGCTACTTATGGCTATACCAGACTTACTGACTGGAACGTCAGTAGCCCGAAGTCGTCGGTTACCGTCGTTCGTCAAGCGCGGCTCTAATCCTATGTACTGCGATTTGTCGTCACCTGGATAGGCCCGATCCCGCTGCTACCTCCGGTCACAAGTGCCACTTTCCCTGTCAGTGTTCCCATCTCCTGCTCCTATTCCTGCGCCAAAGCAGCTAAACTGTATTTATCATAAGAAACATATAAAAGCCGGCTATGCTCGTCTCACTGTCTTCGTCTTCGAAAACGCTCGCCTCCAGTCTTCAGAAGATGCGCGCTGTGGACCGAGAGACATCTGCGCCTAAGCGTAGGGCCGGTTCCAGCAAGAGATGAAATAAAGATGTCCCTTCTGCTTGAATACTCGCAGGTTTCCAACTATAGCGCGACGCTTTAACACGACCGTTCTTCGGGAATTCGCCGGGTTCTAGACGGGTGTCTTGTCGGACGAATAGTCAGTTGAGAGGCTGAGATCCTTCCAGTTCCTATCGGACTCGATCTTATCAACAGCGCTCTTTCGGCTGCCGCGTAAGAGTCGCTTCCGAGCAACAGCCGTAGCGGCGGCTCGGCGAGTGAGGCAACGTGTAGAAGCGCCGCCGCTGCCTTCGCCGGATCCCCCGGCTGTTTCCCGTTATAGCTTCTTTGGAAGCGAACAGCCGCACCGACAGTGGAGTCGTACTCGCGCCGGCCTTCGCTCAGTTGGGTGGAGGACCCGGCAAAATCTGTGCGAAAGCCGCCAGGTTCCATGATCGTGACTTTGATGCCGAGCGGTCCGATCTCTTTGACCAACGACTCAGAGAAGCCCTCAACTCCGAACTTCGCGGCCGCGTAGGGTGCGCGCCCCTGCCGGTCCGATGCGTCCTGCGATCGAGGTTACCTGGATGATGTGTCCGGCCCTGCGCTCACGGAAGTAGGGCAGCACAGCCTTGGTCATGATGATGACACCAAATAGGTTGGTCTCAATCTGCGCTCGAAAGTCGGTGAGGGGCGTATCTTCGACCGGGCACACATAACCGTAGCCGGCATTGTTCACGAGCACGTCCAGGACTCCGAAGGATGCAATCGCCGCTTCGAAGGCCGCCTTGGCTTGCGCTTCATTGGTCACATCGAGCGCTACAGTACGAATGTTCCCGGAGTATCTGCCCTGAAGCTCGACAAGCTGCTCCGGACTGCGGGCTGTCGCGACCACGCGATCTCCTGCTTCAAGTATTGCCTCTGTGAACGCACGGCCGAGGCCGCGAGAAGCACCGGTAATGAGCCAGACCTTTGACATACAAATCCTTCCGTGGTCCATTGGAAGCTAGCAGCGGATGAGACCGTGAACTGCGCGATCCTTTTCTGATGCATCGGGGCGCAGGGAATCTGCAGCGTTATTCTATTGCGGGTGCGATACGGCCTCTTCAATCAGAGCCGCAACCTCCTTTGGGTGCGAAACGTAGACCGCGTGACTGGCGCCGGAGACTTCGACCTTGTGGCTGTTAGCTCGTGTAGCGTACCAGCGCTCGAGGTCGGGATTGATGGTTCTGTCTGCTGCGGCTACCAACATCCAGCTCGGTTTGCTTCTCCACGCAGCTGTGGTAATCACGGCTTTGAAATTGTCGGCGAAGTTTAATACCTGCGAGCGCGCCATAAAAGCCGCCTGCTCAGCAGACAGGTCGGCTGCGAAGTACTCATGAAACTGCGCGGGGTCCAGGTAAGTGAAGCCGTCTCCCGTCTTCTTTATCGCACCAGACTTGCTGAGGTCGCTCGGGAATCGCTTCCCATCGTCCGCCTCGTTTTCTCCTGCGTCTGGCATGTGGGCTGCGATGTAAACCAATCCGATCACCGACGGATCCATCCCAGCTTCCGTAATTACGGCTCCCCCGTAGCTGTGACCGACAAGAATGCACGGTCCGTCTTACAGAGCGAGGGTCCGCTTGGTAGCAGCCACGTCTTCTTTAAACGACGTCTCCGGCTCCTGAACGATGCTGACGTTATAGCCATCCTTCACAAGAATGTCGTAAACGCCCTTCCAGCCGGAACCATCCGCCCAGGCGCCGTGAACCAGAACAATATTTCGAACGCGATGCTCTTGATTTTGCGCTGAGAGCGTGCCACAGGCCAACAGCAATAAAACGATGCAGAGGGACTGAGAGATTCCTCGTACTACTCGCATAGCCTTCATTGAACTACTCATTTTGCCTCCTTGTGCAAATAGCGAATAACTTTCAATTTATTTCCCCTCTCTGTGCGGAGAAAGTTTTGTCAATATATCGAGCACAGCTTCTGGGTCCGCGGTCTCATCGAGGTTCGTCGTGGCAAGAGCACATTCGTATCTGCGCACTTTGCCAATTTCCATCGTCAATGCGAGAAGGAAGCCGCTACACCAACTTTGGTCATAGTCATTATCTTGTTCCTTCCCCACGCCTCTTGCTGAATACTTCCTGAGAATCAAGTGATGGAAGCCTCATAATCATCTGCTTCCCCTGGAGAATCGTCACGACTTACCTTCGTGTTCGATGAGCGTGCGCAGCACAGTTTGCAGCGTTGTATTTCCTTTCCGGGAGCCGGCCTCGCCACTTTCGAACTCGATCCATCCCTCATTGAAGCCATCGAGCATCTGAATGCGCGGGGAGGGATTTCTTATGCCTTGCGATTTGAACAGCGATTCCCAGGTCTCGCGCGGTATAGCCTCGACTCTCACCGGATGGCCAAGGAGATGGGCAAAGGCGGATGCGATCTCGTTGGGCGTGACACGTTGTGGCCCTTCCAATTCAACCACTCTGTGCCCGCTCGTTTTCTCCTGAGATGTTTCCTGAAGCAGTTCGGCAGCTGTGCGCCCGATATCGGCGGTAGCGACCATCGGTACCGGCTTGTCGAGAGGTTGGAGGAAGCTTGAAATAACGCCGTTTTTCGCCGGCGTCAAGTCCCAAACCGAGTTCTCCATGAACCATCCCGGCCGCAGAAAAGTAATGGGCAGCAACAACTGTTGAAGCGCCCGCTCGATGATCGTATGTTGCGAAAGCAGGTTCGAGTGGATTGCCTGCGCGCCGATTGTCGACAGATACACGACTTTACCCGGACGTGTCGCATCGAGCGCCGAACTCAATGTGACGGCTATCGTCCGCGCTTCGCAAAAGTCGGGGGACGGATCGAAGTTGGGCGGCACCATCACGAACACGCCTTCAGATCCCTCGAACGCAGCCGTTAGCGCCGCGACTTCGTTGATATCCGCACCCGCGAGGTCACAGCCGCGCTTTGCCCAGGCTTCGCCTTTGCGGAGGTCTCGCATCACCGCTCGGACGGGCCGCCCAGCGGCCAGAAGGTTGCGAGCTTGAAAACCTCCCCTCGGTTATGGTTCGAGGAATTGTCTTGGACGAGCATAATAAGGCGGTTTCCGGCGCTAGCGTGCAGGTTGTAGGCTACCCTGGCGTTGTGAAGTCGGAGGCCACGGGAAGCTTTGGAATCTCGGCACATGCTGCAAATCGAAAGATGGTCACGATCAGGGCACAGAAGGGCAACTTGACAACGCAGTCGGTGGTACCTGCCGGCGACAACGTTACGCTCGTCGTGAGGAAACAATGAGCACTGCCTATCGTAGATGGGGACTGTTCTTAATTCGCTGCGCCTTGGCGGGTTCCGCATGTTTTGCTCCATTGTTGGCCCTAAGCGAGACCGGCAAACTACTCGTGCAAGTGCAAGACGTTAGGAACCGACCCGTCAAAGGAATCGAGATAGGTGTTGAGGGAGCGGGCGGTTCGGGAGTCACAGGCGACGATGGAAAGGCGTTGCTTTCACTAGGCGCCCAGGTTCGCGCGGGCGACTGGGTTTCGTTGCAGATTCTCCATCCAGGTCCGGGACGGGATTTTGTCATCGTTGAAAACCGAACCCAGGTACCTTCTTTCGCAAACAAAGCGGAGAACTTTGTCAGAGTCACCGTCTTTCGGCGTGAGGATCTGCTTCTGCTCAAAGACAATGATCTTATCGCAAAGATAGTCGAGATACTCCTCAAGGGCACCGCAAGCAAGAAAATTCACCGCCCAGGAGAGACGGACCTGCGCACACCCCTCGCACTCATCGCTGAGCGATACGGCATCTCGCCTCAGCAAGTCGATAAGGCGATTCGTGAGTGGGGCGCGAAGACGAAGAACTCCTATGAAAAGGGACTCGCCGAGCTCTATAGCAGAAACTATACAAAGGCCACTTACGATCTTCAAAACGCGCTCAGGCACAAGGAAAGGACTCTGCCTGGCGTCGAGAGCAACATGTCAGACGAGGCATTTTTTCTGGGCTCTTCTTTATTTGAACAAGGGCGATATCCGGAGTCCGCCGCTGCGTATCAAGAAGCTCTCGTCATCAGGCCTGACGATGCACTGCTGCTCGCAAAAGCTGGACTGAGCCGATTGTCGGCGGCTGATTATTCAGGTGCGGCGCCTCTTCTACAAAGGGCTCTGCAGATTGATGAAAGGGCGGTTGGTCCGGAGCATCCGGATGTAGCTAGCGATCTTAGTAACCTAGCTAGCCTGCTACAAGCCGAAGGGGACTACACAGGTGCTGAGCGACTCGTGCGAAGGGCATTGGCCATCCAAGAAAGCACCTTAGGACCAAATCACACAGACCTCGCTCAAAGCTTAAAGACCCTCGGCACTTTGCTCCAAAGGAAAGGTGACTTGGGAGGAGCAGAAGAGCTCCTCCGGCGAGCACTAGCGATCCACGAAAACGCTCCATTGTCGCAGCAGCCAGACATTGCCGGCGGCCTGAGCGACCTTGCAGGTGTGCTGCAAACCAAAGGGGATTATGCAGAATCAGAACGTTTATTACGGAGAGCTTTGGGGATCCGGGAGAAGGCATTGGGACTGGATCACCCGAACGTGGCCCGAATTCTGAACAATCTGAGTGCCTTGTTGCAGACGAAAGGTAATTACGCCGACGCAGAGACGCTCGGTCGGCGCGCATTAGTAATCGATGAAAAAATGCTGGGCCCCGACCATCCTGACATCGCCTCTGATCTGGGCAGTTTGGGTAACTTGCTCCTGGTCCGGGACAATTTTGCGGCGGCAGAGCCGCTCTTCCGACGAGAACTAGCAATTGATGAAAAGGTGCTAGGGTCAGAACATCCCGATGTAGCCCTCAGCCTTACTAACCTTGGCACATCCCTACAAAGCAGAGGTGCCTATGCTGAGGCCGAAGGCTTATTTCGCCGTGCTCTAGCAATCCGTGAGAAGAAACTTGGCCCAGGACATCCAGATGTCGCCTTGAGCCTCAATAACCTAGGCACATTGTTGCAGATCAGAGGCGCCTACCCCGAAGCCGAGCAGCTCTACAGACGGGCCCTTGCGATTGATGAGAAAGCCCTAGGACAGGAGCATCCGGATGTTGCCTTAAGTCTTAGCAACCTAGGAACATTGTTGGAGACTAGAGGCAACTATGCAGAGGCCGATGAGCGGCTCCGTCGCGCCCTTGCAATTGATGAGAAAGCGCTCGGACCGGATCATCCGGATGTTGCTCAGAGGCTAGATGCGTTAGGAGAGCTGGAAGTCAGAAGGTGGCATTGTTCGCAGGCAGAGGCATTTTTCCGAAGAGCGCTGTGGATCAGTGAGAAAACACTGGGGGCTGAGCACACAACCGTGGCCAGGAGCGTTGCGAACCTCGGTGGCTTGCTTGAACTAGAAGGTGCCTACGTAGAAGCAGAGCGGTACATGCAACAGGCTTTGACGATCCGAGAAAAGGCGCTCGGAGCTGAACACCCAGACGTGGCTACGAGCCTCATCCTGCTGGGCGACTTTCTCCGAATTAAGGGTGACTATGCCTCAGCAGCACCGTCAATGCGACGGGCTGTAGCGATTGATGAGAAGGTGTTTGGGCCTGATCATCCGGACGTGGCTCAGAAACTTAACAGCCTAGCTCTGCTCCTGCAGTGTGAGGGTCAATACGCTGCCGCGGAGGAATTATATCGGCGCGCCCTGGCCATTGATGAGAGAGCGTTTGGACCTGAGCATCCCGATGTAGCGCAAATTTTAGCTAATCTAGCGACGTTGCTTGGGATCACAGGCGGATACTCGGAGGCTGAACAACTCCTGAAAAGAGCGTTGGCGACTCAGAAGACAGTTTTAGGAGATGAGCATCCGAGTGTCGCCGACAGCCTCAACAGTCTTGCAGAACTTCTACAAATCAAAGCCGAGTACAGCGGAGCGGAATCACTATACCGACGAGCCCTGGCGATTCGAGAAAAAGTACTAGGCTCAGAGCACCCAGATATGGCCTTAAGCCTCAGCGACCTCGGCTCGTTTTTCCAGGCCGAGGGTGACTATATCTCTGCGGAACCCCTCATGAGACGTGCTCTAGCAATCAATGAGGCAGCGCTGGGCCACGATAATCCCCTCGTCGCAGACACACTTAATAACTTGGCCCAGCTTTTAGAGACCAAGGGCGATTATCCAGCAGCCGAATCTCTTTTGCGTCAAGCGCTGGCCATCCGGGAGAAGGCATTGGGTCCACAACATCCCTATGTAGCGGCGAGCCTCGACGCTCTAGGACTACTCCAACAATTCGAGGGGCATTATGCATCCGCCGAAGAGCTTTACCGGCGGGCACTCGCGATGGACGAGAAGATCCTCGGTCGCGACAGTTTTGCAATAGTCGGGGGCTTGGATAATCTGGGGCTACTACTTCAAACAAAGGGTGACTTTGTTTCAGCCGAGCCTCTAATTCGACGGGCGCTCATGATCGTCGAGAAAACAGTCGGGCCAGAGAATCCACTCGAAGCGAAGACACTTGATAACCTAGGCAATCTTCTACTCGCTAAGGGCAATTATGCTGAGGCAGAACTGCTCTATCGGCGGGCGTTAGCCATTGATGAAAAGGCTCTTGGGCCCGGACATCCCGATGTTGCAGACGCCCTCTCGTGCTTGGGCATTTTATCCTACTCCAAGCAGGACTATACCGCTGCGGAGGACCCACTGCGGCGAGCACTCGCGATCGACGAAAAAGCATTGGGGCCCGTCCATCTCTCTGTTGCTGCTGTGCTTCACAACCTAGGACTTATACTGACTGCCAAGAATGATTACGCCGGGGCGGAGTCCCTCTTGCGGCGAGCACTCGCGATCCATGAGCGAGTGCCAGGACCGGACAGCCCGGACACTGCTATCGACCTCGGCGCTTTGGCCGACCTATTTCAGGCAAAGGGCGAGGACGATGCAGCTGAACCGTTGTACCGCCAGGCACTGACGATTGATGAAAAAGCATTAGGTCTAGAACATCCAACGGTAGCCGTGATCCTTAACAACTTGGCATTCTTACTGCAAGACGAGCACGCCTATACCCAGGCGGAGCCTTTATATCGCCGTGCGCTTGCAATAGATCAAAAGGTGTTCGGACCAGAGCATCCTTCCGCAAAGCAAATCCGCCAGAGTCTAGAAGATTTGCTTACCGAAGCCGCAAAGCGCAAGAAATGACCCCACACTACCCCAGCAATCCACTCTCGAGTTATTGACTGATAACGTCCGTGGCTGTTGAAAAACTCCTGCCCCCGAAATTCGCAAAAATAAAATCGCGTAAGAAGCCCCACAATCGATCGTCTCGGGTCGGGTAGACATTTTCTATCCCCCCAATTTTGGCTGTTTTAGACGAAAAGAGAGTTTTTCAACACCCACGTCCTTTCTCATTTCACTATGCGGGCCAGATGAAAAACGCAAGAGCGCTCTCACCATTACCCTTCCCCGACCGCACACTTGCACGTGGGAAACGCCCTCCATTGGCACGTTTTTACCATTCCGAATCGTTCGCCGCTCACATAAACGGCTTACAGACTTCTTGCTTTGCCAGGCACTACCCCTTATTCAGGTTAGGGCAAATTGGACTTGCAGGTAGAGTCGCGCCAATGGTACAGAAAATACACTTTGTCTCAGGACTACCGCGAGCGGGTTCGACTCTGCTCTGCGCGCTGCTGCGGCAAAATCATCGTTTTGCTGCCGCGATGACCAGCCCCGTAGCGTCGCTGGTGAATACACTCCTACCGAAAATGAGCGGGGTAAATGAGTTTGCCGTCTTCTTCGATGATGTGCGCAGACGCACCGTTCTGAGAGGAATATTCGATGCTTTACTATGCAAACGTCGCTTCCGGCCAGTGGTGTTTGATACGAACCGCACATGGACGGCAAAGGCCGCACTGTTGAGCGACCTGTACCCGGAGGCTCGAATCATCTGTTGCGTGAGGGACATCAGCTGGATAATCGACAGCATTGAAAAAATGCTGCGCAAGAACTCGTTGCAGGTGTCACGGATGTTCAGCTTTCAGCCGGGCAGTTCCGTTTATGCCGTATTGAATTGCTGATGAACTCGGACAACGGCTTGATTGGGCTGGCCTGGAGCTCATTACGGGAGGCATGGTTCAGCGAATATGCAAAAAGGCTGATCATAGTCAACTACGACAAACTGGTGCGCGAGCCGCAGGCCGTCATGCGGCGTCTTTACGAGGAGCTCAAGGAGCCGTTGTTTGAACATGATTTCAACCATGTCGCCTACGACGAGCCGGACTTTGATGCAGCCATAGGAATGCCGGGGCTTCATAGAGTGCGGGAAAAGGTCGAGTCTGTGAGTAATCGCGAAATACGGGCATTATTCGCATATTTCAGCGCAGAGCGAGCGAAATTTCTTTGCAGTTAAGACTTGCTGGCGGAGCAAGAGAGATTCGAACTCTCGGTACGGTTTTGTCGCGCTAAGGCTCGACGTGTCCGCAAGTTGCAGATAGCAAAACCCTGCCAGAGAATTCCCCCCGAAACCCGACATCAGAACTGGGCAATCAGTCCGGTTTCGATTCGCCATCTATTCGTACGTGAACGGCGAATGCAAGGCGATTCTGTGGCAAAAATGGTCACGTCGTGAGGTCCTCAGGCAGCCTGATGGGGTTCGCAGGTGACTGCGTGCCTACCGCGCAGTCCGAAAGCGAAAAATCTATCCGCAGGAAGTGCTCCAAGAAAAGATAAATAAATGGGAATCTTTAGAGATTCTTGCTCCCCCGCCTCTCTTGACTTGGGCTACTCTCCAGATTGCATGATCCCCTGCAATCTAGGAGGATGGTGCCATCCTGAGTAGACCAATTCCCAACGTGACGACCGCAACTGCGAGGATCAGCGCCCCGATGTAGATCAGAGAAACCGCTTCACTCGCTTGGGTGGCGGTCGGCGGCAGCACCGAGAAAAAGAATCCCGCCGAAATAAGAATTGCGGCGAGCGGCACTCCGATTCGAACGAACCAAAGGAGGGGGCTGGGAAGAACTGCGGCATCTGCGAGTATTTGACAAACGAGCGACAGAATCACGATGACCCCGGCGTGGGCATGTCCGGCGCGGAAGAAATTCTGACGGAGCGGATTCTCCATGTAACCACTGCTCTTGTTCATCAGAGAAGTCAGCAAAAAGTATCCGCCGTACTGGATCGTCGGAACTGTGATGAGGATGATCCCTGACATTAGTCTCGCTTCGCGAGTCATAATCTCCCCTTCTTGCAGCGGCAGAAATTTTCTTAGTTGTGGGCGCGCCTTCATTTTAGTCGCATCTGATCTCGACGCTACCGCAGCGTCGGGTAGGCGCTGGGTCGGGTGGGTTTCTCCAATAAGCGAGCCAAATCCACTCGGCCCCCCAAGATGTGCAGGAGCGTGTCTCGCACGCAATGAAAGCTGCCGCTCATAGCTCGTGTAAACTGCTCATCGCTGAGCGTTGAGGCTGCTTTCAACACCCTGCGGTTCGCCCAACGGTCGTACTCATACAGAAGCCGAATGTCATCGCTAGTCATACGTCTCTGCCCAAATTTTCACAAGATCAGGTATCCAGATCAATCCGAACAGTAAGAAGTTGCGTTCCAAACAGGCGCACAGCTCTCGCGTTCCCGGCACTGCTTGGCAACTGATTAGCCAGCCAGCGTTGACGCTCACGCGGATCATCGTTGGGGAGCAGATGAGCAGTGCCCCTGTGCCAGCGGTATCTTAGCCCCTCACGCAACTTCAGACGCACATGCGGATCACGCTGAATGTTGCGGACATATCCCGCCTTCGTCCCATGCTCTGCCACTAGCCAGAACTGGTTTCCCACACGTCCATCGCCCACTGGCGTGCGCCGTGGCTTCCCCGTCTTGCGTCCTTTCGTTTCCAGCAGGGCATATCCGGGCAGCGGCAGACCAATCGCAAGCGAGAGCCTGATCGGTGGGTTCAGCACGTATTTCTGAAGCGTGTGGACAATGCGGTGTTTCATTTTGTGTGGTCGGGCGTTGCATTGGTCATATCAGTTGGGCGTATTGTACAGGTGGTCGAGAGATCGGAATAGATTCGATCCTGCATAAAGCCGGGGGTGGTGTAGATCGCTATCTGGAGGAACAATGTGCCAAATTGCGGAGTTCATTGCAGTCCTATCGTGCGCCCTGTTCACCGCAGCGTCTGTCTACATCACCTTTATAGAGCATCCGGCGAGGATGCAGTGCGGGGTGGAACTAGCTGCCACTGAATTTGTGCCAAGTTATCGCCGAGCCACAGTCATGCAGGCAACCGGCGCAGCCGTGTCCATAGCCGCATGGCTCGCCGGGGCGACATTTTGGTGGCTGGTCGCCGGAGTTCTGTTGGGGTCAGTCATTCCGTTTACGCTCATTGTGTTTTGCCCACCAACAAGCTATTGCTGAGTCCATTGAAAGTCCGGCGAACTTCAGCGCCGGGCATGATCTCGTAAGGGCATGACCGGTCCACGAAGGCTCATGTAGTGCCGCGGAATAGGAATACATTCCTAATCCTCAGCCCCGTTCACAACTTCCGCTTGCCACTCCCGAACGTCGCGATGCACGATTCTTGACCACGGCCCAACGAAAGCGCAAAATCGCCTCGCGCGCGCGATAGCCCCTTCATACTTTCATGCGCCACCGAGAGTCGCGCGACTCCAGCCCGCTACTTCGTTAATTTGGGCCATCGTTAGTTGAGGAAAAAGTCAATACTGACGGTCGCCACCCGAGTCGCCTTTGCAATGAAGATTACGACGCAATTATTCGACGCGTTCATTCGATGCAGGTTCAAGCTGCATCTCTTGGCGACGAAGCAAGAAGGCGTCGCACAGCAATACGGAGAACTGCTTGAGGACCTCGACCGAAGGTACCGTGACGAAGCGATTTTAAGACTCCAACAACGATTCGGTGCTGACCGGATCATTAGCAATCCAACTTCGATTGTCGATGCGCAAATCGCTGGCCCCGAGCTGATGCTGGAGGCTGCCCTGCTCAGCAACGGTTTCTCGGTTGACTCCCTCGTGCTGACAAAGATTTCGAATGATGGCTGCCTCGGAAAGCCGGAATACGCACCAACGCTGTTCGTCCACCGAGAAAAGATAAACCGGTGGGATAAACTGCTTATTTCGTTTCACGCTTTGGCTCTGTCGGACGTGCTTGGCGACCTGCCGACTTTTGGAACCATCATCCATGGCCAAAGCGCAAAGATAACAAAGGTCAAATTTAAGACTCAGTCGGGAATGACTGCGGTTCTCACGGATGCTCGCCGAGCCGCGAGCGAGATCAGAAAACAAATTGAAACGAAGCCTCCAGCGCTCACGCTCAACAGCCATTGCACGACCTGTGAATTCAAAGATCGCTGCAACGCTGATGCGCGGGCAGCCGATGACATCAGTCTACTTCGGAGCTTATCGGTTGGTGAGATCGATGCATTTCGAGAGCGCGGTGTTTTCACCGTGCAGCAGCTCTCATACACGTTTAGAACGAAGAGTGTAACCGGCAAGCGGTCTGCCACGGCGGCACGACTCTTGCCCGCCCTGCAAGCCTTGTCCATGCGGGAAGGCAAAATATACGTAGTCCGCGACCCGGCGCTGCCGACAGACGAGCCCAAGGTTTTTCTTGATGTTGAGGGCATACCCGACAGGGATTTCTATTATCTGGTGGGTATCGCCCTCGTGGAGAACGGTCGAACTAGCGTCCACGCACTTTGGGCCGATGATGCAAGGAGCGAGCGTGGCATTTGGCACGACCTCCTAAATCTCTTGAAATCCGTGCCGAACTTCAAAATCTATCACTATGGTTCGTACGACCGCAGATTTCTGGACGACATGGTAGAGCGATATGGCATCCCTCCAAATTGTGAGTCGCTTTCGGAGCGCCTCAAATCTGACATGTTTGATGTACTGGCGGCCACTACGGGCAACGTATATTTCCCGGCATATTCGCGGAGCTTAAAGGCGGTAGGGGCGATTCTCGGAGCGAAATGGTCTGACCCTTCAGCGTCGGGTATTCAAAGCATGGCGTGGCGTCACGAGTGGGAGCGTACTGGCGAGCCGGCGCTACGAGAATCGCTCATCCGATATAACCGCGAAGATTGTCTCGCTCTGAAAGTCGTGACAAGCACATTGGAAACAATCGCTCGCGGAGCAGCCGGCCCCGCACTAGAGATCGTTCACACCCAAGACTTGCCTGCTAACCGTGATCGGAAATTTGGTCCGGTTAATGCCGCAATTCCGGAGATTGACCGAATTATCAAGTGTGCGTACTTCAAGTACCAAATGACAAAGGTGTTCTTTCGTGCTGATAAGGTGGTGCGCAAGAGCCTCCGCCGGCATAAGGTGCGGCGGAGGACACCCAAGATCAACAAGATCATTGATTGCCAGCCTCCTTGGCATAAATGCCCCGGTTGCGGTGGGGGTCCGGATTTTCGTCGCGACAAAAATGTGGTGTATCAGCGTGTCATTTCCGACTTGCGGTTTACGAGATCGGGGATTCATCGCTGGGTCATATGCCATCGCTCCAATCGATACGTGTGCGAATTGTGCGGCACCAGCACAACCTCAAGCCAATATCCGTCCTGTCGGGCGAAAATTGGGCACGGCTTGGCCAGTTGGGCGATTCACGCACACATTGTGCTGAAGCAGTCTTTCAGGGATGTAAACGCGGGCATCAATGACATCTTCGGATATTCGTTTTCAACCGTGATTTTGACCACGCTTAAGCCACGGCTTGCCGCCAAATACGCGCCTGCACGCGAGCAATTGCTCGCCAAACTGCGTGCCAGCCACGTCATGTACGTTGATGAGACAAGAGTGAGCCTGCATGGGAGGCCCGCATACGTGTGGGCGTTCACCAATCTCCATGAAGTGCTGTACCTCTTCAGCCTGAGCAGAGACGGAACCGTCTTGGGCCGTGTGCTTCAGGGCTTCGACGGAGTTCTCGTCACAGATTTTTATGGTGTTTATGAATCGGCTTCATGCGAGCAACAAAAATGTGTGGTTCATTTCATTCGCGATTTGAACGACGATCTGATGCGTGCGCCGCACGACGCGGAACTCGCCGGTCTAGCTAAGGGGTTCACCGCCCTATTCACTCCGATCATTGAGACCATCGACAGGTTTGGCTTGAAACGGAGATACCTCGCCAAACACAGGCCATTGACGGCCAAGTTCCTCAAAGAAATTGCTGGCGCAACATTTCACTCGAAGGTCGCCGCCAGCTATCAACGGCGCTTGGCAAAATCGGGGACCAAGCTCTTTACGTTTTTGTCGCACGACGGAGTGTCCTGGAACAACAACGTAGCCGAGAACGCGATCAAAGTGTTTGCATCCCGACGGCGCGTCATGGGTTCTACGTTTACGGAAAATGGCATAGGCGACTATCTGTTGTTCTTGAGCATCTATGCCACACTGCGGCGCAAAGGTTGAGCTTCTTGAAGTTCCTTCGATCCACCGAGGGGAATGTAAACAACTTCCCAGGGCTTTAAGAATTGCTCGCGCGCCAGGCGCAACTCAACTCCGCGCTTGATCTCGACAAGAACGAAACCCAGATCGCGCCACCGTCAGAGGATGATATCGACCTGTGATTGGTGCTTCCCAGAGTCCGGCAATCCCTCCTAGAGCCCGGCGGAATTCTGTGCCGGGCATGAGTCCTTAAGGGAGTACCCGATCCAAAATAGCGCGTTTGATGCAGCGGTGTAATAGGAATATATTCCTAGCCCCACGGATGTTCCGTGCGAAGAACTCATGCTTCGCTTACGTCTGCATGTGCTCAAAAGGAAGTTCATACGTCCAAGGTGAAGCCGGCCCTCCAATCTTCCACGACCTGTTGTATCCAACTAGTCTCGATCAATCCAAGCCTGCGGGCGGACACCAGTTCTCCGTCTCTCTGATATCGGTATAATTGCTGACGCTCATGGACCGGCTTGCGTCTGCCACCCGATGGTTATTCGACTCGGAACATGGCGCAATCGACCGCTTCGTTCCGCGTTGGCTTTTCTTGCGGGCACTGGGCTTTATTTATTTTTCCGCTTTCTTCTCACTGGTCTTTCAGATCCGCGGGCTCATCGGGCCGGAAGGAATTCTGCCGGCAAATGAATACCTGCAAGCCGTAGCACATTCATTTGGCTACAGCCGCGGCATCTGGTTCGCACCCACCGTGCTATGGCTTTCAAGCGGCCCGCATATGTTGATCGTACTGTGCTGGGTCGGCATGGGTGCATCGTTGTTATTGGCGCTGAATGCGTGGCCGCGGGGAATGCTCGCGATCTGCTTTGTATGCTTCCTGTCTTTCGTGAGTGCGGCGCAGGATTTTTCAGGTTATCAGTCGGACGGCATGCTGCTCGAAGCGGGCTTTATCGCACTTTTCTTCGCTCCCTCAGGATTCCGTCCTGGCTTTGGGATCGCCTCACCGCCATCGCGTGCCAGTCTCTCGCTGCTGCAATGGGAATGGTTTCGCATCTACTTCGAGTCAGGTGTGGCGAAGATTATCGGGGGCGATCCACAGTGGCGCCACTTTACCGCTATGGACGAGTACTATCAGAACGGTCCGCTGCCCACGTGGATCGGCTGGTATGTGCAGCATCTGCCACACTGGTTTCATGCTTCGAGTGCCTTCGCCACTCTTGCGCTTGAGTTGGGTTTGGTTTGGATGTTATTCCTGCCCCGCCGCTGGCGACTCCTTTGCTTCCTGATTGTGACACCCTGGGAACTGGGCATCATTCTCACCGCCAACTACACTTTTCTGAACTACCTGGTTCTGACGCTAGGATTTCTTCTGTTGGACGATCACTTTCTGCTGCGCTTTTTCCCGAGGCAATGGAAGAACTTTGTCGTCGCGGACGCGACGCCTAAGCAGAGCGAAGTGCAAAGTTCGGGAAGTGTCCTTCGTCGGTTCAGGATAGCGAGGCTTTCTGTAACCAGCTTTGTCCTCGGCTGGATTTTCTATGCCACCACGGCTGAGTTGATCTGGATGTTCTCCGCCATACCGCTGTCAGCCGCACCTGTGGCGGCGCTCGAGCCTTTTCGGATCGCCAATCGATACGGTCTGTTCGGCATCATGACCCGAGGGCGATACGAGATCGAGTTCCAGGGCTCGGACGATGGAAAAATCTGGGTGGCATATCCGTTCCGTTACAAACCTCAGGATCTGAATTGGCCGCCTGGTATCTACGCACCCTATCAGCCACGATTCGATTGGAATCTCTGGTTTGCTTCGCTGGGCTCATGGCAGGATTATCCAATCGTGCCCAGAACCGAAGTTTGCTTGCTCTCCAATGACAAGGATGTACTTCGCCTTTTCAAAAGCAACCCATTTCCGCATGGGCCGCACGAGATACGCACGGTGCTCTGGCGATATTGGTTTACGACGATGTCCGAAAAGCGAGCCACAGGCCTTTGGTGGCGCCGTCAATTCTTAGGACTCTATGCGCCGACGATCACACGCGATCCGGATGGCACTATTCGTGGCATCGAAGGTCCTACGGTTGGTTCACGCGAGTGAATGCTGGGGCGATCGCGGCGACTTCCGTCTTCAGCGCGTGCCTAGCGGCGAGTCACAAGATCGAAACCTTCACCCGGAGAAGGACTTAGTGTGTAACTCAGGTTTCCGGGAGATTACTGGAGATTTCTGCTCGCTCCTTTTTGGACAAAGGCAGGCTGAACATCCGGGTCAATGAGTGTAATCGGGATGTTTCGCCAACAATGTTTCAGCGCAGCATCAAGCCACGTCAGGGTTAAGGCAGAATTAGGACTGCAATTCCTAACCTGTCCGGGAGAAAACTCGTTGGTCCGAATCTCCATCCTAGACTTGGGAGACGCGGGTTATGACCACTCCTTTACCCTTACCATCTCTTCCGATCTGCCCCATCTGCCATAAGCCTGTTTCCATCAAAACCAGCAAAACTGATGAGAACGGGCATGCCGTACATGAGAAGTGCTACGTCTCTCAGGTCGTTCTTAAAAAGCATCCCAAGTTAGCAACGCACTAATAGGGCCAAATCTGTGTGCGCTACGTCACAGACCAGTATGCGGTTCATTTGCTAGACTTCTTTGTACACCCAAAAGGAGCGAACGCCGCGATGGATGGTATTGATGAGCAACAGGCCGCAGCTTTCGCAAAAGAACTGTCCGAACTCTCCAAGGAGCAGCCTGAAGCACTTCAGGGAGCGGCCATAGTGCTCATTGAGCTGGCGATGTTAGCGTGCCATACCTTACGGTGTCCAATTGCAGTGAGGGAATGACGCGAGTGCGTTGGAGACTCGTTCCTCCGGTTGTGATGTTGATCCAATCTACTCTTCTGATGCTTCTCGCCAAGAAGCAAGAGCCAATGCTTCGCAAAAATGGGCACGGGCGGGAGGACCGGAACAATCCAAGATATTCTTGCTCTCGTCATGTTCTGAGACGGTTGGCGTTGCCACTTAATTCTTGGGAAAGTTAGGGTCGGCTTTGATCTCGCGAATCTGTTGAATATGTCGCTCGGCATGCGTGGAGATTTCAAGCATCCACTGCCAACAGTCGATCGGGTCCCTTGTGCCGAAACTATGAGCGCGCAAGTCATCGTGGGTGGATTTGATGTATTCGATCATGGTCGCACGCAGTGCTTGGAACTTTGCCAAGGCTTGTCCGAGGTCTTTATAAGTGTCGACCTTTTCGTGCCCGCCGCCGGTTTTTGTGTGTACAACGCGATCAATGCCGTACCACATGATATCCGCGTCGGTGTTCGACGATTTCCTGCCTTTCATATCCGGGGGCGACTTTACCGACTTCATCAGATCGCGCCAATAATCAGGTTCGGCGACCGCCAAATGAGAAACACACTCCCGTATAGACCAGCGATCAGGAGAGGCGCGGTATTCGAGTTGAGCCGTTGAAAGTCCTCGCACCTGTTCGGCCAACATTTGCCCAGTCATTTCAAAGTGCACCAGTAAGTGTTCCCGGTCCTGGTCCGTCATTCCAGTCATACCGGCGGCAGGCAATCACAAGAAGTGGCAAAAGTCGTAGCGTTCTCATGGCAATAGACCCTTTCAGCAAACTAAGGAAACGTATTTGCGGTAGTGCGGTAGTAAAGCTCTTCCTCTGGGTTCACGAACCGAAGCGTTACTTTCGGCGTTGCGAGAAAACCCACTTTGGCAGCGCCGGTTCGGTGAACGCCAATCCGGTCGCACCATTGTGATCTACTCTCGCGTACTCGGTGTAGATCGGGTGTCCGCCCGCTTTCCGCCGTGCCGCGATACGGTTACGCGATGAGGACACAGGAACCACCTCGCCGGCGTCCCCATGGAAGTCCCACAGCGCTGTCTCAATCGACCCCGTGCCATCATCGGGTGAGACTCCACCACAGCAGATCACCGCGGCGGCGAAAAAATTCGGGCGATTCCCCAGCATATTCCACACGCCCGCGCCTCCCATCGAGTTCCCGACTACATAGATTCGCCGTTCGTCGATGCCGAACTCGCGGCCCAAGCTGTCCACGATCTCCAGCGCTAGCCGATTCCCGTCCCCGAATCCAGGAAGCTCTTTCGCCGGCTGTTGCGAAAAATCGTATCGAATCCATCCCCGGTCCGTCTGCGGTGCGAACACATAGCAGGGAAAGGCTCTCTGATTCTCCGGAAGCAGCCAGAGGCGTGTACCAAAAATATTGCCGAAGGCCAGTTGTTTCAGATTGTCGTCGCCCAACCCCCCGCTTCCATGCAGATACACCACCAACGGTATTTTCCCGCGAGCCGTTTCCGGCCGGAACAGCCGATAGGGCATCTCCCAGTCACTCTTGTGCGTGCGCGCCTCGAACTTATTCTGCAGCCCCTCAGATCGTTTCCTGAACGCTTCTATCAAAGCCATCCGCTCCGGCGACGTTGGCGCGCCGGACGCAAGCGAAGGACTGGAGTCCTCCGGCGATCTCTCGCCGAAGGCGGGTGCACTCCCAAACTTGAGGGCCGTGTGCCCTACCAGCCACGCTGCGGCTGAGGCCGAACTCAGCCACCCAACCGCTTCGCGTCGAGTAATCAGCCGCATTGAAGACTCTTGCCCTCTGCAATTTTCTTGCTAGACCCGTCCAAGTAGACGATTGGACCGAAGAATCGATAGCAACTTTTGTCGAGATCACGAACTGAAGTGGGAGCTGAGCAAGAAACTTGCGCATCGTGAGGGAATCCAGGGACGCGCGGAGGGCGCCCGGTGTCCAACAGCACTAGCTCATTGACAACAAATTTATTGGTGCGGAGGGAAATGTTAACTCAAGTTTATGGGTAAAGGAATCGGAGCTTCGACCGGTGAAGTGTTCATCAACTACAGCTGGGATAGCGAAGAACACATTCACACAGTACTTCATCTATCCAATCGATAGCTCCGGGAAACGGGCTTACGAGAAGCGTCGAAATCGATTTTTTAAGACGCCGACAAAAACCAATTCGCTATGCCGAATTCCGCGGCTTCTGATCGCATTGCATTCGCCTAATGCCCTACTGGAAACCGGACTGCGCATGTGCCTTCCGGAGAAAAGCCAAGACAGCACCGCGTTCAATGCCGAGCAGTCCGTTCTCTGAGGTCCGATTTGCCTGGGACTAATCGCGAAATACGGGCATTATTCGCATATTTCAGCGCAGAGCGAATGTGCTGTAATTCGGGTCTGAATTGCTCCCCGCATTGCTCCCCGCCCCAATACCGCGATGGGGACAGAGGCGAACCTTGAAGATTCCACGGACCCTCCGCAAAGGCACGATCGTCTAACCAACCGAAGCACTCTTCAATGCGCTTCCTCTTCCTCTAACTTTGGATCTGCACCATACGAGATTTCTAGTGCCGGGGTCCCACGGTTTGGTGCATTTGAGTTCAACCAACCCATTCCACCGCAAGGCGGTCATATGACGAAATATTCCGAGGATTGACAGAAACGCTCGGCCCCCTATTTACACCATCCTTATTAGAGCCCATTTCCAGTCGCCGGGTCAGTCATGAGGGGGAAGGCTTTTTCTCGAACCGATGGTCTAAATGCCTCGCTAAAAGTACCTGTTCTGGCGGACTTAGCTCGAGTCTGTATCACAAAAAATTGAGGCTCAGACGCACGCGAGTATAAGAACACTCCGCGCGATAAAGTTTCAGCCTTAAGTTGATTTGAGAAAGGTTACCCGATGGCACCGCCATATTTTGACGAGAAGCGTTATTCGTATCAGGTTCTCGCTCCCAGCGTCTCCTGGGCGTCGGATTATCAACAAGCCGACCCTACGACCGGCTTTGAAGTTCAAATTCAGCAACAATACGCCGCCGCGTACGACTCGCTGAAACAGGGTCAGTATGCCACAGCGCTGGATGCGTTCCAGCAGATCCAGAACCTGATTCTGACTACGGTGCATCCAGCCCTCCCTGTGACCAGCTACCTGAACGGGCAATTCGTGGCGCCGATGGACGTGAGTTTGATCGATGTGTTTGCCTCGAAAGCTGCGTCGGTGCTGCAGGCTCAGCCGATTTTGACTTATACGTTTCCGAGCACTTTTGTCTCCGAGGCGGCGAACTTTCCAGCGCCGGTGGCAACCAAACTGGCGCCGTTTTTAGCTGGGGGACTGAATCTATCGGCGGCACAGCTTCAGCTCAAGACATCCGTTGAGCAGGCTTACACCGCCGCGAGTGCTAACGACTGGCTAGGCGCTACCACGGCATTTACCGCCGCGCTCAAAGTTGTACCAGAGACTCAGACGGCGATGCGCGCGGCAGTCATGCAGGATCTGGCGATCGCGACTGAAAAGTCGGGTGGCGACTCGAAGACCGCAATCGCGATGGCGCAGAGCAGCGCCGATCTTTTCGGCACGGCCAAAATGTATGACAGCCAAGTAGAGACGCTCACGACCCTGGCTGGGATGCAGGTGCGATCCAACGACGCAGCGGGAAGCGCGAAAACCCTGGCGGCGGCGACTGCGGTACAAACCCAACAGCGCTTGTATCCGGTCACGGTCGCGACCCCCGCGAAGAGCGTTTCCACCGTGTCGTTGCTACGGCCGGTAAAGGTGGCGGCCCTCGCACTAGAGACCGCGCCGCAATCGTCGGTGCCGGCAGCGGCCGCGCCGGCTCTAGCTCCACTGACCGCGGACGTTACCCCCCGATTGATCAGCGCCACCTATCTAGCAACCGTTCCGCCGGAACGAACCTACACTCTGGCCGGCGCCAAGGCCTCGGCATCCATAGCGCTCACGGGAGATGTTGTAACCAACGTGCACAACTTCCTCCAGGCGATTACCGATACGAGCGACGTTTCCCTCTTACTGGGCGCAGTCTCTGGCGTTGACTCTACTCAGATCGTCGCCTACCTGCCTTCAATGTATTTCTTCGTCATTCCGATGGCGATTGGCGACTGCCTCAAGGGACTGGGCAATCTGGAGGAGGCGGCATCGACCTACGCAGGGGTCCTGGTGTATCCGTACATCAATAAGGCGTTTGAGATTCCGAAGCTCTGGAACAAGCTGGCAGCGGTTTACCTGGCGATGGGGGATCGCGATTACCGGAACGCAGCCGATGATGCGACGCAATTCCCCGTGGTGAGGGCCGATTACGAGCACATCCTCAAGACCGACAACACCCTGGATACGACCTCCGTGTTGTATGCCGATGCCCGCTTTGCCGGAATCAAGGGACGCGTTACTGCTTTCGTAGCGGCTGGTTTTCCCGCCACATATCCCGACAATCCGGAGATCCTCTCGAAAGTTTGCGAGGCGCGGCTTCGGCTCCAGCAACTCAAGTCCAATCTCGACTTCTTCGGGCTCGCGGTCGACTATTTGCCGCCGTTTAGTTGGGAGTACTTGCAGAATACAGCGAAATACTTTGCCCAGCAGGCCGCGCAGATGGAGCAGCGCTATATCCAATACACCACCGCCGGCGAGGATCAGACTTTACAAAGGCAAGAGCTCGACCAGCAAGCGAGCGTAGCGGCGCAAAGCGTCGTGCTGGAGCAGCGTGGTCTCGACGAAGCCAACGCTTCCGTCACGGCGGCCAATGCGGGACTGAACTATGCTCAGGTGCAACAGACCAACGCGCAGCAAGCGCAGACCGAGTTTGCTAATAACCGCAGCGCGCTGGCCGAATATGACGAACTCGAGGCTTGGGCCAACGCCGCATCGGTGGATCAGGGTTCCGAAGTAAGTTTGACGATCAGCAATTACACCTACTACAACACCAGCGGCGAACGTCGAAGCCAGGTGATTCAGGATTTGGAAACGGCGAGAGAGAAGATCTCGCAGGACATGGAGGCCTCCAGCCTCCAGCGTAACCTGGCTGCGGCCCAGGCCTATACGGCGCAAGCGCAGGCGCAGGTGGCGGAAGCACAGACGCAGGTGGCGATTGCCAATCAGCGCATCCTCCTGGCGCAAATGCAGCAACGGGATGCGGAAGAAAATCGAGACTATCTCGACATGGAAGAGTTCAACGCGCGTTTGTGGTTCGAGCTGGCGGGGAGCGCGCAGAAGATCATGCAACGCTATATTGACATGGCGACCGCGGTCGGGCTTCTCATGCAACGCGCTTATAACGCAGAGACAGGGCGCAATTTGAATGTGATCCGCGGCGATTACATCCACTCGGCGACCGACAATCTGATGGGCGCGGATTTTCTTTCGCTCGACCTGGACAGCTTCACCTACGACTATGTGACCACAACGAAAACCAAGAAGGCTCCGGTCAAACGCATCATCAGCCTGGCCGATGCTTTCCCGTATGCCTTTAACCTCTTGCAGACGACGGGACATTGCAGCTTCCAGACCGAACTCTCGATGTTCGACCGGCAAACGCCGGGAATGTACCTGTGCGAGATCCGGAACGTGGAGCTGGTTTTCGTGGGCGTGACGCAGGTGAGTCTGGCGGGAAGCCTCCGCAACATCGGCGCTTCACGCTTCCGGCAGGCGGATGGGACGGTGGTTACGCGTCTGTATTCGGCGGACGTCATGCCGCTCTCGGCCTACGAGATCCGGCAGGACGCTCTCGCCTTCAGGGTTGATCCTAACGACCTGCAACTGTTTGAGAATAACGGCGTCGACACGCTATGGCAGCTCGACATGCCACTATCGGCAAATGATATGGATTTTGGGTCGATCATCGATGTGCAGCTTGTGCTTTACTATGATGGATTTTTCGATCCCACGCTGGAGAACAAAATCATCGCAGGTCTGCCGAAGAGCGCGGCGGCTACCCGCGTCACCTCCATGCGCCTGACGTTCCCCGACGAGCTATTCTACCTGCGCGGCCAGGGGCAGGCGGAACTGGTCTATGACGAAACGCTTTTCCCGATGACGCAGACCAACTTGAAACGCACGAAATCTTCAATTCGTGTATCCGGTGACGCCGCCACTACGAATGGACTCACCCTCCACGTGGCTTCAACAACGACCGGAAAAACATACACGGTTAAGACAGACGCGAACGGTGCGGTTGCGGGAACAGCGGCGACCGACCCTCTCTCGGTTCTAAACGGCAGCGCAGTCTTCGATACGCTCACCATTTCGATCTTAGCCGCGGACAATCCCGGTTTGCTGGTCGCCGGAAAACTTAATCTCTCCGGCTTGACCGACTTGATGACGTACTTCGAATACACGTTCGATTACCGGTAGGGCCCAGTTGCAGAACTTGTCTAGGAGGGATCGTGGCGGAAGCCGACGGAGTTTCGAACGTTTCACCCCCAGCTTCGACGGGGAGTGTCGCGGGACTGGGCGAAGCGTTCCGGATGAATCTAAATACCGGACAAGGCGTGTACTCGTACGCCATTCCGCTTCCCGATGGTGTGGCGGGACTGAATCCCAAGCTCACGCTGGAGTACACCCAGGGGACGCGCTCCGGGCCATTTGGGTTCGGCTGGCAGCTTGCCTTGCGGATGATATCGCGACAGCTGGATCTGGGAACGCCGGGGGTTGAGCCGGAAACGCTTCTCGATGGCAGCAATCAAATCACCGCCCTTAAAGATGGCTCCTACGCGGCAATCTACGAGACCGCATTCAGCCGCTACACGCGCGTTGGCGACGGTTGGAAAATCGAGGAGCGCAATGGCGACGTTTGGCAACTCGGCACACTTCCTGAGGCGCGCATCGCCGATCCAGCTCAACCCTCTAACGTTCAAAGCTGGCTTGTCGAGCAGTGGACGAATGCTTCAGGCAACTCCGCCAACTATACCTGGGATACCTCCGACGGGATTCCTTACCTGACGGAGTTACGCTACGCCGCCTATTCCGTGCGCTTGACTTACGAGGCGCGGCCGGATGTGCGGCATGACCGGCGCGCGGGATTTCTGTGCACTCTGGCTAAACGCTGCACCCAGATCGACCTGGTGCTGGATCCAGGAGCCGGCGAAACCAAGTTGCGCACTTGGACTCTGACCTACATCACCGATCCCCAAAGCGGCATCTCGCTGCTGGCCTCGGTTCAATTGAGCAATCTTGCCACCGCCAATGCCACGGGCGGCGACGTCCTCCGGCCACCCGTTCGCTTCACCTACGGAGCCTTCGATCCGAATGACATTGCGGTGCGTTACTACCCAGCCACGGTCAGCGATCCTCCGCCGCTGGACGATCCTGACGCGACCCTGATCACGCTCGATCAGGCTCCGCTTCCCGGCGTTCTAGAAGTGCAAGGGGGAAAGCAATTTTACTGGCGCAACAACGGCTCCGGCTGGGACTTCCCACAAGCATTGCCCTCGGCCCCCTTTGGAGGTTCGATCGCATCGGCGGGAGCGGCCTTCATCGATATCAATGGCAACGGGAAGGCCGATCTCACGCTGCTGGCTCCAGGATATGTTCCCGGCTATTTCGAAAACAATGGACAGCAGGGATGGGGTCAGTTTGTTGCCTATCCGCGCAACGCCAGCGCAACGCCGGACTGGCAGAGTGACCGTCTTCGTTTTGCGGATAACGACGCTGATGGGCGCATCGATGCCATCGAAAGCATCGAACGCGGGTTTGTACTGTGGCGCAATGGGGGTGAACTCGGATGGGGCGAGCCCTCGGTGGTGCCGGCGTCGGCCAGCGCAAGCATGATTGATTTTTCCAATCCGCTCATCCTCCTTGCCGATATGACGGGAGATGGATCAAGTGACGTCGTTGAGATTTCTTCAGGCTCGGTCCGTTACTGGCCGAACCTGGGGAACGGCCGGTTCGCGGACGTTGTGCTGATGGATAACAGCCCGAGGTTGCGTGACCTGCAGACCAACTCGGATTGTGTTTTCCTCGCTGATATCGACGGGGACGGATGCTCCGATCTTCTCTATCTTCAGGACGACCGAGTCACCGTCTGCCTGAATCGTAACGGTTCCGAATTTGCTCCACCCGTCGACCTGGCCCCCATCCCAGCGCCGCTTTCGGGCACCACCCGCATGGTCAATCTCACGGGAAACGCTACGCCTGGATTGGTTTGGAATAGCTACCGCACCGCCAGCAAGGTAGGCTACGTGCACTTGGAGTTCAACGCGACCAGCACACCCTACCTGCTCACCAGCATCGACAACGGCTCCGGGCTCGTCTCCGAACTGACTTACAGTTCGGCGGTCGAGGATTACTTAAACGACCGTCAGGCAGGAACCATCTGGGATACGAATTTTCCTTTTCCATTGCTGGTGGTCAGAGGTACGCGGGAGACGGACCAAGTTACGGGCACGGTGACGGAAGTCCAGTTTCGCTACCACAATGCTCACTACGAGCCAACGTTGCGACGCTTCGAAGGATTCCGTTCGGCGGAACGAATTGAAAAGGGCGATGAAAGCCGCGCGGACACGCGTTCACTTCATCAGTTCTTAATGGCAATGGAGCGGGTCCCTGGAAACTCGATTGACGACGCTGCGTTGAACGGCATGCTCGCCCAGATCGACGTTTACAGCCTGGACGGATCGGCACTCGAAGGGCTCCCGCTCTCCACAGAGAAATCTGAATACGCAGTTACGGTGCTCGATGATACCGTCGACGGTGGGCATCGCACTTTCGCCAGCGTCACTATACACACGATGCTCGACATTGAACGCACCTCCGATGTGCGCGGCGAGGATAAAACGTATACCTATGACGCTTTCGGGAACGTGGTGCGGGAAGTCCATCGCGGATACGGCACCAAGGGCGGCATTGCCCAACCCGACCAGGTGCGCACCACAGACATCACCTACGCCACCAGCACGACTCGACGCCTTCTCGATAAGCCCGCGAGCGTCGTGGTGCGCGATGACACGGGCAAAATCGTTGCGGAATCGCAGCTGTATTACGATGGTGCGGATTTTGTGGGTCTGCAGGCTGGGCAAGCCGACCGCGGCCTCCTGACACGCCGATTGCGCCTCGCCTGGTTGCAGGCGGACTTCACCGCGCACTACGACGCGAGCATGGATGGCGCGACAGCGCTCGGGTTCTTTGCCGAAGATAACGCCGATGGGATTGCCTGTCTCTTCGTGGCGGAGGCGCGTCATGCCTATGATGCGCGAGGTCTGAAGGTGGCAGACTTGGATGCACTCGGCATCAAGACCGCATTCACCTTTGATGCCGACGGGCTATTTCGCACCGCGCTTGCGGGACCACTGGGAACCACGGTTTTTGATTACGACCGCGCCGCAGCGCAGACCCGCACCATTACTTATCCGAATGGAGAAGTCGCCCACTTTTTCTATGACGCGCAAGGCCGCACGACGGCTTCTGTGATGCCTGTGGATGATCCGGCAAAGCCGCCAAGACAATTCAGTTACGACGATTCCGTCATCCCTCATGTGCGGACCGCACACATGCTTCAGACAAAGGCCGGCGATGTTTCCTCCGTCGTACTCACTTATTTTGACGGACGGGGCAACGCGGTGCAGCACCGGGCGCAGATGGACGCTGCCACTTACGTCGTCTCAGGTTTGAGGGTGTTTAATCCCTGGGGGGATCCCAAGCAGGAATTCGAGCCCACTTTCTCGCCAGATGCGGCGTATTCGAAGACACCACCATCGGGAGCGCCGTCGCGGAGCTTCGACTACGACGCGCGTGGCCGTGTGATGAAGACCGTGAACTATAACGGCAGCATCTCCACCGCGCAATATTCTCCCTTCGCAATACTTGCCGCCGACGCCGACGACAATGACACTTCCGCGGAAAACGTGGCTCGCGGTCTGGCCAACACCCCCCGGCGCGAGGAACTTGATGTATTCCGGATGCGGATCGCTGTCGTGGAACTGCTCGGCGGTGGCAAGGCAATGACCACTAGCTTTGTCAACGATGCTTTGGGCCGCACCATCACCATTCAAGACGATGCCGGAGTGTTGTGCTCCTACACCTGCGATTTTCTCGGCAACCGCTACGATTTTGACCATCGCGCTGCTGGCAAGAGCAAGCTCTGGTACGACGCCCGCAATCGCGTGGTGCGCTCGCTGGACGCAAACGGAAACGACCTGCGCGTCACCATGGACGCCTTGGGAAGGTTACAGCGGCTCAGTTCCGCCGGGTCGATACTCGAGGAATATACCTACGATGTGCCGGGTGCCAATGCCTTGGCTCGAATCGCATCGGTGACGTATCGCGGAGGCTCACAGTCTTTCGAATACGATACATCGAGTCGGGTTAGTCAAAGCGCTTTCAAATTCGATGGTGTCGCCGATCCTTACCTGATTAACTACGAGTACGACGTGCTCGGGCGAGAGGTGGCGCGCAGCTACTCGGATGGGCAACGCATCGCGCGAAACCTGACTTTCAACGGCTGGGTCAGCGCGATTCCGGGCGTGGTAAATAACATCGCCTATGATCCGCGCGGCTTGCCGCAGACGCTCTCCTACGCCAACGGTGTAACCACGACCATCGGCTACGCGGACGGTCCGGGACGGGTGAACCGGCAGCGCACTCTTGGTCCACACGGTGAAGTGTACGAAGACGTCACCTACGCACTCGATCAGATGGGGATTCTTCTCTCCAGCGTAGACGCTGCTGCGAATGGCCGGGGCACGGCGGCTTATAGCCACGATCCCTTGTATCAAATCACTTCGTGTACCCTCTCGAATCCCGCGCCGGTGGCACGCAATTACGGTTATTCAGGATTTCTCAATCTTTCGCAGATGGATGAAACCAACAGCGTGTTCGCCTATGACGACGCGGCTCATCCCGACCGCATTGCCGGCGTAACCATCGGCGCTGGCGCGCGCCAGAACCTGACCTATGACGCCAATGGAAACCTACTTGGCTTGGCGGACAAGACCTTCTCTTATAACGAAAAAAATGAACTTGTGCGCGTAACCCGGACCGACGGGCTGGTTGCGAATTATGCCTACGATCCGACCGGCCAGCGGATCTCCAAGCAGGTCACGGATAAGGGCGGGACCGTTGTGTCGACGTTGTTCGCGGGCACCGAAGTAGAAATCCGAAGTGGCAAGGTGCTCCACTATGTCTTGCTAGGCGGACGGCGGGTGTGCGCAATCTCGGATGCAGGCCCGCGATATTTTCACACCGACTATGCGGGGAACACGTCTTTTTTCACCGACCAGAGCGGCGCGAAGCTGGCCGCGATTGTCTATCGCCCATTCGGTAACATCGATAGCTCCAGCGGCACGATTGACGACCGCACTTACGGCCTGCACCCCTTTGATGTTGAGTCGGGCCTGTATTACATGCGCCGCCGCTACTACTCTCCGGATCTGGGGCGCTTCCTGACGCCAGACCCATTTCCCTTGTATCAACCGCACAAGGTGATGGGCAATCCCAGAGCATTGCATCCCTATGCTTATGCGGGCAACGATCCCCTGGACAATGTCGATTACACCGGGCTCTCGTTCTGGAGTGTCGTGGGCGCGATTGTGGGAGTGATCGTGGCCGCCGCGGTCGTGGCCGCAGTGATTGCCACCGGCGGACTTGCTGGAGCAGTGCTAGGGGTTGTGCTGGCCATTGGAGTGGTAAGTGTCTCCTATGCTGTGGCGGCAACTAATACCGGCAACGGATGGGGAGAGTTCTTCCGTGGCTTCATGATCGGTTTCAATGCTGGTTTGAACGCCGCCATGGCGACCGCGCTATTTGGGGGGGCTGTCGGCGTAGCACTGGGAGTGGTCAATTTTCTGGCGGCCTTCAATGGTGTTTCCGGCAACAAGGTTTACCAGGGCATCCTCGGCTGGTTGAGTTGGATAATGCCGATGTCATGGCTCGCCACGGGGATCGGCCTGGCTATCTTCCTGATCAATCTGATCGCGGCCGGTGTTACCTGGAATGGCAGTTGGTTCGGTGCGCACGGGGCGCACATCGACAGCATTCACATTCACTGGGAAACCGGAACTTTCATTATGAAAGGGGGATCCATCGGCGCGTTCGGCGGAGAAGCCTTTGACGTCGGTAATTTCGCATTCATCAACTCCAACTCTCCGGATCCGAGCGGCGACGAACTGCACGAAACCGGGCACGCGCTCAATGTCGCAGCTTTTGGATCCATCTTCCATTTGATTCCGGGCGTGATTGAACAACAGACCAGTTCCGACGGTGCTTCTTATTCCGAGCATCTCGCAGAGAGCCATACGTCAGATCCGACAGAGGCGGGTTTGTCGGGGACGTGGTGGCAGATGTGGGGTTCTCCTCCGATTCCCTAAGCCATGGAAGCTTCCGCCCCCCTGCAAATCGTTTCCGCCGATTCCCATGTCACAGAGCCCGCTGACCTCTGGTGTCAGCGCCTGGATCGGTGTTTCCGCGATCGTGCGCCGCGCGTGGTCCGTGATTACACCAGCGATCGTTACTTGTTTGTCGCTCCGGGGATCTCTCCATTTGCCATCGCCACGGGATTCGGCGCCGGCAAACAAGGGCGCGACTTGAAGCTGCACTTGCGTCGCGGATATGAGGCCGCCCGGGCCGGTGGCTGGGACCCCGCGGAACGTGTCAAAGACCAGGACGCCGATGGGGTTGCCTGCGAAATTCTGTATCCGACTCACGGCATGAAGCTGTTTGCTTTGCCGGACGCGGATCTCCAGCACGCCTGCTTCCGGGCTTACAACGACTGGATCACGGAATTTGCCGCAGCTTCTCCCGGGCGACTCCTTCCCTTAGGGCTTGTGCCGCTCCACCGAATTGAAGATAGCGTGCGGGAAGTGGAACGAGCGGCACGGATGGGAGCCGCCGGTTTGCTGGTGTGGGGCTCTCCACCAGAGGATGCGCCCTCTTTTGGCAGCCGCAGTTACGATCCTTTCTGGGAAGTTGCCTCATCGCTGGAACTGCCAGTGTCGCTGCATTGCATCACCAGCGGCCAGCCCAAGGTGCGCTCTCGATCCCCGTATGTCCAGTATCTCGACGTGATTTACGACGTGCAGCGTTCCCTGGCGGAAATCGTGTGCGGAGGAGTTCTGGAACGCTTTCCAGGGCTGATCCTCGTTTCAGCGGAAAACGATTGCGGTTGGTTCCCCCACTTTTTGTTCCGCCTGGATCATGCCCATGAGAAGTTCGGCAGATTCGCGCCCTACCCTCTGCCCATGCGCCCCAGCGATTATGTTCGCAGGCAAGTGTACGCGACGTTTCAAGAGGACTCCACCGTGACGAGCGTGTGCGATGGTTTCGGTGCGGACCGGTTCATGTGGGCCTCGGATTATCCACACGCCGATTCAACTTGGCCACAGTCGAGGAGAATCATTGCAGAAACCCTGGGCGAACTCCCCGATCCGATTGTCACGAAGCTAATCGGCGGAAATGCTTCGCGGATCTATCTTTGAATGAAAGGTTCCATAACGGCCTGGCAAAATTCAAACTTTCGTGGGCCCCGCTTTGGTCGAATTTGGTCACCGTGCTCGAAGGAATGCTGCATTTGAACCAGTACGAGCAGAATTGGATCAACTATCGCTCAACCTGTGAAACGTGGAAGTACGCGAAATACCCATATCGGGGCACGGAAAGCCTCCGTGGCCGGCACCTAATATCTACTAGCAGCTACACACAAGACCCTCTGAGCTGGTTGCGCTTTCGAGATTCCCACAGATAAACGCCTTATAGGAAGCGAAATACGGTGTCCAGCGAGCCGACAAAAGTCAACTCGCTATGGCCGAATGCGTTCCGATCGCATTGCATTCGCCTGACGCCCTACTGGAAACCGGACTGCGCATGTGCCTTCCGGAGAAAAGCCAAGCCAATACCGCATTCCACGCCGAGCAGTCCGTTCTCTGCAGTCCGGTTTGCTTGGGAATAATCGCGGAATACGGGCATTTTTCGCGTGTTTCACAGCAAAAGGCCTGGATTTTCTCTGCAGTCGAGACTGCGTGGCGGAGGAAAAGAGATTCGAACCCTCAGTACGGTTTTGGCAGGCTAAGCCTCGACATGTCCGTAAGTTGCAGATAGCAAAAACCTATCAGAGAATTTCACACGAAAAACCGACATCAGGGCTTTGCAATCGGTCCGGTTTCGATTCGCCATCTATTCGCACCTAAGCGGCGAACGCCAGGCGATTTTGTGGCAAGAATGGTCACGTTGCGAGTTACCTTGGCAGATGATGGGATTCGCGGGTGACTGCGTGCTTACCGCGCAGTCCAAAAGCGAAAGATCTATCCACAGGGGGAGTGCTCCAAAAAGGCAAATAAATGGAGATTTTCAGAGATTCTTGCTCATGCTTTCTGACACGACTGCCGACTCTTGGTTAAGAATTGGAGACATTCGTCTGCCAGATTGTTCCGTCGTCAGAGAGAGCCAACTTCCTAGAAGGCGACTTCGGGCCCCGGCATAGATTCCGGGTCAGCTCGTTCCGGTCCGGGATTAACTTCCGATTTGCCCGTCTTACTTCTGCGATGACTGATTGGTGATTTACCGCCAAAGAATTCAGTTTCGACGAGCCGACTTCCCTTTGTAAATAGCTGTCAGCTGTGACCCGATTACTTGGGTGTGGCCTCGATCCGCTCACCTATTCATGTGCACAAGGTCTAATAAAGCTCAAACAGTTCAATGGCGGGCCACTGGAGGATAATTTTCAAAAGGTTCGTCACATCAGGTTTGTAAGGACGCTTACACGTGATAAGTTTTTGTCGATTGACTCTTTTTCTCTTTGCGCTGCCCGGCGCGGTCGTGCTCGCACAGACTTCCGTATTTACTTCTCCTTTGCCCACCGGAGTTCGCCTCGATGCGGTTGGTGATGCAGTCGAACTTGGCAGCATGCCGCTCAATGTAGTGCCTGCCCTTAGTAATGACAAGGCTGTGGTGGTGCTCGGCGGCTGGCGCGAGGAAGGTATTCAGGTCGTCGATCTGAAGACCCGGCAGGTCACGCAGACGCTGTTGCAGGACGGCGCATTCTACGGCGCTGCCTTCTCGCCGGACGGCAGCACGCTATACGTCTCCGGCGGCAACACAGATATGCTCTTCGTTTACTCCTGGAAAGATGGCACGGCGACGCTCAGGAATAAATTGGAACTAGCCAAGGCGAAGACACCCGACGGTACGGGCACGAGCTATCCGGCTGGCGTCGCAGTCGCACCGAGTGGCAAGTTCGTTTACGTGGCTGAGAACGTCGGCAATCGCCTTGCAGTCGTAGATGTAGTGACGGGAGAGATCGTGCAGCGCTTTCCCACCGACCAATATCCCTACGGCGTCATTCTCGGCTGCGACGACCACGTCTTCGTGTCTGCGTGGGCCGGTAGCACCATCTCGGACTTTCGTGTTCTCCCTGACGGCAAGCTTGCCTATCTCGGGCGCATCGAAGTTGGTCGCCATCCCTCGGCATTGGAGGTCAGCGGCTCACGGCTTTATGTCGCGCTTGCCGGCAGCGACCGAGTAGCAATCGTCGACACACGCTCTCGTAAAGTGACCAATTATTTTCACGACTCCGCACCCGGCGCCCCGCCGGAAGGCAGCACGCCGAACGCACTTGCAATCAGCGCTGATCGCAAGCGGCTCTTCATCGCCGAAGCCGATAACAACGCCGTTGCCGTCTTTAATCTCGCCGACGGCAAGCTGCTCGGACGCATCCCGGCCGATTGGTACCCTACCGCGATTGCGGAAGTCGGTTCACAAATTCTGATCCTGTCGGGCAAGGGCCATGGCACGCATGCAAACCCCGACGGACCGGTGCCGCTCACGAACTGGCCAGATGGGAAACCTTTGGCTTACGCGCTTGGTCAGTTGAATGGCAGCCTTCGACTGCTGCCGTCAAAGATGACACCGGCCCAACTGTTCTCCTTCACCCAGCGCGTCACCGCCGCAAACAAATGGCGGCAGACCCGCACGAGGCGACGCTATCCTTCGTTCAAGCATGTCATCTACGTCATCAAAGAGAATCGCACCTACGATCAGGTGCTCGGTGACTTGAAGGATGGCGACGGAGAAACCAGCCTCGTCTACTTTCCCGACATCATCACCACTCCGAACCATCACGCGCTGGCACGGCGCTTCGGACTATTCGACCGCTTTTTTGTAAATGCCGAGGTCAGCTCGCAGGGCCATATCTGGTCCACTGCCGCATACGTGACAAACTATGGCGAGAAGATGGTACCTTCAGCGTACGCGGGCAAACGCGGCGACATCGACGGTGAAGACAGCGACGAGCCGGAGCGTGGCTTCCTGTGGACGCTCGCGAAGCGATCTGGAATCAGCTTCCGCGACTACGGAGAAATGGTCAAAGGGAACCCTGGCTGGCCGGTTACACAACCCGACCTCGGGGCAGATGTGAGTCCTGATTACGTTCCCTTCGACCTGGTTACCCAAGATCAAAAGCGCGCCGACATATGGATCGCTGAGTTCCAGCGCTTTGTGCGCGACGGAAACATGCCACAGCTCGAGCTCATGTGGTTGCCCATGGACCACCTGACTGCGGCGCGTCCAGGTAGATGCACGCCCTATGCGTGCATGGCCGACAATGATCTCGCGCTCGGACGCATTGTGCAATCGCTCTCGCGCAGCCCGTACTGGAAGGATACGGTGATCTTCGTGGTCGAAGATGATGCGCAGGCCGGGCCCGATCACGTCGATTCTCACCGCGCACCGTTTTATGCGATCTCCGCTTATAGTCGGCCCGGTACGGTGCATCGCTTCGTTAACACGACGGATGTTATCGCCGCGATCGAAGACATCCTCGGAATGGGACGACTCTCGAAGTTCGATTACTTCAGCCGCTCTCTGGCCGACGTCTTTGCCTTGACACCTGATCTAACGCCCTTCGATGCGATTACACCCAAGCAGGATCTGAACGAGAAGAATCCGCAGAACACAGCGGCTGCACGCATGTCAGAAGGGTTGGACCTGAGCGCTCCTGATCGCGTGGACGACCAAGTATACAACCGGATCCTTTGGCTGATGTTGAAGAACGACGCCCCCTATCCAGCCGCACGCAATTGGGCATCCCTCCATGCGCTCGAAGCGAGCCGGTGATGAAAGATGTGGAGCACATTGCTGATTAACCTCGGGCTTCTCGATTGGCTTAGGCCCTTGATACGCAGAATCTAATTCCTTCCGGCTGGTCCCGACAAACGCATTTATCGCCATTAACTCCCGAGTGGTCGTCAATGCAGAAGTTATCCAGAAACGGGGTTATGGGAAGCGCGGAAGTCGGTTTCCCAAGGCGCTGACTGAAAGTCAACCCGCTAGGGCCAAATGCCGGGCTTGTGATCGCATTGCATTCGCCTAAGACCCCACTGGAAACCGGACTGCGAATGTGCCTTCCGGAGAAAAGCCAGGACAGAGACCGTATTCGGTGCCGGAAGTCCGTTCTCCGCAGTCTAGCTTGTTTGGAATAATCGCAGAATACAGGCATTATTCGCGTATTTCGGCGTGAAGCAAGTGGAATTTCTCTGCAGTTAAGACTGCGTGGCGGAGGAAGAGAGATTCGAACTCTCGGTACGGTTTTGTCGCGCTAAGGCTCGACGTGTCCGCAAGTTGCGGATAGCGAAACCCTGCCAGAGAATTTCACCCGAAACCCGACATCAGAACTGGGTAATCAGTCCGGTTTCGATTCGCCATCTATTGTACGTGCACGGCGAATGCAAGGCGATTTTGTGGCACAAAGGGTCGCGTTGCGAGGTCCCCAGGCAGCCTGATGGGGTTCGCAGGTGACTGCCTGCCTACCGCGCAGTCCGAAAGCGAAAAATCTATCCGCAGGGAGTGCTCCAAGAAAAGGCAAATAAATGGGGATTTTCAGAGATTCTTGCTCATGCTTCCTGACTTCCGCCTCTTGGTTGAGAACTCTTGGTTAAGAATTGGAGACATTGTTAGTTTGTCAGATTTGTTGGTGTCGTCGGAGAGAACCAACTTCCTAGAAGCAACGGACTGAGCTTCGCTCAGATAGGAACGGAAGGAACTTGGGCTGAGCGATGATAGGTGTGCTGGAGGCGGTGGCAAGCTACGGCCCGAAGTCGGCATTGGTGCTTGATGAGCCCGTCTAGAAGCATGGGTCTGAGGCAACGGATAGGTCAGTGATGACGTCTGCGAAGCAGTGCAGGCGATATCTCGATCAGGAGACTGTTAGGATTCGCGCCTCGGGCCGCGTTCTCAGGCAACAAGGAGAAGATCATGGCGAAGCGAAGAGAGAAGCGGGAGCGCAGATCGATGGTATTGGAGCCGGATGCGGCGGGCATCGACATTGGTGCGGAGGAGATTTTCGTCGCGGTACCATCGGATCATCAAGGCCACGGCCTATCACCATCAGGGCAATGATCCTCGGTTTCGATTTGCGGAGTGAGCTTTACCGCATTGCAGGCGTGGATCTCACCGACATCCCCCGAGTCAGCGCAGGTTGTACTGACAGAGATCGGCACCGATGTCAGCCGGTTTCGCAACGCTTCTGCCTTCGCCTCCTGGCTTGGCCTCTGCTCGAAAAAACGAGTCGGCGGTGGCAAGGTGCTGTCCTGTAAAACACGCCAGGTAAAACATCGCACCGCGACTGCACTCCGCATGGGCGCCAACTCCCTCTGCCGCGCGAAAGGTTACTTCGGCGAGTTCTTTCGGCGCATGCGGGCCAAACTCGGCACAGCCCAGGCAATCACCGCTACCGCTCACAAAATCGCGCGGATTCTCTATCACATCCTATCGACGAAGGAATCCTACGCAGAAACCGTCTTCCACCGTTGTGATGAACAGGCACAGCAGAAAGCCGAAATGCGCCTGCGTAAACAGGCAGCCCGACTCGGCTTCCAACTCCTGCCCATCCCGATAATAGGAGAATAGCGATTAGTTCCTCAGGAGCCGACTTCGACCCCGGCATGACTTGAGGTTTACCGTCACCCGCAGCAATCGGCGTGAGAGCTGTTCTAGAGGCTTTAACGGAATCGCGCCGTGTCACGGATCTGCCGGGCTGCCCCTTCGAGAAAATCGTCCAGAGATTGATTCGGGTCACGCTGCAATCCAGTCTTGTCGGTGATTCGACTGGCAATTTTGAAGGCAACCTGGTCGCGAAGGGTCAGATCCATTTCGGCTCGTCGGTGTAAATAGGTTTCGATCAGTACTAGTTCTTCAGAAGGGACCAGCGCGAGTTGCGGATTTGTCGTTGCCGGTTCCTTTGCCGTGACCCATTCCGGTTTGACCTCCTCCGTGCGCTTATCGTGCACCACAACTGTCCCCGCCACGTAGTCGCCGAGTCGGCGATTCTGGCTATTCAACATCACGCATAAAATGCCGACGCCGTAGAAACCGGGCAGCGCATCAACGGCGCGGAGTAAATTGCGCGCGATGGCCTCGTAGGCGTTGATCGGCCGGCCAGATTCTTTGATAACTCTGATTTTCGCGGCTCGCTTGCCCGGTGTCTGTCCCTTCCAGATAATTTCGAAGAAGGCAAAGTATCCCCAGTAAATACAAAATAAGCCGAGGATGACGACCGCCGGGACCCAGTTCAATGGAACCCACCGGAGATAGCGCCTTATTCCGGTGGCCCCCACGAAAGCCAATGCGAGCACAGCCGTGACGTACAACACAATTTGAAGTAGAGTGTCGATTGCGAGGCCAAGGAACCGGCTGCCAATTCCGGCCAAGGGCAGCTCCAGGGCAATTTGCTCAGGAGTATCGATCTGTAATTGGTCGTCATGGAATCGATCGGACTGCATTCGTGATCTCCACTCGCTGGTTGGAAAAACGCAAGCCGCACTGGAGCAGGCTGGAAGAACTGCTCGAGCGCACTGCGCGCAAAGGATTCAGGTCCCTTTCACGTTCTGAACTTCAGGAACTCGGTCTTCTGTACCGTCAAAGCGCTGCCGATTTGGCGGCGCTTCGCGAAGATGCCGGTTCTGAGCACTTTGCCCGTTACCTGAACCAGTTGCTGGCTCGCGCCCACAATACCATTTATTCCGCGAACAGAGCGAGTCCGTCTGCGGTGGTTGAGTACTTTCGATACACTTACCCGCAGATATTCCGGCAGAACCTAGGTTACTGCTTAGCGGCATTTTTCATTTTCCTCGGATCCGCCATTGTGGGAGTGGCGCTGACCTATCACAATCCAGATTTCAAAGTGAAAATACTAGGGCCCCAAATGGTGGAAACGATCGACCGCCATGAGATGTGGACTCATTCCATTGTAGGTATCAAGCCGGTCGCCTCCAGTGCCATCATGACCAATAACATGGGCGTCGCCTTCATGAGTTTTGCGGCAGGCATCACCGGCGGCGCGGGCACAATCTACATGATGATCTTTAATGGACTCCTAATGGGAGTTATCGGAACCGCATGTTGGTTCTCGGGGATGAGCCTACAGTTGTGGAGTTTTGTCGCACCACACGGCGTCCTGGAATTGCCCGCCATATTTATTGCCGGGGGGGCGGGGTTGCGCTTGGCCTACGGACTGCTCTTCCCGGGTTTTCTGCCCAGGGGTGAATCGGTCGCTCGCTCCGGGACCGAGGCGGTCAAACTATTGCTTGGCACAATCCCTATCCTGGTCATCGCCGGAGTTATCGAAGCCTTTGTGTCTCCCACGGGACTGGCAGTTTCCTTGAAGTTTGGCATGGCCGCAGCGCTCTTTGTATTGCTGCTGACTTATCTGTTCTGGGAACCACCGACGCCGGTTAAAGTTTACTTCGCTGCTTGATTTCAAGATAGGAATTCACGAGGGTGGTTGAGAGTCTGCCGGAACTGGTCTCCATTGCCAGGGCGCCACGTTCGCCCAGACGCGCCAGCAACAATTCACGCCGGTGGATCACTTCTTGTGCGGCGGCAACCTGATACATCTCGTCGAGGTCTGCCGGTCTTCGTGCCGCTAGCTCATTCAGGTCTGGTTGGCCGATTACGACGAACAGCACGAGGTGGCGAGGCATGAGACGCGAAGCGGCTTCGATCACTTCCGGCGTCATCGCGGTTTCCGCCAGATCGGTGATCCAAACCACCAGGCTCCGCCGCCTCTGATCGTTCAGGAGACGGCTGGCTGCTTGCAAGTGATCTCCTTCCCCTTGATCTTCCTGCACCAGAGCAAGCTGCCCCATCATCTGCATCAGGTGAGCTTCGCCACGGTTGGCGGGGACCCTTTGGCAGATCCGGCGCCCATAGGCAAGCAGCCCGACGCGATCCCCTGAATACAAAGCAACCTGGGCCAGAGTCAATGCGGCGTTCACTGCATAGTCCAGCTTGCTGAGGCCTGCGACCCGTGTACGCATGAGCCGGCCAGAATCGAGCAGAATCCAGATGGTCTGGCTCTTCTCAATTTCATAGAGACGAGTGACCAGCTTTCCGCGACGCGCGCTAGCGGTCCAGCATATATCGCGGAATTCGTCGCCTTCGCGATATTCGCGAAGGCTTTCGAATGCCCGCCCCGCGCCGCGAGTTCGCGTGTAGCGCTTCTCTAATTCTATTTGGCGGCTGCGTATGAGATAGACCGAATGGCGCTTGGCCTCTTCCAGATTTGGATAGGTAGTTACAGTTTGCGCCAACGGCACTCTTGCCCAACGCTCGGCGATTCTCATCGCGCTCTGGTAACGAATGTAAACATCGCCAACCGTGGCTCTCCCGCGAGTCCGCGGCAGGATCGAATATTGTGCTTCTGCTCCACTGAGCGGACCGGCTGTAATCTCAAGTTGTGCCGGCTCGAAGCGCAATTGATGCGGCACATCATCCATAAGTCTTGCGTGCACGGTAGAGTTCGAGGCATTCGTCAGAGTCAGGCTGACCTTTGACTCCACAGATAATGCCGATGGAGAATGCCACGAGCGGCAGACCTTCAATTGTGCCGACCGCGGCAGCCTCGCTAGATCGAGCAGCCATGCCAAAAATACGAGCACGTCCCACAGGAACAAGGCATATACGAAACGACTGTCTGCAAACGAAGGAACCAGCCAAATCAAACCCAGTAGTAGAAGAAAGAAAAAGCGGTTGGCAAATGCCACTCCGGCACGCTTGAAAGGATGGCCCTTTCCCTCCACCGGCGGCGGGATCAGTTCGCTAGACTTACCTGGACTCGGCCTATCGCCCTGCGGTTCGGACGATTTTCCGCTGGCAACATCGCGGTCTGCGAGATGAACAGCAGACAGGCTCAACGAGGTACCTCGACGGCCCGCATGACGTCTTGCAACACTTGGTCGGGTGTTATGCCTTCGAGGTCGGCTTCAGGCTTCAGCACAATGCGATGGCGGAGCACGGGCGGGGCAGCTTGCTTCACGTCATCGGGAATAATGTAGTCGCGGCCATCGACAGCCGCGATTGCTTTGGAAAACACCATCAGGCTAACAGCCGCTCGCGGGCTTGCTCCCAGAGAGAGCGCCGGCCATGCTCGCGTGCGCCGTACCAATTGCGTCACATAAGTAAACAGCGACTCCTGAACGTTAACGGCTCGCACCTCCCGCCGGGATTGCTTCAGCAACTCCGCATCAATCGGGCTTAGCCCCGCGCTCTGCAAATCGTGAGAATCGAATCCGTTCTGCACGTTCGCGAGCAATTGCACCTCTTCATTCGCTTCCGGGTAAGGCACGCGTATTTTGACCAGGAAACGATCGAGTTGCGCTTCCGGGAGGGAATATGTCCCCTCGAAATCCACGGGGTTCTGCGTGGCAAATACGGTGAAGAACGCAGAGAGGTCGTGCCGCGTACCATCAATCGTGACCTGGCGTTCCTCCATGCACTCCAGAAGCGCAGCCTGCGTGCGCGGCGGCATGCGGTTTACTTCGTCCACCAGCAGCAGGTGTGTGAACACCGGACCCTGATGAAGGTGAAAAGTACTGTCCGCCAGATTGAGCACATTGGTGCCGATGATGTCGGCGGGCATCAGGTCGGAAGTGCACTGTACACGCTGAAAATCGAGCTGCAGGAGATGCGAGAGAGTCTTCACTGCGAGTGTCTTCGCGATCCCCGGCACGCCTTCCAGCAGCGCGTGCCCCTGGCACAGCAAGGCCATTAGACACTGCATCTTCAGCTCTTCCTGGCCCACCACGACCTTGCTCATTTCACTCCGGAAGTGCGCTACCAACTGGGGAACAGCTTCCATTAACCCTCCTCCTATATTTTCGGCCGGCCAGATTTGGGAAACAATTTCAGCTCCGCCGCATAATCATCCAACGACCGTACCAACTGCAGGGCCGCACGCGGTTTCAGAGTGTTGTCGTAGGGAGCAGACTCGCAAGCGCGAAGAGTCGCGTTGAAATTTGCGTCTTGAAAATTCCAGCGCTCGCGGACGGCCCGCTCCAGATCGTCCACCGGGGCATTGCCGGCCATGCCCAAGTGTCGCGTGAGCCAGTAGCGAAACCGGTGATAACTAATATCCACTACCGCGGACGCGGCATCGGCCTGCTTGTATAGCGCACCCAGCGTGCGCACAAACTCCAATGGCGAAAGCCGAATTTCGCCGGCGGGAATGCTGATCGGTCCGCTTCGCCTCGAATACGTAAGAAGGATCGCCAAGGCAACCAGTGCGAATTGCAGGAAAATCCATTTTACCGGCGAACTTTGGATCGAGGCCGTCAACGACCGCCGATAGCCATGAAAATATTCATCCCAAAGAATTCTTTCTTGCGCTTCGCTGCCGATGCAGGCGAGAAAGAACTCCAGGTTGCCGGGTTCTTGCAGCCCGGCGTTGGTGAGCGGAGTCGCCGCTGCCCACCAGATCACTTCTCCCTTTCCAAATCTGTATTTCACCACCATCTCTTTGTCGCCGTCTCCATAGAGCGGCATGGCAAGCGACTCGCGTTTCCAGTACGCCAGTGGGGCAAGCGTAATCTGCGATGCCGCGTGAGTGATGGAGGAAGGCGACAGTGCGTCCAGCTTCTTCCAGGTCATACCTGGGAGTGGATCAGGCACAATTCCATTCTCGGGCAGGAAGAACCCCACAAAAGGTCCGGTGGCAATAATGCGTCCTCCGTTTTTCACGAACTGGCGAACCCGGTTTCGTTCCTCGCTCGTCGGTGTGTCCGAAGGTCCCGCGAGAATGAGCGTTGCTCCCGCCGCTTCCGGCAATTCGCTCGGCGGCTGTTCCCAACGTTCCACCTTGTATCCCGAAGCCTTCAGCAGCAGGTAAGCGGCCTTGGCACCACCGGAACCGGCGGAATACGTGGTAGGAATCTCATCGCTGGCATCCGGGCCTTTGGAGAGAACAAGAGCAGTGGCTACTAGGAGCAAGAATATTCCACCCGCGATCAGAAACAGTTTTCGGTCACCGGCGGTCAGTTGGATTGGCAACCCAGTTTCTCCAGTTGGGCTAGGGTTTCGGAAAACGCCTTCGCGTCAGCCTGCCGCGTGCCATACCAAACCAGTTCGAAGGTCCGCGTCAGGGTCCGCAACGTCTCGCGATGTTCGCTGCCAGCAGGCAAAAGCCGAAAATATTCGCGTGGGGTGCGGGCCATATCGGGCCGCCACAATTGCTGCGCCTCGAGAAAGGAAATTCCGCACCAGTATCCCAGATGCACCGCGTCACGCCAGTTTCCACCCTCGGCTGCCAGCCGCGCCTCCTTCATCCACAGCTTCCATCCTTTGCTGGAGACTGGCAGTGAAAGCGGCACAATCGGTTCGATTCCGGCGCTATTCCGGATCGTCCGGTACATCCAGTAAGCCAGCGCGAGCAGACCCAACGTCATCAACCCGTAGACCACAACATTGCCGATCGTGGGAATCGCGGACGATTGAAAGGCTCTGCCGAGCAATTTGATCATGAGTTCCAGCAGCCGCTGTTTCAATCGGTCCAGCCATGTCGGTCCATGGATGTTCTGAAATTCCCGGCTGGCAAGAATTCCGTTCAGCAGAACTCGCTTATGGGAGACATCCGTTGCCGAGTCCTGGAACGCCACCGCCTCTGATCGCAGCGATTGCAGACGCCTGACCACGCGTTCCTGAATTTCCTGGCTCGGTTTTCTCTGCCAGTCGTTCAAGTCATGGAGCAGCCATTCGGAAGACACTTCAAATGTTTGTTGTTCGGTCCGGATGCGCCATACCGGAGGAATGTCATTCACGAGCTTGGGCGCATCTTTCTCTTGCGCCAGCTGTTTGGTGGCGGCAATCAGACGGTCAAGTTCCGCGATGTATTCGCTAACGGTGAGCGTGCCGGGTTGCGTGGCAACATCTTGTTCAGCCACCGAAGCGGCGCACAAACTGATCGACAACACGAAGAGCGAGAACAAAACAAGAAGCCACCGGCGCAGATTCATCGCGCAGCCTATACCACAGCCGGCGCTGCCGGTCCGCCCTGCGCTCCATCGAGTGTGGACATCATGAGTTGCAGGTCGAAGGCTTCCTTTCGCACTCTTTGATCGTAGTAGACCAGCGAAAGTGCAATCGTGAGCAGTGGGGCGACCAGACATTGGCTCAGGAAACTACACACCGGAAACGCGATCTGAGTCCAAACTGGCAAGGCCGTCACTCCGCGATGACTGAAGGAAAATAGCCCAATCACCGCAAGCATCGGCGTTTCCCAAAGGAGAATCACGATGTACAACAGAATAAGATATAGGAAGTAGATCATGAAGATCCGACCCCGGCTGCCCTTAGTCAGTTCCGAACTGCGAGAGGTCGCGTCACGGAGCCCTTTATCCTCCAGCACCGCTACTGGGATCGTCACCGCCCACATCAGCGCAAGAATAATTCCAGGAACAATCAGCAGCAGGAAGCCGATGCCGACGCCGATCCCCATCCCAATCATGATCAGCGCCAAATACAGAACCCTGCCCTTGATGCCTGCGAAGCTTTCAGAAATGCTGCTGTCGTGACCCAGGTGAACTCTAGAAACGGCCACTACGGTCGCGCCCTGCGAGGCTGCGACCGCACCTAGGTAGACCACGAAGCCGCCCAGTGACCAAAACAGAGTCGTTGCAGTAAACGTCATCGTCATCCTTCCCGAACGAAACGAAATCCCGATCAGCTGGTAGGCCAGCACCACCAGATGTGGAAGCGCAACGATCCCGACGAACAAAGCAAAGTGTTTTCGATATAGGAAGAAGCTCCGGTCGAGTAGCTCGCCTAAGCTCAAGGGGCGCAGCGAATTAGTCATGAGCCTCACCCTTCGCGCGGAATGGAAAATCGGGAGGAGAATACCACAGACTTTGCGTTTTGCTGCCGTTTCTTTACTCGTTCTGTCGCGGAATGCCCGGGAGAATCGCCGATATGCTCGTCTGCCGGTTAAGGGTCGGCTTCATCGTATACTGTGCGCCGCCGCTCATGCTTATCTGCCATGTGATACCGGCGGAATCGACGACGTCTGTTGCAGTTACTTGGCCCGCACGATTCACCGAGTACTTAAATGTATAAGTACGTCCGCCGAGCAAGGTCTGGCGGACCACCCGGTCCGCCGCATCGTACTCATTGCTAAGAATCGGTTTTCCATCTTGCATCACCGCGATCATCCTGTTTTTCGCATCATAGGCGTAATTTGTCGTTTGCCCACGCGGATCGATGACGCGCACCAGCCGGCCAGCCGCATCGTAGCTGTAGTCGGTGTGCGGTCCGCCTCGTTCCCCGACCTGCGTGATTCTATTTTGCTGGTCATATTTGAAATCCAGCTCTCGGTCCGGTTCTCGCCCGCCAGAAGAGCGCACGCGGATCAAGTTCCCCGCCGGATCGCGCGGCAGATTCAACCGATCGCCGTAGCCGTCCTCTATTGCGAGCAGGGCCGTTTGCTCGGGACGCTGGAGAGGGCCGGCATCGGGAAAGTAATACGTTCTCCCGCTCGGTTCGGCAAGCTTCCACCCCGGCCAGTTCCAGGAGATTTTCGATCCGGAGAACTCGCTGTCTCCAGCATCGGCTGATGAGTAATTTGCGTCCCAATAACCAAACCCCCAGTTCGATCGCTTGTAGTGGACGCGGCCGCCGTCCGCCATAATCAGGTCGATCCAGGTGAATGGCCAACGATTGCCTACAGGGAAAATGTTCAGGGTATGATTGCCGCCGATCCCGAAGGCTCGCGCGCGGGAGTCTTGCATACGTAATACCCGGGTAAACTGCAGGGGAATTGGGCCCGGGGCGTAGAACTCGGTCCGCCGATCCAGAAAAAGGCCATAGCGCAGGTCCACTTCCATGATTTCCAGATTTAACTGCTTTTCGGTCCCGCTACAGCCGGTCAATATTCCGGAGTCAGGGCGCGACTTGGCGGAAAGGTCATAGTGACGGATGGTGAAGCACGGATCCCCGTCCTGCAAGCGCCGCTCGGCGCGGACCAAAGTGTCGGAGGTGAGGTAGTCCTCTCCCATGTCGTCGAGGTCTTCCACACCGCCGATGGAGTCATACAGCGCACTGGCGTGATCTTGGCTCGGCTGCAAGCGGTAGTAGAGCAGACCAATTTCTTTCGTGAGCATTTTTCGTGCGCGGGCGGCCATCATAGCTGGGTCCGCGGGCGCTTTATCGAATGCCGGATCCATTCGCGCCGTGGAGACGATGGCAAACCGTTCCTCTTGTCGCCAGCCGAAGGCATAACTCCAGTTCATCTGTGAGATGTACATATCTTCATCGGTGACTCCAATCATTACCGCGTCGGGATTGGCGGTAAGTTGGGGATACGCCCGCTTTATAGCCTCGACCAGTTCTTCTGCGACCAACTGGTGGCGACTCTCGTCCTTAGTCCACGGCGGCAACGGTACGGGCGCCAGCACCCGCAGTTCCAAACCATATTTCTCGCGGTAATACGAAATCAGAGCGGGTGAGAGAACGTTTTGCCGTTTGTCCAGTGGCACAAAATAAACCGCGCCCTGACCCTTCAATTCATTGATAGGAGCCGGCTTTGCCGGTTCAGGGTGTAAGACGGCGCCAGCGCCGCTACGGGTTCGAGCCGCCGCAAGCCTGAAGGTCGGATTCAGGAAATTATGGATCGAGCCCGCGAACAAGACCAGAACGAAAAGTGCTCCCACAGCCCATGTCGCCGTTACCTTCAGCAGCAGAGCGTCCGGGTTCTCGCAGCGTCCTTTTCCTTTCAATGCGGTGCGGAGTTTCTCAGTCCACTGGACCATGTCGCCCGAGGGAAGCGCGCGTTTAGGAAGAATGCACAACTCCTCAGCCGGTCCCTGCAGCAGAAAAAGGTCGCGCGTTTCGTAATAGCGAAGCAGGGCCGTCCAAGGCAGCTCCGCCCCTCCTTCACCGAGCTTGGTCCCTTCTTGTGTTAGTTCGAGCGTAAACGGCCCGAGCAATCCAGGGTTTTCTTTGAGAGAGCGCCGGGCACGCCAACGCCACCAAAACATTCGATGGACCAGCAGAAATGCAGACGCTAAACACAACCCCACTCCCCAACCCAGATTGCCGGCCACAAAAAGCGAGTAGACCCCCGCCAGAGCCGCTCCAACCACGAGCGGAAGCATGATTCGAAAGAGAAGTCTGCCTCTGGCTAGATGCGCTCTGACGGCTCGTCGCGCGTCAAGATATTCCTTTTCATTAAGTGTGTATGTAAGGATCACGGAAACCTGAGCCAGAATAACGGTAACCAGAGAGAAAAACTACGTCAGTTTACATTCGGGAATAAGTCTGTTGCTTAAACGCGGTCAAGTTAACCGAGGGCTGCAGTTTCTCCCGAGCCACAGAGACCATCGCAGGTCATCGTACGGCGCGCTGGTCGCGCAGGCCGTTTTCGAAGCGAACGAGAAAGTCAGGACCCGTGGCACAAGGAGTGCGATCCATTACCCATCAAATAAGTAACGCGGGGCTACAACTTGATGGCACAATTGCTGGTTCCGAGGCCAACTCTAGGTAATCAAATCCGCTTTACTGGCCACAAACGGCCTTATGGGAAGCGCCGAATCCGGTTTCCAAACAAGCCAACAAAAGTCAACCCGCGGGAGCTGAATCCCGGCTTGTGATTGTATTGCATTCGCCTAAAACCCCCTATTGAAACCGGACTGCTCAGATGCCCTCTGGAGAAAAGGCGGGACGGTGACCCTTCGCGTACAAGCAGTCCGTTCTCTGCAGTCCGGTTTGCCAGTCAGTAATCGCAAAATACGGGCATTATTCGCGGATTTCAGAGCAGATCGAGCGGAATTTCTTTGCAATTGAGACTTCATGGCGGAGAGAGTGAGATTCGAACTCTCAGTACCTTTTTATCGGCGGCTAAGAGCCGGTGTGTGCGCAACATACAGCGGATTCTGCAACATACACGTCCCATCCGGAGAATTGCTTTGAACACACAAATCGGGAGAGAAGTCCCTTTTCGTGTTTCTCCTAAAGGCGAACGCCTCGCGATTGTCCGACTGAAGATCGCGAGTCTTGGAACCCTTCTGCGGCCAAATTTGGTTCGCAGGTGACTGCGTGCGTGCCGCCCAGTCCAAAGCGAAAAATCTCTCCGCAGGGTGTGGTGGCAAAAAGGCAGGTAAATGAAGATTTTTGGAGATTATTGCACATGCTTTTGTGATACGACTTCCGCCTTTTGGTCAGAAATTGGAGACATCCATTTGTCAGACTGTTTTGTCGTCAGAAGGCGCAAACTTCCCACATGCCGACTTCTGGCCCGGAATAAAATACTGCTGGTTTGCCCTTTGCTCAGAACCACAAAAGTCATGCTCGACATCAAGAGCAAGCTGAACAGCTGAACCTGCTTATGGTGTCATTTGCTCGCAGGAGGGTGACGTGGCGGAGCTCGTCGACGGCGTTGAGCAGGGCAACGAATCTGTCGTTTTTCGGCTCAGCGTCTTCCTGGCACTGTGGATGATTAGTCACTGCGAAGCGCTCGCCATCGGGTTCAAGATTGAAGTTGCGCGCGCTGGATGACGGCATCACCTCCTTGCTCCTCCCGTATCGTCCATCACGCTGCACGTGGCGCATCAGCAGATGATTCTGCACCGCGTCCAGCACGACTTGCGGTACCTGTGCTCCGGTTCCGTTATCGAAGAAAATAAAATTGTCGCCACTGTTCAGCGCGGGAAAGGAACTGCGAACCCATGCGATCGGGAAGTTAGGCGCCGCGGCTTTACTGCTGCTGAAGTTGCTGATAGATCACCTCGGCGTTGTCGGCAAACGTGGCCTGATATTTCGGATACTGGCGGAAGTCGGCATATTTCTCCACGTGAATCTGGCGGACGGCATCCTGAACCTTCACGCCGCTCCGGTAGAGAGAACGAACCTGAGTGAAGAGATCACTGAGATAGTCGCGAAAGCGTTGCAGTTCGACCTTCGTCGCGAGCTCAAAATGGCCCGGTACCACTTTGTCCAAGGGAAGGGCTAGCGTTTGATCGAGGGCTTTGATCCAGTTTTCTACGCTGCCCTCGTCCATCGCGGGAGAAGACCGGTTCAGGAATAGATCCCCCATCGCGATAGCGTGTTGACGCGGGAAGTAAATCAATGCATCTCCGGAGGTGTGCGCCTTGCCGGGAAAATAAACCTCAGCTGAATAGGGTTCTAAATGAATCTTGATCTTCTGCTCAAACGTGACATCAGCCGCTTGGAAGTGGAGTTGTGGAGAGGACTGCATCAATGCCAGCGTTCGCTCCCGCGTGAAGCCGGTCGAGATTATCGTTGCGTTTGGACCTACCACGGAATTTCCGCCCTGATGATCCGGATGGTAGTGAGTGTTGATCACGTACAACACCGGAAGCTGCGAAACTTTGCGGATTTCTCGCAGAAGTTTGCTGCCCTCGGTGGCGTCAACCCCGGTGTCGACGACCAGAATCCCTTTGCTCCCCACAAGGAATGTCGAGTTGGCGCTGCCATCGTTGTCCGAGATGTAAGCATACAAGTCGGGTCCGATCGCGGTAACTTGAGGCATCGCCCTCGCGCCCGCCGATAGAAGCACTAGCACTAAGGCCCACCAGATCTTACGGAACGTTGGTTGGTTGCGATGTGCCTCTGCTCGCAATGCTGCTCCTCTACCTGTTCTCGACAACTGGCCGCAAACCGTTGGAAGTTAAATTGCGCCGCCAACTGAATCAGCCGTGGACGGCCTTCAGGTCTCTTTGTCCCCTATAATGCGAAACGAAATGCGCAATATGATGGCGGTTAGAGACGACGATTTCGCTTCCTGTGAAAATCTTCACAATATCTGAGTCCTTTGACTGTAGCATCACTAGCGGGCCGGCGCTGTTCAGACGGGCTTTTAGGAGATCAGTTGTGATCTCCCCCACTCCGACTTCTAGATAGCGTAGTTGGGAACCCGTCCTACGCATAACTTCAGGCTTTCCACGGCGGAACGTTCTGATTCAGCCGGAAGAAGTTATTGGGATCATAGTGCGACTTGACTGCTACCATGCGGTCCCATCGTTGGTGATAAGCCTCAGGCACGCGATACTGTTCATCGCCGCTCATGAAGTTTATGTAAACGCCCGGTTTCATTGCGGGCCGAAGTTTGTCGAAGATTCCGCGAATCCAGGCAACATTGCCGTCATCAGCGGATGGCTCCGACCAGTTCGCCAGCAAATTGAGGATGAAAGGAGAGCTGCGATCACCAAATGCGGTCTCATCAGCGCCGATCCGCTCCGCAGCGCCGCCAAGATAGGCCAGTTCAATCTGGGTTTCCGACGTCGGAATCGTGGCCACTGCCTCCACCAGGCGATCAATACTGCCGTCGTCGAGATAACTGAAATAACCCGATTTTGTGTAGTAGCGCCGGCCATGTGGGAAATCAGAATCCGCCATGGTTTGCAGGTTGATAAACGGCACAATCTTGCTGCTCACGGAATCCCGACTGCACAGGGAAAGCGCGCGCTGCAGATAGGGCCGCCCGGCTTCGGGATCGCCTGTCCAAATTAAAGAACTGGCGGCCACGGGTCGCCCACGAAGCGCAAGGGGTACCTTATTTAGAGGGCTCGCAAGGCGTAGATCAATATTCCACTTGAAGTCGAGCGGCGCCTCGGCCATGAAGTCTCTCCAGCATTCAAGTAGGCCGCGAATGTCGGGCTGGGGAGTTAAGCCTTCGGCGAGGACCACAGACGTCAAAGGATGGAGTTTCACTTCAAATTCTGTCACTACCCCAAAGTTACCGCCGCCTCCCCTCAAGGCCCAGAACAAATCCGGGTTCTCCTTTGAGTTGGCGCGCACAAGGGAGCTATCGGCAGTTACAAGAGTGAACCCCTCGACGTTATCGCATGACAATCCAAATCGCCGGGTGAGCCATCCGGTGCCTCCACCCAAGATCAGTCCGGAAGCCCCGGTGTGAGAGACGACGCCGGAGGGAAAGACAAGCCCCGCTTTCTGTGTTGCGCTATCAATCGATCCTAACAGGCAACCCCCGGCGATCCTGGCCCGGCGTGCCTCGGAATCAACCGTGACCTGACGCATCCTCGACAGGTCAATCACCAGACCGCCATCGCAGGTGCTGAAACCTGCCAGGCTATGCCCTCCACAGCGGATCGCAGTAAGAATCCCGGTCTCAGAGGCGGCTCGGACAGCGCTTTGCACATCACTCACATCTGCGCAGCGCGCGATAAGTCCTGGTTTGCGGGCTACCATTCCATTCCAGATGGTACGGGCGTCTTCGTACCCGGGTTGGCCGGGGCGCAGCAAATCGCCTTTGAATCGGACGTAGAGTGACGAGTAAACCTCTTCGCTGGCTTTGACCATCGCGGGCTTTCCTTGCGCAGGTTCCAAAACCCTTAACCACTAAGGACACGAAGGTACACAAAGGGATTCTGACCACGAACACCGTTCGTGCTCCTTTGTGTCCTTAGTGATCCATGATTGTTCTCCGCTGATTGTTGCGCCGGGCTCGCAAATACAAAAGTGAGATAAGGCCCAGGAAAACAGAAAATGCCGGCACCGACCACTGAAGCCCGTCCACGAAGAAAGTTGTGACCGAGATCGCAAGAAGCAGGAGAATCCCTACTACGGTAAAAAACGGGTGGGCCCACAGGCGCATGGGCAAACTCATAAGCCGCTCGTGCGTAATGGCTTTGCGAAAGCGGAGGTGGGTATTAAGAATCACCAGCCACACAAAAAGCATTCCGGCTACTGCGGTCCCGTAGAGCATGAGAAAAGCATTCTTCGGAGCAAAGATGGCCAGCAGAATCGCTGCGACAATTCCTGCGGTTGAAGCCAGCAGCGCGCGATGCGGGACTCCGTTGCGACTCACTTTGCCCATCCATTCCGGGGCATACCCTCCTTGCCCCAGAGAAAAAAGCATTCGAGTTGACAGGTAAAGATTAGTATTCACGCTCGACAATGCCGCCGTCAGTACAACGAAGTTCATGATCGCAGCCGCGAACGGTATATGCGCGGCCGCAAATGCCGTGACAAAAGGACTTCCAGAGAGCGTGGACGAAGCACCGGTCTGGTTCCAGGGAACCATTGTCACCATAATCGCAATCGCGAGCACGTAAAACAAAATGAGCCGCCATACGATGTTCTTCATTGCATGTGGAATGGTAATTTCCGGGTGCTCGGCCTCTCCCGCTGTGACAGCGATAATTTCCACTCCCATGTAACTGGTGACGGTTATGGTGAGCGAAAGCCAGACTCCTTTCCATCCGGCGGGCAGGAATCCTCCGTGCTGGGTTAGATTAGCCAAGCCAATTGCGCCGCGGGAGCCAACGCCAAGAATCAAAGATATTCCTACAATGATGAAGGCGACGATGGCCGTTACTTTGATCATCGCGAACCAATATTCAAACTCCCCCAGGCGGTTAACCTGCATTGAATTGAGCGCGATCAGAGCGGCTGAAACCAACACTACCCAAATCCATTGCGGAACATTCGGAAACCAAAAAGAAATGTAGATGCCTGCGGCAGTGACTTCAGCACCGATGGCGATGATTTGCGCGACTCCGTAAGTAGCTCGAATCGAAAAACCGGCCCAGGGATTGAGGTATTTCTCCGCGTAAACTCCGAAGGCGCCGGCGACCGGATGGACGACTGCCATCTCCGCCAGCGCATAGGACATGATCAGAGCGATGCCAGCCCCCAGAAGATAGGAAAGAATCACGGCGGGCCCAGCGAGGCGAATGGTGACGCTGCTTCCCAAGAACAAACCGACACCGATGGCGCCGCCAATAGCCATCATGGTCAGCTGCCTTTGGCCCAACCGGCGGTGGAGGCCTTCCCCTTCCAGCACCGGAAGCGCCTCACCGGCAAGCGTGGCCCCGGCCGCTGAACGTTGTTGGGTTGAACGGGGTTGATCTGAAGGGTGTTGATCAGTCATATTCTGCCAATGCTGGCAGGGGCAAGGATCATAAGATCGATATTCTTCTTGAGAACTTCCACGACCGCCTTAACATCGTCCATCGTGTTGTACACGTGGAACGATATCCGCAACCCGTCGTGACGATTCGATGCGACGATATTGCTTTCGGCAAGCTTCTGCACCAGCAAGTTTGAATCCTTGCACTGCAATACGATCAGTGGCCCGGCGCTATCAGCGGGCGTTTTGGCGCGAATGCCCAGGTCGTGGGTGCAGCTCAACAGCGATTGTGCGAGTTTCTTGATGTGGCCTGCCACATTCTCCATCCCGATTTTGTGCAGCAGTTGGAATCCGGGCAGCGCCGCGTACACATTGGGCACGGATGGAGAACCTGACTCGAATCTTCGCGCTGTGGGAGATAAATCGAATAGCTTGGGATCGTAGGCGAATGGATTTGCTTGCCCAAACCATCCGGTGACGGTAGGCCTCAACAACGAGATGAGCTCTTTGCGCACGTACATGAAAGCCAGGCCGGGAGGACCGAGCAGGTACTTGAGGGTTCCGGTTACAAAAAAGTCAAGATCCAGGGCTTTCACATCAACCGGGCGGGTTCCGCAATCCTGGTAATCATCGAGCATCACGAGAGCCCCGGCGCTGTGGGCGATTTGTGTGATGGCATTTACCTCGGAGCGAAATCCGTTCTTGAAACAAACATGGGTGAGCGGAACGATGCACGTATTTCGGTCCACCATCTTCTCGTAACGGGCTGCCGGAATGCGGTTGCCTTCTGCGCTCACAAATTGCACCTCTGCGCCCCGAGTACGTTGGCCCAGCCAGACATGACCCATCGTGGGAAACTCGAACTCGCCCATTACGACTTTCTTTCGTTCCTGGAAATTCAGCGCGCTGGCGACGCCATTGATGCCTGCCGACACACTGGTCACAATGGCAACTTCATCTGGACTGGCGTTGATGAACTGTGCAAAGGCGGTCCGCGCCGCTTCATATCGATTCACCCACAGCTCCCACGGCGAGCCTTGCTCGTGCCAGCTCGCCATGAAATCCTCCAGGCCGGCCTGCACCACATCGGATAGGGCCCCCTGGGAGCAACTGTTGAGATAGATTTTGTGTTTGAAGATTCTGAAGCGAGAACGAATCTCCCGGATCTGCGTATCGGTCAGCATGACTCTTTCATCTCAGCCAGTACTCTTCCGAATCTGCGCACCTCTTCGACCGTATTGTAGTGGACCAATGATGCTCTGACTGCGCCACTCTCTTTGCGGAGCCCGAGTCGCTCCATCAGCCGCGGTGCATACATGTGGCCGTCACGCCCGCCGATATTCTGTTTCGCAAGCTCTTCGGTGACTCTTGCAGGGGACACGGTCGGCAAATTGAAGCAAAACGTTGGCACTCGTTGATTAGTGCGCTCTTCCTCCGCCACTCCGTAGACGACGGCGCCGCAGTCGTTGAGTACCTGAAGCATTTCAAGCGAAAGCGATTCTTCGTAGATCCGGATTGCCTCGAACGCACGTCGCAGAGCGGACCGCCTCGATTCTGATTTCGCCGTTGCCTCACTCCTGGCCATATTTCGGCCTAGCGTTTCCAGGTAGAGTACGGCAGCATCCATTCCGGCAACATTTTCGTAAACAAAGGTGCCCGCCTCAATCTTTCCGGGTGGCTCGTCGGGGATGAAATCCTCACGGAAGGTCGGGAGCCTTTCCAGCAGTTCGCTCCGTCCCCAAAGAAATCCCATATGCGGACCGAAGATCTTGTAACCCGAGCACACCAGATAATCGCAATCGAAGGCTTGCACGTCGATCAATCCGTGAGGACCGTAATGTACGGAATCGAGAAAGATTTCGGCGCCGGAAGCGTGGGCCACTCTTGCTGCTGCCGTGACATCCACAATCGAGCCGATGGCATTCGAAGCCAGCGTGCACGCCACGAGGCGTGTCGTCGAAGACACCAGAGGGATGAGGTCGTCCACATTCAGATTCCCATCGTCCCTCATCTTCCACCAGGAGAACTTCGCTCCGTCCCGTTCCAATGCCAACCAGGTAGCGACGTTCGCCTCGTGGTCCATGTCGGTTACGACAATCCCGTTCCGCTTATCGAGCGTTTGTCCGATCGCCAGACTCACCAGCCGAATAAAGGAAGTGGCGTTCATGCCAAACGCGATTTCGCGGGCGTCGCGAGCGTTCACAAGATCAGCGATGCTGTGCCGTGCCCGCAAAATCATCTCGTCCACTTCATGGCTTTTCGCGTAGCGTCCCCCTCGCTGCACATTGCACTCGAGGAGATGATGATTCACCGCGTCCAAGACGATCTGTGGAACCTGCGCCCCTGCTGCATTATCAAAGAAGATGAAGCCCGGAGGCCGAGTCAGCGCGGGAAAAGCCGCACGAACGGTGTCAATGGGAAAGGCCACACTCGATGCGGAGGGGATTTCGTGGTTGAGAACACTTTGGGATTCGGCCTCCAAACCTTGCTCCTAGTTACAGCTGAAAAGTTAGCGCTGCAGTCTTGCAAAATGACCAGCGCCAAACCTATACTCCGCTGCAACAACTCGTCAACCTGAAAGCCAACCTATGCCGGTATCCGTGACGAACTCAAAGCTGATTTATGACGCTTTGAAAGAGTGCGACATCCGCCTCGTATCCGCTCTGCCGGAAACCTGGTTGGTGCATCTCATTCGATCGGCCGACGAGGATCCAGAAATGATTTTGGTGCGCCTCGCAAAGGAGGAAGAAGCGGTCGGCATCTCGGCCGGAGCGTACTTTGCCGGAGTCAAGTCAGCCATGCTGATGCAGAACCACGGCTTCCTGGCATCGATTAACGGTATCGTCTCTTTCGCACATCTTTACAAGATCCCTCTCTTGATGCTTATCAGCTACCGCGGTTCTTTGGGGGAGCGCGACCCATGGCAAACGCAAGGTGGCAATGTTACGGAACCGCTCTTGCGAGCGTTGCGTATCCCTTACTTTTTTCTCGACGCATTGGACACCGTCAGAAAGCGCATTCGGCAGGCGCAGACTCTCGCCGAAAGCAGTTTGCAGCCGATCGCCCTTCTTCTGACGCGCGACTTGATGTGGGAGGAGTGATGCTCCGCCTCGATTGTCTTCGGTCAGTTTATTCGGACCTGGAAAACTGTCTTGTCGTCACGATCATGGGAGCAGTCGCGGCTGAACTGCATTCCCTGGGTCACCGGCCCAATTTCTTTTACCTGCAACACGCTATGGGACTGACGTCTTCGACGGGGCTGGGCCTCGCTCTTTGCCTGCCGGAACAAACCGTGATCGTATTCGATGGCGACGGTTCGCTGTTGATGAACCTAGGCAGTCTCAGCACCATGGCGCGCTATCGCCCCAGGAAACTGATTCACATTGTTTTCGACAACGAAAGTCTGCTCTCGGTCGGAGGTTTCCCCACCGCGACCGGTACAGGTACGGACCTGGAGGGCATCGCGCGTGCCTCCGGCATTCCGCGAGTGACCACGGTACGCACTGTGGAAAGTTTCAAGGCTGCTGTGATTGACGCCCTGCATGGCAATGAACTGACAACCATCATTGCCAAGGTCGAAGCCAAGGGTCCCGCCGCCTACGTGACCGACTTGACGTTGCTGGAAAATCGGTTTCAATTTTGCCGGCACATTCAGTCGCTGAAGAAGCGCTGAAGAAGCGCGATGAGATTTGTGAGGAACGCCGATGTCTCTCGTCTTGGCCAAACTGCTCGAAGAATTAACCGCTGGCCGGCTGCGGGTCGTGGATCTGACCCAGCCCCTAACTCCGCAGACTCCCCTGCTGCCTCTTCCGACGCAGTGGAACAACACGCCTGCGTTCAAAATCTGGGAGCTATCACACTACGATGAACGTGGCCCGGCGTGGTATTGGAATGGCTTCGAGACCGGCGAGCACACGGGCACCCACTTCGATGCTCCGGTCCATTGGGTCTCGGGTAAAGACCTTCCCGATAACACGGTAGATCGCATCCCGCCGAAGAAATTTGTCGGACCCGCTTGCGTGATCGACATCAGCACAGAGGTGGCGAAAAACCCAAACTATCTGTTGACGCCAGAGCGTATCGCCCAGTGGGAAAAACAGCACGGCCTCATCCCGACGGGCGCATGGGTTCTCTTACGTACGGACTGGTCGAAGCGAACGGACCCCAAGGACTACATCAACCTGAAGGAAAATGGACCCCACACGCCCGGATTAGCCAAGGAAAGTTCTGCGCTCCTTGCCGAGCAGCGCAATGTGCTAGGCGTCGGCGTGGAAACGGTCGGGACCGATGCCGGCCAAGCGGCCACCTTCGATCCACCATTCCCCAACCACTTCTTGATGCACGGCAGCGGCAAGTTTGGCTTGGCCAGTCTGTCCAACCTCGATCAGCTTCCCCCCACCGGCGCCATCATCATCGCCGCACCACTGAAAATCGTCGGCGGCTCCGGCAGTCCACTGCGAGTCATTGCCATCACACCCTGAAGTGCTGCGAGACTGGGCCAGCAAACAAATGCGCCGGCCAGCAGACCGCAACCGCCGCGTGTGACAAACTCGCCTTAGGCGATCCTAGTTGCCGGATGGTCGGCAACAGAGGTGGCAATGAGTTCCGGAGGAGGAAGTCAAGCGGGCTTCGCTACATCATCGATTTTTGATCGCATTGCATTCGCCTGCTGCCCTTCTTGAAACCGGACCGCACAGGTGCCCTCCGGAGAAAACGCGCGACGGTCACCCCATCGCCGACGAGCAGCCCGTTCTCTGAAGTCCGGTTTGCCAGTCAGTAATCGCAAAATACGGGCATTGTTCGCGTATTTCGGCGCAAAGCGGGTGGAGTTTCCGTGCAGTTTAGACTGTATGGCGGAGGAAGAGAGATTCGAACTCTCGGTACGGTTTTGTCGCGCTAAGGCTCGACGTGTCCGCAAGTTGGAGATAGCAAAATCCTGCTAGAGAATTTCACACGAAAACCCGACATCAGACTTTGCAATCAGTCCGGTTTTGATTCGCCATCTATTCGCACCTAAACAGCGAATGCCAGGCGATGCTGTGGCAAAAACGGCACGTCATGAGGTTCCTAGGCAGTCTGATTGGGTTCGCCGGACTGCTTGCCTACCGCACAGTCCGAAAGCGAAAAATCTATCCGCGCAGTGTGTCCAAGAAGGGTCCCGATAAATGGAATTTTTAGAAATCGTCCCTCTCCGAGTTTCCTTCATGCCATATTTTGACTCCCTCCTCGCGTGCAAAGTCTCACTCGATTCTTGCAACAAAATCGCGGTGCTTCCCTACCTGCGCTTGATGATGAATACCGTCTTGTCGTCAATGACATCGTCTTCACCAATTTCCTGTAAGTGTTCATCGCGCTTGACGGCATAATCCAGCAGCGCGTTACAAATTTCGCGGGCTGACTGGTCTTTATGGTTGCGCATCACGCGCTCGAGTTGGGATCGTTCCTCGTCGTCGGAACCATCGTAGACTCCGTCGGTATAGAGGAAGAGTGTGTCGCCGGGACTCATCAGCGTGATTTCCGCTATGTCGGAGGAGTCCACCTGCCGTTTTCGCAGGCTGATCGAGAAATATTTGTTCCGGTCCGGATGATCTTCGGGAATTTCCAGGCCTAATGGCGGAAACTGCACCATTCGCGCCCGGCCGATCTCCATAAACTTGCCGAACTCGTTTGAGAAAACCAGTGGCGGTGGATGGCCAAAATTTACGAAACGGAAAAGTCCTTCGGGCCGCATTTCGCCATAGAGCATTGTGGCGATTTCACGGGAACTATCTTTGGGATTGCGTCCGAGCGCGTTGCGCGCCGTGACCGATTGCGCCAGCCGCAGATTGATTTTTTCAAAAAATCCTGGCGTAGTTTTTCCATAGCGATCCAGCTCCACCAGCATTAATGCATGAAAGGTATCGTGGACGGTCGATGCAATTTTGGCCGAGATTAGGCCGTGCCCCTGCGCATCCACCAGCAGCACGCCGGCCGTGGTCCTCAACTCCGGAAGATCTTCCGCGATGCGCAACTGCTCGGAGCTCTTCGCTTTTCTGTATTCGAGCGGTGTGGATGGCTCCTGGTTCAGCCGGTTTTCCAGCCAACACACATGGTCATCCACCATGTTGCGCACCGGTTGCCCAGCCGGCAAGGGATCGAGATAAAGCTTGGCAAGTTTGAGCGCCCGGGCGATGCGGCCGTCGATGTTATAGCGCTGCTGAAAGTTGATGTATTCGAATAGGTCGCCGCCAACCGTGCCCGCGGGAATGGAGTTGCCATACATATCGATGCCCGCCAGTTGCGGGATCGCGCCTTCGACCGGCATCAGGCGCTTGCGAAGATATTCGTCAATCGTAGGGCTGAATGATGATTGGTTCATGGCCAGAGATTTATGTCGCCTAAGGTAATGATTATCGGTGGTAGCCTTGTCTTGTGGCAAAAGAATCGGACAAAATTCTGTCGATCGACGGGCAGGAAGTCCAGATTACGAACCCTGAGAAGCTGTACTTTTCTTCGCAAACAAAAATCACCAAGCTCGAACTCGTTCAGTATTATCTCTCCGTCGCTCCGGGTGCGCTGGCAGGTATTCAAGATCGACCGATCGTTCTGAAACGTTTCGTCAATGGCGCCGAGGCGGAGGCGTTTTATCAAAAGCGCGCACCAGAAAAGCGGCCAGCTTGGTTGCGCACGGTCGCTTTGTCGTTTCCTTCCGGCCGAACCGCCGAAGAAATTGTGGTCGATGATACGGCCGGGCTAGCCTGGATCGTGAACCTCGGCTGCATCGAATTGCACCCGCATCCGGTGCGCTCCAGTGATCTGGATCATCCGGATGAACTACGCATCGATCTGGATCCAATTCCCGGCGTTAGTTGGGACGATGTTCGCCGCGTCGCTCTTGAAGTGCAAGGCTTTCTCGATGAGGTTGGCCTTCGTGGCTGGCCGAAAACCAGTGGCTCGCGTGGCATGCACGTGAATGTGCGCATCGAACCGCACTGGACGTTCACACAAGTTCGCCGTGCGGCTGTTGCCTTATCGCGAGCTGTCGAGCGCCGCGCTCCAACATTGGCCAGTTCGAAATGGTGGAAAGAAGAGCGTCATGGCGTCTTTCTTGACTACAACCAGAACGCGAAGGATCGCACAACGTGCTCTGCCTATTCGGTGCGCCCGCTCCCGGATGCTCGCGTTTCGACTCCTCTTGATTGGGAAGAAGTGCCCGATTGCAATCCCGCGGATTTTACCATCTTCACGGTTCCAGAGCGCTTCGCGAAAATCGGCAATCCGCATGCCGAGATGGATGCATCGGCGGGCTCGCTGGAAAAATTACTGGAACTGGCCGATCAAGACGAAGCGGCCGGTATCGCCGACGCGCCATGGCCTCCCCATTTCCGCAAGATGGAAGGCGAGGCCGCGCGCGTGATGCCTTCCCGCGCAAAATCTGCCGCGAAAAAGACAGCATCAAAAAAGCCGCGCGTGAAAATGCCGTTGATTACGGTCGCGAATTCGCCTGATAAAGCGGCCGCGCTGGCGGGTCTTGAGCGATGGAAGACCAAACATGCAGATATCGCTAGCCTGCTTGCCGTGGACGATGTGCTGGTCGACTCGATGCGCGGCAGATCATCCACATGGACGCGTGTCCGCATCAACTTGCGTCATGTCCCCGAAGAAAAACGGCCGCCGCGAGAAACTCCTGATCCGGACGATGACCCAACGCGCGAGTGGCGAGAGCGTTGGAAAAAGAAAAAGGCAAACCAGTAAGACTCACCTTCCCTGTGGAAAAATCGCCGCCAGCTCTTGCGGAGCAACAACTTCCAGCTGGGCATAAGTGCAGTCGCTAGGCTTTTTGTCCGTTCGCCATCTGCGGAACTGCGCCGTGTGCCGGAAGCGATCTCCCTGCATGTGATCGTAAGCAACTTCTACAATTGATTCAGGCCGTAACGGCTCCCACGACAAATCTTTGCCTTGGCTCCAGCGACGTTCGCAACTCGGCGGGGTTATGTCTGGTCGCCAACGCGCTGGAAGAATGAGGTTTGTGTGTAGATTTGTGTGTAGATTTGTGTGTAGATTTGTGTGTAGATTTGTGTGTAGATTTGTGTGTAGATTTGTGTGTAGATTTGTGTGTAGATTTGTGTGTAGATATTGCTTGGATTGGCATGAGACAAGTTGCAGCAGGAGTTCCGAATACTTCAAATCTCATCGGTGTCAGGGCGCCATAGCCAGTCGCACAGGAGTCTGGGCATCTGGCTGTATAACTCAACGTGCCCGCACTCCTCACACACAGCTACCGAGACCGGCGTCGAGTACCTCGGTCCGTTCGGATCCGACGAACGAGCAAAGTCGAACTCCAGGATGCCTTTCACTCCTCTGGAATGCTCACACTTTTGCTGAGCCACTCCCATCCCCCAGACGGGTTGGAATTGTGTTACTGCTCGCAACACCAACCACGTGTCCTGTGCGCGGTGCGGATGCAAAGACGCCGACCCGCGACACGGTTCTTGACGTTACACCCGAATTCGCAATTGTCAAGAGTCGGTAGGGCAAAGAGCACGAATGTTGCGATTTGCAAACATTTCGGACCGAGACTCGTTAACAATTTCCCTATATCCAAGGTTGTGATGTAGACTCTCGTGCGCAGCAGTGCGGGCCCTCAGTTAGGAATTCTACGCTGGCAATCTAGCGAGCCGTTGGCGGCTCGAAGTTCGGGAATCCGAAATCCCGGCGAAGGAGATTTTGTGCTCGTCTCCGCTAACGCAGTAATGGCCGGTTCCTACGCTTACGGCGAGGTGGCGCGCTCGGTGTTGATAGCCATCGCCGCCTCCTACGCCGCGCTCGACCTTGCAGGAAGGATAACCGCCGCAGAGGGTCGGGTTCGCCTGGCGTGGTTGAGCGGCGGTGCCTTTGCCATGGGCATCGGCATCTGGGAAATGCACATGAAGGGGATGCTGGCATTCCATTTGCCCGTACCCATCCAGTATCACTGGCCAACCGCTCTGGCGGCACTCTTGGTTGCCATCTTCGCCTCCGCTGTTTCGCTCTATGTGATGAGCCGCCGGCAGATGGGCCGGATCGAAGCCCTCACCGGCAGCATCGTTATGGGCGCCGGTATTGCCGGACTGCACTACATCATGATGGCCGCAATGAGGCTGCCTGCTATCACCCGGTACTCCCCCCTTCTGGTGACGTGTTCGATCTTGCTCGCAATCTTGTTTTCTCTCCTTGCGCTGCTCATGGCTTTCGGTCTTCGCGAGGAAACCAGATGGAGTATCCAGCGTAAGGCCGGTAGCGCCACGGTAATGGGAATCGCAATCTCCGCGATGCACTACACGGGGATGGCCGCCGCAAGTTTCTTCCCCGCGCCACCTCCGGACCTATCCCACGCCGTGGCCGTCACCCCCATTGGTAACTCTGGAGTTGTCGTAGTGACCCTGATTGTGCTCGTTGCCGCCGTCATCACATCGTTCATGGATAGGCGGGCTAGCGCTGAAATTCAGCGGCTCAACCAGGACTTGGAGCGTCGCGTCGTCGCGCGCACCGCACAGCTTGAAGCGGTCAACCAAACGCTGAGGAAGGAAATCGCCGAGCGCGAGCGCGCCGAAATGGCCTTGCAAGAGACGCAGCGGGAGTTGGCTCACGTTACCCGTGTGCTGGCCATGGGAGAACTGGTCGCCTCTATCGCTCACGAGATCAACCAGCCCCTCACCGGAATCGTTACCAACGCGAATTTCTGTTTGCGGCAACTAGCCGGTTCTACAAGTCCGGATCTTGATCAGCTGCGAGAGGCCATTGGCGAAGTTGTAAATGACGGTACGCGTGTCAGCGAAGTGATTTCGCGTATTCGCGCGTTGCTGAAAAAAGATGCTTCCGCCAGGGTTGAACTGGATATAAATGAAATCGTCAAGGAAGCCTTGGTTTTGGTTCGTAGTGAAGTAACTCGAAGTCGCGTTTCCCTGCGCGCCGATCTCGCTCCCGATTTGCCACGCATCTCCGGCGACCGGGTGCAGTTGCAGCAGGTCGTGATCAACCTGATCATGAACGCCATCGACGCCATGCGCACGGTCACCGACCGCCAACGCGAACTGATCATCAAGTCGGCAATGCATCCTGAAGGAGTGCTCGTCCAAGTTCAAGATTCTGGAACAGGACTCAGTCCCGAGTTCGTGGATCGCATCTTCGAACCATTCTTTACTACCAAGCCTGAGGGGGTCGGAATGGGACTGTCGATCAGCCGCTCCATTATTGATGCTCACGCCGGCCGTTTGTGGGCTACGCCGGGGTCTGAGTATGGGGCCATTTTCCAATTCACTGTGCCCATGGCAGACACTTCGGATGAACGAGACGCCTAGCATCGTGTTCGTCATCGATGACGATGATTCAGTCCGCAGAGCCCTGCGGCGGCTGATCCACTCCGTGGGTTTGCAGGTCGAGCTTTTCGGCTCAGCGAGGGAATTTCTGGAGAGGCAGTGGCCGGCCGTGCCTAGCTGCATGATCCTCGACATCCGATTGCCAGGAATAAGTGGGCTTGATTTCCAGCGTCGGTTGACCGAGGCCAAAATCCACATCCCCATCATCTTTATCACTGGCCACGGCGATATCCCGATGACCGTGCGCGCCATGAAGGCGGGCGCCGTCGAATTCCTGCCCAAACCCTTCAACGATCAGGATCTGCTCGATGCGATCCACCAGGCGTTGGAGCGGGACCGCGTGAGACGCCAACAAGAGGCGGAAATTGCCACCTTGCGCGAGCGTTTCGAATCACTGACCCCGCGGGAGCAGGAAGTGCTGCCGTGGGTGATCTCTGGCCTGCTCAACAAGCAGATCGCCGCCGAGATTGGAACTACGGAAGCGACAGTCAAAGTTCACCGCAGCCAACTCTCGCGAAAGATGGGTGCCGAGTCCATCGCAGATTTGGTGAGGATGGCGGAGAGAATCGGCATCCCTGTCAGAAAGTCCTAAACCTTGGTAAAGCTCATCCTTCCCAACGTCTAGCAAATCCGCCCGAACGCCCAATAGATTCGTCCCCGCTCCCCGTGTACTTTCTGGATTGAAAAGCGGGTTTGTTGGCGTTTGGTTAAGGGCGGGAGTTGGAGACGAAGATGGTTACTCCCACGACTAGTCCGGCAAGCGGAGCTTCGGAAGCCTTTGTCATCTCGGTCATAGACGATGATGAATCGATCCGCAGGGCAATCGAGAGATTGATCCGTTCATTTGGCTTTCCGGCCGTGGCCTTCCCATCGGCGCACGAATTCCTACTCTCCACTCATGTGCGCCACACGGCGTGTCTCATTCTCGACATGCAATTGCCGCGCATGAATGGGCTGCAGCTTCAGAATCATTTAGCGCAGGTAGGTAGCCGGATACCGATTATCTTCATCACCGCCTACCCGGACGAAAGGCTGCGCGCGCGGGCGCTCCGGGCTGGGGCTGTGGGCTTCCTGGAGAAGCCGTTCAGAGACGATGCATTGCTCGACGGAATTCGCCGAGCCTTGAGAATTGGCACCGTGGAGAAACTAGTGTGATGACTTCCGACTTCCACCTCGAAGAAATCGTAGGAGAAAGCCCCGCGCTGAAACGCGTGCTGGAGGACGCCAGGACTGTGGCCCCCCACGATACCGCAGTGCTCATTCTGGGGGAGACCGGCACCGGCAAGGAAGTGATCGCCCGCGCCGTCCATCGCATGAGCGCGCGCAAGGATTTGAGCTTCATCAAAACGAATTGCGCCGCAATCCCCACTGGGTTGCTCGAAAGCGAGCTGTTCGGCCACGAAAACGGCGCATTCACGGGAGCGGTAAACCAGAAAATCGGGCGCCTGGAGTTGGCCGATGATGGAACGTTATTGCTGGACGAAGTGGGAGATCTTCCTCTGGAACTGCAGCCGAAGCTTCTGCGCGTGTTGCAGGACGGCGAATTCGAGAGGCTGGGTAGCACCAAGACCATCCGGGTTAACATACGCCTGATCGCAGCTACGAACCATAATCTGGCGGCTCGCATGGCCGAAGGTCAGTTCCGCAGTGACCTCTATTACCGCCTCAGCGTTTTTCCTATCCGCCTACCGGCGCTACGGGAACGGCCGAGCGATATTCCCCTGTTGGTACGCCACTTCGTCGAGAAGTATGCCCGGCGCATGAATAAGCAAATCGAAACCATCCCCAGCGAAACCATGAATGCGCTGGTGGCCTGGAGATGGCCGGGAAATGTGAGGGAACTGGAAAACTTCATCGAGCGGTCCATCATACTTTCCAATGGTTCGACGCTCAATGCTCCCCTGGAGGAACTGGCACTGGGGACCGAGGAGTCGCACCCGGACACGATAGAAAGCGTGCAACGCAAACATATTATTCGCGCGCTGCGCGAAACGGGCGGAGTGATCGACGGGCCCCGCGGAGCTGCGGCGCATTTAGGGATGAAAAGGACAACTCTGCAGTCATTGATGCAGAGGCTCAAAATTTCCCGCAAACCAGGCAAGAGTTAAGAGGACTGATTCCCTCCTAGTTGTGATTTGGACGAATGGTGTGAAATGAGGAGCAATTCCGGGCCCTATATGTTGCTTCGTCCCCCCGGGGACTAGAAACGGGCTGGGAGACCATAAGTATCAAACCAGGCGAACATAAACATACTGAAATGCGCAGCGTGGAGGACGATCCTGGATATCGCCTGGCCTCCTCTGAAGGCACGGTTGAGTTTGTCCAATCATTTCCCAGATGCATGTCGTTTGACTGCGCCACTGATGGCGACAGCTTCACCCAGGCTGAAGTAAAATGTCGCTCCCTTGTTGATCTCAGCATCAGCCCAGATGCGCCCTCCATGCTTTCGTACGATGCGCTGCACTGTGGCGAGTCCCACGCCGGTGCCTTCAAACTCTTTGTCGTTGTGAAGCCGTTGAAATACTCCAAAAAGCTTATCGGTATATTTCGGGTTGAATCCTGCGCCGTTGTCTCGAACAAAAAGCACGAGTTGGCCCTCGACTGTTGACTTGTCAATCTCAATGACCGCTCGGTCACGGTGGCGCGTATATTTGACGGCATTGGACAGAAGGTTTGCGAATACCTGCTGGATCAGTCCGGGATCGCAATGGACGGAAGGCAGCGATCCCACACGCCAGTCAATGTTCCGGTCAGTTGTTTCAGATTCAAGGTCCCGGAGAACATTCTCCACCAATGGATTTAAGGACGTCATCTGTAGAGTCATACTGCGGCGATCCAGCCGGGCAAGGTTGAGAAGGTCATCAATCATCCGGCTCATTTTCCGAGTACCTTCCTGAATGCGGTTGAGTTGTTGTTGAGCCTCGGGCGCCAATTGAGAACTATGCTCCTCGATCAACGTCCCGGCAAATACATTGATGTGGCGAAGTGGCGCCCGGAGGTCGTGCGAAACAGAGTAAGAGAAAGCCTCCAGTTCGTTGTTTGCCGCTGCGAGCTGTGCAGTACGCTCAACCACGCGACGCTCCAGATCCTCATTCAACCTCTTGATCTGTTCTTCGGCGCGTTTGCGTTCGGCCAGTTCAATCTGCAGTTGTTCATTGGTTTGTGCCAGTTCTGCGGTGCGCTCGGCTACCCTCACCTCCAGAGTCTCTTTCGCCTGCAGCAATTCTCGTTGTTTAGTTTCAAGTTCTTCGTTGATTTGGACCGCACCTTCGTAGGTCGAAATTAGCAAATCCAGAATCTGTTGTTTTTCGGCAGTAATGAAATGTGATTGGCCACCAAAGTGAAGTTGTACACCGACCTGCAATCGTTCGGTCTTTCGCAGTTCTACGTTCGTCAGGATGTATTCGACTCGCGAAACCAGGTATTTGTCGTCGTAAGGCTTCCGGATGAAACTATCCGCACCGCATTCCAACCCCCTAACGATGTCTTGCGGCCCGGAAAGAGACGTTAATAGGACGACGGGAACGTCCCTGAGGACGGGTAAAGATTTAATCTCCTTACAGAGCGTGTAACCGTCCATCTCTGGCATCACCACGTCGGTAATGACCATAGCGGGCTTGCTGTGAAGCGCCGCAGCCAGCGCCTGCTTACCGTCTCTGGCCACCTTTACAGAAAATCCCCGCATCTTTAGGTAATGACTCAACTGCTCAGCCTGGGTTTGGCTGTCCTCGGCAATGAGTATTTCAGCTCCGTTAAAGAAATTCCCTTTGGTTCGGCCCATAAATCCTCTGACTATTTCTTCATCTCTCATAAAGATCGCGCCTGAGAAAAAGACCATCGATTTCTGAGACGCTGTCTTGTTTATTTGCCATTGCCCGATCGTTGTAGCTCACAGTCTTGCCGGCAAGGCTTGTCAACGCCAGGCGAATCTTTTCCGGTGGGAGTACGTATGTCGCTCCTCCCAGCCTTATTGCTTCCCCTGGCATACCATGTACGACCGACGTATCTTGGTCTTGGGCGATGGTCACCGCTCCTTGTTCCTTCATTAACTTCAACTCCCACGCGCCGTCCTTTCCCATTCCCGTGAGCAACACGCCGACCGCGCTCTGGCCATACGCTTTCGCCACAGAACGAAACAGACATGCGACAGAGGGCCGGAGCCCGTTCTCAGGCTCGTCTGACCTGAGTTGGACGCGGCCATCTGTGCTCACCCCCATGTGCAATCCATCTGGAGCTACATATACTTGTCCTGGAAGAACAGATTGACCGTGCGCGGGTATATGAACAGGCAGGCTTGACGATTGAGCCAGCCACTCCACAAAACCCTGGGTAAAACCGGCCGCAATGTGCTGGACAATCAGGACTGGAACGGGAAAGCTCTGCGGCAACCCCGCCAGAATCGTTTGGAGAACCGGTGGACCACCGGTTGAGGCTCCAATGGCAATAATTTTAGGTTGCGACTGGGCGGCCGGGAGCCGGATTTCCTTACAGAGTGCGGGTTCCGGAGCGACTTCTGCCGGACGAGAGCGTGGCCATCTTCTCACCACCTTTACTTCCGACATCACCTTTACGGTGCGAATTAACTCCGAGACGCCCTGTTCATGGTCTAAATGGCCGGCACCCGAAGGTTTCTGCAACACGGCTAAAGCGCCGGACTCGATCGCTCGAAATGCTTTGGATGTGTCGGTAAAATCCGTTGTTCCACTCACGATGACAATCGGCGTGGGATGTGTTTCCATGATCCGCCGCGTTGCATCGAAACCGTTCATCTTTGGCATATGGACATCCATGGTGATGATGTCGGGTTGAGTGCGTGCTACAGCTTCCAGCGCTTCCTCTCCGGTCTCCGCTGTCCCAACCACTTCGATCGCGGGATCAGAGCGGAGAATCTGCAACAGAAATTCTCGTACTGTCGGTGAATCCTCGACGACAAGAACTCGAATCATCCGCAACTCCTGGCCAACTTTTAGATCAATCTGCGGACAACTTCCAGCAGATTGCCTTGATCAAAACTGCTCTTCACGATGTACGCGCTGGCCCCGGCATCAACTCCACGTTCCCTGTCTTCCCGGGAGTCCAATCCTGTTACCAGCACCACGGGCAACTGGGAAAGTCTCTTATCCGCCCGGATCTTTGCCGTAAGATCGAAGCCGCTCATCCTGGGCATCTCGACATCCGACACGACTAAGTCGAAGGCTTCGGTTCCCAGCACGGCCAAAGCCTCAGCGCCGTCGATCGCTGTTTTCACCTTGTATCCGGCAAATTCAAGGATGTTTTTTAGTAGTGTCCGTGAAGTGATCGAGTCTTCTGCTACAAGGATGGACTTGGGGGATTCTTTAGTTTCACACACCGCCGCGGCACGCGCCGTTTTGACCGCAGACTGCATTAAGTCCGCGACGTTGAGTACGGGCGAGACCTTGCCGGTTCCGAGCACGGTAGCGCCTGCAATATTGCGCACGTGGGGGAGCTGCTTTCCCAGGCTTTTCACCAAGACCTCTCGCTCATCGAGAATCTCATCCACTAGGAATCCAATTTGTTCGCCCGCCCAGGCAAGAACAAGCACAGGTATCTTTTCTTTCGGATCAGTGCCGGTGTTTCGCTGAGCAATCTCAAGGACGTCGCTTAGACGAACCGCCGCGATGGCACGGCCATCGATTTGGATGGTCTCGCGGTTTTCCGCGCTCTTGATCTCTTCCCGGCTCACCCGGAGCACTCTTTGTACATGCCGAGTCGGAACTATAAACAGACTCCCGCTGGCACGAACCAGAATGCCTCGAAATCTGGCGAGAGTAAGCGGCAGAATGAGCCGGAAGGTTGTTCCTGCTCCCGGTTGGGTTTCAACGGACACTGTCCCACCTACTTTTTCGGCTTTTTCCCGCACAATGGCCAGCCCAAGCCCCCGTCCCGAGATTTCGGTGATCATCGGACTGGTGGAAACCCCAGATCTGAAGATGAGGCCTGCGGCTTGCTGCTCGTTCATCTTTCCGGCGTCTTCTTCAGAGACAAGACCCAGCTTTACCGACGCCGCTCGTACCTTCCGAACATCGATGCCTGAGCCGTCGTCCGAAACAACGATCTCAACTTTGTCATCGCTTTTGGGAAAGATGGCGATGCGAATGGTTGCCCGCGGCGGCTTCCCTCGTTCTTCCCGCTGCTTTGGAGTCTCGATACCGTGGTCAATACAGTTTCGGATCAGATGAATCAGGGGATCTTTCATTTCCTCCAATATCCGCCGGTCGGTCTCGATCTCGCCCCCCACAATAACCAGATCCGCATCCTTGCCGCAGTCCCGATTGAGATCACGAATGAGCTTGGGAAAGGATTCGAGCAATGTGGAAAATGGAAGCATCGATACCAGTTTCATGTCTTCCACCAGATCGTCCACTCTTCGCTCGAACGCACGGCGGTCATATTCGAGCCGTTTGCCCAGGGCCACGAACTTCTGCCTGACGGAATTCAGCGTGTCTTCATTCCGGTCCAGAAAGGCGGCGAGCTTCATCACGTGCAATCGTGCAGACGCGTGTCCGTTTGACGAGTGACTGCGTCCATTGGACCGAGATTCCCCGTTCGCTAATGAGGGCAAGGCATGCGCGAGCGGCCGGATTTTGCGCCATTCTGTCTCCCACGCAATCAGCACCTGGCTGATTTCGCGTAACTCGACTACCCGTTGGCCGACTGTTGCCTTGGCCGGAATCAATTCTTCGGTTTGGCGGAGAAGCGCGTCGAGCTTGGATGCGGATACTCTCAGAGTTTCGGATAGCCCCTGCTTTGTGTCCCCTAAGCTCCCTAGCTCGGTATTTTCGAGTTGGGAAATTGTTGGTGGGGCACCAGCAACTTCCACAGAATGCAATACTGGTGGCTCCATGCGCGGAACGGTCTTAGTAGATGGGCGGGGCTCGTTGACGGTTGCGGTTTCAGTGCTCTCGTCGGAAAGCAGCGCACCCAGCATGTCCACCGTGCGATGAAGCTGGTCAAAAAGCTCCGGAGAGAGCGATACTTCGCGGGTTTTCAGGCGCGAGAATAAGCTCTCAAGCGACTGGCAGACGCTTTCGACCTTCGCCAGATTGACGGCGCGCGCCGCACCCTTCAAGCTGTGCGCCTCCCGGAACACCCTCTCAACCATCTCCATTTGCTGTTCCGGCGAGGACGCTTTCTCCAGTTTGATCAGGCCTGAAGAAATGGCAGCTACGTGTTCCTCTGCCTCGACCTTGAAGGTCGCCAGAAGTTTCTTAAGAAGCTCTTTGTCATTCGGTCCCATTTCCACCCTCAGGAGGCCCCGGCTGCTATGCCTCGGTCGTTGGTTTTGACCTTGTACAAGGCGACCAACTCGGAGAGCTTTCGTCCCAGATCCTGAATGTTCTTGGCCGCAACCTCAGTTTGTCTGGTGCTGGCCACGTTCTGCGTGCTCGCCGTCTTGATGTTTTCCATCGCCTGTACTACTTGATCCATACCCACCATCTGCTGCTGGCTCGAAGCGGCAATCTGGGTGGCGGCCTGCGCCGCTTCCGAAATGTTCTCCCCCAGTTTCTGCACGGACTCTCCGGCCTGCACAGACTGTTTCACCCCGGCTTCGACTGCTTTGCTGCCTTGCTCGGTCACCATCACGGCGGCATTGGTTGCTTTTTGAATGTCGTTCAGAATGCTTCGTACCTGGACCGTGGCTTGTTTCGATTGTTCCGCTAGATTTCGCACCTCTTGCGCGACCACGGCGAAGCCTTTGCCCTGTTCCCCAGCCTTCGCGGCCTCGATCGAGGCGTTCACCGCCAGCAAGTTCGACTGCTCGGCAAGATCGTTGACCGAGAGCATAATTTCCCCGATAGTCTGCCCCTGTTCGCTGAGGCGGACGATGCTCTCCGCAATCGATTCCATCTGTTCTCTAATCTGTTTCATTGCTTCGATTGAGTCAGCAGCCGATTTCTTCCCGCTTTCGGATACTTGTGTCGCCCTTTGCGCGCTCTCCGATACAAACTTTGCTTTCTGCGTTGCGAGCTGGGCGGTTTGCTTCACTTCTTCGACGGTTGTTGTCGTTTCGGTAACGGCGGCTGCCGTCTCGGTAGCGGCCGAAGCCACCTGTGTGGTGGTGGCGACAATCTGCTGCGCGGAGGAGGAGAGAATACCAATTGATTCCTGCATCTCTCCGATAATCCGCCGGAGTTTTTCCACCATGACCGCAAACGCCTTTCCCAACACGTCCTTGTCCGACTTCGGTTTTACCTCAACGGTAAGATCACCGTCGGAGATTTTTTTGGCCATTCCGGCCATTTGTTCAAGCGATGCCGTCATCTCCGTGAAGCTTGCGGCCAGGACTCCCACCTCATCTTGCCGGCCATTGGAAATCACCTTGACCGATAAATCTCCGGAGGCGATCTTCTGCGCCGCTGCCGAAACCTCGCCGAGCGGAACGGCGATATTTCGCGTGAGGAATACGCCAGCCAAGCTCAGGAGCGTGAACGCACACAGGCTTCCCACAACGATGGTCATTTCGGTGCGGTGCGCGCGGGTTTTCTCTTCCCCAGACCTCCTGGCCAATAGCGCGGTTTCTTCCGCCCGCATCTCTCCGACCAACTTCCGGATGGAGTCCATCGCATTCTTGCCTTTATCAGTGAGGACTTCCTGCGCTGCTGGGCCGAATCCTTTTGTCCTCCGCAGGTCGATGGTTGCCTGCAGCTCCTCAAACTTGTTATTAACCAGAGGCTCCAGGGCAGTGAGCCGTTGCTGTTGGATAGGGTTGTCGGCAGTGAGTTCCCGCAGAGATTTTCGTTTCTGGTCCACTGCCTCCCGTGCCCCCTGGTACGGCTCCAGATAGCGGGCTTCGCCAGTGATGACGTAACCGCGCTGCCCCGTTTCCGCATCCTTCATTCCCGACAGTAACTCGTCCAGTCCGTTGAGTACCTCATGCGTATGCCGGACCCACTCGGCGGAGTCGATGAGTTTGCTCGTGCTGTCATACGAAACTGCGCCAACAATCGCGAGCGCAATCAAGGCCAATCCGAAACCGCTGCCAATCTTTTTTCCAATCGACCACCGCATTGCACGTCTCCCTTTACGCAAATCTTGGCGCTCAAGTTCTGGCGCCCGCTGTATCGTTCACCAGGATCTTTTCGTCGGAAAGAATCCTCTCTACGTCGAGAACCACCAACGGGTCTTTCGTGATTCCCTTCAGATACTCCTCTCGTATCCCTGTCTGGGTCGGAAGAGCCGGGTGAAGTTCTTCGCGCGCAATGCAACGCATGCTGAGAATGGCATCGGCAAGAATGCCAAGCTCCATGTGATTGGCGTGGACGATGATGACCTTGTTCAGATTGGTCAGACCTCTTTCCGGCAGATCAAAAAGCTTCTTGATATTGATGATGGAAAGAATTTGTCCCCGCACATTGACCAGTCCCAGGACAAAGGAGGGTGTGCACGGCAGCGGCGTGAATTCGTTAAGCGGATGGATTTCGCGGATATGACTCGATTCAATGCCATAGTGCTCGGGCCCCAGGACAAACTCCACAACCTCCAAGAGCAGATGCGGAGAGGTTGCTTCCGCTTTGCCCCCCGCCGCCAGCGTACGAGCGCGGGCGCGGAGAATTTTCCGTTTTTCCTCCACGCTGGGAGCGAGTTTCCGCTGCAGGGCCGCACGAGAGGCATCCAGTCGCCGGTGAAGGCTGGCCCAGTCGAACTCGGCTTTGCCCCTCGCATGGGGAGCGGGAGTGGGCAGTAAATCCTTCGATGTGGCTTCTACGCTCATCGGATGCCCACCTGCTGCACGCGAGGCTTACCGGCGCGGCGAAATGTACACTGCGGTACTTCAGCTTCGGGGATTCCCGGGGCCATGCCAGCGCGCCGAGAAACGATCATTTCCCTCAGCGTACCCACCGAGATCCCCTCGGATTCCGGCACAATGTCTTCCGGCGTATACTGCGCCAGCAACAGCAGAACGTTCTCGAAATGTTTCTCAGCTTCCTTTAGCTTTCCCTGACTCAAAGCCAAATGGCCAAGGGAGAAATGACTCAATACGAACTGAGGTTCCACGTACACTGCCTGTTGGAGCGCGAAGAGAACCTCTGATATCGACCCTTGTTCCCGCAAGATCGTCGCCCGCAGATAGTAGGCACAAGCATCCATCTTGTTGGCTGCGATTGCCTTGTCACACCACACGAGCGCCGCAGCCAGTTTTCCTTGATTGGCGCAGGCGCGCGCCAGGAGAAGCATGGCGCGCGCATCGCTGCCGTTTTGCGAGAGAAGTGTTCCGATGACTTGCTCGGCTTCTTCATAACGCCCTAGTTCATGAAGCGCTAAAGCCTGTTCATAGGAAGGCGCCGATGATTCCACGTCTTCCGCGTGGATTTCACGATCCCGGCTTGTGTCGCAGACTAGAGCCACGGCCGGTTCTGAACTCTCCACTCTCTGTTCTGGTAGTGCATGGCGTTCTGGTAGCCGATGGCCGGACCAGCTCTCATCGTGTACAACCGAAGGCAAGGTCAGTGCCTTCTGCGCATGTGTGGCCGACTTACGATAGAGGGTGACATCGCCAAAATTGACCGCGGCGAACTCGGAGAAAAGCTCGTGGGAGGTTTCCGTCGGGCTCACGATCAACCATCCACCACTCGCTAGGGAGCGGTAGAGACGCAGTATGACCTTCCTCATCCCCTCCGGAGTGAAGTACATGAGCACATTCCGGCAGAAGATCACGTCGAAACCGTGGATGGAGTTCGAATGCCAGGGAAAAGAATCATCCGCAAGGTTGAGCTGGACAAATGTCACCATCTTCTTAATGGCGGGGCGAATGGCCCAACGGTCTTTGTCGACTGCCTCAAAATATGCGCTCCGAACCCACGGCGGAGTCCCGCGAAAGGACCATTCGCTGTAAATTCCCTCGGATGCTTTTTGCAATGACTTGAAATTCAAGTCGGTTGCCAGAATTTCGACGTCCCACTTCTCCAGGCACCCCATCAACTTGCTCAGCAGGATCGCGATCGAATACGGTTCTTCACCAGTGGCGCAACCAGCGCTCCAGATTCTGATTGCCCCATCCTTACGCGTCTGAATCAACTCCGGCACGATGTCCTTTTCAAGAACCTCCAGGCTGCGCTTCTCCCGGAAAAAATACGTCTCGCCGACCGTTAAGTAGCTGGCCAACACTTCCAGATGCCTTTGCGACAAGGCCGGTAACAACAGTTCCTGGACATAGCGGTCGATGTCTTGCTGATAACCGCATTCCTGGGCGGCACCGCAAACTGCACGCTGAAGATCGAACCAGCGTTCCTCCGGAAAGTGCAGTCCGAAGTAACGAGCGACAAAGTCGCTGAGCCGCAGAAGCTGATCCTCCGAGATTTTTTTTGTCATTCTGTTCCCGCCGCTTGGGCCAGGAGGCCGTCCAGTTGCCGCTCTTCCTTCTTCGAGAGAAAACGATCAAGATCATGAATGAACAAAATGCCGCCTTCCAGCGGCGCCATGCCTTCCACATGTTGCACACCGGGTACGATCTTTTCCGCTTCTGTAACCTCTTCTGTCGTCTGTTCCACAACTCCGGTGACTGAATTCACAACAAGAGCAACCCGCCGTGAACCCGCATCCGCGACGATGAGTTGGTCGCTCAAACTGGTTGCTGGTTCAGCCATGCCGAACCGTTTTCGCATGCTCATGACCGGAATGATGTCTCCTTGCAAGTCAATTACGCCCAGCACAACTTCTGGAGCCTTTGGCAGCGCGGTTACCTCCACCATCCGTATGACTCTCTGGACGGTTGCCAAAGGAAGGGCGTAGCGCTGCTCACCGAGGATGAAAGCTACGAGTTGATTAGACATGGCGGGTCTTGCGCTCGCACTCCCTTCCTGTCACTCATTTCAAACCAGAGATATGCAGATCCTGCGATCACATTTGTCCATGTTTCTCACAAGGTCATCGGAGATAGGAAAACCAATTCCTAGCCGTGAATTCTGCTTTGTCGCAGGTCGCTAGGAATGATTTAATCTGCAATTCGTCTGAGGTTCCACGCACGAACGTTCAACACGTGTCCATCAGGGCCGGGGGGAAGTCTAAGGCGGGAAAATTTCCCAAAGTAGGAAATCCAACAACTCGCTTGTGCTCTAAGATGGTGCCAGGCGGTCTTTTGGGAGTCACGAACCGATAGGAACCACCGTCGGCTTATTCTGTCGTTGAACCTTATACAAAGCTCTATTGCGATTGAGGTCGATGGTTGCACAGAGTCTCCCCTTGCAGTCGAGCGGCGAACCATACATTCTGGGAACGACGAACTCGGTTTTCCAAACACGACACAAAAGTCAACCGCTTTGGCCGGATCCCCGGCCTCGAGATTGCATTGCATTCGCCTGCTGCCCTTCTTGAAACCGGACCGCACAGGTGCCTTCCGGAGAAAAGGCCGGACGGTCACCCCGGTTGCCGACGAGCAGTCCGTTCTCTGCAGTCCGGTTTGTCGGGAAATAATTGCGAAGTACGGGCAATTGTCGCGTATTTCGGAGGTAGAAGGGCCAACCTTCTCTGCAGTTAAGACTTGCTGGCGGAGAAAGTGAGATTCGAACTCTCGGTACGGTCTTGTCGCGCTAAGGCTCGACGTGTCCGCAAGTTGCAGATAGCAAAACCCTGCCAGGGAATTTCACCCGAAACCCGACATCAGAACTGGGCAATCAGTCCGGTTTCGATTCGCCATCTATTCGTACGTGAACGGCGAATGCAAGGCGATTCTGTGGCAAAAATGGTCACGTTGCGAGGCCCCAGGCAGCCTGATGGGGTTCGCAGGTGACTGCGTGCTTACCGCGCAGTCCGAAAGCGAAAAATCTATCCGCAGGGAGTGCTCGCAAAAAGGCAAATGAGTCGAGACTTTCGGAGATTCCTGCCCACCTTTGTGATACGACTTCCACTCTTGGTTCCATCTGTCAGGTTGTTTTGTCGTCGCAAAGCGCCACCTTTCACCTTCCTACAACGCGACTTGTCAATACCAATCCGCATGTCCCAAACTAGACTACTTCTGGTATAGATGCCTCTGGCCGCTAGTCTCAAGGAATCCGCCTGAAGGCTGCCGGTCGGGAAGACAACGCTGGAGTTCGTAACTGCCAGTCCGATCCGTTTGCGATCAGTCCCACTGCGTCAACGCTCGGAGGCTGATTTCGGCCATGCAATGGCAGAATTCCGGCCAAGATGAATGCCAGTAGAGCAATTGAAATACGGGCGAGCATTGGACGAGTTCATCGTCATTGAAGGCTTCGAGAGCGAGAACCAGCACGGCAGCGAAAGTGTCTTTAGCGTGTGTTCAGCTTGTCGAGTGCACGCTTCAACTCTTCAAGCTTCTGTCCGGCCTCGCCGAGCTTGCCCTCCGCCGTCAGGCGCTGGTAGTCGGCAAGGTCTTTGGCGGCTTCCGCGATGAGTGCGTTGCGATCCTCTGCGGGTTGGGGCGACGCGGCGGATGCCGGTGTGCTTCGCGACGGCTCCGCGGTGCACTGCCGTGGCGCTCAGAGACGAGACTCGCTCCGCCAAAAAGCGCCGCCATCGCCGACTCGAAGGTTGGTCCATACGCCAGCCGATCTTGCAGCGCGAGCACGACCAGACGCAACTCCGGCATCGGACTCCGCTCCGCCTGCAGGTAAATCGGCTCCGCATACAACAGCGCGCGCCCGGTCGGAATCACCAGCAGGGCGCCGCGCCGCACGTGCGAGCCTTGCTGATTCCACAGCGTCAATTGTCCGGAAAGCTGCGCGTTCTGATCGATTCGCGCCTCGATTTGCAGCGGTCCGTCAACCAGCTTCGTTTTGGGAAAGTTGTAGACCACCGACGTACCGTACTGTGCGCCGTCGCTGCGCCCCGCAATCCAGCCGATCAGATTATTCCGGTTGGCCGGCGTGAAGGGCAGAATCTCGACGAACTCCTCGCCGGTTTCGCCCGGCAGTTTCATCAGCACGAAATTCGGCTGCATCGCTTGTGTTTGTTGCTCGCCTCCCTCGCTCATGCCGACTTCGGTGGCGACCGTCCACAGATCTTCACGGTTGTAGAAGGCTTCCGGATCCGTCATGTGATAAAGCCCGTAAACTTCCGCCTGCAGTTTGAGTAACAACTCCGGGTAGCGCACGTGTTTGCGAAGTCCCGGCGGCATCATGGCCGCATCCTTGAACAGACTCGGAAAGATGCGGCGGTAGGCTGCGATGATCGGATCATCCGGATCGAACACGTAAAACGTTGTCGTGCCATCGTAGGCGTCGATGACCACCTTCACGCTGTTCCGCATGTAGTTGATGGAATTTTCGTTGAGGCGATAGTGGGTCGAGTACGGATAGCTGTCTGAAACCGTGAACGCATCCATGATCCACGACAGGCGGCCGTCGTCGCCGAGCACGATGTACGCATCCGGATCGTAGGTGAGGAACGGCGCTAACGCCGATACGCGATCGCGTATGTTGCGCCGCATCAGCAGCCGGCTATCCTTGTTCACGTCATCGCTGAACGGCAGCTTCGCAAGATCGCCTTGATCGAGCGCGATGATCATGCGGCGCATAAAGCCGCCGAGTACGATGCCGCCGTTGCCTTCGTACGACGTGAGATTGTTGCTCTCGCCTTGCGGATAGTTAAATTCCTTCTGCCGCGTCTTCACGTAGACGTCGGTATTGGTCAACTCGCCGAAATAGATCTCTGGCCGCGTCACGGTCAGACTACGCACCGTGCTCTGGACCGGCATGTTGCTCAAAATCAGCGTGGGCAGCCCTTCCGCCGTGAACCCATTGACCGGATTCATCGTGATGCCATAGCCATGGGTGTAGATCAGCTTCTCGTTAATCCAGTTGCGGCTGCTCTCCGGGAGCTTATCTACGTTCAGTTCGCGCGCGGCGAGCATCACTTCGCGAGTCGTGCCATCGATGTCATATCGATCAATATCGATGTCGGGGAAGTCGTAGTAAGTGCGGATTTCCTGAATCTGGCGCAGCGTGTCCTGGAGGGCGTGCCAGTCCCACAGCCGGATGTTCTGAAGTGTAGCCTGATTGTTCGCCGGATCGGCCGCTTCGACCGTCGTCTCGGCGGGAAACTCGCGCTGCGTGACCCGGTCCAATCCGTAGGCCTGCCGCGTCAAGTCGGTGTTGTAGACAATGTAGGGCTTCTCGCGAACCAGTTCGTTCGGTTTGACGATAAAGCTGCTGACGTACCATCCGACCCCTTGAACGGCGATATAACAGACTGCCGCCGGAAGAATCGCCGCGGCCAGCCAGCGCCCGCGTGGCACCCGCACGGCGTTGACGACTGCGATCACCGCGCCGAGAACCAGAGCGACGCAAACGATGAGCATCCCGGTGAGCGTGATGTGCGCATCCGTGTAGGTCACTCCCCCAAAGATCGTATGATCGTCAAGCAAGCGCTCGAACCGGCCGATATACGCACGCATCGCAAGGATCAGCAACAGAAACGCAAACGTGATGGAGAGCCCGCGCCAAGGCAACGTGACCTGGCGGCTGAGACTCCCGGCGAGGGCACGGGCTCCGCCCGTGATGAGGATGAAGAAAACGGCGAGTATACAGGTAATCACGGCCAGCGTAAGCAGCCAGCCGAGGATGAGCTGCCACGCGGGCAGGGTGAACAGAAAGAAATTCAGCGGCTTGCCAAAGATCGGGTCTACGACGCTGCCAGTTGCACGGGGTGCATACCAAAAGAGCGCGAGCGTCGGCCACTCCGCCATCATGCCGGCGCCGGTTGCAGCGGCAATGGCGAGCGAAACGCCGAGCGCGATGAGGCGCAGGACAGGCTCAACCGGCAGCTTCACTGGTTGTCCGCCGATGAGAATCGTGTGACCGCTCGGCAAATCGGAGAGATGCGCCCGCTTCAGAGCTAGAAACGATCCGTACAGAATGAGAAATGTAGCCGCTGCAAAAGCCGCGAAGACTCCCCACTGAAGACTCAGTGTTTTCCAGAACACGTCCCCGTAGCCGAGCGACCTGAACCAGAGGAGGTCCACGTAATACGACAACGCGGTCCGGCCGCCGAAGAAGATGACGGCAAGGACGCCGAGAATGAGAAGGAAGCGGCGGCGACGCCGCGGCGGATGCGCCCGCGGATGAATCGGCGGCCAGTCAATGGACTCGGGCATTGCCTACCTGGTTATTACCAGCATTTCCGCTATCAGAGTTCCAAGAGACGGTATTGTACAGTGCTTGAAAAAGAGTAACCACTTTGCGGTTCGTGAGCATTCGGTTTCGCCATTTTGCTAATCGTGCGGTGCCGTTGGGTTCGCCCGAACTTCGCAAAAATAAAGTTGCGCTAGGATCGCAAATACCGCGGCTGCCTGGACATCGGTGACTTCCATGTCTCTGTCATAGCGGCGTTGTACGGCTGGTTGATGCCATGCCTGTTTGCGCTGAGACACTTCGCTTTTGAGCAGACCTTGAGAACATAGCATTCTTCGTGAACTGCCTACCCGTGCTCGTCGGTCTTACTCTTCTCAAGCAGAACGGAGTGATTGCAGATTCAGCAAGTCGGAAGCCACTGCCGGCTTCGAACCGGTGATAAATCCAACGGTGGACAGGCATGGGAGCGGCACTCCAACGAGTTCGTCGCGCAAGCCCTTGGCGCGCGCCAACCCATGCACCGAGACGAACGTCGCCTTGTTGCGCGCGGCGTCCTTGCCCGTGCGCTTGCCGAGTTCGGCGTCGGTGCTCTCCGCATCGAGAATATCGTCCGCGACCTGAAACGCGGCGACGAGCGCCTCGCCGTAACGAACCAGCGCGGCCTGGCGATCAGGTGAGGCATCAGCAAGGATGGCGCCCGCCTCGACGCCGAATCGCAGCAGCGCGCCGGTCTTCATCGCCGGAGTAATTGGATGGCGTCGGGGCTCAACGGGGCCGTGGCGCTCTCGGCCGCGATGTCGAGCATCCGGCCGCCGACCATGCCGCCGAGGCCCGCGGCCCTGGCGAGGCCGAGACACAGCGCCGCGCGGTTTCGCCGAAGGGATGGGTCGCCGGATCGGCCATCACCTCGAAGGCGAGGGTCAGCAGCGCATCGCCCGCGAGGATCGCGGTCGCCTCGTCATACGCGCGACCAACCGTGGGCCGGCCGCGACGAAGGTCGTCGTCGTCCATCGCGGCAGATCATCGTGGATGAGGGAATAGCCATGCACGCACTCGATCGCGCGCCTGCGCGGCGCGGCGCGGCGCCGGTAACGCCAAGCGCCCGCGCAGTCTCGATCGTCAGGAAGGGCCGCAGTCGTTTGCCTCCGCCCAGCACCCGTGGCGCATCGCGCTGAGCAGACGCTCGGGACGCGCGAGCTCTTGGGGTCGCGGCCCGAGGGCGAGCAGCTCTTCCAGTTCGGCCTCGACCTCGGCGCCGACTTCGGCCAGTCGGACCGCAAAAGCGCTCATGTCCATCGAGACCTCGCCCCCTTGCGCGGGAGGAGATTTGCGCGGACTGGATTTCATGCGTCGTAATCCGCAGGATCGAAGACGCGCTTGACCGAGCAGAATTCGCAGGCGACGCCGATTTGCCCGTCGTCGCCGACCATCGCGGCCGCGTTCCTCGGCCGAAAAGCTCTGCAACATCGCGTCGATCTTTTCCGCCGAGCAGCGGCACGCTTCTTTCAGCGGCGTCGGATCGGCGACGCGCACGCCGCGTTCGTTGAACAGGCGGAACAGCAGCCGCTCGCTCGACAGCGTCGGATCGATGAGTTCATGATCCTCCGTCGTCGCGGCGCGCGACTTGGCCTCGATCCATTCGTCGTCTTCGGGCGAGGCTTCTTTGATGAAGCCCGGCGGCCCGTCGCCGGGATCGAAATCGACGTGACGGCGTCGCTCGGGCGAGTCCGGCAGGAATTGCACGAGCAGGCCGCCCGCGCGCCATTCGACGCCTTCGGGCGTGACGCTCTGGCCGACGGCGAGACGGACGAGCGTCGGTATCTGTTCGGATCGCTCGAAGTAGACGTGCGCGGCTCGCTCGATCCCTGGCCCTCTAGCGCGATCACGCCCTGGTGGCGCGAGGCCCGCTCCCCGACGTCGATCGTGAAGGCGAGGTGGCCGGAGCCGAGGATGTCGCCGCCCCCAGCCGATCGGCTCGCGAGCGCCTTTTCGTCGAAGCGGGCGAGAGCACGCAGAATTCGAGGGCGCGTCGAAATCGACCACCAACATGCTGAGTGCGCCGTCGGTCTTGGTCTGCAGTTGGAAGCGGCCCTCCAACTTCAGCGTCGAACCGAGCAACACCGCGAGCGCGGCGGCCTCTCCGACCACCTTGCCGACAGGCTCCGGATAGGCGTGGCGCTTCAATATGGCGTCGATCGCGGGCCCGAGCCGGACCAGACGCCCGCGCGTGCTCAGGCTCTCGACCGTATAGGGCAAGACGATGTCGTCGCGGGCGAGGTCCGAAACGTCGCGCTCGAGTGGGCTCATGACGGCAATGCTCCCAGACACCAGGCCAGCACGCCTTTTTGCGCGTGCAGACGATTTTCGGCTTCGTCGAACACGACGGATTGCGGACCGTCGATCACCTCGTCGGTCACTTCCTCCCCGCGATGTGCGGGCAGGC